>CAWKLT010000013.1:0-253514 GCA_963850555.1 uncultured Chloroflexia bacterium | reverse complement strand
GCCGGTCGGGTTGCGCCTTCCCAGACCATCTGCAGGGCGTTCCGCATCGCATCGTCGGCCGGCGCCTGCTGGCGCGTGGGATGGTCGCCGATCAGCGCCTGGTTGAGCCACACGCCTTCTATCGTGCTGGTCATCGCCGTGGCGAGGTCGAGGACCTCCCATGGCGGTCTGACCTCGAGGGAGAACCGTCCAGCGCCGGCACGACGCCATGCGTCTCCATTCGCTCGACCGAATGCCGGAACTCCCGCATGCTGGGCGACGCGATCCGCTGGCTCCAGACGCCGTACGGCACCTGGCTGAGCCAGAGCGTCCAGATCAGCCCGTAGCCTGGCGTCGGCTCCATGCGGTGGTGCGGGCCGCGCGCCGATTCCGCGACCGCCAGGGCATCGACCCACGCGGTCGCGTCCGCGAACCCGACCGGGTCCGGCGGCATCTCGATGTCGACCTCGGGATCCTCGAGGACGAGCGCCATCGCCTGGAGCTGGAATTGCCGTTGGCTCTTGAACAGGTTCGTGATCGCGCCGCGACTCTTGCCGTCGGTGCTCGCGGCGACCTCCTCGGCACTCAGCTTCGCGAACGGCCCGACAGCGACATTTTGGCCGTCGTCCTCCTGTCGAGCCGCCGGGCATCCGCTTGGATCTGGCGAAGGATCACGGATTCGGCCGCGCGGATGTACCGCTTGCGCGCCTCGTCGGGTGGCAGGAGCGAGCGACGTCGGCGAACCATGGTCCCTCCTTGACATACGGACGGTATGTATGTAACGTCCAACACATCTACGTACAGGCGGTACGTAGCTACGACTCTACCTCGGGGGAGGCGACGATGCACACGTGGTTGTACGTGGGGCTGATGGTGGCAGCGGCCCTCATGTTCACCGTCGGCGGCGTCTTCATGAAGTGGTCCCAAGGACTCACGCAGCCGCTTCCCACGCTGGCGATGGTCGCCCTCTTCGTGATCGGCGCGGCCCTGCTGACGCTGTCGATCGATGTCCGCGGGCAGCTCGGGCCTGCGTATCTCATCGTTCTCGGGCTCGAGGCCGTCCTTGCGCTGGCGTTCGGTGCGCTCCTGTTCGGCGAAGACGCCAGTCCCCCTCGGTTGCTGGGTCTCGCACTGCTGATCGTCGGCATGATCCTCATCGAGGTCACGGCATCGCCCGAGCCAGTCGCGGCGTCGTTGACCGACGCGGCGCGCTCCCGGTAACCACTCAATCCTGCCGATCCACCGTCACGTGGTGGTGTCCCCTCGGCGCGGGATCGGCGTCTCGATCGCGGGAGGCAGGACCGGGCCGCCCTCTACGCCACCGGACTGGATCAGCTCGGCCAGGCGATGCTTCGTGTAGTCGGCCTCGAGCTTCTCTGACTCGGCCGCGACGGTCGCTTCGAGGTCGTCGTCGCACGGCCGCTGCTCCCGTCGCCATTCCTCGATGTAGTCCTCGTAGGAGCTCTTGCCGGCACGCGCGGCCGCCTTGTCGATGGCGACCTGGAAGCGAGGGTGGAGCACCAGCGTGCTCTGCCGTCGACCATCGCGAGCGAGGACCTGGGCGGGGATGTCGCGCCACCAGATGATCGTCAACGTGCCCATCGGGTCAGGCGCCTCCACGGATCGCGTTCTGGATGGTCGGGGCGAGATCGCCGTAGCCGGTCATGCGGCGCTCGAACGCCAATCCCAGCGTCGCGGCGGCGGCCTCCGCCTTCGCGGTCAGCTCCGGGTCGTCGGTCTGGGCGAGATAGACCAGCCGGCGGTAGCTCCCGAAATAGTCGGACATGAGCTCCGGATGACGGTCGAGCCCGAGCCCGACCAGGACGATCGTCTCGAACTGTCGCGCGAGGAAGTCGGTCAGGTAGAAGGTCCCGAGCTCCTCGTCCTGCATCGCGGCGTAGGTGGCCGAACCCGCGTAGAACTCGTAGCAGTGCGCGCCGGCGATCCGTTCCACGCCCTCGTGCTCGAGCACCTTGTCGAGCGCCCCACCGGTACCGCAGTCCGCGTAGGCCACGAAGATCCGCACATCCGGACCGAATTCGTCCCGGGTCTTGACGATCCGCTTCTCCACCGCGTCCGCGATCAGGCTGGGACGCATGTGGAGACGCGCGTCGACGCAGTGGACCTTGACCCCGGGCAGCCCCTTCGTCAGGACGAGCAGCTCGCGCGCGAGCGCCCCGCACCCGATGACGACGACACGCGGCGGCACAGCCGACGCGGGCACCTCGCTAAGGGGCGGCTCGGCGCCGACCGGCACGATGGGGGCGTCGCTCATGCTACTAGCGTACGGAAGCGTCGGGGAGTCTGCCAACTGGCCGGTGCCCCGGAAGAGGCGCCCACCAAGAGCGGGCTGTCGCTGGCCGACTACATCGCCGGTGTCACCGCCGCGCTGGACAGCCTGATGGTCGGGGCCTTCGACCCGATGACCTTCGTGCCCGGGACATGCTGGCCGAGTGCCGGGCTAGAACCCGGGTCTTCCGGGCCCCGGTCGACGCGTCCTGGCGGCATCTACGCGCCATCCACTTCGCGGTGCAGCGATGCTCGCATGGCCTCGATCTCCAAACGAAGCGCGACGAGCTCCGCTGTCGCGACGGTCGTTTGCCCCGCCCCCGGCGCGACCGACGTCGTGGGGTCGGCGTCTGGCACCGGCTCTGTAGGGGTCGACGGCGAGACGAGCAGGCTTGCGAGGATGCTTGCGAGCGCGCCGATGATCCCAACCCCGGCGAACATGACGAACGCTCCGGTGAGCCGCCCGATCGTCGTGACGGGAAAGAAGTCGCCGTAGCCGACCGTGGTGATCGTCACGAGACCCCACCAGAGCGCGTCCCCGCCGGTCGTGATGTTCGCGTCCGCCGCTCCGCTCTCGACCTGGAGCACGACGAAGCTCGAGATGCTGAGGACCATGCCCGCGAGCAGGATCGTGATGAAGGTCGCGTACTGGCTGCGGTTCGCGAGGACATCGATCACGAGGTCCTTGCCCGCCTGCCCCCGGAGCAGCTTGGTGATTCGGGCAAGGCGGCTGATGCGCGCGAGGCGGAACAGGGCGGACGCCTGGAAGAATCCGAAGGCGGGAATCGACCCGATGAGGTCGAGCCAGCCACGCTGGCCGATGAAGTACGCCCGGGTCGGCTTCGCGCGGACGAGGTTCATCACAAAGTCCATCAAGAAGATGACACAAACAGCGTTGTCGTAAACGAGCAGGAGGTCCAAAAGAGCCTGGTTCAGCGGCAGGAGCTGCAGGACCATGAGCCCGAGCGAGAAGAGGGTCAGGACCAGGATGAAGATGTTGTAGGCGTTGCCGTGCTTCCCGACGGCGTCCGATCCTGCACTCATCGCTCGCACTCCACGTCCTCAGATGTGCCAGCTCCCATAGCGACCCTCCTGTCCCGGATCACCCGGCTGATCGGCTGGGGGCGCGCGCCCACGGTGCCGAGCTCGTCTGATGCATGTTGGGGGCTCGATCGGTCGCGCGGGTGGCAAGATGACACTCGCGGGTCAGATCGTACAGGCGACACCGATTCGAACCACGACGGACCGGCGGCGAAGTGAAAGGCAAGGGCGGAGTGTCCTTCCAGGCGTATCTCGACAACATCGAAGACAAGACCGGGCTGACACCGCGCCAGTTCATCGAGCTTGCTCACGACAAGGGCCTCGATGGCCCCGACGTCAAGGCCGGCGCCATCGTCGACTGGCTGAAGGCTGACTACGACCTCGGCCGTGGGCATGCGATGGCCCTGGTGCACGTGATCAAGAACGGTCCGCGGATCGACTCCAAGCACGTCGACTCGGGCGGCACGCACAGTGACCCCTCGGACATGCTCTGGCTGGACGGTAAGGCCACCAACCCGGGTTCAGGATGAGGCCCAGCGTTCGACTGCTTGCCGCAGCCTTCCTGACCGTGGTGCTCGCGGGTTGCGGAGGCGGGGGCGCCACGGGAGCGCCCGCAGGTTCGCCGGCAACGATCGCGCCCTCCTCGAGCCCGCCCGCAACGCCGGCCGCTACCGAGGTCGGCTCGATCGGGCCGTTCTCGGCTGCGGGCTGCCCGGTTCAGGACCCGGCGTTCTGCACGCCCGCGGCGGCCGTGGCGGAGGCGATCGTGGCGGGCGACACGGCTGCCATCGTGGAGCTCAGCCGGCCGGACGTGTTCCGCTGCGCGGACCTTGACGCCTCGATCTTCACGGGCTGCCAGTCGGCCGACGTCCTCGAGGGCCACCCGATCGGGACGGTCAGCGGCAGCATCGAGGTCTTTCCTCCAGCGGCGTACGGCCAGGAGCTCGATGCGACCGTTGAGGCGATCGATCCTGCGTTCAGCGACGAAGCCGGAAACGGCGAAGCGCGTGTCCTTGGCACGAGCTCGTGCGGACCGGACGATCCGGAGCGGCACTCGTACTACGTCGCCTGGACCGCTGGGCTTAGGAGCGGGATCGGGCGATGCCGAACGCGTCGTCGGGCTGTACGAATTCACGTTCCGCGACGACAAATGGCTGGTCGGGATCCTGTATCTCGACTCCGTCGACGCCTGGCAGGCGCGCCACGACGAGCCGCTTCGCGACGTCGGCTGCGGGATCTCGCCCTGGGGAGCCGGCTGAGTCGGGGCTCAGGGACGATCGAGCCGAGGACGACCTAGCTGCTCGCTAGCCGACGTACAGCAGGAGCAGCCACCCTCCGAGGACCCGACTACGGCGCCGGCCGCCTCGCAACAGGGGCCGTCCATCTCCACCACGGGCAAGGCTCGAGGCGGCCGATCGAGGTGGGCCTGCAGCCCGGCGAGCCGCGCGTCGAGGATGTGGAGGCCCGCGATCCGGTCGGCGATGTCGGCGCGTCGTTCGCCGATCAGGCGGGGCAACTCGGCGGTCGACTCGCCGCAATGACCCGAGTGGCACCAACCGGCGATCCTGGCAGCATCCTCGAGCGGGACATCGAGCCGACGCAGGTCGATGAGCAGGCGCAGATGCTCGACGTCCTGCTGACCGTAGTCGCGGTACGCGTTTTCGCGCCGGCTCGCTGGCGGAAGCCAGCCGGAGCGCTCGTAGAAGCGCACGGTATCGGTCGAAACGCCGACCTCTCGGGCCAGTTCGCCGATCTTCATCAAGGCAGCAAACCTTGGAGTGGCTCCGATGTCAAGACCGGAAGCCTCGAGCGATCGTAGTCGCGAGGCGCTCGTAGGCGGCCTCCTTGTCGGCGCGGATGCGTTCCACCGCCGCGCCGTCGGCTGGCATCTCGCCCACGTACGCCCAACGGATCCGGAGTCGCGTGCCGCCGTCCGCCGCGTCGAGATCGGCCGTTGCCGCGACCGGACCGAGCGTCGGCACGGCCAGGCGCCAGGAGACGCGGTCGTAGGGCTGCCAATCGACGATCTCTTCGAGGGTCGCAAGCCTGCCGGTCACGCACTGGGCGGTCGTTCCCACACCGCGACGCCCACCGGCGGATGTCTCCTCGATGACCAGCGGTCCTTCCCACTTCGTCCGAAGTGCCGGAGACGTCAGATGAGCCCAAACCACGGATGGCTCGGCCGCGAGTGTCGCCTGGACATCGAGGATCACGTCTTCATCGGCGATCTCCACGCGACGGGTGCCGGTCTCCATCTGCCAGCGAGCCTCGAGATCCAGGGTGAACGTCGCGACGCGACCGAGATGCTCGATGGTCTCCTCGCCCGAACGTAGCCCGAGCGCGGCAGGATCGAGTCCCATGGCCTCGACCGCTGCGGCCGTGAACAGGACGTGGCCGTTGCCGCCGGCTTCGGCGGTGGAGGTCCCCTTCAGGAGGCGGTGGACGAGGATCACGTCCGAACCGGCCAGCTCGTCGCGACCTGCGATGCTGCCACGCACGAACGTCCCGTGGTGGACGAACACCTTCAGGTCGAGCCGTGGCGCGAGCCGGCACGAGTTGCAATCGCAGCTCGTCGCCTGATCGATGCTCCGCAGGCGGCGCCGGAAGGCGACATAGGCCGCCTCGATCGCATCGATGAGCAGGGACGCGTCGGCGCGCCCGTCCTCAGCGAAGAAGAAGGCGGCGTCTCCCTCGAACTTCGACAGGCGGAAGGGCGGTTCCAGCCGCCCGACGATCGTCTCGAGGAGGTCCCCCGCGATAGCTGGAGCGTGCTCGATCTCGCTCCCGGCCAGGTAGGCCGTGTAGCCGGTGAGGTCGGCGATGAGGAGGAAACCCGTCTCGCGTATCGATGCCATGTCGGGCACGCTAGACCTTGGAGTCGCTCCAATGTCAATACCCATTCGGGCCTGCGGTACGCTTCCGACCTGGAGGGCCCTTGGACGATCGACTGCTCGCATTCATCGCGGTCTCTGTCGCCGTCGTCGTCATCCCGGGTCCGGACATGGCCCTGGTCGCACGCAACGTGCTTCGCCATGGCCGGTCGGCGGGCGTGGCGACGTCCCTCGGCATCTGCACCGGCGTCCTGGGCTGGGCGGTCGCGGCCGCGCTCGGCGTCGCGACGATCCTGGCCACCTCCGCGACGGCCTTCACCGTCCTCAAGCTGGCGGGTGCGGCCTACCTGATCTACCTCGGGATCACGACGCTTCGGGCGCGCGACGATATCGGCGTCGCCGGCGTGAACGGTGGATCGACCCTGCCGTGGCACCGGGCGTGGCTGCAGGGCGCGCTCTCGGCCCTGCTCAACCCCAAGCTCGGTGTGTTCTTCCTCACGCTGCTGCCACAGTTCATCTCGCCCGGCGACCCGCCCGCGCTGCGGGCGCTGCAGCTGGCGGTGGTCTTCGAGGTCATCGGGCTTGCGTGGTTGTTGATCTACACCGGGATGCTCGGGGCGCTCGGCGCGGCGCTCGGTCGTCCGGGGCCGCGGCGGTTCATGCGCTGGGTCACCGGCACGGTCCTGGTCGCTCTCGGGGCTCGGGTGGCGCTCGAGCGGACGTAGCCCGGGGTCAGTGCAGTTGCGATTGCCAGTCGTCTGGCACGTGACCGGCAGGGCCCGGTGTGGGCTGGTCCAGCGGGTGGGAATCGGGAGGCGCCAGGGGTGGCCCCTCCCCGTACTGGTCGACGGTGTAGCTCCAGAACCAGTCCTCGTCCGGCTCGAAGCTCTGGACGAGCGGATGGCCGGCGTCCCGCGCGTGTTGGCTCGCATGTTGGGACGGCGATGAGTCGCAGCACCCGACGTGACCGCAGGCGGCGCAGCGGCGGAGGTGGAACCACCAGCCGTCGGTAGCGAGGCACTCGACACAGCCCGCCCCGCTGGGAGGGACCGCCGTGTCGATCTCCTTCTCAGCCGCCATCGATCAACCTCTGCGCATCGGCACGTGAAGCGTCATGGTAGGCCGCTTTCACGCGCCCCTAGAGCTCCGATGCGATGCGACGCGCCGTGTACGTGGCCCACGGCTCCCTGCGCTCGGCTTCGATCCGCTCGAGGTCGAGGTTGCTGCTGGCGAGGAACGCCGCCAGCCGGTCCGTCGTGACGGGATGGCCGAGCACGTCGCCGATCCCGTGTTCGACCGCGTAGGCCGCATACCAGCGCGGCCATTCCTGGTCGTAGACGCCGTTCAGCTCCGTCTCCTCGTACCTGCCATGCGCCTCGCCCGCCTGGACGAGCAACGCATCGATCTGGTCGACGCGCTCGCCATCGATGTCTTCCACGGATCTGGACTCCCCTGCCCTCTTGCGGTCGCGGCCAGTCTGGCCCTTCGCGGTCGGCGGACGCAATCGGCCCGCCGCCTCGTCAGACCGGGTCCCGCACCCGCTCGAGGCCGTCGAGGATGACGTCGAGGCCGTATTCGAACTCGTTCGCGTAGTCGTAGCCGGGCTTCATCGCGTGCTCGGTGATGAAGTCGGCCAGGTTCTGGTACTCACCGGGCGCGAACGGCGCGAGCATGGTCTCGGACATCTCGACGATGTCGGAGGTGTCCTCGAACGGGAGATTCATCTTGGTCATGGCGAACCCGTAGATATAGCTGTCCAGGAGCGAGTACGCCGTCGCGGTCGCGGCCATGTCGAAGCCGGCCGCCCGAAGACAGCCGATCACCGCGTCGTGGTGTCGCAGGTTCGCGGGACCGGGATTGGTCCGCGACTCCATCAGGCCGATCGCCCAACGGTGACGGAGCAACGCGTCGCGGACCGAGATCGCCCGCTGACGCATGGCGGTCTTCCAGTCGGCGCCGCTCACGGGCACATCGATCTCCGTGAAGACCAGATCCACGATGCCGTCGAGGACCCGCTCCTTGTTGGCGAAGTGGTAGTAGAGCGCCATCGCCTCGACGCCGAGCGCCTGACCGAGCTTGCGCATGCTGAGGCCCTCGAGCCCGCTCTGATCGGCGAGCTTCATGGCGGCATCGAGCACCCGTTCCCGGGTCAGGGGGATCCGGCGCTGCGCCGGCCTCCGGGTCTGCGTCGTCATGAGCTCCTTCCTCCCGACCCATTGGATTCGGGGGTTGACAGTTCCTACTTTACACCGTACATTCACGGCGTTGGCTTTACAGCGTACAGTACCAGAAGGACGGATCGATGCAAGCACTGGTTCAGGAGACCTACGGCTCAGCCGAGGTCATGCACATCACGGAGATCGACAAGCCGGAGATCGGCGACAACGAGGTGCTGCTCCGGGTCCGCGCGGCGGGCGTCAACCCGGCCGACTGGGCGATCATGAGCGGCCTCCCGTACGTCGCCCGCCCCGTCTACGGCCTGCGCAAGCCGAAGGTCGCCACCCGGGGAACGGATGTCGCGGGCGTCGTCGAGGCCATCGGCTCCGCCGTCACCCGCTTCAGCGTCGGTGACGAGGTCTACGGATCGGCCAGGGGCTCGTATGCCGAGTACGCGGCCGCGGCCGAGGACCAGCTTGCGCCCAAGCCCGCGAGCCTCACGTTCGAGGAGGCGGCCGCCGTGCCGATGGCCGGTCTCGTCGCCCTCCAGGCCGTGCGCGACCACGGCAAGGTGCAGGCCGGCCAGAAGGTCCTGATCAACGGCGCCTCGGGCGGCATCGGCACCTTCGCGGTCCAGATCGCCAAGGCCCTCGGCGCCGAGGTGACCGCAGTCGTCAGCACGCGGAACGTGGAGCTGGTCCGCTCGATCGGCGCGGACCACGTCATCGACTACACGAAGGAAGACTTCACCAAGAGCGGGAAGCAGTACGACTTCATCCTCGACAACGTGTCGAACCACTCGCTGTCCGACCTGCGCCGCGCTCTCGCGCCGACCGGGATGCTGGTGCCGAACGGCGGCCGCTTCGACAAGACGTGGATGGCCAGTGGCGGTCGGATCGTCCAGGGCAAGGTGCTGTTCCAGTTCGGGAGCCAGACCTTCGGCAACTTCCTCGTGAAGATGGGCCATGAAGGTCTGCTGGACCTCACGGAGCTGATCGAAGCCGGCAAGGTCGCGCCGGTGCTCGACCGCAGCTTTCCGCTGAGCGAGACCGCTCAGGCGCTCGACCACGTCGGCGCGGGCCACGCTCGAGGCAAGACCACGATCGCGGTCGACGCGGCCGCCGAGCGAAGCGTCGTGACCCAGATCCTTCGGGTCGCCTAGCGGCAACACCCAGCGTCTCACCCGGCCGCGAGTCGGCGCCATCTCCAACCATCGACAAGCACCGTTTCGACGGACGAAAGGAACCCATCATGACCAAGGCAACCGTCAAGAGACTCTTCATCGGCAGCGTGCTCGCCGCAACCGCAGGCACGATCGTCGCCATCAGCGCGGTGTGGCTCGCGATCGCGAACGACGTCTTCGTGATGAACGGGCAGGACATCACCGGCATCCAGGGCAGCGCCCTCGCGTGGATCCTGGGCGCGTTCGGTGTCGTCGGCGCGCTCGCCTTCTCGGGCGGGCTGATCGGCGGCCTGATCTCGTGGATCGGGGCCCTGCTGAACACCTCGCAGCTCGAGAGCAAGACCTGGTTCCTCGGGCTGCTCCTGCTCGGGATCTTCAACTTCGGCTTCTTCGCGATGATCGCCTACCTCATCGCGGGGCCCGATGGCATCGTCAGCGGCAACCCCGCACCGAGCGCAGGTGACCGCCACCGCGTGACCGATCCTTCCTCCTCCAAGGCGCCCGATGTCCTCCTGGACGTCGGGCGTTCCCGATTCAGATCCGCTCGTGGCGAGAGGCGCCGGACCAGGACGAACTGGCGAAGCCCGAGGCGGCCGGAAATGAAGCGGACGAGCGGCGGGAGATGGGCCGCCGCCTCGGCGCCTTCAATGACCCTCGGGTCGTCGATCTCATGCTCCCGACCGGCCGAGCGGATCGAGCCGCCCCCGGCGGCAAAGAGGTTCTTCGCCCACTGGGTCTCGTCGCCGAACGGGAGCGGGACGATGAAGCCATCCCTCGTCCGAAGCGCGACGACGGGCGTCGCGTAGGCCCTGCCGGAGGTCCGGCCGGTGTGACGCAGGATCGCCCACAGCGGGAACCAACGCGTGCCGGCGACCAGCCGGGCGATCGGGCCCAATGGCTTGGCGAGGCGACGGATCGGGCCACTCAGCCGGGGTCGGCCAGCGTCGAAGGTGGCGGGTCGGCTACTCATTCGATGCCTCCTGCGATGTCGTCGAAGCGACCGACCTTGGCCGGATCCCCGACCAGGTCGATCACCGCGATGCGGCCATCGACGACGGTGAACCCGACGACGTACCGCGGTCGACCGGCGGCCCGGACGATCGCGCCAGCAGCGCCGTTGACGATCGCGGGCTCCGCGAGTGGCGCGAACGGCGCGCCCTCCGAGAGGATCTCGCGCGCGACATCGCCGGCGCCCGCGACCGGTGGCCGGGCAAGCGGGCCCGCTCCGCCTCCGTCCATCCGGAAGACCACGTCCGGGATCGAGCACGCGCAACAATGCCTCGAAGTCCCCGGCTCGGGCCGCTGCCAGGAACGCGTCGACGACTCGGCGCTGAACCGCCAGGTCGGCGTCCGGGCTCGGCGCGCCTGCTCGGACCCTGCGTCGGGCACGACTCGCCAATTGGCGGGTGGCGGCAGGTGTCTTCCCGACGACCTCGGCGATCTCGTCGAACGAGACCGCGAAGACATCGTGGAGCACGAACGCCAGCCGCTCGGCGGGCGTCAGCGTCTCGAGCACGACGAGAAGGGCCAGCCCGACGGAGTCGGCCATGACGGCGTCGCGCTCTGGGCTCTCGTCGATGGCGCCGGTCACGATCGGCTCCGGGAGCCAGCTCCCGGCGTAGTCCTCGCGTCGCTTCTTGCGAGACCGAAGCATGTCCAGGCAGATCCGCCCGACCACGACCGTGAGCCAGCCACGCAGATCATCGGTGCCTCCCGGGTCGCGCCGGTCGAGCCGGACCCATGCCTCCTGGACGGCGTCGTCGGCCTCGCTGATGGAACCGAGCATCCGATAGGCAACGCCCCGGAGGTGGGGGCGCTGATGCTCGAACTCCTGGGCCAGCCATTCCTGTCGTTCCACTGGGTCGGACCTCGTTGGATTCGCGGGTGTCACGGGGAGTACGGATCTCGCGCGGCAAACGTGACGATGAGGCTCGGGCGCGCACATGCGGTCACATTCGGTCCGCCGTTGGTGTTCTTAGGTTGACAAGCAAACACCGGTCGCCATCGATGGCGGCCAACCAGGAGCTCTTCGGCATGAACGCACCCTTCCCCGCCCGACCGTTCAACCTTGTCGACGCCGCCCTGCGAGCCGCGATCGTCGGCCTCACCCTGGCCACGGCGTCCATCCACGCGACCCTCGGTGGTGCGCTGTTCACGCTGAATGCCCTCGGCTACGTCGTCCTCGCCACGGCCATGGTCGCGCCGCTCGAGATCGCCAGTCGCTTCCGCTGGATCGTGCGCATCGCGCTGGCCGGGTACGCGGCGACGACGATCGTCGGGTGGGCCATCCAGGGGCCGTTCTACTCGACCGCCTACGTCGCCAAGGCCATCGAGGTGACCCTGATCGTCCTGCTGACGATCGATTTCGTGCGCTTCGATGGCAACCCGCTCGCCGTGATCCGCCGCGAGCTTCGGGGTCTCGCCCAGCTCCTGCCGGTGTGGCCGCAGCTTCTGGGCTAGGACGTGCGTCGCTCGATCAGCTCGGCGGTCCACTCCCGCAGGCGGCCGAGATGCTCGGCGAAGTGATCGCCGCCGGACTTGCGGATCCACCACGCGGCTTCGTCGGTCGGCTGTCCGAGGATCGACCACTCCTCGACCATCCTGGTCCGGCCGGCGTTGGCCTGGACCCAGGCGACCTCCCAGGGCTGGCCCTCCATGGCCGCGAGGAACGAGCGCGTTGAGCGCATCGATGTCGATCTCGTGGCCCTCGTAGGTCCCGGCGCTCATGCGCTCGAACTGCACCTCGGCATCGGCGAGCCAGGTGCCGACATGCGCGACGACGTCACGGACGGTCCAGTCCGGGTCGCGGTAGTAGCCCGGGATCACGCACTCCTCGGGGGTCAGCGAGCGCACGAGGCTCGTGAGCTCGTACCAGCCGGCCCGCTCGGCTTCGAGCTCCGCGGCGTACGGGTGGTCGGCGATCCGATCGATCGCCGACTGCGGGTCGGCGGTCATCGCGCCGCCGCGAATTCGCCTTCGAGCGGCAGGCCGGCGTCCTCCCAGTCGAGCAGGCCACCCGAGTAGCGCCGCACGTTCCGGTAGCCGCGCTGGACGAGGTCGCGATAGAGCGCGACGCTCGAGAGGCAATCGACGTGCGAGCAATACACGACGACCTCGTCGTCGGGCGAGACCGCGGCGTACAGCTCGTCGGGCGTGTCGAAGTGCATCGAGCCCGGGATGTGCTTCGCCTCGAACGCCCAGCGGTTGAGCGCCATGATCAGCTTGACGTTCTCGCCGCGCATCGAGCTTCGCCTTGAGCTCGTCGCGGCCGATCGTGCGGATCGGCTCGAGGCCCAGGGCGGCGTTCGGACGGGGCTGGTCCATGGCCGATCGATTATCGCTCTGCGCGTCCATCCACGGGCCAGCGGCGGCCACGGCCGCCTCCCCCGTCGCCCCGCTAGCGCGTCACGCGCTGGCGCCTGCGGCGGCCATAAATCCCTCGTTCACCTCGCCCTTGTGCGCGGCGAACGCAGCAAGCACTTCGCCCTTCTCCTGCTCGGGCACCTTGAAGAAATCGAGCGTGCGCCCCAGCTCGGCCGCGACTTCGTCGAACTCCTCGGGCGAGATCTGAAGCGGGCGATGGGCTTCCTCCAGTCCAAGGGGATCGCTCCCTGGCCGGGTGCCGGTGTATTCGAACGGCCCGCCCGCGACATTGCACACCCACAGGGTGCGCAGGAACTTCAGACCGGGCAGGCGGTCCAGCTGGTTCGTGTGCCATTCCCGGAGCGCCGGGTTCTTCGAGTTCTGGCCGACGATCGGGTTTGGCACGAGCGCATCGCTGAAATGATCGACGACCGCTGCGATCGCGAACGCGCCACCGAGCCGGTCGTAAAGACTTGCGTCAGGCATGGGTCAAGCACCTCTTCGACTGTTCTGTCGCCTGGATACCTGGTTCATGCATAGGCAGCTCGGGTGGGCAACCGGCCTCTCGACGGACACCGTCGTCCGCGGTCCTTGTTCAGGCAAGTACGTCGTTGCGTGACTGTCTGGATTGCTCCGCGGGCTTGATTCGGCGCCATCCGCATCGTAGCGGTCCCGATGCTGTATGTCTAGTAATCCTGTCGGAGATTGGGTTATTGTCGGCCGCGTGGAGCGCGCGGATACGACACGAACTTGCTCCGCTCGACCGATGAGTTTTGCGGTCGATCTCGGTCTACATAGGTGACCATCGAACCCTGGGAGATCGACCGAGATGACCACAACGGAAATTCGACAAGCAGGACGACGCGAATGGATCGGCCTTGCCGTCCTCGCGCTCGCGTGCCTGCTCTATGTCATGGACCTGACGGTGCTGCACCTGGCCGTCCCGTCCATCAGCGAGGACCTCAAGCCGAGCAGCTCGCAGCTGCTCTGGATCATCGACATCTACGGATTCATGGTCGCGGGGTTCCTGATCACGATGGGCACGCTCGGCGACCGGATCGGTCGACGCAAGCTCCTGCTCATCGGCGCCGCGGCGTTCGGGGCCTTGTCGCTCCTGGCCGCGTTCTCGACCAGCCCGGAGATGCTGATCGTCAGCCGGGCGCTGCTGGGCATCGCCGGAGCGACGCTGGCCCCATCCACCCTGTCGCTCATCTTCAGCATGTTCCCGGACCCGAAGCAGCGCGCGGTCGCCATCGGCGTGTGGATCTCCGCCTTCTCCGCCGGCAGCGCGATCGGACCGGTGCTCGGCGGCATCCTCCTCGAGCACTTCTGGTGGGGCTCGGTCTTCCTGCTTGCCCTGCCCGTGATGGGCCTGTTGCTTGTCCTCGGTCCCATCGTCCTGCCGGAATATCGCGACCCCGACGCGGGGCGCCTCGACCTCACCAGTGCTGTGATGTCATTGGTCGCCATCCTGGCCCTGATCTTCGGGCTCAAGCAGATCGCCCAGGACGGTTTCGGGCCGCTGCCCATCTCGTCTATCGCGCTTGGCCTGGGCGTCGGCTTCGTATGGGTCCGCCGGCAGCTCTCGCTGGCCGACCCGATGATCGACCTGAGCCTCTTCCGCATCCCGTCGTTCAGTGCATCGCTGGTCATCAACTTCCTGGCGATCTTCGTGGCGGTCGGCTACTTCCTGTTCGTGGCCCAGTACCTGCAGCTCGTGGTCGGGCTGTCGCCGCTCCAGGCAGGTCTGTGGTCCGTGCCTTCGGCGATCGGCTTCATCGTCGGGTCGAACCTGGCTCCCCGGATCGTGCAGCGCGTGCGACCGGCCTACGTGATGGGCGGCGGGCTGGCGATCGCGGCGGTGGGACTCGCCATCCTGACCCAGGTCAGCGGGTCCGGCAGCCTGCCGGTGGTCGTCGTGGGATCCGTCGTCATCTCCCTGGGGCTCGGCCCGGTCCTGTCGTTGACGACCGAGCTGATCGTCGGGTCGGCCCCGCCGGAACGTGCCGGGGCCGCGTCCGGGATCTCCGAGACCGGCGCCGAGCTCGGCGGGGCGCTCGGGATCTCGATCCTTGGCAGCATCGGCATCGCCATCTATCGAAACGACGTGGCGAGCGGGCTCCCTGCCAGCGTCCCCGCGGAAGCCGCGATCATCGCCCGCGACACGCTCGGTGGCGCCGTCAGCGTCGCCGCTCAGCTGCCCGGCCAGGTCGGCACGACCGTGCTCGAGGTGGCTCGGGAAGCGTTCGTCCAGGGGATGCAGGTGGCGGCCGGCATCAGCGCCGTCATGGCCATCGCGGTCGCTATCGTCGCCCTGGTCGCCCTGCGCAACATGACGTCGAGCGGTGAACCCGGAGCCCCGGCCGAGACCGACACCGACGGACCCGTCGAGGCCGGAAGCAAGCGTCGCAAGGTGCTGAGCCCGGGCTCCGCCTCGTCCGGCGCGTGATCGTGCCGCTCGGCCGCGGGCCGATGGCGCCGGGGCCGTCGCGGGCGGACCCGGGTAGAATCGGTCGATGACGGAACTCGCATCCCCGATCCCCGCGACCCAGCCCGTAACGCCGGCCTCGGCGGACGGCGTGGAGCTCCAGCTGGAGCAGCACCGCGTCGAGCTGACTGCCTACTGCTACCGGATGCTGGGCTCGGCGTTCGAGGCGGAGGACGCCGTCCAGGAAACGATGATCCGGGCCTGGAAGTCCATCGATCGGTTCGAGGGACGAGCCGCGCTCCGGTCGTGGCTCTATCGGATCGCGACGAACGTCTGTCTCGACATGCTCAACGGTCGGGCGCGTCGAGCCCGGCCCATGGACCTCGCTCCGGCCAAGTCGGCGGACTCCCCGCTCGGGGCGGCGCTATCGGATGGTGCGTGGGTCGAGCCGATGCCCGACAGCCGGGTCGTCCCGGTCGGCGGCGACCCCGCCGACATGATGGTGCTGCGCGAGTCGATCCGCCTCGCCTTCGTCGCCGCCTTGCAGCACCTGCCGCCGCGGCAGCGCGCCGTGCTGATCCTTCGGGAGGTCCTGCAGTGGCAGGCCACGGAAGTCGCCGAGCTCCTCGACACCTCGGTCGCTTCGGTCAACAGCGCGCTCCAGCGAGCGCGAGCCACGCTCGCGACCAAGGACGCTGCCGAAACGCCGTCCCAGCCGACCGATGACGAGCAGCGCGCCCTCCTGGCCCGCTATGTCGACGCCTTCGAGCGCTACGACCTCGACTCGCTGACCGCGCTCCTGCACGAGGACGCCAGCTGGTCGATGCCGCCGTACGAGCTCTGGCTGCAGACCCACGCCGACATCCGCAAGTGGTGCCTGGGACCGGGCATCGCCTGCCAGGGCTCGCGCCTGATCCCGACCGTGGCGAACGGTTCGCCCGCGTTCGGGCAGTACAAGCCGAGCCCGCAGGGAGGCTTCGACCCGTGGTCGCTCCAGGTCCTGGACATCAAGGACGACCGGATCAACGGGATCATCTTCTTCCTCGACACCCCGAACTTCTTCCCGCTCTTCGGGCTGCCGCCACGGCTCGAGGCGTGAAGTCGCGCTAGGCCGATCCGAGGTCGTCGCTCAGCCCGACGAAGCACAGCAGCGCTCGCAACTCTGGCGAGACGCCGCGCAACCGAAGGCGACGGCCGGCCCGTTTGGCGGTCAGTCGCACGCGAGCCAGGGCATCGACCGCGACGCAGTCCGGGTCGGTCAGGGCGGTGACGTCACACACGACGAGCTCGGCGTCGCTCGCATCCAGGGCAAGGCGCACGCGCGCACAAAGCGCGGCGATGTCGGCACGATCGATGCGACCGCCGATCTCGACGACGATGGCGCTCGGATCGGCCATCGGTCGCAGGGGACGCGTGGTGCCCGGCGCCGATTCCTCGGGGGCGACCAACAGCGGGTTCCTTCCGTGCTCCTGGCGATGAGGTTCGGAGGCGCCGACGAGTGATCTCGTCGGGCGCCACTTACTTAGACCGCCCACGGATCCAAAACTCATCGGTGCGCCGGAAACTGGGTTCGGCCGTCAGGCCTCGAGGATCTCGACCGGGTCCTGGATCAACGGCAGGCGGACCGTGAACGTCGTGTCGCCGACCTCGCTCTCGACGGTGATGTGGCCGCCGTGCTGCTCGACGATGTGCCGCGTCCCCGCGAGGCCGATGCCACTGCCGCTGACCGTGCCCGCCGTGTTCGACGCCCGGTAGTAGGGCTCGAAGACGCGACCAACCTCGGCCGGTGGGATCCCGATCCCGTTGTCCCGCACGACGAGGATCGCCCACTCCTGGTCGACCGACCTCCTCCTGCCTGACCTGGAGGGTGATCTCGCCGCCCTTGGGGCTGTACTTCACGGCGTTGGAGATGAGGTTGCTGACGATCCGCTCGATGCGGGCCTCGTCCCAGTCGCCGACCACCCGCGGCGTCCCGGTCTCCAGGCTGATCGAGTGGCGCGGGCTGATCTTCTGGTACTCGGTGGCGAGCCGGCGCACGATCTTTACGAGGTCCGCCGGGCCGACGTCGAGCTCCAGCTCGTGACCCATCCGCAGACGGGTGAGGTCGAGCAGCTCGTCGACCAGGCGAACGAGCTGCGCGGTGCTCTCGTCGATGACTTCGAGGCCTTCCGCGATCTGGGCGGATCCCTCGTCCCCCCGCGACACGGCGCGCTGGAGGAGATTGGCATTGCCCTTGATGATCGTCGCCGGCGTCTTGAGGTCGTGGGAGATCGCGGCGAGGAACTCATCCTTCTGCCGATCGAGGTCGCGCAGCGGGCTGATGTCCTGGAAGACCGCCACGCCCCCGGCGGGATGGCCCTGGCCGTCGCTCAACGGCGCGCTGTTCACGAGGATGGGCACGTCCTGGCCGGTGATCGAATTGGTGATGACGAGCTGCTCGCCGCGCACCACCTCGCTGTGGAACACGGCACGCGCCAAGGGGTGATCCGCCGAGACGTGGGTGCCACCCTCGACCCGGCGTGCGCCGGGGGCCCCTTCCTTCATGATCCCGACCGATTCGGGCACGGTACCCATGATCTCTTCGGCGGCGGCGTTGCTCAGGTACACCCGGCCGGTCGCGTCGGCGATGAGGATGGCCTCCGGCATCACGTCGACGACCTGCCGCAGGCGGGCCAGCCCGTACTCGGCCTCCGCCCGGGCCGCCTGCTCCTGCACCAGGTCCTCCGCCCGCATGTTGGCCGTGATGGTGCTCAGGACGATCCCGATGCTCTCCCCGAGCTGGTCCAGGAAGGCGATCTGGATGTCGCTGAGATCCTCGATCGATGCGAGCTCGATCACGGCCCGCGTCTCGTCCTCGAACAGGATGGGGAGAAGGACGACGGATCGGGGCGCCGCGCCGCCGAGCGCCGATGAGATCGGCTGCGTAGTCGGGCGGGACGTCACGAAGATGGATCCGACGGCGGTCCTCGGCGGCCTGGCCCAGCAGGCCTTCGCCGAACCTGATCATCGCCGCCGGCTCCGGGGAGATATGGCGCGGATACGTCGCCAGCAGGCTGAGACGGGACGGCTCACCGTCGAGATTCGCGAGGTAGAACACGCCGCGCTGGACGCCGACCAGCGGGGCCAGCTCGGTGAGGATGAGCCGGCCGACCATCTGGAGGTCGCGCTGGCCCTGGAGCAGCTGACCGAATCGGGCGATGTTCGTCTTGAGCCAGTCGCTCTCCCGGTTTCGCTGCGTCGTCTCGCGCAGGTTCCGGATCATCTCGTTGACGTCGTCCTTCAGGAGCGCGACCTCACCCTGGGCATGGACCTGGACGGATCTGGAGAGGTCGCCCCGGGTGACGGCCGTGGCCACCTCGCCGATCGCCCGCACCTGGGTCGTGAGATTCGCGGCGAGCTGGTTGACCGAGTCGGTCAGGTCCTTCCACGTCCCGCCCACGCCGCGGACGTCGGCCTGGCCGCCGAGCTTGCCCTCGGTGCCGACCTCGCGCGCGACGCGCGTGACCTCGCTGGCGAAGGCGTTGAGCTGGTCGACCATCGTGTTGATCGTGTCCTTCAGCTCGAGGATCTCGCCGCGGGCATCGACGGTGATCTTCTTGGAGAGGTCGCCCTTGGCGACGGCGGTCGTGACGTCGGCGATGTTGCGGACCTGGCCGGTCAGGTTGCCCGCCATCGAGTTCACGTTGTCCGTCAGGTCCTTCCACGTCCCGGCGACGCCCGGGACGTCGGCCTCGCCACCGAGCTTGCCTTCCGTGCCGACCTCGCGGGCGACGCGTGTGACCTCGCTGGCGAACGCGTTGAGCTGGTCGACCATGACGTTGATGGTGTTCTTCTGCTCGAGGAACTCCCCGCGAACGTCGACGGTGATCTTCTTGCTCAGGTCGCCCCGGGCGACCGCCATCGTGACCTCGGCGATGTTGCGGGCGCGGGCGGTGAGATTGAGGGACATCGTGTTGACGTTGTCGGTCAGGTCCTTCCAGGTCCCGGCGACGCCACGGACGTCGGCCTGACCGCCGAGCTTGCCCTCCGTGCCCACCTCGTGGGCGACGCGGGTCACCTCGCCCGCGAGCAGGTTGAGCTGGTCGACCATCGTGTTGATGGTGTTCTTGAGCTCGAGGATCTCGCCCTGGACGTCCACGGTGATCTTCTTGGAGAGGTCGCCCTTGGCGACGGCGGTCGTGACGTCGGCGATGTTGCGGACCTGCGCGGTCAGGTTGCCCGCCATCGAGTTGACCGAATCGGTGAGGTCCTTCCAGGTCCCGCCGACCCCGTGGACGTCGGCCTGCCCGCCGAGCTTGCCCTCCGTGCCCACCTCGCGCGCGACGCGCGTGACCTCGCTCGCGAATGCGTTGAGCTGGTCGACCATCGTGTTGATCGTGTCGGCCAGTCGCTTGTACTCGCCCTTGAGCGGCTGACCATCGATCTCCATGGCCATCCGTTGCGAAAGGTCGCCGCGGGCCACTGCGTCCATGACGCGGCTGATCTCGAGCATCGGTTCGGTGAGGTCGAAGACCAGCTGATTGACGGCCGCCTCGTTGCGAGCCCAGCTGCCCGCCGGCCCGATCGAGACGCGGTGGCTGATCCGGCCCTCGCGCCCGACCGCGCGGCTGATCCGGCGAAGCTCCTGGGCGGTGCGCTGGTTCAGCTCGACGATGTCGTTGAAGGCCTCGGCGACGGCTCCCGCGATGCCGGCCTCGCCTTCAGGAAGGCGGACACGGAGGTCGCCGTTGCGCAGGGCCCGGAGCGCGCTGAGAAGCGCCGCGCCATCGAGCCCGTCGGGCTGCCGTGCGGCCGTCTCGTCCTGGTTGACGCGCTGCAAGCTCCGGATCGTACGCACCTTCCATCGGCCCTGTCGGGTGCGAACGAATGTAGCCCCTTACCGCCGCCGCTCACCTTGCAGAGTCGTTGCTGCCCGGGGCGATTTCGTCACAACGTGGCGTGAGCGGTCAGGCCTCTGTGTCCGGGCGCTCCGCGGTCTCGAGCGCAGCCTCGCCCGACGGTCCGCGGGCCGTGGCCAGGCTCCAGACGTGTGACGCGAGTCGTTCCTCGGTCTCCAGCGCCGCCTCATACTCCGGGGTGCCGCGGACGAGCCGCTGCCGCTGCATCGAGGCGTCGGTCAGGGCCCTGATCTGCATCTCGATCATGTCTGCCTGAGATGCGGCCCCCGCCGATCGATGGTTGCTCGTGTCCACTCCGGAATCATCGAGTCCGAGGGACCCCGGGCTGAGGATGAAAACCCGCGACCGGGTGACAGCTGCATCGCAAGGACGCACATTCGCGTCACACGTGCGACATTGACGCCCATGTGAGGCCGGATGCGGTCTCGCCGCCAGGCCACCGAAAACGACTCCGCAGAGGACAACGCGATGACCTGGTTTCGTCGATTCGTCGTGACCGGCGCCCGGTGAGCCAGCCGCCGACCGGGACCTGGGGCGCGCTTTCGCGCTCCTCGTTCGTACTGCCCCCGATCGTGGGCCTCGTCGCGCTGGCCGTGTACTTCCGGACCTTGCTGCCCGGCCTCGCCTTCGGCGACTGGGGAGAGATGCAGACCGTTCCGCACGTCCTGGGTGTCGCCCATCCGACGGGCTACCCGACGTACGTCATCCTTGGGTGGCTGGCGCACCTGGTGCCCATCGGCTCGATCGCGTTCCGGGCCAACCTGCTGTCGGCGATCCTGGTGGCGAGCGCCCTCGGGGTCACCGCCGCGATCCTGCTCCGGCTGGGCACCCGTCCGGCCATCGCGGGCGGAGCGGCGCTCGTGCTGGGCGCCGTGGGCACGGTGTGGGCGGCAGCCACGGTCGCCGAGGTCAACCCGCTGCACCTGCTCTTCGTGGCAGCTGCTCCTGCACCGTGCGCTCGTCTGGGAGGAGGATCGAAGGCCCCGAGATCTCGATCATCGGTGCCGCCCTCCTCGGGCTGGCCGTGGGCAACCATCTCCTCATCCTGTTCGTCGCTCCGTTCGTCGTGCTCTTCGTCCTGTGGGTCGGTCGGCGGGAGATCGCAGCCAGCCCACGGATCCTGGTCGGCGCGGTCGCCGCTGGTCTCGTCTCGGCCGGCGTCTATCTCTACATCCCGATCGCGGCGGCGGGGGACCCGCCCCTGCCGTACAACCATCCCGTCACCATCGAAGCCGTCCTGTGGCTCGTCAGCGGAGCCCAGTTCCGCGGTCAGTTCGCATTCCTCTCGGCCAGCGGGCTGTCCGAGTTCGTCGGCTCGCTGCCCGCGCTGTGGGGGGTCCTCGCCGATCGCGGGACGCCGCTGCTGCCGATCGTGGGCGGCGTCGGCCTGGCGTTGCTCGTCCGCCAGCGGCCCGCGTTCGGGCTGATGTGCGTGGGCATCCTGACGATCAATCTCTACATCTGGGCGACGTACCTCCGCCTCGAGCACTACCTGCTCGTCCCGTGGCTGATCCTGGTCCTCGGGACGGGGGTCGCCCTCGAGTCGGCGGCGAGGGCGCTGGATGCCCGGGCGCCGACGAGCCTGGCCAGTCTCGGCGTCGGCAGGCTCGTCGGGGCAGCGACGCTGGCATTGGCCCTTGGCCTGACCGCCACGAACTGGACGGCTGCGGATCGGAGCGCCGATCGAAGCGCCGACACGTTCGTGGATACCGTCGTGGCCGCGCTGCCACCGGACGCCGCCATCCTGTCCGAATGGGATGCGTCGACGCCGCTGTGGCACGCCAAATACGTCCTGGATCGCCTTCCGGACATCCTCATCGTCGACGACACGAACATCGTCTACGAGGGTTGGGGCTCCCGCGAGAACCGCATCGCGTCCCTGATCTGCGAGCGTCCCGTGTTCATCCTGCGGCTGAGTGACGCGGACCTCGTGCCGACCCAGGCCGCCTACCGGCTCGAGCCGTTCACCACGGTCATGGTCGCTCTGGGCGGACCGTCAGCCTCTGTGAGCCGGCCCATCTACCGGGTCCAGCCACTGGACCCGGCTGCTTGCAGCGCCATGGCGCAGGGCTCGGGAGCGGCCGCGGACTGAGCTCGGGCGGGACGCGAAACGCCGGGTTTTCATCGATGTGCCTTCGATGTCAGCGGTGTACGGTCGCGAAGGTGTACGTCCGTTCGTGCACGGTGGGGCAACGCACAGCGCTGGCCCTGGGGGCGACGAAATGGATACTGACGGCCGCAACGGTCACGGAGCTGGGTCCGCCAAGAACGCGGGCGCTCAGGTTCCCGGGATCCGCCTTCGACGTCGCACCGGATCATCAACCTCGAGCAGACATCGGCCGATGCCGAGCAATCGCTCGCTGACGCCGACCAGACGCGATCGGATCAGGATCAGGCCGCCGCGGCGGCCGATGCCGCGAGCGCCGTGACCGACCAGATCGCCGCCGACCGCGACCAGGCGGCCGCGGACCGTGTTCACGCGGCGGACCAGCGCACGGGCGCCGACGACACCGCGTACGACCGGTCCAGGGGCGAGCGCGAGGCGGCCACCGTCGAACGGATCGGGACCCAGCTTCGACGCGGTCATACGGCAGGCGAGCGTGACCTGACGGCCGCCCAGCGGGATCGCATCGCGGAGGCGCGAGACAAGGCCGGCCGCGATCGCGATGCGCGCGCGGCGGAGCTGGCAAGGGCGGTCGCCGAGCCCCATGCGTCCCTGGAGCAACAGCTCGAACTGGTGCGCGCCCAGGCTGCCGCCGATCGGGCACGAGCCGCCGCCGATCGCGAGCGCGCCGCCCTGGATCGCGCGAACGCCGCGCACGAACGCGGCCGCCTCGAAGCGGAGCTGCGCTCAGCCCACCTCGACGAGCTGACCGGTGCGTACCGGCGGGAGATGGGGCAGATGACCCTGTCGCACGAGATCGACCGGGCTCGACGGTCGGACGGACGGTTCGTGGTGGCCTTCGTCGACGTCGACGAGCTCAAGCTCGTGAACGATCGCGACGGCCACGCCACCGGCGATCGCGTGCTCCAGGTCGTGGTCCACGAGATCCGTTCCAGGCTCCGGTCGTTCGACCCGATCGTCCGCTACGGCGGGGACGAGTTCGTGTGCGGACTGAGCGGGACCGACCTGGCGGAGGCCGCCCGACGCTTCGACACGATCGCTGACGCCATCCGCGCCGACGCCGACGTCGGGATCAGCGTCGGGATGGCCGCGCTCATCGCCGACGAGACGGCCGACCAACTGACCGAACGGGCCGACGCCGCCATGCTCAAGGTCAAGGCCAGGCACCACACCCGGGCCTAGGATCGGGTCAGCGCCGCGGCGGCACGCAATCCTCGCCGGCGCCCCGCGCGGCGTTCCACAGTCCTCGCCGCGCCCCCTCGAGCCGGTCCAGGCCTGCCATCGCCGACACCTCGACCTCGTGCCCGACCCGCTCGCGAACGTCCTTGGCCAGGACCCGCGCCCAGCGCCGGCCGAGCCATCCGGCGTGGGCACCGAGCATCCGCGCGATCAGGTACCCCGCCAGGAGGGCCGCGACGAGGGCGATGAAGGGGATCGGCAGCTGGCCGAGGATCGGCACGGTGACCGAGTCGACCGGGAACTTGATGAGCACCCAGAGGACGACCCACACACCCGTGAAGATCAGCGCCAGGGTCGCAAGGGTCTGTAGCAGCCCGATGACCGTCCACACACGGCTCGTGGGCACGTCCCTCCCGCGTGTGGCGATCGCCCGGTCCACGGCACGTGCGAGGTTCGTCCCGACCGACCGTGGCTCCATGCTCGTTGCGAGCGAGGCGCGGACGGCGGGTGGGGCGTCCCGGAGTGGCGCCTCGACCGCGCCGCGCAGGACATCGAGCGCGGGGGCGAGCGAGCCACGCTCCCGCCACCTGGCCAGGAACGCGCCCGGATCGGCGACCCGCGCTTGCCGGCCCGACCACCGATAGATCCGCGAGGTGATCCCGGCAAGCGGCCCGGCTCCCCTGGCCCGAGCGCGCGCACGGGTCGCCGCCACGGCCTGGCCCTCGGCGGCGGGCAGGTCGACCACGCGCAGCACCTCGTCGGTGACACGGTCGCTCGTGGCCCGCCGCGACGCCCCGTCGAGGAAGGGCTTGGCCCTCGCGGTCGAGTCCACGCCGGCCGCGCTCGCCAGTGCGGTCACTGCGGCGGCGATCGACGTGACCACGTGCGCTCGGACCACCCGCTTGGCCTCGACCGCGCCCGCGAGCCATTCACGCAATGGCTCGATCCCGCCGGTATCGGATCCACGCGCCGATGTCAGCAGGACCGGGACCCGGACGACGCGAGCCCCGCCTCGTGCCATCGGCGCCAGATCACGTTCGAGGTCGCGCTGGACGCGGGTGGCGTCGTCGTTCGAGAGGCGGTCGGTCTTGTTGAGCACGACCACCTGCCGCTCCAGCCGAGGCAGCCAGGTCGCGAGGAAATCGTCGTGGAGGATCGCGTCGTGGTACTTCTCGGGATCGGTGACCCAGACGACCGCATCCACGCGCGGCAGGATCGCCTCGACGCGCTGTCGATGCTCCTCCTCGATGGAATCGAGATCCGGCAGGTCGAGGATCGCCACGTTCCCGAGCGTTTCCTCGGCGTGATCGCGAACCTCGTGATCGGGGATCCCGAGCCAGCCCATGAGACCGCCCAGGTCGGGGCGGCTCGAGCGCGGGACCCACGCGAGCGGGTGGGCCGTCGTCGGGCGGCGCGCCGAGGCGTCGCTGACCGGACGATCCGGCGAGCGCGTTGAGTAGGCTCGACTTCCCGACACCGGTTCCGCCGACCAGGGCGAGGACATAGGTCTCCGCCGGGAACCCGAGACGTCCCGAGATCTGTCCCGCCACGGCCCGGGCGTCATCGATCGGGATACCGAGCACGACCGCCGCGGCGATGGCTTCGTCGAGCCGCCGGAGGCAGGCGCCGATCCCGTGATCGCCGAGCGACGGGCCCGCCCAGTCCGGCAGCGCCTGATCGGACAGCGTGGGCACGGCCGAGACGTCGCGCGTGGTCGTCCGGAGCGGCTCGGCGATGCTCATCCCTGGCTGGACGCGGCGGCGTCGGCCCCTTCGGCTTCGGCGGGGACCGGGTCGGTCGCGCCACCGTCGCGCGGTCCGCGGAACAGCCCGAGCGCGTCCATCGGCACGGTCGCCGGCAGGCGCCGGGTCTCCTCCGCTGCCACTCGCAGGTCGGCCGCCAGCGCGTCGAGCTCCTCGGGCTCGGCAGCCAGGACGTCGAAACGGCGCTGCTCCTCGGCGAACGTCTCGACGAGGGCGTCGTCGAGACGCTGACGTGCACGGGAGATCAGCTCGACCATCGCGGCCTCCCCGAACAGGGCGCCCAGCAGCTTCTGGTTGACGAACGCCGTCGCGGCAGCGACGCCGACCTCCGTCCCGGTCAGGCCGGCGGTGTGGATGAACGTGGCGAGCATGACCCCGACGCCGAGGGCGTTGACCCCGATCGAGGCGCCGCGCGCGAGGCGCCGCTTCCCCGCCCCGGTCTCGGCGATGTCGGTGCCGATGGACGCGATCCAGTCTTCGAGGCGGGTGCGCAGTCGCTCGTCGAAGCCCGCGGACGGGCCCCACAACGTCGGGTCCGCCGCGACGGCATCGGCCACGGAACGTGTTTCCGCCCAGGCCGAGGCGGTCCGGCGCGCCGCTTCCGCGGCGTGGAGTCGAGCGACGGCCACGAGGTCGTCCGTGGTGGCCTCGCGGATCTCCGCGACCGGCGCCGTGGAGGGCCGGAAGATGCTCGCGATCGCACCGCGGACCGCTCCGATCCCCCTCGAGAAGATCCGGGTGATGTCGTCGGCGCCGACGTAGTCCTGCCAGTGCCGGAGCGCCTCCTCGCGCAGGAACGTGCCGTGCTTGACCGCGTCGCGGACCGCAGCCGAGACCGCGGTCGTGGTGGGCCGCCGCCAGCCGATGGTCCGCCGCCGCGTCGATCGCCTCGTGGGCGGCGTCGTCGGCGATCTGGTCGAGGAGCGGGCCGAGGCCCGCCAGAGAACCGGCCAGCGCCCGTGCGGCGAGCTCGAGCCGCGCCTCGCGGTCGGCGCGAAGGTGGTCGATCCGGGCGGTCACGGGCGCGACGGCTGCCGCCCCGAGGGCCTCCTGCGCGGGGTCGATATCGCCTTCGGTGACGCCCACGACCTCGAGGGCTCCCTCCGACCCCTCATCGGCGGCCCGCGCACCGAGGCCGGCCTCGGCGAACAGGCGCGCCACGTCGTCCAGCACCTCGCGACGGTCGACGGCATCCTCGGGAAGGCGGTTCACGACCACGACGAGCGGCAGGCCCCGCTCTCGGACGCGACCGAGCACCAGCCACGGGACGCGATCCGCGTAGCGGGTCGCCGTCGTCACGAACAGGCACAGGTCGGCCGCTTCCACCAGCTGGTCGGCGAGGTCGCGGTTGGCGTGCTCGACGCTGTCGATGTCGGGGGCGTCGACGAGGGCAAGTCCCGGGGCGACGCTCCGGATCCTCCTCGATCCGGAGCCGGCGAGGTTCGATCCGGGCGAGCGTGCCTCCCCGGAGGGCCAGCGCGTCGTCGGGGTGGGCGAGGACGATGGCCGTCCGGGTCGTCGGCCGGAGGACGCCCGTCGGGCTGGCCGCGCGACCCGCGATCGTGTTGAAGAGCGTGCTCTTCCCGGCCCCCGTCGGCCCGAGCAGCAGCACGACCAGGGGCGCATCGAGGCTGCGGGCGCGGACCCGGACATGGCCCGCAAGGTGATCGCGCAGCCGCACCGCGCGGGTGCGGGCGGCATCCGATGCCGGACGCAGCGCCGATCGCCGGCCGGCGAGCTGCTCGAGCCGGTCGACGAGCTCTCTGAGGCCAGTGGCCTGAACCCCCGGATCGGCCGCCTGAGCCTGGGCGCGGTCATCCACCGTCACAGGGTCACCCCGGCGCGGCGCGAGGGCACCGCAGAAGCCCGGCCGGCTCTATCGGTTCCGTTGCAGACCACGGCCGTGGATTCCCAGGTCATTTGACGTAGCGAAGGTGGACATCCGTCGACAAATCGCCCCTCGACCCCCGATCGGTTGAAGGAATGGCCGGCCGGCTCGCTCATACGTGGTGAACCGGCGATCCCGCCGGATCAGTGGACAGGGCACCACGGTGCCGGATCAAGAAGGAACCATCGATATGACAACCCGAGTGCTGGATCGCCCGAACCGGTCCACGCAGATTACCCTCCTCGCGTCCATCGCGGCCGGCGTGGCCCTCGCTGCGGCCGTGGCTTTCACGGCATTCGGCGGCGGTGGGGACCGCAACGATCAGCCGGTCGTCGCGCCCATCGCGAGCCCGAGCGCGAGCCCGACCCCGCCGGCCACGCCGGTTCCCGCGCCGGACGAGACGCCGGCACCCACGCCGGTTCCCGTTCGGGATGAGACGCCGGCCCACACGCCCGTCCCGGAAGACGGCGGCTCCGACGCCATGCCGATCAAGGTCGTCCTCGAGAACGCGACCGGCGCGGACGTCTACGTCGATATCGCCGACACCACCGGCCTCCTGGTGGACGCGCGGTCCGGAACGCCCGGCGACGGCATGTCGGTCGAGACGCTGACGGCCGAGAACATCGATGCGACGACGCTGAAGCTGACGTGGGTCGATTTCCCGATCGACAACGCGCTGGCCCTGTACATCGACGAGCACGAAGGTGGCATCCGCTTCCTGCTCGTCCAGCCGGAGCCGAGCGGGCCGACCGATGCGATGGGGTTCGATCGGGAGCTGATCCTCTCGTTCTCGGAGCCGATCTCCGCCGAAGACGTCGAAACCCTCCTCGTGGAAGGCCTCGACACCCCGGGCTGATCCTCAGATCACTCGTCTCTCAGCCCGCTCCGACCGCCGGTCGGGGCGGGCTCTTCGTGTCTAGATCGCCCGCATGCGGTTGTTCTTGGGGTCGTGCGTGACCTCGGCAAGTCCGAGCGCCTCCATCAGCGGCGGCATGTACACGCCGAACCGTCCACGAAGGCCCTTCTTGAGGCCGTACCACCCACCGAGCGGGTTGTCCGCGGAGCGCCCCCAGGCCTCGACGCTCCCTTCGGGCGCCGGCTTCTGCTCGTCGGCACCGCCGAGCGGCACCCAGTCACCCTGCTCCTTGAGCATTCGATGGAGGTCGTCGATCGCCCGGGCGTCGTAGAGGAGGCGGGTCCCGCCGACCTGGCACACGATGGCCGGCGGGTCGGCGGCATCGTCGCGATACATCTGGTATTCCGACGTTCCCGGTGGTGTCTTGAGGACCCACGGATCGTCCTTGGTGCCGCTGCCGCTGAAGTTCGCCATGCGCTCGCCTCCCCTGGGCCGATCTTCCCGATCGGAGCCCATCAGGCTAGCAGCACACGTGGCCGGTGAGTGACCCCGCCAGCGCTCCTTGCGGCGGTCTCCGCGGTCTCCGCGGTCGCCCTGCCCTGGCTTGGCCGTGGCCTTGGCCCACTTGCGCTGGTCGGCGGCGAGGGATCGGCCGACATCCGCCTGGTCGGTCGTGAACCGGCCCTGGTCGTCGCGTCTGGCTATGCCCTCAGCGATCCGTGTCGGCGGCCAGGTCGCGCACGACTGCAGCCACGGAGCGTCGGAGACGGCCGGGCATGGCCGGCAATCGTCGGTTGGCGATGAGACGTCGCGCCTGGCGGCGGGCGGGCGCCGGCGGGCGATCGCCGCTGACCGCAGGGGCCAACGGAACGTGTTCGGTCACGGGAGTCAGGCCGGGCGGCAGCGATGCGTGGGTCGCGGCGGCCAGGGACGGCATCGCACGGCGTGGCACACGTTCCTGGAAGGTCGTCGGGATCGCGGCCCACGGGCGAGGCGACGCCGCGGCGGCGCGCCACCCATCCGCGTCGGCCGGGCGGAGGCGACCGGCCATGACGGCCTCGAACTCGTTGCCGTCGATCCGCTCCTGCTCGTACAGGTATGCCGCGACGTCGCGAAGGCGAGGCATCTCGGCGATGAGCGTCCGGCGGGCTGCGGTGTAGGCCTCGTCGAGGATGCTGCCGATCGCCCTCGCCTGCGCGTCGCGCACGTCGCGGCTGAAGCCCGCGGAGTCGCCGACCAGCGTCGTGAGGATGCCTCGACCGGTGGCGCCCTCGTCGGTCGCTTCCGGATCGCGACCCATGCCGAAGCGCAGGACCATCGTCGTCGCGATGCTCGTGGCCTTCTCGAAGTCGTTCGAGGCGCCGCCGGTGACCTCGTGGAACAGCAGCTCCTCCGCCACGCGGCCGCCCATCAGCGCCACGAGGCGGGCGCGCAGGTCGGTCTCGGACGGGAGGTCGTCGTCCTCGGAGCTCGAGACCGTGACGCCCAGGGCCTCGCCGTGCGCGAACAGGCTGATCTCCTCGACCCGGCGCTTGTCGCCGTGGAGGAAGCCGCACACGGCGTGGCCCGCCTCGTGGGCGGCGATGATGCTGCGCTCGCGGTCGTCCATCGAGCGCTTGCGCGAGGTGCCGAGGGCGGTCTTCAGCCAGCCGTTGTGGACCTGGACGGGGCCGATCGCATCGAGCCCGGTGCGGGCGGCGAGGATGGCCGCCTCGTTCAGGAGGTCGGCGAGCATCGCCCCCGAGAATCCGTAGGTCTTGCGGGCGAGCGCGGGCAGGTCGACGTCGGTGGTCAGCGGCTTGCCCGTCGCATGGACGGCGAGGATCGCCAGGCGGCCGTCGCGATCGGGCAGCGGGACGTGGATCTTGCGGGTGAATCGGCCCGGGCGAAGGGCCGCCGGATCGAGCGTGTCGAGGCGGTTCGTGGCGCCGATCACCACGACGCCGTCGTTGGTCCCGAATCCGTCCATCTCGACGAGCAGCTGGTTGAGGGTCTGCTCGCGCTCCTCGTGGCTGTCGGTGCCGCCGCGGGCCTTGGCCATCGCGTCGATCTCGTCGATGAAGACGACGGCTCGGCCGGCCGCACGGGCCTTGGCGAACAGCTCGCGGACGCGTCCCGCGCCGACCCCGACGTACTTCTCGACGAACTCGGAGCCCGAGACCGAGAAGAACGGCACGTCGGCTTCCGCGGCGACGGCCTTGGCGAGCATCGTCTTGCCGGTGCCGGGCGGGCCGTAGAGCATGACCCCGCGGATGGCGGTGGCGCCGAGCCGGATGAAGCGGCTCGGGTCGCGCAGGAATTCGATGGTCTCGGTCAGTTCCAGCTTGGCCTCGTCCGCGCCGGCGACGTCCGCGAGCGTGATGCTCGGGCGTTCCCCGACGACGGCCGTGTCGGTCCGGCGGCGATTGAGGTTTCGCGACGGACGCCAGGTCCGAGCCGCCGAGCCACGCATGCGCATGAAGATGAGGATGGCCAGGACGAGCAGCGCGCCCGACATCGCGAGACCGACGAACGAGGGCATCGCGCCGGCGCCGTTGCCGGGGTCGAGGGCGATCGCCTCATCGGTCAGGAGTCGCGAGTAGCCAGCGGCGCGGATCACGTCGAGGGCGTCGCCGACGGGGACTTCCGGTCGGACGACGTGGATCGCACCGCTGGCCGTTCGCGCGATGAGCACGGGTGCAGGCGCACTCACCGCTGTTCCATTGGCCGGCGTCATGGCACTGATCGCATCGATCTCGCCGCTGCGCGCCGCTCCGAGCACCTGGTCGAGGGTCCACCGGTCGCCGGTCGTCGTGAACGTCGGCGGCGACCCCGTGACCGGTCCCGCGGTGCCCGCCGACCGGCCGCCGAATACGCCCGTCAGGAGGAGCGCGAGACCTGCGCCAGAGAGGAGGAAGGCGAGCAGGATCGCGATCACGCGAGGCGTACGGAGGAAGGTCACGACGGAGGCTCCAGCTGGATCGATCAGTGCTGTACGGGACCGTACCGTTCCACACCCCGGGCGGACCATCCGTTGAAGGTCCCGTGCCATCTACAGCGAATGGATGATGCGAGGCGCCTCAGGAACCTGCTAGCCCGGCGATGACGGCGTCGGAAAACGGCGGCCACGCCTCCAGCGCCCACGGGCCGAAGTCACGATCGGTGAGGCAGACGAGCGCCCGATCCAGCGCCGGATCGACCCACAGGAATCCGCCAGACCCGCCGAAATGCCCGAACGTCGCCGGAGAGTTCCGGCTGCCCGTCCAGTGCGGATCCTTGCGCGTCGCGGAGCTCGAAGCCGAGGCCCCAGTCGAGCGGATCGAAGCGCCCGACCCCGGGCAGGACGCCGATGAGGCCCGGGAAGGCGGTGACGGTGGCCGCATCGAGGGTCGCGCGGGTCACGAGCGTCGGGCGCAGGAGCTCGCGGGCGAAGGCGGCGAGATCGGAGAGCGGGCCCTGGAGTCCCTCGGAGGCCCGCGATACGAGCTGCGTGTCGTTCATCGCGAGCGGGCCCAGGATGCGCCGCTCCAGCGCGTCCTCGAAGGCGACGCCGTCGCGTTCGGCGAGCAGGGCACCCAGGATGTCGAACCCGGGATTCGAGTAGATCCGACGGGTTCCGGGTTGGGCGATGACGGTCTCGCCCTCGAACGGCAGCCCCGAGGCGTGGGCAAGCAGGTGCCGGACCGTGGCGCCGGGCGGGCCTGCCGGCTCGTCGAGATCGAGGAGGCCGTCTTCGACAGCGTCGAGCACCGCGTACGCGGTGACGAGCTTCGTCACGGACGCCCAGCGGAACGGATGTCGGAGATCGCCCTGGCTCGCGACGACGCCGTCGGGACCGACGACGGCCGCGGCGGCGTGCTCGGCGCCCCAGCCATCGATGGTCGCGAGCGCTACGTCCAGTCGGTCATCCACGGCGGCTGATGCTAGCCGCCGTGGATGGTTGCCGTCGGACGGCGCTAGGTGGCGGGAGTCGTCGCCGGCGATTCGGTCGACGGCGATGCGGCCGGGTCCTGCCCGTCCGTCCCGTTCTGCCCGTCGGCGTCCTCGGGGCAGTCCTCGTGGTCTGCCCGTCCGGCCGACGTCGAGTCGTCGTCGGTGGTCGACGGCTGGGTGCTCGGCGTCGTCCCGGGCGCGGCGCTCGACGACGGCTCGGGGCTGGCGGCCATGACGACCGCCGCGCCGCCGACGACCAGCAGTCCGAGGGCAAGCCCGAACGTGGCCATGCCACGGCGCATGCCGCTGAGGCGTGGCGTCGATGCGGTCGCGGGCGGCGACTCGCTGGCCGGTGCCGGTGCCGTCGACGGCGGCGGCGTCGGTACCAGCGGCTCGAAGGGGATCTGGGGATCCATGTGCGTTCTCCTGTTGCGGGGGTGGTCGATGCCAGCGCTGGCCACTCGAAGGCTCGCGAGGCGTCCTGAGAACCGTCTGAGCCCGCCGTTCGGGTCAGGGTTTCGTCACCGGATCGACGCAGTTCGGGCCTACACTTCGGGCATGCAGTTCTTCCGCTCCAAGCCGCAAACCGTCCCCTCCCCCGCCGATGCCCTCCCGGGCCGTTCCGAGCCGATCGTCCGGCCGGGCATCCACACCGTCCTCGGCACCCCGATCGCCGGCCCCTGGCCGGAGGGCACCCGGACCGCAGTCTTCGGCGCGGGCTGCTTCTGGGGCGACGAGAAGGATTTCTGGCAGCTCCCGGGCGTCGTCACGACCGCCGTCGGCTATGCCGGCGGCCACACCCCGAACCCGACGTACCAGGAGGTCTGCTCCGAGCGGACCGGTCACGCCGAGGTGGTGCTGGTCGCGTACGACCCGTCCGTGATCTCGTACGAGCAGCTGCTCAAGAGCTTCTGGGAGCACCACGACCCGACCCAGGGGATGCGCCAGGGCAACGACGTCGGTACCAGCTACCGCTCGATCATCATCGTCGACGGCGACGAGCAGCGGGCCGTCGCCGAGGCCTCGAAGGCCATGTACCAGGAGCAGCTGTCGAAGGCCGGGTACGGCTCGATCACGACGGAGATCGTCGACGCCGCCTCGTACCCGTTCTACTACGCCGAGGACTACCACCAGCAGTACCTCGACAAGAACCAGGCCCGGGAGCTACTGCCCCGACCATCGCGACCGGCGTGAAGCTGCCCGACGACTTCGTGGTCACGCCGCTCCAGTACGTGGGCTGACCCAACGGTTCACTTACACTCGGCTCATGACGCCGACACCGTTGGTGCGGGTAGCCCACATCGAAGTTGACCCCGAACAGCGGGATGCGTTCATCTCGGCGGTCAAGGAAGAGATGGACGAGTCGGTTCGAGTCGAGCCGGGCGTGTTGGCCCTCTACGCCGTCGCCGAGAAGGACGACCCTTCCCGCCTGCGATTCTTCGAGATATACGTCGACGAAGCGGCGTACGACGTTCACCTACAGTCGCCCCATTTTCGCAAGTACCGGGCAACCACCGAGCCGATGATTCGGTCGCGTACGTTGACCGAGACGGTCCCAATTCAACTCAGCTCGAAGATGGATTGGCAGCAGCGGGTCGGACCTGAATGAAACCCGGCAGTAGGTTGACTGATATCCGTCTGAGAACCCGCGCGGCTACTGCCCGAACCACGCGACCGGCGTGAAGCTGCCGGATGACTTCGTCGTCACGCCGCTGCAGTACGTGGATTAGCCCGTTCGACGAACAGAGGCTGGCCGCCACGCGTTCGTCCGGCATCAGCAGGTCGCCACACCCGTAGCAGCGAACCGTGTCGGCGTGTGACCGATCGAACCAGGAGATACGAATGCGAGACCAAGATTCGATCGCTGACGTTCGTCACCGTGTCGAGCTGTGGAATCAGCAGATGGATGCCTGCCTGATACGCGGCGATCTTCCGGGATATGCGGCCTTCTATTCCGACGAGGCGACGATCATCGGATACGAAAAACGAAAGATCCAGGGGCGCGAGGCCATCGATCGGTTCTGTTTCGAGATGACCGGTATCAAGGAAGCGAAGGCCGTGGTCCTGGAAGTCGGGGAGAGTGGGGATCTCATCTACCAGGTGGCTACGTCCTTTGCCCGTTGGGAAAGGAACGGCGAAGAGGGAAGCTATCTTTGCGATTGCATGTATGTCTGGCGCAAAGAGGCCAACGGTACCTACCGGGTCTTCCTGGATGCCTACAACTAGGTGTCAGGCCAGCCGTCCGGGGTAGCCACGCCAACGGTCGAGGAACCTCGTGACTGACCCAACATCCAGGCCGGCCATCCCTGACGGTTTGCGCGCGGGCGGGGTCGTGGCCATCGCGAGGCGACTCACGGCCGACAGCGCGCCCACAGGTCGCGGATGCCCTCCTCGCCGGCGGCGTGCTGGCTTTCGAGATCACCCTCAACGACCCGGTGGATGCCGCCTTGCGCGCGATCGAATCGGTCGCTCGCCGATCGCCCGATCTGGCGATTGGCGCCGGGACCGTCCTCTCGATCGAGGCCGCGCAGCAGGCGCTCGACGCCGGCGCCACGTTCCTGGTCATGCCGCACACCGACCCGGAGCTGGTCGCCTGGGCAGCCGCGCGCGAGAGATTCCGACGCTGCCCGGGGCGGCGACACCGAGCGAGGTGCTGGCGGCGTGGCGGGCTGGGGCTGCCGCCGTCAAGGTCTTCCCGGCGTCCGTGGTGGGGCCGGCGTTCGTGCGCGAGTGCCACGGGCCGTTCCCGGACATCCCGCTCGTCCCGAGCGGCGGCGTGACCGTCGAGACGGCCGCCGACTTCATCCGGGCCGGCGCCGTGGCCGTGGGCGTCGGGAGCTGGCTGATCGGCGACGCTGCGCCCGAAGGCGTCACGGCGCGGGCGCGCCAGGTCGTCGACGCCGTGGCGGCGGGACGAGCCGTCAGCGGTCGCTGACCGAAGCCCGCGACCGACGGCGGATCAGCCGCCGTTCGACGACGGCGTCGATCGCCTTGGCGTCCCACGCGGCGAGCGCCGCGCGCACCTTCGCTCCGACCGCCGGAGTCGGCGATCGCGCCACCAACCTGCGTCCAGGCCCAGCAAAGCGGCCCCGGCGACAGGCGGCGCCTTCGACCGCACCAGCCGAGCGCGCCGGGCGATCGCCTGCACCCCTGCCTCGATCCGGGCGACGAACGCCTCGTCGGGCGTCCGGAAGACCCCGCCGCCCAGGACGACCTCGGGATCGTTCCGGGTGAGCCGGAGCCGCCGGATCATCGCGCCGGCCATCGCGACGACCTCATCGGCGAGTCGGTCGACGATCGCGCGCGCCGCCTCGTCCCCTTCCATCGCCGCGGCGAACACGACCGGGGACAGCTCGCCGATGCGCCGCTGCGAGACCCGGCCGTGGTACATCGCCATCGTCAGCGCCCGTGGCGTGGCGAGCCCGAAATGCCCGGGCACGGTCCGCTCCAGGACCGTCCGTCGCCCCGCGGCCATCGCGCGCCCGAACGGCCGCCGCAAGCCCCTGCCAGCCCGACGTCGGTCGCCCCGCCCCAGTCCCCCGAGATATTGCCCAGCGCTTCGAGCCGGGCGGTTCGGCCATCGGGCGCCACCCCGGCCGCGTTGACGCCCTGCCCGCAGATCACGACCACGCCCCAGCCCCGGTCCGTGCCGGCCCGCAGGGCAGCGAACGTATCGTTGCGGAGCAGGTCGGTCCGCGCGAAACCGCCCGCGGCGAGTCGGCCGGTCAGCTCGCGGACATCGGAGGGCGTATCCGCACCGGCGAGGCAGTACACGCCGACGTCGGCACGCTCCGCGCCACGCACGCCGGCCGTGGCGTAGGCCTTCGCGACCAGCGCGGACAGTCGCTGCATCCCGGCATCCCCACCGACCTGCTGGTGGGACGTGGTCTCGCCTCGGACCGCGGCCAGCAGGCGCCCCTCCCCATCCACCAGCGCGACGTCGGTCTTCGAGTTCCCGCCATCGACGGCCAGGACCAGCGTCACGGCAAGGCGTCCAGCCGCACGAACTCGCCGCCCCGGGCGCGGACGCCATCGATGATCGCCGGCAGCGCGAGGCCCGTCGCGGTCGTCCACGGATGGAGCAAGATGACTGCCCCGTCTCCGTGGGCCATCGCCGCGTCCACTGCGTCGCGCGCGACCCCACGACCCGTTGCCGCGCTCCGCCAGTCGAGCCCGTCCACGTCCCAGCGTGTCTCGCGATAGCCGAGTCGCTCCAGGGCGCCGAGGACGCCCGGATCGTTCGTCCCGGCACCGAACGGACAGCGGAACCACGGCCGCGGGTCCTGGCCGGTCGTTCGCTGGATCGCCCGCTCCGCGGCGCGGACGTCGGCGGCGATGCCCCTCGGGCTCAGCAGCGACATGCGGGCGTGATAGTGCGAGTGGTTGCCGACGAGGTGTCCGCCCTCGGCGATCGAGCGGGCGAGGCTCGGATACGCCTCCGCCCAGCGTCCCTGCACGAAGAACGACGCCGCGATCCCGGCCGCCGCCAGCGTGTCGAGGACCTTCTCGGTGCCACCGGGTCGATGGCGGCGGTCCGGGTGCTCTGCGTCGAAGGTCAGCGCAACGCGGACCGTCACTTCTCGACGCCGGTGATGACGATGCCGCGGGTGAAGAACCGCTGGGTCAGCAGGAACGCGATCACCGGGATGACGAGGGTCATCAGCGTGCCGGCCTGGATGTAGCCCGGTTCGCGGTAGTAGATCCCGTTGAATCGCTGCAGACCCAGGGCGACGGTCTGGATCTCGGGCCTGCCGGCCGTGTACAGGAGCGGACCGAAGAAGTCGTTCCAGGAATAGACCAGGTGGAACACCGCCACCGCGACGATGACCGGCCAGGCCTGCGGGATGACCACCGAGATCAGCGTCCGGAACGGACCGGCACCGTCGATCGCCGCGGCCTCGTCGAGGTCCGTCGGGATCGTCATGAAGTACTGGCGCATCAGGAAGACGTCGTACGCGTTGGCGAAGAACGCGGGCACCAGCAGCGGCAGCCACGTCCCGACCCATCCGATCCGCTGGAACACCGTGTAGGTCGGGATGATCGTCACGGCGGCCGGGAGGAAGATCGTGGCGATCAGCAGGGTGAAGAGGAGCCCCCGGCCGGGGAACCGAAACCGCGCGAAGCCATAGGCGACGAGCGTGCACGACAGCAGCGTGCCGATGGTCGAGACGACCGCGATGAACACGGTGTTGAACAGCAGGCGTGGATAGTCGATCAGGTCCCAGACCGCGGCGAAGTTCTCGAAATGCGGCGCGAACTGCCAGACCGGTTCCAGGGTCCGCCACGATCCCTCCCACACGATCGGCGCCGCGTCCGGTGCGGCCGGGTCCACGAACGTGCTCGACCGGCGCAGCGGTTCGAGCAGCGCCAGCTGGCGCGTGGTCCCGTCGGGCATCGGGACATTCATGACGGTCAGCTCTTCGCCGCCGTGCGAGAAGGTCACGGGATCCGCCGGATAGAGCGGACCGTGGGCCTGCGGTGATCTGCTCCAGGCTCTTCACGGAGTAGGCCACGGAGCGGAGCATCGGGGACAGGAAGGCCGCCAGGAGCAGGACCGCGATCAGCGTGACCAGGAACGACCGGCCGCTGTCGCCGCGCTCCCGTGGTGCTCGGCTGCCCTCCGCCGCCCGGCCGCGCCGGCGCAGGATCCCGCGGCGAGGGATCGACAGCGCGGTCATCGCGCTTCACCGGCGTAGTAGACCCAGCGCCGGGCCGTCCCGAACAGGATGAGCGTGATGGCCAGCGTGATCACGAACAGGAGCCACGCGAGCGTCGCCCCGTACGACATGTTCTGGAACGTGAAGAAGTTCTTGTACAGGTACAGGTTGTAGAACATCGTCGAGCCGCCTGGCTCGCCCGTGCCGTTCTGGAGCACCAGCGGGACGAGGAAATACTGCATGACCTCGACGACCGACAACACGATCGTGAAGAAGATGACCGGGGTCAGCATCGGGATCGTGATGTGGCGCAGCGACGCGAACGCTCCCGCCCCGTCGATCCGGGCGGCTTCATACAGATCGGTGGGAATCCCCTTGAGCCCGGCGAGGTAGACGATCATCCCCGCGCCGATGCCCCAGACCCCGATGAGCGCAAGGCCGGGGTAGACCCATGTCGGATCCTCCAGCCATGCCGGCGGGTTCTCGACACCGACCGCCTGGAGAGCCAGGTTGATCCAGCCGGTGCTCGGGTTGAGCATCCCGCCCCAGATGAAGACGCCGGCCACGAACGGCACGACGTAGGGCAGGAAGAACAGGACCCGGAAGGCGCCTGCGCCGTACAGGTGCCGGGTATGGAGCATGAGCGCCACGAGGAGCGGCAGGATGACCGCCACGGGCAGCGCGATCGCGCGCGAACTTCAGCGTGATGCCGAGCGAATCCCAGACCTGCTGGTCCTTGAGCAGCTTCTCGTAGTTCTTCAGTCCGACGAACGTCAGCGGCTCGGCCTGGGCGAGGTTGATGTTGGTGAACGAGAAGCCCAGCGTCGCGATCATCGGGATGGCCGTGAAGGCCAGGAAGCCGATGAGCCACGGCGCGATGAAGACGTAGCCCCAGCGTGCGCGCCGCCAGCCCAGCCCGGAGAAGCGAGACTGCCGTGGCGGTCGCGCCACGCTGGGGTTAGCCATGGGTCAGAGGTGAGCCATCGGTCAGCTGCCGCCCGCGTCCCAGACGCCCTGCATCTCGGCGCGCAGCGCCTCGATCTCGGCGTTCAGGTCGAGGCCGGTGGTCGTCTGCCACTTGGTCCCGTACTTGCTCAGCAAGTCGAGCGTCTGGTTGTAGGCCGGCATGTACGACTCGAAGTTGGGAACATCGGCGAAGGCGACGCCATCCTTGGCCACCTTCGTGTCGATCCCCTGGGTGTAGTCGGCGAACTGCGCCTGCAGGAACGCATCCTGCTTCGACTCCACGGCGGGCATCCCGCCATAGAGCGTGAGCAGGTCCTCGTTGCCAAGCAGGTACAGGAGCACCTCGAATGCCTGGTCGGGGTTCTTGCTCGTCTTCATGATCCGCCACGTGTCGGCGTTGAAGGCGGCCGTCGTCTTGCCCTGGTAGGACGGGGTCGCGGCCATGTTCCAGTCGTCACCTGCGTCCGACACGCAATACGTCGACCACAGGTAGTTGGTGCTCATCGCGACCTTGCCGGCGCAGAACGGATACCCCGCCGGATTGATGTCGGTGGTCTCGAAGATCGGACCGGTCATGCTGAAGTGGTCCGTCCAGATGCCGTCGTAGAAGTGCTTCCACGCGGCCGACCATGCTGCCGGGATCTCGGCGGTCTTGCCGTCGGCCGCCATGAAGCTGCCGGCACCAAAGTAGGCCCCGGTCTGACGCAGATCGTCACGCTGCGGCTCGAAGCCCCATTGCACGATCTTCTCGGGATCGAAGCCGGCCTCGGTCGCGTCCGCGCCGTTCTCGTCGACGGTCAGGATCTTGGCGATCTCGCGGACGGTGTCGTAGTCCCATGGACGCTTGGAACCGTCCGGCATCGTGTACTCGCTGTTCCACTCGTGCGGCGGCTCGGCGAGACCGGCCTCCTTGAACATGTCGGCCTTGTAGAACAACACCGACGGATAGACCGCGTACGGGATGCCGAGCTGGCCTTCGCCGCCGGCGTTGTACAGGTCCACGGTCGACTCGGGGAACTGGCTCATGTCGAAGCCGGCCTTGTCGATGTGCGGCTGCAGGTCGAGCCACTGGCCGTGGAACGCCTCCGCGCCGCCGATCCCGACCGGGCCGACGATGTCGGGGCCGTTGCCGGACGCCAGCTGCGTGGAGAGCGCGTCGCGGGCGCCCTGGTAGATGAACCCTTCGAACTGGAGATGGATGCCCTCGTGCGAGGCGTTGAAGTCCTCGGTCACCTTGAGCTCGACTTCGACCTGCTCGGGTGCGTCACCCGTCCCGAGACAGCAGTACCAGCGGATCAGCACGTCGCCCGGGTCGGCTTGCGAGCCGGTGACGGGCAACGGCGTCGGGACCGGCTCGGTCGACTCCGCGGGTCGCCGAGGCGTCAGCAGATCCGACCGGGGCGGCCGATCCGGTCGGCGCCACGGCGCTAGGGGTGGCTCCTCCACAGGCACCGGCCAGCAAGGCCAGCACCGATACCAGGACGGCGATCCGCCCGAACGTTGGTTGCATGCGCGTACTCCTCCGTCTGCGACGACCGTTCGATGGGTTGCTCGACGTTGTCACCGACTCGCTCCTCCTCCTGGTGTGAGCGCCTCCGTTGGATGCGACCGGCTCGGCCGCTCGACATCGCGATCGACGTAGTAGCGCGAGCGATCGCCGCGCACGAACGTCCGACCGAACTCGACCGCCGTGTCATCGGCGGCGAACGCGATGCCTTCGATCAGGAGGGCCGCCGCGCCACGGCGCTGGCCCAGCAGGGCGGCCTCGCGGGTCCGCAACAGGACGGGCTCCAGGGCCTCTCGAGCGCGCACGACCGGGGTCCCGTAGCGGGTCGCCATCAGCTCGTACAGCGAGGCGTGTTCGAGATCGCTCGCGAGGAGGCCCGGGAACCGTTCGGCCGGGAGATGGACCTGCTCGAGCAGGTACGGCTCGCCGCCCGCCAGTCGGAGCCGCTCGAGGTACAGCGTCGGCGAGCCCGTCTCGAGGCCCAACGCCGCGGCGACCGAGACCGTGGCCGACTCGGGCCGGGCGGAGATCAGGCGGGTCTGGGGGTCCAGGCCGCGCTCCTGCATCTCGTCCGCGAAGCTGGCGCGGCTGGCGATGTCGCGTTCCAGGCGCGGTCGGAGGACGAACGTGCCGCGTCCGCGCGTCCGCTCGATGCGCCCCTGCTGGGCGAGCTCCCCGAGCGCCCGGCGGACGGTGATCAGGCTGACGCCGTAGTGGCGAGCCAGCTCACGTTCCGGTGGGAGGCGATCGCCCGGCTGCCACGTCCGGTCGTCCAGGGATTCGCGCAGGTCGAGATAGACCTGGTGGTGCATCGGGACGGGGCCGAGCGAGAGGCGGAAACGGGCCATCGTGGCTGGCGGCTCCTCGAGGTCGGACGGGAAAGACCAGGGTTGCGCGGTCCGCGATTGCTGATAACGTTATAAGCAATCGTGTCAAGCCCCTGCCCTGTCGGCTTGACGGAATGGGAGGGTGGATGGGCACCAAGGTCACCGTCGTCGGCGGCGGCAGCACCTATACCCCGGAGCTGGTCGACGGCTTCGTTCGACGTGCGGACCGCCTTCCCATCGACGAGCTCGTCCTGCTCGACACGGACCCCGACCGACTCGACGTCGTCGGCGGCCTCGCGCAGCGCATGCTCGACCGGCTCGACTGGACCGGCCGCCTGCAGCTGACCGGCGATCGGGATGCGGCCCTCGACGGCGCCGACTTCGTGCTGTTCCAGCTGCGGGTCGGTGGCCAGGCCGCGCGGCTCGTCGACGAGACGCTCCCCCTCCGATTCGGGGTCATCGGCCAGGAGACGACGGGCGCGGGTGGCTTCGCCAAGGCGATGCGCACGGTCCCGGTCATCCTCGAGCTCGCCGAGCTCGTGGCCCGCCGCTCGGCGCCCGACGCGTGGATCGTCGACTTCACGAACCCGGTCGGCATCGTCACCCAGGCCCTCATCGATGGCGGGCACCGGGCGATCGGGTTGTGCAACGTCGGGATCAACCTGCAGCGCCGGATGGCCACGCTCTTCGACGTCGAGCCCGAACGGGTCGAGCTGGAGCATGTCGGGCTCAACCACCTGACCTGGGAGCGTGCGGTCCGCGTCGATGGCGTCGACCGGCTGCCCGAGCTGCTCGACGCGCACGCCGAGCTGTTCGCCGATGAATTCCGCCTGCCGGTCGACATGATCCGCACCATCGGCGCGATCCCGTCCTACTACCTGCGCTACTACTTCCTGACCCGGACGGTGCTCGAGGAGCAACGCGCGGGCCACACCCGAGCGAAGGACGTCATGGACATCGAGGCCCGTCTCCTCGAGCTCTACCGCGACCAGTCCCTCGCCGAGAAGCCGGCGCTGCTCGACGACCGCGGCGGCGCCTTCTACAGCGAGGCGGCGGCCCAGCTCATCGCATCGCTCCACGACGGTGCGGGCGACGTCCAGATCGTGGACGTCCGCAACGACGGCGCGATGCCGGACCTGCCGGCCTCCGCGGTGGTCGAGGTCCCGGCGCGCATCGATCGGGATGGCGCGCACCCGCTCCCGCTGGCGCCGCTGGCCCCCGAGCAGCGCGGCCTGGTCCAGGCCGTGAAGGCGTACGAGGAGCTGACCGTGGCCGCGGCACGTTCCGGCGACCGGACGCTGGCCGTCCGGGCGCTGGGCGCGAACCCGCTCGTCGGGCCCGAGGTCGCCCGCCCGCTGCTCGAGGCGATCCTCGAGGCGGACCGCGCGCACCTGGACCGGTTCGCCCCGGTCTGAGGCGGGACTCCGTCGCGTCACGCGCGTGCAACGCCGCGGCGGTCCTCGTGAGCCGCGTGATCTGACCCGATGCGGCATGCTTGCGCGCGATGTCCGACCCCTATCGCTCCCAGGCCTACCCGATCAACGACAAGCAACCGCCCCGCCGGACCACCGCCGGCTGGATCGCGATCATCGTGTTCGCGTTCCTGGCCGCCGTCGGGATCCTGGCCGCGGTCGCCGCGCTGTCGGTCTATGGCTCCCTCGCGAGCGACCTCGAACCGCCCGAGGAGCTGACCAACTACACCCTGCCCGAGGAGACCGTGCTCCTCGACCGCACCGGGGAGGTCGAGATCGCCCGCTTCGGCGAGTTCAAGCGCGATGTCGTGGCCTTCGAGGACATCCCACCGCTCATGCTCGACGCCACGACCGCGATCGAGGACAAGACCTTCTGGGAGAACGCCGGCTTCGACCCGCTCGCGATCGTCGCCGCGGGCCTCGACTCCTTGCGCGGCAACAGTCGCGGCGCCTCGACGATCACCCAGCAGCTCGTCCGGGCGCGCCTGCTCGATCCGGACCTGCTGCAGGACGGGGACCGGACGTTCGAGCGCAAGCTCAAGGAGATCATCCAGTCCATCCGGGTGACGCAGTACTTCGCCGAGCAGGGCGACGACGGCAAGCAGCAGATCATCACGGCCTACCTCAACCAGATCTACTACGGCAACCAGAGCTACGGCGTGAAGGCCGCGGCCCGCTCGTACTTCGGCAAGGAGCTGGCCGACCTGACACCGGGTGAGGCCGCGACCCTCGCCGGGCTCCCCAAGTCGCCGTCCAACTACGACCTCGTGCGCAACGCGAACGAGAGCTGCGACAGCGAGCCGGAAGACGACGCAGCCTGTCCCGCCGCCGACAGCCACCTCATCGTCCCGCCCGACACCGTCATCCTGCAGCGCCGGGACCAGATCCTCGAGCTCATGGCGGACGACCGAACCCCGATGTCGAACGACGAGTACAGCGACGCCGACCTGACCGCGGACGTCGGCAAGGAGCTCGAGCTCGCCCGGCAGACGGCGCCGCGCTGGCTGGCCCCGCACTTCGTGTGGGCCGTGCGCGACGAGCTGACCGTCAAGCTGTGCGGCGAGGACACCCCGTCGTGCGAGGAGCTCGACAACGGCGGCCTGCGTGTGACCACGACCGTGGACCTCGAACTCCAGAAGATCGCCGAGAAGTGGGTCAAGGGCGCGACGATCGTCCCCCACCGCGGGGCCAACAGGCGGGAGGCTGCCGCCAAGGCCCTCGGCTTCGATCGCTACGAGCCCTGGATGCGCAACCTCGAGGACAAGAACGTTCGCAACGGCGCCCTGGTCGCGCTCGACTACGAGACCGGCGAGCTCGTCGCCTACGTCGGCTCGGCCGAGTACTACGCGACGCAGAGCCGCCCGGAGTTCCAGCCCCAGTACGACGTGGTCGGGCAGGGCTTCCGCCAGCCGGGGTCGGCCTTCAAGCCGTTCAACTACGTCGTCGGCATCGACGACGGGACCATGACCGCGGGCGACATGTTCATGGACGTCGGCACGGATTTCGGCGGCGGCTACACCCCGAACGACGCGGACCGCCTCGAGCGCGGTCCCGTGCGGCTGCGGAACGCGCTCCAGTTCTCCCTGAACATCCCGTCCGTGAAGGCGATGGCCCTCAACACGCCCGAGCACATGTTCGCCCGGGCCAAGGACTTCGGCATGACCTTCCAGAGCGACACCACCGATGCCGGCCTGACCCTGGCCCTGGGCACGGCGGAGACCCGGCCGGTGGACCTGGCGTCCGCCTACGGCACCCTCGGCAATGGCGGTCGGCGGATCCCACCGACGACGATCCTGGCGGTCGAGGACCGCGCGGGAAGGCCCGTCGTGGAGCCATACACCCCACCCGAAGGGACGCAGGTGGTCAGCCCGCAGGCCGCCTGGATCGTCACCGACATCCTGGCCGGCAACACCAACCGCCGCGTGAACCCGTTCTGGGGTGAATTCGCCGTCGAGGGACCTGGCGGCGACCGCCGGCCGGCGACACTGAAGACCGGGACGAACAACGATGCCAAGGACCTCAACGCGTACGGCTACATCGCCCCGCCCACCGAGGCGGGTCGGGCGGACGGCGCCTATGCCCTGTCGGTCGGGGCATGGAACGGCAACAGCGACAACACCCCCGTCGGCGAAGTCTTCTCGATCGATGTCTCGACGTTCGTCTGGCAGGGATTCGTGCAGGAGGCCAGCGCCGAGTGGGAGATCACGAACTTCGAGCGTCCGGCGGAAGGCCTGACCCAGGTCGCGATCGACCCGTTCACCGGGCTGTTGCCCGCCGCCGGCGACGAAGGCGTCGAGGAGTGGTTCATCGGCGACAGTGCGCCTGACGCCCGCGTGGAGGGCGACACGTGCGGCGAAGCGGTGCTGTCGGTCGCCGGTCACGAAGACAAGTTCGACAACTGGATGGACGCGGACCGCGATTGGATCGCGCGTGCAGAACGGGGGCCCGGGACCAGGGGTGGGCCCGATAACACGAGAGTCACCTACTTCTACAACAACCAGTTCAACCCGTATGGGCGCACCTGGGGCGTGCTCGTAGGCGGCGACGGCTGCGGATCGCCCAGCCCGTCGCCGAGCTGCTTCGTCATCCCCACCCCGGACCCGAGCGGTGTGGTCCCGTCCTTCGCGCTGCCGTCACCGACTGGTGACGAGGCCGTCGCGCAGCCGTGCCCGCCGGCGTCACCGACGCGCGAGCCCGTCGCTCGAGCCGAGTGCCACCCCAGAACCGTCGCTCGAGCCGACGCCTGAACCGACGCCCGAGCCGACGCCGGAACCCACGCCCGAGCCGACGCCGGAACCAACACCGGAACCGACGCCGCCGCCGTCGGCGGCCCCCGAGGCGTCGGTCGCCCCGGCCGCCGCCGAGTCAACATCTCCCTGACGCCGCCTACCCTGCCCGGCGCCACGCCCGCGATCGTCGAGTTGCGGGACGTCTCGGTGCGCCGGGCGGGCCGCACCATCCTCGGCCCGCTCGATTGGACCGTGCGCGACGGCGAGCGCTGGGTCGTGCTCGGGCCGAACGGCAGCGGCAAGACGACCCTGCTGTCGGTCGCTTCCATGAACCTGTGGCCCACGACGGGCACCGTGGAGGTGCTCGGCGAGCGCTACGGACGAACGGACGCGCGCGAGCTTCGGCGTCGCGTCGGGTTCGCCGGGTCCGCGATCGAGGCCGCGATGCGACCCGACCTGACCCCGACGACGCTGATCATGACGGCCCGTCACGGCGCGTTCGAGCCGTGGTGGCACGTGTACGACGACGCCGACCGCGATCGGGCGCGGCACCTCGGGGAGCGGCTGGGCCTGGCCGATCACCTCGACCAGGCCTTCGGGACGTTGTCGGCCGGCGAACGCCGGCGGACCTCGATCGCGCGGGCGCTCATGCCGGACCCGGACGTGCTCGTCCTGGACGAGCCGATGGCCAGCCTCGACCTCGCGGCGCGAGAGCTGCTGCATCGCCGACCTCGAAGCGCTCGCCCGGGAGCCGCGGTTGCGCGCGCTGATCCTCGTTTCGCACCACCTCGAGGAGATCCCAGCGGGGTTCGGGCAGGCGCTCGTGCTGCGCGAGGGTCGGGTGCTCGCGGCCGGGCCGAGTGCGGACGTCCTCACCGATGACGTCCTGACCGAGGCGTTCTCGATGCCGCTCTCCGTCGAGGGGCGCGACGGGCGGTGGACGGCCCGGATGCGACGCGACCGGTGACCGTGGCGGGGCCCGACACGCGAATGTCACGAGTCCGGTGCACCATGACGCCGTGAGCACCTCCGCATCGACGCTCGGCCCGGCCGTTTCCGCACGTTCGACGACGTCGCGGGTCGATGCCGCGGCCGCTGGCGTGGCCGCCGCGGCCGTCGCCCTCGGAGTGTCGGAGTTGATCGCCGCGCTGTTGCCGGGCGCGACCTCCCTCGTCGCGGCGGTCGGCCAGGTCGTCATCGACCTGCAACCGGCGGGCGCCAAGGACCTGGTCGTGGCGCTCTTCGGGACGAACGACAAGGTGGCGCTCGAGGTCGTCGTGGTCCTCGCGTCGCTGGCGTTCGGGGCCGTCCTCGGCATCCTCGCGGTCCGTCGCTTCGCCCTCGCGGCGGCGGGCTTCGTCGCGTTCGGGGTGCTCGGCTTCGCGGCCGCCCTCGGCGATCCCGCTGGCCAATGCGGCCTCCGTGGCGGCCCAGGCCACGGTGGCCGTCGGGCTCGGGGTGCAGACCCTGTCGTGGCTCCTCGCCCGGGCGCCGGGGGCGCGACGGCGTCGTCGCATCCTCGGACCCGGCGCGCCGCTCGTTCCTGCTGCGCACCGGCGCCATCAGCCTGTCCGCGCTCGTCGTGGGTCTCGGCGGCCGAAGCCTGCTCGCCGGCTCGCGCACGGCGCCGATCACCGCCGCGGAGCTGCCCGTCGCCGCGGAGACCGTGCCACCCCTCGCCGCCGGGGCCGACCTTGCGCCGACGACGCCCGGCCTGACCCCGATCGTCGTTCCGAATCAGGATTTCTACCGCATCGACACCGCGCTCCTGGTCCCGAGCGTGGATATCGCCACCTGGACCCTGCGGATCCACGGTCTCGTGGAGCGTGAGACGACGCTGACCTGGGACGAGCTGCTGGCCCTGCCGATGTTCGAGCAGTACGTGACCATCGCCTGCGTCAGCAACGAGGTCGGTGGCGGGCTCGTCGGGAACGCGAAGTGGACCGGGGTCCGGCTGCGCGAGGTGCTCGAGATCGCGGGCGTGTCGTCGTCGGCGACGCCAGCTCGTGGGTCGGTCGGTGGACGGGACCTTCACGCGCCGGCATGCCGACGGCCTGGGTCATGGACCCGGCGCGCGAGCCGATGATCGCCGTCCAGATGAACGACGAGCCGCTGCCGCCGTCGCACGGCTACCCCGCGCGGCTCATCATCCCCGGCCTGTACGGCTACGTGTCGGCGACGAAGTGGCTCGCGGAGCTCGAGCTGACCACGCTCGAGGGCTTCGACGGCTACTGGGTCCCGCTCGGCTGGGCCAAGGAGGCGCCGATCCTGACCCAGTCGCGGATCGACACGCCGCGCGGCGGTTCGGTCGCCGCCGGCCGCGTGCCGATCGCCGGGATCGCCTGGGCACCGGATCGCGGCGTCAGCAAGGTCGAGGTCGCGATCGACGGGGAGTGGCACGACGCGGAGCTCTCGGCACCCATCTCGGACACGACCTGGGTCCAGTGGGTCGTGCCCTGGGACGCGACGCCGGGACAGCACACGGTCAGCGTCCGCGCGACCGATGGGACCGGCGCGGTCCAGGAAGAGCGATCGTCACCGCCCGCGCCGGATGGCGCTCGAGGCTGGCACACGGTCTCGATCAACGTCTCCTGAACCGCCCCGTGCCGTGCAGCCGGCGTGGGCCGGAATCGGTATAGAGTCAAAACATGCCGCGACGCCGCTACATCTTCGATCCGCCTGAGCGCTTCGTCGCCGGAACGATCGGTGATCCGGGCAATCGGACCTTCTTCCTGCAGGCACGCGACGGCGGTCGGGTCGTCTCGGTCGCGCTCGAGAAGGTCCAGGTCGCCGTCCTCGCCGAGCGACTCGACGACCTGCTGGGCGAGCTCGATCGCCGTGGCGTGCCCCATGGCGTCCCTGACGAGGTGCTCCCGGACGCCGCCACCGGTCTCGACGATGACGTCTCGGCCCTGGACGAGCCGCTCATCGAGGCGTTCCGCGCCGGTTCCCTGACGCTCGGCTGGGACCCGGATGCCGAGCGCGTGCTCCTGGAGGCCCGTGCCCAGGACGAGGACGGCGAGGCCATCGATCCCGACGAGGACGACGACGAGGACGAGGACGGGCCGGACCTGCTGCGAGTGCGCCTGACCGCGGCGGCGGCCCGGTCATTCGTGGCCCGGGCCGCCCGGGTCGTCGCGGGCGGCCGCCCGCCCTGTCCGCTGTGCGGCGCCCCGCTCGATCCGCGCGGTCACATCTGCCCGCGGCGGAACGGCCATTACGTCAACTAGCCGGGGCGACGGAGCACGCGTGCCGGATCGGGCCGCCACCCTGGAGATCCTGCGCGACGGCATGATCGACGTCGTCGGGCGCGTCATCGGCTCCAGCAACAACGCCCTGTTCGTCACGGTCGCGTGCCCGGATCCCGGGCCGCTGGAGCCGCTGGCAGCCATCTACAAGCCGACGGCGGGCGAGCGCCCGCTCGACGACTTCCCGGACGGGACCCTCACGAGGCGGGAGGTCGCCGCGTGGCACGTCTCGGAGTCGAGCGGCTGGGACATCGTCCCCCCGACCGTGCTGCGTGACGGGCCGTTCGGTGAGGGCATGGTCCAGGCGTACGTCGAGCCCGATCCGACGGTCGACGTCGTGGAGCTGATCACGTCCGCGGATCCGCGCCTGCGGCGGATGGCCGTGCTCGATGCCGCGATCAACAACACCGATCGCAAGGGCGGCCACATCCTGCCGGTCGACGGCGGCCGGCACATCCACGGCGTGGATCACGGCGTGTGCTTCTCGCCCGTGCCGAAGCTGCGGACGGTGCTGTGGGCGTGGCGCGGGCAGGAGCTGTCGCCCGATGAGCTCGATGGCCTCCGGCGCGTCCGCGACGGGCTCGACGGGGAGCTGGGCGCGACGCTGCGAGCGCTGCTGGGGCGGACCGACGTGCGCGCCACGGTCCGACGCGTGGATTCGTTGCTGAAGAGCGAGCGCTTCCCGCTCCCGTCGCCGACGTGGCCGGCGATCCCCTGGCCGCCGTTCTAGCGCCGGACATACGTCGGCGGGGTCCGTTTCCGGACCCCGCCGACCGAGCTTCGGACCGGGTTAGGCTCGCCCGAAGGCCGCCTTGATGTTGGGCTGCATCAGGTAGTACAGGATGATCGCGGCAATGGCGACGCCGATGATCTGGCTCGAGATATCGCTTCCGCTGATGATCGCGATGACCGCAAGGACGATGCTGGCGCCCTGGAGCACGACACCGAGCATCCAGGCCCAGGGCTGGAGCGTCCAGGCCCCGTAGGCGAAGGCCAGGCTTGCGATCCCGGTAGCGAGTGCGAGGATCCCGAAGACCGCCCCGAGGCCGAAGAAGGCCGCCTCACCCGTTGCCGCGGCGCCCAAGCCACCGAGGCCGATCAGGGCAACGCCGCCGAGGATGCCCAGGATGCCGCCGATCGCGGAAAGGACCGCGAGGATCGTGATGCCGGTCGGCCGCGACGGGATGGACGTCGACGACGGTGCCGGCGGCGCTGCCGGCGGCGGTGCCGACGGCGGTTCCGGTGGCGGGGTGATGGTCGGTTCAGTCATCTGGTGCTGTGCCTCCCTCATTCGTATCCGACCGCATCCGAAACGAATGCGATGACGGCATCCTAGCCCCCCGGACCGGTGTGGCAAGGCCTATTTTCGGTCTCCGTTCGACCGGACGCACCGCGACATGACGCTCCGGACCGCCCGAAATCCGTCGGTGGAGGCCCAGTGCAGCGCGCGGCGCTACGATCGGGGCGATGCTCACCATCGACGCGGACGCCCTCCTCGACGACCTGGATCCCGCCCAGCGCGAGGCGGTCACCGCGGTCCGCGGCCCGCTGTGCATCCTGGCTGGGGCCGGCACGGGCAAGACCCGCGTGATCACGCGCCGGGTCGCGTACGCCCTGGCGACCGACGCCATCCGGCCGTCCGACGTCCTGGTCGTCACCTTCACGGACAAGGCCGCGACGGAGATGCGCGATCGCCTGGCGGCGGCTGGGCGGCGAGGCGTGTCGGCGTTCACGTTCCATGCGGCGGCCCTGCGCCAACTCCGGCATTTCTGGCCGCGCATCCACGACCGCGACCTGCCCGGGATCCTCTCGTCGAAGGCGTCGCTGCTCGTGCCGCTGGCGCGGTCGTTGCCCGGCGGGTACCGATACCTGGCCGTCCGGGACCTCGCGTCCGAGATCGAGTGGGCGAAGGCACGCCGGATCGCACCCGCGGGCTACGCCGATGGCGTCATCGCGCAGCGGCACGACGGCCCGCTGCCTCCGGACCTCATGGCTCGCTTCTATCGGGACTACGAGACCGCCCGCGACCGGGCCGGGCTCATCGACTTCGAGGACATGCTGGCGATGACCGTGGAGTTGATCGAGGGCGACGAGGCCGTCGCGGCCGAGGTCCGGGCGCGCTATCGATGGTTCTCGGTCGACGAGTACCAGGACACGAACCCGCTCCAGCAGGCGCTGCTCGACGCCTGGCTCGGCGGCCGCGATGACCTCGCGGTCGTCGGCGACGAGGACCAGACGATCTACACGTTCACCGGGGCCACGAGCGATTACCTGACGGGCTTCCCTGCCCGATACCCGGATGCCAGGATCGTGCGGCTGGAGAGCAATTTCCGCTCGACGCCGCAGGTGCTGGGCCTCGCGAATCGCGTGCTGGCCGCCGGACGATCGGCGAGCGACGAGCGCGCTCCGGGAGCGGTGGCGCGACCGGAGAAGCGGCTCGTGCCGACGCTCGATGGCGGGCCGCCGCCGCACATCGCCGGCTTCGACACGGACGATGCGGAGCTCGCCGGGATCACGGCGGCCATCCGGGCGCTCGCCCGGGATGGCATCACCCACGGCGACATGGCGATCCTCGTCCGCACGAATGCCCAGTTGCCGGCCCTGGAAGCGGGCCTCGGCGCGGCGGGCATCCCGTTCCACGTCCGCGGCGAGCGGTTCTTCGCGCGTCCGGAGGTCCGTCGGGCGTTGCGCATCGCGGCGACGCTGGACCGGCCAGCCGAGGCTCGCCGCGTGGCGGAAACGCTTGATGGCGTCGCCAACGCGCTCCCCGCGAGGCTGGCCGAGGCCTTCGAACGGGAGCTCGGGGTCCAGCGGGACGCGGTACCGGATGGCGACGCGGCGCGTGAACGACACGCGGCGGTCGTGACACTCCTGGAGCTCGCGGAGGCGCTCGTCGCCGCGGATCCAGGCGCCGATGTGGCGGCCTTCCTCGCCGAGGTCGAGCGCCGCGCAGAAGCCGAGTCGGGCGGGGCCATCAACGGCGTCGAGCTCCTGACCTACCACCGCGCCAAGGGGCTCGAGTGGGAGGCCGTCTTCCTGCCCGCGCTCGAGGAAGGCACGCTCCCGATCCGTCAGGCGAGCGAGCCAGGCGAGCTCGCCGAGGAACGGCGACTGCTGTACGTCGGCATCACGAGGGCGCGCCGGCACCTCTGGCTCTCGTGGGCCCGCCGCCGAACGGCCGCGACGGGGCGCGAGGGTCGCCGCAGCCGGTCGCGCTTCCTCGACGGTCTCGCGCCGGCACCGGTCCGGACGGTCAGGGTCCTTCCGTCCGAGAAACCCCCGCCGGTCCCCGCCGGCGATCGCTCACCGCTCTCCAACGCGCTCCGTGCCTGGCGGACGGAGCGAGCGCGTGCCGACGCGATCGCCCCCTTCATCGTGTTCCATGACAGCACGATCGAGGCGATCGCCGACCGCCGACCGGCCACGATCCCGGAACTTCGACGCGTGCCGGGCGTCGGGCCGATGAAGCTCGATCGCTATGGAGAGGAGATCATCGCGATCGTCGCGCGCACGCTCGAGTCGACCCCGGACGATGGTCCACATTGACCGAACGCCCGTTCGACGGTATAGTTCACAAGTCACCGATCCGCAGCGACGGCTCCGGTCGAGCGCCTCGAACAACGGACGCTCCCGCCCGCAGCGCGAATCACCAGACCGTTCCGGCCCCCATCTCGGGCTGTCCAGAGCGAAACCAATCACCGGCCGCGGCCCAGGATCAAACCACCTGTGGCGCGCCAGAAAGCAACACGAGTATCCAAACCATGATGTCCCGTTCCACCACGACGACCTTTGCCGGTCGTTCCAGCTCCATGCGCCGTATGCGCCGCCGCGCGACCGCCGCCAACACCAGCTCGCGCATCTTCTGCGGCACCAACGGGTGCCCCAGCTTCCTCGAGGTCGATCCGACCACCGGCGTCGCGACCTGCGCGATCTGCGGCTTCACCCGCCGCACCCACTGACCTAGCCGACGTCGCACCGGCCGGGATGGCCGACACGGCAGTCCGCCGACGCGCCATCCTGCCGGGATGACGTCCCTCCGCACGCTCGATCGCGCGCGTCTCGCGCGCCACATGGCCGACGAGACCGCGCGCTTCGTCGCCGAACATCCGCGCTCCCAGCAGTTGCACGAGCGCGCCAAGGCATCGCTCCTCGACGGCGTCCCGATGAACTGGATGGTCCGCTGGGCGGGCCCGTTCCCCTTGTTCGTCGAGGAAGCCTCCGGCGCCCGGTTCACCTGCGTCGACGGCCACGAGTACGTCGATTTCTGCCTCGGCGACACCGGGGCGATGGCCGGCCACGGCCCCGGCCCGACGATCGCCGCCGTCGAGCGCCAGCTCCGCCGCGGCATCACACACATGCTCCCGACCGAGGACGCCATCTGGTCCGGGGAGGAGCTCCAGCGGCGGTTCGGCCTGCCGGCCTGGCAGTTCACGCTGTCGGCCACGGACGCGAACCGCTTCGCGATCCGCCTGGCCCGCCACATCAGCGGCCGCAGCAAGGTCGTCGTCCACGACCAGTGCTACCACGGCTCGGTCGATGAGACGTTCGCGGTCCTCGACGCGGACGGTCGTGTTCGTCCGAGGGAGGGCCTGATCGGGGCACCGGTCGATGTTGCCGAGACGACCCGGGTCGTGGATTTCAACGACGTCGACGGCCTTGCCCGCGCGCTCGCGGACCGCGACGTCGCCGCCGTGCTCATCGAGCCCGCGCTCACGAACATCGGCATCGTCCTGCCCGAGCCCGGCTATCACGACGCGGTCCGTGAACTCACCCGGCAGACCGATACGATCCTCATCATCGATGAGACCCACACCATCTGCGCCGGCCCCGCCGGCGCGACCGGCACGTGGGGCCTCGAGCCCGACATGCTCGTCATCGGCAAGACGATCGGGGGCGGGATCCCGGCCGCGGCCTACGGCATGAGCCGCGAGATCGCCGACCGCGTGAGCGCGTCCATCCCTGAGAAGAACGCCGACGTCGGTGGGATCGGCGGCACGCTGGCGGGCTACGCGTTGTCCCTCGCCGCGGTGCGGGCGACCCTGGGCGAGGTCCTGACCGAGGCGGCGTTCGAGCGGATGCTCCCACTCGGGGAGCGCTGGGCCGACGGAGTCGATGGCGTGCTTCTTGCGCACGAGGTGCCATGGCACGTGACCCGACTCGGTGCCCGGGCGGAATACCACTTCATGCCGGAGCCGCCGCGCACCGGCGCGGAGCAGGCCGCCAACGCCGATCCCGAGCTCGAGCGTTTCCTGCACCTCTGGGCGATGAACCGGCGCGTCCTCATGACGCCGTTCCACAACATGGCACTGATGTCGCCGGTCACGGTCGAGGCCGACGTCGATCGCCACACCGAAGTGTTCGAAGCCGCGGTCGTCGCGCTATTCGCCTGACGCACTGGGGAGAGGCCTGACACCTTGTCACAACTCGTGACAGGCAAGCTGACGCGTGCCCCGACTATCGTTGACGCGTGCACAAGGCCCCCGACGGCACCCTGATCGTCAGTGCCACCGACCTCGTCGGCTACCTCGCCTGCGACCATCTCTCCACGCTCGAGCTCGGCCGCGCGGAGGAGCGCTGGGAGCGCCCTCACCGCCGAGAGGACCTCACCGTTCGGCTGATGCAGGATCGGGGCGACGCCCATGAGGCCGCGCACCTGGAGGGCCTGCGAGCCGCGGGCCGTTCGATCGTCGAGATCGACAAGACGGCGCTATCCACGCCGGATCAGCTCCGGGAAGCGGAAGCCGCCACCCTCTCGGCGATGCGGGCGGGCGCGGACGTCATCTTTCAGGCGACCTTCTTCGATGGGCGTTGGCGTGGGCACGCCGACTTCCTCTATCGGACGGATCGACCGAGCCCCGTCCTCGGTGCGTACAGCTACGACATCGCCGACACGAAGCTGTCACGCGGTGTCAAAGCCGCGGCCATCATCCAGATGTGCGTCTACGCCGACCTCCTCGAGAGGCTCCAGGGCGTAAGGCCGGAAACCATCTATGTCGTGACGGGCGACGGCGTCGAACATCCGCATCGCCTGGAGGACTACGCGGCCTACTACCGCCATGCAAAGGCGCGATTCGAGGCCAGGGTGCTGGGCGGTTCGCGAGCGATCGACACGTACCCCGACCCGGTCGATCACTGTCGGGTCTGCGTGTGGTATCCGACGTGCATCCAGCGACGGCGCGACGACGATCACCCGTCCATCGTGGCCGGCATGCGTCGCGTGGATACCGAGCGATTCCTGGACGGCGGCGTCCCGACGCTGACGGCGATCGCCGCACTGCCAAGCGAAGCCGTCGTCACTGACATCAGTCCACGCGCGCTGCGACGGCTCAGCGACCAGGCGCGACTCCAGCTCCATGAGCGCGTGACCCATGAGCGGGTCTTCGAGCTCATCCCGCCCGAGCCGGACGTCAGCCGGGCCGCGGCCTGGCGGCCCTCCCAGAGCCAACGCCATGGGACGTCTTCTTCGACATCGAGGCCGATCCGTGGGCGTTCGACGGCGGCCTCGAATACCTGCTCGGCGTGTCGCATTCGAAGTCGATGGTGAGCCGGCGTACCTCCCGATCTGGGGACACGACCGCGAGGAGGAGAAGGCGGCGTTCGAGGCGTTCATCGACCTCTTCATCGACCGGCTCGACGGCCACCCGGACATGCACGTCTACCACTACGGCGGCTACGAGTCGGGGGCGGTCAAGCGGCTGATGCAGCGCCACGCCACGCGCGAAGACGAGGTTGACCGCCTCTTGCGCGGCGGAGTGTTCGTGGACCTCCTGAACGTCGTTCGTCAGGGGGTCCGCGCATCGGTCGAGTCCTACTCGCTCAAGCAGATCGAGAAGTTCTACCTGCCGCAGCGGGAAGGGCCCGTCACCGAGGCTGGGTTCAGCGTCGTCGAGTACGAGCGCTGGATGGCCGAACGGGACGACTCGATCCTCAAGGGCATCGCCGACTACAACCGCGACGACTGTGTCTCGACGCTGATGCTTCGGACCTGGCTCGAGGACCGTCGAGCCGAGGCAGTCGACAGGTTCGCAGAGGCCGTCTGGGACCGACCAGCCGTCCGCGACGGGGCGCCCACCGAGGGCCAGACCGCTCGCGCCGCGGAGGTCCAGGAGAGGATCGACGCCCTGACCGCAGGCGTGCCGGCGGACCGCGACCTGCGCAGCCCCGAGGAACACGGACGGTGGCTGCTAGCGCAGGTGCTCGACTGGCATCGCCGCGATGAGAAGCCGGCATGGTGGCTGTGGCACGACCTGCGCCAGAAGTCCACGGAAGACCTCATCGAGGCCAGTGAGGGACTCGGCGGTCTGTCGTTTGTGGGCGATGTCGGCACCGCCGCGCGGAGCGTGGTTCGGCGCTACGCCTTTCCTCCGCAAGACCACAAGTTTCGCCGAGGCCACGCGGTCATCGACCCGAACCCGCCTGACGGGAGCGATTTCGGCATCGGACGCTGGCGACATCGTCGATATCGACGATGTCCACGGCACGATCGATCTCAAGCGCGGCCCCTCGATGCTCGGGTATCACCCGACATCGCTCATCCCCACAAAGCCGATCGGTGCCGGTCCGATGCCCTCCGCGCTGCTTCGGATCGCGGATCATGTCATCGCCAACGGCATCGAGGGCGACGGACCATTCCGAGCCGCACGCGACCTGCTCACTCGCCGACCGCCACGAATCGGCGGCGTCGAGGCGGGAACACCGTTGGTCGGTAGCGACGAGGACATCATCGAGGGTGCCCGGCGGATCGCGGCCGGGCTGGATGACACCGTGCTGCCGATCCAGGGCCCACCTGGAACGGGCAAGACGTACACGGGCGCCCGGATGATCGTGGAGCTCATCCGCCGCGGTCGACGCGTCGGTGTGGCCGCCCAGTCGCACAAGGCGATCACGAACATGCTCGAGGCGGTCAGCGAAGCCGCGGTCGATGCCGGCGTGCCGCTTCGGGCCATCCAGAAGTGCGACACGGGCGATGAGCTCCGCAACGATCCAGGCGTTCGGCTGGCCGCCAACAACGAGGAGGTCGAGACCGGGATCCGCGACGGCCGATTCGACCTGGCCGCAGGGACCCAGTGGCTGTTCGCGCGCCCGGAGATGCTCGAAGCCGTCGATGTGCTGTTCGTCGACGAGGCAGGGCAGATGTCTCTGGCCAACGTCATCGCGATGAGTGGCGCGGCACGCTCAGTCGTGCTGCTCGGGGATCCGAACCAGCTGCCCCAAGTCAGTCAAGGCGTGCACCCCGAAGGATCCGGCGTGTCAGCCCTCGAGCATTTGCTTGGCGGCGCCGCCACCCTCGACGATCGTCTTGGCGTCTTCCTTCGACACCACGTGGCGGATGCACCCGGCGGTCAACACCTACATCTCGGAGACCTTCTACGACGGTCGGCTCGGGACCCACCCGACGACGAGTCTGCAGCACGTCGTGTCGGACGAACCGCTGCTCGATGGCGCCGGCATCAGGTACATCGGCATCGATCACGATGGAAACGGGTCGCGGTCGCGCGAAGAGGCCCGAGCTGTAGCGGATGCCGTCGCCTCCGTGCTGGGGCAGCCGTGGACGGACCGGCACGGCGATTCGCGAGCCATCGGAGTCGAGGACGTGATCGTCGTCGCGCCGTACAACGCGCACGTGGCGCTCGTCCACGGCGAGATCGAACGTCGTCTCGCACCGGGGCTCCAGGTCCGTGTCGGCACCGTCGACAAGTTCCAGGGACAGGAAGGAGCGATCGCGATCTACTCGATGGCGAGCTCGAGCCGCGACGACGCGCCGCGAGACATGGACTTCCTGTACAGCCGCAACCGGCTCAACGTGGCCGTTTCTCGGGCCCGGGCCATCGCCCTCGTGATCGCCAGTCCGCGCCTGCTCGAGGCGAACTGCAAGACGCCGGAGCAGATGCGACTCGTGAATGCGCTGTGCCGCCTGGTCGAGGAGGCGCGGTCAGGCCGACCGCGTCGGGCGAGCACGTGGTGAATGGCTCGGCCGCGACGACGCCGGAAGTCGCGGGGATGTCTGGCACGAACGAGCCGTCGGTCCCGTTCGAGCGACTGACCCTCGGTCTGGACTGATCCTGCCCGCCGGTATCATCGCGGGCCATGACTGACAGTCTCCCGCCCCTCGAGCTCGAGCGCCTCCGCCGACGGACGATGCGGTCGCTCGTCGCGGGCGTGGCGCTGGGGAGCACGGGCCACATCGCCGCCGCAACGGTCGCGACGATCGTCGCCCAGGACATCGCGGGCAGCACGGCCTGGAGCGGCGCGCCGGGTGCGACGGTCGTGCTCGGCGCCGCGGCGGGCGCCGTCGTCCTTGCGCAGCTCATGGTCCGGTTCGGGCGGCGCAACGGACTGGCCGCCGGGTATGGGTTCGGCGTCGCCGGCGCCTTCGTCGCGACCGCGTCCGTCGTCTGGGCCTCCCTCCCGCTCCTGCTCGTCGGGACGTTCCTGATCGGCTTCGGCAACGCGTCCAACCAGCTGTCCCGCTACGTGGCGGCCGACCTGTTCCCGCCCGAACGACGCGCTTCCGGGCTGGGCACGGTCGTCTGGGGCGCCACGATCGGAGCCGTGATCGGGCCCAATCTCGCGGCGCCGGCGTCGGACGTGGCCAGCGCTCTCGGGCTGCCCGATCTCGCCGGCGCCTACCTCGTCCCCGTCGTCTTCGTGGGGATGGCGATGCTGCTCACGATCGTGGCACTCCGTCCCGACCCATACGCGCTTGCCGACCTGTCGTCGGTGCGCGACCGCGCCGAAGGTGAGCGAGGCACGGCCCTCGCCTTGCGGAGCGTCCTTCGCCGGCCGAACGTGCCCGTTGCGATGGTCGCGCTCGTGACGGGCATGGTCGTGATGGTCCTGATCATGACGATGACGCCGCTGCACATGGCCCAGCACGGTCACGACATCGCTGCGGTCGGGCTCGTCCTCAGCGGGCACACGTTCGGGATGTACGGCCTGTCACCGATCTCGGGAAAGCTGACCGATCGCCTCGGAAGCGTGCCCGTGATCCTGGCCGGCCTGGCCACGTCAGCGCTCGCGGCGATCCTGGCCGCGGCCGCACCGCCCGAAGGCGGCGTGCTGCTGTTCGTCGCGTTGTTCCTCCTCGGATACGGCTGGAACCTCGGCTACGTCGCCGGTTCCGCGTTGCTGACCCAGGACCTGTCGCTCGCCGAACGGACGCGGCTCCAGGGCCTCACGGACGGTCTGATCTGGAGCTCCGCCGCCGCGGCGAGCCTCGGTTCCGGCGTGGTCGTCGCGTACGCGGGCTATGCGACGCTCGGGTTGCTAGGTGCGGCCCTGGTGGTCGTGCCGGTGCTCCTGGTACTTGCCCGCCGGACCGCCGTCAACGACCACGCGGCGTCAGCGCCCGCCGCCGGCACGTAACACGGGCGCAGCCCGCGCTAGACCGTCCCCAGCTCGCGAATGACCCACGCGGCGAGGACCCGCGCGCAAGTCTCGACCTCATCGAGCGGCACGAACTCGTCGGCGCTGTGCGCCACGCGGACATCGCCGGGGCCGAAGATCACGCACGGCGTCCCGCCGACGTTGACGAACATCTGCATGTCCGCGCCGTACGGCTCACCGAGGAGTGCCGGTCGTCGCCCGCTGATCGCCTCGACGACGTCGGCGAGACCGGTGGGCAACGGGTGGTCGGAGGGCACGCGTGCCGAACCGAACCGCCCGCCGGTGATCTCGACCGTGGCCGGATGCTCGCGCAGGAACTCGTCCGCGGCGCACGCCTCCGCGATCGCCGCGCGCAGTTCCGCTTCCGCGTCTGCCGCCGACTGGCCGAGCCGAACGCCATACCGACCGTCCGCGGTCACCCGGTCGAGGACGGTCGAGGCCCAGTCCCCGCCCCCCACGATGCCGATGATCGTCGGGTACGGCAGGCCCAGGGCCGTCATGAGCGGGTCCGTCTCGGCGGTGTTCCGGCGCGCCTCGTCGGCCTCGAGCGCTCGAGTCAGGACGAACAGCTTGTCGAGCGCGGAGATGCCCTCGCGTCGCTGCGAGGCGTGGGCCGCTCGGCCCGGAACGGTGAGCCGGAACGTGATGGCGCCCGCGTGGGCGACGACGACGTCGAGGTTCGACGGCTCGGTGATGATCGCGAGATCGGCCGTCGCCCCGGCCCGGATGGCGGCGAGGGTCCCCTGGCCGCCATCCTCCTCGGACGGGACGAGGACGACCAACAGCTCCCCGTCGAGACGCTCCAGCTCGCCGCTCGTTCCGAGGGCACGGACCGCGCCGAGGATCGACGCGACGCCGCCCTTCATGTCGCAGGCGCCCCGTCCATAGAGACGCCCATCGCGGATCTCGGCCCCCCACGGATCGGCTGTCCACGTCGCGGGGTCGCCGGGCGGGACGACGTCGAGGTGGCCTGACAGGATCACGCGCGGCCGTGCGCCAGGCCCGCCGGGCGAGCCCGACCCGCGGCTAGCGCCGGCACGCCCGATGACGACCGGGAGCGACGTGCGCGGCATCTCCTCGCCGGGCCACGCCGGGTCTCCCTTGATCACGGCGAGGTCCGGCCGGACGACCTCGACCTGCATGCCGAGCCCCTCAAGCGCATCCGCCGCCCATACTGCGACCGCCTCCTCGGACCCGGTGATGCTCGGGATGCGAACGAGCGCCCGAAGGTCCTCGACGAGCCGCTCGCGGTCGACGGCCGGCGCCGCCGGCGCGTCAGTCACGAAGGATCGGTCGCGTCATGCAGGTCGGCCCACCCGACCCGTTGATCCCGATCTGGGTCGCCGGATAGATGTGGACCTCGCAGCCCGGCGGCGACCAGGGCGGCGGCCGTCTCGGGGTTGCCGTCCGCCATGATCACGACGCCCGGGCCGGACGGCCAGCACGTTGCATCCGAGCGTCGGGAACTCGGTCTCCGGCACCTCGACCAGGCGGATGTCCAGATCGACCAGCAGCTCCCACAGACCGGCGGGCAGGAGCGGCAGGTACACGACCGCGAGGTCGTCGGCGACGGGCGAGATCACGCTCATGAGGTGGATGAGCTCGGCCGGCCCCTTCCAGTACGGCACGTCGAACACGCGGACGTCGCCACCGACCAGGTCCGCCAGCTGGAAGACGCCGCTGGCGTTGCTCCGCAGCGTCCGCCCGATGCAGAACAGGTCCGGTCGCAGCCAGAAGGTGTCGCCGCCCTCGATCGTGCCGGGCGGCTCGATCCGCCCGAGTGTCGGGATGCCGGCCGCCTCGGTCCAGGCCTCCAGGATGTCCGGTTCTCCGGCGCGGTTCGGCTTGCCGGGGCGGAGCGGGATGGCGCCGCGGTCCGTCACGAGCAACGGATCGAACGGGTAGACGAGGTCCGGATCGTCCGTATCGGCTTCCAGGACGTGCACGGTCGGGCCCGAGGCCCGAGAGGACATCGACGAAGGTGTCGTGCTCGCGCCGCGCCACCTCGAGATCGACCGGATACAGGAACCCGTGCGCCGGATCGTCGAACGCGCGTCCGAACGCCGCGCCCGGCGGTTTGACGAGCACGTCGCGCAGCGTCGAGGTCATGCTCTGGGCGCCGTAGCGCCGAGCCGTCATCGTCATGCGCGAAGGATAGTCGTGAGGCGTCCATCGGAGTACGCTGGGGGGACCATGGCCGCCTACGCCACGATGGCCCGCATCGATCGCGTCAAACCGCACCTCGCCGGACACGTGTCCGCCCGCCCGGCGGAATCCCGGACCGCGGAACCCCACGCTGAGCCTGAGGCGATCGATCTCGTCGGCCGTCCGCTGCTCCCGCTCGTGGCCGAGCGCTGGACGGCCCTTCGCGAGACGTGGGCCCAGACGACGTTCTACCTCTTCGACGCCGAAGGCTGGCGCTGACCGGCGTACCCACCGCTCCCTAGGCGGGTAGCGGGGGCGGGAACCTCTCGGGGTCGAGTGCGGGCGGCGGCCCTGACACACGGCCATCCAGCAGATCGGCAAGGAGCCGCCCGCTCGCGGGACCGGTCGAGATGCCCCACGGGCCGTGGCCGGCCGCGACCCACAGCCCGTCCAGTCCGGGCACGCGCCCGACGAGCGGCCGCCCATCGACACTCTGCGGTCGTGCGCACACTCGGTGCGGACCGACGATCGCCGATGCGATCTCCGGGACGTACCCGGTGCCACGGGCCAGGATCGCGGGCACGAGGACAGCCGGATCCGGTTCCACGTCGAGGAACGTCGATCCGAGGGAGCTCGCGGCATCGGCGGTGACCAGGCTGAAGGATTCGCCCGTGGCGCCGCGCGCGTGGTTCGGTTCGTGTTCGGGTTCGATCTCGATCTCGGCCTCCTCGAGGACGTGCATCGGTGGCCGCTCCAACGTGACGTCGACGACGACGCCCCACGACGGCCGGATCGGCCGCCACGCCCCGCTCGGATCGATGACATCGGGCGTCCACGGGCCCGCGGCGATGACCACGTGCTCGGCCGCCAGCCGACGCCCGTCGTCCAGCTCGACCCCGGCGACACGGCCCGCTCCGAGCCAGGGTCGCGCTGCCGCGCCCACCCGGATGTCCACGCCGAGGCGCGTCGCCCACGCCGCGTATGCACGGGTCGCGGCGGCGGGCGCGACCGGATACCCGATCGCCAGACGGCAGGCCGACACGTCCATGGCCAGCGCGGGCTCCAGCGCCCTCGCCTCCCCTGACCCGAGGAAGCTCGGGGACAGGCCCGGATGCGTTTCGGACAGGACGGCGACCAGGCCGCGCGCCACTCCGGGATCGTGGCTGACCATCAGGAGACCTGCCGGCTCGGCGGGCAGGGTGAATCCCTCGACATCTGCCGTCGCGAGGGCGCGGTAGAGGGCAAGCGTCTCGAGATGCAGCTCGACGAGGACCGGATCGAACGGGTGCTGGACGACACCCGAGTTGCGCCCGGAGGCGCCGGCCGCGATCCCCGAGCGCTCGAGCAGCACGACCCGGCGACCCGAGACCGCGAGGTGCGCCGCGCACGACACGCCGACGATCCCGCCGCCGATCACGATGACGTCCGCTGCGGGATCGGTGGGGAGAGGCTGGCTGGCCATCGCGGCCGATGATGGCACGAGGCGCAGGCGCGGCGGGCTCGCAGACACGCAGACGCCCCGACCGAGGCCGGGGCGTCCTTCGCGCGGAGGAGACGCGCTGGTGATGGGTGGCGGATCGGGCCTCCGACCCCGATCGACAGATGGCGTCAGGAGCGGGCGGCGACCAGCTCCGCGGACTCGGTCACGGCGACTTCGTCGGCCGCGATCGTGATGTCGAGCTTGATCTCCTTGCCGACGAGCCAGCCGCCCTGCTCGAGGGCGACGTTCCAGTTGAGATCCCAGTCCGCGCGGACGATGGTCGCGGTCGCTGACAGGCCCGCGTGGCGCGCGCCGCTCATGCCGGGGACGATGCCCTCGAGCGTCACGTCGAACGTGATCGGCTTCGTGATCTCACGGATCGTCAGGTCACCGGTGACGTTGAAATGGTCGTCACCGACCTGCTCGACCTCGGTCGCGACGAAGCTGATGCTCGGGAACCGCTCCGCGTCGAAGAAGTCGGGCGAGCGAAGATGCGTGTCGCGGGCGACGAAGTTCGTGTCGACGCTGGCGGCCCCGACGCGGAATGCGCCGCGGGATCGGGTCGGGTCGTTCTCGTCGAGCTCGATGGTGCCGTCGACGTCGTGGAAGGTGCCACGGACGTTCGTCACCATCATGTGCTTGGCCGAGAAGTTGACCTGGGTGTGGGCGGTATCGATCTTCCAGGTGGTCATGGGTGCGTGTGTTCCTTCGCGGGGGTCGTCGTCGCTGGGTCGCGGCCGATGGGGTTGTTGTTGACGATGCAACCATATCCGGATATCGTTGCTGTGTCAACCATCCAGCCGCCAGGACCGAGGGTGTAGCATCGAGACCATGACCGTCACCGAGGGGACCGCGGCCCGGCCACTGTCCCCCAGCGACCCACGCATCGAGCCGTGGCGTGCCTTCCTGCAGGCCCACGCCCGGGTCACGCGCCGTCTCGACGAGGAGTTGCGCGCCGAGCACGACCTGTCGCTCGCCGAGTACGACGCCCTGCTGACGATCGCGGACGCGCCGGACCGACGGATCCGGATGCGCCAGCTGGCCGACCGCGTGATCCTGAGCAAGAGCGGCGTGACGCGGCTGATCGACCGGCTGGTCCTCGACGGGCTGGTCCAGCGCGACGTCTGCCTCTCGGATGCGCGGGGCGCCGAGGCCGTGCTCACCCCGGCCGGCCTCGACCGCCTGCGGCACGCCTCGCGAACGCACCTGCGCGGCATCGACGAGCACTTCCTCGCAGCGCTCGAGCCCGACGATCTGACGGCGATCCAGCGCTCGATGCGGGCGGTCGCCGAGCGAGCCGGGGCCGACAGCGACGGCTGACTCGTCCCCCGGTCGCCTGTACGCCGGCACGAGCGGCTTCGCGTACCCGGCCTGGAGCCCACGCTTCTATCCACCCGGGCTACGCGGCGACGGGCTGCTCCGCCACTACGGATCGCAGCTCCCCGCGGTCGAGCTCAACAACACGTTCTACCAGCAGCCGTCCGCCGCCAAGGTCGCCGCCTGGCTCGAGGCGACGCCACCGTCGTTCCGGTTCAGCGTCAAGGCGCAGCGTGGCGGGTCGTGGGGGGCGTTCGGTGGCTCTCCCGAGGCCGGCCTGCCGTGGCTGACCGGGCCGTATCGCGCCTTCGGGGAGCGGCTGGGGACGGTGCTCGTGCGGGCCCCAGACACGCTCAAGCGTGACGACGCGCGGCTCGCGGCGTTCCTCGCGGCCTGGCCGGGCGAACTGCCCCTCACCGTCGAGCTGCGCCACCCGTCATGGGGGGCGGACGAGACCGTGACCGCGCTGACCGATGCCGGGGCGACCCTCTGCGCGTCGGACGATCCCGACGAGCCGTCGCCACCGACCCTGCGTCGGACGGGGCCGTTCCTCTACCTGCGCCTGCGACGGCACGATTACGCGCCGGACGAGATCGCGACCTGGGCCGACCGGCTGGCCCCGTTCCTCGACGCCGGTGATGACGCGTTCGTCTTCTTCCGGCACGACCCGGTCGGGCGCGGCCCGGAGCTGGCGCTCGAGCTCTCGGCCGCCGTGGCGGCCCGTGGCGGGGCCGTGGGTGAGTAGGCCGCCCGGGCCTGGGGCGACCGCGGCGAACCGCGCCTCGCCTACGCGCGCGAGTACTCGGCCGGACCGAAGGCGACGAGGAGCACGAGCCGCTCCTGGATGTCATGGAACCGGTGCGTTACGCCCGCTGCGACGAAGATCACCGTACCGGCGTGGACGTCCCGGACCTCGTCCCCGACCGTCACCCGAGCCCGCCCCGACATCGCGACGTAGAGCTCGTCCTCGGTGTGCGGTGACTGGGAGTCGACGGCACCCGCCTCCAGCACGTACAGCCCGCCCGACAGGTCCGGGACGGATTTGAACTCGTGGTACCGCCTGCCGCTGGCCTGTCGTGCCGCCTCGAGGTCGTCGAGCTCCCAAGCATCCATCAGTCGTGGCCCTCCAGCTGCGAGCGTAGCAGCCGGAGCGGCACGAAGGGACGTCCCGCGAAACGTCCCGCGGACCCGATGCCAAGCATCCGGCTAGCATTCGCGACGATGCGTCCCCGACATCGAATCCGGACGTGGCTGCTGAGCGTGCTGACGATCGCGCTCGTGGCTGGCTGCGCGGCCCCGGCCGAGCCCTCGCCTCCGGCGACTGACGCGCCCACGACCGCGCCGCCCGCGACAGCCGCGCCTTCGGTCTCCGTGGCTCCGGATCCGAGCTCCGCGGAACCCCCGGGCGCGATCGGCGAGCCGCCCCGCCTCGGCCTCGAACCGGTCGTCGGTGGCCTCGAATCGCCGCTCGACATCGCCTGGCGCGCCGACGATCCGTCGACGCTGTTCGTGGTGGAGCAAGGTGGGCAGATCCGCATCGTTCGCGATGGCGCCCTGGTCGATCGACCCTTCCTGGACATCGGCGGCCTCGTCACCGCCGGCGGCGAGCAGGGTCTCCTCGGTCTCGCGTTCCACCCGTCGGCCGCGGACCCACGCTTCTTCGTCTACTACACCGCGCTCGATGGGACGCAGGTCGTGGCCTCGTACGAGACCCGGTCGGACGACCGCGACCGGGCCGACCCCGACAGCGCCGTGATCCTGCTGCAAATGGACGACCGGTTCGGGAACCACAACGGCGGCGGGCTCGCGTTCGGACCGGATGGCCACCTGTACATCTCGACCGGCGATGGCGGCGGCGGCGGCGACCCGCTCGACTCCGGGCGACAGCTCTCGACGCTGCTCGCGAAGATCCTGCGCATCGACATCGACGTCGAGGCCGGAGCTGACCGGCCCTACGGCATCCCGGACGACAATCCGTTCCTGGACCTCGGCGGAGCCCGCCACGAGATCTGGCTCACGGGTCTGCGCAACCCGTGGCGGATGCGCTTCGACCGGGCGACCGGCGATCTCTGGATCGGCGACGTCGGGCAGGGAACTCGCGAGGAGATCGACGTCGCGCGGGCGGGCGTCGGCGGGCTCGACTTCGGCTGGAACATCATGGAGGGCTCGGCCTGCTACCGCGACGGCGGCACCGACTGCCTGACCGACGAGCTGACCCTGCCGGTGACGGAATACGCCCACGACCTGGGATGCTCCGTGACCGGTGGCACCGTCTACCGCGGCGAGGCGCAACCGGCCCTACGCGGCTGGTACGTCTTCGCCGACTACTGTTCGGGACGGTTCTGGGTCCTCGATCCTCAGCCGGACGACCTCCGTGACCCGATCCCTGGCCGCGGAAAGCGAGCGCTCGATCAGCGCGATCGCGGAGGACGCGGCCGGCGAGCTGTTCGCGACCGACCTGTCGAGCGGCGACCTGCTGCGCGTCGTCGTCGACGGGCGGCTAGGCTCAGCGCGCCCGGTAGGTGACCGTGACGCTGACGGCGATCTCCATGGAGCCCGCCTCGACGGGTGTGGATGCGTCCTCGGCGATCATCATCCGCGCGGCCTTGTAGCGAGGCTCCGGGCGGCGACGGCATGCCGCCCTCGACGATGTCCGACACCCCGACGATCGACAGCCCGGCCGCCTCGGCAAGCACGTCTGCCCGAGCGCGGGCCGCGGCCATCGCGCGCAATCGTGCCTCGCGCTCGGCCGGAGCCGGGTCGTCCACCCGGAACGACAGTCCGTCCATGCTCGTCGCTCCGGCGCGCAGGGTGCCGTCGACGACCTCGCCGAGGCGGGCGAGGTCGCGGACCGTGACCTCGACGACGTTGGCCAGCTCGTATCCGGTCAACACCGGCGGCTGGTTCTCGCGGTAGTCGTAGCGCGGCTGCACGGACAGCAGCGTCGTCCGGACGTCGCGGCGCTCGACCCCCGCGTCGGCCACCGCGGCGAGGATCGCGGCCATCGTCGTCGGCGGCGACGGCGCGAGCCGTGTCGACCGTTGGCCGGGCCACCGAGACGCCCAGTCGAGGTCGGCGACGTCCGGTTCCACCGACACGCGCCCCGTCCCGCCGACGACGATCCGGCCGGCGTCCCGGTCACTGCGCTGGGGCTCGTCCGACATCGCCATCTCCTCCTGTGGAGCGGTCATGGTAGGTGACTGAACGCAACACCTCTTGTGGCGCTGACATGGTGGTGCAACCGGCCGGCTCCGCGAGCCAGCGCGGCCGACACCATCGCACCCGCAGCATCGGCTCATGCTCGCCGTCGTCTGCCGTCACACCCTGCCCGGCGCGTCCACATGACCAGGACCACGCGGATCGTCGCGATGCGTCGCGCCGAATCGGTCCGCCGTCGGCCGCCACAGGGCACGCGCTCGCGCCGCCTCGGGGCGGTCCTCGCGGCCGTGGCGTCGTCCGCGCTCGTGGTCGTCGGCCTCGCCGGGATCGTGTCGGTATCGGCGCTGGGCGTGCTGTCATCCGACCTGCCCGATCCGAGCGACCTCGGCAAGCTCGCGTTCGCGCAACCGACGATCGTCTACGACCGCTCCGGCAAGACCGAGCTCGGACGGTTCCAGGACCAGCGCCGGCGTGTCATCGACTACGCCGATATCCCGACCCTCGTCCTCGATGCGACGACGACGGCCGAGGACCGCTCCTTCTGGGACAACGCCGGCATCGACCCCGCCGCCCTGATCTCGGCCGTGGCCGAGAACGCGTCCGGCGTCAGCGAGCGCGGCGCGTCGACGATCACCCAGCAGCTCGTCCGGGCGCGGCTCCTGCCGGAGGACGTCGTGACCGGCTCGGACCGCTACATGCGCAAGGCCAAGGAGATCGTCCAGGCGCTCCGGCTGACGGACGAGTACCCGGGCGCCGCCGGCAAGGAACGCGTCATCAGCGCGTACCTCAACGAGATCTACTACGGCCACGAGGCCTACGGCATCGCCGCGGCGGCCGACGTCTACTTCGGCGTGACGGACCTCGCGGACCTGACGGTGGCGCAGGCCGCGCTGCTCGCCGGACTTCCGAAGGCCCCATCGACGCTGGACCCGTACCGGTACGCGGTCAAGGACGACGACGGCCGCCTCGTGGTCCCGCTCGACCGCCGAGCCGGTCGTTCGACGCGACTGGGTCCTCGAGGGTCTCGCGACGGCCGGGCGGTGGACCAAGCTCACCCCGGCCGAGCTCAAGGCGGCCCTGGACGAGCCGGTCGTCCTGGCCGGGGAGCGACCGATCCGGATCCCTGGCGGGCACTTCACGTGGCAGGTCCGTCGCCAGCTGCTGGCGATCCTGGGACCGGACGCCGACCTGGAACGGGGCGGCTACCGGGTCATCACGACCCTCGACTGGAAGGCGCAGCGGCTCGCCGAGCGCTGGCTCGGCGCGGCGGCCATCGCCCCGAACATCTCCCGCAAGAAGTCGGCGGCGATGCTCAAAGACCTCAAGATCAAGAGCGGCGATCGGCGCTGGATCACGGCGTTGCGCGGCAAGGACCTGCACAACGCAGCGCTCGTCGCCCTCGACTATCGGACCGGCGACGTGCTCGCCTACGTCGGCAGTGCCGGCTACGCCCGCGACGACCTCGCGAGCAAGGTCTTCGAGCCGAAGTACGACGCGGCCGGCGACGGCGCCCGGCAGCCCGGCTCGGCGTTCAAGCCGATCCTGTACGCGGCCGCGTTCAACGCGAAGCGCCTGAGCCCGGGCAGCCTCCTGCTCGACGTGACGACCGAGTTCGACAAGGGCCAGGACTGGGCCCCGCGCGACGCCGACCAGCGCGAGCGCGGTCCGGTCCTCGTCCGGCGTGCCCTCCAGTACTCGCTCAACATCCCGGCCATCCGAGCGCTCCATCGCGTCGGCAACGAACGCGTCGCCGACACCGCCGAGGCCATGGGCATCCGGTTCACCGGTGGCCGAAAGGCCTTCCTCCAGGCGGGCCTGGCGGGCGCGCTCGGGACGGTCGAGGTCCGCCCGATCGACCTGACGTCCGCGTACGGGACGATCGCCAACGGCGGCGTCCGCGTGCCGCCACGGATGGTCCTCGAGATCCGCGGATCCGACGGCCGGGTCGTCTGGGAGGCGCCCAAGCCCGACGGGGAACGGGCGATCTCCGCGCAGTCGGCCTTCCTCGTCAGCGACATCCTGGCGGGCAACACGGATCCCCGTCAGAACGAGATCTGGGCCGCGAAGCTGGCGCTGCGCAACGGTCCCGGCGGGTCGCGCCGGCCGGCGGCGGCCAAGACCGGCACCACCAACGACGCCCGCGACCTGGGCACCTACGGCTTCCTGCCGGCGAGCGGCAAGGACGGCGTCGGCCTGGCCGTCGGCGTCTGGATGGGCAACAGCGACCACTCCTACCCGCGTTCGCGCGGCGACGCGGCCACATCGCTGACGGCGGCTGCGCCGCTGTGGCGCGCGTTCGTCCGCGACTACACGCGCACGTGGAAGGTCGCGAAGTTCAAGCGGCCGAAGGACGTCGTCTCGGCGACGATCGACGCCTGGTCCGGCGGCCGACCCGGCTCGTGGACACGGGACACGACCAAGGAATGGTTCATCCGCGGCACGCAGCCGGGCGCGCGAAAGGCGATCGACCGGGATGGCCTGCTGTACCGGGCGGGCTGTGGCGGCTGGCGGGTCGATCCGGTCAAGGCCGAGCTCGGACGGTCGGCGTGGAAGGCGGACGTCGCAGGACTGGCTGCGCGCGGGCGCGGCGGGGCAACGGCGTCACCGGTCGCTACGACTCGTCGACGGCCTACTTCTGGGGCGAGAGCTCGTGGGGCGGTCCGCTGTACGGGGCCTGTTACCGAGCGCCGGTACGCGACGCCGGACAAGCCGGACAAGCCGCGACAAGCCGGACAAGCCTGACAAGCCCGACAAGCCAGGTGGCGGCGACCCCAAGCCGACGCCCCCGCCTCCAGACGGCGATTGACACGGCATTGACTCCCCTCCACAGTCCGCCGACATGCGTTCCGACCTGACCACCTGGGGGATCCGCGGCATGGGCCTCGCCGCGGGTGCCCTGCTCGTGTTCGGCCTCATCCAGCTCGGGATCGCGGCGGCGAATGTCCTGCTGCTCCTGTTCCTGTCCGTCCTGCTGGCGTCGGCGCTCGAGCCGATGATCGGCTGGCTGCGCGAGCGTCTCCCGATGGGTCGCGTCGGGACGATCCTCATCGTCTACCTCGCCTTCTTCATCGTCGCGATCGGCATGGCCTTCATCGTCGTGCCGGCGGCGGTGAACCAGGGCCAGAAGATCATCGCCGCGTTGCCGCCGTTCTTCGACGAGGTGCGCGCATGGGCCGGCGACCCTGCGACCGGTCGCCCTCTCGACGTCGATCACGGCCCTCGTCGATTCGGTGGCGGAGATCTTCGCCCCGGCCCCGCCGCCGAGCCCTGGCGAAGTCGTGGAGGTCGGCACCGCCGTCGCCGAGGCGGCGCTCTTCCTGTTCACGATGCTGGCCATCGTGTTCTTCTGGCTCGTGGAGCACGCCCGGTTGCAGCGCTACTCCCTGGCGTTCCTGCCGGCCGACCGGCGCGCCGGGGCCCGCAACGCCTGGAACGAGATCGAGACGCGCCTGGGCCTGTGGGTCCGCGGGCAGCTCATCCTGATGGGCTTCATGGGCGTCACGACCGGCCGTCGCCTACTCGCTGCTGGGCCTGCCGGGGGCCCTCCTGCTCGGCCTGATCGCCGCCCTGACCGAGGCCATCCCGATCGTCGGGCCGCTGCTCGGGGCCATCCCGGCCATCCTCGTGGCCGCCACGGTCTCGCCGGAGCTCGCCCTCGTCGTGGCGCTGATCTACGTCGTGCTCCAGCTCGTCGAGGGCAACGTCCTCGTGCCGATCGTCATGCGCAACACGATCGGGATCTCGCCGCTCCTCGTGCTGTTCAGCCTGCTCGTGGGCGCCGAGGTCGGCGGATTGCTGGGGGCGTTCCTCGCCGTGCCGATCGCCGCCTCGATCGAGATCGTCCTGTCCCGGCTCCAGGCCCGCGAGACGCCGGTCGCCCAGGACCCCGCCGCGATCGAGACCCCCGATGAGGAGACGACGGAGGGCTACGAGCGCTCGCTGCCGGACGCCGCCAACGCTTCGTCGAAGTAGGTCCGGGTCCCGTCCGGCCGGGAGCGCCGGCGCTAGATCCAGTCGCGCCAGCGGGCCACGGCCAGGATCACGATGGCCATCCCGATCATCGAGCCCACGACGATCCAGAAGTTCGTCGTGTCCTCGAAGAACGGCATCTCGAAATTCATGCCCATGATGCCGGCCAGCACGACCGCCGGCAGCAGCACTCCGGACAACAGGGTCAGCGTCTTCATGACGTCGTTCGCGTGCTGCGAGACCCGGCCCATGTGGATGTCGTACGTGCCGAGCAGGCTGTCGCGCACCGAATCGATCGCCGCGATCGCACCTTCGAGGCGGTCGACGAGCCCGGGCCACGGCTGGCCGACGGCCTCTTCCGACTGCATCTCCGGGCCGGGCCAGGGCGGCCAGCGCCTCGCGATGCGGGGCGAGCGTTCGGCGCACGAGTCCGATGCGCCGTCGGAGCGACACGAGGGCACCCAGGACGTCGTCCTTGGGCCGGCCGTGCAGGGCGCGCTGGTCGAGGTCGTCGATGTCGCGCTCGATCATCTCGACGAGCTGGTAAGTACCCGATGAGGACCTCGTCCACCAGCGCCGACAGCAGGTCGGCGGCATCGAGCGCGCCCAGGCGGGTTTCGCCATCCAGGCCATCGACGTACCGCTCGAGGGCGCCGACCGGGCCGGCGTGCACGGAGAGCACGAGGTTCCGCCTCGCGACCAGGTCGATCTCGCGACGGGTCAGCCGGCCGGGGTCGTCTTCCGCGGGCTCGAGGGCCTCGAGGGTGAGGTGCAGCCGATCCTCGGACCGCCAGGAGTTGGCACGACCCAGCTCGTTCCCGAGTCGTTCCTGTTCCGCCTCGGGGAGCTCCAGGCGAGCCGCCAGCTCGTGGAGGGCTTCGTCGTCATCGGCTCGATCGATGTCGACCCACAGGAGCTGTCGGTCGCCGAGCTTCGAGACGTCGAGGTCGGCCAGGTCGATCCGCCGGTCGTGGCCGTCGGCATCGAACAGCCGGGCGGTGACGGGGCTCAGCTGACGAAGCTCAGTTGATGAGCGCGAGCAGCAACGCCGCGACCACGGCGATCGCGGCGACCAGGTACTGGAGCAGGAGCATCCCGCGGTCCGAGGTCGGCTCGGCGTCGTCCATCACCAACGGCTGGTGGGTCCTGTCGGTAAGCATCGATGTCGGGTCCTCGAAGACTTGATCGGCGGCAATCCCCGCGTCGAACCGAATGCTCGGGCTGACGGCCATTCGGCGATACCGCGGCGAGGCTCGGACGCATCACGCGCGCGTGACAACCGCGTCTGCGAGCCGCCTGAAACCTCCGGCCGGTGCGCCGCGACACCATCGTGGCCCCTGCTCCCCTAGGGTCAAGGCGTCGGTTGGCACTCACCGGCCGGTCCGCCACCCCGCGCGCGGTGGCCGCCGCGATCGATCTCCAGGAGGTACTTCCCATGTGGACGCGCTTGCTTCTTGCCCTGGCCCTCGGGGCCGCCCTCATCGCGTGCACGCCCGCGGGCGGGTCCAGCCCGGCTGCGACCGTCGAGCCGAGCGTCGCCGCCCCGAGCGACGCCGCCCCAAGCATGCCGCCCCGAGCGACTCGGCGGCGCCGTCGGCGTCCTGACCAAGCGGATCGCGCGCGATCCAGACGCCGGGTCCCGTTCGCGGGGCCCGGCGTCTTCATGCCGTTGTTATGTGCGCGCGGTCCGTCGTAGTCCGCGCGCCGCGCGCTGAGCGCGAGAGTGGCGCCCAGCCCCGACGTTGGGGGCGAATGAACCCCAGCAGGCGGGTGAGAGGCCCGCATGGGGATGGAGGTATCGAATGAGCATCATTGCGTGGATCGTCCTCGGCGCCATCGCCGGGTACCTGGCCGGCTTCCTCGTCAAGGGTGACGAGGGTCTCGGCATCATCGGACACATCGTGCTTGGCATCGTCGGCGCGCTCGTCGGCGGCTTCCTTGCCGGTGTCCTCTTCAATTCGGATCCGATCGACGGCGCGCTGGACATCAGCTCGATCGTCGTCGCGACGATCGGTGCCGTGATCACGGTCCTCGTGGTCGGCGCGGTGACGGGTCGCTCGCGCGTGGGTCGCGGCCCCGTCTGATCGACACAGCCCGGGCGCTAGCCCGGACCCATCTCAGCACGCGAGAAGGTCCACCCAAGCGGTGGGCCTTTTCGCATCCATCGACATCAAGGAGGAGGCATCGTGTCCCAGATCATCGAGTCGATCGACGTCGACGTCCCGGTCCGCGTCGCGTACGACCAGTGGACCCAGTTCGAAGAGTTCCCGCAGTTCATGGAGGCCGTCGAGAAGGTCGAGCAGCTCGACGACACGACCCTCCAGTGGACCGCCGAGATCGCCGGCGTGAGCAAGACCTGGAAGGCCAAGATCACCGAGCAGACGCCCGACCAGCGGATCGCCTGGACCTCGATCGACGGGGCCGAGAACGCCGGCGTCGTCACGTTCCATCGCCTCGACGACCGCAAGGCGCGGGTGACCCTGCAGCTCGATGTCGAGCCCGAGGGCCCGGTCGAATCGGCCGGCGACGCGCTCGGCTTCGTCGGGCGGGGGGCGAAGGACGACCTGAAGCGCTTCAAGGAGTTCGTGGAGAGCCGCGGCGTCGCCACCGGCGCGTGGCGCGGCGAGGTGCGCCAGGACGACGTCACCGGCTGACTCAGCCCGGCTTCCGGCGGATGCGATCGGCGGAGCCGTGACGTCGGTGCAACGCGGCGGGTCAGCCGACATGGGCGACCGTGACGTGTGCGGCCCGACACTTGCGACGTGGCTCCCGTGCCACTGGGGGTCCGGGAGCCACCTTGATCACCTGTTATGGGGATGCAATGTCCCGTCCCAGCTCACGTGACGATTCGCGTGTACGTCGGGACCATACCTTGAGGGCCACAGCGGCCGAAGCCGTCCCAGTCGCTTCCCCGCGAAAATCGGATAGTCCCCAACCGGGAGCGCTTGTGACGGGGCGTTCTCGGACCGCACGGACGGCCCGGGTCCCCTCCCCGAGCCGTCCGTCGCCATTTCCCGTCGCAGCGCCCGGTACGTATGCTTCGGGGCCGACCGGGCCACACGATCCAAAGGAGTCCGAGCCATGGCAACCACACCACGATCGACCGAGACCGCGGATACGGCCGCCGACCAGGCCAAGGAGCCGCTCAGCAGGCCAAGGAAGCGGTGCGCGACGCCGCCGACACGGTCCGCGGCGTGGCCAACGAGGCGGTCGCCCGCTTCCCTGAGGCCGCAGCCACGACCCGCGAGGCGATCACGGACGCCCGACGCGCGATCGACTCGGGCTCCGATGAGACGCTCTCGGCCGGCACGCTCGTGGCGTTCGGTTTCGCCCTGGGCCTCCTCGTCGGCGGGGCGAATCGCCTGCTCGTGATGCTGGCGCTCGTGCCGGCGGCGGCCATGGGGCTCACCCTGCTCGACCGCCAGAGCGACAAGCCCGGATCAAAGCCCACCGCGACGCGCTGACGCGACCCGAGCGGACTCCCGGCGACCGCGGCACCGTGCTGCAACGTCGCCGCAATCGGACCGGCGTCCCCGACGGGCGTCGCGATACGCGGCGGGGACTACGTTCTCGGTACGGCGCAAGCAGCGCCACCACCGCGAAGGAGTCCCACCATCATGGATGACATCAAGGAAGGCGCTCGCGACGTCCAGACGGACGCCAAGCAGGCATGGCGCAAGGCCGACGGCGACGAGTCGCTCGGCGACAAGGTCGCGAACGCGGGCGACGAGATGCGCGAGCAGCTCGGCAATGCGGGCGACGAGATCCGCGACGTCGCGGACGACAGCACCCAGGACATGAAGCGCGAGTATCGCGACAGCGAGAACGACGCCAAGGCCGCCTATCGGAAGTCGGACGGCGACGAGTCCCTCGCTGACCACGCCGCCAATGTCGGCGACGAGATCCGCGAGCAGGCCGGCAACGTGGGCGACGAGCTCCGCGGCGACCGCTGACGACGACTGTCCCCGAATCGCATCAGAGGCCCCGGCGGCAACGCCGGGGCCTTCTCATGGGCGGCGCGATGCGAGCGGCGCAACGGACGTGAGCGCGGAACGCGGCGTATCCTCGGCCTTCGCGCGGGGGTGTGAAGCCACACAACGTGGGAGGGCGCGGCATGTCCGAGGCCGATGACGCCGCAGCCGACATCGATCAACGCATCGAGGGGGTCGTCGACGACGCCGACCTGGGCCCGATCGCGGAGGCCCTCGCGCGCCGGCGTGGCGCGATCCTCGCAGCGTGGCTGAAGGCAGCCCTGGAGCAGCCGTTCCACGCCGACAATCCGACCGCCTCGGTCGCCGATCACATCCCCGTGCTGCTCGACAACATCATCGGCGTCCTGCGGACCTCGAACTATCGCAACGACCTCCAGCCGCCGATGGACGACCCGGCCGTGATCGACGCGGCCAAGGCGCATGCGCAGATGCGCTTCGAGCAGGGTCTCGGGCCGGTGGCGATCGTGACCGAGTTCCGCCTGCTCCGTCATGAGATCGGGCGGGCACTCATCGCCTCCGTCGATGACGCCCCCGGCCCGCGACCTCCTCGCGGGACAGGCCGTCATCGACGATGCGCTCGACGGTGCCGCGACGGTCGGGCTGGACGCGCTCTCGGATCGCGTCGAGAGCCTGCGCGAGGAGTTCCTGGCGACGACGGTCCACGACATCCGCCAGCCGATCACGCTGGTGACGGGATCGCTCGATCTCGCCGCCCGGTGGCTGGGCGAGCCCGAATTCGACCGCGAGCGCATCACGGACGTCGTCAAGAGTGCCGTGATCGCGGTCAACGAGATCAACATCATGCTCGACACCCTCGGTGACGCCTCGCGGCTGGCCATGGGGGCGCTGGAGCCGGATCCCGAACCGGCGAAGCTCGATGCGATCGTGGCCGACGCGCTGGCGCTGCTCGACGCCGAGACGCGCCGCCAGATCGACTTCGAGCCGTCCGCCGATCCGCTGGTCGGCCTCTGGGATCCGCACCTCCTTCGGCGCGTCGTGTCGAACCTGATCAGCAACGCCCTCAAGTACTCGCCCGGCGGCGGTCGCGTCGAGATCCACACCGAGCGTGCCGCCGATGGGATCGGCCAGCTCACGATCCGCGACCAGGGCATGGGTCTCACCACCGACGAAGCCGGGACCGTGTTCGACCGCTTCGTGCGGGCCGACCGCGCTCGAGCGCAGGGCATCCCCGGGCTTGGCCTCGGGCTGTATGCCTGCCGGGGCATCGTCGCCGCGCACGACGGCACGCTCGTGCTCCACTCCGACGGGCCGGGGACGCGGCACCACGGTCGTCGTCGCCCTGCCCTTGATCGAGGACGACGGCGAAGGCTGACGTCGGGTGCCCACACGGGGACCGATCCGACGCGCAACACGCTCGCAAGACAACCCCGACCCACCCGCGACATCGGGGGGACCATCGCATGGCCGACTCTTGGAGCATGCCGCAGTCCGACATTGCCCAAGGTCCGCCCCAGGCGTCCGAACGTGCCCGCGCCGCGGAGCACGAAGCGCTGTTGGGCGTGCTCGCGCACGAATTGCGAACGCCGATCACGACCATCTACGCGGGTAGCGCGGTCCTCGCCCGGGACGAGGACCTCCTCCCGGCGATGCGCCGCGAGCTCGCGTCCGACGTGTATCACGAGGCTGCGCGCCTGTTCCGGGCCGTCGAGGACCTCCTGGTCCTCACCCGACTCGAGCACGACGCGGTCCGCGTGACCCGTGAGCCGATCTCCCTGATCCGTGCGGTCGACGCCGGGTCACAGATCGAGGCGCCGCGCTGGCCGGGCCTGCGCGTCATGCTCCGGCTCGACGGGACGCCACCACCGGCCGCCGCCGATCCGGGCGCCCTGGCTCACGCGTTGCGCAATCTCATCGCCAATGTCGCGTGGCGCGCTGCCGGGGCGACGGACCTGGAGGTCGCCGTGAGTGGCGAGGACCAGCAGGTGTTCTGCCGACTCCTCGACCGGACGGGCACGCTCTCGGTCGAGGATCGGGGCGGACCTGTTCCAGCTTCCGGTCTCGGACCCGGGGCCGGGATCGGTCAGCCCCGGCATCGCGATGTACGTGGCCGGCCGTCTGATCGAGGCGATGCGTGGCAGGACGTGGGTGACCGATGGCGAGGCGGGCGCCGTGGAGATCGGCTTCTCGCTCCCCTGCTACGAGTCCGCCGCCTGACCGCGTCTTGCGTCGGCGACCCGTCTTGCTCGCCCGACGCGATCGACGTGCACCGCGGGGGCGCCCGCGACGATCGCCCCGCGTCGTCCTCGAGCCGCTGGCGGAGCAGCGCACGAACCGCCGACTCCTCTCGGGGAGTCGCTGCCGTCGGGGGTGTGTCCTGCTCCTCCGCCGCCTGGACCAACGCCCCGCGGATCGACGCCTTCGAGGTAGGCCTCGAGGACAGCCGGGTGGACGTAGCTGCCGCGGGCCACGGCCGGGGTGTTGCCGAGCTGGTCGGCGGTCTGCCGGATCGCCTCGACGACGTTCCGCTTCGCGCCATGCTCGCCGTCCGCCGGTTGCAGCGCCCGGAGCGCGCGGTAGGCCAGAACCGTGCCGGCCCAGGTCCGAAAGTCCTTCGCGCTGAACTCCGCCCCGGCCGCGTCGCGGATGTAGCCGTTGACGTCGTCCGAACCGATGTCGCGGACCTCGCCGTCCTCGTCGACGTACTGGAAGAGCTCCTGGCCGGGTAGCTCCTGGCAGCGTCGGACCAAACCCGCGAGTCGGCGGTCGCGAAGCCCGACCTCGTGGGCCTGGCCCGATTTCCCGCGGAACCGGAACCGGACCGAGCCACCCTCCACCTTCGCGTGCCGATCGCGCAGGGTCGTCAGCCCGAAGGACCGGTTGAGCCGGGCGTATTCGTCGTTGCCGACACGGATCAGCGTGAGCTCGAGCAGGCGGACGACGGCGGCCAGGACCTTCTCGCGCGACAGGCCACGGGTGGCGAGGTCGGCGTCACAGCGGCGCCGGATCCGCGGCAGGACCTCCGCGAAGGCGAGCATGCGATCGAACTTGTTGCTGCCGCGGCGCTGGTGCCAGTCGGCGTGGTAGCGGTATTGCTTGCGGCCGCGGGCATCGCGCCCGCGCGCCTGGAGGTGGCCGTTCGGCCACGGGCAGATCCAGACGTCGGTCCAGGCGGGTGGGATGGCGAGCGCCCGGATCCGGGCAAGGACCTCGCGATCCCGGATCGTCTCGCCCCCGGCGTCTCGGTAGCTGAACCCTCGCCCCGAGCGGTGGCGGCTGATGCCGGGGCGCGCATCCGTCGCGTAGCGCAGGCCGGCGTCACGGGCGACGGCACGCGCATCCGGCGGTGACATCGGACTCGGCGGGGCGACGGTCAGGCATCTGCGCACGATGGCGGGTCGCGGAGGTGGCGCCCATCACAAGGGCCGGGCTGCTCCCCTCTCAGCGACGTGGCAAGCGCGTTCCGCGATATCGATGAAACTCCGCTGCGCACCCGCGTCGGCAGGCCGATACCCGGCGGTCCGGATACTTCCGTCATCCCACCGCGCCCCTGGGGGGAGCTGCGGTGGGACCAACCCCGCCGACGGGACAGCCCAGCCGCCGACGAGCCCGAGGAGACCCCCAGTGTTGGATGCACCGCCTGCGAGACCTGATGCGGCGGCGACGGCCGACGCGCTGCCGGATGCCGGGGCGGCCGTCGTCATCGACGGGGCCACGAAGCGCTTCGGCGACGACACCGCGGTCGACGGGATCTCGCTGTCGGTTCCGAGCGGGACGATCCTGGGCATCATCGGCCCGTCCGGGTCCGGCAAGACGACCACGATCCGTCTGCTCACCGGGGCGCTGGCGCCCGACGACGGTGAAGTGCGCGTGCTCGGCGAGGACCCGCGGACCTTCCGGCGACAGACCCGCGAGCGGATCGGGTACATGCCACAGCAGTTCACCCTCTACCCGGACCTGACGGCGCGCGAGAACGTCGATTTCGTCGCGTCGCTGTTCGGCATCCTGTGGCGCACCCGTCACCGTCGCACCCGCGAGGTGCTCCAGCTCGTCGACCTGTGGGACGCCCGTGGTCGGCGCGCCGGTCGCCTGTCCGGTGGCATGCAGCGACGACTGGAGCTGGCCTCGGCGCTCGTCCACGATCCCGACCTGCTGTTCCTCGACGAACCCACCGCGGGGATCGACCCGATCCTGCGGGCCACCGTCTGGAAGGAGCTGCATCGCCTGCGCGATGACGGACGGACGCTCCTCGTGACCACCCAGTACGTCAACGAGGCGGAGGAATGCGACACCGTGGCCCTGATCTCGGACGGCCGGCTCATCGCCCTGGCGCGTCCCGACGACCTGCGCCGCGAGGCGATGGGCGGAGACGCCGTCGAGATCGAGCTCGGCAACGAGTTCGACAGCGCAAGCCTCTCGGCGTTGCCGGTCGTCCGGAGCGTCGAGCGGCGCGGAACCGAACGGCCTGCGGGTCATGGTCGACGACGCCTCCACGGCGATGCCGGAGGTCGTCGAGGCGATCACCCAGCGTGGCGGTGAGGTGACGTCGGCGAGCGAGGCGCGACAGTCGTTCGACGAGGTCTTCGCGATCCTCGTCCAGCGCGACCGCATGGCCCGGGATCACCTGTCCGAGGAGGACGCCTGATGCGGGCCGCCCTGGCGGTGATCGTCCGCCTGATGGCCTTCGTCGGCAAGGAGATCATCGAGACGCTGCGCCGGCCGGGCGCCATCCTCAGCCTGATCCTGGGTCCGTTCCTGATCATGGCCGTGTTCGGCCTCGGCTACAGCGGCTTCAAGCGTCCGCTCGAGACCGTGATCGTGGCCCCGCCGACCAGCGGTCTGCCCGCCGACATCGAGACGTACCAGGAGCTCGCCGGCGGCGGCCTCCACATCAGCGAGGTGACGGCAGATCGGGCTGCGGCCGAGGCGCGGCTCCGGGCGGACACGGCCGACGTGGTCGTCATCGCCCCAGAGGACCCGGATGCGAAGTTCCGCGCCGGCGAGCAGTCGGTCATCGAGGTCGTCGTCGACGTGGTCGACCCGGTCGCCGAGAACTACGCGGGCTTCCTTGCCGCGGGCCTCGCCTCGGCCGTCAACCGCGAGATCATCGAACGCGTGGCGGCGGAGGGCCAGGGCTATGCCGTCGCGGCCGGCGAGCCCGAAGCCGACACCATCCCGCCCGAGGTCATCGCGGCCCCGACGCGCGCCGAGATCCGCAACGTGTCGCCATCGACGCCGCACGTCATCTCCTACTTCGCCCCGGCGGTGCTGGCCCTGATCCTCCAGCACCTCGCCGTCACGCTCGTCGCGATGTCGCTCGTGCGGGAACGTACGAGCGGCGTGATCGAGCTGTTCCGCATCGCCCCGGTCAGCGCGGCGGAAGTGCTCACCGGAAAGGTCCTGGCCTTCGGATTGATCGGCGGCGCCATCGCGACGCTGACCGTGGCCCTGCTCGTGCTCGGGCTGGGCGTCCCGATGGTCGGGCCGGTCGGACTCATCGTCCTCGCGATCGCCCTGTTGCTCCTGGCGTCGCTCGGCCTCGGGCCTGCTGATCGCGGTCGTCTCGGACTCGGAGCGACAGGCCGTCCAGCTGTCCCTGCTCGTGCTGCTCGCGTCGGTCTTCTTCAGCGGCTTCGTCCTGCCGATCAGCGAGTTCAATGAGCCCGTTCGCGCGATCGCCTACACGCTGCCCGTGACCCATGGCATCCGGCTGCTGCAGGACCTGATGCTTCGCGGTATGACGAACCAGGCCTGGGAGTTCCTGGCCCTCGGGGTCATCGCGATGGTGACCCTCGCGGGCGCCTGGATCCTGCTGCGGCGCGGGATGACCCGTGCTTGACCATCGAACCGACCGAACCGCACGGAGGAGGACGACCGATGACCGATGAGCTGCGACCCGTACCGGGCGAGGACACCTACGAGACCGAGCATGAGACCGACGCCGCGCCGGAGCCCGAATCGCCATCCGAGCCGGCCGAGGAGCCGAATCCGTGGCTCAAGGAGGGGGCCGACGCCCCGGACGCGGCCGACATCGAGGAGCCCGACGAGCAGCGCTAGGGACGAAAGTCCGGTCGTAGCCGCCGACGTCAGACCGCGACGGGCGTCCGAGCCTCGATACGCGGCAGGAGCTCCTTGCGCGCGAACTCGAGAAAACCATCCTGATCCGGACCGACCTGGTGGAGGTACACGTGGTCGAAGCCGGCGTCGATGAATTCCTGGATCTTCGCGAGATGCGCGTCGGCGTCGGGCCCGCACGTGATGACCTCGGCGACCTGGTCCTCCGTGACGCTCTGCACGAGGTCAGTGAACTGGGCCGGGTTCGGCAGTTCCTGGCTGACTTCGCCGTGCAGGGCGGCGGTGGGCCACCACTCGTGGGCGGTCTTGCGGGCCGCGCGTTCTGAGGCCGCCCAGCACAGCGTCACCTGGCCGAACTTCGGACCCTCGCCGCCGGCTCGCCGATAGGCCCCGAGCAGCTTCTTGTCCGGGGCGGTCGTGATGAGGCCGTCCGCGATCCGGCCCGCCACCTCGGCCATGCGCTCACCACCGACCGCGACATGGATGCGGGGCAGCTCCTTGGGCAGCGTGTAGAGCTTGGCGTTCTGCACGGTGTAGTGCCGGCCGCGATGGCTGGTCACCTTGCCCTTCCATAGCTCGCGGATGATCTCGACGGCCTCCTCGAGCATCTCGGCGCGGACCTCCCACTCCGGCCAGGCCTGGCCCAGGATGTGCTCGTTGAGGTTCTCGCCCGTCCCGACACCCAGGAAGAACCGTCCCGGCATCAGGTCCGCGGCCGTGGCCGCGGCGTGGGCGATGATCGCGGGGTGGGTCCGGAACGTCGGACAGGTCACCCCGGTCCCGACGACCAGCTTGTCCGTGGCCTGGGCGATGGCCCCGAGCACGCCCCACACGAACGGGCTGTGCGGGTGACGCTCGATCCATGGGTGGAAATGGTCCGAGATGAGTGCGAACGAGAAGCCGGCCTCCTCGGCGGCCCGGGCGTTGGCCACGAGATCCCGCGGGCCGTGCTCCTCGCTCGATAGCGCATAGCCGATGGCGGTCACTTGGAGCTGCCCTTCCGTTGCGCCTTCGTCTCGCCCGCCTCGGTGCGCTCCTTGTTCACCGTCCGGGCGGCGCGCTCCTCCGCTTCGTCGGTGCTGACGCCACGCTCCTGGTAGGAGTCCTTGATGTGCTCGTACTGGCGTTCGCGCTTGTCCGTCCACGCTTTCTGCGGCATGTCGATACCTCCTGGCGGCATCCCGCGCTCCGCGGGACGACAGCGTTACAAGACGCACGTCAGGAAAGCGGCGCGGACGACCGGAGGGGATGTCGCAGACGCGTGGCATTCCCGCAAGCAACGAGCCGCGCCGGGGCATCGCGCGCGAGGTTGACGGTGGGTGACCGGCGGCCGGTCAGCGCCGGGCGAGCGTCCCCATCCGGTGGGCGGCCAATTGCTCGGGCTCCTCGGCGTCCTCGTCGCCACCCTGGGCCGCTCCAGGTCCGACCGCGATCTTCTTTCTGGCCGCGTCGAGGCGGGCTGAATACACGGCCTCGTATCGATCGGTCATCCGTTCGACCGAGAAGCGGTCGAGGACCGACTCGCGGATCGCCCGCCGATCCAGGTCGACCACGCGGTCGACCTTGAAGGCCATGCCCTTGACGTCGTCGCCGAAGAAGCCATCGATGCCGTCTCGCAGGATCTCGGGCAGGCCGCCGACCCGCCGGGCGATGACCGGCGTGCCGGCCGCCAGCGACTCGATGAGGACGAGGCCGAACGGCTCCGGCCACGACCCAGGCATCAGTGTGGCGTAGCTCTGTGCGAAGAGGTCGTCGCGATCGGTCTGGTCGAGCTCCCCGAGGTACTCGACGAGCGAGCCCGCGGCCTTCATCGCCGGCCGGAACACGTTCTCGAAGTAGTCGCGCTTCCACGTGCCGTCGGGCCGGCCTTGGCCGCGATGCGCAACGGGCGATCGGCCGCCACGGCGATCTCGATGGCCTCGACGATCCCCTTCTCGGGCACCACCCGTCCCACGAAGCACAACGCGTCGGTCCGCTTCGATCCGAATGGCATGTCGGTCAGGCGCAGGCCGTTGTGGACGACCGCGGCCCACGGCACGTCAGGGTGCGTTCCGGCCTGGTTCTCGCTGATGGCGACGAGCCCTTCGGGCGGGTTTCGCAGCAGCGCGTCGGCCCACGGAAGGTCCAGCCGGCCGTGGAACGTCGTCACGACCGGGACGGGGCTGACACGGGCGAGCAGCAGGCTGGCCCATTCCATGTGCGCGTGGATCAGGTCGAATTCGGTGGCGCGCGCCAGGACCTCGTGGAGCGTCAGCTGCATGTACGGCAGCGAATCGCCGGCGTAGCCAAGGGGGCGGAGCGCCTCGGGCACCGTCTCGATGTGTCGGCCAGGCACCACGGAATCGCCGCTGGCGAAGGTCGTGACTTCGTGACCTCGGCGGTCGAGCTCCGTGACCAGCCCGTGCACGATGCGCTCCGTCCCGCCGTACGCCCGCGGTGGCACGCGCTCGAAGGGCGGGGCGACCTGGGCGATGCGGAGCGAACGAGTCATGGGACGTAACACCATAAGGGAAAAGATCGGCCGTGAGGGCCCGCCGGGCGGGATCCTCACGGCCAGTGTCGCACTCCCGGCCGATTGCCGGGTCGGGCTGGGTCAGTAGGAGCGCGTGGCCGGGTTGGCCGGGTCGTTCTCCTCGGTCTCTTCCTCGGTCTGGTCGCCCGCGCCGGCACCGCCGGCCGCACCGACCGCACCACCGACGACCGCGCCGGGAGGTCCGGCGACGGCGCCACCAACGAGCGCGCCGGCCGCGGCGCCACCGAGGGCTCCGGTGCCTGCACCGGCCTCGTCGTCGCCTTCGGCCGCCTCACCGGCGATCGCGCCACCGACGGCGCCGATCGCGCCACCGACGACGGCACCGGGGGGTCCACCGACGGCCATGCCGACGGCTGCGCCGCCGAGAGCACCGGCTCCGGCGCCAACGGCTTCCGTGCCGCCTTCCTCGTTCTCGGGAGCCGTGCCACGGCCCTCGTTCAAGAGGTCGTCATCGTGGGGGTGATCGTGCGTCGTTGTCGTGTCGTGGTCCACTGGGGGCCTCCTTGTATTCGAGCTGACCGGCAGATCGCCGGTGACGGGACGTCGGATGACGCCGTTGCTCCGACGGTAGGTGGCGCCAGCCGGGCGGGACGTCAAGCCGCGGTCATGCCGTCTATCAGGCGGCTATCAGCGGGACTGGCCGGCCTCGCGGACCTGATCGTCGTCGGCTGGCGAGCCTTCGCGATGGCCGTCAGGGTCGAGATCTTCGGCCGTCGCGCCCGGCTGTGTGCTGTGCGCAGCAACGCGCTCGTCATCGGGCGAGATGCCACCCGGGATCGTGGCGGCCTGGCGCTCGGGCTCTCGTCCGACGTAGGCGCCTGGATCGCGGTGCTGGTCATCCGGATGGTCCGTGCGCTGCCCATCGTCCGTTGGAGCGGGCGTGCGGCCCCCTCGGATCCATCGCGGTTGGTCGAGTCGTTTCCTGTCATCGGTCGATCTCCTTTAGGCCGGCGCCGGGATCGTCGCCGGATCGCAGGTGGTCATCCTGCGAGCGCGGCCATCCTGGCCGGATGCCGACGATCGCTGACGCTCGTTACGACGGGGCGACAGCGCGACGACAGGCGCCGCGCCGACGGCTCTCGTCCGACGGCGAGACGTGGTCCATACTTCCGACGCTCAAGGCATCGCGAGGGAGATACGTGACGCAGGAGACGGCGGGCGCCGCAGGGCAGGCAGCCGGACGAGCCAAGGGTGAGATCGCCAGGGCGCGCGATATCCGGTTCGCGCCCGGGTATGCGGTGCTCGCCGGGCTCGGCATCGCCGTGGCAGCCCTCGCTTCGAAGGCCGCGCTCAACCAGTTCGCCCAGGGCGACACGGGATACATCCTGCTCATGGCGGCGGCGGTTCTGGCGGCCTGGTTCGGCGGCCTCATCGGCGGGATGACGGCCATCGTCGCGTCGGTGATCCTCAACGGGGTGTTCTTCCTGGGTGGGGACGCGACCCTGGCATCGCGCGGTCGAGCTCGTCCGCCAGATCATCTACGTCGTGGCGGCCACGGGAACGGTGCTGATCGTCGCCTCCCGTCGCGCGGCGCGCGACCGGCTCGTCGACGCGCTCGACGAGGTCGCGGCACTCGCCGAGGCGGTCGAGGCCCGAGACCGTCGGCTCGAGGTCATGCTCGCGGCTTCCGGGACCGGATTCTGGGAGTGGGACATCACCGACAACTCCCTGACGTGGTCGGACGAGATCTTCCGCCAGCACGGCCTGGAGCCGATGCCGCAGGCCCCGTCGTTCGAGGCCTACCTGGACATGATCCATCCCGACGACCGGGAGCCGTTCCGCACCGGCGTCCAGGCGGCGGTCGAGGGCGCGGCGCCCTACGCCCTTGATTTCCGCGTGGTCTGGCCGGACGGGTCGGTCCACTGGACGCAGGGTGCCGGCCGCGTCCTTCGCGACGCCGGAGGACGCGCCGATCTCGATGATCGGTACCGGCCAGGACATCACGGAGCGTCGTCGCGTCGAGGAGCAGCGCGACCAGCTGCTCCTGGAGGAGCGCCGGGCCGGGGAGTTCCGCGAGGCGTTCATCGACGTCATCAGCCATGAGCTGCGCACGCCGATCACCACCATCCTGGGCCTCACCCAGATCCTGGCCCGTCCGGGACGCGCCGACGATCCCGCCTCGCGCGCGGCCCTGCTCGAAGACGTTCGCGCCGAGTCCGAGCGACTCCATCGGCTCGTCGAGGACCTGCTGGTCCTGAGCCGCGCGGAACGTGGACGGCTGGTCATCGACGCCGAGCCACTCCAGCCGCGACGGCTGATCGAACGGATCGTCGCCCAGGAGGCTCCCGACCTGCCGTCCCTCCACATCGAGACCCGGCTGGGACCCGACCTGCCCGTCGTCGCCGGCGAAGGAACGTATGTCGAGCAGATCGTGCGCAACCTCCTGGGCAACGCCGCGAAGTACACGCCCGTGGGGACGAAGGTCGTCATCGATGCTCGCCGGGACGACAGCGTCGTCGAGATCCGCGTGACCGACGACGGCCCCGGGATCCCGGACGAATCGCTGCGACGCGTCTTCGACCTGTTCTACCGCGATCCCGACAGCGCCAGGGCGGTCGCCGGTTCAGGGATCGGGCTGTTCGTGTGTCGCAGCCTCGTCGAGGCGATGGGCGGGCGGATGTGGGCGCTGCGGCCGCCGGGCGGCGGCTCCGAATTCGGATTCACGCTGCGCGTCCTGGAGGCCGACGAGCTCGACGCCGAGGAGCCCGATGAGCGGCACCCGGTGTCCCTCCTCGAGCCCTTCCGCCGCGCCGATCAGCCCGGAGCCAGCAGCCAGCGAATGACGCCGATGGCGGCCCCGGCCGCGATCAGCCAGCCGGTGCCGATGCCGCGGAGCAACAGTCCGAATGTCGCGAGCAGCGTCAGCGCTCCAACGATGTCACGGACGCCGCCGATGGCCAGCTGGACGGCCACGACCCCGAGCAGACCGACGGCTGCCGCGTTGACGCCGTCGAGGAACGCCCGGGCACGGACCGAGCTCCGAAGACGATCGAGGATCGGGATGCTTACCGCGACCGCCAAGAAGGCCGGCAGGAAGACCCCGACGGTAGCGGCCGCGGCGCCCACCGGTCCGCCGACGACGTAGCCGATGAACGTCGCGGTCGAGAACAGCGGGCCCGGCGTGGCCTGGCCGACCGCGACGGCATCCAGAAGCTGCGTCTCGGTGATCCATCCGAGCCCCTCCACGAGCTCGGAGCGAAGCAGGGCCACGAGGACGTACCCGCTGCCGAACAGGACCGCGCCGATCTTGAGGAACGTCACGAAGATGAGACCAGGCGTGGCGATGGCGGCCACCCCGGCAGCGGTGCGCTCGCGCCATGGCGGCGGCCCGCGAGACCGGCGACGGCGCCACCGAGCCTTCTGGCCAGGCCAAGGGAGCCAGCCCGATCACCGCCATTCCGGCCGCCCAGGGCGGCGGCCAGTCCGAGCGAGACGACACCCGCACCGAGCAGCACGGCGATCTCCGGCACGCCCGCGACGATCGCTGCGACCGCCCCAGCAAGGAGGGCCACGTGGACCGGCGTGCGCAGGGTCGTGCGCCCGATCGACCAGCCGGCATGGGCGACGATCGCCACGACGACCGGCGTGATGCCCCCGAGCAGCGCCGCGACCTCCGGGCGCTGTCCGTGCTCGACGTAGAGCCAGGCCAGGACCGCGACGATCAGCACGGCCGGAAGCAGGAAGGCGAGTCCAGCGACGATCAGCCCTGCCCGGCCGGCGCGGCGATGGCCGAGGTGCATCGCCAGCTCGGTCGATGTCGGCCCGGGGATCAGGTTTGCCGCGCCGATCAGGTCGACGAATGCCGCGTCGTCCAGCCAGCCGCGGCGTCGCACGAACTCGTCGCGCATGATGGCGATGTGGCCAGCCGGCCCACCGAAGGCCGTCAGCCCGAGCCGAAGGAAGAGCGCGGCGAGCGGGACCAGTCCGGTCCGGTCCGTCCGGTCGGCCGGGACGCCCGGTCGCAGGACGCCCGTCGGCGACGGCGTGCTGCCGGCCGGCACGCGCTACTCAGCCGGCGAGTGGATCGATCTTGTCCGGGTCGATGCCGAGCTCGCGGATCGCCTTGGCCGCCTTGGCCGGGGCCATCGCGCCACATCGCGCCAGGGAGACGAGGGTCGCCGCCGCGATGTGGGGCGGGTCGATCTCGAACAGCGCCCGCAGGTCCTCGCGCGTGCCGCTTCGGCCGAACCCGTCCGTTCCGAGCGACACATAGGGCGCCGGTAGCCAGCGCGCCACCATGTCGGGCAGCGCCTTCATCCAGTCGGTGGCAGCCACGATCGGGCCGCCATCGCCGGGAAGCACGGTCGTGACGTACGGAACGCGCTGGTCCTTGGCGTCGGGATGCAGCCGGTTCCAGCGCTCGGCCTCGAGCGCGTCGCGCCGCAGCAGCGGGAACGACGGGGCGCTGTAGACCTCGGCGGCCACGCCGAACCGTTCGGCCAACAGGTCGCGCGCCGCGATGACCCCGTTGAGGATGGAACCGGAGCCGACGAGCCGGGCCGGGTGCGCGTCCTTCCCGACCTGCGGGGCCTCGGCGAACCGGTAGATCCCGCGCAGGATCCCCTCGTCGATGCCGTCGGCCTTCGGCGGCTGGGCGTAGTTCTCGTTGTAGAGCGTGATGTAGTAGTAGACGTCCTCGCCCTTGACGTACATGCGCTCGATCCCGTCGCGCACGATCGCGGCGAGCTCGTAGGCGAAGGCCGGGTCGTAGCCGCGGACGACCGGCACCGTCGACGCCAGGATGTGGCTGTGGCCGTCGTCGTGCTGCAGGCCTTCGCCCGCCAGCGTGGTGCGCCCGGCCGTCGCGCCCATGAGGAAGCCGCGACCACGGGCATCCCCGAACGCCCACATCTGGTCCCCGGTCCGCTGGAAGCCGAACATCGAGTAGAAGATGTAGAACGGGATCATCGAGTGGCCATGGGTGGCATACGAGGTGCCGGCCGCCTGGAAGCTGGCCATCGAGCCGGCCTCGGTGATGCCCTCCTCGAGGACCTGGCCGTCGGTCGCCTCGCGGTACGAGAGCACGAGATCGGAGTCGACCGGCTCGTAGCGCTGCCCGAGGGCGGCGTAGATGCCGACCTCCTTGAACAGCGGGTCCATGCCGAACGTGCGCGCCTCGTCGGGGATGATCGGGACGATGCGCGGCCCGAGCTCCTTGTCGCGGATCAGGTTGCGCAGGATCCTCGTGAAGACCATGGTCGTCGAGACCTCGGTCTTGCTGCCGGCCGCGAACTCCTGGTCGACCTCGGGTGCGGGCGCGGGCAGCGGCCCGGCGCGGACGACGCGCTTCGGGATGGAGCCGCCGAGCGCCGCGCGGCGCTCGCGCAGGTACTCGACCTCCTCGGACTTGGGGCCCGGGTGGTAGTACGGGGCTTCCTTGAGCTGCTCGTCCGGGATCGGCAGCTGCAGCCGGTCCCGGAAGATCTGCAGCTCCTTCTCCGACAGCTTCTTGGCCTGGTGGGTGATGTTGCGGGCCTCGACGCCCGGCCCCAGGGTCCAGCCCTTCACGGTCTTGGCGAGGATGACCGTCGGCGCGCCCTGGAACTCGGTCGCGGCCTTGTACGCGGCATAGACCTTGCGGTAGTCGTGACCGCCCCGGCGCAGCTTCGCCAGGTCGTCGTCGGTCAGGTGCTCGACGAGCTTGCGTAGCCGCTGGTCCGGACCGAAGAAGTGCTCGCGGATGTAGGCGCCGCCGGCCACGCTGAACTTCTGGAACTCGCCGTCCAGGGTCTCGTTCATCTGCTGGACGAGCAGCCCGTCGACGTCGCGTGCCAGAAGGTCGTCCCACTCGCGCGCCCAGATGACCTTGATGACGTTCCAGCCCGCGCCGCGGAAGACCGCTTCGAGCTCCTGGATGATCTTGCCGTTGCCGCGGACCGGGCCGTCGAGCCGCTGCAGGTTGCAGTTGACGACGAAGGTCAGGTTGTCGAGGCCCTCGCGGGCCGCCAGGTTGAGCGCCCCCAGCGACTCGGGCTCGTCGGTCTCGCCGTCCCCGAGGAACGCCCACACCCGCGACTTCGAGGTATCGAGCTGGCCGCGGTTGTGGAGGTAGCGGTTGAAGCGGGCCTGGTAGACGGCGCTGATCGGCCCGAGACCCATCGAGACCGTCGGGTACTCCCAGAAGTCGGGCATCAGGCGCGGGTGCGGGTACGAGCTCAGGCCCACGCCTGGGGCGCCTTCACGGCGGAAGTGGTCGAGCTGCTCCTCGGTCAGCCGGCCCTCCAGGAACGCGCGGGCGTAGATCCCGGGCGCCGCATGGCCCTGGTAGAAGATCTGGTCGCCGCTCCCCTCCCCGTCCTTGCCGCGGAAGAAGTGGTTGAAGCCGGTCTCGTACAGGCTCGCCGAGCTCGCGTAGGTCGAGAGGTGGCCGCCGATGCCCGCGAATCGCGTGTTCGCGCGCAGGACCATCGCCACGGCGTTCCAGCGCACGATCCGCCGGATGCGCAGCTCCATGGCCTCGTCACCCGGGAAATCGGGTTCCTGCTCCGGGCTGATCGTGTTGATGTAGCGGGTCTGGGTGAGCGGCGGGAGGCCGATCTGCAGCTGGCGAGCTCGCTTGAGGAGCTTGTAGACCAGGAAGCGCGCCCGCGTCTCACCGGCCTGCTCGACGACCTGATCGAGCGACTGCATCCAGTCCTCGGTCTCGTCCGGGTCGATGTCCGGCAGCTGGTGCTTGAATTCGTCGAAGTACATGCGTTGCGACTCCCAGAGCGCGCGATCCGCGGCTGATCGTACGGCGGCTGGCCGCCGTCAGAAGGTTGCGTATGGGGGTTGATGCGCTCCGGTCACTGGCGCTCGAGGCGGAGCGTGAGGTCGAGGAGCTCGGGCGCGACCATGGCCTTCGCGGCCGGATCGCCCGCGTACTTGCGCAGGATGCCGGTCGAGGTGCGCTCGATCGAGCCTGCGTCGGACGCCAGGACCGCCGTCACGGGAAGCCGCTGACCATCCACGTGCAGCGCCACGGACGGGTCGGCCAATGCCTCGCGGTACCAGCGGGCGTTCGGGCCTCGATACGACCTGACGAAGACGTCTCCGTCGTCGACGACCGCCCAGATGATGGTCCGATGGACGGCGCCGTCGGCACCGTTCGTCTCGATCTCGACCTCTTCGGTCCGGTCGATCAGATCGATCTCAGCCTCGCTGTATGCCATGCCTGAAGGGTAGACCATCCTGCCCGGGCGGGGCCCCGACGCACCCGATGCTGCCGCCTGTAATGCCGATGTAACCGGATTGCAATGTCCGGGGCCCATCGGCGTCAGGCGTCCCGGGACATGCTGCGGGGGCTTCGAGCCATCCGTCCGCAGAGACGGGTCCCGCTCGACCGGTCGCCGGTCCAGAGCCTCGGCCGACCGGACATCGCACACCCGCGATCGAACGAAGGAGTCCCAGTCATGTCCGATCCGCACACCGACCACGACACCGTCGTCGTCAAAGATGGCGGCTCCAGCACCGGCATGATCCTCGGCATCATCGCCGTGATCATCGTGCTCGCTGGCGCGTGGTATTTCCTCGCCGGTCCCGGTGCGAACACGAGTTCCACGCCGACCGACGTGAACGTGGACGTCACGCTCCCGAGCGTCGCGCCCGCCGGCTCCTAGGTCTGCCCCTGCGCCCGTCCGGCGCGACCCCAAGCGCGCCGGACGTGACGCCCCAGGCCATGTCCGTCACCATGACCCCGACCCAGGAGGTACAGGAGTGAGCACCCAGCCGCTCGTACTCGTCGCAGACGACGAGCCGCGGATCACGAAACTCGTTTCCATCGCCCTCGGTGAGGAGGGTTTCCGCGTCGTCACCGCCAACGGCGGCGAGGAGGCACTCCAGAAGGCCGAGGAGGTGCGCCCCGACATCGTCCTCCTGGACATCGTCATGCCGGACCTCGACGGCATCGAGGTCATGCGACAGCTGCGCGAGCGGCGCCCGGTCGCCGTGATCCTGCTGACCGCCAAGGGCTCGACCGCCGACAAGGCCAAGGGCCTCGATCTCGGCGCCGACGACTACATCGCCAAGCCGTTCCACCCCGACGAGCTGGCCGCTCGCGTCCGGGCCGTCCTGCGCCGCTCGTCCGGCGCCAGCCCGGGATCAGGCGTCCTCGCATTCGACGACATCGAGATCGACCTCGAGCGGCGCATGGTCACCCGCGACGGGGAGCTGGTCCAGCTCTCGCGGACCGAATGGCTGCTCCTCCAGCACCTGGCCGCGAATGCCGGCAAGGTGGTCCTCCACACGGAGCTGCTGACCAAGGTCTGGGGCCCCGAGTACCGCGACGACCTCCAGTACCTGCGGGTCTGGGTGTCGCGTGTCCGCCGCAAGCTGGGCGCCGAGCCCGGGGAGCCCGGGCGGATCAAGACGTTCCAGGGCATCGGGTACCTGCTCGACGTCGTCCCGCCGGTCGCACCGGAGACGGTGGCACCGGAGCCGGCTCCGGACGAGCGCTCGGCGATGATCGGCTAGGTCACCGAGCTTCCTGCTACCGAAGCGGCGCCACCGGCGCCGCTTCTTCGCGTGCGGCTCGCCGGTCCGGCCGGACGCCCCGACTGATAGGCTCGGGGCCATGCGGCGCTATGACCCGGCCACGGCCCTGATCGTCGTCGATGTGCAGAACGACTTCGCCGACCCCGCAGGGAGCCTGTCGGTGGCCGGGGGCGACGCCGTGGTCCCGACGATCAACGCCGAGATCGCGATGGCGACCGGCGGCGGACGGTCTCGTCGTCTTCACCCAGGACTGGCACCCCGAGTCGACCCCGCATTTCGCGAAGGACGGCGGTCTCTGGCCGGTCCATTGCGTGGCCGATACGTGGGGCGCGCACCTCCATCCGGCGCTCGCAGGCCCCCCATGAGGCGCCACGGGTCCGCAAGGGCGTCAACGGCGAGGACGGCTACTCCGGCTTCACCACGCGCGACCCGAGCACCGGGCAGGAGACCCCGACCGAGCTCGACGCGGTGCTCCGTGGCCGCGGGATCGAGCGGGTCGTCGTCGTCGGCCTTGCGACCGACTACTGCGTCAAGGCCACGGCGCTCGATGCGGCTCGCCTGGGCTACGAGACGAGCGTGCTGACCGACGCGATCGCGGCCGTCGATCTCGAGCCAGGCGATGGTGCCCGAGCCATCGACGAGATGGCCGCGGCCGGAGTCGGGCAATGGCAAACGAGGATGCGCTGACATGCAGCTCCACCTCGTCGATGCCACCTACGAGCTGTTCCGGGCCCATTTCGCGCCCCGTCCGGACGTCATCGGCCGGGACGGGATCGTGCTCTCGGGCGTGTCCGGCCTGTGCGACCAGCTGCTGTACCTCCTGCGCGAGGAGGGTGCCACCCACGTCGGCTGCGCCACCGACCGCGTGATCGAGTCGTTCCGCAACGACCTGTACCCGGGCTACAAGTCCTCCGCCGGCATGCCGCCGGAGCTGCTCGCCCAGTTCCCCATCGCGGAAGCCGCCATCGAGGCCCTCGGCGTCGTGCTCTGGCCCATGGTCGAGTTCGAGGCCGACGATGCCATCGCGGCGGCGGCCGTCCGCTTCGCAGAGGACGAGCGCGTCGAACGGATCCTCGTCTGCACCCCGGACAAGGACATGGCCCAGCTCGTCCGCGACGAGCGGATCGTGCTGTGGGATCGCCGCCGCGGGATCACCTACGACGATGCCGGGGTCCGTGCCAAGTGGGGCGTGTCACCGCCGTCGATCCCCGACTGGCTGGCGCTGGTGGGCGATTCGTCGGACGGGTACCCGGGCCTGCCAGGCTGGGGAGCGAAAGGGGCGGCCGCGATCCTGGCTCGCTACGGACACTTCGAGGACATCCCCGAGAAGGCATCGGCCTGGGAGGTGCCGGGCGTCGGGGGCACGCGAGCGGTCGGACTCGCGGCGACCCTGCGCGAGCACTGGGACGAGGCCCTCCTCTACCGGGATCTCGCGCGACTGCGCACCGAGGCGGACGGGGTCCAGATCCGCCAGCGGGACCCCGACGAGCTGCGCTGGGACGGGGCGCCGCGCGACACGTGGGAGGCATTCTGCGAGGAGTGGGGCCTGGACCGGCTCCGGACCCGACCGCACCGCTGGCTCGACGAGGACTGAACGGCCGCCGACCTCCTCGGTCGCGCCGCTCAGCCGGCCGGAGCGACCAGTGCCTTCAGGTGATCCGGCGGCGGTTCGGATCGCTCGATCGGCCGGGCCCGCAGCACCGGCCGGCCAGGTCGCCGGCAGCGGGATCGTGGCCCATTCGATGGTGCCGTCCATCCAGCGCACGACGACCGCCGCCTCCTCGCCACCGAGCGCCGACGGCACGCACCGGGCGTTGTCCGGGCACGCTCCGCCGACGGCCACGATCGACGGTTCCTCCGTCGCTCGATGCAACGCGTGCCGGCCGAGTTCGGCAAGGACGGTGCAGCCGGGACCCTCGAACCGGCCGCAACGGATCTCGGGCTGGGCGACGATGTCGGGGAGGGACTGGCACGCGGCGAGGACCGGACGCCAACGCGACCAGCGCGAGCACGAGAAGGGCGATCCCGCGTCGGCGAGACGGTCGGCCGGCCATGCCTACCTGACGAGCTCGAGCAACGTCCCGTGATGCGCGACCGGGGCCGCCAGGATGCCGCTCGACGCTGGCCCGCGCGCCAGGTCGAACCACGGGCCGCCGTCCATCGCGGTGACCCGGGCACCGCCCCGCTCGGCGATCAGGCCGGCGGCCGCGATGTCCCAGGCGGACAGCCCGCCCTGCTGGATGAACGCGTCGAACCGGCCGTTCCCGACGTACGCGAGCGCCAGGGCCGCCGAGCCCATCGAGCGCGAGATGCGGATCACCTTGCGCACGGCCCGCGACCGGCCGACGGCACCCCTCCCGCCGAGCGCCATCGAGATCGACGAAATCGGAGAGCTTGTCCTTCTCGGACGCCGTGATCGCGTGGCTGGGCGACCCGAGCGCCGCCGCCAGCAGGGCCGGTCCGTCGGCCGTCGCCGCGAACGTCTCCCCGCGGGTCGGGTCGTGGACGACGCCGACGGACGGGCGCCCATCCACGATGAGCCCGATCGACACGCAGAAGAACGGGATGCCGTTCGCGTAGTTCACCGTGCCGTCCAGCGGATCGATGATCCAGAGCCGGCCCCGACCGGAGGTTGGGGCCTCGCCGGCGATCGCCCGATGCTCCCCGCTCTCCTCGGCGAGGATCGCGTCGCCTGGGTGGCGCGCACGGATGGCGTCGATGATCAGCTCCTCGGACAGGTGGTCGGCTTCGGTCACGACGTCGCGGGCGCTCTTGTGATGGATCCGCTCGAGGCGCTCGTAGCGGTCCATCAGCACCTCGCCGGCGCGGGCCGCGAGCGCCAGCCCGAACGCCAGGTCGTCCGCGCTCTCGGCGATGCGATCGGCTGCGGCCGGTGTCATGGCGTCCGGCACGTGACCGCGAGCTCCCGCGCCTCCGGTCCGAACTCGGTCACCACGGTCGGAAAGCCGAGGGTCTGACCCGGCTCGATCCGTGGGCTGAGCACGAACGCACTCGTGCTCACGCCCCGGTCCGCGACGTCGACGATCCGGCACGTCGTCTGGCCGGCGGACGAGCCCTCATTCGTCACCGTGACCGTGACCGCCAGGCCGTCCTCGGTCGGCGTGACGGCCGAGACGCTGGCGGGGAACGGCCCGCTGCCGGCGATCGAGAGGCGCGCGAAGACGATCAGCAGGACGATGGCGATCGCCACGGTCACGAACACCGTGCCGTGGACCTGCGACGACGCCGAGTCGCGCAGGCCAAGCGGGTTGCAGCGCTCGCACAGCCCGACCCCAGGCCCGACCGGCGCGCCGCAGCGCGCGCAGGGATGGGTCGGCGCGGCCGGTGTCGCCGGCCCGGCAGGGGTCGCGGGCCCGGCGGGTGTCGCGGGCCCGGTCGAGACGCTCGGGTTGCTCGGGGTCACCCGGGGATGGTGCCATGAACCGCGGTCACCAGCGGCTCGTTGCCTCCACGAGCGCGTCGACGTCGTCCGTGGTGCGGGCGAGCACGATCGCGCCGTCGGCTCCGGCCGCGTGCCATCGCTCCCAGGTCTCGCGCGGCGCCTCGATCCAGGGCGTGTCGCGGATGCTCTCGTCGGAGAGCCACTCCCCCTGGAACCCGACGAGGACGGTCTGGTCCTCGCGTCGCTTCCCCGAGGCCTCGAGCGACTCGAGGTAGAGCGGCAGGTGCTGCTCGAAGTTGTCGTCGAACGCCGACCAGCCGTCGCCGATCCGTCCGGCGAGCCGTGCCCCGGCCGCCGTCTCGCCGCCGATGATGATCGGTGGAGGCGGATCCGGGACCGGGAATGCGACGGCATCGGTCAGCGGATAGAACAGCGAGGGTCGGGTGATCGGTCCCCCCGTCCACAGGGCGCGGATCACGGCCACGGCCTCCTCGAGCCGGGCCACCCGCTGCGGGGCCGGCGGGAAGTCCATCCCGTACGCCGCGTGCTCCTTCGGTGCGCCGCCGATGCCGATGCCCAGGATCAAGCGGCCGCCGCTCGCGATCTGGAGGGTCGATGTCATGCGCGCCACGAGCGCGGGGTGACGGTTCATGACGTTCATGACGAACGGGCCGACCGTCACCCGCGACGTCTGCGCGGCGGCCATCGACAGGATCGTCCAGGACTCGACGACGGGCACGGTCGGGTCGCCACGACCCATGAAGTGGTCCCACGACCACAATCCCGCGTAGCCCGCCTCGTCGAGCCGGCGGGCGCTCTCGAGCCACCAGGTCGGCTCCGCCCGGATCGAGCGGAGGCAGACGCCGATCGGGAGCCGGCCGTCGGCCTGCGCGCTCGTGGCCATCGAGCCCTAGAGCTCCGTCTCGAACAGGCGGACATCCTCGGCGGCGACCGCGTGGCCGTCACCCCGGGTCGGCCCGAGCGCCGCGCCGGCGCCGAGCGCGTCGAGATCTGCCGGGAAGCGACCGATGAGGTCGAGCACGACCTTCTGGATCCGCTCGGCGTTGGCCTGGAAGACCTCGAGCACGTCGGTCGCGTTGACCGCCTCGGTGCCCTCGTGGACGCCCGCGTCGTAGTCGGTGATGAGACTGATGTTCACGACGGCCATCCCCAGCTCGCGCGTCAGCCAGGCCTCCGGGTACTGGGTCATGTTGATGACCTCCCAGCCGGCGTCGCTGAACCACTTCGATTCACTCTTCGTCGAGAACCTCGGACCCTGGATGACGACCACCGTTCCCCGGTCGTGGACCTCGATGCCGTGGTCGCGGATCGTCTCGATCGCCAGCCGGCGCAACGTGGGGTCGTAGGTCTCCGCCGACGAGAGGTGGGTCACGATCGGCCCGTCGAAGAAGGTGTCGGCGCGCCCGCTCGTCCGGTCCACGAACTGGTCGCACACGACGAAGTCGCCGGGCTTGACGGCGAGCTGCAGCGAGCCCGCGGCGCATGGCGAGATGGCGGCCTTTACGCCGAGCGACTTCATCGCCCACACGTTCGCCCGGTAGTTGATGCGGTGCGGCGGGATCGTGTGGCGCCGGCCGTGACGAGGCAGGAACGCCACGCGGCGCCCGGCGACCTCGGCCAGGAAGACCGAATCGGAGGGCGCGCCGTACGGCGTGTCCACCTTGATCTCGCGCACCTCGTCGAGAAGGGAGTAGAACCCCGAGCCTCCGAAGACGCCGATCTCCGCGGTGTCCGCCACGTTCACTCCTCCGTCCATCCCTGAAAGCGTTGTGCCCCCAATTCTAGGCGGCTCGGACTACGATGGTGCGAGCCGCGCTCCGCGGCCGAAGGAGCCGCCCATGACCGACGACGCCCCGAGCCCGACGACCCGCATCCCGGTCCCCGATCCGGCCGCGGAGAGCCCGACCCAGGGCTGGCCCGGCGCGACGGCACCCGAGGCCGAGGCAACCGCGGACATCGAGCCGTGGGCGGGTCCCCCGGGCGACCCGCCGCCCGCGCCGAACGAACCCGTGCCACCGGTCCCACCCGTCGCTCCGATCGCGACGAAGCCACGGCGCGATGGCCGCGATCACGGTCGAACGGCATCGATCCTGTTCGGGCTCGTCGTGCTGGCGCTCGGGCTGTGGTTCTTCGTCGAGCGGACCCTCGGGTACGACCTGCCGGACGTCCGCTGGAGCCAGCTCTGGCCGGCCGCCCTGATCGGCATCGGCCTGTGGGTCGTCCTGGGATCGATGCGCCGCGGATCGCGGTGACCGACTGGGTCCCGGGCGACGGCTCGGCCGCCGACCGGCTATCCCTCGCCGACTGGCGGCGACGCGTCTCGACCCTGTATGCCGAGGTGCGGTCGATGGCGGCGGCGGACCCGGCGACCGCGCTCGCGCACTGGCGCGCCGTCCGCGAGCGGCTGTTCCGGGAGCATCCCCAGTCGCCGATCCCGGTCGCGGCCCGTGCCGATTTCCGGGCGCTGCATTTCGATCACGACCCGCTGCTCCGGTTCCACGCGGTCGTGGAGCCCGCGCCGCCGCCGGAACCCGGCGCCCTCCCGCTCGAATTGCCCAACAGCGGTAGCGACAGCCTGTCCTTCAGCCGGATCGGCCGCGTCCGATTGCCGTTCCCGGACGGCGAGCGGACGCTGTCGGTGTTCTGGATGGCCGGGTACTCGGGCGGGATCTTCATCCCGTTCCGTGACGCCACCAATGGCCAGTCGACCTACGGCGCGGGCCGCTACCTGGTCGACGCGGCCAAGGGCGCCGATCTCGGAGCGGCTCCCGGGCCGGACGCGGCGAACTGGGCGCTCATCCTCGACTTCAATTTCGCGGCGCAGCCGTCGTGCGCGTTCGACCCGCGATGGGCGTGTCCGCTCGCGCCGCCGGAGAACCGCCTCGACCTGGAGATCCGTGCGGGTGAACGGCTGACGTAGGCGTCCAGCAGACGAAGGTACCGGCGGCGGCGGGACCCCCGACACGGGGCCCGCGCGATGGGCCCGTGGGCATGATGCACGGGCACGGCGCCGCCTTTCGGTGGCGCCGTCGCCAATCGTGCCGCCCTTGGAGTCTCGTGCGCCTCTTTGCCAATCCCCGCCGCCCCATCGACGAGCGCCTGCTGTGGTCGCGCGACACCCGGTTCGTGCATCGGCTCGCGTCGCTCGTGCCGGATTCGCGCGTCCTCGAGCTCGACTCGGGGGCGATCGTGATCTCGCCGGCGAGCGAGTTGACCGAGCTCGTCGCGAGCTCGATCGCCCGCGAGGCACGCGCGCCCGAGTACGGCCTCGTCACGATCGATGACACGCTGCCGGAGGCGGACCGCTACCTGATGGCGCTCTCGGCCGCGGTCCAGATGTCCGGTCTCGCGGACCGCATCGGGATGGCCCAGACGACCCAGGTCATCCAGACCAAGACGCTCGACTACTTCTTCAGCCTGCGCACGCTCCACACCGTCGCGTTCCAGCCGATCGTGGAGCTGGCCAGCGGGGAGCTGCACGAATACGAGTGCCTCTTCCGACCGAACATGCCGATGCTCCCGCAGTCGATCGGATCGATCGTGCAGGCGGCCATCGATACCGACCGCTCCATCGAGCTCGACGTGTTCCTCGTGTCGAAGATCCTCGAGCGCGCCGGCGAGCTCGACAAGCGCCGCCGGGCGGACGGTGGGGCGGCCCTGCGCGTGGCTGTCAACGTGACGCCGGCCAGCCTGCTCGACGCGCGGTTCGAGGCGACCGCGTTCGCCGCGATGGTTCGCGAGGCCGGGCTCGATCCGCGCAAGGTGACGCTCGAGTGCACGGAGCAACAGGCCGTCGCCGACGTGCTCCGCCTCCAGCGCGCCGTCAAGGCGCTCCGGCGCGTGGGGTTCGGGTTCGCGGTCGACGACGCCGGCGCCGGCTACGCCAGCTTCGCCCTGGTCGCCGCGCTGAAACCGACCGTCATCAAGATCGACCGCGACATCGTCGCCGGGTGCGCGCGCGACGACGCCAAGCAGGCGCTCGTGGAAGCCTTCGTGTCGTTCGGACACCGGATCGGGGCTCGGGTGCTGGCCGAGGGCATCGAGCGTCGTTCCGACCTCGCGACGGTGACCTCGCTCGGCGTGGATCTCGGGCAGGGCTACCTGCTGGGACGGCCCGCTGCGGAGCCGGCGCTGCCGCGAAGCATGGAGAAGCTGCGGCTGCAGGCGGCCCGGCGGGTCGCACGGGTGGCGGCGAGTCACGCCCTGGCCAGCCCGGGACGGGCCAGCCGCTCGACGGGTTCGCGCCAGCGACTGACCGCTCGCCCGAGCGTGGGCAGCCCGGGACGATACCGACGCGTCCGCGTACCATCGGGGTCATGGCGAACCCCACCAGCCCGACGACCCCGACTACCCCGACGACCCCGACCAGCACATCGCTTCCCGAGCACGTGCGCGCCTTCCTCGCGGCGACCCGGTTCGCGACCATCGCGACGGTCGATCCCGACGGCGGGCCGCGGCAGGCCGTCATCTGGTACCGCCTCGACGGCGACGTGATCGTCCTCAACAGCAAGGTCGGTCGACGCTGGCCCTCCAATCTGGAGCGTGACCCGCGCATCTCGGTGGCGGTCCACGACCAGGCCGATGGCTACCGCTGGGTCGGCGTGACCGGGACGGTGACGATCGTCGAGGACCAGCCGACGGCACAGGCGGACATCGCGGAGATGGCGCGCCGATACCACGCGGACGAACCGGAGAAGGCCGAGCGACTCGTGCGCGACCGGTTCGAACGGCAACCGCGAGTGAGCTTCCGGATCTCGATCGACGCCATCCACGATCATCTCGACTGACCCGGGACACGCATCGATGACCACCCGATTCGGTCTCCAGCTCTGGTCGCAAGCCACGGATTGGCCGGGGTTCCGTGACGCCGCGCTCGCCGCCGAGGAAGCCGGCTGGGACTCGGTCTGGACCTGGGACCACCTGATGGCGATCTTCGGGCCCTGGGAGCAACCCATCCTCGAGGGCTGGACGACGCTGGCGGCGCTCGGCCCGATCACGAAGCGCGTGCGCCTCGGCCTCATGGTCGGCGCGAACACGTTCCGCAACCCGGGGCTCACGGCCAAGCTCGCCACGACGCTCGACCACGTCTCCGGGGGACGTGCGGTCCTGGGCATCGGCGGGGCCTGGTTCGAGCGGGAGCACGAGGCCTTCGGCATCGAGTTCGGGAAGAGCCCGGGCGAGCGACTGGACTGGCTCGACGAGTCCGTGATGCTCATCCGCCGCCTGCTCGATGGCGAACGCGTCGATCACGACGGCCCGCGCTATCCGATGCGGGACGCGTTGTGCGAGCCGCGACCGATCCAGCCGCACCTGCCGATCCTCATCGGCGGTTCGGGCCGACGCAAGACGCTGCGCACCGTCGCGCAGCGGGCCGACGCGTGGAACGCCAACGGGTCGGTCGACGAGCTCCGCGACGCGCTCGAAACGCTCGAGCGCCACTGCTGCCGACGTCGGCCGCGACATCGCCACGATCGAACGGACAGCGAGCTTCCACATCATCCTGCGCGACGACGCCGATGCGGCGCGGGCTCGGACGGCGGAGCTGCTGGGCCACAACGGCGTGTCGACATGGACGGCTTCGGCCAGTCGGTGGCCGGCTCGCCGGCGGAGGTCGCGGACATCCTCCGGCCGTACCGCGACCTCGGGTTTTCGACGTTCATCGTCCGGATGCCCGCCCCGTACGACCGCGAGACCATCGAGCGCATGCCCGAGGTGGGCGCGCTCCTCGACGGATGAAGGTCGTCGAGCTCGCCGGTGGTGTCGGCGGCGCGAAGCTGGCCGAGGGCCTCGCCGCCCATGTCGGGACGGACCTGACGGTCGTCGTCAACACCGGCGACGACCTGGAGCTGCATGGGCTGTCGATCTGGCCGGACCACGACACCGTGGCCTACACCCTGGCCGGGCTCGACGACGAGGTCCGTGGGTGGGGACTCCGCGACGAGACCTGGAACGTCATGGAGGGACTCTGGGCGCTCGGGGATCCCTCCTGGTTCCGTCTTGGGGACCGGGACCTCGCGACGCATCTCTGGCGAACGGATCGGTTGCGCACGGGCGCCCGGCCGACGGACGTCGCCCTCGAGCTGGCCGCCGCCCTCCGCATCGGCTCGACGATCCTGCCGATGAGCGACGAACAAGTCCGGACCGAGGTCCTGACCGACGACGGCTGGCTCGAGTTCCAGGAGTACTTCGTGCACCGCCACCAGGAGCCGGAGGTCCGTGAGGTCCGGTTCCGCGGCATCGAGGCGGCCCGACCGACGCCCGAGGTCCTCGCCGCGATCGATGCCGCGGACACCATCGTGATCGCGCCGTCGAACCCGATCGTCTCGATCGGGCCGATCCTCGCCGTGCCCGGGATGGCCACCGCCCTGGCCGCGGCGCGCGAACGCGGCGTACCGGTCATCGCGGTCAGCGGGATCATCGGCGGCAAGGCGCTCAAGGGCCCCGCCGACCGGATGCTGACCTCGCTGGGCCATGAGTCGAGCGCGCTCGGCGTCGCGCGGCTGTATGCCGGGCTCGCGACCGCGTTCGTCGTCGATGCCGCGGACGCTGATGCGACGTCGTCGATCGCTCGCCTCGGTCTCCGCCCGGTCGTCGCGGACACGATCATGACCGACGACGCGGCCCGCGCCAGGGTCGCCGGCGAGGTCCTGCGGGCGGCGGGCGCGACCGTGGCATGAGCCCCGACGTTCCGGCACGGGTCGTCTACGCGGTCATCCCGGTCGGTGCCCTGGACGGCGCCAAGTCCCGGCTCGGTGCCGTGCTGGACGCCGAGGAACGTCACGATCTCGCACTCCGCCTCGCCGACGCCACGATCCGGTCCGCGGTCGCGACGCCCGGCATCGCGGAGACGCTCGTCATCACGCCGGATGACACGGTTCGTGCCGTCGCGATGGCCGCCGGCGCGCGGCCCGTCCTCCAGCGCAGCCGGGGTCTCAATGCCGGCCTGCGCGAGGCGCGGGCGGAGGCCCTGGCCGGCGGCGCCACCGCCATGCTGATCCTGCCGACCGACCTGCCGCGGGTCTCCCCTGCCGCCCTCGGTGTGCTGCTCGAAACGTTGGGCGACGGCGACGGTGCCGGCCCGCTCGTCGCGCTCGTGCCGGACCGGCACGGACGCGGCACCAACGCGCTGTTGCTCGCCCCGCCCGACGTGATCGACGTCTGTTTCGGCGGCGACAGCCATGCCGCACACGCCGCCGCAGCCGCGGACGCAGGCGCCCGGTTCATCGATCTCGGAGGTCCGTTGACCTACGACCTCGACACGCCCGACGACCTGCTGCTCGACCAGGCGCAGGCCGCGGAGTCGGTCGGTGGCTGATCGGATCGAGGCGATCGCGATCGACGGTCTCGGCGAGATCGTGCCGGGCGACGACCTGCCAAGCCTGATCGCCGACGCCGTCGCGGCGGCGAGCGACGTCCTCCCGCTGCGCGACGACGACGCGCTGGTCGTCACCCAGAAGATCGTCTCGAAGGCCGAGGGCGCGGTCGTCGACCTCACGACCATCGAACCGAGCCCGGTCGCCCAGGAATTCGCGCGGCGGCACGACCGCGACCCGCGCCAGGTCGAGGTCGTGCTGCGCGAGGCCAAGCGGGTCGTCCGGATGGCCAATGGCGTGATCATCACCGAGACCCATCACGGCTTCGTCTGCGCCAACGGCGGCATCGATGCGTCCAATGTCGGGCCCGCATCCGGGTCGATCGTGACGCTGCTTCCGAAGGACCCCGACGCCTCGGCGGACCGCATCCGCGCCGCCCTCCGCGAGCGACTCGGCCAGGATGTGCCGGTCGTCGTGTCGGACAGCTTCGGGCGGCCGTGGCGCCTGGGCATCGTCGATGTCGCGATCGGCGTATCGGGCCTGCTGCCACTCGACGACCTGCGCGGCACAGCCCGACGCCGATGGCCGGGTCATGCGGTCGACGGTCCGCGCGGTCGCCGACGAGCTGGCCTCGGCCGCGGAGCTCGTCCTGGGCAAGACCGCAGCGCCGCCCGCTCGCGCTCGTTCGCGGCGCATCGTTCGTGCGCGGGGAAGGCCGCATCGCCGACGCCCTGCTGCCCGCGGAGATGGACCTGTTCCGCTAGTGTCGGGCGCTTGCGCTAGGCTCCCGCGGTGAAGCTCGGCCTGCAGATCCCGTCGTTCACGTGGCCGGGTGGACCGGAGGCCATCGGCCCGACCCTGGGGCGCATCGTGCGCGACGCGGACGACGCCGGTTTCGACTCGATCTGGGTCATGGACCACTTCTTCCAGATCCGCAGCGTCGGCGCCGTCGACGAGCCCATGCTCGAGGGCTGGACGACGCTCGGGTTCATGGCGGCGCATTCGAGCCGTGCCCGGCTCGGGCTGATGGTGGGCGGCGTCCACTACCGCCAGCCCGGGTCTCTGGATCAAGGCCGCGACGACCCTCGACGTGCTCTCGGGCGGGCGTGCCTGGCTGGGCATCGGCGCAGCCTGGAACGAGTATGAATCGCGAGCGCTGGGTTTCCCGTTCCCGCCACTTGGCGAGCGCTTCGAGCTGCTCGAGGACACGCTGCGGATGGCCCATGGGATGTGGTCCGGCGAGCGCGGGTCGGAGGCGATGTTCGAGGGGCGCCGCATACAGCGCGGCGCGCCTGCTCAACTCGCCGCAGTCGCTCTCGCGGCCGCGCGTCCCGATCATGATCGGCGGTGGCGGCGAGAAGAAGACCCTGCGGCTCGTGGCGCAGTACGGCGACGCGTGCAACGTCTTCGGATCGCCCGAAGGGATCGCGCGCAAGTACCGCATCCTCGACGAGCACTGCGCGGCGGTCGGGCGCGATCCGGCCGAGATCGAGCGCTCCACGTTGCAGGACGTGAACCTGTCGCGCGAAAGCGGTCGTCGGGCGGAGTCCGCGGCGCAGGTCGTGGACCGCTTCGGGGACCTCGCCGATGCGGGCGCGGAGCACATCATCGTCAGCGTGCCCGAGGTGTACGACCCCGCCCGGATCGCCGCACTGGCGGCGGTCATCCCGGCGACTCAAGGCGCTGTAGCGGCGAGCCGGGACGGCGGCTCCATACTCTGGGGGGGTATAGGAAAGGTGATACGATATCGGTCATGAAGGACAACGAACCGTTCGGCGGTCTGGCCATCGATTTCGGCGCTGACGCCGGCGCTGGGTCGGCCACGGCGACGCCCCTCGCCATCGCGCCGGATGCCCCGCCCACGGCGACCGGCGGCCCGGCGACCATCGCGAGCGCCGACGGCCGGGTCGACACGAAGCTCCTGATCGTCGGGTCCGGCCCGGCCGGGCTGACGGCCGCGGTCTACGCCGCGCGCGCGGCCCTGGAACCGGTCGTCCTGGCCGGCTCCGCGCCGGGTGGCCAGCTGATGCTCACGAGCGATGTCGAGAACTACCCGGGCTTCCCCGACGGCATCCAGGGTCCGGACCTGATGGCCGCGATGCGCGCCCAGGCGGAGCGCTTCGGTGCGCGCCTGGTCGATGTCGATATCGACAAGGTGGACTTCTCCGAGCGTCCGTTCCGGATCTGGGCGCGCGGCACGGAGTACCGCGCGCAGTCGGTGGTCGTCGCCACCGGGGCGTCGGCGCTGTGGCTCGGGCTCGACAGCGAGACCCGGCTGCGGGGGCGCGGCGTGTCGGCGTGCGCGACGTGCGACGGCTTCTTCTTCCGCGACCGCGAGATCGCGGTCGTCGGCGGCGGCGACACCGCCTTCGAGGAAGCGACGTACCTCACCCGGTTCGCCACGAAGGTCCACCTGCTCCATCGCCGCGACACGTTCCGCGCGAGCAAGATCATGATCGACCGGGCGTACGACCACCCCAAGATCGAGATCCACCCGAACACCGCGGTCGAGGAGGTCCTCGGCGACGCCAAGGTCGAGGGCCTCAAGATCCGCGACACGGCCACCGGCGAGATGAGCGAGATGCAGCTCGACGGCGTGTTCATCGCGATCGGCTACGTGCCCAACACGGCGCCCTTCCGCGAGTGGCTCGAGGTCGATTCCAAGGGCTACCTCGTCGTCCGCGACGAGACCGGCTCGAACATCGAAGGCGTGTTCATCGCCGGCGACGTCCACGATCACCGCTATCGCCAGGCCGTGACCGCGGCCGGCGACGGCTGCAAGGCGGCCATCGACGCCGAACGCTGGCTCGAGGCCCAGGGGATCACCGAAGCCGCGACCGCGACCGCCTGGTAATGGGGTTCCCGCGCGGCGGCACACGGACCGCCACGGGCGGCGCCGCGGGAGGCGGCGGTGGCAGCGGTCGCCGGATGGTCGGCGGCGGCGGGATGTGGGGCGGACCCACCACCGAGTTCACCCCGGTTCCCAAGGAGCGACGCGCTCGCACGCTCCGGCGGATCGTGGCGTTCTTCGGGCCCTATCGCCTGCAGGTCGTGGTCGTCCTGGTCGCGATCCTGGCCACGAGCCTGATCGGCCTGGTCAATCCGCTCCTGCTGGGCGTGCTGCTCGACGAGGTCATCATCGGTGGCGAGTACGAGAAGCTGAACCTGTACGTCGGGCTGATGATCATCCTGCCGATCGTGACCGGGCTGATCGGCGTCGGCCAGAGCTACCTCAACAACGTCATCGGCCAGAACGTCATGCAGGACCTGCGCGGCGCGCTCTACGCGCACCTGCAGCGGATGCCGCTGCGCTTCTTCACCGAGACGCGGACCGGCGAGATCCAGAGCCGACTGGCGAACGACGTCGGCGGCGTCCAGGCGGTCGTCACCGACACGGCGAGCTCCATCACCAGCAACCTGGCGATCGCCATCAGCACGATCGTGGCGATGTTCATCCTGAGCTGGCAGCTGGCCGTGCTGTCGCTCGCCCTGCTGCCGTTCTTCCTGTACCTGACCTACCGGGTCGGCAAGGTCCGGCGCGAGATCTCGACCGAGACGCAGAAGTCCATGGCCGAGATGAGCGCGACCACCGAGGAGACCCTCAGCGTGTCGGGCATGCTCCTGCTCGAAGACCTTCGGCCAGCAGGCCAACGCGATCAAGAAGTTCCGGGCGATCAACAAGGACCTGGCGGGCCTCCAGATCCGCCAGGCGATGGTCGGCCGCTGGTTCTTCATGATCATCGGCACGATCTTCAGCATCATGCCGGCCTTCGTGTACTGGCTGGCCGGTACGCTCGCCGCCAATGGCGATCCCAACGCCCCGACCGCCGGCGCGATCGTCGCGTTCACGACCCTCCAGAGCCGGCTGTTCTTCCCGCTCGGCCAGCTGCTCAACGTGCAGGTCGAGATCCAGGGCTCGCTCGCGCTGTTCGACCGGATCTTCGAGTACCTCGAGATGGATCCCGAGATCGTCGATGCGCCCGACGCCGTCGCCCTGCGAGCACGACCAGGTCCGCGGGCAGGTCCGCTTCCACGACGTCTGGTTCCGCTACCCGACCGAGGCCGTGCCCTCGGCGCGGGCACATGACGCGCTCGCCCAGGGTCACCAGCATCGCGAAGCGGAGGAGATCCAGGCCGCGCTCGCCGCGGCCCCGGTCGAGGAGGAGGCCGTCGAGGCGCTCGCCGAGGGGATGCTGCCCGACGATGCCCTGGCCGAAGCACCCGCGATCGAGATGCTCCCGACGTTCGCGCTGGAGGGCATCGACTTCGAGGCGCAGCCGGGCGAGCTGGTGGCCCTCGTCGGGCCATCGGGTTCTGGCAAGACCACGACGACGTACCTGATCCCCAGGCTCTACGACGTCGATGCCGGAGCGGTGGAGATCGACGGACGCGACATCCGGCGCATCAAGCTCGAATCGCTCGGCCAGATCATCGGGGTCGTGACCCAGGAGACGTACCTGTTCCACGCGTCCGTGCGCCAGAACCTCATCTACGCCAGGCCCGAGGCGACGGACGAGGAGCTGGAGGTTGCCGCCCGCGCGGCCGCGATCCACGAGCGGATCATGGAGCTTCCCGAGGGCTACGAGACCATCGTCGGCGAACGCGGCTACAAGCTGTCCGGAGGCGAGAAGCAACGCATCGCGATCGCCCGCGTGCTGCTCAAGGATCCGCGCATCCTGATCCTCGACGAGGCGACGTCCGCGCTCGACACGGTGTCCGAGCGGCTCATCCAGGCCGCGTTCGAGCGGCTGATGGAGGGCCGCACGACCATCGCCATCGCTCACCGGCTCTCGACGATCCTGCGCGCGGACCGGATCCTCGTGTACGACCGCGGGCGGATCGTCGAGCGTGGCACGCATGCCGAGCTGCTTGGCCCAGGGCGGCCTGTACGCGCGGCTGTATCGCGAGCAGTTCCTGTCGGAGCGGCCGGCGGAGGAACCGACGCCCGCCGCGTCGTACTGAACCGGCGATGCCCACCCACAAGTCGGTCCGCCTCGAGCATCGCGGCGGGATGCTGTTCGTGGCGGAGCCGAGCTCCGGACACGTCATCTCCTTCGACGAGCGACGATCGAACCAGGGCGGCAGCCCGGTCGAGACGGTGCTCTCTGCGCTCGCCGCGTGCACCGCGATGGACGTCATCTCGATCGCGATCAAGAAGCGCCAGGCCATCACGGCGTACGAGATCGAGGCGAGTGGCAGCCAGCGCGACGAGTACCCGCAGGTCTATTCGGAGATCGAGCTCGTGCACGTCGTCCACGGAACCGGCCTGTCCGAGGCGGCGATCCGCCGCTCGATCGAGCTCTCCGCGACGAAGTACTGCCCGGTCAACGCGATGCTGTCCGCCGGGGCGACGGTCGTGCATCACCGGTATCGGATCGCGTCGACCGGGGAGCGGCCGTTCGAGGCGGCCGGGCTGGTGATCTCGACAGGCCCGTACCAGCGGCCCGACGTCCTGGCGTAGAGCCGCGCGGCGCGGTCAGCTGTAGCGGATCGCTTCCGTGTCGAAGGTGAGCCGCCGCACGCGGCCGCGGGTCCAGAGCCGCGTGACGAGGTCCGGCACCCACCAGCGCAGGAAGTACAGCCGGCAGCCGAGGCAGTAGCCGGTCACGGCCAGCAGGGTCTGCAGGGCCGCGACGGCCAGCGTGAAGACCCAGCCGATGGTCGTCGCGCCGACCGCGAAGGCGACAGGGCCAGCGTCAGCGCGACGCTGCCAAGCACCTGCGCGAACCGGGGCGGGTACTCGTGCTCGGGCTCGACCTTGCCAAGGCCGGCGACCGCCACGATGCGTCGCCACGCGACGCCGTAGATCGAGTAGCGCAGCCCGAACGCCGCACTCACCCCGATCGAAAGCAGCACGACCGCCACGAGCCAGGGCGTCCCGGTGATCGTGGCCAGGATCAGGATGATCGCCGAGATCCCGGCGCCGAAACGATGGCCGCGGGGGTCGATCATGCGCGCCGGCGGCAGGTGCGCGGCGGCTGCGTCGGGGATGGCACTGGGCATCGGGGGTCTCCGTTTGGGGGGTCGGGGACGCGACGATAGCATAGAAGTCCTACTAAAGTTACTTCGATATCCGCCGCGGCCCACCGCTTGCATCATTATGCAGGAGTGCTGTATCGTCATACGCCCATGACGACGGTCCATCCGATCACGGCGAGCCATCCGAGTCAGCCTTCCGCGAAAGGCTTCGTGCGCCCGTGAGCGCAGGACTCGGGTCGCCCGCGGCGATCGCGACGGACCGGCCGTCGGGGATCATCCCGCGTTCGGAGCGGGGCGTACCCGGCATCGACGGCGCGCGACGCATCCGTGTCGGGATCATCGGCGCGACCGGCTACGGCGGCGGCGAGCTGATCCGGCTGCTGAGCCGGCATCCGAACGTCCAGATCGTCGGGCTCGCCGGCCGCGACCGCGATGACGAGCCGGTCGGTGACCACCACGCGCACCTCGCCACGACCGAGCTGACCGTCGGCACCGATCTGCCCGAGGTCGACGCCGCGTTCCTGGCCCTCCCCCATGGCGCCGCGGCCAAGCTCGTGCCGGACCTCCTGACCACCGGCGCGGCGGTCATCGACCTCGGGCCGGACTTCCGGCTCCGGGAGGCGGCCGACTATCCGCGCTGGTATGGCTTCGAGCACCCCGCCCCCGAGCTGCTCGACGTCGCCGTGTACGGCCTTCCGGAACTCCATCGCGCCGACCTTGCGGCCCTCGTCGACGCGCCAGATCGCGCTGGTCGGCGCGCCGGGCTGCTATCCGACGGCGACTCTCCTGGCGCTCGCGCCCCTGGCTCGTGCCGGCCTCATCGGCGACCTCGTCGTCGACGCGAAGAGCGGGGTGTCCGGCGCCGGCCGCGAGGCCAAGGCCGAGATGATGTATGGCGAGGTCAACGAGAACGTGAAGGCGTACGGCCTGGGCGGTCACCGCCATGTCGCCGAGATCGAGCAGGAGCTCGCCGCCGCGGCTGCGCGCGAAGGCCTGGATCCTGGCGCGAACCCGGGTGCGATCACCGTCGACTTCGTGCCGCATCTCGTCCCGATGACCCGCGGGATCCATTCGACCAACCACGTTCGACCGACCCGCCCCATCACGCAGGCCGAGCTCGACGAGCTCTACGCCACCGCCTACGCGGACGAGCCGTTCGTCCGGGTCGTGGCCGCGCCGCCGTCCACCAAGCACACGACCGGCAGCAACCATGTCCTCGTTCACGTCCGGCTCGATGAGCGGACGGGCCGGATCATCGCGATCGGGGTCGAGGACAACCTCGTCAAGGGCGCGGCGGGACAGGCCGTCCAGGCCTTCAATCTCGTCCACGGCCTGCCCGAGACGGCCGGCCTCGAGCAGCTCCCGCTGGCCCCGTAGTGTCCGATGTGTCGCCTGCGATGACCGCCACCTTGTCCGGTACGTCCCACCCGGCGTCGACGACGGACCTCCCACCGGTCGAGCGACGCGCCAGCTTGCCGGCCGGCTTCCGTGCCGGCGGGCTGGCTGCCGGGATCAAGGCCTCCGGCCGGCCCGACCTCGCCCTCATCGCCACGACGGACCGTCCCGCGGCGGTCGCCGCCGTCTTCACGCCGAACGCGTTCGTGGCCGCGCCGGTCCGCCGGTCCAAAGCCAACCTCTCGACCACGTCCGGCGACCCGCGCGGCGGCTTCGGTTGGGCTCGGGCCGTCGTCTCGACCAGCGGCTGCGCCAACGCGGCGACCGGGGCGGCCGGTGACGAGGACCAGGAGCGCGTGGAGCGGCTGGTGGCGGGCGCCCTCGGCGTCGAGGGGACACACGTCCTCCACCTCTCGACCGGCATCATCGGCACGCGCTTGCCGCTCGACCGGGTGGCCGCGGGTCTCGACGCCCTAGTGCCACGGCTCACGTCCGACGACCTGGGGCTCGACGCGGCGGCCGGTGCCCTGCGCACGACGGACTCGGTCGCGAAGGTCGTGAGCACGACCGTAGAGCTGCCCGGACCCGACGGGACCAACGACGGCTCGACGGTGACCATCACCGTCAGCGGCATCGCGAAGGGCGTCGGCATGATCCATCCGAACATGGCGACGATGCTGTCGGTGATCCTGACCGATGCTGCCGTAGAGCCGGCCGTGCTGTGGGGACTCCTTCGGCCAGCCGCCGCCCGCACCTGGAACCAGCTCTCGGTCGACGGCGACACGAGCACGAACGACACCGTGTTCGTCCTGGCGTCCGGCGCGACGCCGAGCGCCCCGATCACGGCAGGCAGTCCGTCAGCGATCGCCCTCGGTGGCGCCATCGAGGCGGTGGCCCGTGACCTCGCGCGGCAACAGGCCGCCGACGGCGAGGGCGCGACGATCCTGATCACGGCGGCCGTGCGTGGGGCACGCGACGATGCGGACGCCCGGGCCGTCGCGCGCGCGGTCGTGTCGAGCAGCCTGGTCAAGGCAGCGGCGCACGGAAAGGACCCCAACTGGGGCCGCATCGCCGGTGCCGCGGGCAATGCCACCGTCGCGAGCCGCGCCGTCCTCGAGGCTGCGGGTCTGGCCGCGGATGCGGCTGCTGCGCGTGCCGGACAGCCCGCGACGCTCGATCCCGACCGACTGCGCATCTCGATCGCCGGCCATCTCGTCTTCGATGGCGCCCGGGGCGGTCCACTCGACTTCGATCGCGCCGCGGCCCGCGCCGCGATGGACGCCCCAGAGCTCGTGATCGAGCTCGACCTCGGCCTGGGCGACGGCACCGGCGAAGCCTTCGGCTGCGACCTCACCGAGGCCTACGTCATCGAAAACAGCGAGTACACGACGTGAGCGAGATCCTGGTCGTCAAGCTGGGTGGGACGACGATCGCCGACCAGAGCCACGTGCTCGCGGATGTGGCCGCGGTCGCGCGTCGCCGCCCCGTGGTGCTGGTCCACGGCGGTGGAAAGCGAATCACCGAGTGGCTCGAGCGCCTCGGCGTCCCGAGCCGGTTCGAGGGCGGCCTCCGCGTGACCGACGCCCAGTCCCTCGAGGTCGCCGCCGCCGTCCTGCGTGGCGTCGTCAACAGCGAGCTGGTCGCCGCGTTGCGCGACCTGGGCGTCGACGCCGTCGGGTTGAGCGGCGTCGACGGCGGGCTGCTCGTCGCGGAACGCATCCCGGAGCTCGGGCTCGTCGCACGCGTCACCGACCTGCGCCGCGACCTGCTCGACGCGATCCTCGTGGGCGGCCAGGTCCCCGTGGTCGCGCCGCTGGCGCGTGACGCCGACGGGATCGTGTGCAACGTGAACGCCGACGACGCGGCAGCCGGCATCGCCGCCGGGCTCGGCGCCCGCCAGCTCGTGCTGCTGACCGATGTCGACGGGGTTCGCGATGCCGATGGACGCAAGCTCGACACGCTGACCGTGGCCGAAGCGGAGCACCTGATCGAAGGCGGCGTCATCGCCGGGGGCATGGTGCCCAAGGTCCGGGCCGCGCTGTCCGCGCTCGGCTGGGAGGGCTCGGAGGCGATCATCGCGGACTCGGCAGCGGAGCGGGCCCTGGAACGGGCGCTCGACGATCCGGCCTTCGGGACACGCATCACCGCGGGACGCGCCGCGCCGGTCGGAGCCGCATGACCCCGAGCCAGGAGCTCAAGCGTCTCCGCCAGCGGGCGATCCGCCAACTCGTCGCGTCGCGACCCGTCGGCAGCCAGCGCGAGCTTGTGGATGCGCTCGTTGAGCAGGGATTCGATGTCACGCAGGCGACGGTCAGCCGCGACATCACCGAACTCGGGCTGCTGAAGGCACCGCGCGGCAACGGCAGTGCCAATGGCCACGCCTACGTCGCCCGTGAAGACGTCGCCGCCCCGCTGCCGGCCGCATCGGATGAACGACTGCGCCGCATCCTGAGCGACGTCCCGGTCACCGTCGGGCGGAGCGGCCTCATCCTCGTCCTGACCGGCACCCCGGGCACGGCCAGCGTCGTCGCGCAAGCGATCGACGAATCGACGCTCCACGAACAGGAGGGCACGCTGGCGGGCGACAATACGCTCCTGGTGCTGTTCGCCGACGAGCCACGCCTCGAGCGCTGGCTCGAGAAGTTCCGCGCCCTACAGGACTCGCTCGCCGTGACCGCCACATCCTCGTATTGAGCTCGGAGGCTCCGTAGTCCGCCATGAACAAGGTCGTCCTCGCCTACTCCGGCGGTCTCGATACCTCGGTCGCCGTCGCCTGGCTCAAGGAGCAGTACGGGGTCGAGGTCGTCACGCTCACCGTCGACCTCGGCGGTGGGTCGTTGCGCCCCGGCGTCGAGGCGCGGGCCATGTCGTCGGGCGCCTCGCGCGCCTACGTCGTCGACGGCCGCGAGCGCTTCGTCACCGACTTCGTCTGGCCGCACCTCCAGGCCAACGCGTTGTACCAGGGCGCGTACCCGCTGGCGACCGCGCTCGCCCGGCCGCTGATCGCGCAGCTCCTGGTCGAGGTCGCCAAACGCGAAGGCGCCGACGCGGTCGCCCATGGCTGCACCGGCAAGGGCAACGACCAGGTCCGTTTCGACGTCGCGACCCACGCGCTCGATCCGGGGCTCGAGGTCATCGCGCCGATGCGCGTCGGCATGGGCCTGACCCGCGACCAGGAGATCGACTACGCGAACGAGCGCGGCATCGAGATCCCGATCACCAAGGAATCGCCGTACTCGATCGACGTCAACCTGTGGGGCCGCTCGTGCGAGACCGGCGTCCTGGAGGACCCGTGGGTCACCCCGCCGCCGGATGCGTACGAATGGACGGTCGACTCCCGCCGACGCGCCCGATCCCGTCGAGGTCACGATCGAGTTCGAGGGCGGGGTGCCGGTCGCCCTCGACGGTGAGCGCCTGGCGCCGGTGGCCCTGGTGGAGCAGCTGCACGACCTCGGCGGGAAGCACGGGGTCGGCCGGATCGATCACGTCGAGGACCGCCTCGTCGGCATCAAGAGCCGCGAGATCTACGAGACCCCGGCCGCCACGATCCTCCACGCCGCGCACCACGCGCTCGAGGGACTGACGCTGTCGCGGGACACGCTCCGCTTCAACCGGCTGGTGGCCGACGAGCTGTCACGCCTCATCTACGACGGCCTGTGGTTCAGCGCGCTGTCGCGCGACCTGCGTTCGTACGTGGCGTCGTCGCAGCGCGTGGTCTCGGGCGAGGTCCGGGTCCGGCTGGACCACGGGCAGGCGATCGTCGCGGGACGCCGCTCCCCGTTGTCGCTGTACGACAAGAGCCTCGCGACCTACGACGAGGGGGACGCCTTCGACCATGCCTCGGCCGTCGGGTTCATCGAGATCTTCGGGCTGCCGCTCCGCGTGGAGGCGGCGCGCCATGGGGCCGTCGGGGCGCGCCACGGGGCCGCCTGGAGCTGGACGGACCCGCTGCTCGACGGACTGCCGACATCCGTCACGGACCCGGAGCCTGCGGCGGTCTAGGCGAACGGGAGCGGCCGCGATCAGGCCGTGGCCGACCCCTCCGTCCCGGTTTCCAGGACCCGGAACCGCTGGAGGACTTCGATCGCCGCGAGGAGCTGACGACAGAAGTCGTCCCGCTCCCCTTCTGTCAGGCCCAGCCAGCGCACGGCGAAGTCGCGCTCGCCGGGGTCGAGTGCTGCCCAGTCGTCGTCCGTCATGCCAACCCCTCGAGGCGTCTCACGCGTCGGCCGACTCCGCGCGATGGGACGTCACCACGCATGATGCAATGCCCATGCAAGCCCTTCGCAAGGTGCCCTCCGAGCTCATAGGCCGCGACCTTGTCGCCACCTGCGGTTTCATAGACGTGCCCCCGGAAACACGCACCCGAGGAGAGTCATGCTTGACCAGCAGACGCGCCAAGAGCTCCAGACCAAGTTCCAGCAGATCAAGCCGCAGCTGAAGGGCCAGTTCAGCGGTCTGACTGACCAGGACCTCGACGTCGGTCGGTCCGATCCGGACACGCTGATCGAAACGATCAGCCGCAAGACCGGGCAGAACCGCGAGGTCGTGGAGCAGACCGTGCGCAAGCTGGTGACGACGTCGAACTACTAGACGCGTACCACACGACGGGTCGGTCCCGAAAGGGCCGACCCGTCGTCTTTATGTGGGCCACCTCCCTCGATCAGCGGGGATCGTGTCGGTGGCGATGGCCCGCGTCGCCGCGAGCCGGCGGCGCTACGACCCACCCGAACCCCCACACGAGATAGCCCAGCGCGTCCAGTAGCGAGATCCAGGTCCTGCCGCGCATCACGCTGCCTCCTCGCCGGCACCGGCGACCGAGGCGACGCTGCCGAGCGCAGCCCGGTCCGCGTCCGAGCCGCGCCCCGTGGCGACGGCCACGGCGGCGGCCAGCGCGCGGCGGATGTCGGCTGGCGCAGACCGGCTGCGCCACGCGACCACGCCGTCGGGCCGGACCAGCACCGCGCCGCCGTCGGCGAGGCCGTAGGCCTTGGCGAACGTCCCGTCGGTGTCGCGCAGCCAGCGGCCGACGCTCCGGACCCGCACCGCCGGCCCGGGCAGGGACCCGGCGACGGACGCCGCGGCGGTCCGCCATGCGCCGCCGTCGCCGGCGACCAGGAGCACCAGCTCGCGCCCGAACAGGTCGAGCGTCGAGACGCGCTCCTCCCCGATCGACAGCCACGCGTGCGGCGCCCGGGCGCCGGGCCGTGCATCCGGCACGAACGAGCCTCCGACGACAGCGGTCGGGGCCGGCTCGGGCGAGCCGTCGTCGACGATGACCGCCGATCGGACGACCGCGCCCAGGTCCTCGAGGAGTCCGTCGGCCGTGCCGCCGCCCTCGCCGGGCACGATCGACATCGCGACATTGCGCCGACCCACCGGCCCGCGCTCGGCTTCGTGGCTGTCCACGAGGGCATCCGTGGCGAGATCGCGCACCGTCCAGGCCAGCTTCCACCCGAGGTCGTACGCGTCGGCGATCGCCGTGTTCATGCCACGACCACCGCGCGGCGTCATCCGGTGTGCCGCATCGCCGACGAGGACGACGCGACCCTCACGCAGGCGACTCGCCACCTGGGCCGAGAAGGCGAACGCGTTCGTGGCCAGTACCTCGACGTCGAGATCGGGCCGCCGGGCGGCCTCGCGGATCATCGCGACGCATCGCTCCGGCGGGAAGGCCGCAGCCATGGCGGCCGCATCCACGCCCGGCGGGAGCGGGATCGCGAAGACGAACCGGCCATCGACCCCGCTTGGCACGAGGACCGTGGGCGGGCCACTGTTGACGCCGATCATGTACAGCCCGTAGACGGGGTCGGACAGGACGTCGGACAGGTCGGCGCGGAACAGGATGCTCAGGTACTGGCCCAGGTCATCTGGTCCTTCCATCGCGATCCCGAGGGCGCCACGCACCGTGGACCGATGCCCGTCCGCTCCGACCAGGTAGCGGCTGCGGACGGTCGCGACCTCGCCACCGATCCGGTCGCGGAGCCGGGCCGTCACGCCATCCGCATCCCCCTCGAACGAGACCAGCTCGGTCGAAAACCGGATCTCGCCCATGCCGAGCGACCGGTAGTGGTCGACGAGCACCGGTTCGAGGTGGTCCTGCGGGCTCACGGTGGCGGTCGTCGGGCTCACCGCCGCGGCTACCTCCGGCATCCGGGAAGCCGAGGGCACCCTCGACGGGTTCGGGGTCGCCCAGCCATCGGACCGTCGCCTGGCGAGGCACGATGCCCCAGCCGCCGCGACGCACCTCATCGTCGATGCCGAAGGTGCGGAAGATCTCCATCGAGCGGGTGCTGACGCCGGTCGCCCGCGGGAAGATCGAGGTCGACGGATGGCGCTCGACGACAAGCGAGCGCACGCCCTGCCGGGCGAGGCCGATGGCCGTCACCAGACCAGCCGGGCCGGCGCCGATGATGAGGACCGGCACCTCGAGCCTGGTCGCGGTAGTGGGTCGGGTGTCGATCTGGTCCATGTCTCGTCTCCTTTTGGTCGGACATCGTGTCCGATGTCGGACATAGTGTCCGATGAAGTACGATGGCGACATGGACAAACGTCGATACGTGCAGCGCGCGCGGGCTGATGCATCCGATGCGACCCGTCGCCGGATCCTCGAGGCGGCCCGCGTGACCCTGGAGCGCGGACCCCTTGGCGCCCTCAAGGTCGACGAGGTGGCGCGGGCTGCCGGCGTCTCTCGTTCGACCGTGTACCTCCTGTATGGGTCGCGGGCCGGGCTGTTCGACGCGCTGGCGCGCCATCTCCGCGACACGGCCGGGTTCGACGAGCTGGTGGCCTCGAGCAGATTGCCGGATGCCCTGCAAGCGATCCGGACCTCGTTCCGGATCGCCGTCCGCATGTACGCCCGGATGCCGCACCTCGCGCGGAGCGCTGTTCACGCTCGCCGCGATCGACCCCGACGCGGTCGCCGCGGTCCGGGCGATCGAGGATGGCCGGCGGCCGGGACAGGCCCACCTCGCTCGAGGGCTGGAGGCCCAGGGCTACCTGCGCGAGGACGTCTCGGTCGAGGAGGCGACCGACATCCTGAACGTCCTGACGAGCTTCCAGGCGTTCGACGAGCTATTCAGCGGCAGCGGGCTCGACGCGGAGACCGTGGCAGATCGACTGATCGCGATGGCCGAGCGCTCGCTGTGTCGGGCTGACCTGCCGGCCGCCGCGGCCGCCGCCATCGCCGCGGAGCCAGCCTAGCTCCCGTCGAGCAGCTCCAGCGCGGTGGTCGCCAGGACCCGGCCGATGGCGAGTGAGCTGGTCGCCGCCGGGGACGGGGCGTTCCGGACGTGCAGCACGCGCCCTCGCCCACCCAGGCTGAAGTCGTCCACCATCGAGCCGTCCCGCGCGAGCGCCTGTGCCCGCACGCCCGACGGTCCGAACCGCAGCTGGTCGCTCCGGATCTCGGGAACGTACCGCTGGAGCTCACGGACGAACGCGGGCTTCCACAGGTCCCGCCACATCTCGCCTAGGCCGGTCCGCAGGTACTTGCGCGCGAGGCGCTGGAACCCGCCATAGCCGAGCGTCGACGCGAGGTCCTGTACCCTGACGTCGCGCCGGCGGTAGCCCTCGCGGGCGAACGCGAGCACGGCGTTCGGACCGGCCCACACGGCCCCGTCGATGCGCCGCGTGAAATGCACGCCGAGGAAGGGGAAGCGCGGGTCCGGGACGGGATAGATCAGCCCGCGAACCAGCCCGACCGCGGACTCGATCGAGCGTGTAGTAGTCGCCCCGGAACGGGACGATGCGCGGATCGTCGTCATCGCCGGTCATCCGGGCGAGCCGGTCGGCATGGAGGCCCGCGCACGCCACGACCAGCGACGCGAGCCGCTCCTCGCCTTCCGGACCGCGAACCACGACCTCCGTCCCCCGTGTGTCGATGTCCGAGGCGGGCCACGACGTGACGATCTCGGCGCCGCGGGCCCTGATCTCGTCGGCCATGGCCAGCGCGACGCGCCGGAAGTCGATGATGCCGGTGCCCGGGCTCCAGAGCCCCTGGATGCCCGCGGCGTGCGGCTCGATCTCGAGGATGCGCTCACGCCCGACGTCCTCGAGGCCCGGCACGCCGTTCGCCAGCGCCCGCTCGCGGAGGGCGGCGAGTCGCGGCAGCTCGCCGTCATCGAGCGCGACCACGAGCTTGCCGCAGTGGTCGAACGGGATGTCGTGCGCCTCGGCGAAGGCTTCGACATCGGCCTTGCCCTCGCGGCAGAGTCGTGCCTTGAGGGAGCCTGGCGCGTAGTACAGGCCGGCGTGGAGGACGCCGCTGTTGTGGCCGGTCTGGTGGGTCGCGAGCTCAGCTTCCTTCTCGACGACGGTCACCCGCAGGTCCGGGCGGGCCTCCAGCAGCCGGTACGCGGTCGCGAGGCCGACGATCCCTCCGCCGATGACGATGACGCTGGTGTCGGTCATGCGGTGGACGATACCGAGAATGGGATGCCGAAGCGGTCGCCCAGCTCGACGAGGTGCTTCGCGTGGACCGGGTCGAGCATCACGCCGCGATCGTCCGAGCGGCGTTCCGCCTCGGCCTCGGGCTCGCCCGGCACAAGCACGCGCCCGGGAGCGTCCGGGATCGTCGGCGCGGCCACGAGCTGATCGAGATAGCCCTCCAGCCGCGATTCGAATGCGCCGGGCGCATCGACCGCCGCGGGATCGATGACGATGAACGTCTGGCCGAGATCCGACGGGCCGTCCGTACTGAACAACCCGACGATGTTCGGGCCGAACGCGGCACCGGCGAGGACTCCAGTGAGGAGATCGACCGCCAGGGACAATCCATAGCCCTTGTGGCCGCCGGTCGCTTCCTCCCCACCGAGCGGGTGGAGCGCGCCGCCCAGTGCGGCCTCGGGCGTCGTGGCCGGGCGTCCCTCGGCGTCGATCGCCCAACCAACCGGCAGGAGGTCCCCGCGACGGGCCGCCACCTCGATCCGACCACGCGGGATCGTCGAGGTCGCCATGTCGAGGCAGAACGATCCGAACCGGCCCGCCGGGGCCGCCAGCGCGATGGGATTGGTGCCGATCAGAGGCTGCCGTGCCCGCGTCGGTGCGACGAGCGGCGAGGTGTTCGAGAGCGAGATCCCGATGAGCCCGGCCGCCGCCGCCCGAAGCGCATACCAGCCTGCGATCCCGAAGTGATTCGAGTTGCGGACCGTTGTCGCGGCGAGACCCAGGTCCCGTGCCGTGTCGATGGCGGCGTCGAGTGCAACGCGGCCAGCGTGATGACCCCAGCCGTTGCGCGCATCGAAGCGCGTCAACGCCGGCCGGCCGCCGTCGACCACGGGCCGAGCGCCCGGGTCCATGACCCCGGCCTCGATCAACGCGATGTAGTTCGGGAGGCGGGCGGTCCCGTGCGATGCGATCCCGCGGCGGTCGGACGCGACCAGCACCTCCGCGACGTCGGCCGCGATGTCGCGCGGTGTCCCGAGCGATTCGACGAGCCTCGCCGTCCAGGCCTGGAGGAGGCCGGCCGGGACGGCGAGGCCGCCGGAAGGATCAGCGTAGACCGGCACCGTCCGCCCTCACGGACGGGCCGGCGCGGCGGTCGCGATCCCGTGTTCGGCGCCGTTGAGCCGCCCTTCGGCGGCCAGGCGGCGATAGATCGCTGCGCTCGCGGCGATCGCATCTTGGTAAGGCGTGACCGGCACGTCGCCGAGCTCCGCCAGCCGACCATGGGCGATGTCCGCGGGAAACGGCAGCTCCGTCGGCGCTACCGTGATCAGCCCGGCCGCCTCCGGGACGGCGGTTTCGATGGCGGCCACCCACTCGTCGAGGGCCACCTGGCTGCCACCGAGGTTGTAGACTCGCGGCCCATCGGGAGCGCTTCGACTCGCAAGGACCAGGGTCGCCGCCACGTCCTCGGCGTACTGGAACAGGGTGCGGCCACCGAAGCTGATCTCGTATGGGATGCCGAGCACGGCGGCCGCGATCGCGACGGTGGGCGTGCTCGTCATGCCCTGGTCCCGGCCGGCGCCGTAGACGGTCATCGGCCGCAGGCCCACGCTCGGGACGCCCGAGTCGACCCAGTAGATGCGCGCCGAGCCTTCGTTGGCGAGCTTGTAGACACCGTAGTGGTTGCCCGGATGGGCGTCCGCGTCCTCCTCCAGTCGGCCCGTCATCGGATCGACGTCGGACAACGAGAACATGCCGATGGACCCCGTATACACGATGGGCGCCATCCCCTCGCCTCGCCGCTTCACCGCCTCGAAGACGTTCACCGTCCCGGTCACGTTGACCTGGGCACCGAGCGGGGGGTCGGCACGGCAGAACGGCACCTGGAGCGCGGCAAGGTGGATCACGTTGGTGATGCCGTATTCGTCGAGAGCGCGTTCGACGTTCGCAAGATCGGTGATGTCCCCCTGAACGAAATCCACCCCCTCGAGCGCGTCCGGCTCGACGATGAGCTCGATCCGTCGGGGATCCCGCCCGAGATCGAAGGCGACGACCGGCACGCCCTCGCGCAGGAGCTGGCGGACGGTCCAGGCGCCGATACAGCCCAGGGCACCGGTCACGAGGAAGCGCTCGGTGTCCCTGCGGGACCTCGTCGTCACGCCGCCGCCCATGACACCGACTCGACCCGACAGGTGTTTTCGAGCACGCCGATGCCCTCGATCTCCACGGTGACGCGATCGCCGTCAGCGAGGTATCGCGGAGGTTTGCGGAAAGCACCGACACCCGATGGGGTGCCGGTTGCGATCACGTCGCCGGGCTCCAGCGTGAAGGCCATTGAGCAGTAGCTGACGATCTCCGCCACGGAGAAGTACATCTGCGATGTGCGGGCCTCCTGGAGAACGTCATCGCCGACCGAGCAGCGGATCGCGAGGTCACCTGCGTCGCCGAGCTCGTCGGACGTGACGAGAACCGGGCCCATCGGACAGAACGTGTCGAGCGATTTTCCCCGGGTCCATTGGCCGTCGCCGAACTGGAGGTCGCGAGCGGACACGTCATTGAGGCAGGTGTAGCCGAGCACGTGCTCGAGGGCGTCGGCGACGGCGACACGCCGAGCCGTTCGACCGATCACGACGGCAAGCTCCGCCTCGTAGTCGACCTGCTCGGTGAGCCCGGCATCCCAACGGATGTCTGCGCCGGGGCCCACGACCGAGCTCGGCCATTTCGAGAAGATCAGGGGCGCCGTCGGCGGCTCGACACCTTCCTCTTCCGCGTGTTCCCGGTAGTTGCGTCCGATCGCGACCACCTTGCCAGGGCGTGGCACCGGGGCGAGCAAGTCGGCCTCGCCGAGTGGTCGCCCAGTCGTACCGATCCGCGCCGCCGCGGCCGCCTCGCGCAACTCCGCTGGCGCGTCGGGGCCGGCGGCGAGCAGGTCGGCTATCGTGCGGGGGCCGCTCGCGAGGAGCGTCGCGGCAGGCAACCAGCGCTCGCCCTCGACGATCCCGAGGATCTCACCGGCGGCGGACCGGCACGACATCAAACGCACGATGGGCTCCCGGGGCTTCGTTCAGCATTCTGTCCGGTGGACCGAGGACTGGACGATACGCTACGCTCATGGACCGCGTCAACCTCCACCGGAACGCAACTTGCAGGAGCCATGCCGATCGACGCCACTGAGCGGGTGCCACTCGGACGGACAGGTCTCGCCGTTACGCGCCTCGGCTTCGGTGGCGCATCGATCGGCGGCCTGTTCGCGGAGGTTACCGACGACGACGCGATCGCCACGGTTCGCCATGCGTGGGATCTCGGTATTCGCTCCTTCGATACCGCGCCGCTGTATGGGTACGGCAGCCTCGGAGCGACGGGTCGGCGAGGCTCTTCGGGGTCGGCCCCGCGACGCATTCGTCCTGTCGACCAAGGTGGGCCGACTCGTCCGTGACGAGGCGGCGATCCCGGCGGATGCCGACATCGACCACCAACGCCTCGACGGCCTCGACGACGCGTTCTATGTCCGCCACGAGCCGGTCCGCCTCGTGTTCGACTACAGCGCCGATGGCATTCGCCGCTCCCTCGAAGAGAGCCTGGAGCGCCTGGGCCTCGATCGGATCGACATCGCGTTCATCCATGACCCGGACGAGCATTGGCCGGCGGCCATCTCGGAGGCGTGGCCCGCCTTGGAGCGGATGCGCTCCGAGGGCGTGCTCCGGGCCGTCGGCGCCGGCATGAACCAGTCGGCCATGCTGGCGCGGTTCGCCCGCGAGACGGACATGGACGTGCTGCTGCTCGCGAACCGATACACGCTCCTGGACCAGGGGGCACTCGACGAGTTGCTGCCGACGTGCGCCGAACGCGGCATCGCGGTTCTGGTCGGCGGGGTGATGAACAGCGGGGTCCTCGCCGATCCCCGGCCGGGCAGCCGGTTCGACTACGCCCTGGCGCCGCCTGAGATCATCGAGCGGGCCCGCCGTCTCGGGGCGGTCTGCGCCCGCCACGGTGTACCGCTCCGGGCGGCGGCGATGCAGTTCCCGCTCGCGCATCCTGCCGTCGTGTCCCTCGTCGCCGGCGTTCGGACGCCCGCCCACCTCGACGAGTACCCCGCGATGCTCGCGCATTCGATCCCGCCCGACCTGTGGGCCGAGCTCCGCGCGCAGGGACTCCTCGCCGCCGACGCACCGGTCCCCGACTGACCCGCCGTGATCGTCGACGCCCACCACCACTTCTGGGATCCGGAAACGGCGGACTATCCGTGGTTGACTGATGAGCTCGCCAAGATCCGTCGGCCGTTCGGGCCGGACGATCTTGCCCCGGAGCTCGCAGCGACCGGCGTCGACGCCACGGTCCTTGTCCAGACCCGAGCCAGTCTTGACGAGACGGCCGGGTTCCTGGCCCTCGCGGCGGCCACGCCCTTCGTTCGCGGCGTGATCGGCTGGGTGGACCTGACCGGTCCGGCCGTGGCGGACGCGATCGACACGCTACGAGCCGGGCCCGGCGGCGATCGCCTGGTCGGGATCCGTCACCAGGTTCACGACGAGCCGGACCCGGCGTGGCTCTTGCGCGCGGACGTGGTCCGCGGGATCCGGGCCGTCGGAGCGGCCGGTCTCGCCTACGACCTCCTCCTGCGACCGCGCGAGCTGCCGGCGGCCGTGGAACTTGCCGGGCGCCTGCCGGATGTCCGGTTCGTCGTCGATCACCTCGCCAAGCCGCCGATCGCGTCCGGTGCCCTGGAACCGTGGCGCACCCAGCTCGGGTCGTTCGGCGCGCTGGAGCACGTTGCCTGCAAGGTGTCCGGGCTCGTCACCGAGGCCGATTGGTCGTCATGGACGTCGGCCGACCTCCAGCCCTTCGTGGATCACGCGATCGACGTCTTCGGGCCGGAGCGGCTGATCTTCGGGTCCGACTGGCCGGTCTGCCTGCTGGCTGCGACCTACGCGGGCGTCGTCGACGCGGCGCGGGCCGTCCTGGGTGGCCTCTCCGAACGCGAGCAGGCCGCGGTCATGAGCGCGAACGCCACCCGGATCTACGGCCTCTGATCGTCCCGCCGGACCGCGGCGGCCTGGCCGGTCCACTCGCCGTGGAGTGGGTCGGAGAGCCGCTCGGCGAGACGGTGAAGATCCGCGATCAGCGGCGGGACCCGATCGAAGCTCGCCCGAGCCTTGAGGAGGGTGGTGCTCGCCGCGTACGGCCCCTCCCCCGGTTCTCGGCCCGGGATCGCGACGCCGAAACACACGACGCCCTCGACGGTCTCCTCGTCATCCATGGAATAGCCGCGTTGGCGCACGACGTCGAGGTCGGCGAGCAGCGCCTCGAGTGTGGGCAGCGATCGGCGGGTGAGCGTCGGCAGCACGACCCCCTCGAAGCGGCGAGCGACCTCATCGGCGTCCAATGTGGCGAGCGCCGCCTTGCCGGTCGCGGTGACGCTGGCCGGCAGGCGCCGGCCGATCTGCGAGGTCAAGCGGACGGGCTGGCGTCCGTCGTGCCGGGCGAGGTAGGTCATCTCGATCCCGTCGAGCACGGCCAGCTGGATGGTCTCCACCGATCCGACCTCGAGCCCGCGACAGGCGTCGTAGAACTCCTGGATCTGGTCCACGGCGGCGAGGTAGGCGCCGCCAAGCTCGGCGAGCTTGCGGCCGAGCGCGAACCCGGTGCCGACCCGTCGCGCGAGCCCAGCATCGGCGAGCGCTGCGCAGATGTTCGCGATGGACGACTTCGGGAGCCCGAGTCGCCGCGCGAGCTCGCTCGGTCCGGCGGCTGCGCCGCCATTCTCGGCGAGCAGGTCGAGGATCACCGCGGCTCGGGTAACCGCCGGCGCGAGCGAATCGGCCTCGCCGATGGCGCCGGCCGCATCCGGGACGACCGCGAGCGCTGGATCGGCGACCTCGTTCTCCGCGCTCGTCATCCGTGCCCTCCCAATCTACCGGTCAGCATGCTGAACCGCGTGCCGTATCTTGACTGCAACCGAGTCGATGCCATAATGTCCAGCCTACCGCCTTCTGTCCAATATGCTGGACGGGACGGACGAGTGCAAGAGGAGGGTCTCACGTGGCGTCGCGGTACCGATTGGTCGCGGCAGCGATCACAGCGATCTTCATCGCCTCAGCCTGTTCCGGGGCAACCCCATCGTCTGCCCCCGCGTCGGTCGCACCGGCCCCGTCGGCCAGCGCCGCCGTGGCCCCGAGCGCATCGGCCGCCGGCCAGGACTTCACCGGCGTCACGGTCGAGCTCCTGACGTTCAACGGCCCGCAGATCGCGGAGCCGCTCCAGCGTCGAGCCCCGGACTTCGAGGCGCTCACGGGCGCCAAGATCAATGTCGTGGCTGTCGGCTTCCAGGAGATCTACGACAAGGCGATCCTCGACCTGTCGACGGGCACGAACAGCTTCGACGCCTTCGTGTTCAATCCCCAGTGGCTCGGCGACTTCACCGGGCCCGGGTACCTCGAGGACCTCAGCGCGCGCGTCGAGAGCGACCCAGTCGTGGATTGGCAGGACGTCGGGCCGTTCTTCCGCGACTTCAATGCGACCTACGGGGGCAAGACCTACACGATCCCGCTCGATGGCGACTTCCACATGGTCTATTACCGCAGCGACCTGATCGACACGCCTCCAAAGACGTGGGACGAGTACCTCACGGTCGCAGCCGCGCACCACGGCAAGGACCTCAACGGCGACGGTGAGCCTGATTACGGCTCCTGCATCGCGAAGAAGAAGGGCCAGCAGAGCTTCTGGTGGATCATCTCGGTCGCCGGCGGGCTGCTGCAGTCCAAGGGCACCGGCGAAGGCGCCTTCTTCGACACCACGACCATGCAGCCGCTGCTGCAGAACGAGGCCTTCGCCAAGGCGCTCGACACGTACAAGAAGACCATGGACTTCGGGCCGCCCGACGAGATCAATCTCGGCGTGGGCGATACGCGCGGACTGTTCACGACCGGGCGCTGCGCCCTGTCGATGGACTGGGGTGACATCGGCACGCTGGCGCTCGATCCGGCGACGTCGACGGTCCAGGACAAGGTCGGCGCGGTCATCACGCCGGGCTGGACCGAAACGCTCGACCGGGCGACTGGGAAGCTCGTCGCCTGCGATGCGACGACCTGCCCGAACGCGGTCGATGGCGTCAACTACGCCCCCTTCGCATCGTTCGGTGGCTGGTCCGGCGCGATCAACGCGGCGGCAGCACAGGAGAAGAAGGACGCGGCCTACGCGTTCCTCGCCTATATGAGCGCCCCTGCCCAGTCGAGCGAGGACGTGACCCTCGGCAAGACGGGCTTCAATCCGTACCGGACCGCGCACTTCGAGGATCGCGCTCCGTGGACGGCAGTCGGGATGAGCACGGCCGCCCAGGATCAGTACCTCGGCGCGATCGAGGCCAGCCTCCAGAACCCGAACATGGTCCTCGACATGCGCATCCCCAAGACGAAGGAGTACGAGCAGGACGTCCTCGACACGGCCGTCTCGCAGTACATTGCCGGTGAGCTGACCGCGGAGGAGACGATGCAGCAGATCACCGACGGCTGGAACCAGATCACTGACCAGGTGGGCCGCGACGCACAGCTCAAGGCCTACCAGGACAGCCTTGGCGTCCAACGGTAGACCACTCGATCTCGACCCCCGCGGAGTCACGACCCCCGACGTGACCCGCGGGCCGCGCCTCCACCGCCGAGCGATCGGATCGCTCGGCGGCTGGCGCTCGGATGGCGCCGCTCGGTGGGTGTTCATCTGGCCGACCGTCGTCGTCATCCTGTTCCTGTCGATCTTCCCGCTCGTGGCGTCGCTGACGCTGGCGTTCTCGGAGCTCGTGTTCGCACGCGGCCGGATCCAGGTCGACTTCGTCGGCCTCCAGAACTTCCAGATCCTGTTCTTCGGCACCGAGCGATCGCACCTGCTCGGCGTCCTGAAGGCTCCGACCCCGCTGGGCTGGGTCGTGTTCGGCCTCGGGGCGGCGATCATCGTCCGGGTACTGGTCGACAGCCTGAGGGGCGGGCACGTCCGGCCCATCGGCGCGATCCTGCGGATCGGCGGGGCCCTCCTCGCAGCCGGCCTCCTGTGGCTCGTCGTGCAGACGTTGTTCAGCGAGGGCGGCCGGCCCGGCTCACTGGTCGTCACGATGATCTATGTCTTCGTCGGCATCGTGGTGCAGTTCCTGCTGGGCCTCGGCCTGGCCCTCCTGGCCGTTCAGCGGTTGCCCGGACGGCGGTTCTTCCGGGTCGTCTTCATGCTGCCGCTGACGATCACGCCGATCGGCGTGGGCTACATGTTCCGGATGATGACCGACACCGGGAAGGGCCCGCTGGAACCCGTCTTCGGCCTCCTCGGCATGGGCCAGTACACGTGGGTGACCGACCCGTGGGCAGCCCGGATCGCGGTCATCATCGGCGACACGTGGCAATGGACACCGTTCGTGTTCATCGTGTTGCTCGCGGCCCTCGAAGGCCTTGACCAGGAGGTCCGCGAGGCGGCGTTCGTGGATGGAGCGTCGCACCGCCAGTCCTTCTGGCACATCACGATCCCCGCGATCCTGCCGGTCAGCACCACGATCGTCCTCATCCGCCTGATCGAGGGGTTCAAGATCGTCGACATGCCGAACATCCTCACGGGTGGCGGCCCTGGGACGGCGACCCAATCACTGACGCTCCAGGCGTATCTCGACTGGCGGACGCTCAACCTCGGCCGATCGGCGGCGATCGCCTACATCCTGCTGTTCCTCGTGACGGTCATCGCCACGGCCTATGTCGCCTGGTGGCGCCGCCGGTTGCGACCGATCTGATGGCCAACCCACTCCGCCGCCGTTCGCCACTCGACATCTCGCCTGCAGCGAAGGTCGTCTCGTACGTCCTGATGATCGGTTGGTCTCTCGTCGTGCTCTTCCCGTTGTACTGGCTGGCGGTGACGTCGCTCAAGCTGCCCGTCGACGTGGATCGCGGCCCGTTCTACCTGCCGTTCGTCGACTTCCAGCCGACGCTCGCGGCCTGGCACAACATCCTCATCGACCTCGGGGACGACACCCTGCGGCCGTACGTGAACACCGTCATCGTCGGCCTCTCGAGCGCCATCCTGGCGCTCGTCCTGGGCTCGACCGCGGCATACGCCCTCGTCCGCTTCACCTATCGGCCGCGGGTCGGGCTGATCGCGCTGGGGGCGGTATGCGTGGCGGGCGCCTATGGGGCGCTGCTCGGTGGCGTCCCGTGGCAGCTCGCGGTCGTCTCGGGCGGGGCGGTGTTCGCCTTGCTGGCCCAGGCCATCGCCAGACGATCGCAACGGACGCTGGCCAATGACGACATCGCGTTCTGGCTGATCTCGCAACGGATCCTCCCACCGATCGCGATCGTCATCCCGCTGTACGTGCTCTTCCAACAGGTCGGCCTGCTGGACACGCAGCTCGCGCTCGTCCTGACGTACGTCGCGGCCAACGTGCCCATCGTCGTCTGGTTGATGCGCGACTACTTCATGGCGTTGCCGATCGAGCTCGAGGAGGCGGCCGCCGTCGATGGGGCGTCGATCTACCGCATCGTGCGCTCGGTGGTCCTGCCGATCGCGGTTCCGGGCCTCGTGGCGACATTCCTCATCACGCTGATCTTTGCCTGGAACGAGTACCTCATCGCGGTCGTGCTATCGAGCGCGAAGGCGCAGACGATGCCGCTGCTCGTCGCGGCACAGGACGCCACCCGCGGTCCCCAGTGGTGGGCGATGTCGGTCCTCGTCCTGCTCATGATCGTGCCGGTCATCATCATGGCGATCGTGCTCGAGCGATACATCTCGCGTGGCATCCTCGTCGGCGCGGTCAAGGGCTGACGATGGCGCGGATCGTCGCCCTCGAGGTCCTCGACATCCGCTTCCCGACCTCGCGCAGCCTCGACGGCTCGGATGCCATGAACCCCGACCCGGACTACTCGGCGGCGTATGTCGTGGTCCGGACGGACGACCCGGATGGCCTGGAAGGGCACGGGCTGACATTCACGATCGGGCGCGGCACCGAGGTCGTGGTGGCCGCGGTCGGGGCGCTTGCGCCCGCTCGTCGTCGGCCGCTCCACGGATGAGCTGTTCGAGGATATGGGCGCTTTCTGGCGCCACCTCGTGGGCGACAGTCAGTTGCGCTGGATCGGTCCCGAGAAGGGCGTCATCCACCTCGCGACGGCCGCCGTCGTAAACGCGGTCTGGGACCTCTACGCGAAACGCGAACGGCAAACCACTCTGGAAGCTCCTCGTCGACATGTCGCCCGAGCAGTTGGTGGCTCTGATCGACTTTCGGTACATCTCCGACGCCTTGCCGCCGGACCGTGCTCTCGCCCGCCTTCGAGGCCTGGCTCCGACCCGCGACGAGCGCGAGAGCGACGCTGCGTCGCGACGGCTACCCGGCCTACACGACATCGGTCGGCTGGCTCGGCTACGACGACGACAAGATCCGACGGCTCTGCCGCGAGGCGCTGGCCGAGGGCTGGACGCGCTTCAAGGTCAAGGTGGGCGCCGACGTCGAGGACGACCGGCGGCGAACGCGGATCGTCCGCGAAGAGATCGGTCCCGGAGCGATGCTGGCGGTCGACGCCAACCAGCGCTGGGGCGTCGACGAGGCGATCGAGTGGATGCACCGGCTCGCCGAGTTCGATCCGTACTGGATCGAGGAGCCCACCAGCCCCGACGACATCCTCGGGCACGCGACGATCGCGGCGGCGGTCGCACCGATCCGCGTGGCGACCGGCGAGCACGCGCATAACCGGGTCATGTTCAAGCAGCTGCTCCAGGCCGAGGCGATCTCGGTCTGCCAGATCGACGCGTGCCGGCTCGGCGGGGTCAACGAGGTGCTCGCCGTCCTGCTCATGGCGGCCGAGTTCGGCGTACCGGTCTGCCCGCACGCAGGCGGCGTCGGCCTGTGCGAGCTCGTCCAGCACCTCTCGATCGTCGACTACGTATGCGTGAGCGGCTCGCTCGAGGGTCGGATGATCGAATACGTCGACCACCTCCACGAACATTTTCTGGACCCGGTCGTCATCCGCGACGCGCGCTACGTCGTGCCGACGATGCCGGGCTATAGCGCAGAGATGCGGCCGGAGTCCCTCGCTCGGTTCCGCTTCCCGGACGGAGAGGAGTGGCGCGCGATCGCGGATGAGGTCGCCTCCGCCGGGGCCTGACGATGAGGCGATTCGGGCAGCTCATCGGGGTCCGCGCCGACGCGATCGAGGACTACGAGCGCCTCCACGCCGCGCCGTGGCCGGGCGTCCTTGATCAGATCCGCCGTTCGAACATCCGCAACTACTCGATCTTTCGTGAAGGGACGCAGCTGTTCGCTTACTTCGAATACATCGGAGAGGACTTCGAGGCCGACATGGCCGCGATGGCCGCCGACCCAGAGACGCGGCGCTGGTGGGCGCTGACCGACGCGATGCAGGAGCCGCTCGAAGGCCGAGATCCGGGGGCATGGTGGAAGACCGTGCCCGAGATCTTCCACACGGACTGATGAGCGGCCAGGCCTAGACGACTTCAGCGGCGATTCGTGTTCGCCCTCTGAACGACAGGACAGCCAGCAAGCCATTCAGGGCGACGACGTAGAGGACGAACCCATAGTTCTCGAAGCTCCAGACCTGGATGGCAGCCAAGCTGATCAGGAAACCGATCGTACTGATGCCGTACGCCGACCAGCTTTCTGTTTCCGGATACTTGTGCGCCTTGATCACCGTGGGCACCGCAGCAGCCGCGTCCGCGATGATCGAGAACAGGATGGCCGTATTGGCTTCTCTGGCGATCGCCCACAGTCCGATACCGACGAACGCGATCGCCATGCACAGGTAATCGAGGCTCGTGGTCTGCCAATAGGCGTTCTTGTTGAGGAAGGACGCCGCAAAGATCAGCAACGGAGTCAATCCGGCTGCAAAGCTGACCCATGACACGCCCTCGACGCCCTGGGTTCGCTGGGCGACGAAGATGACCATGGGCAGCAAGCCCCACAGCAGCCACGTGACCCGGTTCGGTCGGGCCGTCCCCTTGATCGTGTCGTAGAGGTACTTGAATCCACCGATCGAGCCGATGATGGCGCCGATCACGGCGAAGTATTCCGGCAACATGCTCTTGAGCTGGCTCGCTAGGTTCCCGCGGGAGGCGACGGCCTCATCGCACGCCGACGACCCTGGTCTCGTCGGATCGCAGGTGGGCGTAGCCGGGCTTGACGACCTCGTTGATCAGCCGCAGGCGCTCGTCGAATGGCGCGAACGCGGACTTCAGGGCATTGATCGTCAGCCACTCCATCTCGCCGAGACCGATGCCGAACGCGGCATCGAGCGCCGCGAACTCGCTGCTCATCGACACGCCGCTCATGAGCCGGTTGTCGGTGTTGACGGTGACCCGGAACCGCAGCCGGCGGAGGAGGTCGATGGGATGGTCCGCGACGGATGCGGTCGCTCCGGTGTGGACGTTCGAGGTCGGGCACATCTCGAGCGGCACCCGCCGGTCGCGGACGAACGTCGCCAGACGCCCGAGCTCGACCGAGCCGTCGTCGCGGACCGTGATGTCGTCGACGATGCGGACCCCGTGCCCGAGTCGCTCGGCGCCGGCGAACTGGAGCGCCTCCCAGATCGACGGCAGCCCGAACGACTCGCCGGCGTGGATCGTGATGTGGAAGTTCTCGCGGCGGATGTACTCGAAGGCATCGAGATAGCGCGTCGGCGGATAGCCCTTCTCGGGCCCGGCGACGTCGAACCCGACGACGCCGGCATCGCGCCAGCGGACCGCGCATTCCGCGACCTCCACGGAACGGGCGGCCTGGCGCATGGCCGTGACGAGCATCTTCATGACGATCGGGTGGCCGGCGGACGCGGCTCGCTCGGCGCCGACCTTGAACCCCTCGAGGTTCGCGGCGACGACCTCGTCGAGTGTCATGCCACGTTCCGTCGAAAGCTCGGGGGCGTACCGCACCTCTGCGTAGGCCACGCCGTCCGCGGCGAGATCCTCGGCGCACTCAGCAGCGACCCGGACGATCGCGTCGCGCTCCTGCATGACGCCGACGGTGTGGGCGAACGTCTCGAGGTAGAGCTCGAGCGATTTCCGGTCGGCACCGCGGCGGATGTGCGCAGCAAGTGCCTCTGGGTCGGTCGTCGGGAGGCCGTCGTAGCCGTACTCCGCCGCGAGATCGACGATCGTGGCCGGCCGCAGCCCGCCGTCGAGGTGGTCGTGGAGCAGGGCCTTGGGCGCCTGCTGGATGGTGTCGAGTCGCAACATCGAACCGATGGTAGCGCGCCGCTCGTGGGCCAATCGGTCATTCGACTGATGGCAAGCGACGCACGTTGCGTACACTCTCGCGCATGAGTCGCGTCGGATCCGTGCTCTGTCCCGTCATCGTGGGTCGTGACGACCTGCTCAAGCTCGTCGACGAGTTGATCACCGAAACGGTCCAGGGCCACGGTCACACGCTGTTCCTGTCCGGTCCGGCCGGGTTGGGGAAGACGCGGCTCATGAGGACGGCGGCCCGCAAAGCCGAGGCGGCGGGCCTCCGCGTCGACGGCGGGAGCGTCGCACCCCACGACCGCCAGGTCCCCCTCGCATCGATCCGCGAGATGGCCAACGGCATGCGCGAGAACCCCGCCTTCGGCTCGCTCGGTCCGGACCTGCTCGCGATGGACGGTTCGCACCCCGGCGACGCCCTGGGCTCGCGGCGGTTGCTCGTTCGAGCCACGGCCGATCGCATCCTCGCCGCGATCGATCGGCCGACGATGTTGGTCTTCGATGACCTCCATTGGACCGACGAGATGAGTCTCGAAGTCATCGGCGAGCTCGCGCGCCACACGCAGGAGCGACCGCTGCTCCTGATCGCGGGATACCGCATCGACGACTTCCCGGTCGATTCCCTGCATCGCGAGTGGCGTGCCCGCATGCTCAGCCAGCGCCATGCCCGGGAGGCTCGCCTCGAGCCACTGACGCAGGAGCAGACGGCGGTCGCGACCACGCTGATCCTCGGCGGCCAGCTCCCGGCACCGCGCGACGTCGTGGAGGCGGTGCACGAGCGGACGAACGGGATCCCCCTCCACATCGAGGAACTGCTCGGCGCGCTCGACGACGACGCGCGGACGGATGGTCGCCGGATCCGTGACGCCAGGGTGCCGGACACGATCGGTGACGCGGTCCTTGCCCGGCTCGGGGGCCTGTCCGCCGATGCCCGGAACGTGGCTCGCGCCGCCGCCGTCGTCGGCCGATGCTTCAGCCCGGACGTCCTGGCCGGGATGGTCGATCGGCCGCTCGCCGAGCTCGAGCCCGCCATCGACGAGCTGGTCGGTGCGTCGATCCTGTACCCCTTCGACTACATCGATCAGGGCTACTACGACTTCCGCCACCAGCTGCTCCGAGATGCCGTCTACGGAACGCTGTCGCCGGCACAGCTGCGGCGATTCCACGCCCAGGCGGCCGAGTTCGGCATGACCCTCGAAGGCGCCAGCGTCATCCACGCGTCGCGCCACTACGAGCGCGCCGGCCTGCGGTCGCAGGCGTTTCGAGCTGCCATGGCGGGCGCCACGGAGGCGAGCCGCGTCTCGGCGCGGCACGAGGCCTACGAGCTCTACCGCCGAGCGACCGAAAACATGCCGCCGGATGTGCCCGTTGGCGAGCAGGCCGAGCTCTATGAACGCTTCTCCGACGCCGCCGCAGCGATCGAGCGGAACGAAGACTCCGAGGCGGCAGCCACGCGGGCGCGGGAGCTCTATCAGCTGGCGGGGCGGCCGCTGGGTGCCGCGGGCATGCTCCTCGCGATGTCGATCCAGGCGGGGCGCGACGGGGCTCCGCAAGCAGAGTCCCGCGCGTTCACGAAGCGCGCGCTCGACGAGATCGACGACCTGCCGGAGAGCACGGAACGTGACTCGCTCCGGGCGATCGCGCTGAGCATGCGGGCGAACGATGGGCTACTCGCCTCGGAGCTCGCGGCTGCCCGTGCGGATGCCGAGGCGGCGCGAGAGCTGGCCAAAGCGGTCGGCGACCGTGAGACGGTCCTGGAGGCGGACGTGACCCTGGCCCGGATCGACATCGTCGACGGTCGCCACGAGAAGGGCCTCGCCGACGGCATGCGCGCCGCGCGCGAGGCACGCGAAGCCGGGTTCGAGGCGGTCGGCGTGACCGGGTATCGCAACCTCGCGATCATGGCCGCTCGGATCATGGACCCGGGAGCCGCGGAGCTGGCGCTCGTGGAAGGGCTCCAGTACGCCGACGCGATCGAGCAGTCGCACTGCCGCCAGATGATGGCCACGACGGCCGCGTTCCTCGATTGGGGCGCCGGTCGGTGGGATGAGGCGGACGAGCGCGCCCGCCACGAGCTCGTCGATCGCGGTTGCCGGCGCGGCACGATCGGGTCGCTCGACGTCGTCGGTCTCGTCGCCCTCGGTCGCGGCCGCGCGGATGAGGCTCGTGGCTGGCTCGAGGAGTCGCTGACCGCCGGGCGTCGGATCGGCGAGGTGCAGTTCATCATGACGCCGCTCTGGGCCCTTGCCGAAGTCGACCTGCAGGTCGGTCACGCCAGCGATGCCATCGCTCGGTGCGAGGAGGGCCTGGACCTGGCGGTGACGACCGGCGAGCGGGCGTTGCTGATCCCGTTCGTCGTCACCGGGACCCGGGCGTTCCTGGCCGCCCGCCGGCCCGAGGACGCGGAGCGCTGGCGGACGCGCGTCGCCGACCACCTCACCGGCTGGGCTGACGTGGCCGGTCCGGCGCTCGCGCACGCCGACGGTCTGCTGCGCCTCGCGGCGGGGTCGATCCTGCTCGCGCGTGATGCTCTGCAGGGCGCCGCGCAGGGATGGGATGCGCGTGGCCGGGTCTGGGAAGCATCGTGGGCCCGCCTGGACGTCGCGCTTTGCCTGCTGCGCTCGAACCGCTACAGCGAAGCGGCGTCGATGATCGCGTCGGTCCGCTCGACGGCCGAGGCGCTCGGCAGCGCCCCGCTGATGGCGCGCGCCGACGAGCTCGCCCGGACCGGGCGCGGGCGGGGCACGCTCGACGAGCCGTGGCGGCCGTTGACCGCCCGAGAGTTCGAAGTCGCCCGACGGATCGCAGAGGGCATGACGAACGCTGAGATCGCCGGTGAGCTGGAGATCGCGCCGAAGACCGCCAGCGCGCACGTCGAGCACATCCTGGCCAAGCTCGGCGTTGCCCGGCGTGCCGAGATCGCGACGTGGGTCGCGAACGTGGCGCGACCCACGGACGCACCCACCGCGACCGAGCAGCCAGCGCTCGCTCGGCGCTGACCCACGACCCCGGGGAGACGCGGGTCGGTGCTCAGCCGGCTGGGTCGTCGAGCCTCGACCTGGCCGCCCGGAGTGCCTCCGCGACCCTGACCGGTGCCGTGCCGCCGATGACGTCGCAGGTCGCGAGGGCACTGTCCAGGGACGCGGCCGCGCGCAGGGTGTCGCCGATCCCCTCTTCCGCGGCGAGGTTCTTGGCGCCCTCGTCGCCGCTCGCGCCAAGCGCCAGACCGATCATCGAGTCGGGCACCTCGTCGAGCTTCACGCCGGCCTCCTCCGCCTGGACGACGAGCGATCCCACGACGTGGTGGGCGGCACGGAACGGGATGCCGCGCCGGACCAGCGCGTCGGCGACGGCCGTCGCGGTGGTGTAGCCCTCGTCCGCCGCGGCGCGCATGCGGTCGCGGTCCACGGTCAGGGAGTCCAGCATCCCTGCCAGCACGCCGAGACTCGCCTCGAACACGGCCACCGCGTCGAACAGCGGCGCCTTGTCCTCCTGGAGGTCGCGCTGGTAGCCGAGCGGCAGGCCCTTGAGCAGCGTCAGCACCCCGGTGAGCGCCCCGACGACACGGGCCGCTCGGCCGCGGACCAGCTCGGCCGGGTCCGGGTTCTTCTTGTTCGGCATGATCGACGACCCGGTCGAGAACGCGTCGCTCGCGCGGACGAACCCGAACCGCGGGTTGGACCACCACGTGATCTCCTCGGCGAGGCGGCTCAGGTGGACCATCCCGAGGGCGATGGCCGCAAGCGCCTCGACGACGAAATCGCGATCGCCGACCGCGTCGAGCGAGTTGGCCGTGACCCCGTCGAACCCGAGCTCTGTGGCGGTGGCCTCGCGATCGAGCGGGTAGCCCGCACCGGCGAGCGCACCCGAGCCGAGCGGCGAGACGTTGGCCCGCCGCCGGGCATCCGCGAGGCGAGCGCGATCGCGCTCCGCCATCTCCACGTACGCGAGCAGGTGATGGGCGAACAGCACGGGCTGTGCAGGCTGGATGTGGGTCGTCCCGGGCAGCACGGCCGTGCCTTCGCGCTCCGCCAGCCCCACGAGCGCCCGCTCGAATTCGAACAGCGCCCCGTCCAGCCGGTCGATCGCGCGCCGGAGCCACAGCCGCAGGTCGGTCGCGACCTGGTCGTTCCGAGAGCGCCCGGTGTGCAACTTGCCGGCCACGGCGCCGATCCGGTCGGCGAGAGCGGACTCGAGGTTGAGGTGGACGTCCTCGAGGGCGGGGTCCCAGTCGATGGCGCCGGCCGCGACCGCCTCGGCGAGACCGTTCAGGCCGCCGACCAGCTCGTCGAGCTCGTCATCGGTGAGCAGGCCCGCGCGCGCCAGCCCGCGGACGTGCGCGATCGAGCCCGCGATGTCGTCGGCAGCGAGCTCGCGATCGAGCTCGATCGAGCGCGTGAAGTCGGCGACCCGCTCGTCGTTCTCCTCGCTGAACCGCCCGCCCCACAGTCGCATGCCGCCTCCGTTCCTGTGCGGGCCATGCTAGCGGGTCGCCCGTGTACCCTTGCACGCTGTGTCGACCCTCGATGAGCGCGACGCCCGCCGGGCTCGGGTCGCCGTCAGTGCCCTGTTCCTGGTCAACGGCGCGCTCATGGCCAACGTCCTGCCTCGCCTCCCGGCGATCAAGGCCCAGCTCGACCTGTCGAACGCCGCCCTCGGCACGGCCGTGGCGGCGATGCCGCTGGGTGGCTTGATCGCTGGAGCGGCGGCCGGGTGGCTGATCGTGCGCTACTCGAGCCGGCGGGTGACGGTGGCCACGGGCGTCGCCTACGGTCTGCTGCTCGTGTCGATCGGCCTGGCTCCCAGCTGGGTCGCGCTGGCCGCGGCATTCCTCGTCCTGGGGATGCTGGATGCGGTGATGGATTCGGCGATGAACGCGCACGGCATCGTGGTACAGCGGGGCTATGGCCGCTCGATCATGCACGGGTTCCACGGCTGGTGGAGTGCCGGCACGCTGCTGGGGGCGGGCACCGGGGCGATCGCGGCCGCGCTGGACGTCCCGCTGGTCGTCCACCTGGCCGTGGTCGGGATCGCCCTGGCGGGGGTTTCGGTCGCGGCGATGCCCTTCCTGTTGCGCGGGCACGGCGTGGATGCCGCGGAGGCCGGCGAAGCGCGGGCATCCGCTGGCGGCGATCCGAGTTCCGGGTCGGCCATGCGTGGGTTGCGCCTGCTCGGTCTCCTGGCGCCCTTCGCGCTGATCGGGGTCCTCGGGGTGATGCTCGAGGACGCAGCGCAGACCTGGAGCACGATCTACCTGACCGACGTGCTTGGCACGGGTGTCGGCATCGCGGCGCTGGCCGTGGTCCTCTACACCGCGGGCATGACCGTGGGGCGCCTGACGAGCGACCGCTGGATCGATCGATGGGGCGACACCACCGTGGCGCGCAGCGGTGCGCTGGTGGCAACCGGCGGACTCGCCGTCGTCATCGCGTCCGGTCCGTTGGCGGCGGTGCCACTGGCCGCGGCCGGGTTCGCGCTGGTCGGGCTCGGGACCGCGCCGCTGTTCCCGGTCATGATCACGGCCGCGGGGTCCGTGCCGGGCGTCCCGTCCGGACAGGGCGTCGCTGTCGTCGCCTGGCTCGCCCGCGCCGGCTTCATCATCGCGCCCACATTGGTGGGCCTTGCGGCCGATCGCGTCGGCCTGGGTGCCGCGTTGCTGATCCCGTTGGTCGCCGGCGTCGCAGTCGCCGTGCTCATGGGCACGCTGCTGGGCGCGAGCGGGCGGCGCACCGTGCCGGCCGCCCGCGAGGTCATGCTTGACGCGTGACTCGATCGACCCTGGAGGACGTGTGATCGTTGACGATCCGGTACGGCCGTGGTGGCGCGACGCCGTCGTGTACCAGCTCTACATCCGCAGCTTCGCCGACGGTGACGGCGACGGCATCGGCGACATCGCCGGTGTCCGGTCGCGACTTGCCGTACCTGCGCGACCTGGGCGTGGACGCGGTCTGGATCAATCCCTGGTTTCCCTCCCCGATGGCCGACGGCGGCTACGACGTGGCCGACTACCGCGACATCGATCCGCTGTTCGGGACCCTGGCCGATGCCGACGCCCTGATCGCCGAGGCGCACGAGCTCGGCCTCCGGGTCCTGCTCGACATCGTGCCCAATCACACCTCCGACCGGCATCCCTGGTTCGTCGACGCCCTGGCGGCCGGCCCCGGCAGTCCCGAGCGTCTGCGCTATCTCTTCCGCGAGGGCCGCGGGCGGGGCGGCAGCGAGCCGCCGACGGACTGGGAGAGCGTCTTCGGTGGACCGGCCTGGACCCGGGTCGTGGAACCGGACGGGCAACCCGGGCAGTGGTACCTCCACCTGTTCGCGCCCGAACAACCCGACCTGGACTGGAGCCACCCGGAGGTCCGCGCCGAGTTCGAAGCGATCCTGCGGTTCTGGTACGAGCGTGGCGCCGACGGATTCCGCATCGACGTCGCGCACGGGCTGGTGAAGGATCCCGCGTTCCCGGACCTCGGGCCGCGCCTGCGGGCGCCGCGGGCCGGCGACCCGAGGCCGCACCCGCACTGGGACCAGGACGGCGTTCACGACATCTACCGCCGCTGGCGAGCCGTGGCCGATGCATACGGTGAGCGGCCGTTCGTGGCCGAGGTGTTCGTGTCGCACCCGGAACGGCTGGCCCGGTTCGTCCGACCCGACGAGCTGCACACCGCGTTCGATTTCCGGTTCCTAAGGCGGGCTGGGAGCCGAACCGGCTGCGCGAGGCGATCGACGACGGGCTTGCGCGCGCTCGAGCCGGTCGGGGCGCCGGCGACCTGGGTCCTGTCCAACCACGACCAGATCCGCCATGTCACCCGGCTGGGTCGCGCGGCGGCGACCGCACCGGAAGCGGTCCTGCCGCTCGGGCCCGCGGGCACGACGCTGCCCGTCACGGGTCCGAGCGATCTTGCCCTGGGCCGGCGGCGGGCCAGGGCGGCCGTGCTGCTCATGCTCGCGCTGCCTGGCTCCGCCTACCTCTACCAGGGCGAGGAGCTCGGCCTCGAGGAGGTCCTCGACCTGCCCGACGAGCTCCTCCAGGACCCGGCCTGGCTGCGCTCCGGACACGCGATCCGGGGTCGCGACGGCTGCCGCGTGCCGCTGCCCTGGACCGACGGCGCGTCCCCGTTCGGATTCGGGCCCTCGGGCTCCGAGCCGTGGCTGCCCCAACCGGCGGGCTGGGGCGAGCTCAGCGTCGCGGCGCAGACCGGGGACCCAGGGTCCATGCTGGAGCTGTACCGGTCCGCCCTCCGGCTGCGACGCGAGCACCCGGGCTTCCGGAGCGATGGCATGACCTGGCTGGACGCCCCCGAGGGCGTGCTCCGGTTCCGGCGTGGCGACGGCCTCGAGGTGGTCGTGAACGTGACCGCAGACAGCGTGCCCCTGGACCTGGGCGGACGCCGGGTGCTGCTCGCGAGCGTGCCGCTGGACGACGAGGGCGACGTCCTACCCGGCGACGCCGCCGCCTGGCTGGGCTGACAGCGGATCGGGCGACGGCGGCGCCCCTCTCCCGCGTCGGGACCACGAACCAGCCGAGCGTGGCGGCCGCCAGGGCCATGACCGCGCCCAGGCCGAACACGGCCACGTGTCCGAGCGAGTCGTACAGGATCCCGCCGACGACGTTCGCGCCGATGGCGGCGAGCCCGAAGGCGCTCGTCTGGAAGAGCGACTGCCCGGTCGCCTGGAGGTCGGCCGGCAGGAGGGCCGCGATGGTCAGGACGACGGCCACGATGACGCCGGCGAACCCGACGCCACTGAGCGCGCGGGTCGCGATGATCGCGACCGGGTCGGCCAGGACGGTCCAGCTGGCCAGAGCCGCGGCGTAGATGAGCGCGCTGCCGACGAACATGCCGCGGAGGCCGATGATCCGGGCCACCGCCGCGGCCACGAGCATCGTCGGGATCTCGGCCGCGGCCGCGAGCCCCGAGGCCAGCGCGATGTCGGATGGCGAGCCACCGATCGCCTCGAGCCGAAGGGGCAGGAACGTGAACCCGGCGATCACCCCGACGAAGAGCATCGTGGCGGCCGTGAGGACGAGGGCGAGCCGGGGTGCCACGCGCAGTGCGACGCCCGCCGATCCGGACCAGGAGCGTCGCGCTGCGTCGCTCGCGGAAGCCCCGGCGCGGCGAGCGTGCGCCGCGAGATCGGCTCGCTGGACGTCGGGGACGCGCGCGGCGATCACGGCCATGGACAACGCGGCGAGACCGAACAGCACGAACGCGGCGGCGTAGCCGGTCACGTTGTAGATGAAGCCCGCCACGATGGTGCCGATCGCGAAGGACAGGCTGGTGAGCAGCCGGACGCGGCCGTAGTCCCGGCCGCGCAGGGCATTGACGGTCACGGCGTCGGCCAGCGGCTGCCACGACGACTCGAAGACCCAGAACACCGCGAACAGGACCGCGATGACCGGCGCCGGCCACGGCAGGAGCAGCGCGACGATCGCCAGCCCGGCCCCGATCGCGCAGACCTGCAATGTGCGCGGGCGCCCGAGCCGGACGTCGGCGAGATGGCCCCAGGCGGGCACGGCGATGGTGAAGCCGACAGCGCCGATCGATGCGATCACCCCGATCTCGCCCGCACTGAACCCGAATCCCTGGAGGATCACGGCGATGAACGGGTAGAAGACTCCGAGCGCGACCCCGAGCGCGAGGACGAGGAGGCGGACGGCGATCACGGCGCGGATGGTAGCGCCGTTGGCACGCGGGGTTGGCCGACGAGCGCGAACTCCCGCACGACGGTCTCCCGCGATTCATCGCAGACTGCGGGCATGACGTCCCCGCCCGCCGAGAACCTCGTCGCGCTGCGCGCTGCCGGGCTCGGCCGGCAGTTCGGGGACCGCTGGGCCGTTCGCGGGATCGACCTCGAGGTTCGTCGCGGCGAGGTCCTCGGACTGCTCGGTCCCAACGGCGCCGGCAAGACGACGACGGTGCGCCTCCTCACGGCCCTCATCCGACCGACCGAAGGCACCGCCTCGGTCGACGGCTTCGACGTCGTCACCCAACCCAACGACGTCCGAGCACGGGTCGGCATCCTGACCGAGACGCCGGGGCTGTACGACAAGCTCTCGGCGGGGGCCAATCTCGATTTCTTCGGCCGCCTGTACAGCCTCGATGCCACGCAACGAGCCACCGGCATCGAGCGATACCTGCGTCTCTTCGGCCTCTGGGACCGGCGGGACGACGTGACCGGGACGTTCAGCAAGGGCATGAAGCAGAAGCTCGCCATCGCGCGGGCGTTGCTCCACGATCCGGCGGTCGTGTTCCTCGACGAGCCCACCGCGGCCCTCGACCCGGAGGCCGCGTTCATCGTTCGCGAATCGATCGAGACCATGCGGCGGGCCGGACGGACGATCGTGCTCGCCACGCACAATCTCGACGAGGCGGATCGCCTGTGTGACCGGATCGCGTTCGTACGCGCCGGTTTCGTCCGCGTTGACTCGCCGGCCGCCCTGCGCGGGTCGGTCGGGACCCAGACGCTGAGGATCCGGCTGGCCAGCAGCGCCTCCCCGGCCGCCGTCGAGGCGCTGCGTTCCGTGGCTGGGGTCGTCGCGGTCGACGCGGTCGATGGCGTCGTCCGGCTCGGCGCGCCGGACCCCGAATCGGTGGCACCGGCGGCGGTCCGGGCGCTCGTCGGAGCGGGCGGCGACGTCGTCGAGGTCAGCATCGAGCACACCTCGCTCGAGCAGATCTACTTCGATGTCATGGGCGTCCGGCCCGGCGCCGACGGCATCGAGGCGCCGGACTGATGCGCGTCTCGATCGTCTGGACGATCCTCCGCCGGGAGTGGCTGGAGATCCTGCGCAACCGGTTGCTCATGTCGACGATCCTGGTGCCGCCGGTCCTCCTGACCATCGCCCCGATCATCCTGGCGGGCGCCCTCGGCAACCGGGCGCTGCCGCCCGAGCTGGCGGCCGAGGTCCTCGCGCAGCGGCCGGAATGGGCCTCGTTCACGGAGGCGGAGCTCGCTGGCGCCTTCGCGGTCCAGCAGTTCCTCGTGTTCTTCCTCCTGATGCCGGCGTACATCCCGTTGTCGATCGCGACGTTCTCGATCATCGGCGAGAAGCAGGCGCGCTCGCTCGAGCCGGTGCTCGCCGCGCCCGATCCGGACCGTCGAGCTGCTCGCGGGCAAGGCGATCGCCGCGCTCGTGCCGGGCGTGCTCGCGGGCTGGGCGACCTACCTCGTGTTCGTGACGCTCGCGTCGCTCGTGTACGGTCCTGCGCTGTTCGGCGTGGTGACCGACGCGTCGTGGCTCGCCGGCGTCTTCCTGCTTGGGCCTGCGGTGGGTCTGTCGTCCGTCGTGGCCGGCGTGATCGTCAGTGCGCGGGTCAATGACCCGCGCGTCGCGCAGCAGATCGGCGGCGTGATCATCGTGCCGATCGTGGGGCTCGTGCTGGTCCAGGCCACCGGGACGCTGCTGGTCGGGCCGACGGGCTACGTGCTGATGACCGATCATCGTGCTGGTCATCTCGCTGGAGGGGCTGCGGGTCGGGGTCCGCCTGTTCGACCGGGAGGCGATCCTCACCCGCTGGCGGTAGCCCGCTTTGGGCCAGGATCGGCCGGGAACTTGACATACCTCGGTAGGCCAAGGGTCCTATGATGCGGGGGTGACCGGCGTCCGCGCCACTCGCACCGAGTGGATCCTCTTCTTCATCCTCGGCTTCATGTGGGGGTCGTCGTACCTCTTCATCAAGATCGCCGTGGACTCGTTCGGGACGTTCACGCTGGTCGCCCTGCGGCTCCTGATCGGCGCCGCTTTCCTGTGGATCGCCTTCCGGCTGAACGGCACGTCCCTGCCGCGCGAGCGACGGATCTACGGCCACCTCGTGGTCATGGCGCTGATCAACATCACGATCCCGTTCGGCCTGATCACCTGGGCCGAGCAGTCCGTCGACAGCGCGCTGGCTGCGATCCTCAACGCGACCGTGCCGTTGATGGTGATCGTCATCGCGCCGATGTTCCTGCCCGATGAGCCGATCCGCCTCAACGGCGTCGTCGGGCTCGCCGTCGGGTTCATCGGGGTCGTGCTGCTCGTGTCACCGGGTCTCACGACCGCGACCGGGGACCTGGCCGGCAGCATCGCGCTGCTCGGGTCGTCGCTGGCGTACGCGCTCGGCAACGTCTACAACCGGCGCAACGTCCGCGGCCTGCCACCGCTCGTCCCGGCCGTGTTCCAGGTCACGTTCGCCTTCATCATCGTGTCGGTCCTCGCGCTGATCCTGGAACAGCCCTGGACAGCGACCGCCGGACCTGGGGGACTGGTTCTCGGTGATCTGGCTTGGAGTCTTCGGGTCGGGGCTTGCCTACATCCTGTACTTCCGCCTGCTTGGCCGATGGGGAGCGACGCGGACGTCGTTGGTCGCCTACCTGCTGCCGGTCTACGGGATCGTGCTGGGATACCTCGTGCTCCAGGAACCGATCGATGCGACGCTCATCGTGGGCACCGCGCTCGTCATCGCGGGGGTCGCGCTGGTCAACAGCCCGTGGGGACAGCGGCGGCTGTTCCGGGCGCGCACGCCCGGTCGAAACGGCGTAGCGCGGCAGCGACTACCGAGCCGGGACCGCCAGCAGGATCGCCCCGGCCACGATCAGCACCGATGCGCCGACCCGGCGCCAGGTCTCGCGCCGGCTGACCGCCTCGCCAAGCCGCACCGAACCCCACGCAGCCGCGAACACGGTCGCGGACTCGCGCAAGGGCGCGACACCCGACAGCGGCGCGACGCTCAGCGCCCACAGGATCAGCACGTACGCACCGAGCGTCAGCCAGCCGCCGATCGCGGCGCTGCGGACCTCGGCCCGGCCGCCGGCGAAGACGTCGCCGCCCGCGACGAACCGGACCCAGAGCACGAGCACGACGGACGTCGTCACCCACAGGATCGCGGCGTACGTGAGCGGGTGGATCAGCTGTGCCCCCAGTCGATCGACCGCGCTGTAGGTCGCGATCGTCACCCCGGTCGCCAGCGCGAACGCGATCGCCGGGTCGAAGCCGCCACGGTCGCCTTGTAACGCGCGCCACGGCTGCTGGAGCACCATGAAGCCCGCGAGCAGCAGCACCACGCCGACCGTACCCGGCACGCCCAGCTGCTCGCCGAACAGACCGACGCCGATGGCCACGGCCAGCAACGGCGCCGTCCCGCGCGCGATCGGATAGACGACCGACAGGTCGCCTCGCCGGTAGGCCGCCGACAGCAGGACGAAGTAGCCCGCCTCGATGACCCCGGAGAGCAGCCCGAGCGCGATCCCCTCGACGGGGAGTGCCGGACGCCCGCCCAGCGACCAGGCCAGGAGTCCGGCCGGCACGATCCCGACGGTCGCGGCCAGCATGCCGACCGTCGCCGCGCGCAGCGGGTCGCCGGCCGTCTTGAGCCGGACGTTCCAGGCGACGTGCAGAAGCGCGCTGACGAAGACCAGGGCGATGACGAAGGGGTCCACGCCCGGACGTTACCTGTCGAGGTCCCTCCGCTGCAGGCCCCACGCCCCGACGATCAGGCCACCGAACGCGAGAACGGCGGCGACGACGATCCCGACGGGATCGAAACCACCGGCCATCGGCTGTCCGAGGTGCCGATACAGGGACAGGTCGAGCACGGCATCCGGCAGGTCGAGCGCCTCGCCGAGCGTATCGAGCAGGAACGTCGCGATCACGAGGCCCGCGGCGACGGGCGCCGCCAGCGATGCCCGTACGAGACCGCCCACGGCCAGACCGACCCCGGCGAAGGCCGCGGTGGCGAGACCGAGCACGCCCACCCCGAGGACGGGGTTGACGACGTCGCTGGCCTGCGTCGCGATGCCCACACCGACGAAGAGCGCGAGGACCACGCTCATGACGCCGATCGCCGCGAGCACCCCGAGCCCGCTTTCGATGGCCCAGCGAACACGCGACAACGGGGCGGCCAGGACGAGGTCGAGCCGACGCCGGCCCTCGTCGCTCGACCAGCCGGCGAGGAAGCTCGCGCCCGCCAGCCCGAGGATGAACGAGCCGAAGGCGAAGAAGGTGAGCTGCAGCAGGCCGGACGGCTCCCCGAGGTCGATGTCGGGGTAGATCGCCTTGATGAGGGCGCCGATCTGCGGGATCGATCCGATCATCTCGGAGAACGCCTGCGCGGACGCGATGATCAGGAGCGCGTAGATCCCCACGCCCACGCCCCAGGCGATGGCGATGCCGGCACGGTCGGCGAGCTGTCGCGTGAACGGACCGCTGATCCCCGCCGGGAGCGACGGCAGCCGCAGCCAGCGCAGCGCCGCCGAGTCGCCCAGGTCCCGCCGCTCGAACGCGATGAGGCCGATCGCCAGGAATGCGGCCGTGACCGCAGCGAGGATCCCGAGCGAGGGCCAGTCGGACACGCCGGCCAAGGGGCGATGGCCGGTCGTCCAGCTGTACCAGGACAACGGCCGGAGGGCGTCGATCGCCGGGGAGAGCGACGCATACGAGTTGATGAGATAGCCGGCGAACAGCGCGACCAGCCCGAACGCGGCGGCCCGTGTGCGCCCGACGAACGGCGCCGTCGCGAACGCGAGCGATCCGGCGGCGAGCATCAGGAGCCCGTACAGGAGCGCCTGGCCCAGGGCGGACGCCAACGAGAACCCGTCGCCGGGCAGCACCGCGAAGGCGACCCCCGCCAGCCACGTGATGATCCCGAACAGCAGCATGGCGACGACCAGGGCCGTCACGTGGCCGGCGAGCTTCTGGAGGGCGATCGACCGCCGACTCGTCGGCGTCGAGGCGAGCAGGTCCAGGCTGCCCTTCGCGGCCTCGCCGGCGAGCGTGCCGGACAGCGCCAGCACCGACCACAGGCCCAGGATCACCGGGAGCGTGTTGCCGACACGCCAGGAGATGAACCCGCCGAGCGTCTCGATGTTGATCGGCTCCCCGAGCAGGCCGCGCAGCGCGAGTGGCAGGGCGGTCATGCTGGCGATGAACTGCTGGCGGAGGGCCATCGTGCCGAATTCCAGGCCGTATGGTGCGGCGGTCGCCAGCATGAACAGGCCGCCCAGCCCGCCCACGAGGAGGGCCGCGCGACGGCTGTCGCGGACGGTCTTGGCGTAGATCGATCGGAGGCCCATCACCCGCGACCAGGGCATCGACCGGCCCGCACGGAGCGGGCGGACGTCAACGGCCATCGTGGGCACCGTACTGGGCGAGGAAGACGTCCTCCAGGTTCGGCTCGCGGCTCACGACGTCGACGATGCCGTGGGGCGCCGCCGCGGCGAGGACCCCGCCGATCGGACCCGCGACCCGCATCCGGACCACGTGACCGTCGACCTCGATGTCGCTCACGCCCTCGATCGACGAGAAGATCGCGCTCGCCACGGGCGCGCCGAATTTCAGCTCGACGTGGTGGAAGGCGAGCCGCCGGATGGCGTCGATGGAATCGACCTGGACGAGGCGGCCCTCACGGATGATCGCCACGCGATCGCAGGTTCGATCGACCTCGTCGATGATGTGCGAGCTCAGGAACACGGTCCGTCCCTCGGTGCGGGCCTCGCGCACGATGTCGAAGAAGGTCCGCTGGACGAGCGGATCCAGGCCGGATGTCGGCTCGTCGAGGATCAGCAGGTCCGGGCGGTGCTGGAGTGCGACCACCAGCCCGACCTTCTGCTTGTTGCCCTTCGAGTACTCCTTGAACCGGCGGCTGGGATCGAGATCCAGGCGCTCGATGAGCTCGGCGACGTACCCGGCATCGACGCCACCGCGGAGGTTGGCGAAATAGGCGATGGTGTCGGCGCCGGTCAGCCGGTCGTAAAGGTCGAACTCGCCCGGCAGGTACCCGATGCGTCGGTGGATGGCGACCGGGTCCGCGGTCGTCTCGATGCCGAAGACCTCGGCGCGCCCGGACGTGGGGCGGATGAGGTCCAGCAGGACGCGCATCGTGGTCGTCTTGCCCGCGCCGTTCGGGCCGAGGAAGCCGAAGATCTCGCCCTCCTCGACGTCGAGGTCGAGTTCGGTGATGCCCCGATGGGGGCCGTAGCTCTTGGTGAGCTGTTCGGTGTGGATGACCGCAGTCATGCGGATGGGTCCTTCCTGCCGGCTCCACCGGCACGCTCGCGGAGGAACCGGTCGACGACGGCCGGGACCTCCTGTTCCACGAACGCGAACACGTCGTGGAGCTCCTGCAACCGAGCCCGATCGACGGGCGGACGGTCGGCCATGGCCGCGAGCCCACGTTCGGTGACCTCCCGGAAATGGCGGTAGATGCGACCGGCGTTGGCCAGGAACTGGTCGAACACCTCCGGCGGGGCGCTGAAGTACTCGCGCCGGTCGCCGCCCCGCTTGGTGCGGCGGATCATGCCGGCCGTGGCGAGCATCCTCGCCGTGCCGCTGATGGCGCCACGGCTCGCCTGGAGAGCTTCGGCGAGATCGGCCGCGGTCTGCTCGACTGGGTCGGAGATCAGGAGCCAGCCCCACATGCGGCCGGCCATCGGCGTCATCCCGTAGGCGGCGAGGGTCTGGCCCATCTCCTCGACGAAGGCGCTCTCGCGCTCGGTCATCATCTGGTGAGGATACGCCGGTTCCCAATGTTCAGTCAATGCTGAACGTACAGCACTTCCAGCTTCTAGTCCCAGCCGGGCGCATGCCCAGTGCCGGTGCCCTGCCCCAGGAACGGGATCCGTCGACCGATGAGCCCGACGGCGATCGCCGTCGTGATCGGCACCGCCGCCACGATCCCGATGCTCCCGACCAGCGCACGCACGACCTCGACGGCGACCACCTCGCCTGAGACCACGAGCGCCGGGTCCTGGCCGCCAGCGGCAAACAGGACGATGAGCGGGAGTGACGCGCCGACATAGGCGAGGACGAGGGTGTTGACCGTCGCCGCGATGTGCGAGCGACCCACGTTCATCGCCCGACCGGCCAGCGCGAGGCGGCTGACGCGCGGAGTCCGACTCGTACAGCTCCTGGACGGTGGCCGCCTGCGTGACTGTCACGTCGTCGAGGACGCCCAGGGCCCCGAAGATCACCGCCGCCAGCACGAGTCCACCGAGGTCCACCTCCGTACTGCCAAGCGACAGCAGGAACCCGGCCGATTCCGATCCACGCAACGGGGTGAACCGCGCCAGCGAGTCGAACAGGGTCGCGAGGACGGCCACCAGGGTCAGCGAGATCGCCGTGCCGACGGCGGCCGCGACCGTCTGACGCCGCGCGCCCTCGGTCAGGAGGAACGTGACGACCGTCACGCCCGTGGCCGCGACGATCGCGACCCAGGCCGGGTCCCACCCGGCGAGGATCAGCGGGACGACGACCCGGACGATGACGGCCAGGGTCAACGCGAGCGCGATCAGCGAGCGGACCCCTCGCCACCCGCCGACGATTGTGACGGCGACGGCGAAGAGCCCCAAAAGCAGGGCCAGCGTGGGCACGCGGTAGCGGTCGTTGACGGCCACGAACCCTGCCTCGGGGTCTGTGGAGATGTTGACGATGACCTCGTCCCCACCCCGAAGTCGGGCCGCGCCTCGAGTCCATTGGGGCCCTGGAGGAAGCCCTCGACGACTTCGCCGGTAGCCGGTCCGCCCTCGATCCCCTGGACGACCTCGATGCGGACGTTCGGGGTGGATGGATCGACCTCCGGAAGCACCTCGACGATGCGGCCACGAACCAGCTGGACGGGCGGCAGCCCGGAGGGTCGCGGACGTGATGTCGGGAACCAGGACGAAGAGCACGAGCAGCAGGACCGCGCCCACGATCAGCGCTCGAGCGTGCCGTCGCAGCCCGACGAAGGGAACGTCCGGCGCTAGATCCGGATCCGTCACCTCGAGGCGGTCAGGCCGCGGGCGATGACGGTCGGTCGGTTCGTTCGGCGCGCTCCGCTCGTTCCTTGAGCGCCCGCAGATGCGCCTCGACCCGCGCCTCGAGGGAGTGCCGGCCCAGGCGGACGAGGATGATCGTCCAGCGGTCGACCGGCTCGAACGTGGCGGCATGGACGACCCGGGTCCCGCCGGCGACCGGCTCCAGGCGCCAGCCCCACTCGCTCTCGAAGCCGGATCCGGTCACGCGCAGACGGAAGACCGATTCGGGCCGCGCTTCGAGGCTCTCCACGTGGGCGTGCTCGCGCAGCAGCCCGAGCCGCGCGCGAGCGGTCCTTGTCGTAGCCGCTGCTGGCCACGAAGGCGCCGCGGGTCCGAGCCGGAGCTCCGGGAAGAGGACTGCGGACGCCGCCGGGTCGTGCAGGGCCGCCCAGACGGCCCGCGGCGACGCCTGGATGAAGACCCGCCGCTCGACCAGGCGATCCGCGCGCAGGTGGTCGCCCGGGCGACGAAAGCCGACCTCTGGGTCAGGACGGACGGCCATGGCTCAGGTCCCGATCGGGTGCCACACCGTCTTCATCTCGAGGAAGGCGGCGATCCATTCGGGGCGCTCGGTGGCGCGGTCGTCGAGCCAGTCGAAGCGCGCCTCGTCGACGGTCGTGGCGCGGCGCGACAGGCGCTTGACGTCGTCGGCAGCGAGCTGCTCGGTCTCGACGCGGAGGACGTCCGGGACTCCCCAGGTGTCGAGGGCGTCCACGTCGACGTGCCCGGCGAGGACCGGGATCAGCTCCTTTCGGAGGCCGGTCAGGACGTTGACGACGCCACCCGGCACGTCCGAGGTCGCGAGCACCTCGGTCAGCGTGACCGCGGGCAATGGCCGCCCCTCCGAGGTGAGGAGCACGACCGTGTTGCCGCTGACGAGCGGCGGGGCGAGCCGCGACACCAGCCCGAGCAGGGACGACGTCTCGGGCGCGACGACGCCGACGACACCGGTCGGCTCCGGGATCGTGAAGTTGAAGTACGGCGCCGCGACCGGGTTGGACGAGCCCAGGATCTGGGTGATCTTGTCGGCCCAGCCGGCGTACCAGACCCAGCGGTCGATGGCGCGGTCGACGACATCGCGGGCACGAGGCTCGCGCAGCCCTTCGGCCGCGGCCACCTCCGCGACGAACTGGTCGCGCCGGCCCTCCATCAGCTCCGCGACCCGGTACAGGACCTGCCCGCGGTTCATCGCGGTCTTGGCCGCCCAGCCCGGGACCGCCTTGCGCGCCGCCCGGACGGCATCGCGCACGTCCTTGCGCGATGCGCGGCAGGCGTTGGCGAGCGGCGTCCCGTCGGCGCCCTTGACCAGGTACGAGCGCCCGCTCTCCGAGCGCGGGAACGCGCCGCCGATGTACAGCTTGTAGGTCTTGCGGACCTCGATCCGGCTCGCGGGCGCCTTCGTGGCCCCGTTCGTCGCGTCGCGTCGCGCGACCGCGCGGCGGCCGTTCGTGGCCATCAGCGGTCCTCCAGGCGCACGTATGCGTGCAGCCCGTGCATGCCGCCCTCGCGCCCGAACCCGGATTCCTTGTAGCCGCCGAACGGCGACGTCGGGTCGAAGCGATTGAACGTGTTGGCCCAGACCACGCCGGCCTTCAGGCGCGACGCCATGGCGAGGATCCGCGAGCCCTTGTCGGTCCACACCCCGGCCGACAGGCCGTAGGCGGTGTTGTTGGCCTTCTCGACGGCTTCGTCGGGCGTGCGGAACGTCAGGACGGACAGCACCGGCCCGAAGATCTCCTCGCGCGCGATCCGGTGGCTCTGGGCCACGTTCGTGAACAGCGTCGGCCGGAAGAAGTAGCCCCGGTCGGGCAGGTCGCAGGCGGGCTGGTAGAGGTCGGCGCCTTCCGCGACGCCCGACGCGACGAGCTCGGTGATCTTCTCGAGCTGGGCCTTCGAGTTGATCGCCCCGACGTCGGTGTTCTTGTCGAGCGGGTCGCCCACGCGGATCGTCGAGAGGCGGTCCTTGAGCTTGTCGATGACGGTCTCGGCGATCGATTCCTGGACGAGCAGCCGCGACCCGGCGCAGCACACCTCGCCCTGGTTGAAGTAGATGCCGTTGACGATGCCCTCGATGGCCTGGTCGATCGGCGCGTCGTCGAAGACGATGTTCGCGGCCTTGCCACCGAGCTCCAGCGTGAGCGCCTTGTCCGTCCCGGCCACCCCGCGGCCGATCTTCTTGCCGATCTCGGTCGAGCCCGTGAACGCGACCTTGTCCACCTTGTCGTGCGTCGCGAGCGCCATCCCGATCTCGCCTGGGCCCGTGATGATGTTCACGGTGCCGGGCGGCAGGTCCGCCTGGACGCAGACCTCGGCGAAGAGCATCGCGGACAGCGGCGTCGTGGATGCGGGCTTGAGCACGACCGTGTTGCCGGCGGCCAGTGCCGGGGCGATCTTCCAGGCCAGCATCAGCAGCGGGAAGTTCCAGGGGATGATCTGGGCGGCGACGCCCAGCGGCCGGGCGATCCGCCCGGGGAACGCGTAATCGAGCTTGTCCGCCCAGCCCGCGTAGTACCAGAAGTGGCTCGCGGCGAGCGGCACGTCCACGTCGCGCGATTCCTTGATCGGCTTGCCCGAGTCCATCGATTCGAGGACCGCGAACTCGCGCGAGCGTTCCTGGAGGATGCGCGAGATGCGGAACAGGTACTTCGCTCGCTCGCGACCGGACAGCTGGCCCCACGACCGGCGCTGGGCGCGTCGCGCGGCATCGACCGCCTTGTCGACATCGGCCGGGGTCGCGCGCGCGACCTTCGCGAGCGGCTGTTCGGTGGCCGGATCGATCGACACGAACGTGTCGCCTCCGGTGGCGGGCACGAACCGGCCGTTGATGAACAGGCCGTAGCGCTCCTTGAGCGTGACGATGTCGCGCGCCTCGGGTGCCGGCGCGTACTCCCACGGGATCGCCTGCCCGTCGCCCAGGCCCCAGCTGTTGGGGGCGCCCTCGGGCGCCGGGATCACGCTCGTGCTGCTCCGACCGGCCATGCTCGCCATTATGGCACCGGCCGGCTGCGTGCCCTCACAAGTCGGCGCCTCCCGTCACCGGTCCGCTCAGCCCGGGAACGCCTCGAGCTCGGCCACGGTCGGCGGGTCCGCGCCGGGGCGCGTGCAGCTCAGGGCCGCCGCGCCGTACGGCCACCCGCACGGATTCGCGCACCAGATCCACGTTCTCGAGCTCGTCACGGCCACGACCTGCGCCGACCCACGACGCCAGGAACCCGCCACCGAACACGTCGCCCGCGCCCACCGTGTCGACGACATCCACGGTCGGGACGGCCACCGACGCCCGGGCCGTCCGGGTCCGGATCTCGACGTCGTCAGTGCCATGGGTGCGCAGGACGACCCGCACGCCGTCGTCGAGCAGGCGCTCGATCACCGCCTCTGGCTCGGCGTCCGGTGCCAGGAAGCGCAGGTCGTCGTCGCTGACCTTGACCACGTCCGCGCGGCTGGCGATGCGGTCGATCCGGGCGCGGAACGCGGCCGGATCCGGGGTCGCGGACGGCCGGCAATTGGGATCGAGCATCACCAGCCGGTCCTTTTCGGCCTCCCGGACCAGTCGTTCGATCGTCGTGCCGACCGGCTCCATGACCAATCCCAGCGTCCCGACGTGAAGCGCGTTGCCGGCGGCGGCCGAGGCAGCCATGACGGCATCTGCCTCGGCGTCGGTCAGCCCGGCCGCCGACGTCCCATCGACGTAGAAGCGGTATCTCGCGACGCCGTGCTCGTCGAGCTCGACGAGGGCGAGGGTCGTCGGATCGTCGGTCTCGATGACGCCGTCGGCGGACACGCCATCGCGCGCCAGGTTCGCCCGCAGGTCCCTGCCGAACCGGTCGCTGGAGATCCGGCCGAGGAACGTGACGGGCTGACCGAGGCGGGCGATCGTCCGGGCGGTGTTGTACGGACCGCCACCAGGGTTCGCGACCACGCTCCCGTCCGGCGCGACGATCAGGTCCATGAGGGCCTCGCCGGCGACGACGATCATGAGCCCGATGGTAGTCGGCGTGTAGCCTGCTCGGGTGAAGCGCGTGGCCGACGTCGAGGAACTGCTGGATGGGCCGCTTGACGATCCAGCCGCCCTGCGTGGCAACCTGCGCGACCTCGAGCGGACGAATCGATGGCTCGGTGGCGCGAAGCTGTCGGCGCGGGCCATCGGCGTGTTGGCCGGAGACCGCGCCGCCCTGACCATCCTCGATGTCGGCACGGGTGCCGCCGACATCCCCGCCGCCCTCCTGGCCAAGGCTGCCCGGGACGGCCGCCACCTCCGCGTGACCGGCATCGACAGCCGCCCCGAGGTCCTGTCCGCCGCGGTCGTGCGCCAGCCCCGCCTGGGGATGACGCCGGGGCTCGAGCTGCACGTCGGGGACGGCCGCTGCACTCCCCTTCCCCGATCGTTCCTTCGACATCGCGCACGCGTCGCTCCTCCTCCACCATCTCGACCCGACCGCGGCGGTCGCGCTCCTGCGGGAGATGAGCCGCGTCGCGCGGCGCGGGATCGTCGTCAATGACCTCATCCGCGGTCGGTTGTCCTGGATCGGCGCATGGCTGTTGAGCCATCTCGCGACCGGGAACCGCTATACCCGCCGCGACGCGCCGCTGTCGGTCCGTCGTGCGTACACGGTGGCCGAGCTCACGTCCCTGATCGCGGCCGCGGGCCTGCGTGTGGAGTCGTCCATGGTCGGCGGACCGATCGGGTACCGGGTGGCGCTGGCCGCGACGGTCGCGCCGGTGGATGGGCCTCCCGCGGGTGCGCCAGCATGACCGCGACCGCGGATCCGGGGCCCGCGCTGGTCGACGTCGCGATCGTCGGGGGCGGGCTGGCGGGATGCGCGCTTGCCACCGCGCTCGCGCGCACCGGCATCGACGTCACCGTCCTGGAGCGACAGCCGTCGTGGCGGTGGCGTGCCGGCGGCGTGTTCAGCTCGCCGGTCACGGTCCGGGCGCTGGGTCGGCTGGGTGTCCCCGAGCCCGTGATCGCCCGCGTGGCGCGCCCGATCCCGGCGATGCGCCTCGAGACGCCGGGTGGGGCGACCGTCCGCCTGACGTACGGGACGGAGAATGGCGGCCCGCCGGCGGTGGGCTTCGATCGTTCGGCGCTCGATCCTGCCCTGGAGGTGCTGGCGACCGACGCCGGCGCAACGGTCCGGCGTGGCGTGGCTGTCGAGACAGTCGACCTGGCCGACGGGCGGCCGGTCCTGACCACCCGGGGAGCCCAAGGCACCAGCACGCTCCGGTGCCGCATCGTGGTCGGCGCGGACGGTCCGCATTCGATCGTCGCGCGGGCCGCGGACGTCGCCCGACCCAGCCGGCTCCCCGAGCGCGTCGGCCTGAGTTATCACCTCGCCGACCCCCGTCCGGAGGGCACGCACGACGCGCGCCTGCGGGTGTTCGACGGTGGCTACGTCGGGATCGCCCCGGTACCCGGTGGTCGGGTCAACGTCGGGATCGTCCTGGGTCGGGCGTGGCGGGAACGGCTCGCCCGCGAGGGCGCCTCCGCGGTGGCCGACGCGGTCGTGGCTGCCGTCCCACGGGCCGACGACGATCCGGGCGAGTGGGGCGGCGCGGAGCGCTGCGACCAGCTGGCCGGGGCCGCCCCACTCGGCGGCCGGGTGACGCGTCGGGCGGGGGCGGGCTGGTTCCTCGTCGGAGACGCCGTCGGGTTCCTCGATCCGTTCACCGGCGAGGGCCTCCATCGCGCGCTGGTCTCCACGGAGCTCGCTGCGGCCGCGATCCGCGTGGCGCTGGACCGCCCGGCGCGTGCGGACGCGGGCCGCCGGCGCCTACGACCGGGCGATGCGCCGCCGGTTCGCCGCCAAGGACGCGGTCTCGTGGCTGGTGCAGGCGTTCCTCGCCCGGCCCGCGGCGTTCGAGTACGCGGCCCGCCGGCTCGCCGCCCGACCGGACGTTCGTGCGACGATGGGTCTCGTGATGGGTGACCTCGTGCCCGCATCCCGCGGCCTGGACCCGCGGTTCCTCGCCTCCCTGCTCGCGCCGTGAACGGGGATGACCCCGCGGGCACGCGAGGGAGCACGGACGCGGGCGGCGGGGCGGACCGGACGCGGGTCGCCGCATACGCCGTCACGCACGACGACGATGACCGCATCCTCCTGTGCCACATCGCCCCGTCGGTGGGGGTGGGCGACATCTGGACGCTGCCGGGCGGCGCCCTCGAGTACGGCGAACCGCCGGAGGCAGCAGTCCTGCGCGAGCTCGACGAGGAGACCGGCTACACCGGTGAGCTGGAGGGTCTCGTCGGCGTCATCGACCGCCTGTTCCACGATGACGGCGCCGGCGGTCGGCTGCATGCGATCCGCATCCTGTACCGCGTCCGCATCGTCGGGGGCGAACTGCGCGACGAGCCGGACGGCTCCACCGATACGTGCCGCTGGTTCGCACCGTCGGAGGCCCGCGGGCTCCGCCTGGGGGAGCTCGCGCGGTACGCGCTCGATCACCCCCGCGCGGACCCGGCGAGCTGACGGCGAACCGAGCGACCCGATGCACAGCGAGATCGCGATCCGGATCGCCGCCCCACCCGACCTGGTGTTCGCCCTCGCACACGACGTCGAGCGGTGGGCCGACCTGCTCCCGCACTACGCGCGGTCCGTGGCGGTCGATCGGCGCTCGGACGGAAGCCTGGTCGCCGATTTCATCGCGTACCGGCCGCTGATCCGCGTCCTGGGGCTCGGGCTGCCGGTGACCTGGCGTTCGCGGACCTGGTCCGAGCCGGCGACGCGACGCCTCCGCTTCGTCCACGTCGCGGGTGCGACCAAGGGGATGGACGTGACCTGGCGCATCGAGCCTGTGACGATCGGCGGCGAGAGTGAGCCCGACGCGACGATTCCACGGTGACGATCGAGCACGAATTCGCGCCCCGGCTGCCGGGCTTCGCCGCGTTCGTCGATCGGTTCTTCACCCGGCCGATCGCGGGTCGGACACTGGCGACGTTCAAGGCGCTGGCCGAAGCCATGCACGAGGCGTCGCAGTCCGGCAGCCGCCGCCCCGACGAATCCATCGACATGACCGACCGCCGGCGGATCTGGATCACGGGCATCGGTCTGGTCACGCCGATCGGGACGGGCGTCGATGCGTTCCGGGCCGGTTTGCGCGAAGCGCGCTCGCCGATCAAGCGGATCGATCGATTCGATGCGTCCGCGTTCCGCTCCCAGGTCGCCGCCCAGGTCGACGACTTCGACCCGCTCGCGTGGATGCCGCCGAAGACCGCGCGTCAGCTCGACCGGTTCAGCCAGTTCGGGATGGTCGCCGGTCGTCTCGCGCTGGACGACGCGCGCCTCGTCCCCGGCACGGACGGCGCGGCCAGCCCCGAGCGCATCGGGATCTATCTCGGTTCGGCGCTCGGGGGCATCGCCTACGCCGAGGAACAGCACGAGCGCTACCTCGAGAAGGGCATCCGGCAGGTCGCCCCGAACCTCGCGCTGGCGGTCTTCGGCGGCGCCGCCCCGGCCAACCTCGGCATCGCGCTCGACGTCCGCGGCCCGATCCTGTCCACGGCCAATTCGTGTGCCTCGGGCGCGGTCGCGCTGGGCGAGGCGCTCGGTGACCTGCGCGAGGGCCGCGTCGACGCCGCGATCGCCGGCGGCTGCGAGATCCCGCTGTCGCCGCTCGCGTTCGGTGCGTTCGACATCATCCGGGCCCTGTCCGCGGGCCACAACGACGAGCCGGACTGCGCCGCGCGACCGTTCGATATCGGGCGCGACGGCTTCGTCATGGGCGAGGGCGCGGCGCTGCTCGTGCTGGAGGACGCCGAAGCGGCCGCGCGCCGCGGCGCGACGCCCTACGCCGAGTTGCTCGGCTACGGCGCCACCTCCGATGCCCATCACATGGTCCAGCCGCGGGCCGACGGTCGCGAGGCGGCCCGGGCGGCATCGATCGCGCTCGCAGGACGCGGACACGCCCCCCGACGCCATCGACTACGTCAACGCCCACGCGTCCTCGACGCCGATCGGCGACGTGGCCGAGGCCCGGGCCATCGTGACGGCCCTGGGCGAGCGCGCCGCGACGGTCCCGGTGAGCGGCACGAAGGCGCTGTACGGCCATCCGCTCGGGGCGTCGGGGGCGATCGAGGCCGCGATCTGCGCGCTCGCGATCCGCGACGGATGGGCGCCCTCATCGGTCAACCTCGTCGAGCCCGATCCGGACTCGGCGGCGCTCCTGCCCGGTCTCCTGCGCGACGGCCGGGCCGGGACCTACCGGCGGGTGCTGAGCACCTCGTTCGGCTTCGGCGGCCTGAACGCGGCGCTGGTGCTGGGCGCGGTCGACTGAGCCGCGGCGCTCTCGGTGGCCATCTCGACGGCCGGCGCCGAGACTCGCGGTCCGATGCTCGCCGGCGAGGGCGAGCCGATCCGGCGCCACCAGACGTACGCGCCCGCCCCGACGGCCAGCGACAGCAGGCCGCCGACGGCCACGGTCATCGGGATCCCGGCCACCGATGCGAGCGCACCCGCCGCGATGCCGCCGATCGGGATCGACGCCGAGAAGACCGTCGTGTAGACGCTCATCACGCGCCCGCGCAGGCCATCGGGCACGGACAGCTGGATCGTCGCGTTGGCCGTGGCCGCCATCGTGATGCCACCGGCGCCGATGGGGATCATCAGCGCGAGGGACAACGGGAACGACGTCGAGAACGCCAGCGCCACCGAGGCGATGCCGAGGACGACCGCCCCGAGGGCGATGCGGACCGGGCGCGGCCGGCCGCCGATGACCAGCGCGACCGCGGCGCCGAGCGCGCCGAGACCCGACGCGGTCATGAGGAATCCGTAGCCCGTGGCATCGCTGCCGAGCACGTTCGCGGCGAGCGGCGGGATGATGACCGTGAAGTTCATGCCGACCGTCGCGACGAGGCCGACGACCGTGACCCCCAGCAGCACCAGCGGGGTGTCACGGACGAAGCGCAGCCCCTCGCCCAGGTTCTCGAAGACCTCGCGGACGGATTCCGGTCGCGGCAACAGCCGGGCCATCTGCAGCTCGCTGTCGCGCATCATCCGCAGGCCGATGATGACCGCGACGAAGCTCAACGCGTTGATCGTGAAGGCGGTCGCGATGCCGAACAGGCCGATCGTCAGGCCGGCGACGGCCGGGCCGACGACGCGGGCGCCGTTGAACATCGCGGAGTTGAGCGCGACGGCATTGCCCACATCGCGCGGCCCGACCATCTCGTAGGCGAACGACTGGCGGGCCGGCATGTCGACGGCATTTGCGCAGCCGAGCAGGACCGCGAGCAGCACGATGTGCCAGACCTGTACCAGACCGGTGGCTGTGAGGAAGGCCAGGACCGCCGCGAGCACCATCATCACGACCTGGGCCGCGATGAGGGTCTGCCGCTTGGGCAGGACGTCGGCGAGGATGCCGGCGAACAGGCCAAGGACCATGACCGGCAGGAACTGCGCGGCGGCCACGACGCCCAGCCACAGGGGATCGCCCCCGGTGATCGTCAGCACGAGCCACGCCTGCGCGACCTGCTGCATCCACGTGCCGACGAGCGAGATCGCCTGGCCGGCGAAGAAGAGCCGGTAGTTTCGGTGGCGGAACGCGGTCATCGCCTTCGTGCGCACGATGTTGCGCGGCGCCAGGGCGGACGGGCCGGTCATCGGCGCGATCCCCGGGCGGGACGCGGTCCGGGATGCGGTCCGCCGCCCGGATGCGGATCGGGGCCGCCGTCGAGGTTGGCGAGGTGCTCGTCGAGGTGGCGCCGGCGGCCGCGGGCGTCGGCGATCATCGCGTCGAGGCGGGCGCGCTTGGCGACGAGCGTCTCGATCTGCCGATCGACCCGCGCGGTCGCGTCCTTGAGCAGCGCGCGTCGCTCGGCCTTGTCGCCGGTCGTCCGGAACCGCTGTCGATTGCGCTCGCGCGCGGCCTCGTCCTCGAGCAGCTGGCCGATCTGGGCGAGCGAGAACCCGGCGTCGTCGCGCAGGGAGCGGATGAAGCGCAGGCGCTCGAGGTCGGACGCATCGAACAGGCGGTAGGCGCCGTCCGATCGGGCGGCGGGCTCCAGGAGGCCCATCTCTTCGTAGTAACGGATCGCGCGGGTCGTCAGGCCGGTCTCGGCGGCGACATCCTGGATCCTGAGGAGGGCGGGCACGGCGGGGGTCGCGAGGGTCTTCGTGGGCATCCCGCTAACGATACCACAACCTTCACGTTCACGTGAAGGTCATCGGCGCCCAACCCGCGCGGATCATTCTGGTCCATCCCGACATTCGTCCATACGGGGACTCGACGACGATCGGTGGTCCGCGACGGGTCGCAACGCGACGATGGCCGCATCGACCTACGCCCATCCCCGGAGACCATCGTGATCGAACTCGTGAGCCTGCTTCTCGTCATCGTCGCCTTTGCGTTCCTGTTCATCGCCGCCGCCAAGCTCGGTGCCGGCCCGCAGGACGCATTCGACGCCCTCTTCGCCAGCCCGATGCCGCCCGCTCGTCCACGCGGCACTCAGGAGAACGACCTGCCCCGCTTCGCCATCTAGCTCACGCCTGGTCGCCGTCGCGACGCAGGTCAGTCGAGCGTGAAGTAGTCGGGGTCCTGGTAGCGGCCTGTCCGCTGGAACTCGATCTGCATCAGCACGTCGTTGAGCAGCGACGACGCCCCGAAACGGAACCAGTCCGGTGACATCCAGCGCGGCCCCAGGGTCTCGTACAGGATCACCAGGTACTGGATCGCCTCCTTGGCGGTCCGGATGCCACCCGCGGGCTTCATCCCGACCTGGCGACCGGTCGCCCGCTCGAAGTCGCGGATCGCCTCGAGCATCACGAGCGTGACCGGCATCGTCGCGGCTGGTTCCACCTTGCCGGTCGAGGTCTTGATGAAGTCGGCGCCGGCCGCCATCGCCAGGATCGAGGCGCGCCGCACGTTGTCGTAGGTCTCGAGCTCACCGGTCTCGAGGATCACCTTCAGGTGCGCCTCGCCGGCCGCTTCCTTGACCTCGACGATCTCCTCGAACACCGTCGCGTAGTCGCCCATCAGGAACGCCCCGCGATCGATGACCATGTCGATCTCATCCGCCCCGGCTTCCACCGACGCGCGCGTCTCGGCGAGCTTGATGTCGCGGAACGTCTGGCCGCTGGGGAACCCGGTCGCGACGCTGGCGACCTTGACGCCGCTCCCCTTGAGAGCGTCCTTTGCCTCGGCGACGAGCGCGGGGTAAACGCAGAGCGCCGCAACGGACGGGATCGTCGGGTCGCCCGGCTTGGGATGCATCGCCTTGACGGCCAGCGCCCGGATCTTCCCCGCCGTGTCCTTCCCCTCGAGCGTCGTGAGATCCATCATCCGGATCGCGAGATCGAGCGCCCAGACCTTCGACGCCTTCTTGATCGACCGGCGCTTGAGCGCATCGACTCGCTCCTCGACGCCCACCTGGTCGACCGTGCTGACCCGCCCGAGCAGGCTGCCGAGGGGATCGCCGATCGAGCGCGAGCGGCCGTCCCACGCACGAATCAGCTCGTTGGCGCGCTGGCGGGCTAGGGTCTCGGGGCGCTTGGTGGCCGTCATGGGACGGTGAGGATACCGCTATCGTGTGGGCATGCCTACACGACCACGCGCTCCCTTGCGGCTGGGCCTCGCTGCAGCGCTCGTCGCGCTCGTCTTCGGCCTCGCCGTGCCGACCGTCCTCGCCGCAACGCGGGGGGTGGCGATCCAGGACTTCGCGTTCTCGCCGCGGACCGTCGAGATCCGCGTCGGCGACACGGTCAGATGGACGAATCGTGACAGCGTCGCCCACTCGGCGACGGCCCAGAACGGCTCGTTCGATACCGGACTGCTGTCTGATGGCGAGTCCGGCTCGGTCCGGTTCACGGCCGCGGGAACGTATCGATACATCTGCACGCCGCACCCGGACATGACGGGGACGGTGGTGGTCCGGTCGGCCGGCACCGGCATCGTCCCGCCGAACACCGCAACCGAAAAGTTCGGCGGTGACGCCGACGACGGGACGTGGTTCGGGATCACCCTTGCCCTGGCCCTCCTAGGCATCGTGATGATCGTGGGCACGGTCGTGGCCGACCGACGGTTCCGGGCACGCGGGTAGGGCGGCGGGCCGCGCCAACATTCGGCAAGATCGTCACGGGGAGACGGTCTATGGCCGGTTTTCCGTGCCAAGACTGGCAGGATCGTCACCCGGCGACGACTATGTCGCCCGAATTCGGGGTCGCGTAGGGGTTCGTACCAGCCATAAGCGTCCGGGGATGTCGATCCTGCCAGCCTCCAATTCCTCGGCGCCCGCCGAACCGGGCTGGCCGCGAGGGCTACCATCGAAGCCACGATGGCCGACCAGCTCGCGCTCCCACTCGATGCCACCGCCGACCGCCTCCCGGACCTGCCCGACCTGCGGCCGATGCTCGCGCGACCGCTGCCCGAGCCGTTCGACTCGGACCAGCACCTCTTCGAGCCGTGGTGGGGCGGTAGTCGAGCGCTCGTCTTTGTCGGCCCGGCCGAGATGGCCGGAGCGGGCGAGGTTCGGATCGTGGACGCGGACGGCACGGATCTGACCGAGGCACTCCCCGAGCTTGCCGGCACGGCCGTTCGGGTCGCGGCTCGCTCGGCGGTGCTCGACGGAGAGCTAGTCGTGGTCGATGCCGACGGGCGGGCCGACGCCCCGGCGCTCGCGGCGCGCCTCGCGGGCAACCCCGGACGAGCGGCGGCGTTCCTCGCCTTCGACCTCCTGCATCTCGACGGGGTATCGCTGCTGAACCAGCCGCTGGTCAAGCGTCGCGCGGCGCTTCGCCGCATCCTGCGACCGGGCGACGAGGTGGTTGCCGTGCCGGCGATCGCCACGGAAGGGCGCGCGCTGTTCGAGGCGATCGTCGCGCAGGGCCTGGCCGGGATGATGGCGCGACAGCGGCAGGGGCCCTACCTGGCGGGCGTGCGCAGCCGCCTGTGGCGGCTGATCCCGGCCGCAGCCGGCTCGATCACCGCCGCCGAGATGGCGGACGCTCCCGAGGAACCTGCGGCGACCTCGGCGACGGCCCCGGTCCTCGCGATGCTCAGCCGTCTCCCGCTCGACGAGGAGACCTGACGCGTCGGCCTAGCCCGCGTGCCGCGCGGCCGCGATGAACCGGCGGATCCCCGGCCGCTGGCCGTAGAGCAGCACGCCGGTCGCGTAGATGCGGACCGTCCCAAGCGCCACGACCGCGATCGTGACCAGCAGGATCCCGACCGACAGCGCCACCTCCCAGGGCTGGACGGTGCTGACCATCAGCCGCGCGAGCATCGCGAAGGGGCTGAATGGCGGCACGAATGACGCCAGCCGCCCAAGGAACCCGCCCCCGCTCAGCAGCACAGTCAACGCGGAGACATAGCCGGCCATCGCGAGGAGGCTGAGCGGCAGCGAAAGCGTCTGCAGGTCGTCCGGCCGGCTCACGAACGACCCGACCGCCGCATAAACGAAGGCGAACAGCGTGAATCCCATCAGGAAGAACGCGCCATAGGCGAGGAGCAATCCGATCGTCAGGCCGCCGATCGGCAGGCCGGCGCCGGTCTCACCCAGGACGGCGAGGGCGATCTGGTCCTGGAACGCCAGCACGATGACCGCCGGGATCACGATGGCCACGTATTGCGTGAGCCCCGCACCGCCGATCCCCACGACCTTCCCGATACAGCAGTTGGCGCGGTGAGGCGGCGCTGATCATCAGCTCCATCACCCGGCTGCTCTTCTCGGTTGCGACGCCCGTCGCCACCCACATCCCGTAGATCAGGATCGTGATGAACATGAGGATGATGAAGACCGTCCCGAGGAAGCTCCGGCTCGCCGCCTCCACCGCATCGACCGCCTCGCCGCCTTCGATCGGGTGCGCTGATCGAGCGCGGATCGAACACCGGCGTCTCGAAGGTCCCGAGCTGCGAACCCGGCGGCAACGAGCTCGTCCAGTCGATGATGCCGACCGACAGCGCCGCGAACCCGGCGAGCTGGCTCTGGACGCCGTCGACGGGGCCGCTCGTCCGGTAGTCGACCTGGAGGCGCCCCTCCGGCAGCCGGTACACATGGAGATATGCGTTGATCCGCTGACGCGCCAGCTGCGGCCTCGGCCGTCGCGAGGTCGGTCGCGCGCTCGAACGCGTAGGGCGCCGTCCACGTCTCGGGATCGGCGCCGGCCGGCGCGATGTTCATGATCCCTTGCGCGGTGGCGATCATGGCAGCGGCCAGGCGGTCGTCATCGGCCACCACGACGATCCGATCGACGCGCTGCCGGTCGAGGTAGCGGATCCCGATCGGCGTAAGCGCCACGGCCAGCGCCAGTCCCATCAGGATCACGGTCGACAAGAGATACAGCGGGCTGCGCACTCGATCTCGATACTCGTGCCGAGCGACGATCGAAGCGTTCGGCAGGAGCGGGTCTCGCCGGTTCATCATGCCGCGTCCTCGTCGAGTGCCGGCTCGAGCGTGGCGTCGTCGCCGGCCGGATGGCCGACGTACTCGATGAAGATGGCCTCCAGCGACGGTTCGGCGACCTCGAAGTGCGTCACGGACGCGCCGCGGGCGAGCGCCGACGCAAGGACCTCGCGTGGTTCGGTGCCGGGCCGGAGCTCCAGCTCCATGAAGCCCGCCGCCGGGCGGACGGCTGCGACGCCGTCGATCGACGTCAGCCAGGTCGGGAGGATCTCGCCCTCGACGCCGAGGCGCACGGTCCTCGCGCGAGTGGTCCGTTTCAGCTCAGCGAGCGTGCCGGACGCGACGACGCGCCCACGATCGACGATCGCGAGCGACTCGCAGAGTGCCTCCGCCGCCTCCATCTGATGGGTCGAGAAGACGATCGTCCGACCCTCGTCGCGCAGCTCGACGAACGCTTCGCGCAGGAGCGCCAGATTGACGGGATCGAGACCGGTGAACGGCTCGTCCATGAGCAGCACGTCCGGTCCGTGCAGGATCGCGGCGATGAACTGCACCTTCTGCTGGTTGCCCTTGCTGAGCTCCTCGGCTCGGCGGTCCGCGTACTCGGGGATGCGGAAGCGAGCCAGCCAGTGCTCGGCCTGACGGCGAGCCTCGGCGGGCGGCACGCCATAGAGCGAGGCGAAGTAGACCAGCTGATCGAGCACGCCCATCCGTGGATACAGGCCTCGCTCCTCCGGCAGGTAGCCCCACGTCCGGCGCGGCAGCTCGACGCTGCGGATGCCTTCCCAGCGGACGTCCCCAGCGTCGGGCTGGAGGATCCCGAGGCAGATCCGCATGGTCGTGGTCTTGCCTGCCCCGTTGGCACCGAGGAAGCCGAAGATGCGGCCCTTGGGCACGCTGAAGCTGAGCTCGTCGAGGGCCAGGGTCTGTGCGAACCGCTTGGTGACGCGGTCGATCACGAGGGTCACGGTGGCGAGCATAGCCGCGGACGTGCCACCTCGCCGCTGGTCCGAAGGTCCGGGGTGTGCGACGATCGATCCCGTGACGACCCCGACCCACGCGTCCGGCGCCTTCGCTCCGGCGACGCCCCAGACCACGCCCGTGAAGATCCACGCGGACCGCGCGGCCGGGACGCTCGCGATCGAGTGGGCCGACGCGCACGCGACGACCTATGCGTTCGAGCCGCTGCGCTGGCTGTGCCCGTGCGCCCACTGCCGGGGCGAGGCCGGGATGCCCGGCTGGCTCGACAGCAACCCGACGCTGACCACGGAGCAGACGACCCTGACCGACCTGCATCCGGTCGGTAACTACGCGATCTCGCCGCACTGGGCCGACGGGCACAAGACCGGCTACTACACCTACGTGCTGCTGCGCGACCGGTGTCCGTGCCCGGAATGCACTGCTCGCCGCGCCGGCGCGACCGGGGCCGGCACGCACGCGCCAACGCCCGCGGCCGGCACGCACGAGGAGCATCGATGATCGTCGTCACCACGCCATACGTCCCCGGCCATCGCATCACCAACTCGATGGGCATGGTCTTCGGGCTCGTCGTCCGGAGCCGCGGCATCGGGGGCAACCTGATGGCCGGCCTGCGCTCCCTGGGCGGTGGCGAGATCCACGAGTACACGAGCCTGCTCGAGGACACGCGCCGCCAGGCGCTCGATCGCCTCATCCGCAACGCCACGCTGGCCGGGGCGAACGCCATCATCTCGATGCGCTTCGACTCGTCCGAGCTGTCGGGCACGATGTCGGAGATCGTGGCGTACGGCACGGCGGTCGTGATCGAGGGCGATCCGAACGCCCCGGCACCGGACCCGACGACGGTCGAATAGCGATGGCCGGCTGGTACGGGGCGCGCCTCATCGTCCTCGTCATCGGCGCGCTCATCGCGCTGAGCGGGCTGGCGATCGTCGCCAGCGGCCCGCCGATGGCGTCATCCGGGATCTGGGCGGTCGTGATCGGGCTCGCCCTGGTCGTCGGGGCGATCATCGAGCGGGCACGGTATCGCTCGCTTGAGGCCGACCGCAGTGCGGCGCCGCACGGGCCCGGCGGGGGCGAACCGACGGACCAGCCGATCGACCCGCGCTTCCGCCCGACCGAGGAACGCTTCGAGGACCCCACGACCCGCCGCCGGATGCGCGTCTACGCCGATCCGACCTCCGGCGAACGCCGCTACGTCGCCGAAGACTAGGCGCTCACCCGTCCGGCGCCGCGGCGGGAACGTTCATCGGGTCGTGCTATTCTCGCCGGCCAGCCCGTGACGCCCAGGGACGCCTGCGCGTGCGCGTGACGTACCAGGAGCCTCCACCTAGCGATGGCCGCCGTCCAACCCGGAACCCGCGCCTCATCCCTGGCTCCAGCTCGCCCCCGGCGAGCACGGAAGGAACAGCCCGAGCTTCCGTACCTCAACCGCGAACTCTCCTGGCTCGAGTTCAACGCGCGCGTGCTCCACGAGGCTCGCGACACCCGTAATCCCCTGCTCGAGCGGGTCAAGTTCCTGGCCATCTTCGCCGGCAACCTCGATGAGTTCTTCCAGGTCCGCGTCGCCGGCCTGCGCCAGCAGATCGAGGCGGGCGCCGTCACTCGGGCCCCCGACGGGCGAACGCCCTGGTGAGCAGGTCGCTGCCGTCCGTGAGCGTGTCCTGACGCTCGCCGCCGACCACTCGGCGATCTTCGTCGAGGTCCGGGGGGCCCTTGCCGCCGAAGGCGTCGAGATCGTCGACTACGCGAACATCCCCGAGCATCACGCCGCGCTCCGCCAGCGCTTCCTCGACGAGATCTACCCCGTCCTGACCCCGCTCGCGGTCGATCCGGGCCACCCGTTCCCGTACATCTCGACGCTCAGCCTGTCGATCGCGGTCGGCTTGCGCGATCCCGACACCGGCGAGCGCGTGTTCGCGCGGGTCAAGGTCCCGCAGATCCTGCCGCGGCTGCTCGAAGTCGAGGCCGACCACTTCGTGCCGATCGACCAGGTCATCGAGGCCAATCTCCAGGACCTGTTCACGGGCATGGAGGTCGTCGAGGCGCACCTGTTCCGCGTCACGCGCAACGCGGACTTCACGGTCGAGGAGGACGAGGCCGACGACCTCCTGATGGCGATCGAGGAGGAGCTCCGGCGACGCCGGTTCGGTGAGGCGGTCCGGCTCGAGGTGGAGCGGACGATGCCGGCCGCCACGCGCACCCTGTTGCAGCGGGGGCTCGGCCTCGAAGCCGAGGACAGCTACGAGATCTCCGGCATGCTCGACCTCACCGCCCTGTACCGGATCGCCGAGCTCGACCGGCCGGAGCTGCGGGCCGAGCCATGGACCCCGGTCACGCCGCCGCGCCTCATCCCGCCCGACGAGGACGAGCCGGCCGACGTGTTCGCCGCGGTCCGCGCCGGCGACATCCTCGTCCACCACCCATACGATTCCTTCGCCGCGTCGGTGGAACGCTTCATCACCCAGGCCGCCGACGACCCCGACGTCCTCACGATCAAGCAGACCCTGTACCGCACGTCCGGCGACTCGCCGATCGTCCAGTCGCTGATCCGGGCCGCGGAGCGCGGCAAGCAGGTCGTCGTCCTCGTCGAGATCAAGGCGCGCTTCGACGAGGAGGCCAACATCATCTGGGCGCGCAAGCTGGAGCGGGCCGGCGCGCATGTGGTCTACGGGCTCGTCGGACTCAAGACGCACTCCAAGACGGCGCTCGTCGTGCGCCGTGAGGGCTCGGGGCTCCGTCGCTACGTCCACATCGGGACGGGCAACTACAACCCCAAGACCGCCCGCCTGTACGTGGACCTCGGGTTGCTGACGGCTCGCCCGGAGATCGGCGCGGACGTCACGGACCTGTTCAACGTCCTGACCGGCCTGTCCCGCCAGCGCACGTTCCGGCGGCTGCTCGTCGCGCCCCACAGCCTGCGCTCGGGGTTCCTTGCGCTCGTGGATCGCGAGGTCGCCCATGCCGCGGCCGGGCGACCGGCGCGGATCGTCCTCAAGCTCAATTCGATCGTCGACACGCCCGTCATCGAGGCGCTCTATCACGCGTCGAGCGCCGGCGTCGACATCGACCTGATCGTGCGCGCGGCGTGCTCGCTGCAGCCGGGGCTGCCCGGGATCTCGGAACGGATCCGGGTCCGCTCGATCGTCGGTGAGTTCCTGGAGCACTCGCGGATCTGGGGCTTCGAGAACGGCGGCGATCGCGAGTGGTACATCGGCTCGGCCGACCTGATGGACCGGAACCTGGATCGTCGGGTGGAGGCGGTCGTGCCGGTCGAGGACACCGACGCCAAGGCGCGGATCGCCGAGATCATCGAGCTCATGCTGGCCGACGACCGGCGGTCGTGGCAGCTCCAGCCGGACGCTTCGTGGGTCCGCACGGAGGTCGTCGAGGGACGCAACGGCACGATCGACACGTTCGAGGTGCTCAAGGAACGCGCCCTGACGTCCGCGCACGTCGCGGCGGTCCCGCGACGGCCGCATTCCGGGGCCGGTTCGCTGGACCCGCGCGCGTGACCGCCGAGGGCACGCGGCCGGTGGAGGTCGAGCTCAAGTACCGCGTCGGTGAGCTGGCCGCCGCCGAACGATTGCTGGCCGCCGAGTCGGTCGGGCCGTTCGCCGGTGGCGCCGGTCGCGCCAGGTCCACCCAGATGGAGGACCGCTACGTCGACACGGCGGACGGGGCCCTGGGCCGGGCCGGCTTCGCCGTGCGGCTTCGCCAGTCCCGCGGCAAGACGATCGTCTCGATCAAGTCGCTGACGCGATCCGATGGGCCCGGTGGTTCGGTCCGACGCGAGGAATTCGAAGGACCGGCTGACCGCGTCGGGGCGGCCGTCGATTGGCCGGCCTCGGACGCACGAGCGCTGGTGCTCGAGCATGCCGGGGATGCGCCGCTGGTCGAGCTCGTGACCGTGCGCCAGTTGCGTCGCAAGCGCCAGCTCAAGTCTGCCCAGAGCCGCGTCGAGCTCAGTCTCGACGAGGTCGATGTCGTCAGCCGCGGCCGGATCGTCGATCGGTTCGTCGAGCTCGAGGCCGAGTTGACGAAGGGCGACGAGCAAGAGCTGGAGGCGCTCGGAGCGGCCCTCGATGCCGAGCCGACGCTGCGGCGCGCGATGACGAGCAAGCTCGAAGCGGCGCTCGCGGCCGTGGATGGCGCGGTCGCCGACGATCTCGCGGGCACGGACGGCACCGCCGACGAGGAGACCCGCACGGACGACGGCGCGGCCGGCGGGGGTGCACCCGAGGCCTTCGAGCCGGTCGCGGCCGGCAAGGCGGAGCCGGGGCAGCCACGCCTCGTCGTGGGCAAGACCCCGGGGGTCACGGCCGACGATCACGTCGCCGAGGCTGGACGCAAGGTCATGCGGTTCCACCTGGCGCGGATGCTCGATCACGAACCGGCGGTCCGCGCGGGCATCGAGTCCGAGGCCGTGCACAAGATGCGGGTGGCGACTCGCCGGCAACGCGCGGCTTGGCGGATCTTCGGCGAAGCCTTCGGCCAGCGACGAACCAAGCGGTACCGCGACGGCCTCCGCGACACGGCGCGGCGACTGGGTGCCGTCCGCGACCTCGACGTCCAGCTCGAGGGAGCCGACGCCTATCGCGCCGACCTGCCGATCACCGAGCAGCGCGCGCTCGAACCGCTGCTCGCGGCGTGGCGGCAGCATCGCGACGATGCCCGCGTGCTGCTCCTGCGCGAGCTCGACTCGACCGGGTACCGGCGGTGGATGGACGACTACGTCGACTTCGTGCGGACGGAGGGTGCGGCGGCCCGCCCGGTCGAGGCGGTCCAACCCCACCGCATCCGGGACACGGCCCCATCGCGGATCTGGACTTCCTATGAAGGGGTGCGCAGCTACGAGTCTGTGCTCCGCTGGGCCGACGTTCCGACGCTCCACGAGCTCCGCATCGCCGGCAAATGGCTGCGCTACTCCATGGAGTTCGTGCGCGAGCCGCTGGGACCGGACGTGGATCCGCTCATCGCCCGGGTGACCGCCCTCCAGGACCACCTCGGGCTGATGAACGATGCGGACGTCACCGTAGCGATGACCCGAACCTTCCTCGTCGAGCACACCGGCGACCTGAGTGCGACGGAGAGTGCCGCGATCGGCCGGTACCTCGTCGATCGCGAGAAGGAGGTCGCGCGACTTCGGCGGACCGTGGGCGTGACCTGGCGGGCCGTCGCCGGTCTGCGCTTCCGGCGAACGCTGGGCCGGGTGGTCGCCGGGCTCTGACCCGATCGCCTAGCGGCGCCAGCCGTGGGCGAGTTCCGGGAGGCGATCGCGCCACGCTCCGCCCGCATGTTGCGCGACGAGGATCGCCCCCTCACGCATCCCCTCTTCTGACACCCGGACCGCGTCGACGCCGTAGCGACGCATGAGGGCCTCGACGATCACAGCTCCTGCGGGGAGGAGCCGCGCCCTGGTCGGGTTGACGACGAATCGCTCGGATGTCTCGGCGGCGGGTCGCGCGGTTAGGGTCGCGACGGCTTCGGCCAGGCGCGCCGGCGTGAGGATCCGATCGGCTGTGCCGGCGGCGGTCACCTTGAGGAGGTTGGATGCGGTCCCGCCGACCGCGACGAGATCGGTCGGCTCGGCCGGCAGCGCTTCCTGAAGGATCTCGTCGGCGGCGGCCGCCATCGACGCGAGCTGGTCGGCGGTCGGCGGATCGTCCCGGACGAAGCGGGACGTCAGGCGATTGGAGCCGAGTCGGAGGCCGGCCGCACGGGCGAGCCCGCCGGACGCGACGGCGCAGAACTCCGAACTGCCGCCGCCGATGTCCACGACGAGCGTCTCGTGCCCCACGGGCAGGCCCATGGTCACCCCGACGAGCGTCAGGTAGGCCTCCTCCTCGTGCGACAGGACGTGCACCGGGACACCCGTCGCACGTTCGACGTCGGCGACGATGCGGGCGGCGTCCGCGGCGCGGCGGATCGGCTCGGTACCCATGAACGTGATCGTCGATGCGCCGAGCTGCGCGCGCGGTCGTCGCATATCGCTCGAGAGCCTCGACCAGTTCCGCACGCCGGGTCGTGCCCAGGTGCGCCCGATCGTCGATCGCCGCCCCGAGGCCGAGAAAGACGGATTCATCGGCCAGCGGCCGGAGCTCGTGGCCGTCGAGCTCGGCGACGAGCAGGTGGACGGAGTTCGAACCGAGATCGACCGACGCGCCGACGTGCGGTCGTTGGCTCACCCGGTCCGGCTGCGATTGGCGCGGCGACGATCACGTGGTGGTGCCGGTGTCCGTGCCGGCAGCGGGCCGGGTGGATCGCCGCGCACGTGAGGTGGCGCGACTGGTGGATGACTTGCGGGCCGTGCCCGAGCGGCGGGTCGCGGTCTTCCGGGTCGTCGACTTCGCGGCGGCGGCCTTCGCGGTGGGAGCCTTCGTGGCCGCCGGCTTGGTGGCGGCCGGCTTGGCGGTGCTGGACTTGGCGGTCGCGGCCCGAGTCGACGCGGCTTTGGTGGCGGCCGGCTTGGTGGTTGCCGCCTTCCTCGTCGACGACTTGGCTGTGGTGGCCTTACGGGTAGACGTCGACTTCGACGTGGACGGCGTGGCCGTCGTGGGATTGGACCCGGCGGCCGCCGCGCGCGTCGTCGACGACGCTCGCTTGGTGGTCGCGCGCTTCGTGGTCGCGCGCTTGGTCGTCGCGCGCTTGGTCGTCGCGCGCTTGGTCGTCGCGCGCTTCGTGGTCGCTCGCTTCGGCCGGGCCGCCGGTCGCGCTGCAGCCGCACTAGTCGCGGCCGGACTGGCCGTGGCGGGCGTCGACGCCGTCGACTTCGCTGGTCGTCCGCTTCGTCGTCGTCCTCCGCGTCGCGGTCTTCCGGGTCGTCGCGGGCTTTCGCGTGACCCGGCGCTTGGCCGAGGCGGCTGCACCTGCCGTGCGCGTCGCCAACGCCCGAGGCGCAGCCTTGACCGGGGCTACCGCCTTCGCGGCCTTCGATGCGGCCGCCCCGACACCAGCGGCGGCACCACCGGCCGCTCCCGCGGCGCTCCCTGCCGCGCTCCCTGCGGCGGCTCGAGCCCGACCGCCGATCCGCACGACCAGGGCCGCGACGTCCGCCGACGCCTCGGCAGCTTGACGTCGGCGCTTCTCGACCTGCTTGCGGCCCTTCGTCCCCTCGGCCTTGGCCAGCTGCGCGAGCCGCTTCGTCTCGAGTGCCCGTGCCTTGTCCAGCTGCTTGCCGAGCTTCTTCAGCTCCCGAGCGGCCTTGCCGGTCACCGGGGCAGACGCCTGCTGGGCGGCGGAAACCACGTTCCCGGCGGCGCCGACGACGTCCGCCGGCAGGCTGGAGCGTTTCGCCGTTGATGCGTCGTTCGTCGACTTCGCCATGTTGTGGTTCTCCCTCTCCACGTTTCGCGCCCGATGCAGGGCGGCACGGAACGGTACCACTCGGAGATTAACGCCGAACGGCCACGAGGGCCGGACGCGAACATCCTGTTAACGACCTGTCGACAAGCGGTTAGCGTTGAGCGCCCAGCCTCGCGGGCATGTCGATCGATCCGCGCCCGATCTGGATCGCCCTCGCCGACGGTGGGCCGGTCGCCCAGATGGGCCGGCTCCACTCGATGCCGGAACCTGCGGACGACCCGCGACCCGGCCATCTTCGCCGGTCTGTTGACCGCCGCGCGGCCGCGGATCGCGATCCTGGCCTGGCCGCCGGCCGGCAACGGCGATATCGAGACGACCCTGCGCGAACGGCGGCGACGTCCCTCGCTGCGCGTCGTCCTGCTGAGCGCCCCCGAGGCCATCGACGAACGGCTCGACGCGCTTCGCGCCGGTGTCGACGAGGCGCTCGCGGACACGATCGAGCCCAGCGAGCTCGCCGCCCGCCTGGAGATCCTCGAGGACCGGGCCCGGGCGCGACACGAAACCGTCCTGAACGTGACCGAAGACGCGTCCATCGACCTGATCGCCCACGAGGTCCGTCGCGCCGGTCAGCTGGTCCACCTGCGGCCCAAGGAGTTCCAGCTCCTGGCGATGCTCGCCGCCCATCCCGGACGTGCCTACACGCGCCGGCAGCTGCTCGACCGCGTGTGGGGACATGACCACGAGGGAGATCCGCGGACCGTCGATGTCCACGTGCGCTGGCTGCGCAGCAAGCTCGAGCCGCAACCCGATGTCCCGGTCCACATCGTGACCGTCCGCGGCGTCGGCTATCGACTGGACCCCGGCCCGCGCTAACAGAACGGATTCACAGGGTCGGTCTCGCGTTCACATTCGGGGGCTACACCTGCGGGGAACCCCGAACCTACCCAGGAGGACACTCGTGCCCGAGTCCACCTATCGCCGACACGCGGGTCGCCGCGCCCTGACAGCCATGGTCCTCACCGCATCGCTGACGGTCGCGCTCGCCGCACCCGCCAGCGCCGCCTCATCAACCTCAACCGGTCCCAACACCGCCACCGCACCGTACGTCCTCCCAGTCGCCGACGGCGTCCACATCCGGTCGCTGCTGACCGTCGGTGAAGGCGCCGCGGGCAACGGCTATGAGCTCGTCGGCATCCCCGACGGCCTGGGGGCCACCAACCAGGGCTCCAACATCGTCCTGTACATGAACCACGAGCTCCGCGACACCCAGGGCATCGCCCGTCGCCATGGCGAGACCGGCGCCTTCGTGTCCCGCTGGGTCATCGATCCCCGGACGCGGCAGGATCAAGGACGGCTCCGACCTACATCAACCCCGGCGTCCGGTACTGGGACTACCCGAGCGGCACGTACGTGACCAGCGGGCGCCCGCTGGGCCGACGGGACGCTCCAGGAGCGCACCTTCGGACGGTTCTGCTCGGACACCCTGTCCGACCCGGGCCTCTTCTACAACGAGTCGACCAAGAACGGCTACAAGGGCCAGATCTTCTTCCCCAACGAGGAGGATGGCGACATCGGCCGCGCCTTCGCCGTGACCAAGGACGGCGACGCGACGGCACTGCCACGCCTCGGCCTGTTCCAGTGGGAGAACACGATCCCGGCCCCGAACCAGACCGACACGACCCTGGTCATGGGCATGGAGGACGGACCCGCGGGCAACGTCAGCCAGCTGTGGGTCTACGTCGGAACCAAGCAGAAGAGTGGCGACGCCCGTCGCCAAGGCCGGCCTGACCAACGGCGACGACCACGTCCTCGACGCCGTCGACCAGGCGGTCTCCACGGACACCCAGTGGCGCGCGACCTACGACGTCGGCGAAGCGGCACCGGTCCGCATCGTCGACAACGAATGGAACCAGACCGGCGCCGGCCAGAACGCCGACGGCGCTGCGCGACGGCCTGAGCCTCAACCGCATCGAGGACGGCCACTTCGACCCGAACAACCCGAACGACTTCTACTTCCTCACGACCGAGGGCGGCCAGAACAACGGTGAGAGCCCCTCGGGTCCGCTGTACCGCGACGGCGGTGGGCTCTGGCTCCTGCGCTGGGCCGACATCGAGAACCCGGATGCCGGCGGGACCCTCACCCTCCTGCTCGACGGCAGCGAGGAGATCGGCGAGGGCGAGGCCAAGATGCACAAGCCCGACAACATGGCCATCGACACCCACGGCAACCTCCTCATCCAGGAGGACCCGGGCAACGTCAATCACCTCGCCCGGATCGTGGCGTATCGGATCAGCGGACGGCGCCCTCGGCGTCGTCGCGCGGTTCGACGAGGCCCTGTTCGGGACCGGCGCCACCGCCGACCCAACCGCTCACGATCGACGAGGAGTCGAGCGGGATCATCGACACCGAGGCGTTCCTCGGCGCGGGGACGTTCATCTTCGACGCCCAGGTCCACACGCCGAAGCACCTGCCGGCCGGGACCGGCCCGGCACCGTCCAGGAGTTCGTCGAGAACGGCCAGCTGCTCACGCTCAAGGTCGACGACTGGTCCGACATCTACGGGGACTGACCCACGGGCGGCTTGGGGGCCGCCTCGTCGTCCCCAGCGGACGAGGATCGGGTACGCCCGGTCCTCGTCCGTCCCGTTAACGGTCCCTTAACGGCTCGAAAAGCGGCCGTTGATGCCGCGTCCAGAGCCTGAGCCTGTCAGACCGGAGGGACTGTCCGTCAAGGCTGCGCCCCGTGTGCGGCGCCCTGTAGGAGGAAACATCGAGTGACGAGCACGAACCCGAGGCGCCTGGGAGCTCTCGCCCTGGTAGCGGCCTTCGCGATCGGCGCGTGCGGCCCGGCGGCCAGCACGGCCAGCCCGAGCGTCGACGCACCGAGCACGGCGCCCGAGGGTAGCGCTCCGGCCTCAGAGACCCCAACGGCCCTGCTGCCCGCCTGCCTGTCCTTCGCCGACATCTATGCGCTCGTCGGCCCCGAGTCGACCGGCTTCGACAACTGGACGGACGGCCAGGAGATCGCGACGGCGCTCGGCTCGACCACCACCTTCCCGGACGCGGCCGCTCTCGATCACCGCCCCGGGCGAGGAGTCCGGCACGTTCGACAGCTTCGTCGAGCTCGTGCTCGACGGACGCCGCCGAGGCGCGCGGCCAGCCGAGGACCAGTGACCACCCGCCCCGACTACACCGCGAGCTCGAACGACAACGCGATCATCGAGGGCATCAGCGGCTCCGCCGGCTCGCTCGGCTGGGTCGGCTTCGCCTTCTCCGAGGAGAACCTGGACACGCGTCCGTGCCTTCGAGATCGCCGAGGAGGCCGGACGGCGACCTGCGTCGCGCCGACCGCCGAGACGATCGCCACGAACGAGTACCCGATCTCGCGCGACCTGTACATCTACGTCAACAAGGCCAAGGCCGCCGCGAACCCGGCCGTCGCCGCCTACGTCGACTACTACCTCGCCGACGGCACGATCGACACGGTCCTCGAGACCGTCCCGTACGTCCCGCTCGGGCCGACGCGCTCGCCGAGACCCAGGCCGCCTGGGAGGCCGGCAAGGCCGGCGCCGCGGCGGACCCGAACGGCACGATCTTCGTGACTGGCTCGTCCACCGTCGAGCCGATCTCGAACGGCGTCGCCGAAGCCTTCAAGGCCGCCAACGCCGGCTTCGACTACACGGTCGAAGGGCCCGGCACCGGTGACGGCTTCGCCAAGTTCTGCGCCGGCGAGACCGACATCGCCGATGCGTCCCGCCGATCAACGAGAGAAGAGATCGCCACCTGCGCCGACGCCGGTATCGAGTACGTGGAGCTGAAGGTCGCGATCGACGGGATCGCGGTCCTCACCCAGAAGTAGCCTCCCCTCCTCCAGCGAACGGGCCGGGCCAGCTCGGAGGCCCGGCCCGTTCGCCTATCCTGAGCTACCCACAGCCACGGAGGTCACATCGAACGATGGCCCAGGCCGACGCCGCGATCCCGGTCAGACCGGCGCTCCGCGGCAGCGCCGCACGCCGGCGACGCGAGGCGACCGTGCGCGCCGTCCTGCTCGCCGCGGCGCTGTCGTCGGTCGTGATCAGCGCGTTCATCGTCTACACGGTCGCGTTCGAGGCCGCCAAGTTCCTCGCCGAGCGTCGACCTGTCCAGCCTCGTCGCGATCGGCTGGTTCCCGCGCCGCGGGCATGTTCGACATCGCGACGCTGCTGCTCGGCACGCTTGATGGTCACCGCCATCGCGATGGTCGTCGCGACGCCGGTCGGCCTCGCCAGCGCGATCTACCTCGCCGAGTACGCCACGCCCGCGGGTCCGCCAGCATCGTCAAGCCGATCCTCGAGATCCTGGCCGGCATCCCGAGCGTCGTCCTCGGGTTCTTCGCCCTGACGGTCATCAACCCGACGATCGTCCAGGGCGTCGTTCCCGAGGCGCCAGGCGTTCAACGTCCTGGCGGCCGGGCATCGGCGTCGGCATCCTGTCGATCCCGCTCGTCGCGTCCGTCGCCGAGGACGCGATGCGGGCCGTGCCGCGGTCGCTTGCGCGAGGCGTCGTACGGCCTCGGCGCGCGGCGGCTCACGACCAGCCTCCGGGTCGTCGTCCCGGCGGCCGATCTCGGGCATCGTCGCCGCGCTGATCCTGGCCGCCAGCCGCGGCGATCGGCGAGACGATGGTCGTCGCGCTCGCCGCCGGCGCCACCGGCGGCGCGCGTGCTCAGCTTCGACCCGCTCGAGCCCGGCCAGACGATGACCGCGGCGATGGCCGCGCTCGCGACCGGCAGCGACCAGGTCGCGGGCGACGCGCCGCGTTCCAGAGCCTGTTCTTCGTCGGGCTGCTGCTGTTCGTCATCACCCTCGTGCTCAACGTCGTCGGCGACGCGTTCGTCCGCCGCACGCGGCAGCGGTACTAGGAGCCGGCGATGTCGACCATCGGCTCGACCGCCGACCAGCGGCGCCGTCCAGCGCTCGCTGCGCGGCACGCGGCCGCGACGTCGCGGGGATCGTCTTCCAGGTCCTGCTGCTGCTGGCAGCCTGCTGTTCTCGCTGGCCGTCCTGGTCATCCTGCTCGCCGACGTGCTCGTCGCGGGCCGTGCCGGTGTTCGCAGAGCGCGGCGTCGACTTCCTGACCTCGCCGCTGTCGTCCGACCCGGCGCAAGGCCGGCATCGCCCAGGGCATCGTCGGCACGCTGCTGATCGCCGTGCTCGTCGTCGCTCATCGCCTTCCCGCTCGGGATCGCGACGGCGGTCTACCTCGAGGAGTACGCGCCGGACAACCGCGCTGACCCGGTTCATCAACATCAACATCCGCAACCTGGCCGGCGTGCCGTCGGTCGTCTACGGCCTGCTCGGGCCTGGCGGTCTTCGTCGCGTTCTTCGCAGCCGCTCGGCGTCGGCAACGGCCGCAACATCCTCGCCGGCGGCGCTGACGCTGGCGCGTGCTCGTCCTGCCGATCGTGATCATCACCGTCCGCCGAGGCGCTGCGGGCCGTGCCCAACGCCATCCGCGAGGCGGGCTACGGCGTCGGCGCCTCGCGCTGGGAGGTCACCCGCCAGCTCGTCCTGCCGCGGCCGCGCCGGGCATCCTGACCGGCACGGTGCTCGCCCTGGCGCGTGCGCTCGGCGAGACGGCGCCGCTGCATCCTCGTCGGCGGCGGTCCTCGGCGGCGTTCTCGACGCGGCGGCGCGTCGATCGTCGACCTGCTCACCGGCCCGTACACCGCCCTGCCGATCATCGTCTTCGACTGGGCGCGCAAGCCGCAGGAGGAGTTCCGGGCGCTGACCGCGGCGGCGATCATCGTCCTGCTCGTCGTCACCTGCTCGCCAACGCCTTCGCGATCCTGCTGCGCAACCGCTACGAGCGCAACTGGTGATGACCGACACCGACGGACGACCCGACGACCACCACGCCGACCGCGACCGGCATGCCACGACCGCGTCGCAGCCGATCCGCCGACGCCGACGGTCACCGTCGGCGCCGGCGCCGATCGGCGCCGACGCCGCGCGCCGACGGCCGATCGACGGCGCCGGCGACCGACCGCCGGTCATCGAGCTGCGAGGACGTCGTCGTTCTACTACGGCGCGTTCCGGGCCGTGAAGGACATCTCGATCGAGGTCCCGACGCAGCGGATCACCGCGCTCATCGGCCCGTCCGGCTGCGGCAAGTCGACGCTGCTGCGGACGATCAACCGGATGAACGACCTCGATCCCGGGCACCCGCGTCGAGGGCGAGATCCTGTACCACGGCGAGGACCTGTACGCCAAGGACGTCGACCCGGTCGAGGTCCGGCGCCGGATCGGGATGGTCTTCCAGAAGCCGAACCCGTTCCCGAAGTCGATCTACGACAACGTCGCCTTCGGGCCGCGGATCAACGGCTATCAAGGGCGACATGGACGAGCTCGTCGAGGCGAGCCTGCGGCGCGCGGCCCTCTGGGACGAGGTCAAGGACAAGCTCAAGCAGTCGGGCCTGGCGCTGTCGGGCGGCCAGCAGCAGCGCCTGTGCATCGCCCGGGCGATCGCCAGTCAGCCCGACGTGATCCTCATGGACGAGCCGTGCTCGGCGCTCGACCCGCGGTCGACGCTCCAGATCGAGGAGCTGATGGCCGAGCTCAAGCAGCACTACACGATCGTCATCGTGACCCACAACATGCAGCAGGCGGCGCGCGCATCGGACAACACCGTGTTCATGAACATGGCCGAGGACCGCGCCGGCTACGTCGTCGAGCAGGGCGACGACGCGTCGACATCTTCACCAACCCGAAGAACCAGCTGACCGAGGACTACGTCTCCGGTCGGTTCGGCTGAGCGAGGGGACGACATGACCGACGACGCGATCGCCGAGGACCCGACCGCGCGTCGACGACCAGGTCGACGCGCTGCTCGAGGCCGCCGCCGGACAGCCGGCCATCGCCGCGGCCGCCCGGCCGCGCGCGATCCGCTCGACCGCGAGGAGCAGGAGATCAAGGACGCCGTCCTGCGCATGGGCGTCGCTCGTCGAGGACGCGATCCGCGCGGGCCAGCGACGGCGCTCACGACGCCACGACGCCGACCTGGCCCTGGACATCATCAAGGCCGACGCGCCGGATCAACGACGCCCAGCGCGAGGTCTCACGGCTCATCAGCGTGACGATCGCCACCCAGCAGCCGGTCGCGCGCGACCTGCGCTACCTGCTGACGCTCGACCACGTCACCTACGAGCTGGAGCGGATCGGGCGACCACGCCGTCGTCGGTCGCGAAGCAGGTCATCAAGCTCGCCCCGGAGCCGCCGCTCGCCGGCTACGTCCACCTGCCCGAGATGGCCGAGCGCGCGGCGGTCCTGGTCCACGGCGTCCTGCGCGCGCTGGTCGACGCCGACGCGGTCGCGGCGCGCGAGGTCGCGGCCGCAGGACGACGAGATCGACCGGCTGTACCACGCGACCTTCGACGAGGTCGTCGAGCTGATGCGCCAGGACCCGGCCAACGTCGAGCGCGGGACGCGGATCATCATCGCGTCGCACTACCTCGAGCGGATCGGCGACCGCTCGACGAACATCGCCGAGGACATCGTCTACCTCGTGACCGGCGACGTCGAGGACCTCAATCCATGACCGAGCGGCGACCCCGATCCGCGTCCTGTTCGTGTGCACCGGCAACTCGGCCCGCAGCATCATGGCCGAGGCGCTGCTGCGCCAGCACGGCGGCGACGCGCTTCGAGGTCCACAGCGCCGGGACCGAGCCGCAGGGGCATCAACCCGCTGACCCTGCGCGTCCTCGCCGATGCCGGCATCGATGCGTCGTGGGCGCGCTCGAAGTCGGTCGACGAGTTCCTGGGCCAGACGTTCGACTACGTCGTGACCGTGTGCGACCAGGCTCGCCAGAGCTGCCCGGTCTTCCCGGGCGTCCACGAGTCGCTCCACTGGGGCTACGAGGACCCGGCGGAGGCCGAGGGCACCGACGAGGAGCGGCTGGCCGTCTTCCGCAAGGTCTTCATCCAGATCGGCGAGCGGGTCCGGCAGTTCGCGACGGTCACTCGGCGGCAGCAGCAGCCGGCCTGATGCTGCTCCACCTCCTGCGCCACGCCCACGCCGGCAACCCGGAAGCCTGGGACGGCCCGGACGCGGCCAGGCCGCTCAGCGACAAGGGCCGCGACCAGGCCGAGCGCCTCGGTGCGTTCCTCGCCGGCCTCGGCTTCAAGCCGGACGCGTTCATCACCTCGCCGAAGCTGCGCGCCGTGCAGACCGCGGAGATCGTCGCGGATCACCTGGGCGTCGGTGTGACGGAAGACGACCGCCTGGCCGGGTCGCTGGACCTCGAGGCGGTCGAGGCGTTGATGGCCGACGCGGACGGTCCGGAACGGCCGGTCCTCGTCGGTCACGACCCGGACTTCAGCGACCTCCTCGCGGAGCTGTGCGACGGCGCGAACGTCCCGATGCGCAAGGGCGCGTTCGCGCGGATCGAATGCGATCGGCCGCTCCAGCCCGGTCGTGGGACCCTGCGCTGGCTGATCCCGCCCGACGCGCTCAGATCGGAGCGCTGACGGCCGGTTCGCTGGTCGCGCGTCGCGCTTCGGCGGCGCGTCACGAGGTCGCTGACCGGGATGAGCCCGCCCGGGATCATGCCGCGGGCGATGGTCGCGAGGCGCACGGCGACATCCGGTGCGAGGCGGTAGTAGATCCACTGACCGCGCCGCTCGGACGTGACGACACCGGCCTCGCGCAGGACCCGCAGGTGGTGCGAGACGGTGGGCTGGCCCACGTCGCAGGCCGCCGTGAAATCGCACGCGCAGGTCTCGTTGCTCTCGGCCAGCTGGCGGACGATGGCCAGGCGGGTCGGGTCGGCCAGGGCGGACAGGAGCCGGATGTCGGGGTCGTTGGTCGTGGTTCGAGGGGTTCGGGCCATGTCGGCAGCATATCGTCAAGAATCGATATTGACAAGGCTTGTACGGTGGTTCATATTGATTTCAGTCGATACGACACGTCCGTCCACCGGAGGCACGCGAGATGATCAACGACAACGGAATCGCCTGGATGATCGCCGGGGGCGCGCGCGAGGGGTCTCGCGACGACCAGCGACAGCTCCTCCACCGGCTCGCCCTCGCCGAGAGCCGGCCGTCCCGCGCCGACGAGCTGCGCCGGCGCATCGCCGGGATCGTGGGCGTTCGCGACGACGCGCCGCCCGCCCTCGGGGCGCTATCCACCGACTGCTGCCCCGCCTGACGCCCTACCGGCCGCGCCGGCCCTCCGCAGCGGAGTCCACACGATGACCACGATCGACGCCACGCCGACCACCAGCGCCAGCCCGGAAGCCATCACCGACGAGGTGCGCGCCCGGTACGCCGAGGCGGCGCTCTCGGTGCTGGGACGCGGCGAGAAGCACGCGGATGCTTCGGCGGGCTGCTGCAGCCCGTCCGTGATGACCGACCCGGCCGACCCGGCATGGGGCCAGTTGCTCTACGACGCGACGGACCGCGCCGCCCTGCCGGACGCGGCCGTCCTCGCCAGCCTGGGCTGCGGCAACCCCACCGCCGTCGCCGAGCTGCGACCCGGCGAGGTCGTCCTCGACCTCGGTTCCGGCGGCGGCATCGACGTGCTGCTGTCGGCCTCGCGCGTCGGCCCGACCGGGTTCGCCTACGGCCTCGACATGACCGACGAGATGCTCGAGCTCGCGCGCGCAACGCGGCCGAGGCCGGCGCCACGAACGTCGAGTTCCGCAAGGGCCGGATCGAATCGATCCCGCTCGGCGACGCCTCGGTCGACGTCGTCATCAGCAACTGCGTCGTCAATCTCTCGACCGACAAGGCCGCGGTCCTCGCCGAGGTCGCGCGCGTGCTGCGGCCGGGCGGCCGCATCGGCATCAGCGACGTCGTCGCCGACGACGCCCTGTCCCCCGACGAGCGCGCCGAGCGCGGCAGCTTCGTCGGCTGCATCGCGGGCGCCCTGTCCTTCGCCGAGTACCGAGCCGGGCTCGAGGCCGTCGGCCTCGGCGACATCTCGGTCACGCCCACCCATTCGCGTCGGTGACGGCCTGCATGGCGCGATCGTCAAGGCCACGAAGCCCGCGGCTGGACGATGTCGGACATCCGTCCGGTCGATCTCCCGAAGCCGTCCAACGCGGGCCTGCCGGTGCTCGCCGAAGGCGGCGGCTGCTGCGGGGACGGTTGCGGCTGCAGCTGAGGGCGGTCGGCCGCGCCTGATCAGTCGGCTGCGGCCGGGAACGGCAGCGCCACCGAATTCGGGCGCCAGCCGGCTCCGGCCGTGCTCGTCGAAGCGGTCCAGTCCGAGTCACTCGACGTCGATGAGCGATGTCGCGCCGTGCACCGCCAGGTCCGCGGCCACGCGCGCCACGCCGGGTCCCCACATCATCCCGTGCCCCGCGGCCGACGCGATCGTGACCCCGCCGATGACCGACCCGTCCGGGCGGATCGCCGGACCCAGGATCGGCAGATGGTCGGGCGTGTAGTCGATCGTCGCCGCCCAGATCTTGCGCAGCCCGAGGTCCCGCGTGACCGGCACGAAGCCGGCAAGCCGCTCGCGGTAGCGCTCGTACGCCGCCCAGTCGATCTCGCGCGCCTCCCCCGGCGCCTCGTCGGGATCGCTCCAGCCGAACAGCAGCCCGCCTTCCTCGAGGCGCCAGTAGAGGCCGGCTCCGAGATCGAAGACCATCGGCATCCGCTCGACGGCGAACGCGTCGTGCGGCTCGAGCACGGCGACCGTGTGGCGCGCGGCGCCCGCCGGGATCCGCAGCCCGGCCAGCGAGCCGACGGACCGCAGCGACGGCCCGCCCGTCAGGAGCACGCGCTCGGTCTCGATGACGCCGCCGCTGGTCTCGACGCCGGTCACCCGCGCGCCGTCGTCGCTCGTGCGCAGGCCGGTGAACGCCGTCCGCTCGCGGAGCTCGACGCCGGCCGCCTGCATCGCGAGCGAGTAGGCACGGACGTTGCGCGGCGGGTCGATGTGGCCATCGCCGTCGCGGAAGCTGCCGCCCCGGTGGCCATCCGGCGAGAGCGTGGCGACCGTCGCGGCCGCCTCCGCGGCGTCCAGCCAGCGGACATCCGTCAGGCCGGCGCCGTGCTGCATCGCGACGCGCTCGCGCCCGAGCCGCTCGTCGTCCTCGGTGACCGCCAGGATCAGGTAGCCGAGCTCGCGAAAGCCGGAATCGGTGCCGTAGGCCGCCGCCTGGCCCCGGTAGAAGTCGATCGACCAGCGCCCGAGCGCGACGGTCGCGGGCGTGCCGCCCTGGGCGCGGACGATGCCGGCCGCCCGGGACGAGGCACCGTCACCCGCCAGGCCCCGCTCGAGGACGACCACGCGCCCGACACCGGCTTCGGCGGCGAAGACCGATGCCCAGCCGCCGACCGTGCCCGCGCCGACGACCACGAGGTCCGCCCGGTCCGTCATGCGCTCCCCTGCTCCCTAGCGTCGGCTCCGAGGCCGACAGGATACGGCGCGATCGACGTGGCACCGGACGACGTCGCGCCGCGCGGTCACCCGTCGAGCGCAGCCGCCTCCGCGCTGATCGCGATGACCCCGAGCCGCGCGAGCCTCGCGGCCGTGTCGCGCCGGCGCAGGGTCCAGGCCGCGACCTCCAGGCCGGCGGCGCGGGCCCGAGCCATGGACTCCCGATCGATCGCGTGCCACTCCACGGAGATCGCCCGACACTCGAGCTCGGTCGCCACCGCGATCGTCGCTGGCTCCAGGTCCCGGGCGTTGAGCCAGCGCGGCCACGCTGGGGACGAGGCCCGCGACGCGCTCCAGGGTTTCGGGCTTGAAGGACGAGACCACGGCGTTCACGAGGCCGGGCCCGCGGCCCGCGGCCAGGACCTCCACGACCGCCCGGTCATGTCGGCCCTTCAGCTCGACATCGAGGAACGCACGGTGCGGGATCGCGGCCAGGACATCGGCCAGGCTCGGGACGCCGAGGTCCTCGAGCGCCCGGGCCTGCAACTCGCCGACCGGCTCGGGCCGGCCCTGCACGCGTGCGAGGGTCTTGTCGTGAAGGATCACCGGGACCCCGTCCGCCGCCAGCCGGACGTCGAATTCGAGGCCGTCGCAGGCCGGCACCTTGAGCGCAGCGAGAAGGGCCGGGAGCGTGTTCTCCGGAGCGCGCCGCCAGTCGCCACGATGGGCCAGTCGAAGCACCGGTCTCCCTCAGTGTTTGCCGTTGCCGGCGACGGGGAGGGCGAATGAGAACGTCGAGCCGGATCCTTCCGACGATTCGACCCAGATGCGCCCGCCGTGCTGCTCCACGACGTGCCGCGCGATGGCGAGGCCCAGGCCGGTGCCGCCGCCCGCCTCGGCCCGCATGCGGGCTCGATCGACCTTGTAGAACCGCTCGAAGACCCGGTCCTGGGCGTCACGCGGGATGCCGACCCCGTGATCCTGGATCGAGGTGACGATGTCCGTGCCCTCGTGGCCCGCCCGGACCAGGATCTCGCCGCCGTCCGGGCTGAACTTGACGGCGTTGTGGACGAGATTGACGACGACCTGGCCCAGCCGGGCCGCATCGCCTCGGATGGGCGGCAGCCCGTCGGGTGCCTCGACCCTGAGCGTGACGCCCTGGCGATCGGCGAACAGCCGGAGCCGCTCCGCCGACTGCGCCGCGAGCCGGCCCATGTCCAGCCCGTCGACCAGCGCGAGGGTGTCGCCGCTCTCGATGCGCGACAGGTCGAGCAGCTCGTTGACCATCTGGACGAGATGGCCGGTCTCGACTTCGATCTTGCCGATGCGGTCGCGCATCTTTGGTGGCAGCACGACGTCCGGGCCCTCCGCCTCGCGCGACAGCGTCTCGGCAAGGAGGCTCACGGTCGTGAGCGGTGTCCGCAGCTCGTGTGACAGGTTGTCGATGAATTCGGTCCGGATCCGCTGCAACCGGCGGAGCTCGGAGACATCGTCGACGACCAGCCACAGGCCGCTTGCGTGCGCCCGTCGAGCCAGCACCGTCAGCATCGGCCCATCCGCGTCGGCCCGGCGGACTTCCGTGCGTGCCGTGCCGTTGGCGAGCGCTGCCTGCGCCATCGACTCCACCGTCGCATCGAGGAACGCCTCCATCACGGATCGACCAACGAGCGTCCCTGGCGCCCGGCCCAGGAGCGTGTGGGCGGCGGCGTTTGCCGAGATGATGCGAAGGCTGCGATCGACGCGCACGATCCCGGAGCTCAATGCCCCCAGCAGGACGGCCTGCTCCGCGGCGGCCTGGGCGATCTCATCATCACGCTGCGCCACGTCCGCCCGAAGGCGCCTGTTCGCGGCCAGCGATCTGGTCAGTGCGCGCGCATTGCGGATGGCGATCCCGGCGACGACGATCGCGATGACGGCCAGCCCCAGGCTGATGACGATCCATGGGTCCACGGGTCGAGCATCGCACAGCCTGCGGCCCGCCGGTCAGGGAAACGAGCGTCCGGTCAGTCGCCGCCGCTGCGTCGGCCGACCCGCGCCCCCCAGGGCGCGAGACGAGGGATGAGGTCCCCCAGCCATGGCGCGGCATGCCGCTCGAACTCGCGGGCGGGGAACGCGTGGCGAAGGACCAGCAGGTGCGCCATCCGGGCCGCGGCGCGCCGTGCCGGTGCACCGTGGCGCTCGCCGACGCGCTCCACCGCATCGATGGCGGCCGCTGCGTCGGCCGACGCGAGCTCGCTCGAGACGCGCAGCGCGTCGTCCTCCTCGGGCGATGTCGCACGCGGCCAGGGCGGCGCGCCGAGGCGTTCCCGCGTGCCGGTCGACGCGAGCGAGCGGACCTGCTCCGCACTAAGGGCCCGGAGTCGCTCCAGGAGGTCCCCGACCGCGGCCGTGGCCGGCCCGTAGCGCGGCTGCCCGACGGCCGCCTCCCAGCCACGGGTGAGTCGCTCGCGGGCGCGTGGTCCGGCCGGATCGCCGAGCAACGCCTCGAGGATGTCGCCGAGGACGATATCGGCAAGCTGACCGACGACAGCGTCGCGGGTCGCGAGGTCGCGTCGAGCCGGAGGCGGGCAGGTTGGCGATCGCCTCGCGCTCGGCCTGCTCGATCACCTCGTCGAGCTCCGGCGGCACGAAGCGCCGCAGGGTGGCGAGGAACGCGATCGGGGCGGGCTCGGCGAGCGCCAGGCGATCGAGCTCGTCGCGGGTCAGCCGGCCGACCCGATCGACCACGGCGGTCACTCGCTCGGCGGTCGTCGGCGGCCGGCGGACCGGGCGCCAGGCGGTGGCCGACCAGTCGGGCCGGCCGGGCGCCCGGGGCGATCGACCGGAGCGGATCCCGTCGGCTCGCTCGCGGTCATAGCGGCGACGCAGCTCCGGGTCGCTCAGCCAGTCGTGGGCGACGTTGATCCGCTTCGCGAGCTCGAGGGCGTCGGGGCCGGCGATGTCCGGGTGGTGCTTGCGCAGGAGACCACGCCACGCAAGGTCGATCGCCTCAGCGCTGGCGTCGCGGGGCACCCCGAGACGGGCATACAGGTCGTCGCCGGGGAGCGTCTGGCGTGGCGGCATGACGGCGACATCGTAGTGGTCCGGCCGGGCCCGCCTCGCTATGCTCAGGCGATGCGGCCGATGGCCGGAGGGGAGTCGCGAAGGGGATCGCCGTGAGCTTCATCAAGCGGGCCCAGGAAGCGGCCGCACAGGCGGCAGAAGCTGCGCGGGTGAAGGCGCAGGAGACCAGCGGCCAGGCGGGCGGCACGGCCGGCGCGGACGGCACGGCCGGCGCCGCCGAGGCAGGCGTCGTAGGCGGCACGAGCGAGGCCTCACCCAGGACATGCTCGTCAAGCGCCTGTCGGGCACCGGCGCCAGCGCGCGAGAGGCGCTCGGGGTCGCGAAGCGGGGCATGAGCACCGTCATCGAGAAGATCGACCCGGGCACGCTCGCGGAGCTGGTCATCAAGGCGACCGCCCTCCAGGAGATGACCAACAAGTCGCTCCGCCTCAAGGGCTCGCCGTACCGCATCGCGGAGATCTCGATCTCCGCCTCGATCCCGCCGGCGGTCAGCTTCGGGATCCAGCGTCTCGAGGACGAGCCCGAGGATCTCGGGGCCGACGTCGTGTCCTCGAGCGAGCTCGTCGAGCAGATCGTCGAGAGCGGCGACCTCGTCCTCGCGCTCGACGGGACGACCGTCGATCCCAGCGGTGTCGTCGAGCCGCCCGCAGTCGACAGCGAGCGCGGGGCGATGCCGCCGAGCGGCATCTCGACCGACGGGAGCTAGGGCCCGGGCGAGAACCCGTTCGCGATCAGCGCCTCGACCTCCTCGATCGGACGGGTCGAGCGCTCGCCGGTCGCGCGCTCGGTGACCTCGACGCCGCCGGCGGCCAGCGAGCGCGGCGACACGGTCAGGATCCAGGGCATGCCGAGCAGCTCGGCGTCGGTGAACTTGACGCCCGGCGATTCGTCGCGGTCGTCCCACAGGATCTCGTGCCGCGGCCCGGCGTCCTGCGCCAGCGTGTGCAGCCGCTCCGCGATCTCGGTGACGCGCGGCTCCTTGGCCCCGCCGATCGACACGAGGTGGGCGGCGTACGGTGCGACCTCGGCCGGCCAGACGATGCCCTTGTCGTCGTGGTGCGCCTCGACGATGCAGGCGACGTTCCGCCCGACCCCGATGCCGTACGAGCCCATGACGATGGGGTGCGCCTGGCCGTCCTCGCCGAGATAGGTCGCGCCGGCGGCGTCGGTGAACTTCGTACCGAGCTTGAAGATGTTCCCGACCTCGATCCCGTTGCGCAGGATGACGGGCTTGCCACAGACCGGGCAGGCGTCGCCCTCCTGGGCGTTCGTGATATCGGCCGTCACGTCCGCGGTGTAGTCCCGACCCACGTTGACGTTGCGGTAGTGGAAACCCTCACGGTTGGCGCCGGCCACCAGGTTCGCTGAGCGCGCGACCAGGTCGTCGATCGCGACGAAGGTGTTGCGGGCACCGATCGGCGATCCGTAGCCGGGCTCCATGCCGGCGGCCTTGATCTCCTCGACGGTCGCGGGTCGCATGCCACCGATGGCCTTGACCGCGTTCCCGAGCTTGGTCTCGTTGACCTCGTGGTCGCCGCGGACGATGGCCGTCACCAGCCGACCGTCCCCGGTCATGAAGAACGCGGCCTTGGCCGTGCGCTCGGGGCCGACGCCCAGGAACTCGGCGAGGGATGCGATCGTGGTCGTGCCGGGTGTCGCGACCTCCTCGAGGGGCAGCGGCTCCTCGGGCGCGGGGTCGGGCTTGGGGACGGCCGCGACCTGGCGGTTCGCGGCGTAGCCGCAGGCCTCGCACAGGACGAGGACGTCCTCGCCGGCGGGGTTGAGGAACATGAACTCGTGGGCCTGCGATCCGCCCATGATCCCGACATCCGAGGCGACCGCGACGGTGTCCAGGCCGAGGCGCTCGAAGGTCCGGACGTAGGCACCGTGCTGCGCGTCGTAGCTCGCATCCAGCCCGGCTTCGTCGCGGTCACAGCTGTAGGCGTCCTTCATGACGAACTCGCGCACGCGGATCAGCCCGCCGCGGGCGCGTGGTTCGTCGCGCCACTTCGTCTGGAAGTGATAGACCTGCATCGGGAGCTGGCGATACGACTTGACGATGTCGGCGAGGAGGATGCCGACGACCTCTTCGTGGGTCATCGCGAGGACCATGTCCCGGCCGTTGCGGTCCTTGAAGCGACCCAGCTCCGGCCCGATCGCGTCGTACCGGCCGCTCGCTCGCCAGATGTCGGCCGGGTGGACGACCGGCATCTCCATCTCCTGGCCACCGATGCGGTCCTGCTCCTCGCGGATGATCTGCTCGACCCGGTCGCTGACCTTCTTGCCCAGCGGCAGCAGCGAGTAGATGCCGGAGCCGAGCTGGCGCACGTAGCCCGCCCGCAGGAGCAGCCGGTGCGACGGCATCTCGGCCTCGGTCGGGTCGTCGCGGAGCGTGGCGAAGAAGAGGTGGGAAAGTCGCATGGCCGGGTAAGGATAGCGGCCGAGACCCGCGACGCGGCACCACCGGCGTCCGCCGCCCGCCCGGCATTACCATCGTGTTAACGGGCCAGCCCGCTTACCCGCCCGACCGAGCCCGACCCCATCCCGCCCCGGAGGCCCACGACACCGTTGGAAGGCGTCACGTTCGCGCTCGTCGTGGTCATCGTCCTCGCGGTGGCATTCGACTACGTCAACGGATTCCACGACACGGCGAACGCCATCGCCACGTCGGTGGCGACCAGGGCGCTCAGCCCGCGCCATGCCATCCTCATGGCGGCGTCGTTCAACTTCATCGGCGCATTCGCCGGGACGGCCGTGGCGAAGACCATCGGCAGCGGCCTCGTCGATGAGGCCACCACGACACAGGCCGTGGTCGCCGCCGCCCTCATCGGGGCGATCGCCTGGGACCTGATCACCTGGTACCAGGGTCTGCCGAGCTCCAGCTCCCACGCACTGATCGGCGGCCTGCTCGGGGCGACGATCGTCGCGGCCGGGACCGGTGCGCTCAAGATCGACGGCATCACCAGCAAGGTGCTGGTCCCGATGGTCGTGTCGCCCTTCCTCGGCTTCACGATCGCGTTCGGGCTGATGCTCGCGCTGTACTGGATCTTCCGGAACGCCAAGCGCAAGCCGATGGCGCGCATCTTCCGACGGCTGCAGGTGCTATCGGCGGGCTACATGGCCTTCAGCCATGGATCCAACGATGCGCAGAAGACGATGGGCATCATCACGCTTGCCTTGTTTTCGGCGGGCGTCATCCCGACGATCGACGTCCCGCTGTGGGTGATCGTCGTTTCGGCCACGGCGTTGTCGCTCGGGACGGCCGTCGGGGGCTGGCGGATCATGCACACGATGGGCCAGCGCGTGGCCGAGCTGGAGCCCGTCCATGGCTTCGCCGCCGAGACGACGGCCGCGACGATCCTCCTCGGCACGGCTCAGCTCGGGATGCCGGTCTCCACGACGCACGTCATCTCGAGCGCCATCATGGGCGTCGGTTCCGCGCGGGGACCCAAGGGCGTCCGCTGGGGCGTCGCCCGGCGGATCCTCCTTGCCTGGGTCATCACCATCCCGGCCGCGGGCACCATCGCCGCGCTGTCGTGGTTCATCCTGCACACCATCGGCTTCGGCTGAATGAGGAGACACCGATGAGCTTCCGCCTGCTCCCCAAGGATGTGCGCTTCTTCGATCTCTTCGTCGCGGCCGGCGAGAACCTGCATGCGGCGGCGACGCGCCTCCACGAGATGGTGTCGACCTACGAGAACATCGACGAGCACGTGGCCGAGATCCAGCGCCTCGAGAAGGCCGGCGACGGGATCGACCGCGAGATCAACCAGCGGCTCGAGGATGCCTTCATCACGCCGTTCGACCGCGAGGACATCCACGAGCTGACGGTCCAGCTCGACGATGTCGTCGACGGCATCCAGGCCGTGGCCGAGACGCTCGTCATCTACGACATCGTGGAACCGACGGCGGAGGCTCGCGAGCTCGCCCGGATCCTCGCCGCCCAGTCCGTCGAGCTGCTCGCGGCGCTGCGCAAGCTCGACGGGCTCAAGGACGTGGATCCGCACCTCGTGCTGGTCCACGACCTCGAGCACGAGGCCGACCGGGTGTCGCGCACGGCGATCGGGCGGCTGTTTCGTGACGGGTCGGCGCCGATCGACGTCATCAAATGGCGCGACCTGTATCAAGAGCTCGAGAACGCGATCGACGCGGCCGAGGATGCGGCCGAGGCCATCGAGCGGATGTTCCACAAGGCGACCTGAGGGAGGGTCAGGCCGGCTCCCGATCCACGTTCGACGGCCAGATCGCGCCGGCGTCGCCGTCGCCGAGCTCGAGCCAGCGCAGCGCGTAGGCGAGTCGGACGGCACCGGGGTCGTCAAGGCCCGCGTCGTCCACCGACAGGTGGAACGCCTCGCGACCGTACGAGGCGGCCAGGGCCTTTCGTGTGCGCAACGGCGCGAGATGGGCGCGGACGAGCTCGATCTCGCGACGGAACGACGGCTGCGCCCAGCCGATCGGATCGACGAGCGGGGTCGCGCAGGCGGCGGAGGAGTCGAAGGGCATCCAGCGCCAGCGCCCTGGCGGGCGCCAGCACCGGAGCGGGAGCAGGGACGCCATCGTCGGGGAGGAGGACCCGGGATGGCGGAGTGATGCTGCCGACCGGTCTGCCGCCGTGGCGCTGGATGTCGGCGAGGTGCGTCACCGTGCTGTCCGTGGCCTCGGGCTGGCGGGTCATGATCGGCATGGCCGTACTGTCCGGCGGCCGTATCAACGCCGGGTCAGCGGCGAGTCAACGTTGCGTGCCAGCTCGACCGGTCAGGACGGTCGCCGGAACACGTACCCGACGCCGCGGACCGTGTGGATGAACGCCGGGTTGCCGGGGTCCTCCTCGATCTGGCTGCGCAGCCAGTGGACGTGGACATCGACGGTCCGCGTCTCGCCGGCGTAGTCGTAGCCCCAGACCTTCTCGAGCAGCTGGTCGCGGGTGAAGACCTGGCCCGGGTTGCGGAGCAGGAACGCGAGCAGCTCGAACGCCTTGGGCTTGATCGGCAGGGTCACGCCGTCGCGCAGGAGTCGATGGCCGCCGAGGTCCGCCTGCACGCGGCCCAGGTCGACGATCGTGGGCGGCGTCCCGACCGCGATCGCCGCCTCCGAACGCCGGAAGAGGGCGCGGATCCGGGCCGTCAGCTCGCGCAGCGAGAACGGCTTCGTGACGTAGTCGTCCGCCCCGAGCTCGAGCCCGACCACCTTGTCGAGCTCCGAATCCTTCGCGGTGAGCATCACGATCGGCGTGCCCGACTCGGCGCGGATGATCCGCATCACCTCGATCCCGGAGAGCTCGGGCAGCATCAGGTCGAGCAGGACGAGGTCTGGGCGCTCCCCCCGGAACTGCGTCAGGGCCTCGCGGCCGTCGGCGGCGGCAACGACCCGGAATCCGTCCGACTCGAGCGCTTCGACCAGCGTCTCGCGCAGCGTCGGTTCGTCTTCGACGACGAGGATCGTTCGTGCCATCCACCGTTGAGGATAGCCGCGCGTGTTAACGACCTGTTTGCGCGCCGTTCACTCGATCCAAATCGCCGGTCAGCGGGATGCTTTCAAGCGCTCGGGGAGCTCCATGAAGTACTCCACGAACTCGACGCAGCGGCCGTCGTCGTCGAAGCGGAGCGTCCACAGGTTGAAATAGAGGTCGCGCAGCGAGCCGTCCGGATTCGTGTACCGGCTCTCGCCGATCGCCACGGCGCGGTCGCCGTCGATGGCGTACGGCTCGTAGTGGGCGGTCCAGCTGTCGGGGTCGTCGCGGCTGCTGGCGTCGCCGGATGGTTCCGTCCAGTCCTTGACGATCGCCTCGCGTCCGGTGACGGCCTCCGGGTCATACGGGTGGTACTTGTACGTGGCGTTCTCGGCGAACAACTCGCCGATCACCTTCGGGTCGTACGTGCGCCAGGCCTCGACGTATCGATCGAGCCAGTCCTGGACGTCGTCGCGGGTCACGCTCAACGGAGCCTCCTCATCGGTGTCGTTCGTGGGCAGCCTTGCTCGCGTTCCTGACAGGGCGTGTCAGGAATCTGCCAGGACCGAGATCGCGCGGTCGAGCCGAGCGAGCGTCCGCTCACGACCGAGCGCGACGAGCGTATCGAACAGCGGCGGCGTGGCGGTCCGGCCGGTGACCGCGACCCGGATGGCCATGAACAGGTCGCCCGCCTTCCAGCCGCGCGCCTCGGCGAGGGCCCGCAGCGGCGGCTCGAGCTCGTCCGCCTCGAAGACGACGTCACCGACGGTCGCGATCGTCTCGCGGGCGGCGCCCAGACCCTCGATCGTGGTCGGCGCGTCCCAGCGCTTGGGCACGAGCATGGCTGGATCGGGGGCGACGTCGTCGACCCACAGGAAGCCCGCGAGGTCGCCGATGGCACCCAGCGTCGGCAGCCGCTCCTGGACGACGGGGAGCAGCGCGCGCAGCTCGTCGTCGGACGGCATCTGCTCGATCCGCCCCGCGTCGAGCTCCTTCTGGACGAACGGACGCAGTCGATCGATCAGGTCGTCGGCGCCGAGGCGCCGGATCCATTGGCCGTTCAGCCACTCCAGCCGCTCGCGATCGAACACCGCGCCGCCCTTGTGCACCGCTCCGATGTCGAACCGCTCGACGATCTCGTCGAGCGAAAGGACTTCCTCTTCCGTTCCGGTGGACCAGCCGAGGAGTGCGAGGTAGTTGACCAGCGCCTCGGGGATGAAGCCTTCGTTGATGTAGGCATCGATCGCGGTCTGGCTCTTGCGCTTGCTCATCTTCGTGCGGTCCGTGTTGAGGATGAGCGGCAGATGGGCGAAGCGGGGCACGTCGTAGCCCAGCGCTCGGAACAGCAGGATGTGCTTGGGCGTATTCGAGAGGTGGTCCTCGCCGCGGATGACGTCGGTGACCTCCATCGCCGCGTCGTCGACGACGACCGTGAAGTGGTACAGCGGGTTGCCGTCCGCGCGGACGATGACGAAGTCGCCACCGAGGTTGCTGACGTCGAACTCGACGTGGCCGCGCACGATGTCGTCGAAGGCGACCGACGCCTTCGCCGACCCGGAAGCGCAGCGCGCCGCGCCGGCCCTCGGCCTCGCGGGCGAGCCGCTCCTCGGGCGTCAGGTTCGCGCACCGCCCGACATAGCGCGGCGGTTGCCGTGGCCGCCTCCTGGGCCTTGCGGTCGGCGTCGAGCTCCTCGGGCGTGCAGTAGCAGGGATAGGCGAGGTCGTCGGCGAGCAGGCGCTGCGCGGCCGCGGCGTAGCTCGGCAGGCGCTCCATCTGACGGTAGGGCGCGTGCGGGCCGCGGGCCGGCTCGCCGGCGACCTCGGGCCCCTCGTCCCAGGCCAGGCCCAGCCAGTGCAGCCCGTCGAGGATGTCCTTCTCGAACTCGAGCGTGCTGCGCGCGACATCGGTGTCCTCGAGGCGGAGGATGAACGTGCCACCGACATGCCGGGCATGGAGGTAGTTGAACAGCGCCGTGCGCGCGGTGCCGATGTGGAGCGGGCCGGTCGGGCTCGGGGCGATGCGGACTCGGGTGATGGGGTCGGGCATCGACCGATCGTAGCAGTGGCGCCGCGCCTCAGCCCGTGGGGGTCACTCCGGCCGGCACGTGATGGAACAGGACCGGATCGGCGTCGCCCGGGAGGACGCGGACGAGGGCGGCCGGTCGCAGGCCGAGCGTCGCGCGCCCGAGCGGGCCGTCGAGGGTCAGGGAATCCAGCGATTCGGAGCGGGCGAGGATCGTGATCGGCGCCCCGGGCTTCAGCGCGCGGGCCTCGAGGTACGAGAGCAGGCCGGCGTCCTCCTCGGCTTCCTCGGTGATGCGATAGACGGTCGCGCGCGAGCCGGCCTCGATCTCGGACAGGCGGACGCCCTCGGGCCGGCGTTTCGCGATCGCGGCGTCGATGGGATTCCCGTGTGGGCACGTCTCGGGGTGGCCGAGCAGTTCGTCGAGACGCGCCTCGACCCGCGGCGAGATCGCGCCCTGCAGGCGCATCGCCTCTTCATCCGACTCCGCCCAGCCGAGCCCGATGACGCTCGTCAGCAGCCACTCCAGCAGCGCGTGGCGGCGAAAGATCGCGTCGGCCGCCGCCCGGCCGGCGGACGTCAGCCGGAGCTCACGGTCATCGGCGTGATCGACCAGGCCGTCCGCGACGAGCCGGCGGAACATCTCGCTCGCCGCCTGCGTGGTCACGCCGAGATGGCGCGCGATCTCCGCCGCGGTGGCGCGGGTCCCGTCCCCGGCGCCCGCGGTCACGCGAAGCGCGAGCAGGTACTCCTGGGCGGCACCGGACAGGTCACGCGGGTCGTGTTTACGTGGCATGGGCACTCAGGATACGGGACGGCTCGGGCCCGCGACCCCCGGTGGCCCGCCTCGGCGGAGATTGGTCCCACGGATCTCGCGCGCGGCCCCGAACACGAGCCCGACGACCCACGCGATGACGAGCAAGCCAGCTCAGGGCGATCCGGCCCGCCGCCGTGTCGTCGGGGCTTCCCGTGGCCGACAGCAGGAGCGCGGCAGGGATCGCGGCGGCAAGTGTCGCCAATGTGGCGACCGAGGTGATCCGGGCGAGGCGACCCACGACGATCAACGCCACCAGCGCCGCGATCTGCACGAGCCAGGCGGACATGACCTCGGCGTCGTCGCAGCCTGCGGCGAAGCGCCCGCATCCGGAGATCTCGCCGGCAACCCAACCGATCCCGAGTGCGATGGGCGCCCAGCCCACGATGGCCCGGGCGATCCGGCCCATGGCACCGGGACGGTCGTCGTCCAGCCACGCACGGACGGCCTCGAGGATGCCCTCCGGCGTGAGGCCGGAGCCAAGACGGCCCGGGGCGGCGGCATCCGATGACGTGCCGGCGGCCGTCGCTGCAGGGCTCGGCGCCGCAGGGCGGGCCCCGGTCCCGCCGTCGCTGCGACGCGCGGTGTTGCCGGGGGTCCAGGCGGGGTCCTCGCCGGCGGGCCCCGCCGGGCGGCCGCGGCGCGAACGAGCGGACGGCGTGCCCTCGGCTCGGGGCGCATGGCCGGCCGTGGCCTCCCACCACGACGAGGTCGTGTGCGTGGCCAGCGGCGGCTCATCGCCGCTCGTCATCCGCAGGCTCGCGCGGGACGCCCGCCGACGCGGACGGAGGGGCCGCCGACGGCGGTCCAGCCGGGTCGATCCCCGCCTCATCCCGCCCGTGCAGCTCCCGACGGGCGCGTGCCTGGTACTCCGGTCCGTGCTTGCGCGGATCGGCGTACTCCTTGGGATTGAGCGTCCAGTACGTCCCCGACGTGGTCCCGTACCACGACGCTCCACCCCAGTCGGGCTCGAACGGCTCGGCGTCGGCACCGTCGTAGGACGTCGAGCCCAGCGTCGCCTTGTTCGGCGGTCGCTCGGGTCGCGGCGGGCGCGTACCCGGTGCGCCCGTCGGCGGCCGCTCCCACGATGTCCCGGACGTTCCGCGCGACGCTCCCGGCCCGCCGGTCGGACGAGCGCGGCGCGGCCGGCCGCCGTAGGCCCGGTACGTGGCGTCGGCGCGGTCGCGATCGGGATCCCAGGCCCGCCGCGGGCTCGTCGGCCGCGCCGCGCCCGGTCGACGTCGCCCGGAATCGGGGCCGGCGATCGTGTCGTAGGCGGCCTGGATCGCGAGGAATCGTGGCAGGGCGGCTTCCCCGGCCGCGTCCGGGTGATTGGCCTTGGCCAGCCGCCGGTACGCGCGTCGCACCTCGTCGAGCGTGGCGTCGCGCGTCAGGCCGAGCGTTCGGTACGGATCGGAGTCGGGGGCCATCGTCGGATCTCGCTGGCTCGATCAGCTCGGACGGCTCGGGCGCACCGGCGCGCCGGCCGGCTCAGCCGATGAGCTCCCCCACCGGCGCGAGCTGGAAGTCGGCGATCGATTCCGCACCGACTCGCCCGTGCGGATCGAGGATCGTCGGCTTGTGATAGCGAGCGAGGGCACGGAGCGCCTGGGTATCGAGCACGCCGGCCTGGCGAAGGGCTTCGATGGACGCCGCCCAGGTCCCGCGGTCGTAGCCGTCGCCATCCTCGATCTTGACGGCCATCCCGGACGCTGCCGTCCCGTTCGAGTCGACGCGCGGACCGGGCAGGATCGCCATCCCGCGCAGGGCCTCCATCCCGGCCTTGCTGATGACGCGGCCCTCGGCGGCCTTCATGAGCGACGTATCGAGGCGGTCGTGGCGGCCGCCGATCATCTCCGGGTTCGCGAGCATCGCGTCCCGAACCAGCGTGAGGGCGGACGCGAGCGACCGGCGCGAGTCCTTGGCGGGGACCGCGTCCGGGTCCGCCAGCAGCGCGTACGCCTGGGCGACCTGTCGCAACGGGAAGGCGTACGTCTCCACGCCGCAGCCGTCGATCGCGGTCCGCAGCCGCTCCGGGGTCGTGCCGTAGGCCCGCGCGACCGCGCTGCGGTAGGCCGCCTGGGCCGGATGCTGGGGCTCCCAGTACGTCTCGAGATCCCAGCCCTTGAGCCGGGACAGGAGCAGCGTGACCGCGTGCTGGCCCGAGCACATGTGGCGGATCGGGCTGGCCTTCTCGCCATCCCTCGCAAGCCGGGCGGCGGTCAACGCATCGAGCGGCATCCCCTCGTTGCCACAGGCCAACAGCGCCTGGCTGACGCCGGCTCGCCGGAACACGCTCTGGATCGTCCGGACGTGGAAGTCCTCGCCACTGTGCGAGCTGGCCATGATCGCGAGCTCGGCGGGCTCCAGATCGAATTCCTCGAGGCCGCCGGCCTCGATCAGGGCGACGACACCGAACGGCTTGACGGTCGAGCGGAGGGTCACGATCCGATCCGGGTCGCCGAGCTGGCGGATGAGCCGGCCGCTGACGTCCGCTTCGACGATGTCGCCGCGGTGGACGCTCTCCTCGATGCCGTTGCGCAGCTGGCGGACGAGGACCGGCGTCTCGGCACGGGCGCGAGCCTTCGCGCGCGGCCGGCCGTTCCGGGGCGTCGCGCGCTCGGCAGTGGCGGTCACGCGGCGAGGATACCGCGCAGGGGTCGCGAGGGCGCGCCCGGGTGGTACGGGTGAGCGATGGCCCCTCCGGGCCAGACCGATACCGGGCGGGAGACTGGTACTGTGCGCCCTGCCGGGGAGCACTCGCCCGGCTCGTGCCCCTTGGAGACCGTCCCGTTGCATCGAGCATCCCGCCGCCTGGCCATCGCGACGTTCGCCGCCGCCCTGGTCGTTGCGGCCTGCGGCCGCGATCTCTCCGGGTTTTCGTCCTCGGCAAGGCCGACGGCGCCGTCGGGTGCCTCCCCGACCGCCGCCGTGGTCGCCCCGACCGCCAAGCCGAGTCGAGCGCCGAAGGCGTACGACCTCGCGATCGCCGCCTTCGTGAAGTCGGTGGCAGGCAAGAAGCTGAGCTATCGGATCAATTACGACGGGAAGACCGCCCTCTCCGCCGACACCCTTCCGATCGCGGGCCGCATGGACGTCTCGGGCGCCGATTTCGCGTCATCGTGGACGTACGACCTGACCAAGGACTATGGGATCGGGAAGATCCGCGTCGAGGTCCGTGGCGTGAAGGGCAAGGGCTATATCCGGACCGACGGCGGCTCGTGGAAGTCGATCAAGGGCTACGACGCGTCCGACAGCTACGTGCCGTTCAAGGCGGTCACCGCCGTCGAGGACGTGGAATACCTCGGCCCGGCGAAGATCGATGGCACCGAGTACCACAAGGTCTCGATCCCCAAGGCCGTCCTGATCCATCCGACCACGCTCATCGGCGCCGTCAAGGAAGAGAAGATCGACGACTCCAAGCTCGAGCTCGTGATCGACGACAAGGGTCAGCCGCGGCGTGGCACATGGGAGCTCAAGGCTCGCGCCCGGGTCGGGCAGAGCGGGCAGCTCCAGCGGGTGGAGTACGAACTCGACCTGCAGTTCTCCAAGGTCGGCGCGAAGCTCACGATCAAGCGCCCCTGAGTCGCGCCCCGATCAGCCCTCAGCGGACGGGCTGACAGCCGTGTTCGCCTCCCGCCAGCTGTGGGCGGGCTCGTAGCCCAGGATGCGGCGCGCCTTGTCGATCGAGACCAGCGTCTCGTGCTCACCAAGATCCTTGCGGATCGGGACCCCCGGGAAGACGGCCCCGGCGAGCTCGGTGCTCGAACGGCTCATCACGCTGTCGGCGTTGGCGATCTGGAAGACATCCACCCCGGTCGTATCCAGCTCGAGCGCCTTTCGGGCCGCCTGGGCGCCGTCGCGCGCGTCGATGTAGGTCCACAGGTTCCATTTGCGAAGCATCGGATCGGCGTCGAAAGCGGGGAACGCCGCGTAATCGGCGGGTTCCATCACGTTCGAGAAGCGCAGCCCGATCATCTTGAGCTCGGGATCCCAGCGGCAGAACTGGCGGGCCATCTCCTCCTCGAGGTCCTTGCCGAGCGAGTAGGCGGTTTCGGGTCGGGCGGGATACTCCTCGTCGGCCGGCAGATACGGCGGCGGCGTGTCGAACGGAAGGCCCAGGACGGTCTCGCTCGAGGCCCACACGATGTTCCTGATGCCGGCATCGCGCGCGGCCGAGAAGACGTTGTACGTGCTGATCACGTTGTTCGCGAAGATCTTGTTGTTGGGGACCATGCCGGGGCCCGGGATCGCGGCCAGGTGGACGATCGCGTCAAGGCCGTCGTGGCGGCCATCGATGCGGAGGAACGCCTCCAGCGTCTGACCGAAGTCCGTGAAATCGACGCGGGTGAACGCGACGGCTGGATCCCGGGGTGCCTGGATGTCGAGGTTCAGGACGTCGTAGTCGTGTGCGAGCAGGTCGGTGACCACCGCTCGCCCGAGTTTCCCGCTCCCGCCGGTGACTGCGACGCGCATGCCCGGAATCATACGGCCGCCGGACACGCGAAAGCCGGGCACCCACGGTGATGGATGCCCGGCTCTTCGGGGTTGGCGTCAGCGCCCGGTCACCAAGGCGTCGAGGCGGTCCCAGGTCTCGATCGCGCCCTCGGCCATGCCGGTCGAGAGAGCGCCCTCGAGCACCTCGACGGAGCCCATGTGGCCGATCGACGTGATCTTCGTCTTGCCGTCGACCTCTTCGAGGACGTGGGTCTCTGGTCCGCCCATCGGACCGACACCCTCGACGTCGAACATGAAGGTCCACTTGTAGCCCGTGGGAGGGGTCACCTCGAGGTACTCGCCGTAGAACGTCACGTCGTCGCGATCGGGGGCGCTGCTGATGTAGCGCCACTTCCCGCCCGGCCGGACGTCCATCTCGACGACCGTGGTCGTCGTGCCGTGCTTGCCCCACCAGCGCGGGATGAGCTGGGGATCGGTGAGAGCCTTCCAGACCGTCTCGCGGGGTGCGTCGAAGGTGCGCTCGAACACGAGCTCGCTGTCCTCCGAATAGATCGTCGTGGTATCGGTGCTACCGCGGTCGATGCGGGTCGCGTTCATCGTCGTCGTCCTTTCCCTGTTCCTGTGCGTCCTGGAGATCACGGAGGTAGGTGTCCAACCGTTCGAAACTTTCCTCCCAATGGCGCTTGTACTGGTCCACCCAAGTGGCGATGTCTCGCAGCGGTCCCGCCCGCAGCCGGCGCGGTCGCCACTGCGCCTGTCGGCTCTGCTCGATGAGTCCGGCCCGTTCCAGCACCCGCAGGTGCTTGGAGATCGCGGGCTGACTCATGTCGAACGGGGCGGCCAGGTCCTTGACGGACGCCTCGCCCTGGGCGAGACGGGCCAGGATCGCCCGCCGAGTCGGGTCGGCGAGGGCGGCGAACGTGAGGCTGAGGGCGTCGGTCTGCTGCATCGCCTATCACTACTTGGTTATATAACCTAGTGGTACTATACACGACCCAGGACGGCTGTCAACCCCCGATCTGGTCCGGCCTTGCCGGGGCGTCGCGGAGCTGCTGGGGGCAGGTCGTCTTGCGCGAAGTGGACAGGGTTGCTTGACGCTGTCCGACAGGCTCTTTTACCCTTGCGCTCCGTCAGGCGAGCCCTCGTCCCGCACACTTCCCCTCTGGAGCGTCCCGCCCATGCTCGGCAACTACCTGATCGGCCTGCGCGAGGGTCTAGAGGCCGCCCTCGTCATCAGCATCCTCGTCGCTTATCTCGTCCGGACCGATCGCCGCGAACTCCTGCCCGCGATCTGGGCTGGCGTCGGTGGAGCCATCGTGCTTTCGCTGATCGTGGGCGCCCTCCTGACGTTCGGTCCGAGCACGCTGACCTTCGAGGCTCAGGAAGCGATCGGCGGAACCCTGTCGATCCTGGCCGTGGGCCTCGTGACCTGGATGATCTTCTGGATGGCTAGGACCGCTCGGCACATGAAGTCCGAGCTGCACCAGCGTCTCGACGGAGCGATCGCCGCGGGCGCCGGAGCCGTGTTCCTGATGGCGCTGCTGGCGGTCGGACGAGAAGGGCTCGAGACCGCGCTGTTCCTGTGGGCCGGAGCGCAGGCCTCCGGCCAGACCACGACGCCGCTGCTCGGAGCCGTGCTGGGCCTCGGGACCGCCGTGATCGTGGGCTGGGCGTTCTACCGCGGTGCGCTACGCCTCAACCTGCGGCGGTTCTTCGCCTGGACGGGCGTCTTCCTGATCGTCGTGTCGGCGGGCGTCTTGGCGTACGGCATCCATGACCTCCAGGAGGCCGGCATCCTGCCCGGCCTGAACAACCTCGCCTTCGACGTTTCGGCGGCGATGCCGCCGTCCGGTCTGATCGGCACGGTCCTGAAGGGGGTCTTCAACTTCTCGCCGGCCACGACGTGGCTGGAGGCCGTCGCGTGGGTGTCGTACCTCGTCCCGACGATGTTCCTCTACTACCGCATCGTGTGGGGCGCGAGCCCGCCCGCGACAGCTTCCGGAAGTGGCGGTGGCACCGCGCAAGAGCCCGGCACCACCCCGATCTCGACCTCCGCATGACCGGCCGATCGGCCCACGATCCGGCCGCAACCAAGGAACAGGAGTCCAGCTTGTCATCCCGATCCTGCGTCCTCGTCTGCCTCCTCGTGCTCGGTCTGGCCGGCGCGTGCGTCGCCAACCAGCCCCCCGGCGGCTCGAGCGCGGGGACGGCGACGATCGCCGTCGAGTCCTCGGCGACGGAGTGCAAGGTCGAGCGAACCGAGGCCCCGTCGGGCACGCTCGCGTTCTCCGTGCGCAACACCGGCACGGATGTCACGGAGTTCTACCTGCTGGCCGAGGACGGCCTGCGGGTGATCTCCGAGATCGAGAACGTGGGGCCCGGTCTGACCCGAGAGCTGGTCGTTCGCGTTCGGCCCGGTTCATACGTGACGGCGTGCAAGCCCGGGATGGTCGGTGATGGCATCCGGTCCGCGTTCACCGTCAAGGATTCCGGTGCAGTCATCGAGCCGACGGGCGACGTCGCGCAGCAGCTCACTGAGGCGGAGACGTCGTACCTGGCGTACGTCAAGGACCAGGCGGGCTCGCTGATCGCGGGCACCAAGGCGTTCGCAGACTGCCTACACGGCCGGCGACGACGCGCAAGCCCGCGAGCTCTATCCGGACGTCCGCGTCCACTGGGAGCGCATCGAACCCGTGGCGGAGTCCTTCGGCGACCTCGACCCCCTGCTCGACGCTCGAGAGGCCGACCTCGCCGAAGGCGATACGTGGAGCGGGTGGCATTACCTGGAGAAGGACCTGTGGCCACCGACGCCGGAGGCCAACGGCGGCACGACGTACGAGGCGATGACCCCGGCGGAGCGCACCGCGGCCGCGGCTGACCTGGTCTCCTGGACCGAGCGCCTCGTGACCCAGGTCAACGCCGAGGACTTCACGTTCGAGGCCTTCCAGATCTCCAACGGCGCCAAGGAGCTGCTCGACGAGGTCGCCTCGGGCAAGGTCACGGGCGAGGAGGAGATCTGGTCGCATACTGACCTGTGGGACTTCCAGGCGAACGTCGACGGTGCATGGGTCGCCTTCGAGGTCCTGCGCAACGTGGCCGAAGCGGAGGATCCCGAGCTCGTGGGGACATTGGTCACTCGATTCGACGAGCTGAACGCGCTCCTCGCCGAACACGGCTCGATCGAGGAGGGCTTCAGTTCCTACGACGAGCTGACTACGGCCGAGGTCCAGGCACTCGCCGCGGCAGTGGATGCGGTCGGTGAACCGCTGTCCCGGCTGACGACGACGATCACCGGGGCCGGGTGAGGCAGCTCGTGCCAGACGAGGACCAGGCGCCCGCCCGCACGCCAGCGCCCTCCCCCGCCGGGCCACGGCTGTCCCGGCGTGCGTTCCTCGGCGCAGCAGGCGGCGGCGCCGCGGCCATCGGCCTCGCGGGAGTCGGTGGCTTCGCCCTCGCGGGCGGCATCGCCGAGTCGCGCCCTTCCGCGACGCGGACCTACGCCTTCCATGGCCCGCACCAGGCCGGCATCGTCACGCCGGCCCAGGACCGCATGTACACGGCGGCGTTCGACCTGACGACGACCTCGCGGGACGAGCTTCTCGCGATGCTCCGCCGCTGGACGATCATGTCGGCTCGCCTGACGCGCGGCCTCCCCGCGGGCCCGACGGGCTCGACATCCGGTCCGTACGACGCGCCGCCCGAGGACACCGGCGAGGCGATGGACCTGCCGGCGGCGGGACTCACCATCACGCTCGGCTTCGGCCGGTCGCTGTTCGTCGGCACGCCCGAGGAGCCGGCCGACCGGTTCGGCCTGGCGGAACGTCTTCCGGCCGCGCTTATCGCGCTCCCGCATTTCCCCGGCGACGACATCGATCCTGCGCGTTCGGACGGGGATGTCGTCGTCCAGGCCTGCGCCGACGACCCGCAGGTCGCGGTCCACGCCATCCGGAACCTGACCCGCGCGGCGTTCGGCACGGCGCGGGTCCGCTGGTCGCAGCTCGGGTTTGGCCGGACATCATCGACCTCCCAGGCGCAGCTGACACCGCGGAACCTGTTCGGCTTCAAGGATGGAACCGCGAACATCATGGCCGAGGAAACGGCCGAGCTCGACCGGCACGTCTGGGTGCAAGCCGCCGACGATACGGCCGCCAGCTGGATGGCGGGTGGCACGTACATGGTCGCCCGGCGCATCCGGATGATCGTGGAGACCTGGGACCGGTCGTCGCTGCGCGAGCAGGAGGGCATCATCGGCCGCACCAAGGCCGAAGGGGCCCCGCTGTCCGGTGGTAGCGAGGCCACGGACCCCGACTTCGGAGCCCCGGGGCGGGCGGGCGAGCCGCTCATCCCCGAGACCGCGCACGTCCGCCTCGCGCATCCGACGTCGAACGGCGGCGCGCGCATGCTGCGCCGTGGCTACACGTTCACCGACGGGGATGATGGGCTGGGTCGCCTCGATGCCGGGCTGTTCTTCGTGGCCTTCGTGCGGGACGCGCGGACGCAGTTCGTGCCTATGCAGACAGCCCTCGCCCGGTCCGACAGCCTCAGCGAGTACCTCGTCCATCGGGGCTCCGGCCTGTATGCCGTCCCGCCCGGTGTGCCCTCGATCGGTGACGACGGCAGCCTGGTCGGTGACGCCATCCTCGGAGCCGGCCTCTTCGCGTAGACCCTTCGGGAACCGGGTTCAACGAGACTGCCGGTTTCGGGCCTCGCCGAGAACGACTGCTGCCCCGAGCAGGATCACCATCGCTGCCAGCACGATGTCGACGGGACGGCTGACCTCTTCTGGAGCCACATCCGTCGGGGGTGGCGTGATCTCCTCTCCGCCGACGCCGCCGATCGGTGAATCCATGACGACTGCGATCAAGAACCCTCCTGACTGATCGTCGTCGGGCACGCACCTCAGGATGTTGTTGGCGAGGCCGCAGTTCTCGGGCGACGCGGTGTAGTGCACGAGGATCGGGTCCGCAATCTCCAGGCCGGGTGGGGCCGTCGACTCGGTCACCCAAAAGTCGCCTGTTTCGGACGGCGTGAAGACGGCGAACCCATTGCTCGCATCGACCTCGGCCAGGACGGGGGCATCGTCGCCCGCTGGCTCATACGTGCCATCACCGTCGTCCAGGCGGAATTCGAACACGGCGCCAGGCACGATGTCGATCGTCGGACGTGTCCGGCGTTCCTTGGTCGTTCACCTTGGGGACGATGATCGGGGGATCGACCGGCGGCTCTGGGGAGGGAGCGCTGGTCGGTCCGACGGACCCCGACGGAGCTGCCGTGGGCGGGGTCGTGGGTGGCGCCGTGGGCGGGGTCGTCGGGGGCGCCGTGGGAGGCGCGGTCGGCGCGGTCGTGGGAGGAGCCGTGGGCGGGGTCGTGGGTGGCGCCGTGGGCGCGGTCGTGGGTGGCGCCGTGGGCGCGGTCGTCGGTGGCGCCGTGGGCGCGGTCGTCGGTGGCGCCGTGGGCCCGGTCGTCGGGGGCGCCGTGGGCGGGGTCGTCGGGGGCGCCGTGGGCGCGGTCGTGGGTGGCGCCGTGGGCGCGGTCGTGGGTGGCGCCGTGGGCGCGATCGTGGGAGGAGCCGTGGGCGGCGTCGTCGGCGCGGTCGTCGGGGGCGCCGTGCTGCAGTCGATGGTGACGGGCAGGCGGCGGTCTGCCACGGCCGACGTCGCTGCCCGGGCCTCCGGGACCACCTGGGCGTGCACGTTGAGGCCGTTGTCGCCGGTGTAGCTGCCTGGAGGCAGATGGAATGCGGCCTCCCAGCCAGTCGCCCCGACGTACGCGAAGTCGGGCGGGACCCCGTTGCTTCCCGACGAGCCATCAACGAGCTTGTCGGTCTGGCCCAACTTGACGTAGTTGTCGTTGTTGGAAGGCAGGATGTTCCAACCCGCGACGGTCCGGACGAACACGTAGAACGTCTCGGTGGAGCAGTCGTACCGGCCGTACAGCCTCGACAGGACGTCCTTCTCGGGCTTGCCTGCCTCGAACATGTTGGCCAGGAAGTCGGCCGCGGGTTCGTCCCAGTCGCCGGCCGACCCGTCGATCGTGATGCCGGCCGGGGTGACCTCGCGGACATCGGGCGCGGCCGCCAGGGTGGTCGTCGGGCCCAGCCGCCAGCCCAGCAAGACGACCCCGAGCACGATGGCCAGCGCGCGCCGTTGAGACATGACCGTTCCCCCGTGCGTCGCGGGAGCATACCTCCAACGAACACGCTTGTCCGGCATGTAGAGGGCGTCACGCACTCGCGAATGAGGTGATCGCGTCGCGGGCGCCGTCAGTCGGTGTTGCCGGTCCCGAATTGGCGATCGCCGGCGTCCCCGAGCCCGGGCATGATGTAGCCCTTCTCGTTGAGCCCGCGATCGAGCGCCGCACAGTGGATCTCGACGTCCGGGTGCGCGGCCTGGACCGCGGCGACACCTTCAGGCGCGGCGATGAGGTTGATGAGCTTGATGCGGACCGGCTTTACGGCGCCCCAGCGCTTGAGGACGTCGATCGCGGCGGTCGCCGAGCCGCCGGTCGCGAGCATCGGGTCCAGGATGAGGCAGAGATCGACCGACGCCGAGTCGGGCAGCTTGTTGTAGTACTCGACCGGACGGAGTGTGCGCTCGTCGCGGAACAGGCCGAGATGCCAGACCTGCGCCGTCGGCATGAGCTCGAGCATGGCGTCGACCATGCCGAGGCCCGCGCGCAGGATGGGGACGAGCCCGATGCGCTCACCGAGCTCGCTCGCCTCCATCTCCTCCATCGGGGTCCGGATCTGGAGCGGGCGTGTCTTGGCGTCCCTAAGGGCCTCGTAGCCGAGCAGCCAGCTGAGCTCGCGGACGACCTCGCGGAACTTCTTGGGCTCGGTGTCCTCGTCGCGCAATACCGCGAGCTTGTGGAGGACGGCCGGGTGTTGCGAGACGTGCAGGGTGGACGGATCGGTCACGCGGGCATCGTAGCGCGCCGTGTTCGGTCAGGCGCCGCCCGGCGTCACGTCGACCGTGCCTTTCACGAATGACTCGCCCGTCGTGTCGACGCCGGCGAGGTCTTCGAGCGCGGCTTCGGCGAGATCCGTGCGGTAAGCCTCGGGCGATGGAGCCGTCGCGATGATGCCGGCCGCGGTCGCCACATCGACGGTGTGTTGCCACTGCGCCAAGTCCATCACCCCGATCCCGTCGGGAGACGGCCAGATCAACGGATTGACCTCGTTCAGCATCCACGCCTGGTGACCCGCCCCGAGGGTCGAGCCGGCATCGATCGTGTACTGGACGCAGTCGGCCGGGTGGTCGCGGCAGTAGATCCAGCCTTCGAATGAAGCCTTCAGGAAGCGGGTCGCGACATCCTCGTTGCCGGGTCGGGCCAGCCAGTCGGCGCGGGCGTACAGCCGCGTCCTGGAGCATGGCCGAGCCCTCATCGTTCCAGTTGATCACGTTCAGGTCGGTGGGCTGGTACAGCTCGCCGGTCTCCGGGTTCGTCGCCTCGAGCAGCTGGGCGTACTCGTTGTAGATCATGGCCTCCGCCACGTCGATCTGGCGAGACAGGAGGAGCGCCATGTCGAAGTCCTGGATGACCTTCGTGTAGTCGGTGCCTTGCTCGAGCCCGGCCGAACCCGCGAGCCCGGCGGTCACCTCGAACTCGTTGCCGAAGTCCCAGACCCCGACCTTCTTGCCTTTGAAGTCGGCCGGCGTCGTGATCTTCGAATCCTTCCACGAGACCGACAACGTGCCTGAGCGCTGGAAGACCTGGGCGATGTTGACGAGCTGGGATCCCGCCTCGCGGGCCTGCAGGACCTTGGGCTGCCAGGCGACCGTGAACTCAGGCCCATCCGCCGCCGAGCCGACCGTCTGCGGAGCGATCGCACCACCACCGGGCAGCCACTGGACGTCGAGGTTGCCGGCGGCGTAGTAGCCCTGCTCGATCGCGGCGAAGTAGCCCGCGAACTGCGCCTGCGGGTACCACTGCAGCTGGAGTCGCACCGAGGTCAGGCCGGGGGCCGCGCTCGAGGCTCCTGCGCTTCCCTCGGGAGCGTCACTCGGCTGGACCGACGGCGCAACGGACGGCGACGCGACCACCTCCGGCTCCCCGCCGGAACACGCCGCGACGAGGACGGCGACGATCGTGACCAGGGCGAGGAGGCTCCGCGCGGCCCGAACACCGCCCCGGGCGGGCAAGAGTGGAGGCCGACCGCCGAGTGGCGGCCGGCCTCCGGTTTGCGCGCGGATGAAGGACAGTCCTATTCCCCGCCCTCGGTCAGGGTGACGGTGGCTTTCTGGAATGAAGTGCCCTTGGTGTCGGCATCGCCGAGGGCCGCGAGCGCCTTCTCGGCCAGGTCGTTGCGCCACGGGGTGCCCTCGACCGGCTTCGTCAGGATCTTGCCGTCGAGCGCCACCTGGACGGTGCGGTCGAACGCGGCCGCATCCGTGATCCCGATGCCGTTGGGCGCTGGCCAGATGATCCCGTTGACCTCATTGAGCTGCCAGGTCTGGTGACCCTTGGGCAGCGCGGCATCGGACTTGAGGACGATGTCGACGCATTCCGCGGCGTTGTCACGGCAGAAGATCCAGCCGCGGAACGACGCCTTGAGGAACTTCACCGCGATGTCCTCGTTGCCAGCCTTGGCCAGCCACGCCTCGGACGCGAAGATCGCGTCCTGGAGCATCGAGGTCCCGTACTCCTCCCAAGAGATGACGTTGAGATCCTCGGCCTTGTAGAGCTCGCCCGTGGCGGGGTTCTTCTTTTCGAGGACCTGCGCGTACTCGTTGTAGATCATCGCCTGGGCCGCGTCGATGTCGCCCGCCGCGAAGGCCTCCATGTCGAACTGCTGCGCGGTGATCTGGACGTCGTCGGGGTTGTCCGGATCGAGTCCGGCCTTGCGCAGGCCGGCATACAGCTCCGCTTCGTTGCCGAAGCCCCACGCGCCGACCTTCTTGCCCTTCAGGTCCTCGGGCTTGGTGATGTTCTTGTCCTTGAACGAGACCTGCAGGGTGGGCGAGCGCTGGAACACCTGGGCGATCACGACGCCGTCGGCGCCGGACTCGCGCGGGGCGAGCATGCGCGGCACCCAGCTGATGCCGAATTCCGCCTGGCCACCGGCGACGACCGTCGCGGGGACGATCTCGACGGCGCCCGGGATGATCGTGACGTCGAAGCCCTCTTCGCGGTAGTAGCCCTTGTCGAGCGCCGCGAAGTAGCCGGCGAACTGTGCCTGCGGGAACCACTGGAGCTGGAGCCGGATGGGCGTCAGCGCGACGGACGCGCCTGGGGCGGCCGAGCAGGCCGCTGCAAGCGCCATCACGGCGACCACGAGCAACGCGACGGTACGTCGAGTTCGCATCTGGATACCTCTCATGCGTCGGACCGCGGCGGGGAGCCGGTCCGCCTCCTCCGGTTGCAGTCTAGCGAACGACGGCCGCGCCGATGACGTCCGTTCGACGGTCAGCTCCAGGCAGCCCGCCGATCATGCCAGGGCATGATGATCCGCTCGGCCACGACGACCACGAGATACAGCCCGATGCCGATCGCGCACGCGAACACGATCGCGGCCCACGACCGCTCGAAGTTGAGGAACGCGGAGTACGTGGCGATGTACTGGCCCAGGCTCGCCCGTGGCGCCGCGAAGTACTCGCCGACCACGGCTCCGATCGTGGCCAGCGTGACGGCCAGGCGCAGCGCGGTGAAGATATAGGGCAACGCGTTGGGGACGCGCAGCTTGCGGAACACGCCGGCCTCGGTCGTCGCATACGAGCGCAGCAGCTCCAGCGAACGGGGGTCCACCGTCGTGAGGCCGCGGACGGTGTTGATCATCACCGGAAAGAAGCACAGGGCCGCGGCGACCATCGCCTTGGAGAGCTGCTGGTCGAGCCCGAACCAGTTGTTGAACAGCGGCGCGAACGCAAGGATCGGGACCGAGCTCGCCGCCACCGCGAAGGGCATGAGCGAGTCCTGCATCGACCGGTAGCGGGCCGTGATCACGCCGACGAGGATGCCGGCCCCGGCGCCGATGATGAGGCCGGCGACGATCTCGACGACGGTGTAACGAGCTGCGGCGAGAAGCTCGGGCAGGTAGGTCTGCCACGCCACCGCGATCGCGATCGGACTCGGCAAGATGAACTGCTTGATGCCGAGGGCCCGGACCAGGACCTCCCACGCGACCAGGCCACCGATGAGCAGCAGGACCGGCGGCGCCCAGTCGCGTGCCCGGTCGCCGATGCGTTCGCCCCGCGTACGTGTGGCAACCGCGGGGACACCAGTCGCGCTGCTCATCCGGACAGGCCCTCGGCGGCGACGCGTCGGGCCGCCGCGTCAGGGCCCTCCCCGTCTGCCTCCGCCGCGCCGCCGCCTCGACGCTCATCGCCACGAAGCGCTTCGCGGACCTCGGTCACGAGGCGGAAATACGCGTCCATCTCGCGCGTGTCGACCGTGCGCTCGCGCGGCAGGTCGATATCGATCACCGCGCTGATCCGACCTGGCCGCGGCGACATCACGACGACTCGTGTCGAGAGGAAGACGGCCTCAGCGATCGAGTGCGTCACGAACATGACCGTCGTGTTGGTGCGCTCCCAGATCTTGAGCAGCTCGAGGTTCATCCGCTCACGCGTCATCTCGTCGAGCGCGCCGAATGGCTCGTCCATCAGCAGGATCGCCGGGTCGACGGCGAGCGCACGAGCGATGGCGACCCGTTGTTGCATGCCACCCGACAGCTGCCACGGGTAGTGGCCGGCAAAGTCGGTCAGCTCGACGAGTCGCAGGTTGTCCTCGGCCCGCCGGGTCCGCTCAGCCTTGGGCGTGCCGTTGATCTCCAGGGGCAGTTCGACGTTGGCCTGGACCGTCCGCCAGTCGAACAGGACCGGCGCCTGGAAGACCATGCCGTAGTCGCGATCCAGACGGGCCTGCGGAGCCGCCTTTCCGTTGACGGTCACCGTCCCGGACGTCGGCGACGTTAGATCGCCGACGATCCGCAGGAGCGTGGACTTGCCGCACCCGGATGGGCCGATCAGGGACACGAATTCGCCGGCCGTGACCGACAGGTCGATGTCCACCAAGGCCTCGACCCGTCCGGCGCCCTGGCCCCGCGCATCGAAGACCTTGGAGACGCCCGAGATCTCGACGACCTTGCGTCCGCCGTCGGGCGCCCGCGCCGACTCGGCCGTCACGCGGCCGCGCCATCGGGATGTCGCTCGTGGCGAAGGACGAACCCTTCGACGGCCGCGACGAGCAAGTAGACCCCGATCCCGAGGAGCGACGAGATCACGATCGTGGCCCACAGGTATTCCGCGTTCAACGAGTAGTACTGCATGCCCGTGATGATCTGGCGTGCCAGACCGTCCTGGATGAGCGAGGGCAGCTCCCCGACGATCGCGCCCGACGACGGCGGCCGGGCCTGCGATGCGGAAGCCTACGAACAGATACGGACGAGCGGCCGGCAGGCGCAGCTTGCGCAGGACGGCGCCGCGCGACGCAGCGTACGAGCGCATGAGCTCGAGGGCACGCGGGTCGTACGCCCGCAGGCCGCGCAACGCCGCGATCGTGACCGGGAAGAACGTCAGGTACGTCGACACGATCGCCACCCCGAACCAGTCGGCCTTGAGCCCGATCACGATGAGCGGAGCGATCGCGATGATCGGGATCGTCTGGCTCGCGACGATGAGCGGCACGAGCGCACGCTCGAGGATCCGGACGTGGACGAGCACGATGGCGAGCCCCAGGCCGAAGGCCGACCCGAGCGCGAACCCGATCGCGGCATTTCGCAGCGTGAACAGCGCCGCACCCAGGAGCCGCTCGAGGGTCGTCGCCCCGACCGCGTCCGGGGACAGGAATTCCATCGCGATGTCCCACGTGTGCGGCAGCTTCGAGTCGGTGGCGAAGGAGAAGGTCAGCGGCGGGTCATAGTCGAGCGGGGTCCCGGTCCACAGGAACGAGTCGTATCGCCACGGGTCGCCGCCGATCAGCTTGGCGGCCTCCCAGGCGATGAGGAGCAGCACGAAGACCGTCAGGAAGCCGATCAGCGGCCGGGATCTTCGGCGGCTCGGCAGGGAGACCGGCCGGGCAACCTCGAGGATCGGCGACGTGACGGCCATCAGGACGAGCGCCGCCAGGCGGAGGCCGTCACGAGCCTAGTCCGTGACCGCTTGGTCCGCGATGTCGAGCCCGGCATCGATGATCTCGAAGCCCGCGGCGAGCTCGTCCTCGTTGATGCACAGCGGTGGGTTCGTGTGGATCGAGTTGTTGGCCAGCATCGTGTACAGCCCGTGGTCGCGGAAGTACTTGCCGATCGCCTTCATCTCGTCCGACGTGCCGTTGAACGGCGTCAGCGGCGTCCACGGGTCGCGGGTCCGGACGAGGTCCAGGATGCCGAACAACCCGAGGTTCCGGTGGGCCCCGACGGACGGGTGCTTGGCGGCCAGTCGCTCGTGGTGCTCCCGCATTCGCGCCCCAAGCCGGGCGGCGTTGTCCAGGAGGCCGTCCTCCTCGTACACCCGGATCGTGGCAAGCGCCGCGGCCAGCGAGACCGGGTGCGACGAATACGTCAGCCCGCCGTAGAACATCTTCTGGTCGAAGTGCTCGGCGATGTGATGGCGCATCGCGACGCCACCGAGCGGCAGGTACGACGAGGTGAGGCCCTTGGCCATCGTCATCAGGTCCGGGACGACGTCCCAGTGGTCCACCGCGAACCAGCGACCGGTGCGCCCGAAGCCCGCCATGACCTCGTCGCAGACCATCAGGATGTCGTTGCGGTCGCAGATCTCGCGCACGCCCTGGAGGTAGCCGTCGGGCGGGATGAGGATGCCGTTCGTCCCCACGATGGTCTCGAGGAAGACCGCCGCGATCGTGTGGGCGCCTTCGTAGCGGATGACGTCCTCGAGGCCCTGGAGCGATTCCGCCACGGGACGGGGTTCCGCCTCTCCCCAGCGATGCGTGTCCGGGTAGCGCACGACGCCGACCAGCCCCGGCTCGTTGGCGAGGCGACGCGGGTCGCCCGTCAGCGTCATCGCCCCCATCGTGGCGCCGTGGTACGAGCGGTAGCGGGCGAGGAGCTTGTGCCGGCCCGTGTAGTGCCGCGCGAGCTTGATCGCGTTCTCGATCGCTTCGGCGCCGCCGAGCGTGAAGAAGACCTTGTCGATGTCGCCCGGCAGGATCTCGGCGAGCTTCGCGCCGAGACGCGCCCGGATCTCGGTCGCGAACGCAGGCTGGACGTACTGCAGCTTCGTGGCCTGCTCGGTGATCGCGTCGATCACGCGCCGGTCGCCGTGGCCGATGTTCACGGACATCAGCTGGCTGTTGAAGTCGAGGATCTTCTTGCCTTCGGGCGTGTACAGCCACACGCCCTCGGCGCGATCGATGGCGATGGGGTCGATGGCGCCCTGCACCGACCACGAGAAGAACGTGTGCTCGCGATTGAGGGCGACGATCTCGTCGGTCGTCAGTGCCCCTTCGGCCGTCCCGATCCCCATGCGACCTCCTCCTCGCGCGACGCCCACCGGTTGGTCCTCGGCTCGCGCGACACGCCGTCCGAGCGCTGGCGGCGATTACAGCACATCTGACGGCCCGAGCGAGCGTGTCAGCCCGCGTCAGCCCTCGTCAGCTCGGCGCGAGCACCGTCAGTGCGCCAGGCAGGACGGACGCCTCCAGCCAGCCGGGCGGATGCGGATCGCCGTCGGTCTCGATCGGCTGTGCGGGCTCTGACACGATCCGGACATCACGGACGCCGCGGCGGATGACGGTGCCGTCCTGGTCGCCGACATGCCAGAGCAGCGCCGCAGCGCCCCTGAGGCCATCGAGCAGGGACCGCCCACCCACGACGATGAGGTCGAGCTGGCCGTCGGTCGGATCGAGCGGCTGACGAGCCCCGAGCTTGCCCGGGATCAGGTCGCCACAGTTGGCGACGAGGACCACGAGGCCGGTGATGTCGATCTCCACGCCGTCGGCCTGGATCCGGAACCGGGCCGGTCGGAGTCGGGACGCCTCGCGCACGGCCGCCCCGACGTAGGCGCCGAACCGGATGCGACGTTTCCACTCGTGCTCCGCCGCGGCCATGATCCGGGCATCGAGGCCCATCCCGCAGGCGACGACGAAGTGCCGCTCGTGCACCGCCGCACCGGGGTCGGTCCCCCAGCGCGCCAGGCCGAGATCGAGCGTGCGGAGCGTTCCCGATCGGATCGCCTCGAGCGCGCGGTCCACGCCTCCGACACGGAGCGCGGCGGCCAGCACGTTGCCGGTCCCGGCCGGCACCACCGCCAGGGGCACCCCGCTCCCGGCCATGGCAGCGGCGGCATCTCGAACCGTGCCGTCGCCACCGACCGCCACGACGAGGGGGCGGCCGATGGGGTCGTGGAGCGCCGCCAGGGCCGCGTCGTGGTCGTGATCGTCGTCAAGGATCTCGGGCGTGACGCCGCCGTAGCGCTGCTCGACGGCAGCCTTGACGGTCTGGCGGATGCGCGCCCGATGGGCCGGATCACCCAGACGTGCGGCCCGCGGGTTGATGACGACGAGCGGTGGGCGCTCGAGGGTCGTGGGTGGCATCACGGTCGATGCTACTCGGCCCGCCTTGCCGCCGATCCGGACCGTCAGCCGGCGAGGATCCGCTCGCGCAGGCGCTCGAGGCTTGCCGTCGCCTCGATGGCCATCGCGTCGCGCACGCGAAGGTCGATCGGGACGGGCGGCCGCGTCACGCGATCCGGAAGGCTCGGGTCGTCGAATGCGCACACGAGGTCCGGCCGGCCGAGCCGGCGGAGGAGATTCCGGTTCTTGTCGGTCGTGCTCATCGACACGGACGGGATCCCGTAGCTGACCGCCACGACCGTGCCGTGGAACTTGTGACTGACCAGCATCGTGCACTCCCCGATCGCGCGTGTCAGCACGTCGAGGTCGTCGGACGCGACCCGCTCGACGTCGACCAGGCCCAGCTCGTCGAGCGCTCGCTCGTCGCGGGCGCGCACGTCCCCGGTCGAGAGCACGATCGTGCGCAGCCGGTAGCCGAGCTCCCGGCCGCGCTCGGCGAGCGCCCGAACCGCCGTGTAGTCGTCACCGCCCTCGCGCCAGCGGACCACGATCCCGAGGACGGGCGGATCGGACGGGCGCTCGATGGTCGGCAACGGCAGCGCGAACACGAGATCCGCCGACGACGCGACCTCGACCCGCGGCCGGAGGTGCTCGCGGATCCACGTCGCGCTCTCGTCGTCCCGGGCCGTGATCGAGCGAACGTTCCGGTGCCGCAGGAAATCTCCCAGCGCCTCGACGACCTTCGGCTTCGCCGGACGCCAGGTCGGGACCCCTACGCCGATCACGTGGACCGGCCGGCGCAGGTAGTCGGTGAGCCAGTAGCGGTCGCTCGGGGCCCACGGGATGACCAGGTCCCCGCCACCGATGACGATCGCGTCGTATTCGCGCACGACATCGCGGACGGGCCGCTCGAAATAGGGCCGGGTCGGCCGACTCGAAGACGACCCCGACATCGGCGACCTCGCCGAGGTGCCGGCGGAAGACGTCCAGGAACAGCTCGTCGCCATAGTTGCCCGGACCGTAGAACCCGACGAGGCCGACACGCGGTCGCGTCCCCGGTCGTGCTGGTTTCGGTGCGGGCTCCGGCGGCCAGCCGACGAGCGTGAGGTCGGGCGCGATCCGGCGCGCGGCGCGCCCGGCGACACGGCGGACTCGGGTGGGGATGCGCACCGCGGCATCATGCCAGTTCGGTCCGCGGTGCTACCGTTTTCCGGCACGACGACCGCAATCGGGAGGCTTCCATGGACCGCGCCGGCTTCCGCGACTGGCTGCAGCGGTACGTCGATGCCTGGCGGCTCAACGATCCGGTCGCGATCGGTGACCTGTTCAGCGCGGATGTCCGCTATGCCTTCGACCCGTTCGGCGAGGCCGTCGTGGGGCGCGCCGCCGTGGTCACCTCCTGGTTGGACGACCCCGACGAGCCCGGATCGTGGCAGGCCGACTACGAGGTCCTCGCGGTCGATGGCGACGTGTTCGTCGCCCACGGCCGGACCCGCTACCTGACGGATGATCGGCGCGAGGTCGACCGCGAGTTCGCGAACGTCTTCGTGTGCCGGTTCGACGCCGAGGGGCGCTGCCGCGAGTTCACCGAGTACTACAACCGCCGCCGGCCCGAGGCCCCCGCCGACGAGACGCCCTCCGCCGGCTGAACGCGGTCAGGGCGTCCGCGGCGAGACCACCCGGAGAGCCCCGGGCAGGGTCCGGAACATCACCGGCGTGGTCCCGAGGTCGCTCGCCGTCGGCCCGCGCCGGCAGCGGATGGGCGCTCGAGATCCGAACCGTGGCCGATCGATAGGTCGAGACATGCGGGGCGTACCGCCACCGCCCGAACGCGATCGCCGGCGAGGTGCCGGATCAGCTCCCACTTGGAAAAGCCCCGAAACACACGTACGTCGAACTGGCCATCGTCGAGGCGCGCGTCCGGCGCGACGGTCATCCCGGCGCCGGTGTACGGCCCGATCGAGATGGTCACCATGAGCGCCCGGGTCCGGGCAGTCCCCTCGTCCATCTCGAGGAGCATCCGAGCCGGACGGTAGCGAAGCGCCACCCAGATCGTGCGAAGGATGGACGCCCAGTCCCCGTCGTCGAAGCGTTGCGCTTCGCGGAAGATCGCGGCGTTCATCCCCACGGATCCCGCCTCGAGGAATCGTACGCGACGGCCGTCGGCGGTCTCTGCCTCGCCCGCGTCGATCACGGAGATCCCCGTGCCGGCGATCAAGGCCGCAGCAGCCTCGAGATCGCGCGGGATGTCGAGCGCGCGGGCGACGTTCATGACGCTGCCCAACGGCAGGATCGCGAGTGCGGCCGAGCTGTCGAGCAGACCTTCGGCGACGAGGCCGACCGTGCCATCACCCCCGGCCGCCACGACGACATCGACGCCGTCCGCGACGGCGGCTCGGACGGCAGCGCGCGCGGCGGCCTCGTCGGACGGCTCCACGACGTCCTGACCGAGACCGTGGCGTTCGGCGAGCGAACACAGCTCATCCGACGTGCAGCTGTTCGTCGAGATGCCGCCCTTCGATCCCGCGCTCGGGTTGCGGATGATGCGGTAGCGCCGCGCGGACATCGGGTGCTCCGACCTCCGGGCCGCGCGATCCTGTCACGCGAGCTTCGGCCGCGGCTTCGGTCACGGACGCACCCCGGCGCGCGCGGCCTTGATCCGCCGGTACAGGCCGGTCAGGCCGATGAGATAGGCGATCCCCAGGAGATAGGACGCGGTCACGTCGGTGAACCAGTGGTGGCCCTGGTGGATGCGGCTCGGCCCGACGAAGGCGATCAGGGCGAGGAGCGGGGCGATCACGATGGCACGCCAGGTCGTCGGTCGCAGCAGCGTCGCGACGAGATAGGCGAGGAAGCCGTACACCCCGACGTAGGTGATGGTGTGGCCGCTCGGGAAGCTCGACCCGCCCAGGGGCGCGGCAACGACCCGCAGGTCAACGTCGGCCACGGGGCGCGGCCGCCGCATGACGGCCTTCACGGCGCTCGCCACGAGGGCCGTGCCCCACGCGCCGAGCATGAACACCGCCTCGAGCGGCAGGCGCGCGAGGAGCAGGCCGGAGGCGATGAGCGCGGGGATGATCCGGCTCTGGGGCGGGAACCCCGGCCACGACACGGCCCGCATGAGGGTCTGGAGGGTCGGATGGTCGCGCTGCTGGAGCTTGAGCGTGACGGCCAGGTCGACCGCGTCGCTTCGCCGCGCGCGGACCAGGCCGAAGATCGCCCCGAACCCGGCGAGCGCGATCCACGAGGCGAACCGCGCGGTCCGGCCACGGCGGACCGCGAGCCGCGGCGAGACCACGGCGTCGGGCGGCGGCGGCAGGCTCGGCAAACCGGTCGGCACGCCGCGCGGATCGGCACGCCGCGCGGCAGGACGCCGGTCGGACGCTTGGTCAGCTGCACGCCGGCCAGCATGGGTGGTGGCACGTGCGGGGCTGGTCGCGGCCGGCGTGGCGGGCTGTGCCAGCCACGTTGCAACTCACCAGACGTTGCGCCGAACGCGGTGTACGCTCTCTCCCTTCTCACCGAATCGCACTCGCTCGAGGGGAGGACCGATGTCCCGGACCGTCCGCGGCGCGCTCGTCCAGGCCAGCTGGACCGGCGACAAGGAATCGATGATCCAGAAACACGAGGAGCGGGCGCACGAGGCCGCCAAACAGGGCGCGCAGTTCGTCCTCTTCCAGGAGCTGTTCTACGGACCGTATTTCTGCCAGGTCCAGGACGCCCAGTACTACAGCTACACCGAGCTCATCCCGGACGGGCCCACGACCAAGCGGATGCAGGACCTCGCCAAGCAGACGGGCATGGTCGTCGTGGCGCCGATGTACGAGGAGGACGAGAAGGCGTCGGGCATCTACTACAACACCGCCGCGGTCATCGACGCGGACGGGACGTATCTCGGCAAGTACCGCAAGACGCACATCCCGCACGTGAAGGGCTTCTGGGAGAAGTTCTATTTCCGGCCGGGCAACCTCGGCTACCCGGTGTTCGAGACGGCGGTCGGCAAGATCGGCGTGTACATCTGCTACGACCGGCACTTCCCGGAGGGCGCGCGAGCGCTCGGGCTCAACGGGGCGGAGATCGTGCTGATCCCGTCGGCCACGTCCCGGGGTCTGAGCGAGTACCTCTGGCGGATCGAGCAGCCCAGCCATGCCGTCGCGAACGGCTATTACGTCGGGACGATCAATCGGGTCGGGATCGAGAAGGATCTCGGCGACGACGACTTCTACGGGCAGAGCTACTTCGTAAATCCGCGCGGCCAGTTCGTGGGTGACGTCGCCTCGGCGCATGACGAGGAGCTGATCGTGCGCGACCTCGATCTCGCGCTGATCCAGGAGGTCCGCAACACCTGGCAGTTCTATCGAGACCGTCGGCCGGACGCCTACAGCGATCTCGTCGCGCCCTGATCCTGCCGGATGCAGTTCGGATTCACGCTCAAGCCTGAGCACTCGATCGAGCGCACCCTCGCCCTCACGCGGGCGGCCGAGGCGGCCGGGTTCGAGTACGGCTGGCTGTTCGACAGCCACGTCCTGTGGCGCGATCCGTACCCGCTCCTGACCCTCATGGCCGGCGTCACGGACCGGTTGCGGCTGGGCACGTGCGTCACGAACCCCGGCACCCGCGAACCCACGGTCACGGCCTCGTCCCTGGCGACGCTCGACGAGCTGTCCGAGGGCCGCATGGACCTGGGCATCGGGCGCGGCGACTCCGCGCGGCGCGTGCTCGGGAAGCCGCCGATCACGCTGGCTCACACGGAAGAGGCGATCCGGGTCATCCGGGCGCTCGTGGCCGGCGAGACCATCGCCTACGAAGGCACGGACTTGCAGTTCCCGTGGACCCGCGGCTGGACCCTGCCAGTCTGGGTGGCCGGCTATGGGCCGATGGCCCTCGCGATGACCGGTCGCGTCGCGGACGGGCTCATCCTGCAGCTCGGCGATCCGGATCTCATCCGCTGGTTCGTCGGGCAGGTGCGGGACGCGGCGACCGCTGCCGGGCGCGATCCGGCGAGCATCCGGATCCAGGCCGCGGCGCCGGCCCACGTTGCCCCACGGGACGTCGGCCGCGAGCGGACGCGCTGGTTCCCGGCCCTCGTCTCCAACCACGTCGTCGACCTGGTCAACAAGTACCCACGCGATCAGCTGCCCGAGACGCTCACCGGCTACATCACCGACCGCGAGGGCTACGACTATCGGCATCACGCCGAGGTCGGCTCGTCGAACGCGGCGTTCGTCGGCGACGAGGTGACGGACCGGTTCGCGATCCTCGGCCCCGCCGACGAGCACGTCGCGAAGCTGCGCGAGCTCGCTGCCGCCGGTGTCGATCAGTTCAACCTGTACCTGATGAACGGCGACGAGGAAGCCCAGATCGAGGCCTACGGCCGGGACGTGATCCCGGCCATGCGCGGATAGCCCTCCGGTCCCGTCCCGGCGATGAGTGGATAGCCCTCCAGTCCCCTCCTGGCAGGCCGCGGGCTGGCCCCATGGTCAGGCTGGACGGGCGGCCCGTCCGGGCGCACGATGAGGCGGATCGCGCGACCCCTGCCTGAGCGCCCGATGGTGGCGCCGGCCCCGTGAGGAGCTTGCACCCATGAACATGTTCCGGCGAGCCCATGACCCGTGGTGGGATCTGGAGGGTCGGGGGGCAAAGCGCAGTCGCATCCGTCACAAGGTCGTCGCCGACATCGCCTTTGCGCTGGCCATCGTGGCCTGCGGGATCACAGCAGCCGCCTGGTTGCTCACGCTGGGCCCGGTCGTCGGAGGCTTCGGCCTCGGCTGACGCCACGACGGTGTCTGCGCACACCGGAATCGGTCGTTCTGGCTTCCTGGCAGCCCTCGGCGATGCCGTGCGGTGGCGTTCAGATGGGCGAGTGGGACCCCTTCGCTACTCGACAACCGGACCTCCCTGCGCGCGACACTGCCGGTCCGCCGTCATCCACCGCCGGGGGTCAGCATCGTGCGTCGCTCACCAGTGCTCGTGGTCGTCGCTTCGTTCGCCATCGCGTTCGCGCTCGCATGGTCGGTCGCGCCGGTCCGCGCCGGAGTCGGCGTCAACCTCGATCAGTGGGCGAGTACTGACAAGGCCTGGCAGAACGGCAACCTGAACGGCAACAACTCTCGATACCCGGAAGGCGGCATCGTGCCGTTCCGCGTCGCGTTCGAAGGCCTCAAGGCCGGAAACCACTCGATCAACATCAACTACGACTTCACCGCCGGTGGCCACAAGGCGTACGACTTCCTCGCGACCTGGAACGTCACGAACGCGGCCGGCAAGATCTGCGCGGGCGCGGGCGGCGCGATCTCCTCGATGTGCCCGTCCATGCCCGGGTCGTCGAGCTTCGCGTTCCCGTCCGATGGCTATCGTGCCAACGGGTTGCGGGTCAGTGGCGCACAGACGTACTCGGGCGCTCCGCGGCGGCTCACCATCTGGGGCGGCACGATCACCAGCATCCAGGGTCCCACCCACGCGGGATCCGTGAATGGCAACAGCACCGCCAACTTCCTGGTGCGCTTCAAGTCGACCGGCTCCGCGGTCCTGCTCGCCTGGGGTGGACATCTGGCCCAGTCGGCGTACTGGGACAAGGCCAACGGCGGCGCGCCCGATGGAGCGGCGCAGGTCTCGGGAGCCCCGTGGCACATGCGGACCCTGAAGCTCGACGGAGCTGGTAACAAGAACCAGGACCGCAGCATCCAGCCAAGCGCGATCGTGGGCGAGCTGGCACCTCGGGCTCTGGCACCGGCGACCCCTCGCCCGACCGCACGCCCCACGCCGGCTGCACCGCGGGCAACGCCGCGCCCCACCGCGCGCCCGACCCCAGCCGCGCCGCGGGCGACGCCGCGGCCGACCACCAACCCGCCGGGCGGCGGTGGCGGCGGCGGCACCGGGGACCCGGGTTCCCCTGCGGGTCCAGCGACGGCACTACCGCGACTGACACCACCGGCGACCAGCACGGACAGCAGCCTCACGGCACCCACGTCCGACAGTGGAGCCGGCCCCGCAGCTGCGGTGGCGATGCTCGTGGGCCTGGTCGTGCTCGCCGCGCGGCGACCCACGGCCCGCCGACGCCCCAGAGGCTGACCCCTCACCCACCCGCACTTGCCGCGGCGGCGCGACCCATCACACACCCGCCCATCGCCTACCATCTCCCTCCTGACGGCCGCTGTCTGCTCGACAGGAGGGATCGATGCGCACGCTCATCACCAACGGCACCATCGTGACGGCCGAGGGCTCCCAGGCCGCCGATGTGCTCATCGACGGCGAGACCATCGTGGCCATCGGTGCGGGACTGGCGGGCGCGGGCATGACGGCGGACGAAACGATCGACGCGAGCGGGAAGTACGTCATCCCGGGCGCCATCGACGTCCACACCCACATGGAGCTGCCATTCGGCGGGACCTTCGCCAAGGACACGTTCGAGACGGGCACCCGGGCGGCGGCCTTTGGTGGCACGACCACCGTCGTCGACTTCGCCGTGCAGTCCCGCGGCACATCGCTGCGTGAGGGCCTCGACGCCTGGCATGCCAAGGCCGAGGGCAATGCGGTCGCCGATTACGGCTTCCACATGATCATGAGCGACGTCAACGATGGGACGCTCGCGGAGATGGACCAGCTCGTGGCAGAGGGCGTCCCGGACTTCAAGCTCTTCACGGCCTACCCGGGCGTCTTCTACAGCGATGACGGCGCGATCTTCCGGGCGATGCAGCAGACCGCCAAGAACGGCGGGCTGATCATGATGCACGCCGAGAACGGGATGGCCATCGACGTCGTCGCGGAGCAGACGGTGGCCGCCGGTACGACCGACCCGATCGGCCACGGCCTCGCCCGCAAGGCGGTCTTCGAGGGCGAGGCGACCAACCGGGTCATCCGCCTGGCCGAGGCGGCCGAGGTCCCGGTCTACATCGTCCACCTGTCGGCGCGGGAGGCCCTCGAGGCCGTGCGTGACGCGCGCGACCGGGGCACGGCCGCGTTCGCCGAGACATGCCCGCAATACCTCTTCCTGTCGCTCGACGACATGGGCAACGGGTTCGAGGGCGCGAAATATGTGTGCTCCCCGCCCCTGCGCTCGAAGGACCACTGGGACGACCTCTGGAAGGGCCTCATCAAGGACGACCTGCAGGTCGTATCCACGGACCACTGCCCGTTCGACTTCGAAGGGCAGAAGGAGATGGGCCGCGGCGACTTCCGCAAGATCCCCAACGGCCTGCCGGGCGTCGAGGACCGGGTCGACCTGCTTCACGACGGGGGCGTCGTGGGCGGCCGCATCTCCCGGGAGCGCTGGGTCGAGGTGATCTCGACGGCGCCCGCGAAGCTGTTCGGGATGTACCCGCGCAAGGGCTCGGTCAGCGTCGGTGCCGATGCCGATCTCGTGATCTACGACCCCGAGCGCAAGCGGACGATCTCGGCGAAGACGCACCACATGGACGTGGACTACTCATGCTACGAGGGGCGGACCGTCCAGGGCTCGAGCGATGTCGTGCTGTCGCGGGGCTCGGTCATCGTGCGCGACGGGACGTTCACCGGGCGCAAGGGTCACGGCAAGTTCATCAAGCGAGCGCCGGCCGAGTACGCGCGGATGGCGTGACCACCGACGTGACCACCGACACCCGCCGCCACCTGTCCGTCCCGGCCGATCTCGATCGCCTGGCCGACATCCGCACGCTCGTGCGTGAGGTCGCCACCAGTTGCGGCGCTCCCGAGGTCTGCATGGACGAGCTCGTGCAGGCGGTCGACGAGGCCGCGACCAACGTCGCGGTCCACGGCTACCGGGGCGGGCCCGGGCGATCTCGACGTGACCGCGGAGCTGGTCGGCGACCGGATCGTGATCACGCTCGAGGACACCGCGCCGCCGTTCGACCCGACCCTCGCGCCCGAGCCCGATGTCTCGACCGCGCCCGAATCGCGAAAGCCCGGCGGCATGGGCATCCACCTGATGCGGCTCGCCACCGACTCCGTGACGCACTCACCCCGGCCGGGTGGCGGCAATATCCTGACCCTGGAACGTCGATTGGATCCGCGCCCGAAGGAGGATCGCTGATGGCTATGGAAACGACGATCGAGCGGATCGAGGGGCCGATCCCCGTCACCGTCGTGAGCCTCGATGGCGAGCTGGATGCGTCGAATTTCGAGGCCCTCATCGATGCGGTCCGAGGGCTGTACGACGATGGGGCACGTCAGCTGCTGCTCGACCTGTCGGCGCTGCGGTTCATGGCGAGCTCCGGGCTCGTCGCGCTGCACTCGATCGTCCGGATCATGCACGGCGAGCCGCCGCTGGACCCGGAGGCCGGTTGGTCGGCGCTCCATACGCCCGTTGGCCAGACCCAGACCGAGGTCCAGCTGTGTGGCCCACTCCCGGCGGTCGAGCGCGTCCTGGCCCGGACCGGGCTCGACCGGATGTTCGTCATCCACCCGGATCGGGCGTCGGCGCTCGCCGCGATCTGACCGCGCGGGACGTGGACTGAGTCCCGTGCCTGCCGATGAGCGCACGATGCCGTTCGATCCCGAGGCGCTGATCGCGCCGTTTCGTGAGCTCCCAGATGTCGATATCGCGATCGAAGGTCCCGCTGGCGTCGTCCTCGCCGGCACGTCGAGCGAGCCGCGCCCCGGTGACGCGGTCACCCAGGCGATCGAGGCCGGGCCGCTGGCGGGCGGCCGGATCAGCGTCTGGGGGGTTGGTGCCGAGCCGGGGCTGACGGGGGCGTTTCTCGCGGCGCTGGTCGGGGCCGTGGCCGGAGTCGGACCCGCCGACCCTTCCGCGCGGCGGATCGACGACGAGCTGGCCCACGGGCGGCTTCTCCAGCGCAGCTTCGTGTCCCTCGTCGCCCCGGATGTCCCTGGCTACGAAGTGGCGAGCCACTACGAGGCCGCGCGCGAGGTCGGTGGCGATTTCTTCGATCTCTTCCGGCTCCGACGGCGCGGTCACCCCCTGAGCGTCGTGATCGCCGACGTCACCGGCAAGGGCATCGCTGCGGCCCTGCTGATGGCGTTCTCGCGGCCGCTCCTCCACTCGGCGATCGACCAAACGACGGGGCCCGCGGCCGCGCTCGAGCGCACGAACCGCATCCTCGTCGAGGAGCGCCGATCCTCGTTGTTCATCACGGCGCTGTGCGCCCGTCTAGACCTGCCCAGCGGCCGCCTCAAGGTCGCGAACGCGGGGCACGAGCCGCCGCTGATCGCCCGGGCTGACGGCTCGCCGATCGAGTGCCTGCTCGGGGCGGGGCCCTTGATCGGCGCCTTCCCGACACTCGACATCCCGGAGGTCGCCGGCGATCTCGCGCCGGGCGACCTCGTCCTGTTCTATACCGACGGCGTGACCGATGCGCGCGATGCCGCCGGGGAGCGGTTCGAGGAGCAGCGGCTGTTCGCGGCGGTCGAATCGGCACGGGGCGGGACGGCACAGGATGTCGTCGATGCGGTGGCCGGTGCGGTCGACCGGTTCCAGGGACCCACGGAGCCCGCGGATGACGTCACGATCGTTGCGATCCGGCGTGTTCCCGCCTGACCGAGAACGGACCCGCCGGAAGGGTTCCGACGGGTCCGCGAGGGGGAGATCGAGGCTGGCCTAGACGGCGTCGGACGGTCGGCGGCTGAAGATCCGGAGCCCGGCGAGGATCAGGGCCTCGACCAGGGTCCAGCCGATCAGCGCAACGAGCGCCGCTACATCGAGCTTCGACTCGCCCGCGGTGACGCGGTCGATCGAGAACATGCCGCGGAACGGTTCCACGAACGGATCGGTGATGTTGAGGATCAACGCCACGACGTCGTTGTCGGGGTTCGCGACAAGCAAGAGCAGGATGATCCGCAGGATCAGCGCTGCCTGGAGGATGCCGAAGAGGAACGTGACGACCCGCGATGCGGTCGTGACGCCGCTGGGTCCGGGCGCCACGTAGGCTCGTTCGGTCGTCTGGACGGATGCGGCCTGGGTCGCGGGCTCGCTAGTGCCTGGAGCGGCAGGAGCGGCCGGGTCGACCGTCGTGGTCTCCCGGGTGGTGGTTCGCTCGTAATCGGTCACAGTTTGGGCCTCCCTGGGACGGGCTGACCCAAAGCATGGGCCGCCCAGGTCCGGCGCTACCTCGCAACGCCCGAGCGGGCGAGTTGCAGCGGCGTGTCAGCGATAGGCCCGCGGGCGAGCCGTCAGCGGGTGCGCGGGAACCCCAGGTCCACCTTGGACGTGCCCGGGTCCGGCCAGCGGGACGTGACGATCTTGGCCCGCGTGTAGAACTGGATGCCCTCCGGCCCGTACATGTGCAGGTCGCCGAACAGCGATGCCTTCCAGCCGCCGAAGCTGTAATACGCCACCGGTACCGGGATCGGCACGTTGATGCCGACCATGCCGGTGTTCACCTCGAACTGGAACTGGCGGGCAGCGCCACCATCGCGCGTGAAGATCGCCGTCCCGTTGCCGTAGGGGTTGTCGTTGATCAGCGCGACCGCCTCCGGATAGGTCGGGACACGCACGACCTCCAGGACCGGCCCGAAGATCTCGTTCCGGTAGCACTCCATCTCCGGGCTCACCCGGTCGAGGAGCGACACGCCGAGGAAGAAGCCCTTCCCCTCCTGGTACAGGATGTGCTGTCGCCCGTCGACCACCAGGTCGGCGCCCTGGGCCGGCCCGGAATCGAGGTAGCTCGCGACCTTGTCGCGGTGCTCGCGCGTGACGAGCGGGCCCATCTCGGCATCGGGGTCCGTACCGGGTCCGACCTTGATCTTCGGCAGGCGGACCTTGAGCGCCTCGACCAGCGGGTCGGCGATATCGCCGACGGCCACCACGACGCTGATCGCCATGCATCGCTCACCGGCCGAGCCATAGGCCGCGGACACGGCGGCGTCGGCGGCCATGTCGATGTCCGCGTCCGGCAGGACGATCATGTGGTTCTTGGCACCACCGAGGGCCTGGACGCGCTTCCCGTTGCGGGTGCCGGTCTCGTAGATGTGCCGCGCGATCGGCGTGGATCCGACGAACGAGACGGCGGCGATGTCCGGATGCTCGAGGATCGCATCGACCGCGACCTTGTCGCCGTGGACGACGTTGAAGACGCCGTCCGGAACACCCGCGTCGTGAAGCAGCTCCGCCATGAAATTGGCGGCGGACGGATCCTTCTCCGACGGCTTCAGGATGAAGGTGTTGCCGGTCGCGATGGCCGTCCCGAACATCCACATCGGGACCATCGCCGGGAAGTTGAACGGGGTGATGCCGGCCACGACGCCCAGCGGCTGGCGGATCTGGTACACGTCGACGCCGGTGCTGACCTGCTCGCTGAAGCCCCCCTTGAGCAGGTGCGGGATCCCGGTCGCGAACTCGAGGTTCTCGAGGCCTCGGGCGATCTCACCCAGGGCGTCGGACGGGACCTTGCCGTGCTCGGCTGTCAGGTGCGCCGCGAGCTCGTTTCGACGCTGATCGACCAGGTTCCGGATCTTGAACATGATGTCGGTGCGCTTCGACAGCGACGTCGCGCGCCAGGCCGGGAACGCCGCCTTGGCCGCGGCGACCGCCGCCGATACCTCGTCGACCGAGGCGAAGTCGACGTGGCGCGTGAGTGCCCCCGTCGCCGGGTCGTACACCGGACCCTCGCGTCCGGACGTGCCCGGCACGAACCGACCGTCGATCCAGTGGCTGACCCGTCCGGGCGGGGACGTCTTGGAGATCTCGGGTTCGGCGACCTGCGTCATGAGTGGATCCTCGTTCGATGGTGCGGCCCGGCGACGCGGGCAGGGTGCAGTCCCCTCACGATACTCCGTTGACGCCATCCGCCCGCTGCGCGGCTCGAACCTCAGAACTGCGGGCGCGTCTCCGGATCCGGCCACGACGGACCGTCATCGCCGGCATGCGCTTCGCGGACCCGCGTGCGCCAGCGCGACCAGTGCGGCAGCGCCGCGATGGTGATCGCCGACCCGACGACGATCCCGACCGCGATCAGCCCTCCGACCGGGAACGGGCCGAGCACCGCGGGATCGCGCCAGGTGACCGAGACCGCGGCGCGAACCATCGCCCACCCACCGATGGAGATGAGCAACAGGCGCCCCTGCTTCGGGCGTGACTGGTCGCCGACGCCGCCAAGGACCAGGAGCATCGACGAGGACAAGCGTTGCGATCCCCTCGTAGAGCTGCGCCGGGTGCGAAGGAAGCTCGGGGACGAGCGAACCCCATGGACCTGGACCGAGGTAGGCCGTCGACCAGATGGCGTCGAGCGGCGACCCCTGGCCACTCCCGCCGAGGGCCATGGCGAGCTTGCCGCCGCCCAGCGCCACGAGCAACGGAAATGCCAGGCCGTGCGCCCAGCGGCCGACGGGCGCCCCGAGCAGCTTTCCGACGTAGGCCCCGGTCAGCGTCCCACCGACCACGGCAAGCCCCAGCTCGAACCCGCCGATCGCGGGGTCCAGGAGGCTCACTGGACCGGCGGCGAAGGCCTCGGGAACCATCAGCAGCTGGCCGAGTCGCCCTCCGATGACGGCCCCTGGCACGGCCCCCACGACGATGTACAGCAGGTCGTCGGGGCGCAATGACGCGCGACGGGCGAGAACGCCCGCAACGACGAGACAAGCAGGCGATCACGGCGGCGAGCGCGACCGTCTGCCAGCGCACGACGAGGCCGTCGCCGAGGCGCAAGAGGGGGTCGAAGTCGAACGCGATGACGGCGATCGGCACGGTCCCGGCAGTGTACCCGTGCCTGGGGTGTCGGCTGGCCGACACGTGGCGTGTCGCGCGCTCCGTCGCGGCGCGATGCCCCAGCCGACACCATGCCGGTCACGGCGGTCGGCTGGGGGCCACTGCCGTGATGGGGGGAATGGGATCGGCCAGCCTTGGGGGGCGACCGATCGGAGTCCGACGTCCGGTCCTCCGGGGGGATGGGCCGGACGTCGTGACCACTCTTTGAGGGGACGTCGTGCGACACCGTTCCGCCACCCCGCTCGGCCTGGAGATCACGCTCCTCGGCCGCTTCTCGGTCCGTACCACGACCGGGCAGGAGATCCGGCTCGTGGGCCGTCACGCCCAGGCGCTGTTCACGCTGCTCGTGTTGACCCGCAGACCGCGGACCCGCGAGGCGATCGCGACCGACCTCTGGCCGGAGTCGATGGTCACCGCCACCGGTCCGCTGCGCCAGGCCCTGTACCAGATGCGCGGCGCCCTGGCAGGAGCTGGGCTGGACCTCGATTCGATGCTCGAGGCGGACGCCGAGACGCTCGGACTGCGACCCGACTGCCGTCCATCTCCTGGACACCGATCGCTTCGAGGCCTGCGTCGCCGACACCGCCTGCGGCGCCGAGGCCGCCGTGGCGCTCTACGGTGGCGACCTCGCCGAGGGACTCGGGCACGACTGCTTCGCCGCGGAACGTGAACGACTTGCCGACCGCTACGAAGACGCCCTCGCCAATGTCGCGGCGCAGCGCCTGGCCGCGGGCCACCCGGATGGTGCGCGGGAAGCGGCCGAGCGCCTCATCGCGCGAGACCCGCTTCGCGAGGAGGCGCACGAGGTCCTCATCGCCGTGCACGGCCTGATCGGATCGCGATCACAGGTCGTCCGCCAATACCGCCGTCTGCGTGAGGTGCTCGCCCGCGAGCTCGCCGAGCGCCCGTTGCCGGAGACCGACGCCACCTATCGGCTCGCCCTGGCCCGGACCGTGGAACGTTCGCGACTGCGCGCGAGTGCCATGGAGCGGCCGGCGCCGATCCCGAGCCTGGCCGCCGTCGGTTAGCCGCAGCCTGGGACGCCAACCGCGCGCCCGAGGGGCGTAGCATCAAGCCGTGCAACGCCCCGTTCTCGACCTTGCTCGCCGCGATGATCGTGCTTGCCGCCTGTACGGCGGGTGGCGGCGCGGACGGCCCGTCCGGACAGCCGCCGGCCTCGCCCGCGGACGGGTCCGGCGAGCCGGGCGCGAGCGGTGCTCCGCCCGCGTCGAGTGGTGGCAGCTCGCTTCCCGCGTCGATCACCGACCCGATCGTCGCCGACGCAGCCACGCGTCTCGGCGTGGATCCATCCGCGGTCACGATCGTGGAGGCCAAGGCCGAGACGTTTTCGGATGGGTCGCTCGGGTGCCCCGAACCCGGGATGATGTACACCCAGGCGATCGTCGATGGGTACCAGGTCATCGTCGAGGCGAACGGCACGCAGCTCGATTACCGCGGCAGCGCCCCGGGCAAGTTCAGGATCTGCAAGAACCCCTGACCGACACTGCCCGTCCACGACGCCTCCGCCGGGCGGTGTGACCCCGCGCTAGTCGGACTGGGGCGGCGGCGGGATCGTCTGCTCGGCGTCCGGATGATCACCTTGGACGGCAGGCGCCACAGGCGCGGGCGAGGACGGCCACGGAATCGTCTGCTCGGCGTCTGGGTGCTCGGGCTGGATCGCCGGCGCCACGGGCGCAGCCGAGCTCGGGAACGGGATCGTCTGCTCGGCGTCCGGATGATCGGTCTGGATGGCTGGTGCCACGGGAGACGAGGAACCTTCCGGGACGAGCGACGGCGCGGCCGATCCGTCGTCGACGCGCTGTCGACACGCGGCGGCGACGCCGATCAGGAGCACTGCGAGGAGCGTGAGGAGCGCGATCCGGGTTGACACCCGCACAGTGTGCCGCAGGGACGATGAATCGGCTTTCGAGGAAGACATACGTCCTTGACGTAGCGAGACCCCCGGCGGTGCCGGGGGTCTCGCGGTTCTGGCTCGGGACGCTGAGGTCCCGTCGTGGTCGGCTGGTGTTACGGTGCCGGTGCCGGCACGACTCGGATGGTCGCGTAGGTGTTGTTCTTGGCCACCTTCTTGACCTCGAACGAGACGCCGATCGCGACACCGTCGTCGGCCGGATTACCGGTGCCGAGAACGATGTTCGAACCGAGGTCCAGGCCGTAGAAGTCCGGCAGCGGGTTCCCGTTCGCGTCGACCACACGGGTCGAGTACGGGGCATTGCCCACTGACGGCACGACGACCGAGGCGTCGATGTCGCGGAAGAACAGGCTGCTCCCCCGGATCTCGATACCTGGATACCAGCCCTTCGTATCCGTGAACTTCTTGACCGGTGCCTGTGTCCCGAAGTTCGTGCAGTACTCACTGAACGGCTCAGCGGGCAGCAGCTCGAAGCATTCGCGGAATGGATACGTGTTCCGCAGGCCGAACGCGATGTTCGACGACTGCGGGCGCGATGGGAGGTTGTTGAGGGTCGATGGGTCCTTGTCGGCCGCCAGTCCAGTCCGCCGGAACGGGTCGAAGTGACTGTCGACGAGGAGGAGACCGCCCTTCGAGCCGGTGCTCGGCATGGCGGTGGTCGTCGCCGTCACGTGGTTGTTGTTCCCCCACGTGGTGTCGCGGTACCAGACCAGCATGCCAGGGGCGTTGTACTTGATCTTCTCGACCTTCCACGCGTCGTGGAGGTAGGTCGAGTCGTACGCGTACTGCAGGCCCTTGTCGAAGCCGTCGAAGTTCCGCCACTCGGCCAGGTAGTAGTGCGCCTTGACCTGCGTGCCCGAGTCGCGGTGCCAGCCGACGCCGGTCGTGTTGGTGAAGCTGGCCACAACCGGCACCCAGTCGCCGTCGGTCTCCGCGTCGTCACTCCAGACGGTCGCGCCGCCCGAGGTGATCGAGAAGTCGTCGGCGAACCAGTTGCGCTCCTGGAACGCTTCGTCGGTCGCGAGTCGCAGTCGCAGCTTGATGTTCTGGCCGGCGAACGGGGCCAGCTTGACGTAGTCGAGACGCCAGCCATGGCTGTCGCCGGTCAGGCCGTACTTCTTGTCGCCGTAGTCGTGCATCCGACCGTTCGGGTCGGGGTAGCCATCGGGCGTCGAGACTTCGACGTCGGCACCCGTGTAGATCTTCTGCTCGGCCCACGTCGTGCCGCCGTCGGTCGAGACCTCGAGGAACCCGAAGTCCCAGTCCGCCTCGATGACGTAGTTGTTCCAGAGATTGAACCGAGTGTCGGCGCCGGCCGGCACCGCGATGTCCCGGGTCAGTCGAACGTCCCCGTTGGCCTGGTCGGAACCGCTGTACCACATGCCGGTACCGCTGTGCGGCTCGGCAAGGGTGATGACCTTGTTCGGAAGGTCGACCTTGATGCCGTCCTTCGTCCCCTTCGGGGTCCGCGACGTCTGGCCGAGTTGCACATTGCGCGCCGCCGAGCCCGGAGTGAGGATCAGCGGGTCGGCCCAGCCGAGCACCCACTTGTCCCACAGCCCCATGTGCGTCGGAAGCGACTGGAAGATCGGACCGCTGTGCGAGCCCGAGCTCATGAGATCCCAGAAGTCGATGTCGGAGTCCGCGGCTCCCGAGGTGTCGTACAGGTCCGGCAGGCCCAGGTCATGGCCGTACTCGTGGGCGAACACGCCCACACCCGAGTCCTCGGGCTGCACGATGTAGTTCCAGACCTCGACGTCGGTGCCGGGGACCTGATGGCCGCCGATGATGGTCGAGGAGTGGGCCCAGATGGCGTAGACACCCTGTTCCCCGCCACCACCGGACTTGTCCTCGCCCGAGTGGACGAGCACGAGGTGGTCGACGATGCCGTCCGGCTCGAAGACGTTGCCGTCACCGTCGGCATCGCCCTGGTCCTCGATGTCGTAATCCTCCCAGGGGAAGTTCGGCTGGGCAGCTGCGAGTGCGTCGACCGCATGCTCGCCCAGGGTGCTGGCACCGCCGGGATTGTCCGGGTGGCCGTTCATGGACTGGATGGCACCGGGTTCCCACACGCCCGCGGCGTTCTGGAAGCAGCGGTTAGCGCCGTACCACGCCTCGGAGTGCGGGACGGTCACCCACGGGGTGGCCGCGCCGTTCACGGTGTACGCGCCCTTGGACATCTCTTCGTACATGTTCTTCATCGTGTAACCGGAGATGTCGATGCCGGGCTGGCCGTCGGGACCGATCAGGTCGGGCCGAACCCGCGTGGTGATGCCCGTCTTGGTGTAGAGCATCTTGTTGAAGTGGTCCGGCGAGAAGTCCGGCACCCAGAACGTGTTGTTGTCCTCGTGGGTGTAGGTCGCCGGATTCGGGATCTTGTTGTGGAGCGGGCCGTTCTGGACGTTGCCGGGGATGCACTCACGGCTTTCGAATACCGTCCGCGGCACCATGCTGCCCGTGAAGTCGTCCGCCGCCGTGTTGTTGAACTCGACGAGGATCGTCAGGAGCCGCGCCTCCTGCATGTTCTTGGCCTGCTTGATCTTGCGCGGGCTCGTCTTGGCCTTCATGGCCTTGGCCTCGATCTTGGCCAGCATCTTCGCATCGCGCGGGTTGCCGCCGGCGAACTTGCGATCGACCGCGTTCGCCTTGTCGACCGCCGCCTTGCGGAGGCCGTTCTTGGCCTTGATCTCCTTGCCGCTGGTCGACTTTTGGGCCTGCGGCGCGACGTAGTTGATGTAGTAGCCGAGGTCTTCGGCCGGGGAAGGTTCGTCCGCGCTTGCGACTCGCTGGGCGACGAAGAGCGCCGATGCGAGGAGCGCCAGGACGATGAACGGCGTAAGCAGCCGCATCGCGGCCGTACGCGTAGTGGGTGACACGATCTGTCTCCTCCAAATTCGTCAGATGACGCGAGCGCATGCGGCGGGCCGCATCCGTTCACGGCGGAGCTGGGGCGCGATCCAGCCGGCGTCTGGCCTCCAACATCAGACACGGCGATCTCACTTCGACGCCTGGGGATTGGGGCTCCCCAAGGCTCGAATGCGTTCGTACTAGGACCCTAACGCGGTAACCCGCCGTGGGTCAACTCAGGGGCGGCCACGCGGCCACCATGCGTTGCTAGTTGGCAACGCAACTTTCTCGGCCTACCGCTCGAGGACCTCGACAAGCTCCTTCACGGCCCCGGCCGAGCGGTCGAAGGCGGCCTGCTCATCGGCGGTCAACTCGATCTCGAAGACCCGCTCCATCCCGCCCGCGCCAAGCACGACCGGGACGCCGACGAACAGGTCGTGGGTCTTGAATTCGCCCTTGAGCAGGACGGCGCACGGCAGCACGCGCTTGCGATCGAGCAGGATGGCCTCGACCATCTCGAACGCGCCGGCGGCTGGCGCGTAGAACGCCGAGCCGGTCTTGAGCAGGGCGACCACCTCGGCCCCGCCGTTGGCCGTTCGATCCTCGAGGGCCTTGACGCGGTCGGCGGGGAGCAGCTCGGTGATCGGCACGCCGGCCACCGTCGAGTAGCGCGAGAGCGGGACCATGGTGTCGCCGTGCCCGCCCAGCACGAACGCGTGCGTGTCCGCGACGCTGACCCCGAGCTCCTCGGCGATGAAGCTCCGGAATCGAGCCGAGTCGAGCACGCCGGCCATGCCGAGCACCCGCTCGCGGGGGAAGCCTGATGCCTCGAAGGCCACGTGGCACATCGCGTCGAGCGGGTTGGTCACGACGATGAGGACCGCATCGGGCGAGTGCTTCGCGGCCTGTTCGACGACGGATCGGACGATCCCGGCGTTCTTCGTCAGGAGGTCGTCCCGGCTCATGCCCGGCTGGCGGGCGAGGCCCGACGTGACGACGATGATGTCGCTCCCCGCGGTGTCGGCGTAGTCGTTGGTCCCGGTGATCCGGGCGTCGTGGTCGACGACGGGCGCGGCCTCGGCCAGGTCCAGGCCCTTGCCCTGCGGCAGCCCCTCCACGATGTCGACGAGGACGACGTCGGCCAGCCCGGCTTCCGCGATGCGCTGGGCGGTCGTGGCGCCGACGTTGCCGGCTCCGATGACGGTGACTCTGTTGCGGGGCATGGGTTGGGGGCTCCTTCCGGTGGGGTCTACGGGCGGTCGATTCTATGCCCGTGCGCTGGGCGGGTCGTCGTTCGTGGGCCGTGACGATGGACGCGTGACGATGTTCGCGCCGATCCCGCGGGGCCACGATCGAGGCCGAAACGTTCGTACCGGAGCACCATCCATGTCCAAGTCCGTTTCCGTCACCCGGGGCGCTCGAGCATGAGCGGCGCGTACGCCCTCCTCGGCATCCTGCTCATCCTGGTCGCGATCCCGTTCGGGCTGATGCTCGCACCACTCGCGATCGGCGTGATCGTCCTCGTGTTCGCCCTGCGTCGCATGGACCGGGCCGTCGGGCCCGGGGATCACTCGGCATCGGCCTCGGCATGAGCGACCTCCTCGTGCTGGTCGTCGTGATCGGGTTCCCGGCCGCGACCCTCCTTGGCTTCCTTGGCCTCATGACCCTGGGGGTCGCCGCTGTGGCCGACCTCGATGGCAATGGCCTCATGCGCGCCCCTTCGGGCCGGCGCGATGGCGCGGCTCAACCGGCGCCGGGGTCGTCCTCGAGCGACTCTGCCGTGGGCGGGTCGCCGACGAGCGGCCCTGCGCCCCGGATGTCGTCGGTCACGCCCTCGGCGTAGTCGGCGAAGTTCGCGGCGAACATCCCGGCGAGGATCCGGGCCTGCCGGTCATAGGCGTCCTTGTCGGCCCACGTGGCGCGCGGGTCCAGGAACGACGCCGGCACATCCGGGCAGGTCAGCGGGACCTCGACGCCGAAGTTCGGATCGACCCGCATCTCGACGGAAGCGAGGGCGCCGTTGAGGGCCGCCCGAACCATCGCCCGCGTGTGCGCGATGTCCATGCGCTCGCCCGTTCCGTACGGCCCGCCGGTCCAGCCGGTGTTGACGAGCCAGACGGTGGCATCCTGGGCCGCCAGGCGCTCGGTCAGCATCCCGGCGTAGAGACCCGGGTGCCGGGGCATGAACGGGGCCCCGAAGCAGGCGCTGAACGTGGCCTTCGGCTCCTTGACCCCAACCTCGGTGCCGGCCAGCTTGGCCGTGTAGCCGCTGATGAAGTGGTAGGCGGCCTGGGCGTGGGTCAGGCGCGAGATCGGCGGCAGCACCCCGAACGCGTCGGCCGTCAGCAGCACGACGGTCCGCGGCTGGCCGGTCATCCCGGTCGGGTCGGCGTTGCCGATGAAGTGGAGCGGGTAGGCGCCACGGGTGTTCTCGGTGAACCGCTCCGAGTCGAGGTCCAGCTCGCGCGTGTCGGGGTCCAGGTCGACGTTCTCGAGCACGGTCCCGAAGCGCCGGGTCGTCTGGAAGATGTCGGGCTCGTACATCGGCGAGAGGCGGATCGTCTTCGCGTAGCAGCCGCCCTCGAAGTTGAACAGCCCGTCCGGCCCCCAGCCGTGCTCGTCGTCGCCGATGAGGCTGCGCTCCGGGTCCGCGGACAGGGTGGTCTTGCCGGTCCCGCTGAGCCCGAAGAACACGACCGAGTCGCCGGCCTTGCCGACGTTGACCGAGGAGTGCATCGGCAGGACGCCCTCGTCGGGCATGAGGTGGTTCATGACGGTGAACGCCGACTTCTTGATCTCGCCGGCGTACTCGGTGCCGACGATCAGGATCTCCATCCGCTCGAGGTGGACCAGGATCGCGGTCTCGGTGCGGGTCCCCTCGGTGGCGGGATCGGCCTTGAACGACGGGACGCAGATGATCGTGAAGTTCGGCTCGAAGCCGACGAGGTCCGCGGCCCCCGGGCGGCGGAAGAGGTTGCGAGCGAACAGGCTGGCCCACGCGGTCTCGGTGTAGACGCGCAGCCGGCGCTGGTGGGTCGGATCCGCCCCGATGTGGCAGGTCCTGCGCGTAGAGGTCCTTCTCGGCGCAGTAGGCGACCAGGCGCGCCCGGAGGCGGTCGTAGTTCGCCTCGGTGATCGGCCGATTGACCTCGCCCCACCAGATCTTGTCGCGGGTGGTCGGCTCGTCGACGATGAACTTGTCCTGCGGCGAGCGACCCGTGTGCTTGCCGGTGCGGACGACCAGCGGACCTTCCGCGGCGATGATGCCCTCGCCGGCTCGGATCGCGTCCTCCACGAGCTCGGCCGACGAGCGGTTCACCCGCAGGCGGCGGCCCAGCGGCGGGCGAACTCGGCCGGCGTCGGGCGTCGGGGGATGATCGGGGCGGGCGGGATGCGTTGTGGCCATCAGTGGTCGGACTCCTTGGCGCGAGTCATCACGTCACGAGTCGACCGGCCGCGCGTGATGCGGGGCCCTTGCCGGGCACCGCAGGAGTCGGCTTCCACAGTCGCGTAGGGCGGGATTGTACACGGGTCGGACCGTGGAGGTTGCGGATCGGTGGCGAGAAGGTTGCGCCCGGGCACCGCCTGGGTTCCGTTCGCGGCGCGTGGCGCCCATCGCCTTGACGATTGCCCCCGACCGCCCGTAGCATCGCCCACAACTGAAGAGCGCTTATCAAGAGTGGCAGAGGGACCGGCCCGTTGAAGCCACGACAACCTACCGGCGCGATGCCGGCAAGGTGCCAATTCCGGGCAGGTCCTCCTGCGAGATAAGGGAACTCTTCGGAGCCCCCTCGAAGCGATCAGGCTCGTCCGTCCGTACCGGTCCCCGCGCCGCGCCACGCCGCGAACGCCCGGAGACCACGCCATGACGACCGATACGCTGACACCGCCGACCACGACCACCGGTGCGCCGACCGACGATGCACCCGCGCGCCTCATCGGCATGTCGTGTCGTAACTGCGGGCTCACCCAGCCGATCGCCCTGGCGTATGTCTGTCCGGCCTGTTTCGGGCCGCTCGAGGTGACCTACGACCTGGAGGTGGTCGCGGCCACGCTGACGCATGAAGCGATCGCGCGGCGCGCGCCGGGAATCTGGCGCTACCTGGAGCTGCTGCCGGTCGACGCGGCTCCGGCGCGGTCGCTGCCGGTCGGCTCCACGCCGCTGCTCGATGCGGCACGGCTGGCCCCGAGCCTGGGCGTCGATCGCCTCTGGCTGAAGGACGACACGCGCAATCCGTCGCTGAGCTTCAAGGACCGGGCCGTCGCCATCGCGGCGGCCCGCGCCGTCGAGTTCGGCGTGCCGGCGCTCGCCTGCGCCTCGACCGGGAATCTCGCCGGCGCCACGGCCGCCGCAGCGGCCGCCGTCGGGCCTCCCGGCCTACGTGTTCATCCCGGCCGACCTCGAGCCCGCCAAGGTCGACCACGCTCTGGCCTACGGCGCGACCGTCGTCCCCATCGACGGGACCTACGACGACGTCAACCGCCTCTGCCTCGAAGTCGCCGACGAGACCGGCTGGGGTTTCGTCAACATCAACCTGCGGCCGTTCTACGCCGAGGGCTCGAAGACCCTCGCCTACGAGATCGCCGAGTCGCTCGGCTGGCGCACGCCGGACGTGATCGTCGGGCCGGTCGCGTCGGGGGCGATGTTCACCCGCGTCGCGCGCGGCTTCGAGGAGCTCGCCGACCTCGGTCTCGTCGATCGCCGGCCGATCCGATTCGTCGGCGGCCAGGCGGCCGGCTGCGCGCCCGTGGCCACGGCCTGGGAGGCGGGCACGGACGTCATCACGCCGGTCCGCGAGCCGGACACGATCGTCCGCTCGCTGGCGATCGGCAACCCGGCCGACGGGCGCTATGTCGTCGAGGTCGCCCGCGACAGCGGCGGCTCGGTCGAGGCGATCTCCGACGAGGTCACCGCCGCGGCGATCCGCGACGTCGCGCGGCTCGAAGGGCTCTACCCGGAGACGGCCGGCGGCGTCACGCTTGGCGCGGTCGCGGCTGCCCGGCGACGTGGTGTGATCCGCGATGGCGACGAGGTCGTGGCGCTCCTCACCGGCAACGGACTCAAGACGCCCGACGCCCGCCTGCTCGGCCTCGCGGACGGCGGCAGCGCACCAGCCCGGCCCGGCCAGCCTGGTCTCGCCCCGGTCATCCGCCCGAGCCTGACGGCCTTCGAGGCCTGGCTGGAGGACGCCTCATGAGCACGGTCCGCATCCCCCCGACCCTCCGGACCTCGACCGGCGGCGCGAAGCTCGTCGACGTCCCGGGCGGCACCGTCCGCGAGGTGATCGCGGGACTCGTGGCGGCCCACCCAGGGCTCGAGTCGCAGCTGATCGCCCCGGATGGCGACCTCAACCGCTTCGTGAACGCGTTCCTGAACGACACCGACGTGCGGCACCTCCAGGCGCTCGACACCCCGGTCGGCGAGGCAGACACCCTGGTCCTGCTACCGGCGATGGCCGGCGGCTGATGCGAGCGACTCACGCCGAGCCGCGATCGACGATCGCGGCCAGTACGACCACGACCTGCGATCAGTCCGATCGGGCAGGACGCGAGGAAGTCGGACCGCGATCGCAGGTCGTCGAGCCCGCGTCGGCGTCGATCGCCCGACCGACCGAGAGGCGGACGAGCGCCGGATCGACCTCGAGCGGTGAGCCCGCGACCGACATGTGGGTCATCGCGGCGGGGATCTCGATCAGGGATTCCACGCCGCCCAGCGACTCGGCCAGGGTGAACAGCCGCGTCCCCTCGGCGATGGCGATCGCCCGTTCCGCCGCCGACCCGCCCGAGCCCGGGGCGGGCACGAACGACACCATCCCGCCGATCCCCGGGTAGAAGACCTCCGCGACGTCCGGTCGCCCGCGCAGGAACGCCGCCACGGCCGCGGCGTTCGACTGATGGCGCTCCACGCGCAGGTGCAGCGTCCGCAGCCCGCGCAGCACGAGGAAGCAGTCCTGCGGACCCGGCACCGCGCCCATCGCGTTCTGGAGGAAGCGCAACCGCTCGCCGACCTCGTCGTTCGAGGTGACCGCCAGGCCCAGGATCGTGTCGGAGTGGCCGGCGAGGTACTTCGTCGCGGAGTGGAACACGATGTCCGCGCCCAGCGTGAGCGGCCGCTGGATGGCCGGCGACGCGAACGTGTTGTCGACGACGATCAGCGGCCGCCGGCCACCCTCCGCCGCCCGTCGCTCGACGGTCGCGGCGACCGCGGCGATATCGACGGTCTTGAGCAGCGGGTTGGTCGGCGTCTCGAACCACACCAGCCGCGTCCGTTCCGACAGCGCCTCCCAGAGCACGTCCGGACCGGCGGCCAGGTCGACGTACGACGTCGTGACCCCGGCGCCCTTGCGGACCTTCTCGAGATAGCGGTACGTGCCGCCGTAGACGTCGTCCCCGACGACCACCTCGTCGCCCGGCGCGGCGAGCTCGGCGATCGCCGCGGTCGCCGCCGAACCGCGACGCGAAGGCGAACCCGTGGCGGCCGCCTTCGAGCGTCGCGATCGCGCGCTCGAGCCGCTCCCGGGTCGGGATTCTGCGACCGCGCGTACTCGTAGCCGCGGCGTGGCTTGCCGACGCCGTCCTGCTCGTAGGTCGAGGTCTGGTAGATCGGCGGTGCGACCGCGCCGGTCAGCTCGTCGGGCTCGGCGCCGGCGTGGACGGCGAGGGTGTCGAAGGAGAGATCGGCGTCGTCGGTCGGTCCGGGCATCGCGGCCATCATGGCATCCGCGCGATCAGGCTGTGGCGGCCCAATCGTCGAGCTCGAAGACCAGCTCCTCCCCGTCGATATCGTCGATCTGCACGCCGACCTGGCGGAAGCCGAACTTCGCCACGACGGCCAGCGATGGCAGGTTGTCCGGCGCGACGGAGGCCCGGAAGCGGTTCACGCCGTGCTCCACGGCAGCCCAGTCGAGGAGCGCTCGGACCACCTCCGTGGCGACGCCCTTGCGCCGCTCGGCCGCCTCGACCCGGTAACCGATCTCGACCCGTCCCGTGTCGTCGGGTGGGCTGTGGAACCCGCACGTTCCGATGACCCGGCGCGATCCGTCCGGATCGGTGCGCACGATCGCTCGACCCAGCCACGGCTGCGCCGCCGGGTCGACCGTGAGGTCGGCGATGCGGAATTGCAGGAAATGATCGAGCTGCTCCGCGAGGTCCGGCGGGATCGTCGCGCCGATCTCCGCTTCGGCGGCCGGGATGTCGCCCGCGAGCAGGGTCTGCATGAACGGCAGCGACATCGAGACGAGCTCGAATCGCGGGGTGCGGATGGCTGGGACGCTCGGTCACGGCGTCCAATGATGACGCAGCGGGCCGATGATCCGAGAACGTGATACGTTCTCATCGCACGTTTCACGACCGACCGAGGACCTGATGAGCACCGCCGCCACGCCCGCTCCCGCCCACGACGCCGCTACGACTCCGATCTCCGCCCGCGAGCGCCTGCTCGCCTGGAAGGAGATCCTCGAGACGGCGAATCCGCCGAAGACGCGACCGCTCGACACGGTCGGCAAGTGGCTCGTCATCACGCGCGCCGCCGTCTTCCCGATGACCATCTGGTCGGGGCTGATCGGTGGGCTGCTCGCGGTCGAGGCGAACCGCGTCGCCGGCGGACCGCCGGTCGATTGGGGCCTCTTCGCCATCGCCGTGGTCGGGCTGGTGCTGGCGCACGCCGCCAACAACATGATCAACGACTACTTCGACACGACGAGCGGCGTCGACACCGACGACTACGTCCGGGCCCTCTACGCGCCGCACCCGATCCTGTCGGGCTGGGTGACCAAGCGCCAGCTCGGGATCGCGATCCTCCTGGTCAACGCGGTCGGCGCCGCGATCATGCTGTACCTCGCGGCCGTGCGCGGACCGCTGATCATCGTGTTCGCGCTGGCCGGGCTGTTCATCTCGGTGTTCTACGTCGCCCCGCCGATCCGGCTCAAGCACCACGGCCTCGGCGAGCCCGGCGTGTTCCTCACGTGGGGTCCGCTGATGGTCGGCGGGACGTTCCTGGCGGCGACGGGGACGATCGCGCCGTGGGTGCTGCTCGTGTCGGTGCCGTACGCCCTGCTCGTGACGAGCGTGCTGTTCGGCAAGCACATCGACAAGATCGAGGCCGACGGGGCGCTCGGCGTGCGGACGCTGCCCGTGATCCTCGGCGAGGAGCGGGCGCGAGCCGTGGGTCGGTGGCTGATGATCGCCTTCTACCCGCTGACGATCCTCTCGGCGGCCGTCGGGCTCATCGGGCCGTGGGTGCTGCTCGTGGTGCTCGGCGTCCCGCGGCTGCTGGCCGTGCTCCGGACGTTCCGCACCCCGAAGCCGGCCGCGCCGCCGCCCGACTACCCGACGTGGCCGCTGTGGTTCGTCGGCTGGGCGTTCGTCCACACCCGCCGTGCCGGCGGCCTGCTCACCCTGGGCCTGCTGCTCAACGCGCTGCTGCCGATCACGCTGCCCTGGGTCTGACCCGTCGAGGCAGCGCTGGGCCTACCCGTCCGACGAGTCGAGGCAGCGCTGGGCCTACCCATCCGACGACGAGTGATGCGCCAGGTACTCGAGCAGGTCGAGCTTCGTGACGACGCCGGCCGGGCGCTCGCCGCGGACCGCTACGAGGGCTGACGCGTTGCCACTCAGCAGCGCGAACGCCTCGTCGAGCGTCGCCGACGCCTCGACCAGCGGAAGGGGCGGGTCCATGACCTCGCCGACCGTGCGCTCGACGACGCTCGGGTCGCGGTAGGCGCGATCGAGCAGGCCCTTCTCGCTGATCGAGCCCACGAGCCCGACGACGTCGTCGCCCTCGGGCTCCTCCGACACCGGTAGCTGGCTGATGCCGTAGGCCTGGAGCGTCGCGATGGCGTCGCCGACTCGCTCGGTGGTGCGCGCGACGACGACGGGCGGACGATCGGTCGGGTGGTGGCGGTCGGCGAGCAGCGCGGCGATGCGCGTCGCGGCGCCGGTCGTGGCCATCAGGCCGTTGACCCGCATCCATTCGTCGTTGTAGAGCTTCGAGAGATAGTTCCGGCCGCCGTCGGGCAGCAGCACCACGACGACCGCGTCCGCTCCGCCGTCGGTCGTCATCAGGTCGCGGATGACCTCGCGCGCGGCGACCATCGCCGTGCCGCACGACCCGCCGGCGAGGATCCCTTCCTCGCGCGTCAACCGGCGCGCCATCGCGAAGGCGTCGCGGTCGCTGACGCGGACCCAGCGATCGACCACTGACGGGTCGTACGTGCCCGGCAGGAAGTCCTCGCCGACGCCCTCGGTGAGGTACGGCCGCGCGGTGTCGCCAGACAGGATCGAGCCCTCCGGATCCGCCCCGATGATCTGGATCGCGGGGTTGCGCTGCTTCAGGACGTGGGCCGCGCCCGAGATCGTGCCGCCCGTGCCGACGCTGGCCACGAAATGGGTGATCCGACCCTCCGTCTGGTCCCACAGCTCGGGGCCGGTCGTCTGCTCGTGGGCGGCCGGGTTCTCCTGGTTCCAGTACTGGTCCGGCTTGAACGCGCCCGGGATGTCGCGCGCCAGCCGCGCCGCGACGCTGTAGTAGCTCTCGGGCGACTCGGGGGTGACGTTCGTGGGGCACAGGACGACCTGGGCGCCGTACGCACGGAGGAGCGCCTGCTTCTCGGTCGATTGCTTGTCGGCCATGACGAAGATGCAGCGGTAGCCCTTGAGCGCGGCCGCGATCGCGAGCCCGTGGCCGGTGTTGCCGCTGGTCGGCTCGATGATCGTGCCGCCCGGCTTGAGGAGCCCCTCGCGCTCCGCCGCCTCGATCATCGGCAGGCCGATCCGGTCCTTGACGGAACCGCCGGGGTTGAGCATCTCCATCTTCGCCAGCAGGAGCGGCTGGCGTTCCTCGGGGCCCAGGTCCCTGGTCACCCGGCTGATCCGGACGAGCGGGGTGTTTCCTACGAGGTCGAGGATGGTCTCCGCGTACTGCATCGCGGGCGAGTATAGGCGGACGGGACCGGCCGTCAGCCGTCGCGATCGAGGCGGCCCTTCCGCAGCAGCAGCCAGGTCAGGCGCTGGCGGAGACGGCGCGGGTGCTCGGGAGGATCCACCGTCGTCCGGTGCAGTGCTTGGACGACCGAGTCCAGGATCTCCGCCAGGCGATCGGTCATCGCGCGGGCCGTGGCCAGCTCCTCCCGCGTGCCCGGCGCGGGCAGCGATGCGCCCGCCTCTAGGCCCGCAAGCTCCCGCGCCGACCGCGGTGGGAGCACGCGCGATGCCATCCGCCGGCCGATGTACAGCTCCTCCGTGCCGGCCATCGCCAGCGGCAGGACCGCGGCATCCGTTCGGAGCGCGATGATCGCCCAGCCAGTCCGCATGGCACCGAGCCGCCCGGGCGGGCCGCTCACCGTCCCCTCCGGCATCTGGACGAAGACCGCGCCCGCATCGACGACCGCCTGTGCCGAGGCCACGTGCGGGTCGATCCCCACGCCGCCGCGCCAGACCGGCAAGAGGCCGCCGATCCGGCGGACGAGCCACTCGCGCCATCGCGTCGTGAAGGTCGATGGGCCGCTCCCCAGGATCCAGCAGCGCGGCTCGACGGGCAGGGCATGCATCACGACGAACGGGTCCATCCAGCCCCGATGCGCACCGGCGACGAGCAGGTAGCCACCCTTTGGGACGTGCTCCTGACCGGAGGTCTCGATACGGAAGCGGAACAGCCCGAAGCAGGCGAAGCGGACGAGCAGCCGAGCGGCTCGATAGAGCAGCGACGCCTTCGCCTCCGGCGCTCGGCCGAGCCAGGCCAGACCCTCGGACACGCCGCCACGGGCGGCGGCCATCGCCTCGGGGGAGATGCGGCCGGGCGGCGGCCGGCGGGGGCGACCCGGCGGCGATGGATCGGACGCGGTCGCCTCGGGCGGACGCGCGTCGCCGGTCATGGGCTCGGACGCGGCTCGGTCTCGTCACGGGCCGCGGCATCGCCATCGACGCTGGGCTCGGGCTCGTCGGCGGCGTCGGTCTCGTCGACTTCGTCGTCGAGAGCCCCGTCTGCCGCCTCGTCGCCGGCCTCCTCGCCCGCCTCGTCGTCGATCCGGTCGCCGACGTTCGCCCACGGCTCATCGATCGGGCGGGTCATCCAGGCGGCGCCGAGCGCGCCCCACGTCGCGCGCTGGGGATCCGCCGGCGGCTTGTCGCCCATCCGGCTCCCTCGATGTCGCAGGACCATCCCCACGACCCCGATCGCGATGAACGCCAGCGAGACGATCTGCGCGGTCGGGACGCCGAAGAACGTCCAGTTGTCCGCGCGCAGCGTTTCGAGCGCGAAGCGCGTGACGCCGTACCAGATGAAGAAGGTGAGCAACAGGTCACCGGGTCGCAGCCACGACCGCAGCCGATACCCGAGGAACACGAGGAAGGCGGCGCCGAGCAACCCCGAGATCGATTCGTACAGGAACAGCGGGTGGAACCGCGTGGTCTCGGGATAGACGTCGCAGGCATACCTGGCGAGGCGGTGGGCGCAGTCGATCGGGATGCCCCACGGCGCCGTCGTCGGCGGGCCGTACAGCTCCTGGTTGAAGTAGTTGCCCCACCGGCCGATCGCCTGCATGACGAACAGGGCCGGCGCGATGATGTCCGCCCAGCGGGCGAAGGACACGCCGCGGCGGCGCGCGTACCACCATGCCGCCAGCGTCCCGGTCACGATGCCGCCGAACACCCCCAGCCCCGAATACGGCGGCAGGATGATCTTGAGCGGATCGTTCGCGTACAGGGCCCACTGATCGATGACGTGGTAGAGCCGTCCCCCGATCAGGGCCGCGATCGACACGATGATGATGCCGTTGCCGACGATGTCGGGATCCTCGCCGGCGGCGCGCGCCAGGCGGATGAGCACGACGTATGCCGCCGCCAGTCCGATCGCGTAACAGAGCCCGTACCAGCCGACCGTGATGGGACCGAGCTGGAACGCGATGGGATCGGGCGGGATGTCGAACATGCGCGGAGTGTAGCCGCGGCGGCTCGCCGGGCGATGCGTCCCTATACTTCGCGACGGTGAACGCCGAGTTCAACTGGTGGATGCTGATGGTCGGGCTCGTCGTGGGAGCCGGGCTGGTCTGGTTCGTGGTCGCCGATCAGCGGCGGCGCGAGGTCGACATCGATGCCAGGGAGCGAGCGCAGGAAGCGCTCTGGCTGTCGGCCAGCCTCGAGGAAGAGGGCCACCACGTCACGCCCGAGACCGTCGAGCGGCTGCTCGCCCTCCATCGGGCGTATCTCGAGGCGCCGCCACCCGACGAGGTCCCACCACCCGATGTCGGCTCGTCAGAGCTCCCCGACGATGACCGGCGGCGCGTCGATGGCGGGGCTGCCGAGATCGGCGAGTGAGACCCCGAAGGTCGTCCCCGGGCCTGCCTCGCTGACCGCCGGCGTATCGCCGACCCAGAACGCGAGGTCGTCGCCGAAGAACATCCGCCCGACGTTCTCGCGCTTGCCGGCGACTTCCATCCAGCAGCGGTATTCCTGGCCGGCCGGCGGTTGGTCCAGGCCCATGGCGACGACCACGAGCTGCGTGGTGGCCGGCGAGAACAGGAGCGACCCTGACGTGTCGGCGTCGCTCGCCGTGAGCGCGACGCGCTGCGCGTCCGGCTCGCCGGTGATCTCGATCGTGGCGCTCGTGACCGCCTCGAGCCCGGCGATGGCGCGGTCCTGGGCGGCGAGCTGCTCCGACATGCCCTGGACGGCGAGGAGGGACACTCCAGCGACCGCCAGGGCGACGACGGCGGCGATGCTCGCGACCCACGGCAGTCACGCGAGCGGTCCGGCCGACGGTTCTCGGGGACGGACGTGGGTGCCGCGGCCGCGACCGGCCGGTGCGGCCGTACCCCTCGACACGCCGTGCTCGCGCACATAGGCAAGCGTTCGCTCGCGCAGGTCGGCCGATGGCGTGGTCCGCACGACGTCGCGCAACAGCGGCGCCGCCCGGCCGAGCCGCTCGAACTCGCCGGCGCAGGCATCGCAGCCCACCAGGTGACCCGCGATCGCCGCGGCGATCGCCGTGTCCCCGGCCATCAGCCGCGTCAGCCCATCGGGCTCCACGGCCGCCAGCTCGAGCTGTTCGAGTACCTCGTCGTGATCCATGCTTCTCCGCTTGCGTCAGCGATCCGGCCGGGCCACGGGGGCCCGGGCCAGGTATCGGGTGAATTCGGGGCCGGCCCCGCTGCCCAGGACCTCGCGCAGGCGCAGCAGCGCCCGCCGGGTCCGCGTCTTGACCGTCCCGAGCGGCCAGCCGAGTCGATCGGCGATCTCGGTCTGCGTCAGGTCCTCGCCATAGGCCAGGACGATGACCACCCGTTCGACCTCCGGCATCTCGGCCAGCGCCGCCTGCAGGGCTTCGCGCAGCTCGAGCAGAGCGACTTCCATGTCCGGCGAGCGTACCGGCGCCGAGCCGGCGACGATCGTGCCGCTTGCGAGCACGCGTTCGAGCGCGTCGGCATCGGGCTCCGGGCTGCCGCCGTAGGCGGACCCCGAAGAGGCCGCCGAGGACAACGGCACGAGCGTGGGGCGCCGGCCGGCCGCGCGAAGTCGGTCGACCGTGCGATTGCGCGCGATCGTATGCAGCCAGGCCGCGAGCGACCCGACTGTCGGATCGAATGTTTCCGCGCGGTTCCAGAGCGCCAGGAACGTCTCCTGCACGACCTCTTCGGCGAGTCCCCGATCTGAGGTAAGGCGATAGGCCGATGCGAACACCGCATCGGCGTGACGGTCGTAGAGCTCGGCCAGGGCGTCGTGCGATCCCGCCGCGACCTCGCGAACGAGGCCGACGTCGACGCCCGGACCCGGACCGACTCTTGTCATCGGATACGTCCGGGCTGGGCGGGGCGGTTTTCGAGGCTCCGGTTCACCACGAGCCGGCCTCCCGGTGGGCGATCCCGGTCAGCGTGCCGGCGGGCAGGTGCGACTCCAGGCACACGACCCCGTTCGATCCGACGATCGCATCGTGCGCGGAACCCGCCGGCAGCTCGAGTCTGTCGCCGGCCGCGAGCTCCACGGGCCGATCGGCGAGGCCGAACGTGATCGAGCCCGATGCCACGACGATGACCTTGTCGTAGGCGTGGTCGTGCGAGGCGTAGGTGTCGCCGGGGCCGTTGGACCACGCCCCGGGATCCAGCCCCTCCCCGGTGAGCCGCTCGCGCAGGACCGTCGCGTCGCCCATCGGATCAGATGCCCGCGCCAACGCCGATGATCGATCCGATGAGGAACGTCACGGTCGCCGCGCCGAGGCCGATCGCGAGCTGGCGGAACCCGCTGAAGAGCATCCCCCGCCCGGTCAGCAGGCTCACCCCGGCACCGACCGCGAACAGGGCGGCGAGGCTCAGGCCCAGGCTGATGACCGTGATCGTCGGGCCGCCGCCGAACAGGAACGGGATGACCGGCACGGCGGCGCCCGATCGCGAACGAGACCATCGAGCCGATCGCCGCGCCCCACGGCGACCCGAGCTCGTCCGGGTCCAGCCCGAGCTCCTCGCGCACGAGGATGTCGAGCGCGGCTTCGGGATCCTGGAACAGGCGGTGGGCGATGCGGGCCGCCTCGTCGCGGGCGAAGCCCTTCGCGCGATAGGCGGCCGCCAGCTCGGCCTCCTCCTCCTCGGGCATCGCCTCCATCTCGGCCCGTTCGAGCTCGATCTGTCGCTCGAACAGCTCGCGCTGGCTCTGCATGCTGATGTACTCGCCGGCGGCCATGCTGAACGCCCCTGCCAGCAGGCCGGCGATCCCGGCGAGGAGGACGAGGGACGGGTGTGCGGCCGACGCGCCGGCGACGCCCATGACCAGCGACAGGTTGCTCACGAGGCCGTCACTCACGCCGAAGATGACCGCGCGGAGGGTGCCCGATCGAGCGCTCGTGCGATGCCACGGCTCCCGCCGGGTGATCTCGGCGGCGTAGGGGGCCCGTCGGGCTGGGCCGGCGCCGTTGCGACCATCGGCGATGGGCTTGCCCTCGGACAGACGCTCCCAGATCTGCGCGTGCTCGCGCTCGTCGGCGGCGATCGCCGCGATCTCGGGCGATCCGCCCTGGCTCTCGTAGGCCTCTTCCTCGTCACCCTCGAGGGCCTTCACGAGCTCGGCGACGGAGCGGGTCCCGAACAGCCGGGCGATGAGCATGATGATGCGCACCCGCGGCCGCGGGCCGTGGGCGGGTGGGACGGTCGCACCCAGCTCGGTCAGCTTGCTGGCCCAGATGTCGGCGTGCCGCCGCTCGTTCGCCGCGATCCGGCGGAAGGCTTCCGCCCGGGTCTGGTCCTTCTCGATCTCGGCGAGCGAGTCGTAGAGGACGATCGCGTCACGTTCGAGCTTGAGATTCTCGAGGCTGGTCGCGAGGTCGATGGGCGCCACGCGGCGCATCGTACCCGCGTGCGCGTTCTGGCGGCGTACGTCGCCCCGGTCTCGCACGACGCCGGTCCGCCACCTAGACTCGCGGTGCATGAAGCCTGTCGTCACCAGGTATCTCTCGGCGGCCGATGTGACCGCGGCGATGCCCCCGATCGAGGAGCGCCTGGCCCTGGCCGAGCGGACCATGACCGCGCTCGTCGCGGACGCGGAGCTGCCGCCCAAGATCGGGGTCCATCCGCGCCCGGCCGGCTCCTTCGCGCATGCGATGCCGGCGGCCCTGCGGGACCCGGATGGCAGCGACCTGCTCGGGATGAAATGGGTGGCGGGGTTCCCGGAGAACCGGGCGGGCGGGCTGCCCGCGATCCATGCGGTCGTGGTGCTCAACGATCCGGCGACCGGGCGTGCCGCGAGCCATCCTGGACGGCGGCCCGATCACCGCGCAGCGGACGGCGGCGGTCTCGGGCGTGGCGCTGTCGCTCTTCGGCCCGCAGCAGCTCGGCCGGGCGCCTTCGCCGCGGGCGGCGATCATCGGGGCCGGCGTCCAGGGCCACAGCCACCTCGAAGTGCTCGCCCATGTCCTGCCGGGGGTCGAGCTTGCCATCCACGACCGCCACCAGGACCGCGCCGAGGCCCTCGCCGAGGCCGCCCGCGCGACGCCCGGGATCGCGGCCGCCAACACGGTCGCCGAGGCGCGCGACGCGGTCGCCGACGCCGACGTCGTGATCACCGCGGCCTCGTTCACGGACCCGGCCAATCGCCAGGCGATGACCTCCGACTGGCTGACGCCGGACGCGCTCGTCATCCCGGTCGACTACGCCACGATGTGCGCGGCCGAGGTCGCCGAGGGGGCGGCGCTGTTCCTCGTGGACGATCGCGGCCAGTTCGTGGCGAACCGTCAGGCGGGCCAGTTCGATGGCTACCCCGACCCGGTCTCGACGCTCGGCGTGGCGATCCTCGCCGGGACCGCACGGCCCTCGAGCGGCCGCGTCGTCGTCACGCACCTCGGTGTCGGGCTCGCGGACGTCGTCTTCGCCGATGCGATCGTCCGGCGGGCCGAAGCGGCCGGCCTGGGCACGGCACTCCGCGGTTGAGGGTCGGGGGACGTCCGTGCGGCTCCTGAAGCGGGTGGTCGTCGTCCTGCTCATCGTGGTCGTCGTCGCCGTGGCGGCCGGGGCGGGCGCGCTGGTCTGGATCACGAACCGCGCGATGCCGCAGACCGCGGGCACGCTCCAGGTCGCGGGTCTCGACGCGGCGGTCACCGTGGACCGCGATGCGGCCGGATTCGCCCACATCACCGCGACCACCGCGCACGACCTGTTCGTTGCCCAGGGGTATGTCCACGCCCAGGAGCGGATGTGGCAGATGGAGGTCTGGCGGCGCATCTCGGCCGGACGCCTCTCCGAGCTGTTCGGGGCGAGCTCGCTCGAGCAGGACCGGTTCATCCGGACCCTCGGCTGGCGGCAAGCCGCGGAACGGGATCTCGCCGCGCTCTCCGCCGAGACGCGCGCGATCCTCGATGCCTATGTCGCCGGGGTCAACGCCTGGCTCGACGCGAATCGCGGCAACCTCGGGCTGGCCTTCGTGATCACCGGCGCGAACCCGGAGCCCTGGACCGTGCTCGACACGCTCACCTGGGGCAAGGTCCAGGCCTGGAACCTTGCCGGGAACATGAGCAGCGAGGTCTTCCGGTTCCTCGCCGATGCGCGGCTCGGTGATCCCTCACGCACGGACGAGCTGTTCGCGACGAGGGAGTTCGGGCCGGTCATCGTCCCACGGCCGGACATCGAGCCCTCGCCTGACATCGATCCGCTCGCCGCCGAGGACGGCGGGACGGCCCGGACGACCGCCGGCGTCGCGCGACGACCGAGTCCACCACCGTCCCCGGCCCTCACCGACAGCCAGGCCGGCGCGTGGCGCGACGTCGCCTCGATCGGCGACGATCTGCTGCGGCTCGCGGGCCTCGACGGCTCGGCCGGCGGCCTCGCCTCGGATCATGGGATCGGCTCGAACGACTGGGTCGCGGCTCCGGCGTTGTCGACGACGGGCGGCGCGTTGCTCGCGAACGACCCGCACCTGGGCATCTCGATGCCGTCGATCTGGTTCGTCAACGGCCTCCATTGCGCGACCGTCAGCGAGGCCTGCCCGTTCGACGTCGCCGGCGTCAGCTTCCCGGGGGTCCCGGGCGTGGTCCTGGGTCACAACGCCCGGATCGCGTGGGGTGCGACGAACGCGGCCGTGGACGTCCAGGACCTGGTCATCGAGACGGTCGACCCGGCGGACCCGACCCGCTACCTCGGCCCCGACGGCGCGTCCCTCCCCTTCGCGATCACGGACCGAGCAGATCGCGGTCTCCGGCGGCGACCCGGAAACCATCGAGGTCCGGGAAACCGTCCACGGCCCCATCCTCAACGACGTCGACGAGCGGCTGGTCGACAGCCCGCTGATGGCGCTGCGCTGGTCGGCGATCCATCCGGCAGCCGCGCCGGACCGGACGTACGAGGCGATCCTGGGCCTGAACAAGGCGGCCGATTTCGAGGACTTCCGCGCCGCCCTGTCGTTGTACGGCGGGCCGTCCCAGAACTTCGTCTACGCCGACGTCGACGGGCACATCGGCTATCAGCTGCCGGGCTACGTGCCCGATCCGCTCCGACCCCGGCGACCGCGGCGATCGGCCGGTCCAGGGCTCGACCGGCGACGGGGAGTGGCTCGACCGGATCCCGTTCGAGCAGTTGCCGTGGGCGCTGGACCCGGTCGATGGCTGGATCGTGACCGCCAACAACGCGGTGGTCGATGCCGTCGATCCGCGGTTCCTCGGCCAGGAATGGGACCCGGGCTATCGCGCCGAGCGGATCATCGACCTCCTCAACCATCACGCGGAGGACGGGCTGACCGTGCCCGACATGGGCCTCATCCAGGCCGACACGGCGCCGCTTCGTGCCCGTGACATCGTCCTGTGGCTGGACGAGGCGCTGCCGGCCACCCCGGACGGCTTCACGATCGCCGACCAGATCGCGACCTGGGACGGCCGCTGCACGCTCGACAGCTTCGGCTGCTCGGCGTACATGGCCTGGGAGTATCGGGTCCTGCGCGACCTCTTCGACGACGATCTCGGGCCGCTGGCGCGCGACTACGTCGGCAGCCCGTGGAGCTGGGTGGCCCTCGAGCAATTGATCCAGGACCCCGAATCGCCGTGGTGGGACGACGCGACCACGCCGACCGTCGAAACGGCGGATGTCATCGCCCTGCGCGCCATGGACGAGGCCGGGGCCGAGCTGCGGGCCGCGTTCGGCGACCCGGACTCGTGGGACTGGGCCCGGCTGCATACGGCGACGTTCAAGGAGGCGACGATCGGGACGGGCAGCGGGATCGGGCCCCTCGAGTGGTACTTCAACGAGGGTCCGGTGGCCGCGCCGGGCGCAGCCGGCGCCGTCAACAACACCTACTACCGCCTGAGCCGCGCGTACCCGGACCCGACGGATCCCGAGTTCGTGCCCGTCGGCATCGATCAGCTGTTCACGGTCACGAATCTGCCCTCGTATCGATTGCTCATCGACCTCTCCGATCTCGATGGCGCACGGATCGTCATCACGACGGGCCAGTCCGGTCATCCCTTCGCGACGCACTACGCCGACCAGATCGAGCCCTGGCGGAACGACGACACCCTGCCGCTGCCGTTCACCCGGGATGCGATCGCCGCGGCGACGGTCGCGACCCTGACGCTCAGCCCGTGAGTGCGCCTGCGGCGGACGTCGTCGTCGTCGGGGCGGGGACGATGGGCGCCTGGACGGCCCTCCGCTCTCGCCGGGCGGGCTGGACGCACGACGCTCATCGATGCCTTCGGGGCCGGCCACCCGCGCTCGACCTCCGGCGACGAGACCCGCATCCTGCGGGCGGCGCACGGGGCCGACACGTTCTACACGCGCTGGTCGCGCGAGGCGCGCACGGCCTGGCAGGCGTTCGAGGCGGAGGTGGGCGAGCGCTTCTACGTCGAGGCCGGGATGCTCTGGTTCGCCCATCGGGAGGACGGCTTCGAGGCCCACTCGATCGCGGCGCTGACGTCGCTCGGCATCCCGGTGCGACGGCTGTCGCCGACCGATCTCGCCGACGGCTGGCCGCAGATCGCGGCCGATGACCTCGCCTTCGCCGCGTACGAGCCCGAGGCGGGGCTCCTGCTGGCACGGAACGGGGTGGCCGCCGTGGCCCGGACGTTCGCCCGGGACGGCGGGCGGTTCGAGCTCGCGTGGGTCGAGCCGGGCGCCACGGACGGACGACGTCTCCTCGACGTCGTCGGCGGCGACGGGACCCGCTATCCGGGGGGCACGTTCGTGTTCGCGGCCGGGCCGTGGCTGCCGCGGCTCTTCCCGGACGTCGCGGGCGAGCTCATCCGGGTGACCAAGCAGGACGTGATGTTCTTCGGCCCGCCGGCGGGCGACGGCCGGTTCAACGCCGAGTGGCTCCCCTGCTGGGTCGACTACGACGCCGCGACCTACGGGATGCCGGCGGTCGCCGGTCGAGGCATGAAGCTGGCGCCCGATCGCTACGGCCCGGTCTTCGACCCGACGAACGGCGAGCGACAGGTCGACCCGGAGTCGGTCCGGCTGGCGCGTCGCTACATGGCGCGGACGGTTCCCGGCGATGGCCGGCGCGCCGGTCGTCGAGACCCGGGTGTGCCAGTACGAGACGACGCCCGACACCGATTTCGTGATCGATCGCCATCCCGCGTTCGACAACGTCTGGCTGGTCGGCGGCGGCTCGGGCCACGGCTTCAAGCACGGTCCGGTGATCGGGAGCTACGTGGTGTCGCGCATCGCCGGCGCCCCGGCCGGAGACGATGAGGAGCGCTTCTCGATCACGCGGGTCCGTGAGTTCCGCCAGAACCTGCGGACCGGGGCCGACGCCGCGCGGGACGACTAGAGCGTCGAGGGCCCGGTGAAGTCCTTGCGCAGGTTCATCGAGAACGGCGAGCGGATCGACGCCTCCGGGAACAGGACCGCGTCCTCGCCGGGCTCGGTGATCCACTCGACGAGGTGGCGATTGACGATGAGGGTGCCGACGTCGCGAGCGACGACCGAGCCCGCCATGTTGTAGGCCATCGTCACGCCGGTGAACGGGATCATCGGCTCGCGCTGGAGGACGTTGCGCATCGGGTCCTGGCCGGGCGGAACGTGGAGCCGCCCAAGGATGACGTACGGCCCGATCGACAGCTGCATCCGGGCTTCCTGGAGCTCGACGCGCTGCTTCTCGTTCCCGCGCGGTCCGGTGCCCACGACCGCCAGCAGGTCGTCGCGCACGATGCTGACCGAGTCCTGCGCGACGGCGTGGCCGTCATCGAGGCTGTGGAACTCGACCTTGTGCAGCCGGAAGCGCTCCTGGCCGTTGAGGAAGTCGGTCAGCCGCTCACCGAACATCGTGATCTTGCCGGTGATCGTGCAGTCGCCGGCGAAGCCCTCGAATTCGACGCCTTGCATGCCCCGACGGTACGTCTCGAGTGCCGCGGCCCGCCACAGCACGTTGGTACCGGTACCGGCTCACGCACACGGACGACGCGCTACGACTCGCTGATCTCCAGCGGGCCGTCCGGGACCTCGATCAGGATGCGGTCGCCCTCGATCACTACGGGATAGACGGCGAGCGGCTCCTCGGCCGGCGGGTCGAGCGGCTCCCCGTTGACGAGGTCGAAGCGGGACAGGTGGAGCGCGCAGGTCAGCGTGCCGTTGGTCAGGAAGCCCTTGTCGAGCTCGAAGTACTCGTGCGAGCAGACGCCCTGCACGGCCGTGACCTCGCCGCCGATGTTGATCACCAGGACCTGGTCGGTGCCGTCCACCCAGGCCATCTTCATCTCGCCGTCGGCGACCTCGTCGACGCCCAGCAGGTCGATCCGTCTCATCGCGAGCCGCGGGTGCGCGCGCGAGCGAGCCGGCGCGAGCGACGTTGTGGAGGCATCAGGCGGCGGCCACGCCGGTGGAGCCATCCGAGCCGGAGGCCCACTTGGCTTCCAGCAGCTCGCGCAGCCGATCGCGGGCGGATGCGAGCGGGACCCTGGCGACGACCGGCTCGAGGAACCCGAGCACGATGAACTTGCGCGCCTCGTCCGGTGGGATGCCGCGCGACTCGAGGTAGAACAGCTGGATCTCGTCGACCGGGCCGACCGAGCTCGAGTGCATCGCGCGGCGGCAGTCCGGCTGGTCGATCTCGAGGGACGGGATCGCGACGGAGCGGGCCGACTTCGAGAGGTTCATGCCGAACTCGCCGAGGAAGCTGTCGGTGCCGATCGCGCTCTTCTCGATCGTGATGAGGCCCTTGAGGTAGGCCCGGGCGCTCTCGAGCAGGGCCGCCTTCGACAGCAGGTCTCCGGTCGTGTCGCGGCCGATGTGGGTCGTGAACGAGGTCAGGTCGAACAGCTGCTCGTCGGCACCGAACACGATCTCGACCTGCTCGACCGAGCTTCGGTCGCCGACGAGGCGGTTCTCGACGCGGCTGCGCACGAGGCGGCCGCCGAGCTGGGCGAGGGCCCATTGCAGCGTGGCGCCTTCCCCGATCGACGCGAGCCGATGCTGGAACGCGACGGTGTCGTCCCCGAGCTCCTGGAGGCTCGCGAACTGGAGCGAGGCGCCGGCCCCGAGCGTGACCTCGGTCGTGCCGGCGAAGAACGCCTGGCCCCCGGACGGCGTCGCCCCGTCGGATGCGACGAGCTCCTCGACGATCGATGCCTCGGCCTTCTCGCCGAGACGGATGAGGCTCCGGGTCACGAGCGCGCGGTCGGGCGCGCCGACCGCCCAGCGAACGACGATGGGCCGCTCGAGCCGGACGCCGTCGGGGACGTCGACGAGGACGCCCTGCGACCAGAGCGCTCGGGTGAGCTGGGCGAACTTGTCGGTCGAGGGGACGGACGGGCCGCCATCGAGCAGGTCACGGACGACATCCACGTCGTCGAGCAGGGAGCGGACCACGACGCCGGCAGCCTCGGCCGTGTCCGACAGGGCGACGGCGACGACCCGGCCTTCGTCGAACTCGATCAGGCCGTCGGCGTCGTCCGGGAGCGTGCCCACACGACGTTCCGTGCCGTGGTCGGTCGCGAACTCGACCGCCTCGAGGCGCGCCGCACGCAGGTCGATGTAGGGCGTGTACAGCAGGTTGGACTCGCCGGGGAGCGCGGACCACGCTTCGTAGGCGGCGCGTCGATCCGCGGCCAGCCAATCGGGCGACGTGGCGAGGACCGCTTCGAGGGCGCCCTCATCGACCGGCAGCGAGAGCTCAT
>CAWKLT010000012.1:0-49453 GCA_963850555.1 uncultured Chloroflexia bacterium | reverse complement strand
CGGACCAGGGCTACACCGAGCCCACCCCCGTCCAGGCCGAAGCGATCCCGCTCGTCCTCGAGGGCCGCGACCTCATGGCCAACGCCCAGACCGGCACCGGCAAGACCGCGGCGTTCGTGCTGCCGATGCTCCAGAACATGGGGCCGCCGAACGTCGACCCGCGCTCGGGCCGCCGGCCCATCCGTGCCCTCGTCCTCGCCCCGACCCGTGAGCTCGCGCTCCAGGTCGAGGAGAGCGTCCGTGTCTACGGCCGCCACTGGGGCGTCCGTTCGGCCGCGATCTACGGCGGCGTCGGGTTCCCCGCGCAGGCCAATGCCCTCCGCCGCGGCGTCGACGTCGTCGTCGCCACCCCCGGCCGCCTGCTCGACCACCTCGGCCAGCGCACGATCGACCTTTCGACCGTCGAGATCCTCGTCCTCGACGAGGCCGACCGCATGCTCGACATGGGCTTCATCCGCGACATCCGCAAGGTGCTCGACGTCCTGCCGAAGCAGCGCCAGAACCTGCTGTTCTCCGCCACCTTCTCCGAGGAGATCCGATCGCTCGCGCGCGGGTTCCTCCACGATCCCGCGTCCGTCCAGGTCACGCCGCGCAACTCCGCCACGCCGCTCGTGACGCAGGTCGTCCACCCGGTCGACCGCGAGCGCAAGCGCGAGCTGCTCAGCCACCTCATCCGCACCGGCGCCATCGACCAGGCGCTCGTGTTCACCCGCACCAAGCACGGCGCCAACCGACTCGCCGAGCAGCTCGGCCGCGACGGCATCTCGGCGGTGGCGATCCACGGCAACAAGAGCCAGGGCCAGCGCGTCCGCGCCCTCGCCGACTTCAAGACCGGCCGGACGCCGATCCTCGTCGCCACCGAGATCGCCGCGCGCGGCCTCGACATCGACGGCCTGCCCCACGTCGTCAACTTCGAGCTCCCGATGGTCCCCGAGGACTACGTCCACCGCATCGGCCGGACCGGGCGTGCCGGCTCGCCGGGCCATGCCGTCTCGCTGGTCTGCGTCGATGAGCTGAAGCTCCTCGGCGAGATCCAGCGCGTGCTGGGCGCACCCGTCCCGCAGGAGGTCATCGCCGGGTTCGAGCCCGATCGATCCGTCCGCCCCGAGCCCATCCTGCGTGGTGGGCTGGGTCGCGGCCGACCCGACTCGCGCGGCCCGCGCCACGGCGCCGTCGGATCGCGGCGGGTACGCCGGACCGCGGCGTTCGTCGCCCGCGTTCCACCAGGGGCACGGCGGGCCGGCGCAGGGTCGACCGGCTCAACCGCACACGGCCCAGGGCCGACCCGCTCAGGGCCGACCCGGACAGCCATACCCCGCACACGGCCGGCCCGCCCAGCAGGGACGACCGGCTCACGGCCGGCCCGCGCAGCACCGGCCCGGACAGGGGATCGGCAACGGCGGACCGGGCGGACGCCCAGGGCCGCGACCAGGCGGTCAGCCCTCGGGACGCCCGAGCGCTCTGCCCGGTGAGCGATTCGCCCGGTCTCGAGCGCCGCGGCTGACTCGTATCCGGGTCGAGGCTAGCTCGCTAGCAGGGCGATCCCGAGGCTGGCCGCACCGAGGCCCAGGAACACTGCTCCGATCAGGACCAGCGCGACCAGCCGGTTCGGCCGAGTCGCGCCCGGAGCCATCGACGACAGGAAGAACCCGAGCGGCATGAGGATGGCCGCGACGGCGACGCCGCTACGGGCGAGCCACGCGACCGGCCCGTCCAGCACGACCGCGTCCGCGAGCAGCTGGATCACGAGGGCCAGGGTCACGAGCACGCCCGCGTGGGCGTGACCAGCACGCGCGAACGCGATCTGGAATGGCGTTCGCTCGACGCGCCCGCCCACCACCGAGAGCAGGTACAAGCCGCCGGTCTCGACCAGGACGATCGTGACGAGCAGCACGCCGGCGGTCACGCGGGCGGCATCGGACAGGATCAGGGTGGGTTCCATCGGTCGTTCCTTCGGAGTGGTGTCCGGATGCGTAACTTGTCGTCGACAAGATGCACCTGACAGCAGAACTTGTCAATGGCTAGATAACGGGTATCCTGCGTAGACGATGCCCTACCACCACGGCAACCTCCGTCGCGCCCTCCTTGACGCCGCGCTCGACACGATCGCGACCGATGGCGTCGCCGCGCTCAACCTTCGCGACCTGGCCCGTCGCTGCGGCGTGTCCCACGCGGCACCGACCCACCACTTCGGTGACCGGCGGGGACTGCTGACCGCGATCGCGACCGAGGGCTACGACGGGCTTGCCGCAGCGACCGCCGCGACCTGGGACGAGACCGGATCGTTCCTGGAGGTCGGCGTGGCGTACGTTCGGTATGCCGTCGCGCATCCGGGCCACTTCCCCGTGATGTTCCGCCCGGATCTCGTGGATCCCGCGGATCCCGAGCTGGCCCGGGCGAGCTCGGCGTCAGCGGCGATGCTGTACGGCCCGGTCGGCTCCGTCGCCGCGGTCGACGGGGACGACGCCGCCAGGCGGATCGCCGGGACTGCGGCGTGGGCCCTCGTCCACGGCATCGCGACCCTCTGGCTCCAGGGCAGCCTGCGCGGCGGACCGATCGACGACCCCGAAGCGCTCACCCGGGCGGCCGCAAGGCACCTCTTCGAGCCGACGGCCGGCTGAGGGGAGCCGTCGGCGACTCAATCGATCCAGACGCGGTCCTGGTTGTCCGGATCGTCGATCGGCGATGAGATGAACAGGACCTGCGGGGCGTCCTCGAACTGGCCGCCGTGCGGCGTGTTCGCCGGGATGACCCAGACATCGCCCTTCTTGACCGGTCGCGTCACTCCGCCGACCGTCACCTCGCCCGTTCCCTCCAGGACGTAGCCGATCTCGTCATGGGTCACATGGACGTGCGTCTTGAAGGGCCCGGGATGGCCCTGGAACACGAACACGCTCGACTGCGTTCCGTGACCGAGATAGGTCCGCTTGAAGACGTCGGCCTCGGTCAGCTTGTCCGCCTCGACGGCCCGGGCAACGTCGATCACGTCGATCTTGGCGTGGCGGACGGGCTGCTGGCAGGTCGGGCAGACGTGCTGGATCTCACCGGCGTGGTCGTGGTCTCCGCTCATCTACGTGCGCTCCTTCTGGCGGTCGCGTCGTGCGACCACCGCTTCGAAGAGGAAGTGATAGACCTCGGTGTGGCGCTTGGCTTCCCACACGTCGTCGCCCCAGATGTATGCGCCATGGTCCGCCACGACCACGGCGAAGCTGTCGGCGAAGCGCGGATCGCCGAGCACGCCGGCCAACTGGTCGGTCAGTTCCGATTCGCGTGGCGTGTTGCGGATCACGGGCAGCAGGTGGGTATCGCGGTTGCCGATCCCGCGGATGCCCTTGAGCATCTCGAGATCGCGGATCGCGACGTGATCGGCGTCGCCCGCGACGTCGCCGGCAAGGACGGCCGAAAGCGCATGCGAGTGCACGACGCTGCGGGCACCGCGCTCGCGGGCGGTCAGCGCGAAGATGGCCTTGCACTCGCTCGGTCGGAGACTCGGGTCGTCCGGCTTCACGAGGACCCGCTCGTCGGTCGGGTCGATCGTGAAGAACTCATCGGGCCGGATCCGCTCCTTGTGCACGCCGGTCGGGGCGAGCAACAGGCCGCCTCCGTCCGCCGGGCCGCAGATGCCGCCGCCGGTGCCGGACACCCAGTTCTTGGCGTAGAACACGCCGAGCAATTCGACGAGGAGGTCGCGGGTCGCCTGTTCGCTCTCGCTCATGCCGCCAGCGTAGCCTGAAGCGGCACCGGTCCGCCGGATGGGGCATTCGCCGCACCTGGGCTATCGTCCGGGCGTGACCGATGCGCGGGACCGCGCCGCCAAGGACGCCGCCGAGCACTTGCTGGGTGGTCGCTATCGGCTCGGGCCGGTCATCGGACGCGGCGGGATGGCCACGATCTACCGGGCCACCGACCTCCGCCTGGAGCGCCAGGTCGCGGTCAAGATCCTGCGTCCCGAGGTCGCGACCGACCCCGATCTCGCCCACCGGTTCCGACGCGAGGCGCTCGCCGCCACGGTCCTGCGCCACCCGAACATCGTCGCCTGCCTCGACACCGGCACCGACGGGGACCAGGCGTACCTCGTGATGGCCCTGGTCGACGGGGAGGACCTGGCCGTCCGGCTCCGACGCGGCGGCCGGCTGGCACCGCGGCAGGCCGCGCGCATCGGGCTCGACGTCGCTCGTGCCCTCGGCGTGGCCCACGTGCGCGGCATCGTCCATCGGGACATCAAGCCCGGCAACATCCTGCTGGCGGCCGACGGGCGGGCGATGGTCACCGACTTCGGGATCGCGCGTCTGGCGGCGGACGCGGAGGCCGCGCTGCCCGGCACGACGCTGGGTTCCGTCCACTACTTCAGCCCGGAGCAGGCGCGCGGCAGGACCACGACCCCTGCCTCCGACATCTACGGCCTGGGCCTCGTGCTCTTCGAGGCCCTCACCGGGACCCGCGCGTGGACCGGCGACACGACCGACGCGATCGCACTCGCCCGCGTCGGGGCGCCGGCCCCTTCGCCCATGGCCGTTCGCCCGGAGGTCCCCGCCGCGCTCGACGCCATCGTGCGACGCGCGCTCGCGCCGGAGCCAGGTGACCGCTACCCGAACGGCACGGCGATGGCCGCCGCACTCGAGGCCATCCTCAGCGCTTCCGACGTGGCGAGCCCCACGAGCGTCGTATTGACTCCCGTGCCCTCCCGCGCCGCGCCGGCGGCGCCCGGAGGCACCCCGGCCTCTCCTGGACCTCCGTCCGTCCGCGATAGCCGCCCGCGATCACGGCCGATCCAGGCCAGCGCCTCCCGAGGGTCGACCATCCCGCCCGATGCCACGAACGCTCCGCAGCGGGGGCCCGAGCGCCGTCCTGGTCGCGATCGGCATCCTCGGCGTCGTCACCGCATGGCTGCTCGTGGCTGTCCGGCCGGGCGAGGGTGCCACGCCGCTCCCGACGGAGCGGCCGGCCGACGACCGACACCGCCGTCGCCGACGCCCACGGAGGAACCGGAGGCCACGCCCGAGCCGACACCCGACCCGACGCCGTCCCCGTCTCCCGCCGCGAGCACCAAGGGGCGATCCCTTCCCCCGGGCGACGTTGCCGACTTGTGCGACACCTTCTTCGACATCCCGTGCGGGCTGGCGGCCGCTCGATACGCTCCATCGCGGTTCAGTCCAGCCTTCGACATCGAGCTCGGCGACGGCTGGTCGAACGCCAGACACACCGCCGACACGGTCGCCCTCACTCGCGAGGAGGGCGTCTTCACCTTCGCCGGCAAGGTCGTGCAGGTGTATCCCAACGGCGAGCAGCGCGAGCCCCGGGAGCGCGCCCGCGCCCTCATCGAAGCGTTCATCGCCACCGACGGCGTCAGCGCCACGCGTCCGGCGAAGGTCCGCATCGACGGACGACGCGGCCTCTCGAGCGACCTGACCCCCATCGATTCGGCGAGGATCCAGCTCTTCGCCACCGCCGGGACGACGTACTTCCTCGAGCCAGATCGGACGACCAGGGTGGTGGTCATGGACCTGCCGGGAGCCACGATCCTGATGGCCATCGAGCCGCGCGAAGGCCTCGAGCTCGACGACATCCTCGCGACGGCGGACGACGCTGCAGGCACGATCCGCTGGCGCTGACCGGGGTTCACTGAGCACGACGACCGCCAGATGGGTGGGTCGGATGCCCCAATCGTGTGGTCGACGCGGCCGAACTGAGCCGCCAGAGTCGGCTCATGGATCTCTCGAGCCAGAGTACGTGGCGCCATGCGTGGAACCGCATCGCAGCGGATCCGCATGTCGTCCTTGCCGTGGCGATCGTCTTCGCGGCCCTCGTCATCGAGCTGGTGGCCGGCGCGAATGCCATGGGACTGGTCGTGCCCTCCGCGATCTATCTCACGATCCAGATGGTGCTCGCCGTGCGCGGACCGAGCGGACGATCGACGGTGCTCGACACCGCGCGGCTGCTCATCGCCCTCGGGGTCGTCTTCTGGATGAGCCTGCGGAGCGACGACCTCGCCGCCATGCCGCTGTCGTGTCTGTACCTCCTGATCGTCGCGCTGGCGGCGGTCTTCGGCACGCGCCAGGCCATCGTCCTTGGCGCCGCGGCCATGTCGGCGTTCCTGTACGCGGGTTCCATGGCGTCGGTGATGCTCCCCGGCGTCCTCCATCGCGGTGTCGCGCTGGCCGTCACGATGATCGTGCTGGCGATCGGGACGCGACGGACCATCGCCTCACTCGAACGAGCCGTCGCCCAGGCCCGCGCCGCATCGGCCGGACAGCGCCGGCGCGCCACCCAGATGGCCGCGGTCGAGGCCGTCGGTCGTGCGCTGACGGCGAAAGGCCCGACGCAGGCCGCCCTCGAAGACGTCATGGACCTCCTGGTCGCGCACTTCGGCTATCGCTTCGCCTCGATCTACACCGTGGACGGACCGCTCATGCGCCTCGGCGCGCAGCGCGGGTATGACGAGGTGATCGAGAGCTTCGACGGCTCGATCGGCGTCGTCGGCCGGGTCATGCGCACCGGCAAGCCCGAACTGGTCCTCGATGTCTCCCTGGACCCCGACTATGCGGCCGCGAACGCCGACGTCCGGAGCGAGGTCAGCATCCCGCTCGCGGTCGATGGAACCATGCTCGGCGTGCTCAACATCGAGAGCGGCGCCGACGCCCAGCTCGACGATGGCGACCTCGACACGATGACCGTCGTGGGCGATCGCGTGGCCGTCGCGCTCGCGCTCGGGCGCGAGCGGCAGGCGCTCCAGGAACGGGCCGCGCTGTTCGGGCGCCTGGCCCGCTTCGGCAGCGCCATCAACGCCAGCCTCGAACCCGTGACCGCGTATGAATCGATCATCGGCTCCGTGGCCGACGTGCTCGAAGTCGACATCACCACCCTGATCCTGCGCGATCCGGTCACCGGGGAGGACCGGATCGTCGCCATCCGCGGCGGTGACGAGCGGTACGTCGGTGTGAGCATCCAGCCGGGTGAGGGCAGCGCGGGTCGAGCGCTCGCCGAGGCCACCGTCGTGTCCCAGGATCTGATCCACCGCGATGACTTCCCGGAGACGCTGCGCGGCGCCCGGGTTCCGGACCAGCTCGTCACCGCGTCCTTCCCCTTGCTTCGGGGCGACATGGTGATCGGCGTGGTCACGGTCAACCGGCTCGATCTGACTCGCCGGTTCACTGCGATCGAGGTCGAATCGATGTCGCTCCTGGCATCGCACATCGCGCTGGCGCTCAACAACGTCGAGCTCCACGCGCAGATGGCCGATGCGGCCATCCGTGACCCCCTGACCGGACTGTGGAACCGGCGCCATCTCGATGTGTCGCTGGCCCGCATGTTCGCCGCGCGAGCGCGGCTGGACCCAGACCTCCGCCACCCGGTCGCCGTGATCATGTTCGACCTCGATCATTTCGGCCTGTTCAACAAGCTCCACGGGCACATCAAGGGCGACGCGGTCCTGCGAACGTTCGGCTCGATCCTGACGCGCCGGCTCCGCTCGAGCGACCTGGTCGCCCGGTTCGGTGGCGAGGAATTCCTGGCGGTCCTGGACGGGGCCAGCCTCGACGAAGCACAGCACGTCGCCGACGAGATCCGCCGGGAGCTCGAGGGCGTGGTGTTCCAGGGCGTGGACGGCGAGCAGCTGCACGCCACCGTGTCGGCCGGCTGCGCCTCGCTCGGTCCGAACGTGGCGTCGCTCGAGACGCTCGTCGAGGTCGCCGACGTCGGACTCCAGATGGCGAAGCGCGGCGGTCGCAACCAGGTCGTCGCCGCCTGACGGTTCCCGCCCGGTCGCCCGGGCGTCTCCCGCCCCGGTCACACAGGGTCCGGTAGGCTTCGCAGCCATGCCGCTCGTCAGTACCTCGGCCCTCACCAAGCGCTACCCGGGCGGCGTCGTCGCGCTGGAGAGCCTGGACCTGTCCCTCGAGCCCGGGATCATCGGCCTCGTGGGCGCGAACGGCGCGGGCAAGAGCACGTTGCTGCGCATCCTCCTGGGATTGCTCCCCCCGACGTCCGGTGAGGCGACGGTCCTCGGCCACGACGTGCGCACCGCCGGCACGACGCTGCGCCGGTTCGTCGGCTACATGCCGGAGTCCGACTGCCTGCCTCCCGATACCACGGCGACCGACTTCGTCGGCCAGATGGCGCGGCTCTCCGGCCTGCCCGCGGCCGGGGCCCGCGAGCGCGCGGCCGAGGTCCTCCGGCACGTCGGGCTGTACGAGGAGCGCTACCGTCCGATCGGCGGCTATTCGACCGGGATGAAGCAGCGCGTCAAGCTGGCGCAGGCCCTCGTGCACGACCCGCGGCTGCTGCTCCTGGACGAGCCCACGAACGGCCTGGACCCGGCCGGTCGGGACGAGATGCTCGCGCTGGTGCGGCGGACCGGCACCGAATTCGGGATCGCGGTCATCGTCGCGAGCCACCTGCTGGGCGAGATCGAGCGGGTCTGCGACTTCCTCGTCGCGATCGACGCCGGGAAGCTCATCCACGCCGCGCCGCTCCATGAGTTCACCGAACGCACCGGCACGCTGGCCGTCGAGGTCGAGGAGGGCGCCGCGGGCCTCGCGGCCGCCCTCGCCGCCGCCGGGGTCAAGGTGACCGTCGACGGCCGGACCGTGCTCGTCGACGCTCGAGGACGAGCGACCCTGGGATCTCGTCCGCGACACCATCGCCGACCTGGACCTGCCGCTCGTCCGGATCGAACAGCGTCGACGTGGCCTCGAGGAGCTGTTCCGGTGACCGAAGCGGGGGGCTCGTCGAGCAGCATCTACGACCTCGGCTACCAGGGCTACGACGGGCCGCGCCTCGGCCGGCCGGCGGTGGCGCTCGGACTGCTGGGCCAGACGCTTCGGGCGGCCTACGGGATCGGACGGGGCGGTCGGGCGAAGATCATGCCGTTCCTGATGCTCGGGCTGTCCGTGCTGCCCGCGGTCCTCGCGGTCGGGATCACCGCGCTCGCCGCGCAGGCTGGCGCCGGGGCCGAGTTCGAGGATGCCTCGCCGATCCGCCACGACACCTACCAGAACCTGACTTCGACGCTGGTCATGCTGTTCTGCGCGGCCCAGGCCCCGGAGCTGTTCGGGCGGGACCAGCGCCACGGCGTGTTGCCGCTCTATTTCTCCCGGGTCCTGACCCGCGTCGACTACACGCTCGCTCGGGCTGGCGGCCTCTTCTTCGCCATCCTCGTGATCTCGGTCGTGCCGCAGCTGATCCTCTCGGTCGGCGCCATCCTGGCGGCCCCGGACCCGCTGACCGGGCTGCGCGAGGACCTTCCCGACGTGCCGCGCTACCTCGCGGTCTCCCTGCTCTCCTCGGCCCTGTTGGGCGGGGTCGCGACGGTCATCGCGGCCTGGACACCGCGACGGGCCTATGCCACGGCCGCGATCATCGCGGTGTTCATCATCCCGCCGATCGTGGTCGCGCTGATCGCCGGGCTCGCCGTGGGCGATGCCGCCCGCCTCCTCGTGCTGGCCAGCCCGAGCGACATCATCGACGGGGTCAACGCGGCGGTGTTCGGGACGGTCTCCCCGAACCCGACCATCGTCGCCGCGAACCTCCCCGGCTGGACCTACATCGTGGCGGCGATCGTCGAGACGCTGCTGTGCGTCGTCCTCGTCCTGCGCCGCTATCTCGGGATCACGGCGTGAACGAGGTGCCCGCGACGGCGCCCGCGCCCGTGCCCGACGACGCAGCGCCCGCGCCCGCCATCGAGCTCGATCACGTCTCGCGCTGGTACGGCAACGTCGTGGCCGTCAACGACATCTCGTTCGCCCTCGGTCCGGGCGTGACCGGGCTGCTGGGACCGAACGGCGCCGGCAAATCCACGCTGCTGCACCTGCTGTCGGGGCTGCTGGCCCCGTCCGCCGGTGCGGCCCGGATCGACGGCCGGCCCGCGTTCGGAGACCCGTCCGTGTATCGCGAGATGGGCCTCGTGCCCGAGCGCGAGGCGGTGCCCGGCTACCTGACCGGTCGCGGCTTCGTCCGGCTCAACGCCGACCTGCAGGGCATGCCGGACGCCGAGGCCGCCACGGAACGGGCGATCGCCACGGTCGATCTCACCGAGGCCGCCGACCGCCAGCTGCGCACCTATTCGAAGGGCATGCGCCAGCGGGCCAAGCTCGCGGCCGCGCTCGTCCACGAGCCGCGCATCCTGCTGCTCGACGAGCCGTTCAACGGCATGGACCCGCGCCAGCGGCTGCACATGATGGCGCTGCTGCGCGAGATGGCCGCGGCCGGGCGGGTGATCCTGTTCTCGTCGCACATCCTCGAGGAGGTCGAGCGCCTGGCCGACGCGGTCCTCGTCGTCTACGCGGGCCGGCTCGCGGCGTCCGGCGACTTCCGCTCGATCCGGCGGCTCATGACCGACCGGCCGCACCGGTTCACGATCCGCTCGTCCGACGACCGGACGCTGGCCGCCGCGCTGCTGCGCCAGCCCGCGGTGTTCGGTGCCGAGCTGGTCGACGGCCTCCTGGCCGTCCGGACCTCCGACTACGGCGCCTTCACCCGGATCGTGGCCCCGACCGCGCGCACTGCCGGCATCCGGCTCCACGAAGTCACCCCGACCGACGATTCGCTCGAGAGCGTGTTCGGCTACCTGGTCCGAGGGGGCCGGTGACCGCCTTCGGGGCGCTCGTCGGCGTGACGCTTGCGCGGCCTGCTCGGCCGCCGACGGACCCTGCTGATGGTGCTGCTGGCGGCCCTGCCCGTGCTCGTCGGACTGCTCATCCGCCTCGGCGGCGGACGCAGCGATGCGCCCGAGATCCTCGACACGCTCGTGATCCGGACCGTGCTGCCGCTCATCGCGCTCGTCTTCGGCACGGCGGCCATCGGCTCCGAGATCGAAGATGGCACGGTCGTCTTCCTCCTCGCGAAGCCCATCGCCCGCTGGCGGACGGCGCTGGCCAAGCTCGCGGTCGCGGCCGGGCTGACGGCGGCGCTCACGGTGCCACCGATCATCGTGACGGCGCTCCTGGTCGAGGGCTTCAGCGGCGATGCCCTGTCGACCGCGATCGGGTTCGCGCTCGCGGCGGTGGCGGGTGGCACGGCCTATGCGGTGGCGTTCACTGCGCTCGGGGTCGTGACGAGCCGGGCGCTCGTGGTCGGGCTGGCCTACACCCTGCTGTGGGAGGGGGTCCTCGCTGGGCTCCTGGAGGGCACGCGCTTCCTGTCGATCCGCCAGGGGATGCTGGGCGTGGCCGCCGCCCTGACCGGCGCCGACGTCGGCGTCGATGTCCTTGCGCCGGTCGTCTCGGTGGCGATCCTGGCGATCGTCGTGGTCGGCGGGTTCCTGCTCACGACCCGGGCGTTGGCACGCTTCCAGGTTCGCTCGGCGGACTGATCGGCGGGGTCTCGGCTTCCGGATCCTCGCGCCGATAGGGGACGCTGACCACGACGGTGTGGGCGCGTCCGATCAGGGCCCGTCTCAACCGATGGGCGGATTGGTTGTAGAGGATCCGCTCCCACCAGCTGCTTGCGACGTACTCGGGGACGACGACGAACATGATCGGCTCCGGTTTGTCGGGCGGCCAGGCCTGGTCGAGGACGTCGAGATACGCGAGCAGCGGTCCCACAAGGGCTCGGTACGGCGATTCGACGATGACCAGCGGCACATCCGGTAACTGACGTTCCCAGCGGGTGCGGATCGCGGCGGCCTCCTCCGGCTCGTCGGAGATGAGGACGGCCCGGACGTCCGAGGCGACCGAGCGACCGACGTTGATCGCCTGGACCACGGCCCGGTTGATCCCGGGCACCGGCACGACCACTCGCTCCTCGCGGTGCGGGCGGGGGATCGTCGCGTCTGGCCGTACTTCGAGCTGTGCAGAGGACGCCTGGTACTGGTGACTGATGAACAGCATCATCGCGACGAGGATCGGGATGACGATGGCGACGAGTAGCGAGGGGGGCGCCTTGGCGATCGTCACGACGACGGCGACGAGTGCGGTCAGCGGCGCAGCCGAAGCCATTGATCGCGATCCGCCAGCGCCAGCCGGACGACCGCTCGCGCAGCCAATGGCGGACCATCCCACCCTGGCTGATGGTGAATGACACGAACACCCCGACGGAGTACAGCGGGATCAGCGCCGTAGTGTTGCCCTCGAAGACCACGAGGAGGACGATCGAGACGAGGCTGAGGATCACGATCCCTGACGTGAATGCCAGGCGGTCACCGCGGAAGCTGAACTGGCGTGGCAGGTATCCGTCCTTGGCGAGGATCGCGGCCAGGCGCGGGAAGGCGTTGTAGCTCGTGTTGGCAGCGAGGAAGAGGATGAGCGCCGTGAAGGCCTGGAACAGATAGAACCCGATGGAGCCGGCGCCGAACGCCAGCGCCGCCACTTGGCTGATCACCGTCTTGGGCGCGGGCTCGTCGATCGCCACGATCCCGAAGTTCACGGCGACGAAGGTGATGCCCGATGAACAGGACGGCGAGCAGCACAGCGACGATCGTCAGCGTCGTCGCCGCGTTCTTGGGCTCCGGCGGCTTGAAGGCCGGCACACCGTTGGCGATCGCCTCCGTGCCGGTCAGCGCGACCGAGCCCGAGGCGAAGGCCCGGATGATCAGCAGCAGCCCGAGTGGTTCGAGGGGATCCGGGGCGCCGGGCAGCGGCGAGGGCGGCGCGGCGTGCTCGCCGAGGACCACGATCCGGTACACGCCGATAGCGATCATCGAGGAGGGCCGAACCGACGAAGAGATACGTAGGGATGGCGAAGATGTTCCCGGATTCCCGCAGCCCCCGAAGGTTGCCGAGGGTGATCAGCATGATCGCGGCAACCCCGATCAGGAGGCGTTCGTCCGCGACCTCGGGGACAGCCGAGATGATCTGCTCGACCGCGGACGCTGTGGAGACGGCGACCGTCATGACGTAATCGATGAGCAGCGCCCCGGCTGCCACGAGGGAAGCGAGCGCTGGCAGATTGGCGCGGGCGACCGCATAGGCGCCACCGCCCGAGGGGTAGGCGTGACCGATCTGGCGGTAGCTCGTCGAGACGACGGCGAGGAGGAGAGCGATCGCAGCCGCGATCGGCAGGCTCAGGAACAGGAAGCCTGCCCCTGCGAGGACAAGAACGCGCAGGATCTCTTCGGTGGCATAGGCGGAGGAGCTGATCGGGTCGGAACTGAAGATCGCGAGGGCCTTCTTCTTGGGAAGGCGCTCGCCGATGTCTTCATGGATGGAGAGGGTACGACCGAACAGGATCGCTCTCATGCGGGCGAGGGCACGGCCGGCCGGCGTCCGCGGCACGGAAGCCGCCTCTTTGGCGATTAGCTGACCTTCGCCGGCGTAGCGGAAATATGTGGAGTGCGGCCGCTCGATGCGGACCCGCCGATCGCCCGACTTGCGGCCCTTGAGCTGCCGACGCCCGCCGATCATCGGCGGGCCCCCTGACAGCCGGTCGATGACGCCTCAGCCATCGAAGCGGGGTCCGATGCGCAGACTCACCGCGCCCGCGACGGAGCTGGATCGTTGCAATTCGAAGCTGACGCCGGCCGCCTGGGCCTGAGCGAGGCCGAGAGCTGCGGCACGCTCCGCCGCTTCCAGGCCCGTCAGCTGGACGACCCTCGCGAGGCCGGACACGACGAGCTCGATCGCGACGTCGATCTCGCGGAGCGCAACGTCGAACGGATCCGGCTCCGAATCGGGCGAGGTCCGCGCCCCGATTTCATGCATGTCTCGAACGTACGCGGCAGCCCCAAGAAGGAACCGGGGCGAGGGGCCGATTTGCCGCTCAACAACCCCTCAACAACGGCGCCAAACGCGAGCTAGGGCTCCCGGATCCGGTACCCGACCCCGGGTTCCGCGGTGATGAGATCGTGCATCGTGCCGGTCGGATCGGCCGCCGCGAGCTTGCGCCGCAGCCGGCTGACGTAGACGTGGAGGTAGTGGTCCTCCTCGAGGTACTGGCGTCCCCACACCGCGCGGAGGAGCGCCCCGCGCGTCACCAACCGGCCCGGTTGGGCCATCAGGACCTTGAGCAGCTCGTACTCGCGCGGGGTGAGGTCAACCGGCACGTCACCGATCCGCACGTCGCGCCGTGTCCCATCGAGCACGAGCTGGCCCAGCGTGATCGAGCCGGTCGTGTCGGCGGCCGGTCCGGCCGCGCGACGCAGCAACGCGGCCACCCGCGCCCGCAGCTCCTCCAGGCCGAACGGTTTGGTGACGTAGTCATCGGCCCCCAGCTCCAGGGCCGCCACCTTGTCGGGCTCCTCGTCACGGGCCGAGAGGATGAGGATCGGTGTCGTGCCGTCGCGTCGGACCCGGCGGATGACGGTCATGCCGTCGGCGTCGGGCAGGCCGAGGTCCAGGACCACGAGGTCCGGCCGCTGGGCGTCCCAGGAGCGAAGTGCGTCGGCCGCGGTGCTTGCCGCCCGGAGCTGGTAACCGTGCGCCTCGAGGTTCGCTGCGACCAGCGAGCGCGTCGAGCCGTCGTCCTCGATGAGCAGGATATGCGGGCCCGGCGCGATGTCCGCGGTCACGAGGGTGCCGCCTGACCGGGTTCGCCCGCTTCACCGGTCTCGAGCGGCGGCTCCGGCGCTGCGTCGAGGATGACGTCTACGGCCAGGCCTCCGAGCGGGCTGGCACTCGCCGCCACCTCGCCGCCCATCGCCACGGTGAGGCCCTTCACGACCCCGAGCCCGATCCCGAGCCCGCGCCGCGCACCCTCGCCCTGCCGCGGCACGCGGTAGAACTTGTCGAACAGGTGCGGGAGCGATGCCGCCGGGACCCCGGAACCGGCGTCTTCCACGCGGACCCGGACCCGGCCGTCCGGGCAGGCTTCCACGCTCACGCGGGTCATGGCTTCGGGAGCGTATCGGGCAGCGTTTTCCAGCAGGTTCGCGAGCACCTCGTCGAACAGGCTCGCATCGGCGCGGATCGGCGGGAGACCCGGGCCGAACACGATCTGGACGGGCGGCCGACCGAGCGCACGCGAGACCCGCTCCACGACCGGCGTGATCAGACCCTCCGCGTCGAGGGCCTCCAGGCTCGGGCGGAGCTCGCCCGCCTCGATCCGGCTCATGTCGAGCAGGTTCCGTACCAGGACGTTGAGTCGTTCGGCTTCCGCGTCGATCGTGCGGGCGGCTTCTCGTCGCCCCTCGTCGGTCCACGCCACCTCCGGGTCGAGCAGGCTCCCGGCGGCGGCCCGGATGCTCGCGAGCGGCGTGCGGAATCCGTGCGACACGGAATCGAGCAACGCGCCCTTGAGCGCTTCACTCTGGCGGGCGATCTCGGCCGCGTTGGCGGTCTCGATCAGGCGCTCGCGACGGAACGCCAGTCCGACCTGATCCGCGGCGAGGCTCAGGAGCCGCGTCTCCTCGCCATCGGGGTGGCCCTCCGCGCGAGCCCGCGTCGCCCAGATCGAGCCGACCGGTTCCTCCCCGGCAGCGATCACGATCCGATACAGGCCGACACCGGGTTCCGGCGGGTCCGTGCCAGGACGTTCCTGCGGGCGATGCTCCTGGACCCAACGCGCCGGCAGGTCGCCGGGCGTCCGAGTGAGGGAAACGTGGATCCGGTTGGACGGGAGCGGTCCGCTTCCGGAGTCGGCCACCACCACGTCTCGACCCGTCTCGCTCCGGGCGAGCCAGATACGTTCCATCCGCGTCTCCGCCAGGAGGTCTTGGACGATGACCGGCAGCGCTTCGGTCACGCTCGTCGCGGTGGCCAGGGTGCGGCTGATGCGGAAGAGCGCGCGGGATTCGGCTGCGCGTCGGGTCGCGTCGTTCGCGCGTTCGGCCTGGAGGGCCGCGAGGCGGCCGATCGACGATGCCGACGAACAGCAGCAAGAGCAGATTCAGCCATTCCTCCGGATCGTCCACGGCCAGCGTGAACCGCGGTTCGACGAAGAGGGCGTCGTACAGCAGGAATGAGGCGAACGCGGCCACGATGGACGCGCCCGTCCCGAACACGACCGCGATCCCGACCACGGCGACGAGGTAGAGCGGCGAGGCGTCCGCGATCTCGAGCGGAGGGCCTTCGACTAGCGCGATGAGCAGCGTCGCGAGCGGCAGCAGGGCGACCGCCAGCAGCCGGATCGCCAGGCGTCGGGGTCCGAGTTCCCGCGCGCCGGACAGCCTGGGCAGATGGGATCGGAGCGAGTCCGGGAGCACGTTCCGATGCTACGCCAGCCGTTCCCGGGCGGCTGCCATGAGCACGGCACGACACACCCGAGCCACTCGGGGCGTCAGGGGAGCAACGTGCATCCGGGACGGCTGCCCGGCAACAGGGAGATCGCGATGTCAAAGCAGCTGGTCCACGCCGCCACGGATCCCGATCCCCATGGCTGGCGCGCCGGTGCCTTCCGGGTCCTCGCCAATGCGCTGCTGGTGCTGCTGGCGTACGAGGTGGTGTCCCTGGTGCTCGGGGTGGCGCAGGTGATCGTCACGGGGCCACCCCCCGGCCTGGCGCCGGTCGAACTGGTACTGGTGCTGGCCGCCTTCCTCCTGGTCCGCTGGATCTTCGTCCTGCCGGGCCTGCTGCTGGTCCTCGTCGGCATCGAATTCGTCGCCCGCCGCGCTCCGCATGCACGTGTCCTGACCGCGATCGTCGCGTGCGCTCCGATGGTCTGGTGGCAGGTGACGCAGTCGTCGAGCGATACCTCGGGGTTCAGCGTGGTCCTCGGCGTGATCGCTGTCCTGTTCGCGGTCCTCGCGCGTCTGCCGGCCCGCTCCCCGGGGCGCTCGACGGAAGATCGTGGGACGGCGCAACCGCCACCCGGACCTGCGGTCGCTCCTCGCTGACCCGGACGATGCAGGGATCAGCACGACGCGGCTAGAACGGCAGCATGGACTCCAGGTCCGGCAGCACCTCATCGAGGCCGAACAGGAAGATGAGCCCGATGACCAGGCTGAACACCCCCGCCACAGCGCCCACGGCCACGTAGAGCTGCTCGCGCTTCTGGCTCGCGACGAACCCGACCGAGCTGATGACGACGATCGCGAAGTTGGAGATCAACAGGCCGAGCACGAACGCCAGCAGCATCTGCACGCCCAGTCCGGCGCTGGCCGCGCCACCGACGGCCGCGATCAGCAGGACCTGTGTCCCGGTCTCGGCGCCGATGCCGTGGATCATCCCGACCCCGAGCGCGGTGCGGGTGCCGTACGAGCTCATCTCGAGTGGCTCCACGTGCTCGTGGCCGTGTAGTCGGGCCTGGAGCCGGCGCCAGGCGTACCGAACACCATCGAAGACGAGCATCCAGCGACTGCGCAGACGGAAGGCCTCGCCACTCCGCGCGTAGCGGTAGACCGAGTACAGGACCCACACGCCGAGGACCACCAGCGTGACGCCCACGATGCGGCCCATGATCGGGTCCAGCCAATCCGGAAGCAGCGCGCCGAACGCGAGGGCCGCGAGGCCGAGGGCGATGACGACGAGGGCGTGACCCACGGCGTAGAGGGTCCCGAGGCGGATCGACTCGACCTGCTCTGGCCCGATCCGGCGATGCCCGATCGTGATGCTCGCGACGCCGGCACCCGCCGCCGCAGGTTGAGGAAGCGGCGTCGAGGGAGTCCCATGCGCCGTCATCTCCGCCGATGCCGCCGTGGGCGTGCTGATGTCCGGTCGGGCCGAGGTGGTCTCGGGCGTGGGCTGCCACACCGGCGCCGGCCGCGGCCGTCGTGCTCGTGATGTCCGTGATCGCCGCGATGTGGTCCCAGTCGATGCCGTGGCGGATGCCCAGCAGCAGACCGGTGACGAGCACCCCGACCCCGACGGGACTGGCGTCGATCTGCGCGATGAAGTCGAGCATCGAAACCTTTCGTCTCGGGTGGAGCTCGAATGCTAGCCGAGCCCGAGCAGTTATCGCAACCGGTTGCATCTGCGGCTCGTTGCGCTCGACCTATACTTCGCGCGATGACCGTTGATGGATCGATGGCGCGTTCGGAATCCGGTTCGGTGTCGTCCGCGACCTGGTCCGGGATCCCGGATCGCCTGCGTGCGCGGGGCCTGCGCTGGACGCCGCAGCGACGCGTTCTGGTCGAGGTCCTGTCACGGACCGATGGGCACGTCACCGGCGCGGAGCTCGTCGAGCGCTGCCGCGAGCTGGATCCGGGCACGATCCCCTCGACCGTCTACCGGACGCTGGACGTGCTCGAGGAGCTGGGCGTCCTCAGCCACAGCCACGGGGCGGATGGCCGCGAGGAATTCCACGTCCTGCCGGACACCGAGCACGGCCACCTGTACTGCCAGCGCTGCGGCGGGCAATGGGAGCTGGCCGCCGACGACCCGGCCGTCCTCGCGGCGGTCGACGCGTTCGCGGCGCAGCGCGGCTTCGAAGTCAACGTCTCGCACCTGACGATGATCGGCCGCTGCGCCGCCTGTCGGACTGAGGCGAGCGGAGTCGGCTAGTCGCCCGTCGGCACGCCCACGATGTTGAAGCCGCCATCGACGTAGTGGATCTCGCCGGTCACCGCGCTCGACAGGTCGGAGGCCAGGTAGACCGCGCTCTTGCCGACGTCCTCGGGCGTGATGTTCTTGCGCAACGGCGCAACTTCTGCGAACGAGCCGTACATCTTCCTGAACCCGGCGATCCCGCTGGCCGCGAGCGTCCGGACCGGGCCCGCGCTGATCGCGTTGACGCGGATGCCGTCCGGCCCGAGATCCGCGGCGAGATACCGGACCGAGGCCTCCAGCGCTGCCTTCGCGACGCCCATGACGTTGTAGTTCGCGGTCACCTTCTCCGACCCGTGATAGGTCAGCGTCATGACCGACGAGCCTTCGCGCAGGAACGGGCGCGCGGCTCGCGTCAGCGCGACGAGCGAATAGGCCGAGACGTCGAGCGCGAGCGCGAACCCGTCACGGGACGTGTCGACGAAGCTCGCCGGCGAGGTCCTCCCGCTTCGCGAAGGCGAGCGCGTGCACCAGCACGTCCAGGTGATCGTGACCCTCGCCCCAGCGCTCGAACACCCGAGCGATGTCCTCGTCCGACTGCACGTCGGCGGGCTCCACGAAGGTCGAGCCGATCGAGGTCGCCAGCGGCCGGACGCGCTTCTCGATCAGGCTCTCGATCGAAGAGAAGCCCACCTCGGCGCCCTCGTCGTGGAGCGCCCGCGCGATGCCCCAGGCGATCGAGTGGTCGTTCGCGACCCCGAAGATCAGCGCGTTCTTGCCATCGAGCAGGCCCATCTCGTCCTCCGCTTCGCGGCCCGAGCATAGTCGGTACGCTTCGCCGATGACGACCGTGAAGCCGACGCTCGCCGCGGCCGCGCTCGCCAAGGCGCTCGAGGGCGTGCGCGCGCTCCTGCTCGACCTTGACGGCGTCATCGTCGTGGCCGGCGAGGCGGTGCCCGGTGCGCCCGAGGCGATCGCGACGCTCGAGGCGCGCCGGCTTTCCGTACCGGATCGTGACGAACACCTCGGCGGTCAGCCGGGCGACCCTTGCGCGCTGGTCGGGGAAGATCGGCGCGCCGATCCCGGCCTCGCGGTTCCAGTCGGCGCTCTCGGCATCGGCGGCGTGGACGGCGCGGCACTTCCCGGGGGCGCCGCTCTACGTGCTGGCGTCCGACGACGCCCAGACCGAGTTCGCCGGCCAGCGGCTGCTCACGCACGAGGAAGCCGGCGCGCGCGGGGCATCGGCTGCCGCCGTGGTCATCGGCGATTCACCCGAGGAAGTGACCTTCGACAACATGAACCGTGCCTTCCGGCTCGTCCGCAACGGCGCCGTCCTCGTCGGCATGCACCAGAACCCCTGGTGGCTGACGCCGGAAGGCCCGACGCTCGACTCGGGTGCGTTCGTCGCGGGGCTCGAGTTCGCGACCGAGACCCGCGCCCGCATCGTCGGCAAGCCCCATCCGGAGTTCTTCTCCGTGGCGATCACCGACCTTCGCCGCGAGGTCGGCCGTGACCTCGCCCGAGCCGACATCGCGATGGTCGGCGACGACGTCCGCTCCGACGTCCGAGCTGCCCAACGCGCCGGCCTGCGCGGCATCTTCGTCCTCTCCGGCAAGCACGGGATGGCCGACATCGAGATCGCGGCGAAGGAACGTGGCGGGCGCCGACCCGATGCCGTCGCCAGCGACCTTGCCGCCGTCGTCGCCGCGCTCCCGCTGGACGTAGACTGACCGCAACCTTCCGGCGCGCCGCGTGCGCGCGAGCCACCCCGACACGAGGGATCACCGACATGACGTCCGAGGCCAAGCCGCGCATCAAGATCACGTACGCGACCCTGCGCGCCGACAACGAGGAGATGCACAGCGGCTTCGAGGAGGCCGTGACCAAGGCCAAGGCCGGGCTGGGCACGCACTACCGCAATTACATCGACGGTGCGTGGCGCGACGCCGATGACAACTTCGATGTCCGTTCGCCGATCGACCGCGACCTCGTCCTGGGCACGTTCGCGAAGGGCACGACGGCCGACATCGACGACGCCGTCGCGGCCGCCCGCGCCGCCCAACCGGCCTGGGCCGCGACGCCCTGGCAGGAGCGCCTCACGATCCTGCGCCGCGCCGCGGAGCTCATCAGCGACCGGCTGATGGACTACTCGGCGGCGATGGCCATCGAGGTCGGCAAGAACCGCATCGAGGCCCTTGGCGAAGTCGAGGAATCGGCCGACCTCATCCGCTACTACGCCCAGACGATGGAGGACAACGGCGGCTACGACCACCCGATGGACAACCTGGGTGACAACGCCGTCCACACCCGCTCGATCCTGCGGCCGCACGGCGTGTTCGCGGTCGTGTCGCCGTTCAACTTCCCGATGGCCCTGGCCACCGGGCCGTCGAGCGCGGCGATGATGGCCGGCAACACCGTCGTCATCAAGCCCGCCAGCTGCGTCGCCGCTGTCGGCGCAGAACATGCTCCAGGCCTACATCGATGCGGGCGTCCCGAAGGGCGTCGTGAACCTGGTCATGGGCCCGGGCGAATCGGTCGGGCAGCACCTCCAGGACCACGCCGGCATCGACGGCATCGTCTTCACCGGCTCGTACGACGTCGGGATGAAGCTCTTCCACTCGTTCTCGAAGGACTGGCCGCGACCGTGCATCGTCGAGATGGGCGGCAAGAACCCGGCCATCGTCTCGCGCCACGCCGACCTCGACGAGGCGGCCGAGGGGATCATGCGCTCGGCCTTCGGGTTCGGCGGCCAGAAGTGTTCGGCCAACTCGCGCGTCTACGTCGAGCGGCCGGTCCACGACCAGCTCGTCCAGCTGCTCGTCGAGAAGACCGAGCAGATCGTCATCGGCGACCCGCTCGAGCGGGCGAACTGGCTCGGCCCGATCATCGACCAGAAGGCGGTCGACCGACACCAGAAGGCGGTCTCCGAGGCCCGTCGCGACGGCCAGGTGTTCACCGGCGGCGAGCACCTCACCGACGGTGACCTGTCGCGCGGCTCCTACGTCGAGCCGACGGTCGTCGGCGGGCTGCCGTCCGACCATCGCGTCTTCCGCGACGAGTTCTTCGCGCCGTTGACCGCGGTCCATGCGGTCGATTCGCTCGACGAGGCGCTGACGCTCGCCAACGACACGATCTACGGCCTGACCGCGGGCATCTTCTCCGAGGACAAGGCCGAGGTGCAGACGTTCCTCGACCGCATCCAGGCGGGCACCGTCTACGTCAACCGGCGCGCCGGCGCGACCACCGGGGCGTGGCCGGGCGTCCAGGCGTTCGGTGGCTGGAAGGGGAGCGGCTCGACCGGCAAGGCCGGCCTGTCGATGTACTACGTCGCGCAGTTCCTGCGGGAGCAGAGCCACACCATCGTCGACTGAGGGCGCGCCGTCGGGCGCCAACGCGCGGGACTTTCTGGGTCTGTGGGGCGGCATTCGGCTCGGCTATACTCCGCGCCGACTGTATCCAGTCTGCATACTCCCTATGCAGTCTGCCCGTCACCACGACCGTCAGAGGTGCCCCTTGTCTTCGGCCGCGTCGCGTCTCGCCGGCGATCGTCCCGTTCCGCATATCGTCACGGAGCTGCCTGGCCCGAAGGCCCGCGCGCACGTGGCGTTCGATGAGGAATGGACCTCCCCGAGCCTGCCCCGCGCCTACCCGATCGTCCCGGTCCGCGGCGACGGCCTGACGGTCGAGGACATCGACGGCAACCTCTTCCTCGATTTCGCGGCGGGCATCGCCGTGACCTCGACCGGCCACGCGCACCCGCAGGTCGTGGCCGCGATCAAGGAGCAGGCCGCGGAGCTCATCCACTTCTCGGCGTCCGACTTCTACCTGCCCATCTACGCGCACACCTGCCGGCGCCTGGCCGAGACCGCGCCCATGGCCGGCAAGGCGCGGGCCTACCTCGGCAACTCCGGCGCGGAAGCCGTCGAGGCCTCGATCAAGCTCGCTCGCTACGCCACCAAGCGCCCGTACGTCGTCGCGTTCCTCGGCGCGTTCCACGGGCGGACCTACGGCGCGGTGTCGCTGACTGCTTCGAAATCGAAGTATCACGCCGGATTCGGGCCGCTCCTCCCGGGCGTCTTCCACGCGCCGTACGGTCGGGTCGAGGACCTCGAGTGGTTCGATGACGTCCTGTTCGACAAGCTCGCGCCGGCCAACGAGGTCGCCGCGATCATCGTCGAGCCGATCCAGGGCGAGGGCGGCTACATCGTCCCGGAGGACGGCTTCCTCCAGGGCCTGCGCGCATCTGCGACGAGCACGGCATCCTGCTCATCGCGGACGAGATCCAGTCCGGCGCCGGGCGGACCGGCAAGATGTGGGCCATCGAGCATTGGGGCGTCGAGCCCGACATCCTCCTCACCGCCAAGGGCATCGCGTCCGGCATGCCGCTCGGCGCGATGATCGCCCGGGCCGAGCTGCTCGAGACCTGGGGGCCGGGTGCGCACGGCTCGACCTATGGCGGCAACCCGGTCGCGTGCGCCGCGGCGCTCGCCACGATCGACCTGCTCGAAGGCGGCCTCATCGACAATGCCGCCGCGCGCGGCGACCAGGCGCTGGCAGGCCTCCGACCGCTCATCGATCGCTTCGACGGGCTCGTCACCGATGTCCGCGGCAAGGGCCTGATGCTCGGCGTCGAGTTCGACACGGCCGAGCATGCCGAGGCGGTCCAGTGGGCCTGCTTCGAGCGCGGCCTGCTCGTGCTGGAGTGCGGCAAGTCGAGCGTTCGGATGTCGCCGGCGCTGACCGTCAGCGAGGACGAGATGTCGACGGCGCTACGCATCTTCGCGGAAGCCGTCGCCCAGGTCGCGGGCCACGAGGCGCAGGTCCTGGCCGACGTCACCGGGGCAGGGGCCCTTCACGAGGTCGAAGCGGCCGGTTGATCCGTCGGCGCCGCGGAGAGCGGCTGCCACCGAGGGGGTAACGGGGCAGCCGCTCCCGACGACGCGGACGGGACCGACGCTTCTCTACATCTAACGGTACGCTATTACTATACCGGATGTCCAGTATAGAAATAGGAGAGCTTTCTTCACGCGCGCCCTCCGCGCGGCCACACCGCCGTCCGTGATACTTGCCCCGTGACTGGGACATCCAAGGTCGCGAGCATGCGCGACGCCATCGCCGATCTCGTGCGCGACGGCGACACCGTGGCCATCGAGGGGTTCACGCACCTCATCTCGTTCTCGGCCGGCCACGAGATCATCCGCCAGCGCAAGCGTGAGCTCACGCTGGCGCGACTCACGCCGGACCTCATCTACGACCAGATGATCGCGGGCGGCGTGGCCTCGAAGCTCGTGTTCTCGTGGCTCGGCAACCCGGGCGTCGGGGGGCTGGGTGCCATCCGCCGCCGGATCGAAGGGGAGCTCCCCGACGAGCCGCTCGAGATCGAGGAGTACAGCCACTTCGGGATGGTCGGCCGCTACACGGCGGGCGCCATGAACCTGCCGTTCTTCCCGCTGCGCAGCTACTTCGAGACCGACCTGCCCGTCGCCAATCCGCTCATCCGGCCGATCGAGTCGCCCTACGGCGAGGAGACGATCTACGCCGTCCCGCCGCTGAAGCCGGATGTGGCCATCGTCCACGCCCAGCGCGCGTCGGCCGGCGGCGACACCCAGGTCTGGGGCCTGCTGGGCTGCCAGAAGGAGGCGGCGTTCGCCGCAGACCGGGTGATCATCGTCGTCGAGGAACTCGTCGACGAAGCGGTGATCCGCGCCGACCCGAACCGGACGATCATCCCGGGCCTGATCGTGGATGCCGTGGTGGTCGAGCCGTGGGGCGCGCATCCCTCGTACGTCCAGGGCGCCTACGACCGCGACAACCGCTTCTATCTCGACTGGGACCCGATCACGCGCGATGAGGCGGCGGTCCAGGCCTGGTTGCGCGACTGGGTGCTACGACCTGGACGGGCGGGCCGCCTACGTCGAGAAGCTCGGGTCAGAGCGGCTCGCGAGCCTGAAGCCCGGCTCCGCACCGTCCGGCGCGGTCGACTACGGGGCCTATCGATGACCGACTCGCCGGCCGCCGCGCGCTCGCTGATGATCCTGGTCGCCGGGCCATACCGCTCGGGCACCGACGGGGATCCGGCGCGGATCGCCGCGAACGTCGAGGCCATGACCCGGACGTCGCTCGCCCTCTACCGCCGCGGCCACCTCCCCGTCATGGGCGAGTGGTTCGCGCTGCCGCTCATCGAGCAGGCACGCGCGCAGGGGGATCCGGGCGACGCCGACGCCGAGATCTTCCATCCCATCGCCGAGCAGGTGCTGGCCCGCTGCGACGCCGTCCTGCGCATCGGTGGCCCGTCGGAGGGCGCGGACCGGATGGTCGCCACGGCCGAGCGACTGGGCAAGACCGTCTACACGTCATTGGAGGCGGTCCCGTGACGGAGGCGACGTTCTCCAAGTCCGAGATGATGATCGTGGCCGCCGCGCGTGCGCTCGAGGGCCAGGGCGTCTGTTTCGTCGGCGTCGGGTTGCCCAACATCGCGGTCAACCTCGCCCAGCGGACCGTCGCGCCGGAGCTCGAGATGGTCTACGAGGCGGGCGTGTTCGGGGCGCGGCCGTCGCGTCTTCCGCTGTCGATCGGCGATCCGACGATCGTCACGGGCTCGACCGCCGTCGTGAGCATGCTCGAGCTGTTCGGCTACTACCTGCAGGGCGGGCTCATCGACGTGGGGTTCCTGGGCGCGGCCCAGATCGATCGCTTCGGCAACATCAACACGACCGTCATCGGCCCGTACGACGCGCCCCAGACGCGCCTGCCCGGGTCCGGCGGTGCCTGTGAGATCGCGATCAACGCCCGGGAGGTGTTCGTGATCATGCGCCAGAGCCGGCGCAGCTTCGTCGAGAAGATCGACTTCCGGACGAGCCCCGGGAACCTGGGCGGCGCCGAGCAGGCCGAACGCATCCGGCGCGAGGGTGGCTGGAAGGGCCGCGGCCCGACGGTCGTCGTCACCGACCTCGGCATCTACCACTTCGACGAGGCCGGCGAGATGCGCCTCGACTCGCTGCACGAGGGTGCGTCGGTCGAGGCGGTGCGCGAGACCATCGGCTGGGAGATCAACGTCGCGCCGGACCTGGCCGACCACGCCACCACCGACCGCCGAGGAGCTGCGGCTGGTCCGCGAGGAGCTCGATCCCGAGGGCGTCTACACCAAGTAGTCGCTACGACTCGCTCACGCCTTCGCGAACACCAGCAGGAACTCCAGGGCGCCCTCGTCGGCGATGGAGATGATGAACCCGCCGACGTTCGGGGCCGTGATGTCGAAATCGGCGAGCGGGAAGGTCAGGCTGCCGGCCACCTGGATCTGCCCGTTGGTGAGCTGGGCCTGCGCCGGGATCTCGACTCGCCTTGGTCACCCCGTGGAGCGTCAGGTCGCCGACGAGCGTCACGTCCGTCGCCGTACCGGCGACGGCGGCGGCCGGGACGTCGACCGGCTGGGTCAGCACGAACGTGGCGGTCGGGAACTGATCGGTCTGGAGTCCCTCGGACCGCAGGCGGTTGTCGCGACGGTCCTCGTCCGAGGTGATCGTCGTCGTGTCGATGTCGATCTCGCCGGCGGTCAGCTGCGCGCCGCCGGCCGTCTCGACGACCGTGATCGTGCCGGTCACGTCGTTCGTGCGCCCCACGGCGTCCGACTCGGCGTCGAGATTGGCGAGCCGCTCGCGGACCCGGTAGCCCGCCTGGCTGTCGGCGGTGACGGTCCACGTGCCGGCGACGGCCCCGTCGGAGGTCGTGGTCGAGGGCTCGGTCGAGGCCGCGGCGCTCGCGGCGGCGGTCGGGGCGGTCGTCGCGGCATCGCTCGGGTCGGGGGTCGCGAGGGCGAGGGGCGCCGTGTCGTCGCCGCGGAGGACGTTGTCGTACGCGAGATACCCGCCGACACCGATCGCCAGGATGGCGACGAGGGCGAGGATGAGCCGGTTGGGAGTCATGCGGGGAAAGCCTCCGAAGGGTTGCGTATCGGAGGGTAGCGTGGCTGGTGCGGATGAGAGTCGGCTGAGATTCGGCTGGCAGCCCGCTACGTCACCAGGGCACGACTCCGACCATGCGGTCGTAGCCCTCGCCGGCGGCCCAGCCGAGCACTTCGCCCGTGTCCGCGTCGATCTGGGCGATGCGGCCGCCGTCGCGGACGAGGGCGTAGACGCGTCGCGCCGTCCGGCGTGATCGCGATCGCGTCGACCGCGATGCCCTCGAGCGATCGGCTCGTGACGGCGAGGTCGGCCGTGGCGATGCGGACGATCCCGCGCGCGCCCGCGGCGAACACCGCCGAGCCGTCCGGGGCTGCCACCACCCGCCGACCGACCGATCCGGCCTCGATGTGCCCGAACTTGGCGAGCGTGATGCCTCGCCGCGCGGACGGTTCGAAGTCCACGGTGCGGCGGATGGTCAGATCCGGTGCGATGTCGACGATGATGCCCAGGGTCGCGTTCACGGCGAGGCTCGAACGCCCGTCGGGCGTCGTGACGACGCCCCAGTCGGTCGCTGGCTTCCGCGTTCTCCATGCCACGGGTCGGGAGATCGATGCAGACGGCCCACGCTTCGACGGACTGGCAGCGCATGGACGAAGGGATGCTCGGCGCCGCGGTACAGGGTCAGGACCACGCCGTCGGGCCGGGCTTCCTGGTCGACCGGCCAGCCGGCCATCTCCTCGTCGACGTTGCGCTTGTCGACGATGATCGCGTCGCGCATCTTCCCGGTCGCGGTGTCGACGGCGCGGACCTGGTATCGGCCCGCAAGCGGACCAGGCACGTGCTCGGCGACGTACAGGATCGAGCCATCCGGCGACAGGGTGTCGAAGTCGAAGACGCCCGGCAGCTCCACGATCCGTGGCTCGGATCGCAGGGAGCGCTCGACGATGGCGAACCGGCTGACCGATCGCGCCGCGGCGCCGTCGGGGAGGTCTTCGACCAGCACGACCGTGGAGCCATCGGCGGACACGCCGGCCGGCATCGGATCGAGCCCGACCGTGGGCAGCTGCCACGCACCCTCGACCGACCGCACCGGCCCACCGAAGCCGGGCTGGACGACGAGATCCTCGATGAGGCTGTTCGGGCGCTTCGGGGTGACCGTGACGAGGTGACCCCAGGTCGCGTCCGGGACGCCGAGCGGCAGCTTGATGAGCTCCTCCCCGGTGCTTGCCAGGGTCACGCGCAGGTCCGGTTCGCCCGGTCGCCCGACCACCAGCCAGGCATCTCGCGCGCCGGAAACGACGGCCGGCCGTTCGGCGGACGGGGCGGGCGAGGCGGGCGGGGCCGCAGGCGGGACGGGCGAGGCCGCCGAGGAGGCCGGTGCCGCGGGCGCGCCACTCCTGGAGCGTCGACCCGGAGCACGCGGCCACGAGCACGGCGATCGCCATGGTCAGGAGCTGTCGGTTCGGCCGGCCGGTTCGCATCGGTTGCATTCCTCTCGAGGCGCGGGCCGAATGCCCGCGCATCCCGATTACACCGACCGTGGCTCGACGGTTCCCGGCTACTCCAACGACTCGGCCAGGTCGATCGTCGCGTCCCGTCCCAGGGCGCTCTCGATCCGGTACGTCGTGTCGCCGTCCGTCCAGGCGAGCGCGTCACCCACCCAGCGGCGCCCGTCGTCGATGTGGCCGCGACCCTCGTGGATGTAGAAGAAGAAGTGCGCGTCACCAGAGACCCAGAACCCCGGCTGACCATCGACGGTCACGCGCTCGACGGTCACGCCCTCCCCGATGAGCTTCTGCCGATACCCGTCGTCGAGCTTGCCCTCGAACCGCATCAGGATCAGCCCGATGCCCGGCTCCCGGGTCTCGGGCAGGGTCTCGCTCGCCGCCCAGACGAAGGCGACCTGGTTCCCGCGCGATCGATCGACGTACACCTCGTCGGGTGGGCCGATCGCCGGGTCGCTCGGGAGCCGCGCCTCGATGCCGGTGAGGGCCTCGGCCTGTTCAAGCGTCATGTTGTCGCCGAGCCGGAGCGATGAGCCCAGCGCGCCCGGGGGAGGAGTCCGGCTCGGCGCCACGGACGGCGGCGGGCTGGCCGGCGGCTCGCTGAGGATCAGTTGCAGCCCCGGCAACCCGAGCCCGACCGCCCCCGCGATCGCGGCCAGCGCCAGCAGGGCGATGAGCGCGAGCACGAGGCCGCGCCGGACGGGTCGCCACGCCGCCCACGGACGGCGGCCAGCGGGCCGCGGTGCGGCCACGAGTCGGACGCGAACGCGCGTGGCGACGTCCGGCGCGCCGGACGGGCTGGCGGTCGGCCAGGCGATGGACCCGGCGCTGGCTCGCAGCATCGCCTCAAGCCCGCGTCGTCTCGTGCGGCGAGCCGCATCGGCTGATCGCTCATCGCGATACCTCCGCGGCCGCGAAGGCTTCGCGCAGGCGCGCGAGCGCGCGCGAGGTTCGTGATTTCACGGTCCCGCGCGGGAGCCCGAGCGCCTCGGCTGTCTCGGCTTCCGAAAGGTCCAGCAGGAAGCGAGCGCCCAACACCTCTCGATCGTCATCGCGCAGGGTGTTCAGGGCAGCCATGAGCTCGGCGCTCGCTTCGGCGGCGATCACCGTCGCCTCTGGGCCCGGGACCGCGGCGTCGCGCGGCTCCCGTGCAGCGGCGCGCAGCGCGAGCCCCTGTCGCCGCCCCGCCGACCGCCGCCGGTTGCGCGCCTCGTTGGTGACGATCCGCAGCAGCCACGGGCGCAGCGGCGCGCCATCGCGAAAGCGGGGCAGCGCGTCGTAGGCCTTGAGAAAGGCGTCCTGGACGGCATCGTCGGCATCGGTCTCCGGGCACACGAGGTGCGCGGTCCGGATGGCGACGTCCTGGTAGCGGCGCACGATCTCTTCGTACGCTGCGACGTCACCGGTCCGGGCGCGCGTGATCAGGTCGGCGTCTTCGATGTGGACGGCCCTCCACGTATCGGATCCGCACTGACTACACCGCCCGGGCCATCGCCGGTTCCCGATGCGGCCCGCCGGACGCACGAGGCGCCCGGCTGGCCGATCGGGGCTACTTGAACTTGAAGTTCGCGCTGAAGGTGCTGCCGTCGATCATCTTGAGGTCGAGTCGATAGCACAAGCCCGCGTAGTTCTTCGGCGTCTTCCAGGTGTACTTGTACTGGTTCGCGGCTGCGTCGTAGACGAGGCCGCTGGCTGCCGTCGTGGTCTCCTCGATCGCGTCCACCGGCAGGCCCGAGTCGCACGTGATCTTCGAGGCCAGCGGGTAGCCCGTCGCGAAGATCGCCAGGCCCCGATTGCCGCCCAGGCTGAACTTGACCGGGATGCTCGAGCCCGCGTTGACGGTATTGAGGGTGGGCAGGCTGTCGACCGGGGAGAAGAACCCGGTGAACGGGGCGATGACGAGGGGCCCGGTTCTCGTGACCCCGAGATAGGACTCGTTGCCGGCGAACGCCACGCTGACGGTGTAGGCACCGGGCGGGAGGCCGAGCGGCAGCGAGACCTGACCGAGGTAATTCGTGATCAGCGAGAGGGTCTTGGTCACAGGCCCCGTGAGGTTCACAGTGACCGTGGTCTGCATGAGCGGTTGATTGGTCGGCACGGTCAAGGTCGTCACCACGCCGGCACTCTTGGTGGCCGTTGTCGTCACGAACGGCGTGATCGCGGTCAGCGCCGCCTGGCCCTTGCCGATGCTGAACGGTGCAGCCACCGTGGATCCGACGTGGGTCGCATCGCCAAAGAAGCTGGCCACGATGCCCGGTGATCCTGCCGCGGACAGGGGCACCGTGACCGTCGCCCGTCCGTTCGAACCCGTGATGCCCGTCACGGACGATCCCCCGATGGTGACCACGATCTGCTTGTTGGCGAGGGGCGTGGCGCCGGCCTTGAGCTCGGCGATCACGGATGCGCTGCCGCCCACCTGGCCCGCGGTCGGGACCGGCGGCACGAGGGTCAGGGTCGAGGCCACCGTGGGGAGGCCGCCAGCCTGGTAATACTGGCCCCGGTTGTCGTCGAAGGCGACGAGACCAACGCCACTCACAGCCTGCGCCACGAAGCGGATGTTCTCGGGGGCGTCCGGAAGGGTTCCGGTCCATTCGCGCGTGTCCGTCGTCGATTGTGTGAGGTCGAGCGGCGCCCACGGCCCGTTGCCGTCGGTCCAGACGAGCCAGACCTCGTGGATGGCGGCCTTGGGGTCGCCGACCACTTGGGCGCTGAACATGAGGTCGTCGCCGACGAGGACAGCCTCCACCTTGACGATCGTCGGGGCGTCCGAGAGCGACGCGTCCGTCAGGTTGGAGCTGTAGAAGAGCCGCAGGTCGAGGTCGGAGAACGCTCGCCGGATGGTCCGACCAGCGTGTCCGGTGTCCGGGTCGGTCACGTGCTGGACCGGCGTCACGATCAAGTTCGTACCGCCGCTGCCGCCGAGCTCTCCGAAGTAGTTCGGCGTCGACAGCTTCATCGGATAGAAGACGGGCGAGACGAAAGGCGCATGGACCCCGCGTAGCTCTGTGGTCGGAGCCCCCGTGAGGGGAAGAACGTTATGGGTGTCCGTGTACGCGCCTCCGCGGAATCCGACGCCTCGCAGGACCTGGGCAGGGTTGGTGGAGGTGGCGTCAATGACATACTTCGGGATGGCCGGTTCGGCCGGGTTGGTGACGACGCCGTCCGGGCCTTCGATCCAGGTCGCGGTGACAGAACCGGTGACGCCGGTCGACTCGATGACCTGAAGGCTCTTGGACTTGGGTGCCGTGAGGTTGGTTTCGATCTCGAGGTCGTGGGTCGCCAGCCCGAAGTCCGCGAGGGCCGGGGAGGTGACCGGGTTCGGGGTGATCGTCGGGATCGAGCCCGGGATCGCGCCCCGTCCCGTCGGCATATTCACGCCGAACATCGGCAGGCCGAAGAGGGTCGCCTCGAGGATGGCCTTTTCATGGATGCCGCGGATGTCCGGCGTGGTCGCGAGGTAGATGCGCTTGGCGCGCGCCAGCGCTTCACCGACGGCGATCTTGGTGCCGTCTTCTCCTGCGCGCAGCTGCTTCGCGAAGTCGCGATACAGCCGCTCGCTGTACTCGAGGAAGTCGGTGTCGCCGTACTGGTAACCGGTGCCGGCGATGAGGATCGATCGCTTCTGGGCGAAGGCCTGGGCCCAGTCCAGGGGCAGGGAGACGCCCGCGAGCGCCTCGCCGTCGACGAGGTTGTACCCGGAGTGGCAGCCGGCCGAGAACACGATGACGTTGGCCAGGTTGACCGTCGACGCGGCGAGCTCCGTCGTCAGGACGCTCGTCGAGAAGTCCGCGGCCAGGGCGCTGTTGGCGCTGAAGTGGCCGGCGAGGAACATCATGTCGTGGCGACTGTCGAACATCTTCGAGCGGAGCGCACTCGCGGTCCACGACGCCGGGTCGGCCGGCGCCACACCGTTGGGCGTGATGAGCGTATCGACGGGTTGCGGGGTGCCCGCATCCAGCTCGTTGCGGACCGCGATCGCGGCGTCCTCGAGGAAGTCGTAGCCGGTCACCAGCGAGGTCTGCGGTGCCACGACCCCATCAGCGGTGGTGTACGCGTCGAGCATGTCCGGCGATCTCGCTCGGCGTCTCGACCAGGCGACCGACGGCGAGGCCGGGCACCGGGAAGATGTTGGTACGGATGTCGACCGAGACGCCCGAGCCGTACGCATCCTGGCTCAGGACGAAGTCACGGCGGAGGGCGGCCTCAGAGATGGAGTTGTTGTTGACCGGCGGGAAGTAGCCGGACTCCTGACCGAGCAGGCTCTGGTCCGGGTAGCGGAAGAAGGGGATGACGGTGTCGTCACCGATGATCGTCACGTAGCGGAGCGCCTCGGGCACCGGCGGCGCGGGGTTGGCCGGCTGCGGAGTCCGATACGAATCGACGATGCTCTTGATCTCCTCCGCGAGGAGGTTGACCGCGAACGGGCAGCCGAGGTTGGCGGCGACCTGTGCCCGGAGCGCCGTGATCACGGGGTCACCGTTGAGATCGATGACCTTACCGTCGACCTCGGGTCGACCCTTGAACGTCGTGAGCTTGCCGAGCAGGGAGGTGGGGCTCCCGTCGCCCACGGCGAGCTTGCTCGAGTCGGTGAGGATGATGGTCGAGTATTGACCCGCGTCCGTGGCGATCGCGCGCCCGTCGAGGACGGTATCGGTCAGGTTGCCGCAGGTGCTCGTCGACTTCGTCACGTCCACGTTGAACGAGGTCGTTCGGGTCGAACGCACCACCGCGACCTGCGACGCGCACATACACGAAGCCGGTGTTGTTCCAGGTGTTGACGACGACGGACTCGGTTGCCGTGCCGGCAGTCGCTGAGACACCGATGAGGCTGCGGGTCTGGGCGCTCGAGAACGCCCGTGCAACATCGGCCTCGCTGAAGACCGACGGCGAGAAGACCGACGGCGAGAACACGCTCGGGCTGAAGACCGAGGGCGAGAAGACCGACGGCGAGAACACGCTCGGGCTGAAGACCGACGGCGAGAAGACCGACGGCGAGAACACGCTCGGGCTGAAGACCGACGGCGAGAAGACCGACGGCGAGAACACGCTCGGGCTGAAGACCGACGGCGAGTACGCGGCCGGGCTGAACACACTCGGCGAGAACACCGAGGGGCTGAACACCGACGGGCTGAACACCGACGGTGCGAACTCGGCGGCGATCCGGGCCAGGCCATCGGCATTCTCCGGGGCGAGCTCGGACTCGAACTCCTTGGCGATGTCCCTGAACACGGCCAGGTCGTAGTCGGCCGACAGGCCGGACAAGGTCACCGTGACGCGCTGGTCGGGGACGATCGGGATCTTGTACCAGCGGGCCCGGCCTTCGATCTCGACGACATCCTGTGATGCGACTGACGATCCGGTGCCGAGATCCAGGGCCTTGGGCCAATAGTCGTTATCGGCGGTCGTGCGCACGCAGGGCGACGCGTCGGTCGTCGATGGGCTGATGGCACGGATCGTGACGAACTCACCGGAGGTGATGCCGCTCACGCCCTCGAGGACGAGATAGCCCTCGAGGTCCGTGCCCCCGGCGATCGTGTCGATGAGGACCGGGGACGCGAGGACCCCGTTTGTGCATGAGGCGCCTTTCCGGACCTCGACCGTCACGCTCGAATCTTCGGCGCCATCGAACCGGGCGAACAGGTCGGCTTCCGAGCCGGACCGAGCGATCGACGCGAACAGGGTCGGGGTGGGCAGGGTTTCGTCTGGCTCATCGAGCGTCAGCTGGAGGCCGTATTGCTCGAGTCCCGGGGCCGGGTTGAAGACGAAGAACGGTCCCTCCGGATACGGGGTCCGCCAGCCGCAGAATCCGTTGCCCTCGATATCGACGACCTGACCGCCGGCGGAGAACGCGGCGCCGCCGAAGGAACTCGAGCTTGTGCCCACGGGCGTGAACGTATCGTCCACGAAGAATGGCGTGCCGGTCAGGTCGATGTTCGCGATGCCGTTGTCGGCCGCTGTGCTGTTGCAGGCCATGGCGGTGCCGTACGGCATGTTGAGCACAGTCGGATTTCCGAGACCGGCATCTGGATGGGTCAGCGAGCCGCTCGAGGTGCTGTAGGTCCGGTCTGCGATGTCGACGAGCAGGGACGGCGGGTTGAGCCGGACCCTGGTGAACTTCGTGGCCACGTCCGTGCCGACAGCCGGGGCACCAGCGCCGTACGATGCGACGTTCTCGCCCGGCCCGGTGGCGGCGAACGTCAGGTACTCCCTGGGCGTCCCCTCCATGTTGTCGCAGAAGACCTCGAAGGGCTGCTGTCCGCGCGGCTGGATCGTGTAGTCGCCGTCACCGGCATCCGAATTGCGCCACAGGACGCCGGCGCAGTCGAGCGGCAGCGCGGGGGTGCCGTTGACGACGAGTCGCCCCGTGAGCGAGGTGTTGCTGTCGCCGTTGCTGCCGGTCAGCGCGAATCCATAGGTGTCGCCAGGCTCGACGTTCACGGTCGTCGTGCCGACGTAGGAGAACCCGCCCGACGGGGACTGGCCGACGCACCCGAACGTGATGCAGGACTTTGGTCCTTCAGCTAGCACGGAGGTGCTCACGTCGCCACCGTCGAAGCCGATGACGACCACCGAGAGGCCCACCGTCACGCCGGCGAAGGCATGGAGCCCGGTGTATGACCAATCGAGGCTGACGGGTCCGGTGGTGGTCGCGGTCGTGAAGAAGCCCCACTCGGCGCCTTCGACGCCGCCCCCGCCACCCGGATCGTAGGAATACGTGAACTGGGGAGGGCCGTCCGATCCGTCCTCGATGACCGTCGTGGTTCCGTCGCCGAGCGCCTGCCACACGGGCGGGCTGGCATGCACGACGTACACGTCGTCGATGACGATCCCGCAGGTGCCGTTGGTCGAGCTGTTCGAGCGCAGCTCGAGCTTCGTGCGCCCATCGCCGGCGGGCTCGGTGACGGATCCGGTGACGTCCAGTGTGAATTGCTGGTAGTCGAAGGTAGCAAGCGACCCGAACGGGCCGGGCTCGGCAACGGTGTCGTGGGTCACGGTCCCGACGACGGCGCCATCCCAGACCACGTCCATCGAGACGTTGCCGATGTTGCCGCAATCGGGGTTGCCGGAGTACACGAATCCCAGCTCATACGCCGTGCCCGGGCTTGTTGGGACGGTCTGCGAGATGAACCCGTTCGAGCCGCCAGCCACTGAACCGTCGATATCGAGCACCTGGTTCCCGTTCGGCGCTTCCCAGTGGGGCGACGTGACGATATCGACTTTGCCCGAATCGATCACCCACTTGGTGATGTCCGTGGCACCCGCGACGTACTCCACCCAGCTGGAGGGGATGTCCGGGCTCTCGAAGCTGCCGTTGTCGACGAGGTTGCCAGCCGGCGCGGTCGACGGCTGGTTCGTGGGCGCCGCATCCGGAGCCACGGCCGCGGCCCGGACCGGGGCCGGCTGCGACGAAAGCAAGCTGCCGGCGACGATCGCGACGATCGCCCAAACGGGAAGGGCGCGCCCCCGGCGGCCTCGTGGACGGGATCGATGCAGCCCATGGGTCGACGACAGCCGGAATTCCACGTTGTCCCACCTCTTGACGCGCGCGCTCCCGTCCGCGACAAACGGACCGGCCCCTCAGACCGGCAAGGTAACCGGGAACCGTTTGTGGTGCAATCGGTAAACGGACTTTGGTGTTGACGGGACGCCGACAGAGGTCCTATCGCCCGCGACACCCCATCAATTGCACGCTGCAAGCCCGAGCTCCACCGCGGCCGGCAGGCCCCGCGCCCGCCCGCGCACGATGGCCACCTCGGCGGCGCCGTCCCCGATGGTCGCCCGGGCCGCCGCCAGGTGATCGGCCAGCTCCTGCTCCAGGGCGTCCCCGCGCGGTGACCCGATCGTCGTCCGCAGGCTCTCCGCAGCGCCGAGCAGCTCGAAGGCCACCTCCGGATCCCCCGCCTGCCCGACCAAGGACCGCGATGTCCTCGAGCAGGAACGCGAGGGCCCAGCGGTCGTCGTAGTCGCGGTAGGCACGCAGGCTTGCCGCGTAGTGCTCGCGGGCCGCGCCGTGGTCGCCCAGGCCGCGCGTCGCCGTGCCCAGGTTGTTGTGGCCGATCGCGACCATCCAGGCGTCGCCCACCTCGCGGTTCAGCCGGATCGACTCCTCGAACCGGTTGCTCGCCTCGCCGAACTCGCCCTGGTGGAGCGCGATCATCCCGAGGTTGTTCTGGGACACGCCGATCGCCCAGCGATCGCCGATCTCGGTCCGGATGGCCAGCGCCTGCTCGTTGACGGAGCGCGCCCCCGCATAGTCGCCCCGGTACTCGGCGATGACCCCGAGGTTGGAGTAGAGGCCGCCCATGCTGGCCCTGTCGTCGAGCCGCTCCCGAATCGCGAGACTCTCCTCGTATCGGGCCTGGGCCGTGTCGTAGTCGCCGCGCTGGGCCGCCACGGTCCCGGCCAGGTGGAGGACCTGGCCGGTCCCGTCGTCTGCCCCGACGGCCTCGAACGCGGCCCGCGCCTCGTCGAGGCGAGCCGTGGCGTCGTCGAATCGCCCCTGCTTGCGGGCGATCTCGGCGAGGGCCGCCTGGCTCCAGCCCTGTGCGGTCCGGTCGCCGAGGCTCGGTCGCGAGGGACAGGGCGTCGTCCGCGACCGTCTCGGCGACCGCCCAGTTCCCGACGAGCTCGTGGACCTTGGCCAGCTTGAGCATCGCGTCCGTGCGCTCGGCCTCGCCGAGCAACGGGACGAGGCGGGTCAGGTAGTCGATGGCGGCGGTGTTGGCGTACGAGGCTCGGGCGGCGTCGGCGGCGCGGGCCAGGTACGGGCGCTTCCGCTCCTCGTCGTCGCTGTTCCAGAAGTGGTGCGCCAGGAGGTCCAGCTGTCGCTCGATCGCGTCCGGGTCGGCGCGCTCGATGTAGCTGCCGACCCGGCCGTGGAGCATCGCCCGCACGCCGAACGGCAGGCTCTCGTAGGCGACCTCCTGGGTCGCGACATGCTTGAAGAGATAGGCCTGATCGGCCTCGCGATCGAGGTTGACGAGGTCGGCCGCGCGCAGGGTGTCGAGCTGCTCGATGACGGTGTCGAGGTCGCCGAGCTCCGGGTATGCGCCGGGCAGCACCGGCGCTTCGAACACGCGCCCGACGACGCTGGCCACCTTGAGCGTCCGGCGTGGCTCCTCGCCGACCGTATCGATCCGCGACAGCACGAGGCTGTGCAGGCTCTCCGGCAGCTCCAGCGCGCGGACCGCGGCCGCGTCGCCCGGGTCCACGCCGTGCGACGAGATGTAGCTGATGAGCTCCTCGATGTAGAACGGGTTGCCGCCCGATCGATCGGTGACCAGCGCTACCAGGGCCTCGCCGGCCTCCGACGCCGACGCGCCGATCTCGCCGCTGGTCGTCCTGACCTGGTCGAGCTTGGAGCGGATGAGCTCGGCCGCATCGTCGGCGTCGAGCTCGTCGAGGCCGATCTCCGAGAACGACGGCAGGCGCTCGACGCCGAGGCCGCCGCCGGGCTCGCCGGCCGGGCGATAGGCCAGGACGATCAGGACCGGCAATCCCAGCGCGGCCCGGCCGAGCCCCTCGAGCAGGTCGCGTGACACGGCGTCGATCCAGTGACAGTCCTCGAGCACCAGGACGAGCGGCTCGCCGGCGGCCCGGTCGCGGAGGCACGTCGCGAGCAGGTCCTCGAGCGACGCCTTGCGCAGCTTCGCGTCGAGCGCGGCGGTCAGATCGTTGTCCGGGATCTCCAGCCCGAGGACGGTCTCGAGCAGGGGAGCGCGGGGCACGAGCGCTGGGTCGATGGCTTCGAGCGCGGCCTCGACCCCTCGACGTTGCTCGTCGTCCGGGTCGGCGTCCTCGACGCGGAGCAGGCGCCGCCAGATCTCGCGCCAGACGAAGTAGCTCGAGTTCGTGCCGAACGACTGGCACTCCCCGAAGGCGACGAACACGCCGCGCCGCCGGGCGCCCCGGACGAACTCCGCGACGAGGCGCGACTTGCCCATGCCGGCTTCCGCGGCGATCCCGACGATCCGGCCCTCGCCCGCGAGGGCGGCCTCGAGACCCTCGTCGAGCGTGGCGAGCTCCGCGCGCCGGCCGACGAGCTCCAGCTCGTAGCGGATCCGGCGCCGCGAGGCGCGCTCGAGGGAGCCGGTCAGCTCGTACGCCACGATCGGCCAGTTCCTGCCCTTGACCGTCAGGTCCGGCAGGCGTTCCCACAGGAATGCGTCACCGGCCAGGTCGTGCAACTCGTCGCCGACGACGATGCTCCCCGGGGCCGCCGCCGACATCAGCCGCGCCGACAGGTTCACCGCGTCGCCGAGGCAGACGAACGTGCGGCGCATGGCGTGCCCGTACGTGCCGCTCCGGAGCCGGCCGTGGGTGATGCCGATCTGGATGTCGCGGGCGTGGGTCGTGCGTTCCAGGTCGCGCAGCTCCAGGCCGGCCGCAGCCGCTCGCGCCGCGTCGTCCTCGTGCGCGACCGGTGAGCCGAACACCCCGTACAGGTAGGCGCCCTTGTCGCCGAGCGTCAGCTGCAGGACGTTCCCGCCGAAGCCGGCCATGATCCGCTGCGCGTGCCGGACGAATTCGTCGAGCTTCTCGATGGCGTCTTCGTCATCGTCGTAGTCGATGCCCCCGAAGCGCAGGAACAGCGGGAAGGCCGGCCGAAGATCGGCCAGGAACTCGCCCCGGCCGGCGCGCAGCCGGTCCCACACCGGGGGGAGCAGCCACGGTCGCACGAGTTCGTCATCAAGCGGCGGCGGCTCCTCGACCGCGTCGCGTCGGGACATCGACGTCGAGCGACTCGACGACCCCGAACCGGCGACCGCCGCTCGGTGGCGTCACGCCAGGCCGAGATCCGGACCCGGTCGCCGAGGCCCGCGACCGCCGAGGGATCGAGCACGACCTCGCCCTTCTCGGCGTAATGCTCCGTCTCCGCGAGGTCGTCGATCAGGGCGCCCGCCAGGACATCGATGAGCTGGATCTCGGGGTCGCCCACCACGAACCGGCGGGCGTCACCTGCGGCCACCGCGACCTTCAGGGCCAGCTGGACCGTCGTCCCGGCCGGCGTCCGGATCGTCCCGACGCGCGCCATCGCGTCCTGCATCGCCAGCGCGGCCGCGGTCGCCCGCAGGCCGTCGTCGCCATCGAGCCAGCAGGTGATGGCATCGCCGGAGAAGTAGATGACGTCGCCACCGTGGCGATCGAGCTCCTCGATGACGGCGTGGAAGACGCGGCCCAGGTTGGCGGTGAGTTCCTCGGCGCCCCGTTGCGAGCCGAGCTCGTTCGCGAGCGCATCGGTCAGTGGCGTGAAGCCCGAGACGTCGGCGAACAGGGCCGCACCGCGGACCCGGTCGGGCATCTCGGTCCGGGTCGCGAGCGCTCGCCGGCGATCCCGGGCGATGTATGCCTCGGGTTCGTCGCGGCCGAGCTCGACGTCGAGATGCTGCATGCCCGTCCATCCTAGGGGAGGGGACCGCGCTCGGCGTCCGCGGGCGTCCGCCGGGGCGACGAGCGGCGCGCCCGGCCGACGCATGACCTACGATCGGGCCATGCGTGAGCCTCGGTCCGTCGTCGCGCCCACGCGCGGTCGGGTCTTCCGGCGTTCGGCGGTCGACGACGCCGCCGGTCGCCGTGTCGGCGTCCGGATCGACCATCCGCGACTCGGCCGGGCGGGAGTACCTCGATGCGGCCGGCGGGGCGATCGTCGTCAACGTCGGTCATGGGCGCGCGGAGATCGCCGCGGTCATGGCCGGCCAGGCCGGCCGTCTGGCCTACGCGCACGGCAGCACGTTCACGACCGAGCCGCTGGAGGCCTACGCCACCGAAGTCGCCGCGGTGCTGCCGGTGGACGATCCGGCGATCTACCCGGTCTCGGGCGGTTCCGAGGCCATCGAGACGGCCCTCAAGCTCGTGCGCGCCTATCACCTGGCTCGCGGCGAGCCCGACCGTGATGTCGTCATCGCCCGGCACGGCAGCTACCACGGCAACACGCTCGGGGCCCTGGACCTGTCGGGGCGTCCCCCGTTGCGCCGGCCGTATGAGCCCTGGCTGGGCCGGTTCCGGCACGTGTCGGCGGCCTACCCGTACCGCGCCGGCGAGGCCGCGGCCCACGCGCTGGGCGATGGGGCCGCCCTCGCCGCCGAGCTCGAGGCGGCCATCGCCGAGGCGGGTCCGGGACGCGTGGCGGCCTTCGTCGCGGAGCCCATCGTCGGGGCCACGCTCGCCGCGGCGGTGCCCCCGGACGACTACTGGCCCGCCATCGCGGAGGTCTGCTCGCGCCACGGCGTGCTGCTCGTCGCCGACGAGGTCATGACCGGGTTCGGCCGGACAGGACGCTGGTTCGGCCTCGATCACTGGGGTGTCCGGCCGGACCTGCTCGTCGCGGCCAAGGGGGCGACGTCGGGCTACTGGCCGTTCGGGTTCGTCGCGGCGGCCGGGCCGGTGTTCGAGACCGTGACCGCCCCGGGCGCCGGCTTCGTCCACGGGTTCACGTACTCGCACGCGCCGGTCGGGGCGGCGGTCGCCCGGGAGGTCCTGCGCATCCTCCACGACGAGGACCTGGTGGCCGCCAGCGCCAGCAAGGGCGACCGGTTGCGGGCGCTCCTGCACGAACGGCTCGACGGCCACGAGCGGGTCGGCGACATCCGCGGCCGCGGCCTGATGGTCGGCCTGGAGCTCGTGGCGGACCGGGCCACCCGCCGGCCGTACCCGCGCGCCGCGCGGGTCACCGAGGCGGTCGTCCTCGCGGCGCGGGGGCGTGGACTGCTGGTCTACTCGGGTACCGGGAATGCGAACGGCACCGATGGCGACACGATCCTGCTCGGACCACCATTCATCGTCACGGACGAGGAGCTGGTCCGGATCGCGGATGTGCTCGCCGAAGCCGTGACCGAGGCGGCCGGCCCCGAGGGCTAGGCCGCTCCGCGCTCAGCGTCGCCGGTCGGCCCCTCGGAACGCACCACCGAACACGAGCGCAGCCCCCAGCGCGACCAGCGCCAGCGGCACGACGAGACCCCCGACCTGCGGCGAGAGCATGTTCACGCCACCCAGCAGCGCGAGCAGTCCTCCGAACCAGGCCTGCCACCCGAGCCCGCCTCCGGAAGCGGCCCTGACCGCGGCGATGAACAGGAAGGCCACGCCGAAGCAGAACGTCCCGAGGCCATCGAGGGTGAGGCCGGCCTCGGTGAGCACGCCCGGGACGGCGAGCGCGGTGATGATCGCCCCGGCGTACAGGGAGCCGGTTCCGCGGTCGACGGCCCACTTGATGAGGAAAGCGATCCCGACCGCCAGCACGATCAGCGAGCCGAGGCCGCGCGCCTCCGGGAACAGCTCACGGGCGAGAAGCAGCCCGCCGAACACGAGCAGGAAGACACCGACCCAGGGCAGCCCGGGGCGGCGCGCCTGGTCCGGCCCCCACTCCCAGGTATAGACGCGGCCGCTGCCCGCACCCGGACTCCCGGCCGCCGCTGTCCGGCGGCAGGCGGGTCACGTTCGTGTCGGGTCGGTCGTCCATCCGAGTGCCAGCCTACCCGGCCGGGGTCGCCGATGGGGCAGAGACGGGTGCGGCGGGGACCTCGTCCTCGACGTGGTTGAACCCGAGCCGGTCCGCGAAGCGGCCGAGCGGTCCGGGGGCCCACCAGTTCCAGCGGCCCATGAGCCGCATCGTGGCCGGGACGAGCAGGACCCGCACGATCGTGGCGTCGAGGAGGACCGCGATCGCCATGCCCACGCCGATGCTCTTGATGGTGATCGAATCGGCGAGCGCGAACGCCGAGAACACCGTGACCATGATCAGCGCCGCGCCCGTGATGACGCCGGCGGTCTTGGCCAGGCCCTCGGCCACCGACGCGGTGTTGTCGCCGGTCCGCCGGTAGGCCTCCTGGATCCGCGACAGGAGCAGGACCTCGTAGTCCATCGAGAGGCCGAACAGGACACTGAACATGATGATCGGGTTGCCGGCGATGGTGAACCCGGGGGACTCGAAGTTGAGGATGTCGGCGAAGTTGCCGTCCTGGAAGATGAACACCAGGGCGCCGAACGAGGCGGTGATCGACAGCAGCGTCATGATCACGGCCTTGATCGGGATGATGACCGACCCGAACAGCAGGAACAGGATCAGGGCACTGGCGCCCAGGGTCAGGGCGATGGCGTACGGGATGGTGGCCGACTGGCTGGCCATGAAGTCCTGTCCGTCGGCCGCGAGCCCGCCGACCTGCGTCGTGACGCCGTCGATCGAGACGTCCCGGACGAGCGGCACGACCGCGGAGCCCGCCGGACTCAGGGGAGCGAGCGGACTGATCGCATCGAGGCGGACCGTCGAGTCCCGGAGGTAGGCCTCCTCGAGCTGGGTCAGCCCGGCTGCGACCTCCGGTGGGAGCTGGTCGCGTGGCGCGTTGAACAGGGTCGAGATGCCCGCGGCGTCAAGGTCGGCGCCAGTGGCCGGATCCTTGAGCCCGACGAACGGCCCCTCGACGCGGTCGATCTCCGGGACCGCATCGATGGCCACGCCGAGGTCGAGGATGCGCTGGACGTTGTCCGGATCGGTGGGGGAGCCGTCGACCGTCGCAAGGACCACGATCGGGGATGTCTCGCCGGCCCGGAAGTCGTTCGACAGGGCGACTGCCGCTTCCCGGCTCTCGATGCCCGGCGGCAGGACCGACGCATCGGGGATGCCCTGGCTGAGTCGGAGGAACGGCGTGCCGAGGATGAGCAGGAACGCCAGGGTCGGGATCAGGACCGCGACAGGACGGGCCATGACCGCGTGCGCCACGCGTTCCCAGCGGGACTCGCGAGCGATGTCGGCCGCCTCGCCGACCGGCCGGCCGGCCGCCCGCCGGATCCGATCGCGCAATCCGGCCACGCCGCCCGAGTTGACGCGATGCCCGAGCATGCCGAGGACCGCCGGCAGGAATGTCAGGGCGTAGAAGACGGACGCGGCCACGGTGAGCGCTCCACCGATGCCGAACGAGCGCAGGGCGCTCGGCTCGAACAGGAGCAGCCCGGACAGGCCGACCGCGACGGCCAGCCCGGAGAAGGCGACGGCCTTGCCGCTGGTCGCGACGGTGATCTCGACCGCGGTGGGGACGTCACGGCCCTTTCGGAGCTCCTCGCGGAAGCGGCTGACCATGAACAGTGAGTAGTCGATGGCGAGGGCCAGACCGAGCATCGTCGCCACGTTCTGGACGTAGATCGAGAGCTCCGTCATCTGCGCGGCGAGGTAGACGCCGCCGAGCGTCGTTGGGATCGCCAGCGCGGCGACCACCAGGGGCATGCCGGCGGCGACGAGCGACGCGAAGACGAGGATGAGGATGAGGGCGGCGAACGGCAACGAGACCGTCTCCGCCTGGACCAGCTCCTTCTCCGACTGCTCGGCCTGGTCCTGGGTCGCCGGCGCCACGCCCGTCAGCAGGAGGGTCAGATCCGTGGGCTGGTCGATCAGGGTCCGCAGCTCGCCCATCTCGTCGACCGCGGCCTCGTCGGTGATCGCGAGGCGGACGACCACGTACGCGGCCGTCCCGTCCGTGCTGATGAAGCGGTCGTCGCGGGTCTCCGCCCACCCGACGACGCCATCGACCCGGTCGTCGGCGAGGAGTCGGTCGAGCGATGCCGCGATCTCGGCCTGGAAATCGTCGGAGCGGGCGTCGTCACCAGCCGTGCCCTCGAACAGGGCGATGATGGCGCCACCGCCGGCACCGAACTCGTCCTCGAGTCGTTGGGACACCGCCGCCGATTCCGAATCCGGATCGGTCCAGCCGCCGGCGCTCAGCGCCCCGGTGACCTGCGACGCCAACGACGCCGAGGCGACGGCCAGGATGACCGCGAGGATGGCGATGGGTCGGCGGTGGCGGTAGACGAAGGCTCCCCAACGAGAAAACATGACGGCGCGTCTCCAAGGTCAGGCGGCGGGGTCGGACTGGCAAACCATAGAGAATGAGTATTCCCCTTGTCAACCCGACATGGTTGATTCGTGCGCAAGGTTGCGCTACAGTCGAGGGAGCGTCCATTCCTCAGGAGCCGTCCAGCCAGTGCCTCGTATCTCCGCCGCCCATGAACAGCAGGTCCGCGAGCGGATCATCCGCGCCGCCGTCGAGGTGTTCGCGGAGAAGGGCTATCACCGCGCCACGATCGCCGACGTCGTCCAACGGTCCGGCCTCTCGGTCGGGGCGATCTACACGCACTTCAAGGGCAAGGACGCGCTGTTCCTCCAGAGCTGCGACCTGATCTCCGGGCAGGGGCTCGATGAGCTGGCGATCCGCCTCGCCCCGTTGACGTCCACCGCCGACAAGCTGATGGCGGCCGCGGCCTACTACGTCGAGACGATCGATGAGTTCGAGGACGCCCCAGGGCAGGTCGGCCTCGTGCGGGCCTGGGCGGAGGCCCCGGAGGAGCCCGAGGTCCGCGAGATGCTCGCGCGGCGCCGGGAGCAGCTCGTCGGGGCCGCGCTGATGCTGCTGCACGAGGGCGTCGCGCGCGGCGAGCTCCCGGCCTGGCTCGATGTCGACGGCTTCGCCCGGGGCTTCCTCGGTCTGCTGGACGGCCTGCTGCTCCAGCGCATCGAGGCAGGGGAGACCTACCGGCCCGAGGAGTCCGTGCGCCGCGCCCGCGCCATCCTCGACGTCCTCCTCGCCGCCGCACGGGTCGAGCAGCCGGCCGCCGCGACGGCGTAGCATCGCGGGCCATGGCCCACGTCCAGACGGTCCTCGGTCCGATCGATCCCGCCGAGCTCGGGTTCACGCTCCCGCACGAGCACACCCAGATCGCGTTGTGGCAGATCCCCGATCGCTGGGACTACTGGCAGCTGACGCGCGACGAGCCGCTGATCCTCGAGGAGCTGGCGGCCTACCGGGCGGCCGGCGGCAGCGGGCTCGTGGACCTGACCCTGCCGGGAGTCGGACGCGACCCGGCCTGGCTGACTGGGATCGCCCGGGCGCAGCGGGCTCCACATCGTCATGGGCTGCGGCTGGTATCGCGGCGCGTACTACCCGGCGGAGGCCCGCATCGACCGGCGGTCGGTCGACGACCTCGCCGACGAGCTCGTCGCCGAGGCGGCCACCGGCGTCGGCGACTCCGGCGTCCGTCCCGGGATCATCGGCGAGATCGGTACCGACAAGCCGTGGGTGTCGGCACAGGAGGAGCGCGTCCATCGCGCCGCGGCCCGGGCCGCCCGACGGACCGGCCTGGCGATCACGACCCATGCCGTGCTGTCGCCGGTCGGGCTCGACCAGCTCCGGATCTTCGAGGAGGAGGGCGCCGACCCAACGCGCGTCGTCATCGGCCACGCCGACTCGTACCCCCATCTCGACCACCACCTGGCGATCGTCGAACGCGGCGCGAGCGTCGAGTTCGACTTCCTCGGGATGTCCTTCACGCCCGCCGAGCGCCACGGCGAGGGCCGAGCCGTGGACCTGCTTCGGGAGCTGCTCTCGCGCGGCCACGTGGACCGCATCCTCCTCTCCCAGGACGTGTGCCACGACTCGCAGCTGTCCCGGTACGAGGGCAACGGCTACACGTACCTCGCGCGCTCGTTCCTGCCGAGGCTTCGCGAGGCGGGCGTCAGCGACGCGGAGATCGAGACGATGACGGTCGGCAACCCGCGGCGCCTGTTGACCATCGGGTAAGCCGACGCGCGCGGTCCGGACGGACGACCGGCGGTCAGCCCTCCAGGGTGGCGTCGACGCTCAGCTCGACGTTGCCCTTGAGCGCCTGGCTGATCGGACAGCCGTCCTTGGCCGCCTCTGCGGCGGCGACGAAGTCCTCGGCCGACATGCCCGGGACCACGCCGCGCACGGTCAGCGCGCTCGACACGACGCGCCAGCCGGCGTCCAGCTTGTCGAAGGTCACTTCGGCGGACACGTCCAACCGATCCGGCGGCGTCCCGGCCCGACCGAGCGCGCCCGAGAAGGCCATCGCAAAGCAGGAGGCGTGCGCGGCGGCGACCAGCTCCTCGGGGCTTGTCTTGCCGTCGGGCGACTCGGTTCGCGCGCCCCAGCTGACCGGGAGCGATTCGAAGGCGCCGCTCGACATGGCGCTGACCGTGCCGCTGCCGGAGGGCAGATCGCCGGACCACACGACCTCGGCGCGACGGATGGCGGACATGGCGACTCCTCGTTTGCGAATGGTTCGGATGTGGCCATCGTCCCACATCGTCGGCCGCGACGACCCCTCGAGCCAAGGCCCAGGTCGGAGCTGAGTGCAGGGGAGCGTTGCGGTCGAGGGCGGTCGGTCCGTGAGAGGTGCGGTCCGGACCATGACCATCCTCCCCGCACCTCTGGAACATCCGGCCCGTATCGGCCCGAGAGCGTGGCAGCGACAGTCGGGGCATGCGATCACCTGCCCGCCGCCTCAGTCCACTGGCTCTCGTCTTCCTTCTCGTCATCGGCCTCGCGCCTGCCACGGCCGCCGCCGGGACGCCCACCGACGCCCAGATCTCGGCCGCCGAGCAGTCCGTCCTGACACTGACGAACCGCCGCCGCGCCAGCGCCGGTCTCGCGGCCCTCCGCTGGGACAACCGGCTGGCCGAGCTCGCCCGCGATCGCGCGGCCTATATGGCCAGGACCGGCCAATTCAGCCACACCCAGTCCGGCGGGACCGACGTCTTCGACATGATCGCCGGTGCGGGCATCAAGTGGTACGGGGCCGGGGAGATCATCGCCTGGAACACCGCCGCCGCCCTCGACTACTCCGCGGCATTCGCGGTCAAGGGCTGGATGGGCTCGCCGAGCCACAAGGCGATCGTCATGTCGAAGGGCTACAACTACGTGGGCTTCGGACTGGCGATCTCGGATACGGGCAAGCGCTACTGGGCCGGGGTCTACCTGAAGGGCCCGGATCGCACCGGCGCCTGGAGCAAGATCGTGGGCACGGCAAAGCGAAACCTCAACAGCACGGACGTCCGCGTCTGGGTCAAGTGGACGGGCAGCGATGTCCGGCTCCAGGTCCTGACCTCCGGGTTCCGCTACTACCAGGTCCAGCGGTCGATCAACGGCGGCGCGTGGAGCAGCTATCCCGTCACGACCAAGACCACCATGACCAGGACCTGGCGTCGCAACAGCACCTACGACGTCCGCGTTCGCTCGCGCGACCGCGCCGGCAACTGGGGAGCCTGGAAGACGACCACGATCAAGACCTGACGATCCGCTTTCGATCGCAGCACGGGCCCCTCCGCCATGATCGCGCGAGGGGCTCGTTGCTGTCCGGGTAGCCGTCACGTGGACGCAACCCGAGACCGGTGGTGGCGCGCGGGGTCGAAACGCCGTCTGGCGTAGGCTGACCCTCCACACCCCAGAGCAGGAGGGCGAGCGATGCCTGATCTTCACCTGAGAGAGCGGCTCCCTGAGCTGAAGCTCCCCGAGATGTCCCGCGACGACATCGCCAAGGCCCTTGGCGAGACGCGCAAGGAGCTTGGCGAGGTCCGCAAGGATCTCAGCGAGTACCGTCGCGAGGTCGAGGTCCCGCGCATGGACCTCTCCAAGATCGAGCTGCCGAACATCGATATCGGCAAGGAGATCCGAGACGCTCGGAAGGACCTCAAGGACGCGGGCAAGTACATGGCCAAGAACGCGCGGTCCGCGGCCCAGGACGCCGGCCTCGTGAAGCGCCCGTCGCGCCTTCCGTTCGTCATCGCCGGGGCCATCACGATCGGTCTCGTCGGCTGGGCGCTCGCGAATTCGCCGAGCATCAAGGCCCGCCTCCAGATGGCGGCCAAGCAGATGCAGGAGAAGATGGCGGCCCGGCGCGCCGAGTGGGAGGACGAAGACCCGCACGCCTTCGACGCCGCGGTTCCCGTTCCTGTCCAGCCCTCCATCTACGCCGACGCGACGAGCGACACGGACAGCCCGTTCGCGGAGCCACCGAGCGACACGCCCGACGGCTTCGGCAAGACGAACGGCAAGCGGACCAGCGAGACCACGAGCGACGAGCCGGCTCGCACCTGACGTAGGTCTCGCCCCCTCCCGAACGACATTCACCGACACCGCCCCGGCCCACGGGGCGGTGTCTCCATGTCCGGGGTGTCGCCCGTCCTGACCGTATGACCCGCGCCCGCGAGACGGCGGCCTCTACCATGGGTCCCGATGGAAGAGATCGCGGGCCACACCGCGGTCGTGCGCCGCGTCCTGGCGAACCGCGATCTCCGGCGCGTGCTACCCGCCTTTCTCGTGTTCAGCGCGGCGGAATACGGGACCTGGGTCGCGATCCTCCTCTATGCCTATGAGCAAACTGGACCGGCGTCGGTCGGGCTCGTTGCGCTCCTGCAGTTGGTGCCGGCGGGGCTGGTTGCACCGGCCGCCGCGACCCTTGGCGACCGCTTTCCACGACACCGCGTCCTGACGCTCGGGTACCTCGTGCAGGCCATCGCGATGCTGGCGACGGCCGCCGCGATGCTGGCCGGGCTACCCATCCCGATCGTATATCTCGCCGCGGCCGCCGCAGCCACCTCGTTCGTCGTGACGCGGCCGACCCAGTCGGCGCTCCTGCCCTCACTCGCCGGGACGACGGATGACCTGACCGCGGCGAACGGGACGGCCGGCGTCGCGGAGGGGGTCGGCGCGCTGATGGGGCCGTTGGCCGCCGCGGCGGTCCTCGCGGTGTCGACGCCCGCGGCGGTGTTCCTGCTCGCCGGGGTCGTGCTCGCCTTCTCGGCCGCGGCCACGCTCGGGATTCGACCGAGCGACGGTGGGCTGGGCCAGATCGACCTGGACGGCGAGTCGGCCGCGGACTCCGGGTTCCTCGGCGGGCTGCGGACCGTGGCCGCGGACCCGGACGCCAGGCTCATCGTGGGACTGCTGACCGCGGGCATGTTCATGGCCGGCGCCGCCGACGTGCTCTTCGTGCTGTTCGCGCTCGACCTGCTCGAGATGGGTGAGTCGGGCGTCGGGATCCTTGCCGCGGGGTTCGGTGTCGGGTCGATCGTGGCCGGGGCACTCACGTTCGCCCTGGTGGGCCGCATCCACCTGGCGGCCGTCGCGGCCGCTGGCGCGGTGGCCTGGGGCGTCGCCGTGGCCGCCGTCGCCCTCGCGGCCACGGCCTGGCTGGCGCCGGTGCTGCTCATCGTCGGCGGTACCGGCCTCGCGATCGTCGACATCGCCGGCCGGACGCTGCTCCAGCGATCGGTCCGGGACGAGGTCCTGGCGAGGGTGTTCGGAGTCCAGGAAGGCCTGGCGATGCTCGGCCTCGCGGCCGGCTCGGTGCTGGTGCCGGTCCTCGTCGCGCTGACGGGTCTCGTCGGTGCCGCGCTGGTCGTCGCCGCCATCCTGCCGGTCGCCGTCTTCCTGGCGTGGGGTCGCCTCGCGCGGCTGGACCGACGGACGGTGGTGCCGACCCGCGAGATCGCGCTGCTGCGAGGCAGCACGCTCTTCCGGCCGCTGCCGGTGGATCAGCTCGAGGCCGTGGCGCGCCGGACGGTCTGGATGACGGTCCCGGCCGGCGCCGTCGTCATCCGTGAAGGCGATCCCGGCGATCGCTTCTACGTGCTGGCTGCAGGCGCCGTCCGCGTCGAGCGGGACGGCCGCCACCTGCGCGACATGGTGACGGTCGGCGATGGCTTCGGCGAGATCGCGCTGCTTCGCGACGTCCCTCGGACCGCAACGGTCACGGCGTCGCAGGAGACCGTCCTCCTGACTATCGAACGCGCCGCCTTCCTGGCCGCGGTCACCGGTCACCCCGACGCATTCGCCGCGGCCGAGCGCCAGGTCCGTGCCCGCGCGCTCTGACGACGGCCAAAAATGATGCTCCGGGGAAGGTCACGTTGACGGTCCGAGCGCTAATCCCGATAATCTAGGTCGGAATTGATGAACGGCCAGGAAAGCCGTCCTGG
>CAWKLT010000011.1:0-30024 GCA_963850555.1 uncultured Chloroflexia bacterium | reverse complement strand
CGGACGCCGCGCTCGTCGCCGAGCGTCTGGTCGACCTTGATGAGGGCGTGCAGGAGTGGCGCTACCGGCACGTGAAGATGGTCGAACGGACGATCGGCACGAAGAGCGGCACCGGCGGGTCGAGCGGCGTTGAATACCTGCGCTCGACGCTCTTCCGCGCCGCTTTCCCCGACCTGTGGGAGATCCGCGCCAGGCTCTGAGAGGAGAGGCCGCCCACCCGAACCGCAACCCCCGGTCCGACGCAACCTCGGGCGTGGCCGCGGTATCCTGTCGGCCGACCCAACGTCCACCGCGGGCCTCCCCAGCCGTCCGCGGTCATCCCACAATCAGGTGGTGCCCATGAAGGTCGGTGTCGCCAAGGAGACCGCGCCCGGAGAGCGGCGCGTCGCCCTGGTACCCGAAGCGCTCGGCAAGCTGCAGGCGGCCGGGCTCGAGGTCCTCGTCGAATCCGGTGCCGGCGCCGGGTCCGCCTTCCCCGACAGCGCGTACACCGACGCGGGCGCCACCGTCGTCCCGACCGACGCCCTGTACCAGCAGTCGGACGTGGTCCTGCGCGTCGCCAAGCCGTCGGCCGCTGAGGTCAAGCAGTTGCGCAAGGGCCAGGCGGTCGTCGGCTTCCTCGCCCCGCTGATCGACCCGGCCACGGCCAAGGCCCTCGCCGAGCAGGGCGTGACCGCGATCAGCCTGGACGCCATCCCGCGGACGCTGTCGCGGGCGCAGACGATGGACGCGCTCAGCTCGCAGGCGAACGTCGGCGGCTACAAGGCCGTGCTCATCGCGGCGAACGCGTACGGCCGCTACTTCCCGCTGCTGACGACGGCGGCCGGCACCGCCAAGCCCGCCAACGTCCTCATCCTGGGCATCGGCGTGGCCGGCCTCCAGGCCATCGGCACCGCCCGGCGGCTGGGTGCGGTCGTCAAGGCCTACGACGTCCGGCCCGAGACCCGCGAGCAGGCCGAGAGCCTCGGAGCCCAGTTCGTGAAGCTCAAGACGACCATCGACGCCACCGGCGCCGGTGGCTACGCGCGCGAGCTGACCGCCGAGGAGCGGTCCGCCCAGCAGGCCGAGCTCAACGAGGTCATCGGCACGATGGACATCGTCATCACGACCGCCCAGGTGCCGGGCCGCAAGCCGCCCGTGCTGGTCACCGCGGACGCCGTCGGCAAGATGAAGCCGGGCTCGATCATCGTCGACATGGCCGCCTCGGAGCTCGGTGGCAACTGCGAGCTGTCGAAGGCCGGCGAGACCGTCGAGACGCCAAACGCGGTATCGATCATCGCGCCCGACAACCTGCCCGCCTCGATGCCGGCGGGTGCGTCCGCGTTCTACGCCCGGAACATCTCGGCGCTGCTGCTCGGGATGGTCAAGGACGGCAACCTGAACCTGGACTTCGAGGACGAAGTGACCAAGGCGACGGTCATCACCCAGGACGGCGCGGTCGTGTCCGACGCCGTGAAGAAGCTGCTCGAGCCCGCCCCGGCCGCCGCAGCCAGCGGAGGCCAGGCATGACCCCCGAAGAGATCGACGGCCTGATCCAGGCCCTGACGGTCTTCACCCTCGCGATCCTCGTCGGGATCGCCGTCATCAGCAAGGTCCCGGCGACCCTGCACACGCCACTGATGTCCGGCGCCAACTCGATCCACGGGATCGTGCTGGTCGGGGCGATGCTCATCGCGCAAGAGGCGACCGAGCCCATCAGCCAGCTGCTGTCGCTGGTCGCCGTGGCCTTCGCGACGATGAACGTCGTCGGCGGGTACGTCGTCACCGACCGGATGCTCCAGATGTTCCGCAAGAAACCGACCGCGCCACCGCCGGCCGCTGCGGAGCCGGAGGCCTAGCCGGTGACGACGCTGCAGATCGTCGAGATCCTGGTTCGGATCGCCTGGCTGCTGGGAGCCGTCGCGTTCGTCATCGGCCTGTCGCGGATGAACTCGCCGGCAACGGCTCGAAACGGCAACCTGGTGTCCGCCGCGGGCATGACCCTCGCCATCGGCGCGACCGCGGTGCTGATCCTCACGCGGCAGCTCACCGAGGGCGGCATCAGCGCGGCCGTTTGGGCGATCATCGTCGTCGGCATCGCGCTGGGCGGCGGTCTGGGCCTGTACACCGCACGGACCGTGAAGATGACCGCGATGCCGCAGCTGGTGTCGCTGTTCAACGCGGTCGGCGGCGGGGCCGCGGCACTCATCGCGATCGACGACTACCTGCGCCTCGTCGGCGGCGACGCCGTGCGCATCGACCTCCACATCTTCATCGTCCTCGACATCATCATCGGCTCGATCACCTTCACCGGATCGATCATCGCGTCGGGCAAGCTGCAGGGCCTGATCCCGGGCAAGCCGATCATCGTGCCGGGCGGCCAGCTCGTGACGCTCGCGCTCGCCGGCATCACCCTGGTCGCGTCGCTGTTCCTGTTCGTCACCGGCACTCCGAACCTCGCGGTGATGCTGGTCATCCTGGCCGCGGCCCTGATCTTCGGCGTGACGATGACGCTGCCGATCGGCGGCGCCGACATGCCCGTCGTCATCTCGCTGCTGAACTCGTTTACGGGCACGGCCGTCGCGATGGCGGGCTTCGTGATCAACAACCCGGTCCTGATCATCGCGGGCGCACTCGTCGGGGCGTCCGGCGCGATCCTGACCAAGCTCATGGCGGACGCCATGAATTGGTCGGTCATGAACATCATGATCGGCGGGTTCGGCGGAGGCGACGATGCGGCTGGCGCCACGGACGGACCCGGTGGGTCCGTGCGCTCGATCGGAGCGGACGACGTCGCGATCCAGCTCGCCTACGCCCAGCACGTCATCGTGGTCCCGGGCTACGGGCTCGCCGTCGCCCAGGCCCAGCACGCGGTCCGCGAGCTCGCCGAGCTGCTCGAGGAGCGTGGCGTCGACGTGAAGTACGCCATCCATCCGGTCGCCGGTCGGATGCCGGGGCACATGAACGTCCTCCTGGCGGAAGCGAACGTCCCCTATCCGCAGCTCAAGGAGATGGACGACATCAACCCCGAGTTCGCGCGGGCCGACGTGGCGCTCGTCATCGGGGCCAACGACGTCACGAACCCGGCAGCTCGACGCCCCGGCTCGCCCGTCTCGGGCATGCCCATCCTCGACGTCGACCAGGCGAAGTCGATCGTCGTGATCAAGCGCTCGATGGGCAAGGGCTACGCCGGCATCGACAACGAGCTGTACACGAACGAGAAGACCGGGATGCTGTTCGCCGACGCGAAGGAGGGCCTGGCGGCGCTGACCGCGGCGGTCAAGGCGCTCTAGGCGGCGTCAGGCGGTGGCTGCGGCTCTCCGCCTCCGACACCGACCGGGCATCGCCCATCTGGAGCGGCGCCAGCGTTCCCAGCGACTCCGCGACGACCACGGCATCGTCGTCCGGCTCCAGGACGAAATCAGCCGCCGGGTTCACGAAGGTGTGCCCGCCGCGGTTGACCGACAACAGGGTCGCCCGGTGCTCGGTCCGCAACCGGCCGGCGACGGCGTCGATCGACAGCCCGAGGTAGTCGTCCGGCAGCTTGATCCGGTACAGCTCCGAGCCCTCACCACCCGACACGATGTCCGTGACGATCCCGGTCAGACCCGGATACAGCGCCGAGCGCGCCAGCAGACGTGCGGCGACCTTGGACGTCACGAGCAGCTCATCGATCCCGGCCCGTCGGAAATGCGGCTCGTGGCGAGGGTTGTTGACCTCGGCCACCGTCCGGACGCCCGGCGCCACGTGCTCGATGGCCATGATCGTGAGGATGGAGCGCATGTCAGCGCCATCCGAGCCGTCATCCGGGAAGACGAGCGCCGCCGAGGCATCACGCAGGTCGGCGCGGTCGAGATCCGCCTCGTCCGTCGCGTCGCCGCGCACGAAGTAGACGCCGTCACCCGCCGGGTTCTTCTCGACGTCGGCGATGACCACGACCTTCAGCTTGAAGTCGTCACCGCGCAGCTCCGCGATCAGATCTCGGGCCGTCGTGTTCCAGCCGCAGACGACGATGTGGCCTTTGTACCCCGATGCACCCAAGCCCTGGCCCTCCTTCAGCAGGAAATCGATGACCATCGCGACGAGGGCGCCCGTGATCATGCCGAGCATGGCGACCCCGAACAGGATCAGCAACCAGCTCACGACGCGGCCGGCCGGCGACGTGACGAAGGCCGAGTCGCCCTGGCCCAGCACCGTCGCAATACCCCAATTGAACGAATCGAAGACCGCCTGGAGTGTCCAGGGCTTCTCGACCAGCGTGATCAGGACCGCGGCGATGAACACCACCGTCACGATGCCCTGGGCAAGCGTCAGGAAGAACCGTCGGTCCAGTTGCCCGCCGACCCGCTTCACGTGCCAGGCAACGCGACGGATGATCGGTGAGACCAGGAAAGGGAAAGTCAGCTGCGGTCGTCGAAGCATCGCGGGGCGATGATGCCAGAGCCTCGTCGCGATTTTTCGGCCAGTCCGGCGGTCGTCGCGGGCACTCGTCCGACCCGGCTATTCCGGCTGGTGGCCGACGTCTCCGATCGTGATCCAGTCCAGCCCGCTGAGATCCGCGGTAAGCCGAGCTCGATCCAGGCTCGCCGGGAGGGCGAGGACGAGGTCGAGGCTGTGGCGCCCGTCCTCGTCGCGCTCGCTGTCGAAATGGACGATGTCAACGTGGCGCTCGGCCAGCCATTCGAACAGGTCGGTCAGCCGCGCCGCGTCGCGGACCTGGACCCCGATGTGGAGCCGGCCGGGTGCGGCCCGCTCGAGCCGCTCGCGCAGCACGCGCAACGGCCACAGCGACACGACGACGATGACCGTGGTCGCCAGCGCGAGCACCGGCCACCCAGCCCCCGCGGCCATGCCGATCCCCGCTGCGGCCCAGAGGCTGGCCGCGGTCGTCAGGCCGCGTACGGACGGGCCGTACTTGATGATCGCGCCCGCTCCAAGGAACCCGATGCCGGTCACGATCTGCGCCGCGACCCGTGACGGGTCGGTGGCGGTGCCGTCCGCGGATGGGAACCCGACGATCGACAGCACCGTGAACAGCGCCGACCCGAGTGCCACGAGTAGGTGGGTGCGGACCCCGGCGGGGTGGTCGTGGATCTCGCGCTCGATCCCGATGACCGCGCCGAGGACCGCCGCGATCAGCAGGCGCCCGATGAGGACGAGATCGTTGCCGAGGTCGAAGGTCATGGGAGGGTCAGTCTACGGCCCGGGCTCCGGCGTGGAGACGTCCAGGACGTCGGCGGAAAGGTGGCCGACGAGATCGGCCGGCGCCACGTGGAGGTTGACCCCGAAGGCGCCGCCACCCACCGACACCCGGTCGAACTCCATGGCCGACGCGTCGAGGATGACCGGCCACGCCCGGCTCGAGCCGAACGGCGTGATGGTGTACCGCTCGTAGCCGGTGACCTCGCGCGCCTCCTCGGCGTCCGGGAGGGTCAGCCGGCGCACCCCGAGATGGGCTCGCAGCCTGGGCCAGTCGAAGCGGCGGCCGGCCGGCACGAGGACGAAGAGGTAGTCGTCGTCGCCACGGCGCACGACGATCGTCCGGAGCAGGGCCCCGAGCGGGATGCCCTGGAGGGCCGCGGCTTCCTCGGCGCTCCCCGCGCGCTCCGTCCGCACGATGTCGTGGGGCATGCCGGCCGCCTGGATCGCGACGATGGCGGGTGTGGTTGGCGTGTCCGCCATCAGGCGTCGGGGATCGGGTCGACGAGCTCGATACGGATGCGCTTGTTGATCCGGCCCTTCGATTCGTAGCCGGTGACCCGGATGCCGCCGACCTCGCTCGTGTTGGCGACGTGCGTCCCTCCGTCGGCCTGAAGGTCGAGGCCGACGATCTCGATCGTCCGGATCTCCTGGATGCCCTCCGGCAGCAGGTTGATCTTCGTCCGGATGAGGTCCGGGATGGCGAACGCCTCGTCCCGCGGCAGGACATTCACGCGGACCTCGCGCGCGGCGGCCAATTCGGCGTTCACGGTCGCCTCGATCGAGTCCACGAGATCGCCGCTCATCGTCTCGAACTCGAAGTCCATGCGTCCGGAGCCAGGCTCCATGTTGCCGCCGGTGACGAGCGCGCCGTGGTCGCGCCAGACGACCCCGCACAGGGCATGCAGCGCGGTGTGGGTCCGCATCAGGGCAAAGCGGCGCGCCCAGTCGAGGTCGACCTGGAGCTCGTCGCCGACGGCCGGTGGCTCATCCTGGCCAGGCTCGAGCTCGTGCACGATCTCGCCGCCGTTCTTGCGCGCGCTCCGGACCGTCCACGAGCGCCCGTCGGCTGTGCGAACGATGACGCCTCGATCGGATGGCTGACCGCCTCCGCCCGGGTAGAACACCGTTCGATCTAGGACCAGGAGCGGGGCGTCGCCCGGCTCGACGTGGCGGACCCGTGCCACGGCCGACCGGGCATAGGCGTCGCTGTAGCAGAGCTGTTCACCGCCCTGGGTCATGAGCGCGGGACGATCACTGCGCTGTGAGCGTGCCGACCATGTTCGGGTGGACGGTGCAGACGAACTGATAGCTCCCGGCCGCGAGCGCCGGTACGTCGTAGGTGCGCGTGGCGACCCCCGTGAAGACCTCGCCCTGGAAGATGCTGGCTCCGCCTGCGTCCTTGATCTCGATGTTGTGGGGGAGCGCCTCGTTGTTGGCGAACGCGATCTGGAAGGCCTGATCCGCGGGGGCGCTCAGCTCAGTCGGGTCGAAGGCGATGTTCATGGCGGACACGTCGACCACCGTGCCCGCGCCGGACGCGGTGGCGCTGGGCGGAGCCGAGGCGGATGGCGGGGCCGACGCCGACGGCGCGACCGACGCCGGTGGCGCGACCGACGCGCTCGGGTCGGCCGAGGGCACTGGCGTCGCCGACGGTGCCGGAGCATAGGTCCAGCCGGGTGTGGACGACGTGCAAGCGGCGACCGCCAGGACGATGAGGCCGGCGGCGAGCAAGCGCTTCGATCGCATGGGTGGATGGGCCCTCGAATTGTGCGCGGGGAGCCGCGGATGGACGTTCTGCGCCAATCTACCGCGTCCGGGCCTTCTCCACGTGTCGGGCCGACGATGGGGTGTGCGCGCGGACGTGTGCGGTGGAGTGGACATCGGGGCGGTCGGTCTCGTGCAGCAGACGCACCCCGCAGGAGGTACGAAGGTCCGGGTTGCACCGGGACCATCGCACAGGATAGCTTTCGGGTCCCCTGCGGGGAATTGGACAGGGGTAAGGCACTCGCACAGCGGCCGGCCGCCGCTCGAACAAAAGCCCGCTGGAACCCGCGTTCCACGAGCACGGCCCACTGACATCGCTATTCGCTCACCGGACATTGCTGGTCGGTGACGTCCTCATTGAGACTCGGAGACCTCCCTCCGAGTCTCCTTTTTTGTGTCGGACGCGTCAGTTCCGCTCCGTGAGGCCCAGGCGGATGGCGACGGTCGCGGCCTCCACCCGGCCGGAGACGCGGAGCTTCGAGAGGATCTTGCCGACGTGCACGCCCACGGTCTTCTCGCTGATGAACAGCCGCTCCCCGATCTCCCGATTGGTCCGGCCGCGCGCGATCTGCATCAGCACCTCGCGCTCCCGGCCGCTGAGGCCGAACGTGTCGCGTTTCGTGGGTGCCTCCGGACTCCCGGCCACACCCAACATGAGTGCGGACGGCTCGGTGCCGTTCGTGGGCGCGGGCAGCGGCACCGGGGCCGACGGCCACCGGCGCCCGATCCCGGGACCCGTCATCCGGGCTCGTCCCCACCAGGTCATCGACCTGCGGCGGCAGGGCGATCAGGGCTCGGCCGGCCAGCTCACGGAGCTCGCGCACGAGCGGGATCGCACCCAGGCTGAGCGCGATGTCGACCGCGTCCAGCAACGGCTTGCGGGCATCGGCCCGACCGGCACGTCCGGCGCCTGAGGCGAGCCGCGCCTCCGCCTCTCGCCAGCGAGCGCGGGCGATCTCGTACGGGATCTTCAGCGCGGCCCAGGCATCACCGACCGCGCGCCAGGTCTCGGGATCGTCTCGACCGTCCACCCGGCGGCGGTAGGCACGCGCGGTCGCCAGCCACGCATCGGCGAGGCGGCGTGACCCGAGCGACGGGTCGACGCCGTGGCGCCGAACGACGGCCTCGGCCGACTTGACGACATCGCGGGCGCGTTCGCGGGCACCCGCCAGGGAGGCAAGATCGCGCTTCTCGCGGGCCTCGACCGCCGACGCGGCCTCGACCTCGATCGCCGTCGCCGCCGTTCGAGCGGCGAGGATCCAGTCCTCGGTCTCGCGCACGAGCGTCCAGCCTCGGTCGGCGGCGCGCCGGGCGTCGGCCAGGTCGCCGCGCCAGAGGGCGAAGGAGGCGGCCGCCAGGTGCAGCGGAACGGCCTGCTGGGCATCGCGTACGGCCTCGAGCTCCAGGAGCGTCTGACCCAGCAGCCGCCCGGCCGACTCGCCGGCGGACAGCTCGATCTCGACGGTCGCGAGCGAGACGAGCGTGTTGAGGAAGTTGACCCCGGCCGGCAGCCATTCGAGCGCGGTCATGCTCTGTGACCGGGCCTCCTCCCAGCGCCCGAGCAGGAACAGTGAATCCGCGGCGTTGCCGCGCAGGAAGTTGCCGTAGACCGCCTCCAGCCCGGCGGACCGAGCCGCAGCGATGCCCTCGAAGGCGACGGCCACGGCCTCCTCGTGCCGGCCCGCAAGGTCCAGCACGGTCGTCAGGTTGGCGTAGACCCGGAAGAGCTCGTCCAGGTCCCCGAGGGTCTCGGCCATGCGCCGGGCGTCCGTCAGCATCGCCACCGCGGCATCCGGGTCCGCGCGCCAGCCCAGCGACACCCCGAGGGTCGTCGTGGCGTGCAGCTCCCAGATGGCGGCCGGGGGATCGCAGGCCCGGGCGATGCGGATGGCGTCGCGAGCGAGCTTCTCGGCGACGGAGAACGTGCCCTCCAGCATCCGGAGCTGGGCCAGACCGGCCACGACCGCGGCGCGCGCGATCGACGGCGTCGTCGGGACGAGCTCCACTGCGCGACGCCGAGCGGTGACTGCTCCCTCGGCATCGCCGGACACCCGCCGGAACTGGCCGAGCCGGTCGTAGATCAGGCCGAGGCGGGTCCGGTCCTGGCGGGCATCGGCCGCCCCGATGGTCGCATCGAGGTAGGCCGCCGCCCGGACCGGTCGGTCCGCGGCGAACGCGGCTTCGGCGGCGCGGATCGCGAGGTCGGTCGGGCGCTGGCCTTCGGCGGTCGCGGCCCGGGCCGCGGCACCACGGGACGCTCGAGGTCGCCGGGTCGTCCCGGCCGTTCCCTGCGCGGAGATCGCCAGCTCGAGGGCGGCCAGCTCGTCGGCCGGGGAGTCCACGGCTGCGGCCAGATCCGCCGCCGCGATGGCGACCCGGCCGGCGGCCGGCGCATCGAGCGCGATCTGGTAGTGGTGCATCGCCATGAACGGCTGGTCCTCGACGGCTCGGGCGAGGGCGGCATGGTGGCGGATGCGCGCCGACGGCAGCAGGTCCGCCTCGACGGCCCGCCCGACCAGCTCGTGGCGCAGGAAGACTCCGTCCTCATTCTCGATCGCGAACCCATGCGCGAGGGCCTCCTCGAGCCCGGCGGCCAGATCCGCATCGAGGACCCCGTCGCCCTGGCGTGGCCCGCTCGACGACCGCGGCGGCCCGCTGGTGGCATCGACTTCGAACGCCTCGGCGACGGCGGCGACCGTTGTCCGCGACAGCGGCCGGCCAGCGGGCGCCAGCAGGCGAAGCACGCGCCGGGTCTCGATCGAGCGGACGGCCATCCGGGCGAGGACCAGGTCCTCGAACGTGGACGTGAGCGAGACCGTCGGCAGCTCGCGCCGGGCGGCCAGGAGCTCCTCGGCCACGAGCGGGCGGCCACCCGACCGCTCGACCACCACGACCAGGACGCTGGCCGACGGCGGCTCCCCCTCGATGGACTCGATGAGGCGCGCCAGGTCGTCCCGTCCGAGCGGCCCGAGAGTCAGGCGGTCCGGCTGGCGCGGGGCGCCCTCGAGGGACCGCAGGTCGACGGCCCACGGGTCGTCGCGGCGGATCGCGTCGGCCTGGTAGGTACCGACGATCGCCACGCGCTGGGCGCGGGCGATCCGGGCGAGGAACGTCGCAAGCGTGCGGGTCCCCGCGTCGGCGCGATGCAGGTCCTCGATCACCAGCAGGATCGGGCGCCGCTCCCCGAGACGCCCGAGGACACCCAGGATCCCCTCGAGCAGACGCGCCTGGCGGCGCTCCGGCACGGTGGTCAGGTGCTGGTTGCCATCGTCGCGGGAGCCCAGCCGCGCGTCCAGCTCGGGCATCAGCCGGAGCAGCTCGTCGGTGGCGCTGCCCATGATCGAGGACAGTTCGGCGTCCGGGAGGGAGGCGAGCTCCGGGCGCAACGCCCGAACCAGCGGCGCATACGGCTCATCGGTCGACGCACCGAAGGCGCATCCGCGAAGCACGGTCATGGGCTCCTCGAGCGCCCCGACCCGGCGGATCGATTCGTCGATGAACCTCGTCGTACCGACGCCGGATGTGCCGTCGATCAGCAGCGTCCCGGCGTCGCCGGCGCTCGCCGACTGCAGGACGGAGGCGAGCCTGGCGAACGCGTCCTCCCGCCCCACGAACCGCGCGCTCGTGAACGTGACCGGCATTTCGGCATTCTAGTCGGCTGCGTGAGCCGTCTAGACAGCGGCTCAGCAGGCGGACTCCGGCCGCCCGCCCCGCGTTCGCGCGGGCCGCTCGGCTACGCTGCACCGCGTGACCGACGGCCGCCGAGCCCCGCACCCCGCCAATGAGCTCAACGAGCTGCCCGGGGAGGAATGGCTCTACTTCACCAAGTCGGTCATGACGACGGCCTACCCGTCCGAGCTCGGGCACGCGGCACGCAAGGCGCACGGAGCGAACAAGCCGCCGCGCCTGATGGCTCGCCTCATCGAGTTCTTCAGTCGCACCGGCGAGCTCGTGCTCGACCCCTTCGCCGGCGTCGGCGGGACGCTGCTCGGCGCCGCCATCGCGCGCGGTCCGCGGCGCGCCCTGGGCATCGAGCTGGATGCTCGCTGGGCCGACGTCTATGCCCGCGTCGTGGCCGATCTCGCGGCCGAGCGCGATGGAAGCGGCCCGCTCATCGCCGACCTCGGGACGGCCGATCCGGGCGGCGTCCGAACGTTCGATCCGGCCGGCCTGGAGCTGCGGATCGGCGACGCACTGGCGGTGCTCCCGGAGCTCGAGGACGCCTCGATCGATCTCGTGGCGACCGACCCGCCGTACAACATCCAGCTGCCGCTCACGATGGCGGGCGGCCCGCTGGCGGAGACGCATGCCAACCGGCGGACCGACTACGCGATGATCAGCGACGCACCGGCGGATCTCGCGAATGCGCCCGACTACGGCACCTACCTCGACCGGATGGAGTCCGTGTTCGTCGAGGTCGCCCGGGTGCTGCGCCCGGGTCGCTACGCGGTCGTCATCGTCCGCGACGCCTACCAGGACGGGCGCTATCAGTTCGTCGGGTCGGATCTGGCAGCGAGAGCGGATGCGGCCGGGCTCGTGCCCAAGGGCGACATCATCTGGCACCAGGCCGGGACGCGGTTGCGACCGTACGGCTATCCGCGGGCGTTCGTCCCGAACATCGCCCACCAGCACATCCTCGTGCTCCGGCGAGAACCGGAGCGCGGTCAGGCGCGGCGGCGACTCTCGAGGTAGGCGGTCAGGACGTCGCCGTCGACGTCGTCGCCCATCGTCCACGTCTCCGCGGCGATCGGCATCGTGGCCGTGGGCGAGCTCGACTGGATCGGTTCGCCGACGACCTCGCCGAGCGTCATCTTGTGGATCCAGCCCTGGCGTCCATCCGGGCACAGGACGAGCCAGTAGACGCCGCGCTTCTCGAGCAGCTGGACCTCGTCGCCCTGGTCGAGGAAGCCGATCTCCGCGCCGCGGAGCTCGTCGGGCGAGTCGAGCAGTCGAACGACGTTGTAGCCGATCAGGCGACGCTCACGTCCATCGAGCGCCCCGACGAGGCCGTGGTCGAAGGTCAATCGCGGGGCGGGAGCCGATCGATCTCGCACCGGGTCGGCCCGGCGCGCTTCGAGCAAGGACGGCCGACGCCAGCGCGGCAACGCCAGCTCGGGATCGAGCAGGAGCGCGGCGGCGGCTGCATCGGGCGACGGCTTGTCTGCGAAGCCATACGCGTTGGCGACCGCGACGCCACTGGCCGCAGCGGCGGCGAGGACGTCGTCGGAGTCGGGAGCCTCGCCGTCACGACGACGCTTGCCGAACATCCCGAAGGCCATCGCAGCTCCCACCGCGCCGGTCGTCGTCACGAGGGTCGCGACGAGGCCGAGCGGCAGGACCGGCCGGGCTCCCTCGAGCGCCGACATCGCGGAGGCGATCGCGGCGAACGGGCCCGCGTCGGTGTCGCCGCCGGAGAGCGTCCCGCCTCCACCGCTCCGGGTGGTGGGGTCGCCGGCCGTTCCGTCGGTGCCAACACCCGGCGTGCCACCGGGAGGCACGAGGGCGATGCCGCCGTCGCTCGGGGCGGCGGATGGTTCGGGATCGACGGTCGCGACCGGGGTCGCCTCGGATCCCGGCAGGGGCCTGGTCGGGGTGTCGGTCGGCAAGATCGTGACGCCGGTCGGCGCCGCGGTCGGCGTCGGCTTGGCGGTGGACTCGGGCCTGGGGATCACGGTGGCCCTCGGAGCCACGGTCGCCCTCGGGGCCACGGTGGCCCGCGGGGCCACAGTCGGCCTCGGCGTGGCCCTCGGGGCCGCAGTCGGCTTCGGTGTCGGCTTCGGTGTCGGCTTAGGTGTCGGCTTCGGCGTCGGCTGTCGGGGTCGGCTTGGGCGTCGGTGCCGGGGTCGGCGGGACGGTGATCGTCACGGACCCGCCGGCGAGGGTGTCTTTGAACCGGTCGCGGCCGATCGATTCGAACGTCACAGTATGCGTTCCTGCCGGCAGCTTGCCGGACCAGGTGAACGGCACGCCTCGTTTCCAGTCGCTTCCGCCGGCGCTCATGGGATGCGTGGCTCCAGCGACCCGGACGCGGACCCAGCCGGCCGGCGATCCCTCGCGATTGCGGTAGGTGACGGCGAACGAGATGGTGGTCTGCGTGGTGCCGGCGCCCGGGGATACGGAAGGATCCGAGAGTCGTGTCGGAGCGGCAGATGCCGGTGCCACCAGCGCGACGAGCAGCGCGATCGCCACGAACCACGCGCCAAGCGTGGCTCGCCCACGCCCACGGAGGGCTACGACGAGCCCGGGTCGCGTGCGCGCGGGGATAGCTGGGGAGGGGGTCGATCGGAGCATCCTGTTCGCGAGGATGGGGCCGCTCCGGGGGGCGGGCAATGGTACGGGGGTCCGGTGCGACCCAGCCGACCTGCCGCATGCTCGGATCGCTAGCTGGGCGGTGCGGTGCACTCCGGTGTGGCGGATGGTCCCACCGGCCGAGCCCGTTACCCCCGTTCGGTCATTGAGACCATGGGCGCGCGCGATGGAGGATGGCCGCCATGGATGTCATCTCCCCTTCCCGCCCGCAGACGCGGGGAACCCTCGTGCCGATGATGAGCGGCACGGTGCTCGGCACCCTGTCCATCGTCGGCGGCCTCGCCCTCGCCTACGTCGCCTTCGCGACGCCCTTCCTCGGGCCTGGCGTTGCCATCGGGTCGGCCCGACCCGATCCAGGTCGCCTTCGGCATCGCGATCTGGGCGGTGGCGCTGGTCGCGCCCGCGGGCTTCGTCCTGGCCGGCGCCAACCGCCTCGCGCGCAATCTCGCGTCCGCTCGCGGCCGCGCGCCGCGCCGGTCGATCGCGCTCAAGGAGCTCGAGAGCCTACCCGACGACTTCACGGTGGCCAGCGGGCTGACCCTGGCCGACGGACGCGGCGTGTCCGAGCTGGTGATCGGCCCCTTCGGTGCGGCCGTGATCCGCGAGCTGCCACCGGCCGCCGTTACGCGGATCCAGGGCGAGAGCTGGCAGGTCCGCGGGGCGCGAGGGTGGATCTCACTGGAGAACCCGCTGGAGCGGGCCACGAGGGACGCCGAACGCGTCCGTCACTGGCTGACCAATGACGACGACTACCTCGTGAAGGTGTACTCGGCAGTGGTCGGGCCAGACCCCGCGGTCGCGCGAACCGCGGCCTGCGCGGTCCTTACCCCGGACCAGTTGGCCGCCTGGATCACCGCGCTGCCCACGCAGCGGGGCCTCACCCCTGGGCGCCGCAGCCGCGTCCTCGACCTGGTCCGCGACGCCGCGCGTTGACCGGCTGATTCCTCGAATCCGATCGCGCCGCCGCGCGATGACCGTCGCGCCACGCCCACAGCGGTGGCCCGAGGCATAGACTGACGAACCGATGGGGGAGTAGCCCAGTTGGTTAGAGGCGCCGAGCTTATACCTCGGAAGTCGGTGGTTCGAGTCCACCCTCCCCTACCAGGATCCCTCGGGCATGCGGCGGCGCGGTTGCAGGGTTCCGTGGATGGGTTGCGCCCGGTGGAGCGCTCGAACGCGCGAGTCAGTCGCCGTTGAGCAGCTTCCCCGCGATGGACTTCAGGTTGAGCGCGCGCGGCCGGAGGCCGGCTGGCGGCTGGGCGTGGCCGTCGTGCGCTGGGCTGCCCTCGCCACCCTCGACGACGGCGCCGCCCGGAGCCCAGGCGCGGGCCGGCAGGGTCGACGCGAAATCGCGCTCATCGTCGGTCATGAACGCGTCGATCGGGAGGTCGTCCGGATCGAACGGCCGGGCCACTGTGGCGACCGGGCCGGGCGGCCGCGCGTACGCCGGGGCTCCGTAGAGCTTGGGCAATGCGACGTGCTGCTCATCGATGGACAACGCGGAAATCCTCGAGGGTGTTGGGTGGCGTCCGGATATCCGGCACCTATCGCGGATGATAGCCAGCGGAGAGTACCGCGGAATGGTACGAATGGCCCAGATTCGTCACGCGCGCATTTCGCAGGTGGTGCGTCCACGCCACACCCGGCGCGCGGTCGGTCGGCGGTCGCAGGCCGCCTCAGCCGAGCAGCGGCCGGACGATCTGGGTTGCCGCGACCATGACGAGCCAGGCGATCGGCACGGCGGCGAAGAAGCCGAGCGCCGCGCTCCAGGCGCTCCGCCGGCGGACCGTGCCAGAGCCGGTCGGCTGCGGCACGACGAGGTACGTGACCACGGAACCCACCACCAGGACCAGCACCGCGTAGCCCGCCAGCGCGAGCACGCGCAGGTCGCCGCCCGGGAGGACCGCACCACGGCTGAGCGCGACGTCGTAGACCACGTACGAGGTCGCGAGCGCGATGGCCACGATGAGGCTCGAGAGCACCGCCCGGACGACCGGCCGGGGGGCATGGCGGAACTGGCGCCATCGAACCTCCGCCCATGAACGCTGTCGGACGGCGACCGGCCGTTCAGGGCCCCCGGCCGCACCCGAGGGCGCCGTCATCCTTCGCCCAGGATCGTCAAGCGACGGCGCTGCGGCAAGGTCGCCGGCGTGTGCGCGGCCAGGAGCGCGACCGCCTCGATGAAGCGATCGAGCTCTTCCTCCGACGTGAAGAACCCGACGCTGATCCGCATGGCGTCGAGGTGCGGCACCGTCCGAGCGACCGCGAAGACCCGCGCGCCGAGCTCATCGAGCGCCGCCTCCGCGGGCCAGCCGGCGATCCGGAACGTGACGAGGGTGGCCATGTGGCCACGTGGTGTCACGAGCTCGACCCCGGCGACGGCGGCCAGCCGGTCGGCGGCGAGGCGGGCCATGGAGGCGCCGCGCTCATAGATCCAATCGAGCCCGACGAACATGCTCAACCACCCGATCGAACGCGCCATCCCGACGATCGATGGCCGGTGGAAGTTCGATGACTCGAAGCGCCGCGCGTTCGGCCAACCCACCGCCTCGCCCTCGGGATCGACGGTCTCGAAGGAGAAGTACCCGCCGAACGAGGGCAGCAGGCGATCGCGCACCCCGGGCGCGACGGCGATGGCGCCCATCCCTTCGGGGCCGAGCAGCCATTTCTGGGCCGACACCGCGTACACGTCGGCGCCCGTCGCCGCCAGCTCGACCGGGATGGCGCCCGCGCCCTGCGCCCCGTCCACGATCATGAGCGCTCCTCGCGCGTGGGCGATCTCGGCGATGCCGGCGATCGGCAGGACCGCGCCGGTCGCCCACAGGACATGCGAGACGGCCACGAGCCTGGTCCGCTCGTCGATCGCCGCGTCGAAGGCGGCCAGCACCGCGTCCTGGTCGTCCGCAGCGCCGACATCGACGTACCCGATCTCGATCCCGAATCGTTCGCGCAGGTTATGGAGCGCGCCCGTGCCGCCGGGATGCTCGAGGCTCGTCGTGACCGCGCGATCGCCGGCCTTCCAGTCGATCGACCACGCGCCGATGTTCATCCCGTCGGTGGCCGAGTGGGTCAGGGCGATGTCCGCCGCATCGGCCACGAGCACCGCGGCGACCGCGGCCCGCGCTTCGGCCATCCGCTGGAGCGTGTCCAGCCAGTAGTCGGGGTGGGCGCGCCCCGTCGTGAGCTCGTACGTCGCGATCTCGTTCATCGCGGCGGCCGTCTCAGCGGGGATCGGACCCACCGAACCCGTGTTCAGGTAGATCCCGGCCTCGAGGGCGGGGAGGGCCGCCCGGACCGCGGCCAGGCGGTCCGCATCGGGCGGGAACGGGGCGACCACGGCCGTATGATACCGACGATGTCCGGCCTGGCCCGTCCTGAGCTCGTCGCCACCCCCGAGTGGGTAGCCGAGAATCTGGGCCGGCAGGGCGTGCGAATCCTGGATGCCCGTTGGCGACCGGACGGGACCGGCGTCCAGGTCTACCGCGCCGGCCAGATCCCGGGCGCCCGCTACATCGACTGGCGCGCCGATCTCGTCGACGACGCCGAGGATTCCGACGCCATCCGGCTGGCCGCGCCGGACCGGATCGCCGAGGTCGCGTCGCGGGTCGGCATCGGCGACGGTACGACGGTCGTCATCTACGACGACACCCAGGGGTTGTACGCGGCCCGCGTGTGGTGGTCGCTCCAGGCGTACGGACTCCAGCAGGTGCGGATCCTTGACGGCGGGTTCCCGGCCTGGGAGGCCGAGAATCGCCCGATCTCGCGCGGCTTGTCCGACGGGATCGAGCTACCCGTGGTCCCGTTCGCGCCGCGCGGGCCGAACCGCATGCACCTCACGACCTCGGATGTCCGCGCGATGCTCGGCGCGCCGAGCGTGGCCCTCCTCGACGCGCGAGCGCCCGCGGAGTACCGCGGCTTCGAGGGCAATACCCGGCGGCTCGGCCATATCCCGGGCGCCGTGAACGTGCCGGTCGGCAACATGCATGAATCCGGTAGCCAACGCCTTCGGAGCGGCGACGAGCTGCGCAGCCTCCTGCACGCGGCGAACGTCAGCCGCGGCCGTCGGATGGTGGCCTACGACGGGTCCGGTGTGGCCGCGGCGAAGCTGGCCCTCGTCCTGATGCTGCTCGGGCACGACGACGTCGCCGTGTACGACGGCGGCTGGGCCGAATGGGGGAACCGCCTGGACCTGCCAGTCGACCGGTAGCGGGCGCGGAGTCGACGAGGTCGCGTTCGGCGGCCTCGGACGTCTAGCCGATCGGCTCCGTGGGCGGCCGCGATGCCGGCGGGACATCGGTCTCGGGCCAGGCGGGATCCCCGGCGGGCTTGGCGTTGGCGGGCGCGTCGGGCGCAGAGGTGGCGCCCGGGGTCGTGGTGCCCGCGGCCGGGGCTCCGAGATCGGCCCACGGGTCGACGATGACGAGCGGTGCCAGGATCTGGGCACGCTCGTGGTTCACGGCCACGAGCTCGGCGGTCTGGCGAGCCTCGCCGAGGACATCGGACCAGTACGTCGCCGTGGTGACCGGCACGAACTTGCCGGTCAGCTCCGCCAGGGCCTCGCGCAGGTTGTGCCCGGGCATGAGGTAGATGCTCCCCGTCACCTTGAATGGCGGCACGGAGATCAGCGCCTGCTCGGCGACCTTGGGCGTCCGAAGCTCCGGTGGCGTGTCCAGTCTCGTGTCGGCGACGGCGAAGAGGACCGCATTCAGGTTGATCTGGGCGAAATCGGCCCGGAGCGTCTCGCCGCGCGTCCCGAACTCGTCCGTCGTCACGTCGCTGAGCACGATGAACCGGTCCTCGGCGAGATTCAGGATGTCGCTGACGCGCCGCTGGCGGGTCAGGATCGTGCCCCGGACGATGAACGCGTCCGTATAGAGGGTGAGGGTAGTTACGGGCGGATCGCCCCCGACGCCGTCGAACATCGCCGAAGGATACGCCGGACACGGGCGCCGACGGGAAGGTCATCCGGTGGCTGGCGGCACCGTCCTGGCGCCCGCGGTCACCAGCAGCTCCGAGCCATGCTGGAGGCCCTCGTACAGCGCGGTGACCGTATCGACCGTGTCGATCTCGTCGACCGACTTGTCCGGGCGCAGCGCGGCGATGCGTGGGAAGCGCAGGCTGAAGCCCGATCCGTGGCGCTTGCTTCGCACGATCACGTCGAACGCGATCTCCACGACCACCGTCGGTTCGACCTGCCGGTAGCGCCCGTACGTGGCGATCGTGTGCGCCTCGAACCACTTCGTCATCTCGGCGATCTCGGCGTCGGTCAGGCCGCTGTAGGCCTTGCCGATGTTGACGAGCTTGTCCGTCGTCGTGTCCCGGACGGCGAACGTGTAGTCGCTCAGAACACCGTGCCGCTTGCCGTGCCCGACTTCGACGCCGACGACGACGCAATCGATGGTCGCGAGCGCCTTCTTCATCTTCAGCCAGCCGAGGCCGCGACGGCCCGGTGAGTAGATGCTCGTCGGATCCTTGACCATGAGCCCCTCGTTGCGCCGCGCCCGCGAATCGGCGAACGCGACCTCGAGCGCATCGGCGTCGACCGCCACGCCGAGATGCGAGCGGATGAAGCGCCCGCCGGCATCGGCCAGCGGCAGCTCGATCGCGTCGAGGCGCAGGCGGCGTTCGCGCAACGGCTCGCGCAGCAGCGGCTCGACCGTGGCATCGCCGTCGGGGTCGTCGCCCGGGCCCGAGGGCGAGCAGGTCGAACGCCACGAAGATGACCGGGACCTCCGCTCGGATCGCGTCCGAAGGCGACTTGCGCCCGAGCCGTGCCTGCAGGCTCTGGAACGGCAACACGAGGCCGTCCTTCCAGGCGAGGATCTCGCCATCGATGACCCCGGTCCATCCGAGCGGACGGGCGGCCTCGACGACCTCGGGGAACTGCGCGCTGACGTCGTTGAGGTCGCGCGAGTAGAGGCGTACGTCCGTCCCGCGCTTGTGGAGCTGGGCCCGGATGCCGTCGTACTTGTCCTCGACCCAGACCTCCGGGCCGAGCCTTCTCAGGATCTCGGCCGCGTCTTCCGCCGGGGAGGCGAGCATGAACTTGAGCGGATGGAAGAGCGCGAGCTCGGCGTCGTCGAGCTGGTCGTCGCGGGCCAGCTCGGCGAGCCGGCCGACGTCGCCGGTCAGCATGCCCGCCCATTTCACGGCATCGAGCGGACGGTCGAACGCTTTGGCGATCGCCGCTTCGACGAGGCCCTCGCGAAGGCCGATCCGGAGCTCCCGGCCGAGCACCTTGACGATGCCCTTGGCCGTGGCGGGATCGCTGCGGGCGAGGAGCTCCGTGAGCAGTCGCGCCTTGGCGGCCGGACCGGAGGCGGTCTCGACCGCCGCGAACGTGGCCGCCACCTCGGGGAGCGTCGGTGACGTTTCGGGCGGCGGTGCGTGGCCCGCGCCCACGAGGACATCCTCGACGGCCTTGCTGAGGTCGGAATGCCGGTCGTACGCCTCGCCCAGGTCCCCCCGCGTGATCGACGCCACGTTCCCGATCGCGGTCATGATCGCCGACCAGCCCAGGCCCGCAGACCGCTGGTCCGCCTCCGGGAACGGCCGGCCCGTGAGGAACACGGCCGCGATCGGTAGCTCGTCGGGCGTGAGGCTGCGCAGGTAGTCGGCCAGGAGGGCGGTCTTCTCGGAGGTCCGGGTGGTTGCCGCCACGCGCTCGGCCAGGTCGCTCCAGCGGCGCATGGCGGCGATGGTATACGGTTCCGGCGATGCCGCCGCGAACGTGGTTCCCCGAGGTCCTGACCGGTTCCCGGATCGTCCTGCGCCGACACGTCCCGGAGAACGTGGCGTGGTTCCGCAAGTGGTACGCGGACCCCGAGATCGCCCGCCTGGCCCGCTACCAGGAGGCGCCGATGCGCGCCGACGAGATCGAGCGCTTCTTCGCCGCGCGGGTCGTCGGCCCGGACGCGATGGCGATGGCGATCCACGAGCGCGCCGGCGAGCGCCTGGTCGGGACCTGCGCCTTCAGCCAGCTCGACGGCGAGAACGGCTCGGCGCTGTACCACATCACGATCGGCGAGAAGGACGCCTGGGGGCAGGGCTACGGCACCGAGGCGACCCGGCTCATGCTCGACCATGCCTTCGGGACGCTCGGGCTCCATCGGATCGCGCTGTTCGTGTTCGAGTTCAACGAACGCGCGATCCGGACCTACAAGCGCTGCGGGTTCGTCGTGGAAGGGCGGTCGCGCGAGTCGATCTTCCGGGACGGGCGCTGGTGGGACGAGATCGCGATGAGCGTGCTCGAGTCCGACTGGCGCCGGCTGCGCGTCGAAAACGCCGAGGACGAGAGTGAGCGCGTCCTGCTCGACAACGAGGCGCTGGCAGTCCCAGGGACGCGATGCCGAGAGCCTGCGGGGCGACGAGGACGGCACGTTCGGCAGGTTCGACGACGACGCGGCTGCTGCGGCGCACGATGCGCAAGCTGCGATGACGACCTCCGGCGCGGCGGCGGACGCAGCCCGGTCCGACGTCCGCGAACTGATCGTCGCCAAGGGCCACAGCGTCGATAACGCCCGGGCCGCCGTGGCCCGGCTGGAGGCGGCCTTCGCCGACGGGTCGCTGGAACGGACGCCGTCCCTGGACCTGTTCCTGGGCGACCTGATGCGCGCCCTGGAGCAGGACGAGGGCGAGAAGCTCGGCGGCAAGAGCGCCGAGGCGGCGCGGTTCATCCTCCGGGCGATCGACCGGGAGCTGGACCAGGCCTGAGCCCTTCGGAGCACGAGCCGAGGGCGGCGTCGTGACCTAGACTTGGCGTCCCCACCACGCCCATCGGAGACGCCCGACCATGACCGACCTCAAGACCGGCATCCTGCTGTGGAGCCAGGCGGCGACCTGGCCGGAGATGCTCGATGCGGCGAAGCGGGTCGATCGACTGGGCTACGACCATCTCTGGACCTGGGACCACATCTACGCGATCTTCGGCGACCCGTACCAGCCGATCTTCGAGGGCTGGACCTCGCTCGCGGCGTGGGCGATGGCCACGGACCAGACCCGGCTGGGCCTGCTCGTCGGGGCGAACACGTTCCGCAATCCGGGCCTCACGGCCAAGACCGCCGAGACCCTCGACCACATCAGCAACGGCCGCGCGATCCTCGGCATCGGCGGCGCCTGGTTCGAGCTGGAGCACACCGCCCACGGCATCGAATTCGGGACCGGGTTCGGCCAGCGGCTCGACTGGCTCGACGAGGCGGTCGGCGCGATGCGCGCCGTGCTGGACGGCGGATCGGCGACCTCGGAGCCCGGCGCGCACTACGCCTTCGATGACCTGCGGCACCAGCCCCTGCCGATCCAGAAGCGCCTGCCGATCATGATCGGCGGCAGCGGCGAGAAGAAGACGCTGCGCACCGTCGCGAAGTACGCCGACATGTGGAACGCGATGGGAACCCTGGAGCTCATGACCCACAAGGTCGAGGTCCTGCGCGGCCACTGCGACGCGGTCGGTCGGGACATCGGCGAGATCGAATTCACGCTCGGCGTGAAGCTCACGATCCGCGACTCGGAGGCCGAGGCCGACCGGGTCTGGAAGGCGGCGATGGAGCACAACCGCACGCCGATGGCCGACGTCGAGGACGACAACACGTTCTGGAACGGGTCACCCGAGCAGATCGCCGACCGCCTCCGGCCCTACGTCGAGCTCGGCTTCCACACCGTCATCTCGGAGCAGCCGGCGCCCTACGACGTCGAGACGTTCGAGCGCTTCATCGGCGAGGTCAAGCCGCTCATCGACCGGGGCTAGCTCGCGATCGATCCTGCGGGGCGCGGCTCGGCCGGTCGCATCGACCCTGACGCGCGCTCGGCTGCGAGGAGGAGCTGGGCGATGTTTCGTCGGGCGGCGGGCGCTCCCTCCCCGAGCTCCGCGAGCTCCGCGACGAAGGCCTGATACGCGACATCGAATCGATCGTGGGCGTCGGCGTGCGCACGCAGTCCGTCGCCCGTGAGCACGACCAGGTACGAACGGCGATCCCGCGGATTCGGCATGCGCCGGGCATGACCCCGTCGCTCCATCGTCCGGATGGCATCGACGACCGTGGTCAGGGGCATGGCCAGCTGGGCGGCCATGGAGGTCGGCGAGACCGCCTCGTCCTCGAACACGACGCTGTAGATCGCGTACTCCTCGGCGCGGAGCGGCGATGTCCGCCATCGCCACGGCGAGGAGCTCGCGAACTCGCTGGCCCAGCACGAACAGGTCGAAGAACAGCGAATACGTGGTCTGGCGCGGGGGTCCCGTCATGGCAGCCTCCTCAGCGGCCCAAGCGTGCCACGACGCGATGTCAAGGGCGTGCGAGGATCGCATCCAATGCGCCGTCGCGCCCAGCCGACCAGTCCGCGAACGTCAGCGGCACCGACAGGTCCGGCTCGATGGTCAGACGTTCGTCGTCGGACGTCGTCGCGAGCTCGAACATCGGTGGCGACGCTGACGACGAGGCCGGACCGGTCGAGCTCGACGTCGCGAGCATTGCCCCACATGTTGGGGCTGCCACCCATCGGCTCGCCGACGATCGTCAGCTCCGTCTGAGCCTGCAGCTTCGCCGCGAACATCGAGGCAGCGGAGAAGGTGTTGCGGCCGGTGACCAGGAACAGGCGGCCTGGTTCCGCGAATGCCGGGGTTCGCGAACGCCGCCAGGACCGGCTCGAGAGCTCGGACCTCACCGCCGAAGTTGTGGCGGATGTCGATCACGACCCGCTTGACCTCCGGCGCGCCAGCCGCGGCCATCAGGTCGTCAGGCAATGCAGCTCCAAGGAAGTCGACCCGGTTGTACTGGACGAACAGGGTCGCCCCATCGTCGAGGCGCGACCACCACAACGGCTCGTCCATCCGGGACAGGTACGGCACATCCGGATCTGCGGGGATGTGGAGTCCGTATGGACCGGCCCAGGCGTTGTAGTCGGCCATCGGGATGGGGGCGACGTCGACCTCTCGCGCCGTCCCGTGCCGCGTCAACGACGCCCAGTGCCACGGGCCCGACGTCCTCCACCAGCCCGAGACCGTGGAGGACCTCCGGCATCAGGACGTAGCGTGGCGTCAGGAGGCTGACCGTGGCGTCGTTGTCACGGGGGACCACGGGGTCCAGCGCGGCGAGCACGTCGTCGACCGGGTGGCCCGCGATCGTGTCGATGCCGGGCACCGATCAGGTCCTCGTAGGGCGCGAGCGCATCCACGACGTGGAGCCCGTCCGGAAAGAGCCACAACCGGAGCGGCAGGCTGTGGACCGGGTACCTGCTGTCCGGACTCCAGGGAAAGAGCCCGGTATGGGCATCGCGGCCGCTCGCGCTGACCAGGGCCACGATGCGCGCGACACCGACCATCAGCTCGTCGTCCGTGGCAGTCGCGGTGCGAGCTCTTCAGCTCGTCGATCGCGCGTTCGATCTCGGCGCGGGGCGTGTCGTGGAACAGGTCCGGGTGGCGCGCGTCCATGGCGCCCAGCAGGCCATCGAGGTCCGCCAGCCAGCCATCGGCCCGCTCGGCGGGTGGCGAGCCCGCCGGGCCGGATGACGCGGGCGCGCTGGACGGACCGGCCGACCCGGACGTACCGCCGTCGATCGATGGATCCGGTCGCTCGGCCTGAGGCGTACACGCAGCGACGCAGAGGACGAGTACGACCACCCAACATCGACGCATCCCGAGATACTACGGCACCGTAGCAATTCGCGCGGCGGCGTCAGCCCAGGACGGCCGCCAGGATCGAGCGCGCCTCGCGGGGGTCGGGAGCCGGGGCGAGTTGCGGATCGCGGCGTCGGCGATCGCGTCCTCGGCGATGACGTCCAGCACGCGCTCATCGAACCCGAGGCTCCGCAGCGTCGGTCGCTGGCCGACGGCCTCGCACAGCCGACGGATCGCCCCGATGGCGACCCCTGCGGCCGTCGCCTCGTCCTCGGTCGGCGATGCGACCTTGAGCGCGACGCCGATCAGCGCCAGCTCGCGGTCGCGGATGCCACGGTAGAAGTCGAGCACCTCGGGCAGGATCACGGCCAGGGCCGTCCCGTGCGGCAGCTGGCCCCGAGTCCCGAGCGCGTGGCCCAGGGCATGCACGAGGCCCACGCCGGTGCCACTCGCCTGGCCCACGCCCGCGAGGTGCGACGCGAGGAGCATCTGCGAGCGCGCCTCGAGGTCCGTGCCGTCGGCAACGGCCCGTGGCAGCCACTCCGCCACGGTCCGGATCACGCCGAGCGCCGTCGACTCCGCGAACGGGTTCGGGTTGGCCGAGAGCATCGATTCGAGCGAGTGGGTCATCGCGTCGATGCCGGTGGCGGCGGTCGCGGCAGGTGGCAGCCCGACGGTCAGCGCCGGATCCAGGATCGTCGCGACGGGGAGCAGCGACGGATGGCCGATGTAGCCCTTGCGGCCGACCACCTCGTCGGTGATGACCCCGAACGAATTGGTCTCGGCGCCGGTGCCCGCGGTCGTCGGGACCGCCACGACCGGACGCCCGGGTGCCAACGATGGCGCCGTCGTACTCGAGCTCCCACACCGTGAGGGGCTCGTTCGCCGCGCGAAGGTCGAGCGCCTTGGCGGTATCCATCGATGAGCCACCGCCGATCGGCACGATCACGGTCCCCTCGAGCCCGAAGTCCCGCAGCGCCGTCGCGCCACGCTCGACGGTCGAGGCGGCGGGGTTCGGCTCGACCTCGTCGAACAGCGCGTGCTCGACGCCCGCCTCGGTCAGGACGGTCAGCGCCCGGTCGATCACGCCAGAGGCGCGCACGCCCGGATCGGTCACGACGAACACCCGCGAGCCACCGGCCGCGGCGACGACCTCGGGGAGCCGCGTGATCGCGCCGACGCCGAAGTAGACCTTGTTGCGCAGGACGATCTCGATCTGGCGATCGGCGAGACGGGTCACGGCAGGATCTCGAGGACCTGATCGATCGCCGTGTCGCGGCGGACCGTCAACCAGCGCCGGCAGCCCGCGGCGTGGAACCAGCGCTCCGTCGTGACGCCGTCGGGGTTCTCGAACACCCAGACCTCGTCGAAGTCGCGCTCGTCGGCGTCGGTGATGGACGCGGGCACCGACCGTCGCTCGCCGCCGAACGTGAACTCGTCGAGCGGGCGTCGCCCGCAACGCGGGCAGTCGAGCCAGAGCATCAGCGCGTCCCCGCCGAGCCCTGGTCGGCCAGGACGTGGTCGCGCCGGAATCGATCGAGCGCGAAGGGCGCGATCAGCGCCGGCGGCCGGCCCGTGGCGATCAGCTCGGCCATCGCCTCGCCGCCGGCCGGGATGGCCTTGAAGCCCCAGGTGCCCCAGCCGGTCGTGACGAGGAACCCGTCGACGCCGGTGGAGCCCATGATCGGGGAGAAGTCGGCCGAGATGTCGCAGATCCCGGCCCACGTCCGCAGGATGCGCAGGTCGCGCAGGAACGGCAGGAGCCGGGTGATCTTGTACGAGTACGAGCGCAGGGCCGCGAACGACGACTGGCGGGAGTACGAGGGCTGCGAGTCGAACTCCGCGCCGATGAGCATCTGGCCGCGCTCGGTCTGCGAGACGTAGCACATGAGCTCGGTGCTCGCGACGATCGGCGAGAAGCCCTGGGCGTAGTCGTTCGTGACGAACGCATGGAGCGGGTGGGTGCGTACGGGCAGGCGGACGCCCGCATGCGCGGCCATCTCCGTAACGCGGCCACCGACCGCGGAGAGGACGGTGCCCGCGGCGATCGGCCCGTCCGCGGTCTCCACGCCGACGACTCGGTCGCCCTCGCGGACGAGCCCGGTCACCGGCGTGTGCTGGAGCACGTGGACGCCGCGCTCCGTGGCACCGGCGGCATAGGCCCACGCGACGCGGTCGTGCCGGGCGGTGGCGCCTTCGACGTGATGGGAGCCACCCAGGACCGGGTAGCGGCCGCCACCGGTCAGGTCCAGCTCCGGGATCAGCTCCTTGAGCTCGGCGGGGGTGCGCATGAACGTCTGCGCGCCGTTCGCCGTGTTCATGAGGCAGCGCGCGCGCTCGGTGCGCATCGCCATCTCGGTATGGGCGAGCCAGACGATCCCCTTGGTCTGGTGGAGGATCGCGGCACCGGTCTCCTCCTCGAGCGCCTGGTACATCTCGAGGGAGTGCTGATAGAAGCGGATCGCCTCGGGGATGCCGTAGTTCGCGCGGATGATCGTCGTGTTCCGGCCCGTGTTGCCCGACGCGATGTAGTCGGCCTCGAGGACGGCGACATTCGTGATGCCGTGGCGGGTGGCGAGGTGGTACGCCGTGGACAGGCCGTGGCCGCCGCCGCCGACGATGACGACGTCGTAACTCGATCGGCGCTCGTGCCAGCGGATCGGGAGCAGGGTGTCGGTGTACTCGCTCACGACCGCCACCCGAGTCGGACTTCGCAGCTCGTGGGCGTAGGCCGCGGCGGTCAGGAGGAGCGCGTCGCCGTCGGCGGGAAGCCACAGCTTCGCCGGCACGCCCGGCGATCGAGCCCTGGGCGAGTGCCGGTCGCTCGGTCGGGAGCGGCCACTCCGTGTGGGGCTCGATCTCGGCCGCGGGGAGCCACGCGCCGACGAAGCCCGGCTCATCCTCGACGATCCCGTTCGGGTCATCGACATCGACGGCATGCGCGCCGAGCCCGAACGCGTCATCCGGGGCGAATCGGAGGATCGTGACCTCGCCGCCGTCGTCCGCGTGCCAGTCGGCGCGGTCGAGGGACGCCGGGATCCGCCACCACGCGGACCCCGCGCAGCCGCTCAAGCGCGGGCACGATGGCCCTCCGGGTCGTAGAACGGGGTCGGGCTGACGACGGCCTCGCGGCCGTCGATCTCGACGCGGTCGCGGAACGGCGTCCGTGCGCTGCCAGCCGAGGACGAGCGCCTTGCCGAGCAGCGGCGACGTCCAGCTCCCGGTCACGTTGCCGACGATCTCGCCATCGGCCCAGATCGGGGAGCCCTCGGTCGGCGCCTGGCCGTCCATCGTGAAGCCCATCCAGCGGCGATGGTCGTCGAGCTTCGCGGTCCGCTCGAGCGCCGCCCGGCCGATGAACGCCGGCTTCTCCATCCGCACCGCCCAGTCCATGCCGATCCGGCGTGGCGTCGTGTCGAGCTCCGTGTCCATCCCGACGATCACGTGGCCCTTCTCGAGCCGCAGCCCGAACAGCGCCTGGAGGCCGTGCGGCCGGATGCCGAGATCCGCGCCCAGGTCCATGAGCGCGCGCCACAGCTCGAGCGAGCGGTCGACCGGGTGATGGAGCTCGAACGCGGCCTCGCCGGTGAAGCTGAGGCGCATGACGTGGGACGGCACGCCCGCGATGTCGGCGTGGACGTGGCCCAGGAACCGGGGTGGTTCGGCGAGACCGGCACGCCGCAGCAGCTCCCCGGCGAGCGGTCCCGTGACGTTGATCGCGGCGAGGGACATCGTGCGATCGAGGACGTGGACGCGGAGTCCCCAGGTCTCGATCCAGTCGCGCATCCACATCTCGGCGTTTGCCGCGCCACCGGACGTGAAGCTCAGGACGAACTTCGTCTCGGACTCGCGCAGGATCATGCCGTCGTCCATGACGTGGCCGCGCTCGTTGAGCAGCAACGCGTAGCGCGAGCGGCCTGGCTTGATGTCGGCGACGTGGCACGGGTAGAGCCGCTCCAGGGCCTCCACGACGTCCGGCCCGGACACGACGAGCTTGCCGAGCGTGCTGACGTCACCCAGCGACACGCCTTCACGGACGGCCCAGTACTCGGCGATCGGGTCGCCGTAGTGCCACGGTCGCCACCAGTTCCCGAACCGGTCCATCCGCGCCCCGAGCGCGAGGTGCTCGTCGTGGAGCGGCGTCCGCCGGAAGGCATCGACGTAGGTGTCCGCGGCCGCCTCACCGAGCGTGATCTGGCGCGAGGCCGGGCGAGCGGTGAACGGTGCCGGCACCTCGCCGGTCCGCGCGGCGATCCACGAGCGGACGTGGGGCAGGCACGCGCCGCCCTGGCACGTGCCGAGACACGCCTGGCTCGAGCGCTTGAGCAGCTCGAGCTCCGTGAAATCCCTTGTCCCATGCGGCCTCGAGGTCCGCGACGGTCGTGCCCATGCACGGGCAGACCACGCCCTCGGTCGGCGGCGGCGGGAGCGGGGCGTCCTCGGCCGCGGCGCCCACCACGGTCAGTGGCACCTCGCCGGCCATCCGGGCCAGGAGATCGCGAGGGGCGAGGCCCAGGCCGAGGATCACGGTGTCTGCCGTCGTCGCCGTCTCATCGCCGGACGTCTCGTCCACCGTCACGACGGCACGGACCCGACCCTCCTCGCCTTCGAATCGCACCAACCGCCCCAAGACCGGCGTCGCGGCCACCCCTTCGGGCGGTGTCCCGACCGACACGGCGTTACCCAGCGACACGCCCGGCCGCCTGCAGCCGCTCCGCCGCGCGCGCCGTGAGCAGGCCACGCAGTCCGCTCCCCGGCACGGCCGGATGGATCTCGGCCGCCCCGGTCGCGACCACGATCTCGTGGGCGTGGACGTGGAGCATCCCGGCCCGAGTCCGCACGACGAGCATCGGCCCCGCGTAGATCGCCACGACCTCGTCCCCCGAGCCGGCGTCCAGCACCAACACGGTCTTGCCCGCCCGCTCTGCGGTCTCGGCTGCCTCGCGTCCGGCCGAACCGCCGCCGACGACCGCGACGTCCACGTCGCGACGCGCGACCTCGATCTCGCGGGCAAGCGGTGTGGACGTTGCGGCCGTGGCCCGAACGACCGGCAGCTCGGGCAGCCCCTCCGCCGGATGCGCCACGACCGACAAGCCGGGCCGGGCCGCCGTCTGGCACGTCCGCACGTACGCGATCCCATCGACCTGGGCGAGGCAGTTGCCGCAGTCGCCCGCCAGGCAGAGCGTCCCGCCTCGCCCGGGCGACAGGCCCTCGCGGAGCATCGCGACCGCGACCGAATCGCCGGGCTGGAAGGCGACGGGTCGCCCATCGACGACGAGCCGCCCGCCATCGACGGCGGCCGCTGCCGCCGGTCGATCGGTCACTGGCGCATCCGGGTCCCGGCGGGATCGAACAGGGGCTCCGGCTGCAACCGCGCCGGCCGGCGATTGCCGATGATCTCGATCTCGAAACCGCCACCGCCGGGCCCGTCGGGCGTCGCGAGCTCCGTCGGCACATACCCAAGTGCGATCGACTGCTGCACGTAATGGCCATAGCCGCCCGACGTGATCCAGCCGACGACCTTCCCGTCGTGCCACACCGGCTCGTCTCCGATGACGTCGGCGGGATCGTCCGGGTCGGGCTCCACCACGAACGCCACGAGCCGCCGTTTCGGGCCACCGTCCGCCAGTTCCGCCTCGTGCGCCGCCCGGCCGATGAACTCGTGATCGAGCTTCAGGTAGCGCGTGATCCCGCCTTCGGCCGGCGTATAGATCGGTCGATACTCGCGGAACCACGTGCCGTAGCTCTTCTCGAGTCGCAGCGACATCAGGGCGCGCATCCCGAACAGCCGCAGGCCGTGCGGCTCGCCCGCTTCCATGATCCGGTCGAACAGCGCGCGCTGGTACTCGGGCGCGACCCACAGCTCGTAGCCGAGGTCGCCGGCGTAGTTGATGCGCGCCAGATGAACCGGGATCATCCCCAGGTCTACCTGCCGGAACGTCATGAATGGGAACGCCTCGGTCGAGAGGTCGAGATCTGGCGCGACCGCCGCCAGGACGTCGCGCGAGCGCGGCCCCGCGACGGACAACCCCGTGAGCCCTAGGCCCAGCACCTCGAACCGCACCGACCCGTCCGCCGGCAGGTGGTGCCGGAACCAGCGCGAGTGATGGACCTCGGCGGGAGCGAGCCGAACAGGAAGAACTCCTCGGCCGCGGTCGCGC
>CAWKLT010000010.1:0-100950 GCA_963850555.1 uncultured Chloroflexia bacterium | reverse complement strand
CGAGCTCGAGGGCCTCAAGCCGATGCAGACGATCGGCGAGACCGAGTACCGGATGCTCGACGAGCGCTATGGCTCGGGGGCCAAGGGCGGCCGCGTGTTCGGTGCCGGCATGGGCGCCGAGGCGGTCCGCGAGATCATCAGCCGGATGGACCTCGAGGAGCTGGCTCGCTCGCTCCACGTCGAGGTTCGCACCAGCTCCGGCCAGCGTCGCAAGAAGGCGATCAAGCGCCTGCGCCTGATCGAGGCCTTCCGTCGCAGCGGCACGCGCCCCGACTGGATGATCCTGTCGGTCCTGCCGGTCATCCCGCCGGACCTGCGGCCGATGGTCCAGCTCGACGGCGGCCGCTTCGCGACGTCCGACCTCAACGACCTGTATCGCCGCGTCATCAACCGGAACAACCGCCTCAAGCGGCTCCTGGAGCTCGGTGCGCCCGAGATCATCATCCGCAACGAGAAGCGGATGCTCCAGGAGGCGTGCGACGCGCTGATCGACAACGGCCGCCGCGGCCGCGCGATCGCCGGCACCGGCAACCACCGCCTCAAGTCCCTGAGCGACATGCTCAAGGGCAAGCAGGGCCGGTTCCGCCAGAACCTGCTCGGCAAGCGCGTGGACTACTCGGGCCGCTCGGTCATCGTGGTCGGCCCGGAGCTCAAGCTCCACCAGTGCGGCCTGCCCAAGAAGATGGCGCTCGAGCTGTTCAAGCCGTTCGTCATGCGCCAGCTCGTCGAGAAGGGCTTCGCCCACAACATCAAGAGCGCCAAGCGCATCGTCGAGCGCGTCCGGCCGGAGGTCTGGGACGTCCTCGAGGACGTCATCAAGGACCACCCGGTGCTGCTCAACCGCGCCCCGACGCTGCACCGCCTGGGCATCCAGGCGTTCATGCCGGTCCTCGTCGAGGGCTCGGCCATCCAGATCCACCCGCTCGTCTGCACCGCGTTCAACGCGGACTTCGACGGCGACCAGATGGCGGTCCACGTGCCGCTGTCGACGGCCGCCCAGGAAGAGGCGCGGACGATGATGCTCTCGACCGCCAACCTGCTGTCGCCCGCCGACGGCAGCCCGGTCGTGGCGCCGACCCAGGACATGGTCCTCGGCTGCTACTACCTGACCATGGACGCGAACGAGCCCAAGACCAAGAAGGAGCGCGAGAAGCCGATCCGCCGCTTCGCGACGGAGGACGAGGCCATCCTCGCCTACCAGCTCCGGGAGCGGACCAACGCCGACCTCCACGAGGTCATCGACGTCGAGGTCATGCACTGGGACGCCGAGGCGGGCGAGCTGCGCCCGACGCGCCAGCGGACCACGATCGGCCGGGTCATCTTCAACCAGATCCTCCCCGACAAGCTGCGCTTCCACGACAGCGTGATGAAGCGGAGCGACCTCAAGGAGCTCGTCGATACCTGCTATCGCGAGCTCGGCGCCGAGGAGACCGCCCACCTCGTGGACGGCATCAAGGACGTCGGGTTCGAGTTCGCCACCCGCGGCGGCCTGACGATCGGCCTGTTCGACATCGAGATCCCCAAGGACAAGGGCGCTCGCCTGGACGCCGCCGACGAGTCCGTCGCCGAGATCGATCGCCAGTTCCAGCGCGGCCTCATCACCGAGGACGAGCGCTACGAGCAGGTCGTCGGGGTCTGGCAGGACGCGACGTCGCGGATGTCGGACGAGATGATGAAGGGGCTCGACCCCACCGGCCCGGTCACGATGATGACCGCCTCGGGTGCCCGCGGTAACAAGGGCAACATCGGTCAGCTGGGCGCGATGCGTGGCCTGATGGCCGATCCGTCCGGTCGCATCATCGACGTCCCCGTGCGGAGCAACTTCCGCGAGGGGATGACCGTCCTCGAGTACTTCATCTCCACCCACGGCGCCCGCAAGGGCCTCGCCGACACCGCGCTGCGGACCGCCGACTCCGGGTACCTGACCCGGCGTCTCGTGGACGTGGCCCAGGACGTCATCACGCGCGAGGACGACTGCGGCACCGAGGAGGGAAGCTGGATCATCCGCTCCGAGTCGAGTGACGAGAAGGGCGCCTTCCAGCGCCGGCTCGTCGGTCGCCTGTCGGCGGCCCCGCTGCCCGATCCCCGCGTCAAGCCCAAGAAGGGCGAGGAGGCGCCGCTCCTCGTCGAGCGCAACGAGATGATCACCGAAGAGGTGGCGGCCCGCATCGACGAGGCCGGCGTCGACGAGGCGCTCGTTCGCTCACCGCTCACCTGCGAGGCCCGCAACGGCGTCTGCCGCGCGTGCTACGGCCGCAACCTCGCCACCGGCGAGATGGTCGGGTCGGGCGAGGCGGTCGGCATCATCGCGGCCCAGTCCATCGGTGAGCCCGGTACGCAGCTGACGATGCGGACGTTCCATACCGGCGGCGTCGCCGGCGGCATGGACATCACCGCGGGTCTGCCGCGTGTCGAGGAGCTGTTCGAGGCCCGGATCCCCAAGGGCAAGGCCGAGATCAGCCACATCGACGGCATCGTCGAGATCATCCGCGGCGACGGCCTGACCAAGGTCAAGGTCGTCTCGACGGAGGTCTACGACACCTCGCTCGCCGTGCCCAAGGGCGCGGAGCAGCTGGCCGCCGCGGGTGACACCGTCACCCTCGGCCAGGTCATCGCCCGCGGCGAGACCGACGGGGCCGCGGTCGACGTGACCGCGCCGGTCGCCGGCTTCCTCGTGAAGGGCGACGACGGCCTCGTCGTCCGCGCCGAGGACGTCGTCGAGCGCGAGTACCTCATCCCGCACAACGCCAAGGTCCTCGTGGAGAACGGTCAGGAGATCCGTGCCGGTGACCCGATCACGGATGGCCCGATCAACCCGCAGGAGTACCTCGACACCCGGGGCAAGGACGCGGTCCAGCGCTACCTGGTGAAGGAGGTCCAGAAGGTCTACAAGAGCCAGGGCGTCACGATCAGCGACAAGCACATCGAGATCATCGTCCGCCAGATGCTCCGCAAGGTCCGCATCGATCAGCCGGGCGACGTCGACCTGCTCCCGACGGAGCTCGTCGATCGGCTCGAGTTCGAGCAGCACAACAACCACGTCCTGGCCGAGGGCGGCGAGCCCGCCACGGCCCAGACGGTCCTGCTCGGCGTGACCAAGGCGTCGCTCAACACGTCGTCCTTCCTCGCCGCCGCGTCCTTCCAGGAGACGACCCGGGTGCTGACCGAGGCCGCCATCAACGGCGCCAAGGACCACCTGATCGGGCTCAAGGAGAACGTGATCATCGGCAAGCTCATCCCGGCAGGCTCCGGTGCACCGGCGAACGTCGCGGCCCGCAAGGCGCGCGAGCGCCAGGCGGCCCTCGAAGCCCTCGCCGGCGAGGCGCTCGAAGGTCTCGGGCAGGCCGAGTACAACCCGTTCCTCGAGGACGGGAGCGAGGGCGAAGCCGGTCCCGACGACGAGGCCGCCGGCCTCGCGCTCGCGGCCACGATCGCCGGTGGCGACACCGACGACGAGGGCGACGGCGCGAACCCGTTCCTGGCCGGCGACGGCACGGACGGGGCGGATGCCTCGGACGGCGAGGCGACCGACGAGGAAGTCAATCCGTTCCTCGCCGAGGCCGAAGAGGTCACGGCAGGGAAGGGCAAGGGCAAGGGCTAGCCCGCAGCGATCCTGAGTTCGCAGCAGAGACCCCGGGGCGACCCGGGGTCTCGTCATGTGCGGACGGGGAGGGGCGGGGCGCGCCCGGCCGACGCCGGCATCTGTGCCCTACCGATCGTCACCCCATGACGCTTGGGACATGGTTCGCGAGCCGCCCGGAACCTGGATCATGCTCGGTCGGAGTGCGGTCGAGCGTGGGGTCACGGCCTGGACGTGCTCCGAGCACCGGATACCGAGCCTAAGCGTCACTCCGTGCCGATCTGGCAGGAAACCTCGGCGCGACTCCCCGGGTCCAGGTCGGCCAAATGTGCACCGTGTGCACCTTCACGCCGGTTCCCGCGGCCACGACCCCGAGTCGGCGATCGATCCGTGCGTGGGCGGGCCTGCTGACGCGTCGACAAAGCCCGATGGACGGCGCCCCGGGACCCCAATTCCATCCCAAGGTGCACGTCATGCACTTCTGTCAGGATTCGGGTCCGCGGCCGCTCCCCCGTTCGTTTGACACGGATTTCGGGCCGCTGCTAAACTCCGCCTTCGTGGCCTCGGGAGGGGTCCGCCCTCGGCGCTTGCGCCGACGACCATTCCGACACCATCACACCACCGGTCCCAGCCGGATCCGCCCTGCGGGGCAGATGTCGGCGACGCATGGCCGGACCGCGGTCACTCGACGACCGCCAGAACCCGCTCTCGAGAACCGAAAGGAAACGTCTTCGTGCCGACGATCAGTCAGCTCGTGCGCCACGGCCGGCAGAACAAGATCAAGAAGGTCAAGGCGCCGGCCATGCGCAAGAACTGGAACAGCCTGCGACGCCGCCAGGTGTCGATCAAGGGCGCCCCGCAGAAGCGCGGGGTCTGCCTGCAGGTCCGGACGATGACGCCCAAGAAGCCGAACTCCGCGCTGCGCAAGATCGCGCGCGTGCGCCTGTCCAACCAGATGGAGGTCACGGCCTACATCCCGGGCATCGGGCACAACCTCCAGGAGCACTCGGTCGTCCTCGTCCGCGGTGGCCGCGTGAAGGACCTCCCGTCGGTCAAGTACCACATCATCCGCGGCACCCTTGATGCCGCCGGTGTGCGCGACCGCAAGCAGGGTCGCAGCAAGTACGGCGCCAAGGCGCCCGGCAAGGGTGGGGTCAAGTAGATGCCGCGTCGTACGAGCATCCCCCGCAAGACGAAGTACGAGGTCGTGCCGGCCAACCGCATCACGCATCGCTTCTCGGCGAAGCTGATGAAGGGCGGCAAGCAGAACCTCGCGGAGCGCATCCTGCGCCAGGCCCTCGCTCGCGCGGAGGCCCAGGCGGGACGTCCCGGCCTCGAGATCCTCGAGGCGGCGATGCGCAACGCCACCCCCATCATCGAAGTCAAGCCGCGCCGCGTCGGTGGCGCGACCTACCAGGTCCCGGTCGAGATCCGGGGCGACCGCCGCCTGTCGCTCGGCGTCCGCTGGCTCGTCCAGGCGGCCCGCAAGCGCAACGGCAAGAGCATGAGCGAGAAGCTGGCGGCCGAGTTCGTCGATGCCATGAATGGCCTCGGCGCGGCGGTCAAGCGTCGAGAAGATACGCACAAGATGGCGGAGGCGAACCGCGCCTTCAGCCATTTCAAGTGGTAGTTCAGGGAGTTTAGAGACACCGTGGCACGACAGGTTTCGCTCGGCAAGACGCGAAACATCGGAATCATCGCGCACATCGACGCCGGCAAGACGACCGTCACCGAGCGGATCCTCTTCTACACGAAGAAGATCTACAAGATCGGTGAGGTCCATGAGGGCGCTGCAACCATGGACTGGATGCCCCAGGAGCAGGAGCGGGGCATCACGATCACGGCTGCCGCGACGACGGCGTTCTGGGGCGATCATCGCATCAACATTATCGATACGCCCGGGCACGTGGACTTCACGGTCGAGGTCGAGCGGAGCCTGCGCGTGCTCGATGGCGCGGTGGTCGTCTTCGACGGCGTCGCCGGCGTGGAGCCCCAGTCCGAGACCGTCTGGCGCCAGGCGGATCGCTACGGCGTGCCGCGGTTCTGCTTCATCAACAAGCTCGATCGCACGGGCGCGGACTTCTGGCGCGGCGTCGAATCGATCAAGGACCGCCTCGGCGCCAACGCCGTGCCGATCCAGATCCCGATCGGCCGCGAGGACAAGTTCGAGGGCGTGGTCGACCTCGTCGAGATGAAGGCCTATCTACTACAACGACGACCAGGGGACGACCTTCGACGTGAAGGACATCCCCGAGGAGCTCAAGGCCGAGGCCGAGACGCACCGCCACACCATGATCGAGGCCGTCGCCGAGATGGACGACGAGCTGACCCACAAGTACCTCGAGGGCGAGGAGCTCACGATCCCGGAGATCAAGCGCGGTCTCCGCCTGGGCACGCTCACCACGAAGATCATCCCGGTCCTGACCGGCTCGGCGCTCCGCAACAAGGGCGTCCAGAAGATGCTCGACGCGGTCGTCGACTACCTGCCCTCGCCGCTCGACGTGCCGCCGATGATCGGCCTGGACCCCAAGTCCGGCGACGAGGTCATCCGCACGCCGGACGACAGCGAGCCGTTCAGCGCGCTCGCGTTCAAGATCGCCGCCGACCCGTTCGTCGGGAAGCTGGCCTTCTTCCGCGTCTACTCCGGCACGCTCAAGGCCGGCTCGTACGTGCTGAACCCGACCAAGGACAAGAAGGAGCGCATCGGGCGCATCCTCCAGATGCACGCCAACCACCGCGAGGAGATCGACCAGGTCTACGCGGGCGACATCGCCGCCGCGGTCGGGCTCAAGGACACCTACACGGGCGACACCCTGACCGACCCCGAGCACCCCGTGATCCTCGAGCGGATGACGTTCCCGGAGCCCGTGATCGAGGTCAAGATCGAGCCCAAGACGAAGGCCGACCAGGACAAGCTCGCGCTCGCCCTCCAGCGCCTCAGCGAAGAGGACCCGACCTTCCGCGTCCACACCGACCCGGAGTCGTCCGAGACCCTCATCGCCGGCATGGGCGAGCTGCACCTCGACGTGCTCGTGGACCGCATGATCCGCGAGTTCAAGGTCGCGGCCAACATCGGCAAGCCGCAGGTCTCCTACCGCGAGACCATCCGCCGCGCAGCCGAGGGCAACGGCCGGTTCGTCCGCCAGACCGGCGGCAAGGGCCAGTACGGCCACGCGATCATCAAGCTCGAGCCCGCCGAGAAGGGCGCCGGCTACGAGTTCATCGACAAGATCGTCGGCGGGACGATCCCGCGCGAGTACATCAAGCCCGTCGACGCGGGCATCCGCGAGGCCCTCGAGACCGGCATCTACGCCGGCTTCCCGGTGGTCGACGTCAAGGTCACCCTGTTCGACGGCTCGTTCCACGACGTCGACTCGTCCGAGATGGCGTTCAAGATCGCCGGTTCCATGGCCGTCAAGGACGCCTTCTCCAAGGCCGATCCGGCCATCCTCGAGCCGATCATGCGGGTCGAGGTGACGATGCCCGAGGAGTTCATGGGCGACGTCATCGGCGACCTCAACAGCCGCCGTGGCCAGATCGAGGGGATGGAGAGCCGCGGAGGATCCGTCGGCCACAAGACCCAGGTCGTGCGCGCCTTCGTGCCGCTCGCCCAGATGTTCGGGTACGTGACGGACCTGCGCAGCATGTCCCAGGGGCGCGCGACGTCCTCGATGGAATTCAGCCACTACGCCGAAGTGCCAGCGAGCCTGGCCTCGGAACTCGTCCAGAAGTCCAAGGTCTAGGGAGCACGACGACATGGCCAAGAAGAAGTTCGAGCGCAACAAGCCCCACGTCAACATCGGCACGATCGGCCACATCGACCACGGCAAGACGAGCCTCACCGCGGCGATCAGCAAGTACCTCGCGCTGAAGGGCTCGGCCGAGTACCGCGCCTTCGATTCGATCGACAACGCGCCCGAAGAGCGCGAGCGCGGGATCACCATCGCCATCGCCCACGTCGAGTACGAGACCGAGGCGCGCCACTACGCCCACGTCGACTGCCCGGGCCACGCCGACTACATCAAGAACATGATCACCGGAGCCGCCCAGATGGACGGCGCCATCCTGGTCGTGGCCGCGACCGACGGCCCGATGCCCCAGACCCGCGAGCACATCCTGCTGGCCCGCCAGGTGGAGGTGCCCTACATCGTGGTCTTCCTCAACAAGGTCGACATGGTCGACGACGAGGAGCTGCTCGACCTCGTCGAGCTCGAGGTCCGCGAGCTGTTGAGCAAGTACGAGTTCCCGGGCGACGACATCCCGGTCATCCGCGGCTCCGCGCTCAAGGCGCTCGAGGCCGGCGACGACCCGACGCGCCGAGGCCTACAAGCCGATCCAGGAGCTGATGGACGCGGTCGACTCGTACATCCCGACCCCCGAGCGCGCGGTCGACAAGCCGTTCCTCATGCCGGTCGAGGACGTGTTCGGGATCAAGGGCCGCGGCACGGTCGCCACCGGGCGCATCGAGCGCGGCATCGTCAAGGTCGGCGACGAGGTCGAGCTGGTCGGGGTCAAGCCCACCCGCAAGATCGTGGTCACCGGCGTCGAGATGTTCAAGAAGCTGCTCGACGAGGGCCGCGCCGGGGACAACGTGGGCTGCCTCATCCGGGGCATCGAGCGCGAGGAGATCGAGCGCGGCCAGGTCCTGGCCAAGAGCGGCTCGATCAAGCCGCACACCAAGTTCAGTGCGCAGGTCTACGTCCTGACCAAGGAGGAGGGCGGCCGCCATACCCCCTTCTACAACGGCTACCGCCCGCAGTTCTACCTGCGCACGACCGACGTGACCGGCGCCATCGGCCTGCCCGACGGGGCCGAGATGATCATGCCCGGCGACAACGTCGAGATGACCGTCGAGCTGATCACCCCGATCGCCCTCGAGGTCGGCCAGCGCTTCGCCATCCGCGAGGGTGGCCGGACCGTCGGCGCCGGCGCCATCGTCAGCATCCAGGAGTAGGGACGACATGGCGAAGCAGCGGATCAGGATCCGCCTCAAGGCCTACGATCACCGGCTGCTCGATCAGTCGGCGGCCCAGATCGTCGAGACGGCGCAGCGCACCGGCGCGGACGTCGTCGGTCCCGTGCCGCTCCCGACCCGGATCGAGAAGTTCACGGTCCTGCGTTCCCCGTTCATCGACAAGGACTCCCGCGAGCAGTTCGAGATCCGCACCCACAAGCGGCTCGTCGACATCCTGGATCCGAGCTCGAAGACGGTCGACGCCCTGATGCGACTCTCGCTTGGCTGCGGGCGTCGACATCGAGATCAAGATGTGATGAGCGGATCGGCGAGCGATGACATCGGACTCATCGGCCGCAAGGTCGGCATGACCCAGGTCTTCCAGGACGACGGCACCATGGTCGCCGTCAGCGTCCTGGCGATCGAACCGAATACGGTCACGCGTCTGCGCACGCCCGACCGCGACGGCTACACGGCCGTCCAGCTCGGGACGGAGACCAGCAAGAAGCTGACCAAGCCCGAGGCGGGCCAGCTCAAGGACCTGCCCAAGGCTGCCCAGTCGATCAAGACGATCCGCGAGTTCCGCGTGGACAGCGTGGACGAGTACGAGCTCGGCCAGACCGTCTCGCTCGTGGACCTGTTCACCGTCGGTGACGAGGTCGACGTGAGCGGCGTCTCCAAGGGCAAGGGCTTCGCCGGCCACATCAAGCGCCACAACTTCCACCGCGGGCCCAAGACCCACGGTTCGGACCATCACCGCGAGCCGGGCTCCATCGGCCCGGGCACGACGCCTGGTCGTGTCTACCGCGGCATGAAGATGGCCGGCCACATGGGCGACGAGACCGTGACCATCAAGAAGGTGCGCGTCGTGCGCACCGATCCGGATCGCAACCTGCTGCTCGTCAAGGGGAGTCTCCCCGGCGCGCGCGGGTCGCTCATCCTCGTGAAGAAGGCCTGACGAATGCCGTCCATCCCCCTGTACGACCGCGCCGGCAAGAACATCGGCGACGTCGAGCTCAGCGATGAGCTGTTCGCGGCCCCGGTCAACACCGCCGTGCTGCACCAGGTCGTGACCGCCCAGCTGGCCGCCCGCCGGACCGGCACGAGCGACACCAAGACCCGCGGCGAGATCCGCGGCGGCGGCCGCAAGCCGTACCGCCAGAAGGGCACCGGCCGCGCCCGCCAGGGCACCGTCACCGCGCCGCACTACCGCGGCGGTGGCGTGGTCTTCGGGCCGCACCCGCGCTCCTACGAGCAGCGCCTGCCGCGCAAGATGAAGCGCCTCGCGCTGCGCGGCGCGCTGACGGCCAAGCTCGTCGACGAGCAGGTCAAGGTCATCGACAGCTTCGGCCTCAAGGCGATCAAGACCAGCGACCTGGCAGGCGTCCTGCGGGCCCTGGCCGCCGATGGCCGGGTCCTCGTCGTGGCGCCGAGCCGCGACCAGAACCTCGAGCTGTCCGCCCGCAACCTCCCGACCGTCGACGTCATCCTGGCCGACTCGCTCAACGTCGTCGACCTCATCAAGGCCGACCTCGTGCTGATCGAGCAGCCCTCGCTCGCGCGCATGCAGGAGGTGTACGCATGACCGCCCTGACCGCGCCCGAGATCATCCTTCGTCCGGTCATCAGCGAGAAGACCATCGACGAGTCGACGCGCGGCAAGTACACGTTCGCCGTCAACGACCACGCCAACAAGATCCAGATCAAGGCCGCGGTGGAGGAGCTCTACAAGAAGGAGAACGTGACCGTCATCGCGGTCAACGTCCTGACCACCAAGGCCAAGGAAAAGCGCCGCGGGACGAAGCGCGGCCGGATCGTCGGCCACACCACGCCGTGGCGCAAGGCCATCGTGACCCTGGCTCCCGGCCAGAAGATCGAATTCTTCGAGGGGGTCTGACCGATGCCGCTTCGAACCTACAAGCCAACCTCGCCGGGGCTCCGGCAGATGACTCGCTCGACCTTCGAGGAGATCACCACCAAGGAGCCGCACAAGCCCCTGCTCGAGCCGCAGAAGCGCGGATCCGGCCGGAACAACCAGGGCCGCCTCACCGTGCGCCATCGCGGCGGCGGCGAGAAGCAGCACTACCGTCGCATCGACTTCAAGCGCGACAAGTTCAACGTGCCGGCGCGCGTCGCGACCATCGAGTACGACCCGAACCGCTCCGCGCGGATCGGCCTGCTCCACTACCGCGACGGCGAGAAGCGCTACATGATCCTGCCGCACGGCCTCAAGGTCGGCGACGTGGTCGTCGCGGGTCCGGATGCCGAGGCGCGCGTCGGCAACGCCCTGCCGCTCGCGAACATCCCGCTCGGCACGACCATCCACAACATCGAGCTGACGCCCGGCAAGGGCGGCCAGATCGTGCGCTCGGCGGGGACCTCGGCGCAGTTGCTCGCGAAAGAGGGCGACTACGCGACGGTCCGCATGCCGTCGGGCGAGATGCGACGCATCCCGATGCGCTGCATGGCCACCGTCGGCCAGGTCAGCAACCTCGACCACGAGAACCAGAACCTCGGAAAGGCCGGCCGCGCCCGGCACATGGGCCAGCGCCCGGAGGTCCGCGGAGTCGTCATGAACCCGCGCGACCATCCGCACGGCGGTGGCGAGGGCAAGTCCCCGACCGGGATGCCGCCCAAGACCCCGTGGGGCAAGCCCGCCATGGGCTACCGCACCCGGCGGTCCAAGACGACCGGACGTCTGATCGTCCGTTCGCGGCATCGCAAGTAGCCGGGGAGGTAGGAGCCAATGTCCCGTTCCATCAAGAAGGGCCCCTTCATCGAGGCCCGACTCCTCGGCCGCATCGAGGAGATGAACAAGCGCAACGAGAAGAAGGTCGTCAAGACCTGGTCCCGCGCGTCCGTCATCTTCCCGACGTTCATCGGTCACACCATCGCCGTCTACAACGGCAAGAAGCACGTTCCGGTCTACGTGACCGAGAACATGGTCGGCCATCGTCTTGGTGAGTTCAGCCCAACCCGCAACTACCGCGGCCACGGCAAGCACACCGACCGGTCGACGGCGTTGAAGTAGGCCGGCCGATGCGTGTTTCCGCCACTGCCAAGTACCTGCGTGCCTCGACTCGCAAGACCCGTCTGGTGACCAACGCCATCACGGGCAAGCGGGTGGAGGAGGCCGCCGCGCTCCTGCGGTTCATGCCGCAGAAGGCCGCAGCCGACGTGGCTCGCGTGCTCAAGAGCGCGACCGCCAACGCCGAGAACAACCACAACCTGTCCGCGGAGGACCTGATCATCGTCGAGGCCGTCGCCAACGAGGGCCCCACGATCAAGCGCTTCCAGCCGCGGGCCCAGGGTCGGGCGTTCCCGATCCACAAGCCCATGACCCACATCACCATCACCGTCGCGGACCAGGAGGCCTGACATGGGACATAAGGTCCATCCGTACGGCTTCCGCCTGGGTGTTTCGCGCACCTGGACCGCGAAGTGGTACGCGGATAAGGAATACACCGCCTCCCTCAAGGAGGACATCGGCATCCGCACGCTCATCGAGAAGCGGCTGTCGAACGCGAGCGTGAGCGGCGTGGAGATCGAGCGCGGCATCAACCACGTCACGGTCACGATCCACACCGCCAAGCCCGGCATCGTCATCGGCAAGGGCGGGGCCAACGTCGAGGTGCTGCGCCAGCAGATCGGCGCGCTCTCGAACCGCAAGGTCAAGCTCGAGATCAAGGAGATCCGCCAGCCGGAGCTCGATGCCCATCTCGTCGCGATGAACATCGCCGGGCAGCTGAGCCGCCGCATCGCCTTCAAGAAGGCGATGAAGCAGGCCATCCAGCGCTCGATGAAGGCCGGCGCCAAGGGCGTCAAGATCGCCGTCGCGGGCCGCCTCGGCGGGTCCGAGATGGGCCGCCGCGAGTGGGACAAGGAAGGGCGGATCCCGCTGGGAACGCTCCGCGCGGATATCAGCTACGGCCAGATCCACGCGCACACCACGTACGGCCGCATCGGCGTCAAGGTCTGGATCTACCGCGGCGACTTCGCCCCGGAGCCGATCCGCCGACCCGAGCTCGTCGGCGCCCCGGTCCAGCCCGGACAGGGGGTCTGACGATGTTGATGCCGCGTCGGGTCAAGCACCGCAAGGTCATGCGTGGACGGATGTCCGGCCTCGCCAAGGGCGGCTACATGGTCGCCTTCGGCGAGTACGGTCTCGCCACGCAGGAGCCGGCCTGGATCACCAGCCGCCAGATCGAGGCCGCTCGACGCGCGATGACCCGCTCGGTCAAGCGCGGCGGCAAGATCTGGATCCGGATCTTCCCGGACAAGCCCGCCACCAAGAAGCCCGCCGAGACGCGGATGGGTTCCGGCAAGGGGGCACCCGACCACTGGGTCGCGGTCGTCAAGCCCGGTCGCATCCTGTTCGAGATGGCCGGCGTGGATCACGAATCCGCGATCGAGGCCATGCGCCTCGCCAGCCACAAGCTTCCCGTACAGACCCGCGTGGTCGTCCGGGAAGGCGCGAAGGAGGCGTAACGGGATGGACATGGACAAGGCCCGTTCCCTCTCCGACGCCGAGCTCGACGAGGCCCTGCGCGAGGCGAAGCAGGACCTGTGGGGAGCGCGCTTCGCGCTCTCGACCCGACAACTCAAGGACTACAGCACGATCCCGCAGACGCGGCGAACGATCGCGCGGATCCTGACCGTCCAGCGCGAGCGCAAGCTCGGCAAGACGGCCTGAAGGGATATCACGCGATGACAGGAGCAGACACCACGGTGCAGACAAAGCGGAAATTGAAGGTCGGCCGCGTGGTCAGCGACAAGATGGACAAGACGATCGTCGTGTCCGTCGAGCGCCTGGCCCGCCACCGGCTGTACAAGCGGGTCATCCGCTTGTCCACGAAGTTCAAGGCCCACGACGAGACGAATGACGCCAGGATCGGCGACACCGTCCAGATCGAGGAGTCGCGCCCCCTGTCCGCGACCAAGCGCTGGCGTCTGGTCAGCGTGCTCGCGCGCGCCGGGGAGCACGGTCTCCCGGGCGAGTCGGTCGTGGAGGAGGAGGCCGAGGTCACCGAGGCCATCCACGCGGCGGCCCACCCCGGGCGCACGAGCAAGGCAGAGGCCGAGACCGACGGCGACGAGTCCGCGAGCGACGACGACGCGTCCGGCGACGAGCAAGGCGAGTCGACGGTGGCCGTCTCGTGATCCAGCCCCAGACCCGCCTCAAGGTCGCGGACAACACCGGTGCCCGGAGCATCCAGTGCATCCGGGTGATGGGTCGTTCGCTCAAGACCACGGCCGGCGTGGGTGACGTGATCATCGCCAGCGTCAAGCAGGCGATCCCCAACGCTGCCGTGAAGAAGGGCGACGTCGTCCGCGCGGTCATCGTGCGAACGAACAAGGAGTACGGCCGCGCCGACGGGAGCTACATCCGGTTCGACGAGAACGCCGCCGTCCTCATCAACAACCAGGGCAACCCGCGCGGCACGCGCATCTTCGGCCCGGTGGCGCGCGAGCTGCGCGACCGGAACTACATGAAGATCGTGTCGCTCGCCCCGGAGGTGCTGTGATGGGCGTTCGAGCCGCGACCTCCCGGTCGCCGAAAGTGCCCGAAGTCCGCAAGGGCGACACCATCGTCGTGCTCTCCGGCCGCGACGCCGGCAAGCGCGGAACCGTCGAGCGCGTGATCCGGCGTCAGCCGGCCCCGCGCGGCCGCAGCATGTTCCGCCGCGGAACGACGGCCGGTGGCGTGAGTGTCGTCGTCGAGGGCCTCAACATCGCCAAGCGCCACACGAAGGCCGCGCCAGACCTCGAGCTCGACCGACCGCATGCCCAAGATCCAGCAGGGCGGGATCCTCGAGATCGCCCAGCCGATCCCGGTGAGCAAGGTCATGGTCGTCTGCTCGAGCTGTGGCAAGCCGACCCGCATCTCGCACGCGACGCTCGACAACGGTCGCCGGGTGCGCGTCTGCCGCCACTGCGGCGAGCAGCTGGAGGTCAAGTCGTGACCAGCCGTCTGCACGAGCGCTACCAGGCCGAGATCGTGCCGGCGCTCCGCAAGCAATTCGAATATGGCAACCCGAACCAGGTGCCGAAGGTCAGCAAGATCGTCGTCAACATCGGCCTGGGCGAAGCCCTGACCAATGCCAAGGCGCTCGATGCGGCCCTGGGCGACCTGGCCAGCATCACCGGCCAGAAGCCGATCGTCACCAAGGCGAAGCGGTCGATCGCCCAGTTCCACGTGCGGGCGGGCAACTCGATCGGGGCCAAGGTGACCCTCCGCGGTGAGCGGATGTGGGACTTCCTGGACCGGCTGACCACGCTGGCGCTGCCGCGCATCCGCGACTTCCGGGGGATCCCGGACAAGTCGTTCGATGGGCGGGGCAACTACTCGCTGGGATTGCGCGAACAGCTCGCGTTCCCGGAGATCGATTACGACAAGGTGGACCGTCTCCGCGGGCTGGAGATCAGCATCGTGACGACGGCGAAGACCGACGAGGAGTCCAAGAAGCTTCTTGAACTCCTCGGCATGCCCTTCGCCTCGTAGGCGCGGGGAGGGAGAGACATGGCCAAGAAGTCGATGGTCGCAAAGGCGAAGCGCACTCCGAAGTTCAAGGTGCGCGCGTATCACCGCTGCTACGTGTGCGGACGACCGCGCGCCTTCCTGCGACGGTTCGCGCTGTGCCGCATCTGCTTCCGGGAGCGTGCGCTCCTGGGCGAGCTACCCGGCGTCACGAAGTCGAGTTGGTAGGAAACCGATGAACATCTCCGATCCGATCGCGGACATGCTCACACGCGTCCGGAACGCGTCGAGGGCGCGCCACACCGAAGTGGTCGTCCCGGCGTCGCGGACGAAGCGTGAGATCGCCCGCATCCTCAAGGACGAGGGCTTCATCGCCGACGTCAGCGAGGAGCAGGATGGCCCCACGGCGCTCCTGCGCATCACCCTCAAATATGTCGACGGGAAGGTCCCGGTCGTCTCCGGCCTCAAGCGGATCAGCAAGCCCGGCCTGCGCGTCTACGCGCGCAAGACGGACATCCCGCGAGTGCTCGGCGGCCTGGGCATCGTCATCGTCAGCACGAGCCAGGGCATCATGACCGGCCAGCAGGCGCGCCAGGCGCAGCTGGGCGGCGAAGTCCTCGCGTTCGTCTGGTAGGCGCATAACCATGTCGCGTATCGGACGCCTGCCCATCCCCGTCCCGTCGGCCGTCGACGTGACGATCGACGGGCGCCAGGTCACGGTCAAGGGGCCCAAGGGCACCCTCAGCCGCGCCCTGCACCCGGACATGTCGGTCAGCCAGGAGGACGGCACCATCGTCGTCACCCGCCCGACCGAGCAGAAGACCCACAAGCAGCTCCACGGCCTGACCCGGACCCTCGTGAACAACATGGTCGTCGGCGTGACCGACGGCTATCGCAAGGGGCTCGAGATCACCGGCGTCGGCTATCGAGCCGCGCTGAACGGCAAGAAGCTGACGCTCAACCTGGGCTACAGCCACCAGATCGAGATCGACCCGCCCGAGGGCATCACCTTCGAGCTCGAGAACCCGACCCGCCTCGCGGTCGTCGGGATCGACAAGGAGCTGGTCGGCCAGATCGCCGCCAAGGTGCGCTCGACCCGCAAGCCCGAGCCGTACAAGGGCAAGGGCGTGCGCTACGCCGGGGAGCAGATCCGCCGCAAGGCCGGCAAGGCCGGCAAGATCGGCGGCAAGAAGTGATCACGCACGAAGGACTGACACGATGACGAAGGTCGCCAGCCGAGGCGCCGCCCGACGCAAGCGCCACGACCGGATCCGCCTGACCCTGGCGGGCTCGGAAGGGCGGCCGCGTCTCGCAGTGTTCCGCAGCCTCAACCACATCTACGCGCAGGTCATCGACGACGCGTCCGGAACGACGCTCGCCGCCGCCTCGACCGCCGAGAAGGAGCTCAAGGGCTCCAGCTCGAGCAAGTCCGAGGAAGCAGCGGTCGTCGGTCGCCTCCTGGCCGAGCGGGCCAAGACCGCCGGCATCGAGCGCGTCGTCTTCGATCGAGCCGGTTTCCGGTACCACGGGCGGATCAAGTCGCTCGCCGATGCCGCCCGCGACGCCGGCCTCGACTTCTGATCGGAAGGAACTCTCATGGCACGCATCGACCCGAACAAGCTCGCGCTCGAAGAGCGCGTCGTCCAGATCAACCGAGTGGCCAAGGTCGTCAAGGGCGGCCGCCGCTTCAGCTTCAGCGCGGTCGTCGTCGTCGGTGACGGCGCCGGGCACGTCGGTGTGGGCCTGGGCAAGGCCGGCGAGGTGCCGGAGTCCATCCGCAAGGGCGTCGAGGACGCGAAGAAGAACGTCATCAAGATCCCGATGGTCGGGACGACGATCCCGCACGAGGTCCAGGTCGTCTTCCGCGCCAGCAGCGTCCTGCTGAAGCCAGCCTCGCAGGGCACGGGCGTGATCGCCGGCGGCTCCGTCCGGGCCGTCCTCGAGTCGGCCGGCGTCCGCGACATCCTGTCCAAGGTCCACGGGTCGACCAACCCGGTCAACGTGACCCGCGCGACGATCGAGGCCCTGCGCAGCCTGCATTCGGCCGAGGAGCTGGGCGCGCGCCGCGGGGTGAAGCTGGTCAGCCGGATCTCCGGCCAGCCGGCCGCGACCGCGGAGGTGGCCGATGGCCGGTAAGCTGAAGGTCACCCAGACCAAGAGCACGATCAGTCACATCGCCCGCAACCGGGCGACCGTCAAGGCCCTGGGCCTGCACGGCATCGGCAGCACCAGCGTCGTCGCGGACAACCCGGCGACGCGGGGCATGGTCCGTCAGGTCCGCTTCCTCGTGACCGTCGAGGAGATCGCCGAGTCGGCGGATCGTGGCTCCCGGAAGAGCAGAGCAAGGGCCGCGGATCCAAGGACCGAAGTGCGGCACGGCCCCTCGAGGACCGAGGCGACGCTCCGCGAGCCATCGGTCCGAGGATTCCGAAGGAGAAGGCAACGGCATGAGACTCCACGACCTGCGCCCGCCCGAAGGGTCGCGCAAGGAGCGGACACGCGTCGGCCGCGGCATCGCCGCCGGCAAGGGCAAGACCGCGGGCCGCGGCACGAAGGGCCAGAAGGCGCGCGCCGGCGGCTCCATCCCGCCGTGGTTCGAGGGTGGCCAGACCCCGCTCCATCAGCGCATCCCGAAGCTCCGCGGCTTCAAGAACCGCTTCAAGATCGAATACGAGATCGTGAACGTCGGCGATATCGAGGCTGCCGCCGAGCGCGGCGCGTTCGAGGCCGAGGCGGCCGATGCGAAGCCCACCGGCAAGACCAAGGCGCCCGCGCAGATCACGGTCAACCAGGACATCCTGCGGGCCGTGGGGCTGGTTCGGAGCCTGAACAAGCCGCTCAAGATCCTCGGTAACGGCGAGCTGTCGACGCCGCTCTTCGTGGTGGCCGATGGGTTCACCGCGTCCGCCCGCGCGAAGATCGAGGCCGCCGGCGGCACGGTCAACGTGCTCGAGGTCCCGACCGCGCCGCTGAAGGCGATCGGCGTCGAGCCCGGTGACGAGCGCACCCCAGCGAAGCTTTCCCGTGGCGGTCAGGCCGCGGCGGACAAGGCCGATCGAGCCCGCGCCGCGCGGGCCGAGGATGCCGAGGCTGCCGAAGCGGAGCCCGTGACTGCCAAGGCCAAGGCGCCGTCCGCGCCCGAAGCCGACGAGGCCGAAGCACCGACCGCGTCCGAGGCCTCCGACGCCGACGCGAAGCCGTGGCCGAGGCGCCGTCCGCGACGACGACCGAGCCGGAGACGTCCACCGCTCCCGAGGCCGAGACCGAAGCGCCGGCCGAAGAAGCCGGAGTCGACCGCGACGCCGAAGCCGCGCCGCGCTGCGAAGACCAAGGCCGCTGCGTCGGACGCCAAGCCGTCGACCGAGGCCGAGTCGACCCCCGAACCCGAGACCGCGAGCGCGGCAACCGACGAGGCCGAGACCACGTCCGGCGACGACGCCTAGATCCCGTGTTCGAATCCCTCCTGAACGCCTTCCGGGCGCCGGATATCCGGCGCCGGATCCTGGTCGTCCTGGGCCTGCTCATCGCCTTCCGGTTCCTGGCCGCCGTGCCGGTCCCGGGGATCGATCGCGCCCAGCTCGCCACCTTCCTGGAAGGCAACCCGCTGTTCGGGTTGCTGAACCTGTTCTCGGGAGGCGGTCTGTCGAACTTCTCGGTCGTCGCGCTGGGCCTGAACCCCTACATCAACGCGTCGATCATCATGCAGTTGATGCAGGGCGTCGTGCCCTCCCTCCAGGCGCTCAGCCGCGAAGGGGAGTACGGACGCAACAAGATCACCCAGTACACGCGCTACCTGTCGGTCCCGATGGCGTTGCTGCAGTCGTACGGGTTCCTCGCACTCCTCAATAACAGCAACGTCCTGACCGGCAGCTTCGACCTGGGCAGCTACGACACGCTGACCCAGATCGCGACGCTGACCGCCGGCTCGGTCGCGCTGATGTGGATCGGCGAGCTCATCACCGAACGGGGCATCGGCAACGGCATCAGCTTCGTGATCTTCGCGGGCATCGTGAGCCAGGCGCCGAGCGCCATCGGAGCGTTCCTTGCGAGCCCGAACATCGCGATGTTCATCGCCTTCGGGCTCGTCGCGATCGCCGCCGTGGCCGTGATCATCTACATCCAGGAGGGCCAGCGCCGGATCCCGATCCAGTACGCGAGCCGCGTCCGGGGCCGGCGGATGTACCAGGGCGGCCAGACGTTCCTGCCGCTGCGCGTCAACCAGGCCGGCGTCATCCCGATCATCTTCGCGGTCAGCATCCTGCTGTTCCCGGTCCAGCTGGCGTCGTACTTCACGGCCTCGGACATCCAGATCGTGGCCGATATCGCCAACACGATCGTGACCCTGTTCAACCCGAACTCGATCTTCTACATCGTCGCGTACTTCCTGCTCACGGTCGGGTTCACGTACTTCTACACGGCCTTCACCTTCAAACCGGACGAGACCGCGGAACAGCTGCGCAAGAACGGCGGCTTCATCCCGGGCATCCGGCCGGGCCGTCCGACACAGGATTACCTTGCCCGCGTCGTGAGCCGGATCACGTTCGCCGGCGCCATGTTCCTGGCGATCGTGGCGGTGTCGCCGTCCCTGCTCGGCCTCGCCTTCCCGGACCTCGGCGCGATCGGCCTCGGTGGCACGAGCCTGCTGATCGTCGTGTCCGTCGTGGTCGAGACCATGAAGCAGATCGAAGCGCAGCTCATGATGCGCAACTACGAAGGCTTCATCCGCTGATGTCGACAAGCCTGACGGCCGTCGTCGCGACCGTCATGACTGTCGTCGTGCTGCTCGGCGGGCCCGGGTCGGGGAAGGGCACGCAGGCGCAGATCCTCGCGGAGCGATTGGGCATCCCGCACGTCGCGACGGGCGACCTGTTCCGGGCCGCCGTGCGCGATGCCTCACCGATCGGGCTCGAGGCGCGACGCTACATGGAGCGCGGTCAGCTCGTGCCTGACGACATCACGATCCAGATGCTCCTGGACCGCCTGGAGGCGCCAGACGCCGCCCAGGGCGTCCTGCTGGACGGGTTTCCGCGCAACCGCGCCCAGGCGGGGGCGCTCGCGACCGCGCTCGCGGAGCGGAGTTCGCAGGTCGACCGAGCGATCAACATCGAGGTACCCACCGACGAGCTCGTTCGCCGGCTATCCGGGCGGTGGGTCTGCCGCGACGCCGGACACGTGTACAACGAGTCCACCAACCCGCCCCAGGTCGAGGGTCGCTGCGATATCGACGGGTCACCCGCTCGTCCAGCGCGCGGACGACCGGCCCGAGACCATCCGGGCGCGACTGACCCAGCAGCTGGCCAGTCTCAACGATGTCGTCGACTACTACGACGGGGCCGGGCTGCTGCGGGTCGTCGACGGCGTCCAGGCGATCGAAAGCGTGGCCGATGACGTGCTCGCCGCCGTCACGAGCGATGCACCCAGCGGCGCCGCGGGAGCGGGCTGAGGTGGTCACTCGCAAGTCGCGCGCGGAGATCGAGCGCATGCGCCGCGCCGGCCGCATCGTCGCCGAGGTCCTCGCCCTCGTCGAGGACGAACTGAAGCCCGGAGTCACCACCGGCCATCTCGACCGCATCGCCGAGGCCCACATCCGCAAGGCCGGCGCGATCCCGTCCTTCAAGGGGTATCCGGGCATCAACCCGCGCCGCCCATTCCCCGGCAGCCTGTGCATCTCCATCGACGACGAGATCGTCCATGGCATCCCGGGCGAGCGCGCGATCCGGGACGGCCAGGTCGTCTCGATCGACGCCGGCGCGATCGTCGAGGGCTGGCACGGCGACGCCGCGCGGACCTTCTTTGTCGGCGAGCCACCGGCGGAAGTCCGCCAGCTGATCGATACCACCCGGGCGGCGATGATGGCCGGCATCGCGGCCGCCGTTCCCGGCAACCACATCGAGGACATCTCGGCCGCCGTCGAGGACGCCGCCAGACCGCACGGGTTCGGCGTGATCCGCCAGTTCGTCGGGCACGGGATCGGCACGTCGATGCACGAGGACCCGCAGGTCCCGAACTACCGCACCGGACGCCGGGGCCGCAAGCTGGAGCCCGGCCTCTGCCTCGCCATCGAGCCCATGTTCACGCTCGGCGACTACCGGGCCCACGTCCTCGCCGACGACTGGACCGTCTCGACGGTCGACGGCTCACTCGCAGCCCATTTCGAGAACTCGATCGCCATAACGGAGGGAGGACCGGAGATCCTCACTGCCGTCTGATGGAGCGGATGCGAGAAGACACGAGCCTGCGGCATCCGCACCGAGGACACTCGTCCGAGGTTTCCGGAGATCCTGACGGCCGTTTGAACGGCAGTTGCTCGGAACGGCGACTTTTGATACGCTACGCGTTCGTGTGTCGGCCCGCCTTGGGCCGACACTGCGCGTGAGAAAGGGAAGCACGTAAGCCTGTGGCCAAGAAGGACGCGATCGAAGTCGAAGGGACGGTGATCGAACCGCTCCCCAACACGATGTTCGCGGTCGAGCTGGAGAACGGCCACCGAGTGCTCGCCCATATCAGCGGCAAACTCCGGATGAATTTCATCCGGATCCTGCCCGGTGACCGCGTCCGCGTCGAGTTGTCGCCATACGACCTGACCCGCGGTCGGATCACCTACCGACTCAAGTGAACAGCACCACCACACGTACACGATCGAGGATCCGTTGAAAGTCAGAGCTTCCGTCAAGGCGCGCTGCGACAACTGCAAGGTCATCCGACGCCACGGCACCGTGATGGTCATCTGCACCAATCCCAAGCACAAGCAACGGCAGGGGTAACAGATGGCACGCATCGCCGGCGTCGATATCCCGCGTGAGAAGCGCGTCGAGATCGCCCTCACGTATGTCTTCGGGATCGGTCTGCCCACCAGCCAGAAGATCCTCGCCCAGACCAACATCAATCCGGACACCCGGGTCCGCGACCTCACCGAGGAGCAGGTCAACCGCCTGCGCGAGCTGATCGACCGGCGCTACAAGGTGGAGGGCGACCTCCGCCGCGAGACGGCGCTCAACATCAAGCGCCTCATCGAGATCGGCTCGTACCGCGGCCTCCGCCACCGGCGCAACCTGCCGGTCCGCGGCCAACGCACCAAGACCAACGCTCGCCAGCGGCGCGGACCGAAGAAGACGGTCGGCGTGCGGCGCAAGAAGTGACGAGGGACTGACCAGGCATGGCGGAACGCAAGCGAGCGGTCAAGACGCGTCGGCGTGAGAAGAAGAACGTGCCCCAGGGCCACGTTCACATCCAGGCCACGTTCAACAACACGATCATCACGATCACCGACCTCAACGGCGCGGTCATCAGCTGGGGCTCGGCCGGGGTGGCCGGGTTCAAGGGATCGCGCAAGAGCACGCCCTATGCGGCGGCGCTCTCGGCCGACGGCGCGGCCAAGCGTGCGATGGAGCACGGCATGCGCCAGGTCGAGGTCTACGTCAAGGGCCCGGGTGCCGGCCGCGAGCAAGCCATCCGCTCGCTCCAGGCCGCCGGTCTCGAGGTCAGCGCCATCACCGACGTCACGCCCATCCCGCACAACGGTTGTCGCCCGCCCAAGCGACGCCGCGTCTAGGCTCGAGGACCAATGGCCCGCTACACCAAATCCGTCTGCCGCATCTGTCGCCGTGAGGGCGCCAAGCTCTTCCTGAAGGGCTCGCGCTGCTACACGAAGAAGTGCGCTTTCGAGCGCCGTCCCACGCCTCCCGGCCAGCACGGCGTCCGCCGCCGCAAGGTCGGCGAGTACGGCCTCCAGCTGCGCGAGAAGCAGAAGGTCCGCAAGACCTACGGCGTGCTGGAGCGACAGTTCCGCAACTACTTCATCGCGGCGGAGAACCGCCCCGGCGTGACCGGCGAGAACCTGCTTCGCTCGCTCGAGCTGCGCTTCGACAACGTCGTCTATCGGGCGGGCTTCGCACCCTCCCGAGCGGCCGCCCGCCAGCTCGTGAACCACGGCCACTTCGCCGTGAACGGCGTGCCGACCAACATCTCGTCGTACCAGCTCAAGCCGGGCGACAAGATCGAGGTCCGCGAGATCCGCCGCGACCGGGAGCCGTTCAAGGTCGCCAAGGAGACCCTCAAGAATCACCAGGCGCCGGAGTGGCTGACCATCGACCCGGTCAACCTGTCCGGCTCCATCGCCACACCGCCAAGCCGCGACCAGATGCCGCTCGATCTCAACGAGCAGCTCGTGGTCGAGTACTACTCGAGGTAACTGACTACTCATGATCGAACTCGAGAACCCGCAGATCGAGCCTGTCGAGGAAGCCGGCACGTACGCCAAGTACGAGGCCGGACCGCTCCAGGCCGGCTACGGCGTGACCCTCGGAAACGCGCTCCGGCGCGTCCTCCTGTCCTCGCTCGAGGGCGCCGCGGTCACGAGCATCCAGATCCGCGACGTGTACCAGGAGTTCTCGACGATCCCCGGCGTCAAGGAAGACGTCACCCAGATCGTCCTGAACGTCAAGAAGCTGCGGCTCAAGAGCTTCGCCGCCCATCCCGTCCAGCTGCGCCTCATCAAGAGTGGCGCGGGCGCCGTGACGGCCGCCGACGTGGCCGAGTCGGCCGACGTCGAGATCATCAATCCCGAGCTCGTCCTCATGACGCTCGACACGGACGACGTGACGATCGAGATGGACCTGACCGTCGAGCGCGGCGTCGGCTACCTCGGTGCCGAGCGCGCGGAGGCCCTGCCGATCGGGGTCATCGCCGTGGACGCGATCTTCACGCCGGTCCGCAAGGTCAACTACTGGATCGAGAGCATGCGCGTCGGTCAGATGACCAACTTCGACAAGCTCACGATCGAGATCGAGACCGACGGGACGATCACCCCGGAGGAGGCGCTCAGCCGCTCCGCGGAGATCCTCGTCAACCAGTTCCGCCCGTTCGTGACGATCGGCATGGCCGCGGTCCCGCAGGCGGTCGCCACCGGCATCGCGGCGCTGCCGCCGAACATGCTCGACATGCCCATCGAGGAGCTCGACCTCCCGATGCGCGCCTACAACTCGCTCAAGCGCAACAACATCGTCAAGGTGGGGCAGCTGCTCCAGCTCAAGGACGACGAGCTGCTGCGCATGCGCAACTTCGGCAAGAAGTCGCTCGACGAGATGAAGGAGCGCCTCCGCATGCGCGGCTTCATCGTCCCCGAGACGGAGACCGACGGCCTCGATGACCTCGACGGCGACGAGCCGTTCGAAGACGAGACCGAGGACTGACCCGTGGCGCATCGGATCGGAGGGCGCAAGCTCAGCCGCAAGCAGGGCCCGCGCCTGAGCCTGTACAAGAACCTGGCCGTGTCGGTCATCCGGTACGAGCGCGTCAAGACCACCGAGGCCAAGGCCAAGGAGATCTCGGGCCGCGTCGAGAAGATCATCACGCTGGCCAAGAAGGGTGACCTCGCGGCACGCCGCGCGGTCGTCGCCCAATTCCCCAACGAGCCGCTCGTCGTGAACAAGCTGTTCGACGAGATCGCGCCCAAGTACGCCGACCGGACGTCCGGGTTCACCCGGATCGTGAAGATCGGTCAGCGCCGCGGTGACGCGGCGGAAATCGTCCAGATCGAACTGGTCTAGCAATCGATGCCCGAGAGGGCGTCCCCGAGGCGCTTCCGCGCCAGGGTCGAATACGACGGCACGGACTTCGCCGGGTTCCAGGTCAATCCTGGGAAACGGACGGTCCAAGGGGTCCTGGAAGACGCCCTGGTGCGACTCGGCGACGGGCAGCATCGGAGGGTCGACGGGGCCGGACGCACGGACGCCGGCGTCCACGCCACGGGACAGGTCATCGCCTTCTCCTGGGATGGACGCCACACGGCGACGGAGCTGGGCAAGGCACTCGAACGGGTGCTCCCGGCCGATGTCGCGGTCCACGACCTGCGCGAGGCACCGGACGGGTTCCACCCACGCTTCGCGGCGCGGTACCGGGAATACCGCTACACCGTCTGGAACGGGCCGCCCAGTCCGCTTCGCGAGCGCACGGCGCTCGGGGTGCGGGTCCCGCTCGACACCGCCGCGATGGCGCGGGCCGGGTCGGCCTTCATCGGCCGGCACGACTTTCGGGCCTTCGGGGCGACGGACCGCTCACCGGTCCGGACCGTCATGGCGGTCCGGGTCCGGCGGCAGGGCCGGCTCGTGACGATCGACGTGCGAGCCGACTCGTTCCTGCGGGGACAGGTCCGCCGCATGGTGGCCGTCCTCGTGGAGGTCGGTCTGGGAAAGATGGATGACACAGCGGTCCGATCGGCACTCGCCGGTGCGGAGCCGGCCTTCAAGGGGACAGCGGTCCCGGCGAAGGGCCTGTGCCTCCGGCGCGTCGCCTTCGGGCGGCCGGTCGGAAGCGACATGAACGGAGAACACGAGGAACGATGAACGCGAAGACCTATACGGTCCGGGAGAGCGAGATCGAGCGACGCTGGTACGTCGTTGACGCGACGGACGAGACCCTCGGCCGCCTCGCCTCGCGCATCGCGCCGGTCCTCGAGGGCAAGCACAAGCCCACCTACACGCCGAATCTCGACTCGGGCGACCACGTGATCGTGCTCAACGCCGGCCGCATCGCCGTGACCAGCGACAAGCTCGAGAGCAAGGTCTACGCCCGCCACAGCGGCTACCCGCAGGGCTTCAAGGAGGAGACCCTGGGTCACCTCCTGAACCGCCGGCCGGAGGAAGTCATCCGCCGTGCCGTCAAGGGCATGCTGCCGCACACCCGACTCGGTGCCCAGCAGCTGCGCAAGCTGAAGATCTACGCCGGCTCGGATCATCCCCATCAGGCTCAGCAGCCTGAGCCGCTCGCCTGACGAGGAGCAACGAACCCATGTCCATCCCCGCCTTCTACTCCGGGACCGGCCGCCGCAAGACGGCGATCGCTCGCGTCCGACTGCTGCCGGGCGAGGGTGAGATCGTGATCAACGGCCGATCGCTCGATGAGCACTTCGGCAACGCGGTCAACGAGGCCGAGGTCCGCATGCCGTTCCGCGTGACCGGGACCGAGGGCCGCTTCAACGTCATGGTCAAGGTCGAGGGCGGCGGCGTCACCGGGCAGGCCGGCGCGATCCGCCACGGCATCGCGCGCGCGCTGCTCGAGGTCGACGACGCGGCCAACCGCGTGCCGCTGCGCCAGGCCGGGTTGCTGACTCGCGACCCGCGCATGAAGGAACGCAAGAAGTACGGCCTGAAGCGTGCCCGAAAGGCCCCTCAGTACACGAAGCGCTGACCCGGCGTCAGCCGCGGCCGTCCATGCGTGCGTTGCCGGACTCCGCGCGCTCGCTCACGCACCTCAGGTGCGCTCGCTCCCGTGCTCGCCGGCGCCTTCGCCTGAACGGCCGGGGCTGACGTTCGCAAGACTGACCACGCTTGCTTTGGCGCCGCTCGACTGATCTGATGCGGCTGGAGTTTCACGGCGAGATCACGTATTGGCGGGGGCCGTCGCCGTTCCATTTCATCGCGGTGCCTGAGCCTGGCTGCCGCGAGATCCGTGCGATCTCGTCGCTCGTCACGTACGGCTGGGGCGTCATCCCGGTCACGGTCCGCATCGGGGAGACCGAGTGGACGACGTCACTGTTTCCCAAGAACGGTGGCTATCTCGTGCCCATCAAGGACGTCGTCCGGCGCGCGGAGGGGCTGGCACTCGGCGATGAACCCACCGTCTCCCTGACCATCGAGGCCTGAGCAGACCCGCTGGCGACGCTACAGTGACGCGATGCGCATGACCAGCGAGCTCGGGACGCTTCGCGGCCGCGACCTGCTATCCGTGGCCGACCTGTCGGCGGCGGAGGTCGAACAGGTCTTTGGCACGGCCGAGGCGCTCAAGACGGAATTCCGGGCCACGCGGCGGCACGCGAGCCCTCCGCTCATCGGGCGGTCGTTGGCCATGCTGTTCCAGAAGCCGTCCCTGCGGACCCGCGTCACGTTCGAGGCGGGCATGGCCCAGCTCGGCGGTGTTGCGATCTACCTGCCCGAGGATGCCGTGATGGGCGCTCGCGAAGCCGTACGCGACGTCGCGCACAACCTGGAGCGGTTCGTCGACGGGATCGTCGCGCGGACCGGGCCTCACGCGGTCGTCGTGGAACTCGCCGCCCAGGCCAGCATCCCCGTCATCAACGGCCTGACGCTGCGCGAGCATCCCTGCCAGGCGCTGGCCGACGTCTTCACGATCCGCGAGCGTCTCGGGCACCTGGATGGCGCCGTCATCACGTTCGTCGGCGACGGCAACAACGTCTACCACTCCCTGGCGCTGCTCGGCGCCGCGTTCGGGATGGAGGTGCGGCTCGCCCATCCCGCCGGCTACGCCCCCAACGAGTCGATCGTCGCTCGGGCGCAGTCGCTGGCCGAGGCGTCGGGCGGACGCCTCGTGTTCGGGAGCGACCCGCACGACCTCGTGCAGGGTGCCGACGTCGTCTACACCGACGCCTGGACCTCGATGGGTCAGGAAGCCGAGGCGGAGGAGCGACGCGACGCCTTCGCCGCGTACCGGGTCGATGACGGGCTGATGGCCGCGGCCGGACCGGACGCGGTCGCCATGCACTGCCTTCCGGCGCATCGGGGCGAGGAGATCACCTCGTCGGTGATGGACGGGCCCCAGAGCCTGATCTTCGAGCAGTCGGAGAACCGGCTTCACGTCCAGAAGGCCCTGCTCGTGGAGTTGCTGGCGTGAGCGACGCCCTGTACGAGCGATACAAGGACGCGCTGCGCCGCGGGCACGTGGCGGCCTCGCGCGGTCGCCAGGACGCGGCGCTGGCCGCGTATGGCGAGGCGGCCAAGCTCGCCCCAGATCGATCGCTGCCACTCGTGGGAATCGGCAACGTCCTGGCTGGGATCGGGAAGCACACCGAGGCGGTGGCCGCGTTCGATGCCGCCCTGGAGCGCGTGCCGGCCGACGAGGCCGCCCTGCGCGGTCGCGCCGACTCCCTGGTGGCGACCGGCGACCGCGTCCACGCCGCGGAGACCCTCGATCGTCTGGCCGCCGCTCTCGACGCGAACGGACGCACGCCCGAGGCGCTTGACGTCGCGACGCCGGGCCCTGGAGCTCGCCGAATCGCGCAGCCGGCGGGACGGCGTGAAGGCCATGGTCGCTCGGGTGAGCCAGTCCGGGACCGGTGGCGATCCGGGCGTCGGCGAGACGCTGTCTCGGGCGCTCGGCATCCTCGAGGATCGCGTGCTGGGCCGCAACCGCCACGAGGCGGGGGCGGCGGACGTGGCCGAACCCGTGTCGGAGCCTCTCGAAGCCGAGAAGACCGAGGCGACACCCGACGAACCAGCCGAACCCGAACCCGGGCCCATTCCCGAGCCCGAACCGCCGCCACCGCCCCCGTTCGATCCGGTGGCCGCCACCGCCGCGGTCGAGATCGCCGCCGCGGGCGGCGATGCCGTCGCGACCCGGGAGCTCGCGCTGGCCGCGGCGACCGGCCTTCGTGACGCTGGCCAGCTGCACGCCGCCATCGACGTGTGCTACCAGGCGCTGGCCACGAGCCCGGCCGATCCCGGCCTGCATCTGACGCTCGCCGAGCTCTATCTCGACCTCGGCTGGCGCACCACCGCGGCCGACAAGCTGGTCCTGCTCGCCCGGCTGGCCGAGCTCGGCGACGACAGCGCGACCCGCACCCGCCTGTGCGCGGTCGTGTCGGCGCGGCTGTCCGACGATCCGAGGCTGGTTTCGCTCTGCGCCTGAGGTCCGCGACGAGCCCATCCGCCTCGGCTCGAACGGGGCGCGATGCTACACTCGGCCGACGATGACGGAGCTCCTCGGATCGATCCTCGAGCAGGTTCGGCTGACCACGCTGGTCGACATCGGGATCACCGCCCTCCTCATCTACTGGCTGTTCAGCCTGATCCGCGGGACGCGGGCCGTCCGACTCGTCATCGGGGTCAGCGTCCTGTTCGTGGTGTACGTCCTGGCCGTGGCGTTCGGGCTCGAGCTGCTCACCCGGATCCTGCAGGGCGGCGCGGTCGTCGGCCTGTTCGCCCTGGTCGTCATCTTCCAGCCGGAGATCCGCCGCGGACTGGAGCGGATCGGCCGCGTCGGGTCGCTCGGCTGGGTGCTCTCGCCGGCCGATTCCCGAGCGGTGGACCACGTCGCGGACGAGGTCGCCCGGGCCGCCGCCGACCTCAGCGCCGATGGCCACGGAGCCCTGATCGTGCTCGAGCGTGAAACGGGCCTCGAAGACGCGGCCGAGAGCGGCGTCATGATCCACGGCGACATCTCGGCCGATCTCATCCGGACGATCTTCGCGCCACGGACGGCGCTGCACGACGGCGCGCTGATCATCCGCGGCGAGACCATCCTCGCCGCCGGAGCCCTGCTCCCGCTGTCCGAGACGAGCGTCCACGCCGAGCGCTTCGGGACCCGGCACCGGGCCGCCCTCGGCATCGCCGAGCAGACCGACGCGGTCGTGGTCGTCGTCTCCGAGGAGAACGGCCAGATCAGCCTGGTGGAGCGTTCGCGCATCGTGCGCAACCTCAATGAGGCCCACCTGGCGCGCTCGATCCGGCATCTGCTGGACCCGAACCACGGGCGCCGCCGAGGCGCATTCGGGTGGCGCCCGGCGCGGGAGCCGACCTCACCCTCGGCCGCACGGGCTCCGCGGTGACCCGAGTCCTGCAGGTCCTCGTCCACAACTGGCCCCTGAAGCTCGCCGCGATCGGGCTCGCGACCCTGCTCTACGGTGGCCTCGTGTTCTCGCAGAGCACGCAAACGTTCAACGGATCCATCCCGGTCGAGGTCCGCGGCCAGCCGACAGACACCTTCCTGCTCACCGACCCCGAGCCCGTCACGGTGGTGCGCTATACGTCGCCGTCGGGCGTCCGGCCCATCACCTCGACCTTCAAGGCGTGGATCGACATCAGCGGCATCGAGCCGGGGAGCGGCCCGCAGAGCGTGCCCGTGACCGTGGAATCGATCGACGACCGGATCACCGTGTTCGGCCAGGAACCCGACCGGATGACCGTCAACCTCGATCGGCTGGCGACGCGCACGGTACCCGTCCGTGTGCCCGAGGTCGCACCCCCCGACAACGTCGAGCTGGGCGCCACGACCGTCGATCCGAAGCAGGTCGAGATCTCCGGGCCGGCATCCGTCCTGGATCGGGTCATCGAGGCCCGCGCGGACGTCCTGATCCAGCCCGGCGGGATCGACGTCGACCAGGAGGTCACCCTCGTTCCGGTCGACGTCCTCGGCGATGCCGTGGGTCAGGTGAACGTGGACCCGCCCACGGCGCGCGTGACGATCCCGGTGTTCTCGGACAAGGACTCGAAGACCCTCACGATCAGCCCGCTCACAACGGGCGAACCGGCGCCCGGATTCGAGCTGGCGACGGTGACGGCGGAGCCACAGGTCGTCACGGTCGAAGGCGACATCGACGAGCTCGAACCGCTCAGCAGCATCGACACCGAGCCGGTGCCGATCGGCGGGCTGTCGGCCAACGAGACGCTTCGAGACCACCCTGGCGCTCCCGACGGGCATCGTCGCCCTGGACGTGACGACCGTGCGCGTTGCGATCACCGTCCGCGCGGTGACCGCGACCCGGACCTTCGAGGTCGGCCTTGACCTCATCGGCGCACGCCCGGACCGGACCTACAGCACGTCCACCGACCGGGTGCTCATCACGCTGGGCGGGTCGGTGGCCGACCTCGACCGGCTGGAGGGCGCGACCCTCCTCGCGACGCTCGATGTCGCCGACCTCGAACCCGGGACGACGTCGGTCGCCGTGACCACGGACGTGCCCGCGGGCATCGCGTTCGTGAGCGCGAGCCCGGACCAGGTCGCGGTCACCGTGTCGATCCCGCCCTCGCCATCCCCGGCCGCCGGGGGCACGGTGCCCTCCGCCTCGCCGGCTGCGGGCGGCTGAGGGCCATGTCCCGCCTCTTCGGCACCGACGGCATCCGTGGCGTCGCCAATGTCGATCTCAAGCCGCCGATGGCCTATGCCCTCGGCCGGGCCACGGCGAAGCGCCTGGCGGGTCCGGGCGGCTGCATCGTGGTGGGCCAGGACACCCGTCGCTCGGGCGACATGTTCGTGGCCGCCATCACGGCCGGCGCGACGAGCCTGGGCGTGGACGTGCATGTCGTCGGCGTCGTGCCGACACCGGCCCTCGCGTTCCTCGCGCGGAGCGGTCCCTACCAGGCCGGGATCATGGTCTCGGCCTCGCACAACCCGGCCGACGACAACGGCCTCAAGGTGCTCGACGCCGATGGCCTGAAGCTCGACGACGCGATCGAGGAGGAGCTCGAGACCCTCATCTGGCGTGAGGGTGAGCTCGGCGGCGTGGGCAATGCGCAATTGGGCCGGTCCGTGGACGCGAGCGACGAGGTCGGCGCGTACCGCGAGCACCGGGTCGGGCTGGCTGGTTCCATCGACGCGTCCGGCCTGCACATCGTGCTCGACGGGGCCAACGGCTCCGGCGGGGCGTTCGGCCCCGGCATCCTCGCCGCGACCGGCGCGCGCGTCGAGGCGATCCATGTCGAGCCCGACGGCATCAACATCAATGTCGATAGCGGCGCGACGTCGCCGGGGTCGCTCGCTGCGGCCGTGAAGGAGCGCGGCGCGGACGTCGGGTTCGCGCTCGACGGGGACGCCGACCGCCTGATCGCCGTGGACGGGCACGGTCGGGTCGTCGACGGCGATCAGGTCCTGGGCATCCTCGCGCTCGAGCGCCTCTCGCGCGACGCCCTGCCCGGCGGCCTCGTCGTGTCGATCCTGTCGAACGGCGGCCTGCAACGGGCCGTGGAGGCGGCGGGCGGCGAGGTCGTGCGCACGCCCGTCGGCGACAAGTACATCCTGGAGGGGATGCAGGTCTCGGGTGCGACGCTGGGTGGCGAGAAATCCGGCCACGTCATCGTGCTCGAGCACACGACGTCGGGCGATGGGATCGTCACGGCCCTCGAGCTCCTGCGGGTCATGACCACGCACGGATCGTCGCTCGCGGACCTCGCCGCGGCCATCCCGATGCTCCCCCAGCAACAGCGCGCGATCAAGGCTCGCCACAAGGACCAGTGGGAGGGCGACGCGGCCCTTCGACGGGCGATCGCCGACGCCTCGGTCCGCCTCGGCGACGCGGGCCGCGTGCTCGTCCGGCCGTCCGGCACGGAACCCGCGCTGCGGGTCATGGTCGAGGGTCACGACGAAGCGCTCGTCGCAGAGCTGGCCGACGCGCTCGCGGCCCTCGCGGAGGAGCGTCTAAACTAGCGCCGGTGCCCGACCGAAGGTGTCACCCGAAGGAGGACCTGACGTCATGTGCGGCATCGTTGGCTATACGGGGCCCCGGGAGGCCGGCCCCATCCTCATGGAAGGGCTCAAACGCCTGGAGTACCGCGGCTATGACTCGGCCGGGATCGCGCTCGTGGACGACGGCGGCGACCTGTTCGTCGAGAAGAAGGCCGGCAAGCTCGCCAATCTCGAGATCGCGATCGCGGATCGGACGCCGCACGCCGCGATCGGCCTGGCCCACACGCGCTGGGCCACCCACGGTCGCCCCAACGACCTCAACGCCCACCCGCACCAGGACTGCACGGGCGAGATCACGGTCATCCACAACGGGATCATCGAGAACTTCCGTGACCTGCGCGACGGCCTCGCGGCGCGCGGTCACAAGCTGACGTCGGAGACCGACACCGAGGCGCTCGCCCACATGGTCGAGGAGGCGTACACCGGCGACCTCGCCGACGCCGTTCGCACCGCGCTCCGCCTGGCGGAGGGTGCCTACGCCATCGCGGTCATGCACCGTGGCGAGGGCGACCGGCTGGTCGGAAGCCGCAAGGACGTGCCGCTGGTGGTGGGTCTGGCGGATGGCGAGAGCTTCCTCGCGAGCGACGTCGCGGCGATCCTCGCCCATACCGACCAGGTCATCTTCCTGGAGGACGGCGACGTCGCCGACCTGCGGCCGTGGGGCGTCACGATCACCGACGTCGACGGCACGGAGCTCCAGCGCGAGATCACGACCATCGACTGGACGCCCGAGGCCGCCGAAAAGGGCGGCTACGAGCACTTCATGCTCAAGGAGATCCACGAGCAGCCCGAGACGCTGCGCCAGACGATCGCCGGTCGGGTGACGCGCGAGAACCACATCTGGCTCGAGGAGTTCGAGGGATTCGACGAGACGATCCGCAACATCGATCGGGTCGAGCTGATCGCCTGCGGGACGGCGTACTACGCGGCCCTCGTCGGGGCGACCGCGATCCAGGACTGGGTCGGCATCCCGGCCCGTGCCACGGTCGGCTCCGAGTTCCGCTACAACCCACCTCCGCTGGACGGCCGAACGCTGGTCATCTCCGTGACCCAGTCGGGCGAAACGGCGGACACGATCGCCCCGACCCGGCTGGCGCGCGAACGCGGCGCACCGGTCATCGCCGTGACGAACACCGTCGGCAGCGCGATCACCCGCGAGGCGGATCGGATCCTCTTCCTGCAGGCCGGCCCTGAGATCGCGGTGGCCGCGTCCAAGACGTTCGTGGCCCAGGTCACGACGCTCGTGATCCTCGCCGCCGCGATCGCCAAGGCCCGCGGGGCGCTAGGCGCGGAACAGGAGCTCGAGCTCGGCGCGGCGCTTCACGCGCTGCCCGCCGGCGCCGCCCGCGCGCTCGAGAACGCGACAGGCATCGCCGACCTGGCGCGCCGCTACGTGAACTCGCGTGGCTTCATGTTCGTCGGTCGCGGCTACACCTACCCCACGGCCCTCGAGGGCGCGCTGAAGCTCAAGGAAGTCAGCTACGTCCACGCCGAGGGCTATGCCGCCGGCGAGATGAAGCACGGCCCCATCTCGTTGCTCGATGCGGAGTGCCCGCTCGTTGCCGTGGCGACGCGGTCGTCCGTGTACGAGAAGCTCGCGTCCAACGTCATGGAGGGACGCGCCCGAGACGCTCGAGTCATCGCCGTCGCGACCGAGGGCGACTCCCAGATCGAGCGCTTCGCGGACGACATCTGCTGGGTGCCCGACACGCACGAAGCCCTCAGCCCGGTCCTGGCGATCATCCCGCTCCAGCTGTTCGCCTATCACGTCGCCATCGCGCGAGGCACGGACGTCGACCAGCCACGCAACCTCGCGAAGTCGGTCACGGTCGAGTAGGGGATGCGGGTGCCGACCGATCCGTCCGAAACGGGGGTGTCGCTCGGCACGGTGCCCGACGGCACGACGGAGCTCGGCATCGACATCATCAAGGTCGATCGGATCCGGGCGTCCCTGGATCGATTCGGGGAGCGCTTCACCAAGCGCGTGCTGACCCCCGGGGAGCAGCGCTATGTGCGTGGTCGGCCCGAGACGATGGCCGGCCGCTGGGCGGCCAAGGAGGCGGTCTCCAAGGTGCTGGGCCTCGGGGTCCGTGGCATCGGCTGGCGCGACATCGAGATCGATCGGCTGCCGACCGGACAACCCTCCGTCCGCCTCCATGGGCGGGCGGCCGCGCGCGCGGCTCAGCTCGGCATGGGCCGGATCGCGGTCTCGATCACCCACGAGTCCGACTACGCGGTCGCGATCGCGTACGGCGTTCGGACCGCCGGCGGTCGCTACCTCTTCCCGCCCGACATCGAGGACCGGCTCGACGATCGCGAGCGCCGGATCCTCGCGCGCATCGAGCGCCTGCGGGTCGCCGCCGAGGCCGGTGGCGCCGCCAGCCTTGCCTCGGATGCGCCGCGTCCCGTCGAAGCCAGCGAGGACGGCCGTGCCTGATCGATCGCCGCTCGGGTTCGGTCGGCGGGTGAGCGACCCTTCCGACGGGAAAGCCGAGAGCTCGAAGGACGAGCGGCCCTGGCCGACGGGTGCGACGCGTCTCGACGACGACCTGGTGTCCTCGCTGCTGCCGGAACGTCCGGCGCGTGGTCACAAGGGCTCGTTCGGCAAGCTGCTCGTGCTTGCGGGCTCGCTCGACTACGCCGGTGCGGCGCTGCTCGTCTGCCGCGCGGCCGGACGGGCCGGCGTGGGCCTCGTGACGCTGGCCGTCCCCGAATCGCTCCAACCGCTCTTCGCGGCGAAAGTCGTCGAGGCAACGACCATGGGCCTGCCCGAGGACGACGTCGAGGAGGTCGATCCGGAACCCGCCCTGGCGCGGATCCTGGACCACGAACACGATGCCATCGTGGTCGGCCCGGGTCTGCGACCCGGCCTGGCCACGGCGGAGCTCGTGCGTGAGCTTTTCGCGCCCCCGGGCGAGCAGCCGCCCCCGATCGTGCTCGACGCCGAAGCCCTTCGGTCGCTGGCGACCATGGACGGCTGGTGGAGCGGCGAACGTAGGCCGGCGGTCCTCACCCCGCACGTCGGGGAGTTCGAGCGCCTGCGTGCGGGCAGCGGCGTCGAGCACGGCGCGGATGGCGACCTCGCCGACGACGATGAGGCCCGGGTCGCGGCCGTGCGTGATGCGTCGGCCGCCTGGCAACAGGTCGTCGTGCTCAAGGGTGCCCGGACCGTGATCGCGGCCCCGGACGGCGAGGTCGCGATCGCGCCGTTCGAGAACCCGGCCCTGGCCACCGGCGGAACGGGAGATGTCCTCGCCGGCGCCATCGGTGCCCTGCTGGCACAGGGCCTCACGCCGTACGCCGCCGCGCGGCTGGGCGTCTACCTGCACGGCGCGGCCGGCGACTGGGTGCGCGACCGCTACGGCGACTCCGGCCTGCTCGCGTCGGACCTGCCCGAGGGCCTCGCGGTGGCCCGGAAACGCCTGGCCGGCGTGGCCGAGCGGCGGCAGGGTGCCAAGGGCCTCGGATTCGGTTCGCGCGAGCGTCTGGCGGCGACCGCGAGTCCCGCGACGCCGCAGGGCACGGATCCCGTCAACCGCACGTGAGCTCGATCGAGACGCGTCTTGCGGCGGCCGGCCTGCCGCCGCTCCCTCGCACCGCATGGCTGGAGATCGATCTCGACGCGCTGCGCGGCAACCTGGCAGCGCTTCGCTCTCTGGCTGGCACCGGCATCCCGGTCCACCCCGTCGTCAAGGCCGACGCCTACGGTCACGGTGCCGTGCCGGTGGCACTCGCCCTCGAGGCGGCGGGCGCGGACGGGTTCTGCGTAGCGGCGTTCGACGAGGCGGTGGCGCTTCGAGGCGGCGGGATCCGCGCCCCGATCCGGGTGCTCTACCCTATCCCGGTCGCGCTCGCCGCGGAGGCGGCCCGCCAGCGCGTCACCGTCTCGGGCGGGGACCCTGACCAGCTGGCGGCCCTTCTGGAGGCCACGCAGTTCACGGAGGCCACAGACGCCGCCGAGCCCCTGGACATCGAGCTCGAGGTGGAGACCGGGTTGGGTCGTGGTGGCTTCGCACCCGAGGCCCTCGCGGCCGCGGCGTCCGCGGTCACGGACGCGCCCGCACACGAGGCTCGCGGGGCTGTGGACCCACCTCCAGGCGAGCGAGGACCCAGATCGGACCAGCGACCAGCTCGCGCGCTTCGAGGCGGCGACGGCGCGCCTGCGCGACGCGGGGTTGCCGGTGCCCCCACGGCATGTCGCGGCCAGTGGCGGGCTTTTCACCGGCGTGGAGGCCCTCGACGGGGTCCGGCCGGGACTCTCGGTCTACGGGATCGTGCCCGACGAGCTCGCCGGGCGTGCCCTGACGGCCGACGTCAGCGCGGCCGTCAACGCCCTACGGCCGGTCATGTCCCTGCACGCTCGCCCGGTCCGGGTGGCGGACCTGCCCGCCGGACACGGGATCAGCTACGGGCCGACGTTCACGACCACGCGGCCCAGCCGCATCGCGACGCTGCCGCTCGGCTACGGCGATGGGTTCGCCCGCGCGTTCTCGAACCGCGCCGAGGCCCTCGTGCGCGGCGTTCGGGCACCGCTCGTCGGGAACGTCGCGATGGACGCGATCATGTTCGACGTCACCGACGTCCCGGGTCCGCCGGTCACGCCCAGCGACGAATTCGTGCTCATGGGCGCCCAGGGCGACGACCGGATCAGCGCCGAGGACCTGGCGCAGACACGCACCACGAACACGTGGGAAGTCGTGACCCAGATGGCTGGGCGGTTGCCCCGGGTGTACCATGCCGCGGCTGGACCGGTCGGTCTGCGCACGCTCACCGAGCGATGAGGGATGGCACGAACCTTGGCACGGATCGAACTCTGGAACGGTGATATCTGCGAGCTCGAGGTCGACGCGATCGTCAACCCGGCCAACCTCTCGCTGTGGATGTCGACCGGCGTCGGGGGGCGCTCAAGCGCGCCGGCGGTGACGAGATCGAGTTCGCGGCCGTACGCCAGGCGCCGGTCCCGCTCGGTGAGTCGATCGTGACCACGGCCGGAACCCTCGCCGCCCGCGCGGTGATCCATGCCGTCTCCCTGGACCGTGTGCGCCGCACGAGCGCCACCATCATCGAGGCCGCGGTCCGCAGCGCCATGGCCCGTGCCCGTGAGATCGACGCCACGAGTGTCGCATTCCCAGCGCTCGGTACCGGGGTCGGCGGTTTTCCACTCGAGGACGCCGCTCGGATCACGGTCGACACCGTGCGCGACGAGCTCGAGCGCTCCCCGAATATCGAGCACGTCATCTTCGCCCTGCGCGGCGCCGCCGCGTACGAGGCGTTCGGCGCAGCCATGGCACCTGTGGAGCGGGCGAGCGCGGTCGGGCACGCAAGCGCGCCCGGGAGCGCCGCCGGGTGAACCTCGAGATGGAGCCGACCGAGGAACAGCGAGACGAGCTCATCGAGACGGTCGCGCGCGAGATCCAGCTGCGCGGGCTGACCTCGTCGGCCGTGCATTTTCTCGAGGCCAGCCGCCCGTATCGGGCGCTCGGCGCGAACGCGATGCTCTTCTTCGATCCGGTGCTCCGCGGCGTCTTCGGCGGCGAGCTGGCCTCGGCCAGCGAGATCATGGCCGACGAGACCGGCATCGAGCTGCTGATCGCGCGGCTCGAGGAGCTCGACGAAGAACTCGCCTGGGACGCCTGACCCACTCTCGTTCCGCACGGTCCGGGTAGCATCTGGCGGTGACTTCCGAACCGCATGCATTCCTGACCATCGACCACGGCGCCGCGACCGCCTCGATCGCGCTGATCGGTCGCGTCGCCGGCACGTGGCGACTCATCGGCACCCTGGCGCTCCCGGCCGGCGCGGCCGTGGACGTCGCGGTCGACCTGCTCGTGAGCCGCGTGCGGAGCGCCGACCCGGAGCTCGCGTCGGCGCTCGGCGTGGTCGACATCGACAGCGACGCCCTGCCACGGTTCGAGGTCCGCAGCCGGCGGCCACGACGGCTGGCGGTCGTGGCAGCCGGTGAGCGGACCCTCACGAGGTTGATGGCGACTGCGGCCCGAAGTGGCTGGCGTCCGACCGGAGCCAGCGCCGAGACCACCGACCCGCTCGTGATGTCGCGACTCCTGCTCGATCACGACATCGACGCCATCCTCGTCGGAGCCGGCGACCCGCCGCGGCCCGACGAGCGCAGCGCGATCCGCGAGCTGGCGGCGCTCGTCTCGGCCGTGGCGGTCCGTCGGCCGGACGTGCCGATCGTCCTGTCCGGAGCGATGTCGGAGGCGCTCGACGAGTTCGGTGACGTCTCGTCGCGGGCCGGCCCGATCATGCTCGCTCCCGCAGCCCTCGACCGGGGCCCGGCGCGCGCCGGGCAGTCCATCCGGATCAGGATCCCGGCTACCGACAGCCCGGACGCACCCGGGGACAAGCCCGATCCCCTCGGCGAGCTGTTGCTCGAGGTGGCCATGCCGGCCGACGATCCGCGCCGGGCCATCGGTCCGGCGACGCAGGCCCTGGCGGACGTGCTGCATCGGCGCGTCGAGACCATCATCCTGGGTCACGACGCCGGGGTCCGCGCTGCGGCCGAGCCGTCGATCGGGGGCACGAACCGCGCGGTACGCCTGGCCGTCGTCCCCGCAGCCGCGGTCGCCCCCGACGAGCCCGACGACGCCATCGTGGACGGCGTCCTGGTGTGGTCCACGGTGCCGTCCGACCGGCACCGCATCCGCGACCGCATGCGCGAGCTGCGCATCGCGCCTTGGGCCGACGCTGCGGGCGATGGGGCCGCCCTGCGGATGGCGGCGGCCCGGGCCGCGCTCGTGCGGCTCGCCGCGGCCACGACCGACTTCGACCAGGCACCGCCGGACCTCGTCGTGTGCGGCGGCGGCGTGTGGTCGGCGGTCCCGGCACCGACCGTGGCCCTCGCCCACGTCGACGTCCTGCGGCGATCCGGAGCCAGCCAGTACGCGCTCGATCATGCCCGGTTGATGGGTACGCTCGGGGCGATCCCCGACGAGAAGGAACGGCTCACGGTCATGGGCGATCTTGCCGACGACCTGCTGGCGCCACTGGGCAGCGTGGTCATCCCGTCCGGGTTGCGCTCCGGGCGTTCGGCCGGGAGCGTGCTGGTCCATGTCGGCAGTGGCGTGAGCGAGCTCGATCTCGTGCCGGGCAGCCTGGAGCTCGTCGACCTGCCACCGGGCGAGACCGCGGTCGCCGAATTCCGCTTCCGCGACCGGATCAAGCTCGGCGCACGCGGCCGGCACTTCGCGGTCGACGTGGCCGGCGGGCTCGGTGGCCTGCTCGTCGACCTGCGCGACGTTCCGCTGCGGCTGCCCGATCGGGCCGACCGGCGGCGCGACCTGCTGGCAGCCTGGCAGGCCGCGCTGTGGCAGGGGTTCGACACGTGATGAGCACGAACGGCACGTCCGAAGCGACCCTGCCGGCCGACCTGGGCCTGGTCAGCGCGCGGCGGCTCATCGACCCGCCCGCCGAGATCACGTTCCCCCTCTCGCCGGGCGACCGCGCGCTCGTGGCCGCGGGCGAGACGGTCGTCGCCGGAGCGCCGATCGCCGAGCGCCTGCGCGACCCGGTGCTGATGGACCAGGTCGTCCCGGCGAGCGCGGATCCGCGTCCAGGCGGTCGCACGGACGACGGTGAGCTGCTGTTCGTCTGGAGGGATCGATGGCGCGTCGCCGGCGGTGAGGTCACGGAGACGTTCGACAGCCCGGTGACCGGCATCGTCCGCGAGGTCCGCCCGGGTTCCGCCATCGTCATCCAGGCCAACGGCCGCGCGCTCAACGGGATCGTGGCCCTGGGCGGACCGAGCCGTGGCCGCCTCCACATCGCGGCCGGCAGCGACGGCGAGCTGCGCTCCGGTGGCCTCGACGTAGGTCTTGCGGGGACGATCCTTGTGGTCGGCTCCCGCATCGACGCAGAGACGCTGACGCGGGCCCGGGCGATGGGCGTGAACGGGATCGTGGTCGGTGGCCTCGCCAGCAAGGAGCGGCGCGATTTCACGGCGTCCGAGCGGCGCCAGCGCGCGGCCCTGCATCGCCTGGCCCCGTATGCCGTGCTCGTGCTCGAGGGAGCCACCCGCCGGCCGCTTCCGAGTCCGGTGATGGACGTGCTGGAGGCCCTCGCGGGCCAAGAGGTGGCGATCGTCGCCAACCCGCCGATGCTCGTGTTCGAGAGCGAGGTGGACGTACCGCAACCCCGTCCGGACTTCGTGCGTGTGCGTGGCGGCCCCCTCGGCGGCCGCGACGGGATCTGGGCAGGGTTGGTCGGTCCGCGCCGGTTCGCGGGCGGGGTGCATCTCGAGGCGGGCGCGGTGCGCTTCGCCGACGGGACGGTGACGGCGGTGCCACTCGGCGACCTCGAACGGTTCATCTGACGGCGATGCCCTCGTCAACCGCAGATCGCCGCCTGGTCATGGCCCCGGATCCCGCTGCCACGAGCGCGCTGGGCCGCGCCCTGGGGGCCGTGGCGGAGGCCGGTGACCTCGTCTGTCTGTGGGGTGAGCTCGGGGCCGGCAAGACCCACCTCGCGAAGGCCTTCGCCCTTGGCCTGGGTGTCACCGAGACGGTCACCTCGCCGAGCTTCATCCTCATGGCCGAGTACCGCGGGCGGCTGCCGCTCTTCCATATCGACCCGTACCGGCTGGCTTCCGCGGAGGACGCGCTGGCCGGCGGCCTCATCGACGAACGCCAGCGCGAGGGCGTCACGATCGTGGAGTGGCCGGAGCGGCTGGGTGACGCGCTGCCCGCGGCCCGCCTCGACGTCCGGATCGACGGGACCGGGGACGAGGCCCGCTCGATCACGCTCATCGCGGGCTCGGACGACTACCGGCGCTACCTGGACGTCGCGGCGTGACCCACGACGGCCGCCGGCGGGCGATCCTCGCCATCGACACCGCGACCACGCACGTCGTGATCGCCACCGGCACGCCCGAGGGCGTGGCCGATGGCCTGTCGACCTGGACCGCGGGGTATCGCCACGGCGAGACCCTGCTGCCCACGATCGGGCGGTTCCTCGGCGAGCAGAACATCCGGCGGTCGCGCCTGGTCGGCATCGTCGTCGGGACCGGCCCGGGCGCGTTCACCGGGCTGCGGGTCGGCATCGCGACGGCGAAGGGCCTGGCGCACGGGCTCGGCATCCCGCTCGTCGGGGTTTCGACGGGGGAGGCGCTCATCGAGGCGTTCGAGGCAACGGAAGCGGCCGTTGCGGTGGCGGACGGCCTCGACGGCCCGGTCGCACCGAGCGTCCTGCTGCTGCCGGCCGGCCCGCGCGACCGTCTCGTGGTCCGTGCCGGTTCCGCGCCCGTGCCGCTGCCCGCCGGGGAGGAGCCGGACCTCGCCCCGGGGGAGCGGCTCGTGGCCGTGGACCTCGAGGGGCGTGCCCCGGAAGATGCCATCGCGCGCGGCGAGACGGCACGGTCCGGCCTTGGTCAGGCGCTCCTGCGGGCCGGGGCGGCCAAGCTGGCCGCGATCTCGGCCGCGGCAGCCGCCGAGCGAGCGCCGCCGCCGGCCCCCGATCCGAGCTCGAGACCCTCGTCCCCGACTACGTGACCCTCCCGCGCGGCGTCCGCGCGACCGGCGGGGCCGTCGAATGGTCGCGCGACCCCCGGTGAGGGTGGTCATCGAGCCGATGGGGCTCGATGACCTCCCCGCCGTCCACGCGATCGAGCAGGCGAGCTTCACCTCGCCCTGGCCGCCGCACGCCTACCAGAGCGAGCTCGAGAGCAACCGGCTCGCCCACTATCTCGTGGCCCGGATCGGCGACTCGGTCGTGGCCTACGGCGGGATGTGGCTGATGGTCGACGAGGCGCACATCACGACCTTCGCGGTCCACCCCGCCTGGCGTCGCCAGCGCATCGGGGAGCGGCTGCTCGTGGCCTTCCTCGACATCGCGATCGAGCGTGACGCCCACGAGGCCACGCTCGAAGTCCGCCTCTCCAACCTCCCCGCTCGCAAGCTGTACGAGAAGTACGGCTTCCGGCCGGTCGGGCTTGCGACCTCGCTACTACAGCGACGACAACGAGGACGCGCTGATCATGACGACCGAGCCGCTGAGCGAGCCCCTCATGCGCGCCCGCATCGAGCGGTTGCGCGCGGCGCTCGATGATGCACCCGCTCCTACCGACCCGCGAGAGCGGCCGATCCCAGCCCCTGAGGACACCGCGTGAGCGGACCGCTCCTGCTTTCCATCGAGTCCTCGTGTGACGAGACCGGCATCGCGCTCATCGAAGGTGGCCGGCGCATCCTCTCGAACGTGGTCGCTTCCCAGGTCGCGCTCCACGCACCCACGGGCGGGATCGTCCCGGAGGTCGCCGCGCGAGCCCACCTGCGCTGGATCGTGCCCACGCTCGACGAGGCGTGGAAGGACACCGGCGTCTCGTGGGACGACATCGATGGTGTCGCCGTCACGTACGGGCCGGGCCTCGCTGGATCGTTGCTCGTCGGGATCAACTTCGCCAAGGCGCTCGCCTGGGTCCACGACAAGCCGCTGATCGGCGTCAATCATCTCGAGGGCCATGTCTACGCCGCCTGGCTGCTCGACCCGGGTGAGGACGAGGCGACGAAGCCCGCGCCCGAGTTCCCGCTCGTCGCGCTCGTCGTGTCGGGCGGCCACACGTTCCTCGCCGAGATGCGCGATCACCTGACGTACCGGCTGCTCGGGACGACCGTGGACGATGCCGCGGGCGAGGCGTTCGACAAGGTCGGCCGACTCCTGGGCCTTGGCTATCCGGGTGGTCCCGCCATCCAGAAGGCCGCCGAGGGGGCCGTGCGCCGCGATGTCGTGTTCCCGCGGGCCTGGATGGGCGATTCCTACGATCTGAGCTTCTCGGGGCTCAAGACGGCGGCGCGGCGGATCGTCGCCGACGCCCGCGCCGAGGAAGGGCTGCCGGCCGATGACCCGGCCGCCACGCTCTCCGCGGCGACGACCGCGGAGCTCGCCTGGGGCTTCCAGGACTCGGTCGTCGACGTGCTGACCACGAAGGCGGTCCGGGCGGCCCGGGAGATCGGTGCCCGCTCGATCGTGCTCGGTGGGGGCGTCGCCGCGAATTCGGTGCTGCGCGAGCGGCTGGCGGGCGAGTCGGAGGCGCTGGGCGTACCGCTGATCGTGCCGCGCCCCGGCCTGTGCACGGACAACGGGGCGATGATCGGCGCCGCCGGCGCCCGCCGGTTCGAGGCCGGCGAGCGTGCCGGACTGGAGCTCGATGCGCGGCCGTCGCTGCCGCTGGCGACCCGGTGACCATCGACCCGGCCGAGGTCCGTGCCACCCTGCGCGCCGCCGGCCTGCGCGCCCGCCATGCGCTGTCGCAGAACTTCCTGGCCGACACGGACGTGCTCTCGCAGATCCTCGAGGCCGCCGATCCGGAGCCCGGCGGCCGCGTGCTCGAGATCGGGCCGGGCCTGGGGCTCCTGACGGCCGGACTGCTCGACGCCGGTGCCACGGTGACGGCGGTCGAGCTGGACCGCGGCCTCGCCAGGTTCCTGCAGGAGCGCTTCGAGCCGGCGCTCGAGGAGGGTCGACTCCGGCTCATCGAAGGCGATGCGCTCGACCAGGACCTCACGGAGCTCGTCGAACCGCCCTACGACGTCGTGGCGAACCTGCCGTACCACATCACCAGCCCGATCCTGCACGCGCTGCTGGGCACGCCACCCCGCCCGCGACGGCTCGTGCTGATGGTCCAACGGGAAGTCGCGGAGCGGATCGCGGCACCGCCCGGGAAGATGAGCTACCTCTCGGTGTTCGTGCAGTACCACGCACGGGTCCGTGTCGCGTTCCGCGTGCCGCCGGAAGCCTTCGAGCCCGAGCCCGCCGTCGAATTCGGCGGTCATCGTGGTCGAGCCGTTCGACGCGGACGATCGACTCTCGCCCGAGGAGGAAGACCAGCTTTGGCGGCTGGTCCAGGCCGCGTTCCGGGAGCGACGGAAGATGCTCCACAACGTGCTCGCCCGGCAACTCCCCTTCGACGCGGCGCGCGTGGCCGCGGCCCTCGAGACGGCCGGCATCGCCGCAGACCGGCGTCCCCAGACCGTGGCCGTGGGGGAGTGGCTCGCCCTCAAGGACGCGCTAGGCCCGATCGGCGCGGACTGGCGCGGCCGCAAGTCCGGGGATGGGTAGGCCGCCGTGCCCGATCCGCACCTGACGCCGATCATCCGGCTCGCGCCGGCCAAGCTCAACCTGACCCTGGCCGTCGTTGGGCGGCGCGAGGACGGGTTCCACGACCTGCACTCGGTGTTCGTGCCGCTCGCGCTCTCCGACCGGCTGAGCCTGGCCCCGGCGCGGGCCGACGCGGGGACGACACGCTCCACGTGACCGGGTTCGACGCCGGGCCGGTGGAGGCCAACCTCGTCCTGCGCGCGATCGCCGCGGCCCGCGCGGCTGTTGGGGAGGGACCGGGACGCCCAGCCACGCCAGCCCTCGCGGCACGCCTCGAGAAGCACATCCCGGTCGCCGCCGGGCTCGGTGGCGGCTCGTCGGACGCAGCCGCCGCCTTCGATGGCGCCCTCGAGGCATGGGGCGCCGAGCTCGACTTCGAGCGTCGCTTGCACGCGGCGGCTTCGATCGGCTCCGACGTGCCGTTCTTCCTGCGCGGCGTCCCCGCGCTCGTCGAGGGGCGGGGTGAGCGCCTCACACCGCTCAAGGGCGTGCACGGGCATCCGGGGATCCTGCTGGTGACCCCCTCGATCGCGGTCCGGACGCCGGACGTGTTCTCGGTCTTCGACGGGATCCGCGGCTCGGGCGATGGCTCGATCCGGATGTCGTCCGAGCACCTGGCGCAGGAGCTGGGCAACGGCCTGTCCGGGACGGACCTGATCGCCCGAGCCGGGGTCCTCGCCTCGGCCAACGATCTGCTGCCGGCCGCGCTCCTCGTGGCGCCCGGGCTGGTGGGTGTGAAGCGCGCGCTCACGCGGACGCTGACGCGGGCCGTCGGGTTGAGCGGGTCCGGGCCGACCCTGTGGACGCTCTATCCTTCGCTTGCAGAGGCGGAAGGAGCGGCCGATGTTGCCGAGGCGGCCGTTGCGGCCGGCACGATCCCTTCCCTCGGCGACGGACCGCCATCGATCATCGCCACGACCATCCGGACCGGACACGAGGAGCCCACGCCATGACCCGCCAGGCCGTCTCGACCAACGGAGCGCCCGCCGCGATCGGCCCGTACAGCCAGGGCATCGCGAGCGGCGACCTCGTGTTCTGCTCCGGCCAGCTCGGCCTGGATCCTGCGACCGGCGACATGGTCGAAGGTGGCGTGGAGGCACAGGCCGATCGGGCGCTGCGTAACCTGGGCGCCGTGCTCGACGCCGCCGGCGTCGGCATGAACGATCTCGTGAAGACCACGCTCTTCCTCGCGAACATCGATGACTTCGCGGCGGTCAACGCCGTCTACGCCAAGTTCATGCCCGAGCCGCCCCCGGCCCGCTCCACGTTCGCGGTCGGCGCCCTCCCGAAGGGCGGCCTGGTCGAGGTCGAGGCCATCGCGCGACGGTCCTGATCCGGGACCGTGCCTAGGTGCGGAGACCCGTCGGGAGCGGTGGGAGATCGTTGTAACGGTTCGGGGGCGAGACGGCGGACAAGCCCGGTAGCGCGGGAAGGGGACGAAAGATCGCAAGGACTTTGCCACCGTCGTGCGCGGCGGAGGGCGCGAGAAGGCCGCGGAAGCCAGCGTGGTAGTAAGCCTCGCCAATGGGTTGCGTCACCGGCCATTGCCTGCGGGTCGGGCGGAGCTCCGTGATGCCGTGTCGCTCCAGCAGCCCAGGTTCCGTGAGATCGGCGAGGTCGCTCACGTCCACTCTGATCCTCCAGGTGTCGCGCGGCATGCGGCTCGCCGGGGGCGCTCCTTGCTCGGAGGTGTGTCGATACCACTCTGCCCAGGCCGTCGCCTCCGAGTCGGCTAGGTAGAAGGCACGCACGACGGAGCCGGTTTGCCAACGGCCATCCGCGGCCTCGACCGTCCACAGGAAGGGATCGCCGCCGGCCCGGTTAATGCGCCACCACACACCGTGGACGGAGATCCGCGCCGCCGACAGGTCGCTCAGGAGAACGAGTCGTTTTCGAGCTCAGCAACGAGCCTCGAGACTTCCTTGTACCGCCCCTCACCCAAGGCGACCAATGGCTGTTCGTCGCCCAACGCTGGTAGGGGCTTGTTGAGCCACAAGGGGACGTACTTCTCGTCCATTGTTCGCGACAGGCGATCGACGATGGCGATGAGCTCCAGAAGGCGGTCGCGAAACGCTGCGGAGGGCTGGCGCGTTGCGCGGGCCCAGGATGTCACCGTGCCCACACCGGCGCCCGTGGCCTTGGCGATGTCGCTGGTGTCGACCCCGAGCGACCTGACCCTCTTGACTTCGTCGGCATACGCCGTGGCGATGGCCATCTGTACCTCCTAATGTAGTGGTAGAGTAGGCATTCTGTAATATTGCGTCAAGCCCGCAGCTCCTTCTCCCAGTGCTCCCAGGCTAGCTCGACCGACATCCCCGCTCGCTCGTACAGCCGAGTTGCACCCGTTGGATTCTCCGAGTCGACGCTCAAGATCGCTCGAGTGAGGCCGCGGCGCCTGAACTCCTCGAACGCGAGATGGAGCAGCGCGAGGCCGAGTCCGAGTCCGCGCCAGGGACGCCGGACGCCCAGCTCATCGACCGAGCCCGACTCGGGATCGGCGGGTAGCCCGGCGCGACCCACCAGGACGCCCGCGATCTCATCGCCTGCACGAGCGATCAACACGAACCGGGGATCCGATCGATCGACGACACGGTTCACCCAGTCCTCGTATCCGTACATTGCCTCGCCCCAGTGATCTCGGAACGCATCGTGGAGGGCGTCATAGACGGCTCGCGAGTCGCGCGCGGGTTCGAATGGAGAGAATTCCAGGCCCGCCGGCAGCGACGTCGGACCCCCGTCGTACCCCAGCTCGATCGCCATCCGCCACCACGTCCGTACACGCTCATACCCGAGGTCGCGGAAGAGCCGAGCGGCAAGATCGTTCTGGGCGAAGCGGGTCTGGCGCACCGTGAAGCGACCAGACCCGGCAGGGATCCGGCGTCGAGCGTGCTCTTCGGCGAGCAGGGTGATGAACGTCCCGAGTCCGCGTCCGGTCTCCTCCGGACGCACCAGGCCGATCGCCAGGACGGTCGTCACCGGCGAGCCCTCCGGGTACAGCAGCAGGCCGGCAACGAGACGTTGCGGCTTCGTCGAACACGAGCGGGGCGTCGTTCGCAAGGTCGAAGCTCGGCGCAGTGAGCGTCGCCCGCGTGTCGGCCTCGTCCGTCCAGGCCACGCCGACCTCGTCGAGCGTGACGGCGTTGAACAGTTCGGCGAGCGCCGCCGGCGTCCTCCGGCGTAGCGGCGCGGACCGTGTACCCGGGCGGTGGGTCGATGTGCATCCACCCATGCTGTCACGCCGGGTCGGTTTGTCGCGGGAAGAATTCGGAGCTCTCGTGCTCCTGGAGCGCCGCGAGATAGACCGGATCGCCCCAGCGACGTCCTTCCTCCTCGGGCGTCAGGTCTTCGAGGTGCGTCATCACCCACCACAGATTCCCGAACGGGTCGCGGAGGCGACAGCTGCGATCGCCCCACGGCATGACACCTGCGGGCGTGACGACCGTCGCACCGGCCTCGAGCGCCCGGCGCAGCGTCGCGTCGCAATCGGGGACGTACAGGCGCAGGAATGACGGCGTCCACGGCCAATCCGGCTTCGAGTCGAACATCATGACGACCGAATCGCCGATGCGGACCTCCGCGTGGCCGATGGCGCCGTCCTTCGCCCATCCGGCCGAGCTCCTCCGCGTCGAACGCCCGCTTCGTGAAGTCGATGAACTCCGCCGCGCCGCGAACGATCACGAACGGGGTGACCGTCCCGTAACCGGGTCGGATGTGGCTGGTCGCCTTCATCGGTGGCCTCCTCAGGACTCCGGGCCGGCGCTCCACCGACCTCATTGCCATCACGCTAGCGCCTTATTAGGTCGGAATCGGTCCTAGTTATCGCGTATCGTGCTGATTCATGGCTGACAGCGCGGCGCGACTGCTCGGATTGCTGGCCCTGCTCCAGGGTCGAGACTGGCCGGGCAGCGAGCTCGCGACACGTCTGGAGGTCAGTCCACGGACGATCCGCCGTGACATCGACCGGCTGCGCGACCTCGGCTACCCGGTCGAGGCCACGATGGGCGCGGTCGGCGGCTACCGGCTCGTCGGCGGAACCGCGATGCCGCCGCTCCTGCTCGACGATGAAGAGGCCGTCGCCATCGCTGTCGGGCTGCGGACCCTTGTCGCGCACGCGATCGAAGGCGGCGAAGACGCATCAGTCCGGGCGCTGGCCAAGCTCCAGCAGGTCCTGCCGCCACGACTCCGGGCCCGGGTCGCCGCCGTCGCTGCGGCCACGGGAGCGCTGGTCTGGGACGCCGATCCCATCGATCCCGAGCGCCTGGCCGTGCTCTCGCGGGCCGTCGTCAATCGGCGACCCTTGCGTTTCGAGTACGCGGCCGCCGATCGAACGTCGTCCCGCCGAACGGTCGAACCGTATTCGGTGGTCGCCGCCGGCCGGCGCTGGTATCTGATCGCGTGGGACACGGACCGCGGCGACTGGCGGGCATTCCGGGTGGATCGGATGAGCGATCCCTGGCCCATGCCAGGGCACGCCGCGCCGCGCGAACTGCCGGCGAAGGACGGGGCGGCATGGTTGCGCACGTCCATCGAAGGCAGCGCGCCGATGGCGGACGCGGTGGCGCTGGTGGAGGCGCCAGCGCCCGCGGTGGCCGCGCGATTCCCGGATGGCGCGGGCACCGTGGAGCCGATCGACGAGCTCCGCTGTCGCGTACGACTCCACGCCGACACGATCCCATGGCAGGCGATGCGTCTCCTCAGGCTCGAGGCGGACTTCGTGGTGGAATCCCCGCCAGAACTCGTGGACTACCTGCGAGCCATCGGGAAACGCGTCACGCACGCGATCAGCCGCGCTTGACGGTCCCGGCGGGCCGCCCATACCATCCGGGCTCCATCTGATGACACTCCTCCACCGCCCGTCGGGCACCGCATGCAGCGCCGGCGACCACCGCCCAGCGCACGCCCGACGCCGCGCATGAACCCTCCAAGTCCCGAGCCCATGCCTGGGCAAGCCGGCCGAACCACCGCCGTGGTCCTCGCGGCGGGTCTGGGCACGCGCATGAAGTCCGCGCACCCCAAGGTGCTGCACCCGCTGTGCGGCCGCCCGATGCTGGCCTACGTCCTCGACGCATGGGACGAAGCGGCCGCCGCCGCAGGCGCGACGCCCACACGCCCGGTGATCGTCTACTCCCCGGCGGTCGAGGCCATCCGCGACGTCTTCGCCGACCGCGCCGACTTCGCGCTCCAGGACGAGCCCCGCGGCACCGGTGACGCCGTCCGCGCCGCGATCTCGGCCGTCCCCGACGACGCCACCGAGATCCTCATCCTGTCGGGCGACGTCCCGCTGATCTCGGCGACCGATCTCGAGGCGATCCTCGAGGCGCGCCGCCAGGACGATGCCGCGATCGCCCTTGCCACGGTGTTCGCCGCCGATCCCGCCGAGCTCGGTCGCATCGTCCGCAGCGAGTTCGGGATCGTGGAGGCGATCGTCGAGTTCAAGGATGCCGACGAGGACCAGCTCGCGAACAACGAGATCAATTCGGGGCTGTACGCGTTCGATGCCGCCTGGCTGCGCCGCCGCATCGAGTCGCTGGAGCCCTCGCCCACGACCGGCGAGCTGTACCTGACCGAGCTCGTCCGCCTCGCGCGCGAGGACGGTCGGCTCGTCACGGCCGTCGCCTTCGAGGACGACGGGCGCTTCGATGGCATCAACGACCGTTCGCAGCTCGCCGCCGCCGAGTGGAACCTGCGGGTCCGGCGCAACGAGGAGCACATGCGCGACGGCGTCACGATGCGCGACCCGTCCACGGTCTACCTCGACTGGGACGTGACGCTCGCATCGGACGTCACCCTGGAACCGAACGTGATCCTGCGCGGCGGGACCTCGGTCGGGGAGGGGACCGTGATCGGGGCGGGCAGCCAGATCATCGACAGCCAGATCGGGGCGCACGCGTTCGTCTGGGCGTCGATCATCGAGTCCTCGACGATCGAGGACGAGGCCAAGGTCGGGCCGCTCAGCCACGTTCGCGGCGGCAGCGTGATCGGCAAGGGTGCCTACGTCGGCAATTACGCCGAGCTCAAGAACTCGCGGCTCGGTGCCGGCTCGAAGCAGGGCCACATGAGCTACCTCGGCGACACCGAGGTCGGCGAGCGCGCCAATATCGGTGCCGGTTCGATCACCGCCAACTACGACGGCACGAACAAGCACCCCACGACCATCGGCGACGGCGCCTTCATCGGCGTCGACACGATGATCGTCGCGCCGCGCGACATCGGGAAGGGCGCCCGGACCGGCGCCGGGGCCGTCGTCACGAAGGACGTGCCGGCCGGCAAGCTGGCGGTCGGCGTGCCCGCGCGCATCCGCGAGCCCCGCGCGAAACCCGCGGCGGACGCGAACTCGGCGGAGGCCGCCAGCGCGGATCCGAGCGCCCCGATCGGAACCCGCAGCCGGTGACGCGTCCTCGTGACCGGCCCGCTCTTCGAGCTCGGGCTCATCGTCATCCTCGTGCTGCTCAACGGTGTCTTCTCCGCCACCGAGATCGCCCTCGTCACGCTCCGGCGCAGCCGGATCCAGCAACTCATCGACGAGGGCAAGGGGCGGCGGTCCGCGTCCAGCACCTCAAGGCCAATCCGGGCCGGTTCCTCGCGGTCATCCAGATCGGGATCAACTTCCTGGGCTTCCTCGCCTCGGCGTTCGCGGCCGTCAGCCTGGTCGACGAGGTCAGCAGCCTGGTTCGCAGTCCTTCGACGCCGCTCGACCTTGCCGCGGCGAATGGGCTCGCCCTCGTCATCGTGACCGTCCTGCTGACGCTGTTCACGATCGTGTTCGGCGAGCTCGTGCCCAAGCAGATCGGCCTCGCCCACGCAGAACGCGTGGCGATGTCGACGGCCCGGCTCATGGAGTTCCTCGGGTCCCTGTTCGCGCCGCTCGTCGGACTGCTCACGTGGGTCACGCGGCGGATCAGCCGGCTGTTCGGCGCCGACGTGGCGGCCGACGAGCGGATCAGCTCCGAGGAGCTGCGCCTGATCATCGAGCAGGGTGGCGAGCAGGGCATCCTCGAGGCCGAAGAGGAGCAGATGATCCACGCGGTCATCGAGCTCGGCGACCAGCGCGTCCACGAGGTCATGGTCCCGCGCATCGCGATGGTCACCCTCACGACGTCGGTGACGATGGAAGAGGCGATCGACACGATCATCGAGCAGGGCCACTCGCGCATCCCCGTCTACGAGGACACGATCGACGAGATCGTCGGCATCCTCTACGCGAAGGACCTGCTGCCGTTCCTCGGCCGGGCGGACCCGAGCCGCCGCCGCTGCGATCGCTGCTGCGCACGCCGGTGTTCGTGCCCGAGTCGATGACGGTCGACGACCTGCTCCACGAGCTCCAGCGGCGCAAGGTCCACCTCGCGATCGTGCTCGATGAATACGGCGGCACGGCGGGGCTCGTCACGATCGAGGACCTGATCGAGGAGATCGTCGGCGAGATCCAGGACGAGTACGACGTCGAGGAGCCGATGATCGTGAAGCTGTCCGACGACGAGGCCCGGATCGACGGGCGGGCCGCGGTGGACGACATGGCCGAGCTGTTCGAGATGCAGGTCCCGCTCGAGGACGAGGACGAGTACGACACGGTGGGTGGCCTGATCTACCACCGCATCGGTGGCGTGCCGAAGCCGGGCGACCAGGTGACGGTGGACGGCCTGACGCTGACCGTCGAGACGACCGACGGCCGCCGAGTCGGCAAGGTGCTGGTCGTCCGGACCCGCGACAACGAAGGCGTGTCGGACGACGAGGCCGACCGCTAGAAGTCAGGCCGAGATCACCCCGACGATGATCTCCTCGGAGTCGCTCCCGGGCCGCCGGCTGGACGACGCCCGCGGCATCGAGCTCGGCGAGGGCCTCGTCCCGGTAGCGGCGCGCCTGGTCGCGGGTGTAGTCGCGCGCACCGACGCGCTCGAGGATCTGGACGATCTCGGTCAGCTCGGTCGCCGTGGGCTTCGGCTTCGAGTAGATCTCGAGCAGCCGAGCCCGGTCCTCGGGGCCGGCGTGCTCGACCGCGTAGATGACCGGCAGGGTCTTCTTCTTGTGCGCGACGTCGGACGGCTCCTTGCCGGTCGCCTGCTCGGCGCCCCAGATGCCCAGGAGGTCGTCGTTGATCTGGAAGGCGAGCCCCAGGGCCCAGCCGAACCGGCGATAGCGGGTGATGACCGCCTCGTCGTCCGTCGCGAGGAGGGCGCCGGCCTCGATCGAGCCGGCGATGAGCGCCGCCGTCTTGCGCCCGATCATGTCGAGATAGGCCTCGACGGACATCAGCTGGTCCGATTCGCTCGTCGCGATGTCGATGTACTGGCCCTCGCACAGCGCGAGGCACGTCTCGTCGTACAGGCGCATCAGCCGCAGGACCTTGGCATCGGAAAAGCCGAGATCGGTCAGCCGGTAGAGCGCGATTCGCGACAGGCTGAACAGCGTGTCGCCGGCGTTGATGGCCTGGGGAACGCCGTAGATGCTCCACAACGTCGCCCGGTGGCGTCGCTCGAGGTCGCCGTCCTCGATGTCGTCGTGGACGAGGCTGAAGTTGTGCCCGAGCTCGACCGCCGCCGCGCCCGGCAGCGCCTTGCGGTGATCGCCCGCGATCGAGGCGTACGCCAGCAGGCCGAGCAGAGGACGGATCCGCTTGCCGCCATTCGAGCCGGAGCCGTCGAGCGCGAGGTGATAGCGGATCATCTCGTACAGGCCGTGGGTCGAGGGATCGCGGTCCTGGACCAGCCGGACGATCTCGCCTTCGGTGTCGGCGATCAGCTCGGCGAGGTCCAGCTCGGGGAGCGTCGTGGTCATCGTGGCGCCAGTGTACACGAAACGTGTTCGCTGGCGGTAGCCTGTTGACGGGGGCCGGCGGAGGAGCAGCACTGCGGCCGGCACGCGCCGCGCACGCAAAGCCGACGCCGGCGCGGGGGACGCGACCGCACCGGCGTCTACCCGAGGTACGCTCAGAACCCCTCGGCGGATGAATCAAGCGCCAGCGACCCGTCTGCGAGCCTCGTGCTACCGTCGCTGGCGAGATGCCCGCACCCCGCCGCTACACCACCGAGGCCATCGTGCTCTCACGCTTCGACCTGGGGGAGGCGGACCGGGTCCTGACGCTCATCACCCCCGGCGGCGGCAAGCTGAAGGCGATCGCCAAGGGCGTGCGGCGGACGACCTCGCGGCTCGGTGGCAGCCTGGAGCCGTTCGCGGAGCTGACCGTGTCGCTCGCTCGGGGCCGCACGTTCGAGGTCGTCACCCAGGTCAGCGTCGGGCACGCCTGGCTGAACCTGCGCGACTCCCTGGAGAGTGCCGCCACCGCCTGGTATCTCGCGGAGCTCGCGGACCGCAGTCTCGAGGAGCGCCACGCCGCCGAACCGCTGTACGCGCTCCTGCGCCGCGCCTACGAGCTGCTCGATGCGGGCATGGCGCCCGGTCGGGTCGCGCGCTGGTACGAGATGCATCTGCTCGACGAGCTCGGCATGCGCCCCGAGGTCGATCGCTGCGTCGAGTGCGACCGCATGCTCGAGGCGGAGGAGCGTTTCCGCTGGGTCCCGCCACTCGGCGGCGTCATCTGCCAGCGCTGTCCCGGGCCGCCGCACGAGCGCACCGGCCTCACCCTGGAGGGACTGAAGCTGCTCAAGGCCTACCAGCGCCTCGACATCGAGGCCCTTGCCGAGCTCCGCCTGGCCGCCACGGTCGAGCGCGAGGTCGAGACGGCCCTGCGCGACTTCGTCGGCCAGGCCCTGGAGCGGCAGGCCCGCTCCCTCGCGTTCCTCGACGAGGTCCGGCAGCCGGCCGCCGCCGAGCGCTAGATCAGCGGCGCGATCAGCGCCGCCGCTCGCGCCGCCCCGTCCGTTTCGACCGGGCGGTTCGGACTGGTCCGGTGCGGTCCGGCGCGGTCCGGTCGAGTCACGGCGTAATCCAAACGTCATGCCCAAGGACCCCTTCGTACTACCCGCAGGTCCTATGCGATGGCATGCTCGGATCGACGAAATCGCGTCCGCGTCCCGGCGCCGGCGGGTGCGACGCCTGTGGCGGAACCGGCCGAGGAGAAGACGATGAACGCGATCGCGGCAGGACTGGCGAAACGTCCAACGGCGAAATCGGTGGCGTGGTATACGGCGGGCGCCCTGCTCGCCGCGACGGTCCTGGCACCAGCCGTTTTCGCGGCTGCGCCTACCCCAGTGATGGGCTCCGCGAACGTCGACGGGAACGCCGGCGAGTGGACGGGCGCCGACTATTTCGCCGATATGTCCGACGGCGGGGATCCCGACAACGAGACGTTGGCCATGCTGTCCCTGCGCTACGACTGCGAGACCGAGACCATGTACGCCCTGGTCCTGTCGGAGACGGCGGGCAAGGTGCGGCAGGACAGACCCGATCAGGCCTACATCCGCATCGATGGAACGACCGTCGTTCAGGCCGGGAATGGCAATGACGGGGACCCGCCCGATTTCGCCTGGGTCGGCGGCAACGGCACACGCGCGGACGGCTACGAGGCGTCCGCCGGCCTCGCTCCAGGGTCGTATGCCATCCGGGCGCACTTCCTCTACGAGTTCGACGACGCCGACGGCTACCTGACGGTCGACACGGTGCCACGCGAGGCGCCGCTCATCATCGATTGCCCGGAGGAGACAGTTACGCCGACGCCGACGCCGACGCCGCCGACGCCGACGCAGTTCGTCGCACCCACCGATTCCGCTGCACCCACCGATTCCGCTGCACCGACGGATTCCGCTGCACCGACTGACTCCGCCGCACCCACGGGTTCGGTCGCGCCGACCCAGGGTGTCGTGCCGACGGCGACGCCAGCCGGCAACGTCGGGGGAGCCACCGGCACGCCGGCGATCACCCTCCCACCGACCGACACGATGCCGACCACGGCAACGCCGGGCAGCGACGGGTGGCGCTTCGCGCTCGTCCTGTTGGCCAGCGCGATCGGCGTCGCCGCCTTCGTGACGCCGAGGCGCCGCGAGCTGGTCGCGCGGCAGCACGACGACCAGGAGGACTGAGACACCATCCCAGTCGTCCGCGCCGGGGGCGGCCTGGACTCCGGGCTAGATGAGCGGCGCGATCAGCGCCGCCGCCCGCGCCGCCCCGTCCGTTTCGACCGGGCGGTAGTCCACCGGCCGGTCGATCTCCGCGGCGATGGCCTCGGCGATGACCTCCGGCGGTGACGCCGCGTACTCCATGTAGCGCCCGGCGCCGTAGCGCGCCAATCGATGCCGGACGTGCCGGTTCTGCTCGAAGTGGTCGCGCAGCGGGAAGTACAGGAACGGCCGGCGCGCAGCCGCCAGCTCCATCGTCGTGGTCAGCCCGCCCTGCACGACAGCCAGGTCGCAGGCCGCCAGGTGCCGGTACAGGTCGGGGACGAAGGCACGGACCTCGACCCCGGCGACCGCCCCAAGCGAGGCCGGGTCGATGCGCGGCCCGGCGACCGCGATCATGCGCAGGCCGTTGACGCGCCGCGCGGCATCGGGATAGCTCGCGATGACCCGCCGCAGGAGCGACTCGCCGACCCCCGAGCCGCCGACCGTGACGATCACGACCCGCTCGTCCGGCTGGTAGCCGAGCTCGCGGCGCAGCTCCTCGCGCCCCTCGATCAATGGCGTTGGGTCGAACCCGGTGACGTAGCCGCTGAACTCGAAGTGGCGCTCGGTCCAGTCGCGGATCGGCCCGAGCCCGGGTCCGAAGTCGTCGGGCACGATGTCGTCGGGTTCGCCCACGAAGATCGCGCGGTCGCGGATGCGCGGGAATCGCTCGACCTGTTCGATCATCTCGGCGTTGTAGTCGGACGTCAGGAACGCCTCGCGATCGCCGCCGGACGGCATCGGCAGCCAGCCGACGAAATCGGTCATCCAAGCGAACGCCGTGCGCTTCAGCTCCGGGTTCTCGTGGAGGAAGTAGTCCACGTCCCAGGCCTCATCGCCGATCACGAGGTCGTACTCGCCGCTCTCGATCGCGTCGTGGAAGACCATGAAGTTCGCGACGAGGATCTCGTCCATCCGCCGGATCGCCTGGAACGCGTTGAGGTCGTGGTCGACCGGACTCGGACGTGATGTGGGCGGATTCCGAGGCGAGCTCCGCGCTCAGCGGGTGGATCCGCTCGTCGTGTTCCGCGAGCACGGCCGTCACCGGGTGCTGGGCCAGCCAGTCGATCTCGAGGTCTGGATGGAGCTTGCGCAGCTCGGCGGCGATCGCGACGTCCCGCTGGGCGTGCCCGAGGCCGATGGGGGAGGAGATGTACAGCGCCTTCCGCTTGCGGTTCAAGGAACGGGTCCAGGTCGTCACGGGCGCGGTCATCGCGCACCTCCAAGGTCGCGGACGAAGTCGCGGATCAGCAGGTTGGCGAGCACGGGGTGGCGGCCGGGGACCAGGTGGTCGCCGCCCTCGACGACGACGAGCCGCGCGCCGGTGAGCTCGGCCAGCGCTCGCGAGCGCGACGGCGGCTGGCAGCGGTCGGCGGTGCCATGGACCAGGAGCATCGGGCAGCGCACCGCGAGGGCCGCCGCGACGACGGACTCCCGGTCGCGGTCCGATGGGGCATCCATGTCGGCGAGCATCGCCTCCATCGACCCGTCGACCGCCGCCCACTGGACCATGTCGTCGACGACCTTGGTCGAATGCGGCTCGCACCCGACCTCGCCGAAGAAGAAGCGGATGAACCCCGGGTAGTCGCGGCGCCAGTAGTGGCGGTTGAGCTTCGCCCATCCCTCGTCCGTCGGCAGCTCGTCCTGGAACGAGTACTCGACCCGCCAGGGGTGGGGGTCGGTGAGGAGCGGAACGCCGGGCGCGAACGCGACGATCCCGGCGACGCGCTCAGGCGCGCGACCCGCGAGCAGGACCGCCCGCCACACGGCATCGCCGCACAGGCCCACGAGGACGGCGGTCCGGGTCCCGGAGGCGTCCAGCACGGCCGTCGACGTCGTCGACGACTCGGTCGTCGGTGTACGCCTCGGGCGTCGTCGGGCGATCCGACCGGCCGTTCCCTCGGCCGTCGTAGGCCACGACCCGGAAGTGGCGGCTGAGGTACGGGATCTGCCCCTTCCACTGGCGCGCGTGGATGATCGGCGTCGAGGGGAGGAACGCGATCGTCGGCTCACCCGCTCCGTACACGTCGAAGGCGAGCCGGACGCCGTCCGACGAGGTGGCGAACCCGGTCTGGTCGGGGAGGCGGGCGCGGCCGCTGTCCGAGCCGTAGGTCGTCGTGGTCGCGGTCGGAGCACTGGCGGTCATGGCGTCGCCTCCAAGCGACGGACGAAGTCGCGGATCAGGAGGTTCACGCGCACCGGCTCCCGGGCGTGGACGAGGTGCCCACCTCCGTCGATGAGCTCGAGACGGGCGCCCGGGATCGCGGCCGCCAATCCGATGCCCTGGCTCACGTGCGAGACCCGCTCGAAGGTGCCCTGGATGACCAGCGTCGGGGCGCGGATCGCGGCACACATCGCTGTGAACGTCGGGTCGTCGAGCGTCCGTGGCGTGCGGACCGTGGCAGCCAGCGTCTCCACGTCGGTCTCCATCCCCCAGCCGATCCCGTCGTCGACCTGTTTTGTGGAGTGCGGTTCCGGGAAGGCCTCGCCGAAGAAGTACTCGAGGTAGGCACCGAAGTTGCGCCGCCAGAAGTGGATGTTCTCCTTGTTCCAGCCGTCGTCCTCCTGCAGGTGCTCTTCGAACGACGCGGATCCCTTGTACGACGGTTCGCCGAACGGCGACGCCGGACAGATGAAGACCAGCCCGAGCACGCGCTCCGGATGCTCGGCCCCGAGGACCGTCATCGGGCCGGAGGAGGACGAGACCCCCACGAGGACGGCCGCCGCGACGCCTGCAGCGTCCATCACCGCGATGAGGTTCGCGGCCCGCTCGCGCGTGACGTGGACCATCGGATCGCGCGGCCGGTCGGACCGGCCGTTCCCGCGGTTGTCCCATGCGATCACTCGGTGGCGTCGGGCAAAGTCGGGGATCTGGGCCTTCCATGTCCGTGAGTGGACGACCTGCCACGGCGGCACGAACACCATCGGCGGGTCGCCCGCACCGTAGACCTCGTAGGCGATCCGGCCGCCGTCGCGCTCGACGACGCCTTCGATATCCGGGTAGCGCGCGCGCGTCTGCTCGCGAATGCCGGGCGTGTCGGCCGTGAGCGCGGGCGTCGCTGGCGCGGTGCGGGCCGGCGGCGCGTGGACCGTCACCGTCGTCAGCTCCCGCTCTGCGTGGGTTCGAGGTCCGTCACTGGCTCGGCGATGTGCCGGAGGATCGCACCGACCTTGCGAAGCGCCGAGCGCATCGGCAGGGTCGCCTTCGGTCACACCGAGCAGGATCAGCTCCTCGGCGCCCAGGAACGGCATGGCCATCAGGGCCCCGACCTCGTCGGCCGTGAACCCGCCGAGGTCGGCGCCCCGTTCCTGCTCGCGTCGCGCGACGTCTGCCAGCAGCCTGGGCCAGGCACCGATCATGCCGCGGACCGCGGCCGCGACCTCCGGATCGGACCAGCCGGCAGCGATCATCTCCTGGAGGATCCGGACGTACCCCGACTCGAGGTCGGTGTCGAGGAAATCGCAGGCGAGCTCCCAGCGGACCCAGAGCGGTTTCGGCGCGTCGAACATCTCGCGCTGGCGTTCCAGCAGGCGCTCGTTCTCCGCCTCGAGGACCGCGAGGATGAGTTGGCGTTTCGAGCCGAAGTGGTAGTGGATCTGGCTGAGCGGGACCCCGGCGGCGTCCGCCACGCGGCGCGTCGACAGGTTCGCGTACCCATCGGCGAGCAGACGAGCACGGGCCGCGGCGAGGATCGCGGCGTGCGTGCCGGCGGTCGCCTGATCGCGACGCTCGCCTCGGGTTCGGCCATCGCCCTGGGTCGGGTCCAACACACGGCGAGCATACGACCCTTCCGCTCACGCCGCGACCGCGTACACGGCCGCGAGGACGAGCGCGACGCCGAGCGGGCGGGTGAGCCGCCGGCCCTGCGGCAGGTTCTTCTCGATCGCGGTCACGGCCGCCGAGCGCCAGCATCGCCGTCAGGCTGCTGATCCCGACACCGAACATGACCAGCATCAGCGACCAGCAGCAGCCCACGCAGAACGCCCCGTGGGCGAGGCCCATGGCCAGCGCCTCGCGGCGCTCGGACACGCCGCGCCAGCGGTTCAGCACGAACCCCAGCGGGCTGCGGCACTCGTCGAGGCAGCGGTCGCGGAGCGGGCTGAACTGCCACAGGCCGGCCCCGAGCAGGGTGGCGCCCGAGGATCAGCTGCGGATGTGCCGCGAGCCAGGGGAGGGCATCGACCGCGGCGTGGACGCCGCGGTCGGCCGCCCACGCGGCGAGGCCGAACCCGCCCCATACGAGGAGGTAGCCCAGCAGCAGCAGGACGACCAGCTGCCCGGGCCGGGCGCGCCGGCCGACGAGGGCCGCGAACGTGACCACGAGCGGCACGCTGCTGGGCAGCATCATCGCGACGATCATCAGCGTCCAGCCCACCGTGAAGGCCACCGCGCCGACCGCCACCGAGGTGCTGACGCCCGCCGACGCCATCGTGGTGCAGGTAGTGCCCGTACGGCGAGCCCTCCCACAACCACAGCGCGAGCCAGGCGAGTCCGGCGATCGCCGACGAGGGACCCGGCCAGGATCGCCCGATCCCGACCGGGGGCGCGGAGGTGCGCGGGAGAGAACATCGGCCCGGCTCCTTCGCCGCGTCAGGCGGCGAAGCGGAAGTGGCCCTGGAGGGCGTTGTGCCCCTGGAGGTCCACGCTCGGGATGCCGTGGCCGCTCCCGTCCTTCGTGAACTGGCTCGCCTTGCTCGCGAACACCGGCGAGCCCGGGATGGTGCTGAAGACCGTCTCGGCCAGGGTGGTCGGGTTGCCCGTGGCGCCCATGAACGGCGCCATCTCGGCCTCGACGCGCGTCCCGATCTTGAGCTTGCCCTTGCCGCCGTCCACGGTGAAGCTGATCGGGGCGCGTTCCACGGCCACGACCTCACCGATCAAGCCCGCGAGGTCGGCGATCGCGCCGCCGAGCTGTCCGGTGAAGAGCTTGAGCAGCACGCCTTCCTGCTCGCTGGTCGCGCGCTCGTCGACGAACACGACGGCCTTCCACGACTTCGGGATCAGGATGTTCTTCGGGATGTGGGCCGAGACCGCCATCGTCAGCCCATCGACGCTCACGCCTTCGATCGAGCCCTGCTCGATGCCCCAGGCGATCACGGTGTCGCACGTCTTGAAGTCCGGGTCTTCGCCGACCCAGCACGGGCACAGCACGTTGCAGGTGCAGACCTCCAGCAGCCGTCCCTCGATCTCGTACGCCATCACGCACCTCCCCATGCCCCGCTGTCGGGGCTGTCGGTCAAACGACCGATGTCGGTCGAACGACCGAACAATACCGCAGGACGCCCGGCTGTCAAGCCCTGACCGGTGGGAATCGATCGCGCTCTGCTAGCATCGGGCCCCCAGTCCTCGCGTCCGGCCATGCCAGGTCCGGATGCCCTTTCGGAGGCTCCTCCCGTGACCCTTCCCACGACCGACCCGAGCGAGGTCGCGCCAGACGACGTCGCGCCCGCCGTCGCGGAACTCGACACGATCGTCTCGCTCTCCAAGCGCCGCGGCTTCATCTTCCCGTCGTCGGAGATCTACGGCGGCATCAACGCGGTCTGGGACTACGGCCCCCTCGGCGTCGAGCTCAAGAACAACGTCAAGCGCGCCTGGTGGCGCTCGATGGTCCAGGAGCGCGACGACATCGTCGGGCTCGATGCCGGGATCCTCATGCACCCGCAGGTGTGGGTGACGTCCGGGCATGTCGGCTCGTTCAGCGACCCGCTGGTCGAGTGCCAGACCGACCATCGCCGGTTCCGGCTCGACGAGCTGCCGGGCGCCGAGGACCTGTCGGCGACGGACCTGCAGGACCCGGGGATCGTCGAGCGGCTGGGGCTCAAGTGCCCCGTCGACGGCGGGCCGCTGTCGGCGCCGCGCCGGTTCAACCTCATGTTCAAGACGTTCATGGGCCCGGTCGAGGAGGACGCGTCGGTCATCTACCTGCGCCCCGAGACCGCGCAGGGCTCGTACGTGAACTTCAAGAACGTCCAGCAGTCGAGCCGCAAGAAGCTGCCGTTCGGGATCGCCCAGATCGGGAAGTCGTTCCGCAACGAGATCTCGCCGGGGAACTTCGTGTTCCGGATGCGCGAGTTCGAGCAGATGGAGATGCAGTACTTCGTCCGGCCGGAAGCGGAGGCCGCCGCGGCGTTCGAGGAGTGGCTGCCGGCGCGCCGGGCCTGGTACGAGCGCTTCGGCGTGACGCCGTCGCGGCTGCGCCTGCGCGAGCACGCGCCCGACGAGCTGGCGCACTACGCGAAGAAGGCGGTCGACGTCGAATACCGCTTCCCGTTCGGCTGGAAGGAGCTCGAGGGCGTCCACAACCGCGGCGACTTCGACCTGTCGCGCCATTCCGAGGCGTCGGGCGAGACCCTGGAGTACTTCGACCAGGCGACCAACGAGCACGTGATCCCGTGGGTGGTCGAGACGGCCGCGGGCGCGGACCGGGCCGCGTTCACGTTCCTCATCGACGCCTACCGCGAGGAGGAGGTCCGCGGCGAGACCCGCGTGTCCCTCGCGCTCCATCCCGACCTCGCGCCGTACAAGGTGGCCGTCCTGCCGCTGCTCAAGAAGCGGCCCGAGATCGTGAGCCCTGTGCCACGCGATCAAGACCGACCTGCAGCGCCACACGATGGCGGTCTACGACGACACGGCGGCGATCGGCAAGCTGTACCGCCGCCAGGACGAGATCGGCACGCCGTGGTGCATCACGGTGGACGTCGATTCGCTCGACGACAACGCCGTCACGGTGCGCGACCGCGACACCATGACCCAGGAGCGGATCCCGGTCGAGGGCGTGACCCGGCTCATCCTCGATCGACTGGACGCGGCCCGGGCGAAGTGACCGCGGCCGAGGAGCTCACTCGGTCCGTCGGCGCGTGGCTCGGCGGACTGGACGCCGGCCAGCGAGAGCGCGCGACGTTCCCGTTCGAGAGCGACGAGCGCTTCGCCTGGGACTATCGACCGGGTGAGCGGGGCGGCCTCGCGCTCGCCGACATGAGCCAGGACCAGCGCTCCGCGGCGATGAGCCGTGGTGCGTACCGCACTCAGCGAGCGGGGAGCGGCCGAGGTCGCGTCGATCATCGCGCTCGAAGCGGTCCTCGGAGAGCTCGAGCGCGAGCGCGGCCGTGACGGGTGGATCCGCCGCGACCCCGAGCGGTACTGGTTCGCGGTGTTCGGTGATCCCGGTTCCGACGCGCCGTGGTCGTGGCGCGTCGGCGGGCACCACGTCGCCATCCAATTGACCGTCGCCGACGCCCGCATCGTGGGCAGCGCGCCGTCGTTCCTGGGCGCCAATCCGGCCGTCGTGCCGAGCGGGCCGACGGCGGGCCAGCGGGCCCTCACCGGCGAGGAGTCCCTGGCGCGAGCGCTCGTGGACGGCCTATCGTCGGAGCAGCGGGCGATCGCGATCGTCGACCCTGTGGCGCCGCCCGACATCCTGAGCGGGAACGGGGAGCGCGCGGACGTGTCGGCGATTCCCGCCGGGATCCGCCACGACGACCTGACGCCGGCCCAGCAGGAGGGCCTGGAGCGGCTGATCCAGCACTACGTGGGGCGGGCACGGCGACGAGGTCGCCGCCGCGGACTGGGAGCGCATCCAGGACGCGGGCCTCGCCGCGATCACGTTCGCCTGGGCCGGTCCGCTGGAGCCAGGGCGGGGCCACTACTACGCGGTCCGTGGCCCCGGCTTCCTCGTCGAGTACGACAACACGCAGAACGACGCCAACCACATCCACGCGGTCTGGCGCGACCTCACGAACGACTGGGGCGAGGACCTGCTCGGCGACCACTATCGGCGGGACCACACGGCGGCCCGATAGGAATTCGGCGTCACCGCCGAATGGGCATCACCCGGGATGGAGCTCGAACACCCGTCGACCCTCGGCCGCTTCGATCGGACGTCTGACATCCACCCCATCGACGATGCGAATGAACGTGACGCCGAACGGGATGCTTCGCGCGAGTGGACCAAGGATGTCGCGAAAGAACCCCACTCTCTCCGTCGGGTCCAGCTCGGTCGCTCGGACTTCTTCCTTCCGGCCTCGGTAGTTGACGGTCGCGTGTCCGGCAGCTCGCAGATTGCGCACCCAGTGGACCTCGCCCCAGGGAGCCCAGACGAATCGCCTGCCGGAGACCGCGATGATCGCCACCGGCGTGGTCCGGGGCAGGCCGCTCTTCCGGCCGGGGATGGTGATGAGCCCGTTGAAGCCGATCGGAACGCCTGCGGCCAACAGGACCTTGAGGATCGGGCTGAACAGCGAGACCTGCAGCGGTACGCGGGCGGCGTTGCCCATCTGAGCGGTCATCTGAATGGCTCCTTCTTGCGTCGGTGCGTTCAGGTATCACAACGATGACCCGCAAGACCGTGCGGACGTGACCGATGCCGAGGCCCGGGACCTTTCAGCCAGCGACCACCGTGAGATCCAGCTCGGCGAGCCGGTCGGGGTCGGCAAGCACGTCGATCACGACGATCCTCCCGCCCCTGACCGTCAGGGCGACGACGGCAAAGGGACTCCCGTCGGGCGACCAGGCAACGCCCCCGGGGATCCCGTTGACGAGGATCCGGGTCGAGGTGTCGGCGAACTGACGGAAGCTCATCGCCTGCTCGGCAGCGGCCTGCGCGCCGCGGACCAGCGAGACCAGACCCGGACGCGCCGCGCCGCCGTCGGAGCGCACGACGACCTCCGGATCGAGGACGGCGATGAGGCGATCGAAGTCCCCGTCACGAGCCGCCGCCAGGAAGGCGTCGACGACGGCCCATTGGCCATCGAGATCGACGTCCGGCACGGGCGCACCCTGGACGCGGCGACGGGCCCGGCTCGCGAGCTGCCTCGCCGCCGTCGGGGTTCGACCGACGATCGGGGCGATCTCGTCGAACGGAACCGCGAACACGTCGTGCAGCACGAAGGCGATCCGTTCGGCGGGTGTCAGGGCGTCGAGGACCACGAGCATCGCGAGCCCGACGGAATCGCCCAGCAGGGCCTCCTGCTCGGGATCCATGCCCTCCTCCGGGCTCACGACGGGATCCGGGACGTGCGTGTCGAGGGAGCCTTCGCGGCGCGTCTTCCGCGATCGCAGCATGTTGAGGCAGACCCGCGCGACGACCGTCGTCAGCCAGGCCCGCAGGTTGTCGACGCGGGTCGAGTCGGACGCGGCTCAGGCGGATCCAGGCCTCCTGGACGGCGTCGTCCGCCTCGGTCAGCGAGCCGAGCATCCGATAGGCGACGCCGCGCAGGTGGGAGCGGTTGGCCTCGAAGCGCTCGGCGAGCCAGTCCTGGTCGTTCATACGTCACGTTCCTGCGGTTGGTCGGGTCATATCGTTGACCCGCCAGCCCGCGTACATGTGACCGGACACCGGACCTACTGGTCGGCGTTCGCCTCGGCGGCATCGATGGCCGCGGCCAGGTCCGCTCCCGCGGCGCCGCGCGGCTCCTTGCCCTTGGGCCAGTAGAGCTCCTTCTTGACCGCCTCCTCGGGCAGCCCGAGCTCCAGGAGCGTCTGCTCCGCGGACAGGATCATGTCCGGGTTGCCGCACAGGTACGCGATCGTGTCGGCGGGATCGAGCCCGAACTCGTTCATGACCGGCGCCACGATCGTCTCGACGCGGCCGGTCCGGCCGGCCCACCCGGCATTCGACGGATCGTCGGGACGGGAGACGGTCGGCACGAACGTGACCGGGTACTCCCCGGACGCCTCCCAGCCCGCCACGAGCTCGCGATAGCCAAGGTCGCGCTCGTGCGACACGCCGTTGAGGAAGATCGCCCGCCGCGGCCGGCCGGCACCGAGGGCATCGCGCATCATCGAGACGAACGGCGCGTTGCCCGTCCCCGACGACACGAACAGGTGGGCTCGGTCGTCATCGGGCTCCAGCAGGAACTTGCCCTTCGGGCCGATCATCCGCATCCGGTGACCCACGGGCAGGTCCCACAGGATCGGCGTGAACGTCCCGCCGACGACGAGCCGCAGGTAGAACTCGTAGCCCGTGTCGCCCGCGACGCCCGGCGCCGACGCGACCGAGTAGGGCCGCTGCACGATCTTGCCGTCGACGAACACGCCGATCGTCATGTACTGCCCGGGCTCGAACGGGGTCGGCTCCTCGTCGAAGCGCACCCAGAAGTAGGCCAGGCTTTCGTGCTGGTCCACGCGCTTGACGAGCGTGGCGTTGTAGCGCTCGTCGTCGGTGGCGATGATGCCGGGCGGCGGTTCAGTCACGGTGCCGGCGGCACCCGCGGCAGCGGCGGTGCCCGCCTCGGCGGCGACGCCGGGGTTGCCGGCGATGTCGGTCATGGCAGGGGAATCTCCCGTCCTTCGTTCCGTGGGATGGTACCCGGACCCGGCAGCCCTAGAGCAACGCCGGACGTTGCCACTCAGCGTCCAGCACGTACCGATCCAGGAACGCGAGCACCGTCTCGTACCAGACCCGCGCGTTCTGCGGCTTGGCGATCCAGTGGTTCTCGTCGGGGAAGTACAGGAACTTGGCGTCCACCCCGTGGCGCTGCAGGTCGGTCCAGAGGCGCAGGGCCTCGGAGATCGGCACGCGCGCATCGAGCTCGCCGTGGATCACGAGCATCGGGGTCTTGATGTCGGCCACGGCGCCCGACGGGGAGTTGTCGTGGTAGCGGGACGCGTCCTCGTACGGGTTGCCGATCTCCTGCTCCCAGGCGATCCCGTCGTCGGTCGTGCCGTGGAAGCCGCGCAGTTCCCACAGCGAGGCGTGGGTGACGATCGCCTTGAAGCGGTCGGTGTGACCGGCGACCCAGTTGGCCATGTAGCCACCGAACGAGCCGCCCATCAGCGCGGTCCGCGTCCCGTCGATATCGGGGCGCTCCAGCACGCCGTCCACGGCGGTCAGCACGTCCGTGTACGGCCGCTCCCCCCACGTGCCCCAGCCGCGGTCGATGAACGCCTGCCCGTACCCGGTCGAGAGCGCCGGATCGGGCATGAGGACGGCGTACCCGCGCTCGACGAGCAGGTTGGCGTTCCAGCGCCACGACCAGCCGGCCCAGGTCCCGAGCGGCCCGCCATGCACGAACACGACGAGCGGCGCCGGCTTGTCGGCGCGACGCTTCCGCGGGCCGCATGCAGCCACGAGCCGATCGCCACGCCATCGTCCGCGGTCGCGCTCAGGCGCTCGAGGACCCCGGTCCGCGGCAGCTCACCGGCCGGCGTCGCCGGCGACCGAACCTCCACGGGATCCTGGTCCGCGGCCCGCGCATCGAGACGCACGACGTGCGGTGGCCGGTCGAGGCTCGCCCGCAACGCGAACACGGCGCCACCGTCGGGCGAGACCGCGATGTCGCTGAACGCCGCGCCACCGGCCAGCCGCGTGACGGCGTCGCTCGCGAGGTCCACGCGGTAGATCGACACGCCGCCCTCGTCGTCCGCGGTGAACAGGATCGCCGCGCCGTCCGGTGTCCATCTCGGTGTGACCGGCCACCGATCCAGGCTGCCCGCCACGACCCGCGAGTCGCCGCCATCGAGGTCGTAGACGACCAGCTCGAACCGCTCGGCGACGTCGGGTGCGGCTCCGCGGCCGCGCGCCACGGCCAGCTGCCGCCCGTCCGGCGAGAACGCGGGCGCCGCCGACCAGCCGATGTCGCCGGTCAGGTTCCGCCGTTCGCGCGTGGACCGGTCGATGACGACGATGTCGTCACCCGTCGCGCCGGCCCGGAACCGCCGCCAGGTCGTCGCGATGGAGCGGCCATCCGGCGCGATGTCGAAGTTCGGGCTCGGGGAGGGCCGTTCCGCTCGGACCGGTCGAGATCCTCGGCGTCGCCAGGGGAGCGTCGTCGTCGGGCGCCTCGGCGACGAAGTAGCGGCCGTCGCGCGGCCCGAGGTAGTGATCCCAGTACCGGATCGGGTAGGTCTCGAACAGCAACGCCGACACGCCGGCGTCCTTGCGGGCCTTCTGGCGCTCGCGGTCGGCGTCGAAATCGGCGACGTCGACATGCAGCGGCGCGAACAGCAGGATCGCGCCCGAGTCGCGAGCGACCGCGATACCCGTGATCCCACCCGCCGGCGCCAGCAGGAGCCGGGCCTCGCCGCCCGCCGCGGGTAGGTGCCACAACGCCGCCGGCGGCTTCTCGTCCGGTTTCTCGTCCCGTTTGTCGGCGGCGGTCGCGTCCGGGTTCGGGCGAGCGGAGGTGAACAGGAGCGACCCATCGGGCAGGAACTCGGCGTTGCTCTCGCCCACTGCGGACCGGGTCAGCCGTCGCGGCGCCGTCTCCCCGGACGGATCCACCTGCCACAGCGCGGAGCGGAGGTCCTTGCCGTCGGGGCCAGGGGTCGCCACCGCCACCACCAGGCGCGATCCGTCGGGCGACAACCGGAGCCCGGAAAGTCGCGGAAGGGCGACGAAATGGTCGAAATCGAAGGGGTCGGTCATGGGCCCAAGTTTGGCAGACCCCGCGGGGCGACCGTCCCGCAACCCGAGATGGGCGGGTCGCGACGGTACAATCCCCTTGACACACGACCGATGCCCATGAGCGGCGCCCGGAGCGGCCGCCGCAGCCCCCCGGAGGCCCCGATGACCACGACCGCGACCCCGACCAGCGACCGCGAGCACAAGGCGGCCAAGCGCTACATCTACTCGTGGGGCGATGGCGCCGCAGACGGCGATTCGTCGATGCGTGACCTGCTCGGCGGCAAGGGCGCGGGTCTGGCCGAGATGACCAAGGCCGGCCTGCCCACCCCGCCCGGCTTCACGATCACGACCGAGGCCTGCAACGACTACTTCGCCAACGGCGAAAAGCTCCCTGACGGCCTGTGGGAGGACGTCCTCGAAGCCGTCAAGCAGGTCGAGGCGAGCACCGGCAAGGGCTTCGGCGATCCGGCCAACCCGCTCCTCGTCAGCGTCCGGTCCGGCGCGAAGTTCTCGATGCCCGGGATGATGGACACGGTCCTCAACCTGGGGCTCAACGAAGCCACGCTGCACGGGCTCATCAAGCTCACCGGCAACGAGCGCTTCGGCTGGGACGCCTATCGCCGCTTCATCCAGATGTTCGGGCGGATCGTGATGGAGGTCAGCGGCGAGCGCTTCGACCACGCCCTCGAGGAAGCCAAGGCCGAGCACGGCGCCAAGCAGGACACCGACCTCGACGCGGCCGCGCTCCAGGCGCTCGTCGTGGAGTTCAAGGCGATCGTCAAGGCCGACACCGGTCGCGACTTCCCCGAGGACCCCAACGAGCAGCTCGACCTCGCGATCAAGGCCGTCTTCGCGTCGTGGTTCGGGAAGCGCGCGGCCGACTACCGCAAGAACCAGAACATCCCGCACGACCTGGGCACGGCCGTCAACGTCGTGACGATGGTCTTCGGCAACATGGGCGACGACTCCGGCACGGGCGTCGCGTTCACCCGCGACCCGAACACCGGCGAGAAGGTCCTGTTCGGCGAGTACCTGACCAACGCCCAGGGCGAGGACGTCGTGGCCGGCATCCGGACCGCCCCGAAGATCGCCGAGATGCAGACCGAGATGCCCGAGGTCTACGCCGAGTTCCAGCGCATCGGCCAGCAGCTCGAGGCGCACTACCGCGACGTCCAGGACCTCGAGTTCACGATCGAGCGCGGCCGCCTGTACATGCTCCAGACGCGTTCCGCGAAGCGGACCGCCGCGGCCGCCGTGCGCATCGCCGCCGACATGGTCGAGGAAGGCACGATCACCAAGGAAGAGGCGATCGCCCGGATCGAGCCCGCCCACGTCGACCAGCTGCTGCGCGACCAGTTCGACCAGGCCGCGCTCGACAAGGCGCCGCGCATCGCCAAGGGGCTCAACGCCTCCCCGGGCGCGGCCGTGGGGCGTGCGGTCTTCAGCGCGGACACGGCGGTCGAATGGGTCGAGCGCGGCGAGAAGGTCGTGCTCGTCCGCATCGAGACGTCACCGGACGATTTCCACGGCATGGCGGTCGCCCAGGGCATCCTGACCGCCCGCGGCGGCGCCACGAGCCACGCGGCGGTCGTCGCCCGCCAGATCGGCAAGCCGTGCGTGGCCGGTTGCGCGGAGCTCGTCATCGACTACGCGATGAAGGTCGCCCGCTCGAACGTCTCGGACGTCAGCTTCAAGGAAGGCGACGAGATCAGCCTCGATGGCGCGACCGGCCAGGTCTACGTGGGTGCCATCCCCACGGTCAGCGCCCGGTTCGAGGACCAGCCCGAGCTCCAGAAGATCCTCGGCTGGGCCGACGGGATCCGGCGGATGGGCGTGTGGACCAACGCCGACAAGCCCGAAGAGGCCGCCCAGGCCCGCGGCTACGGCGCCGAGGGCATCGGCCTGTGCCGCACCGAGCACATGTTCCGCGAGGGCGAGCGGCTGGAGATCGTCCGTGACGCGATCCTCGTGGCCAACGTCGCGACGCGGGCGAAGGGCCGGCGCGACGCCGGCGAGACGCTCGACGGCGACGACGAGGCCGCCGTGGGCCGCTTCGACGCCGCGATGGCGAAGCTCGAGGTCCTCCAGCAGGGCGACTTCGAGGGCATCTTCAAGGCGATGGACGGCCTGCCGGTCGTGATCCGCCTGCTCGACCCGCCGCTCCACGAGTTCCTGCCGAACCTGGAGGAGCAGCTCGTCAAGGTCACCCGGGCCGAGGCCTCCGGTGGCGCGTCAGAGGCGGACCGCGTCCTCCTCGCGACGATCAAGTCGTTGCACGAGCAGAACCCGATGCTCGGCCTGCGCGGTTGCCGGCTGGGCCTGATGTTCCCGGACTTCGTGAAGATCCAGACCCGCGCGATCCTGAACGCCCAGATCGCGGTCAAGAAGGCCGGGGGCAACCCGATCGCCAAGATCATGATCCCGCTCGTCGGCCACGCCAACGAGCTGAAGCGCACGAAGGAGCTGCTCGAGGCCGAGGCCAAGGCCGTCGAGGAGAAGGCGGGCGTCGAGGTCGACTACAAGTTCGGCACGATGATCGAGGTGCCGCGCGGCGCCCTGACCGCCGACGAGATCGCCAAGGACGCCGCGTTCTTCAGCTTCGGCACGAACGACCTGACCCAGATGACGTTCGGCTACAGCCGCGACGACGCCGAGGGCGGCTTCCTGCTCAAGTACGTCGAGGACGGGATCCTGCCGGTCAACCCGTTCCAGACCCTCGACGACGCGGTCGCGGGGCTCATGAAGGTCGCGGTCGACAAGGGCCGCGCGACGCGGCCCGACATCGAGCTCGGGATCTGCGGCGAGCACGGCGGCGATCCGGCCTCGATCTTCAAGTGCGAGGCGATGGGGCTCGACTACGTGTCGTGCTCGCCGTTCCGCGTCCCGGTCGCCCGCCTCGCGGCGGCGCAGGCCGTGCTCATCAACGCGGCCGAACGCGACAAATAGCAGCGATCAAGGGAGGTCCGGGCTAGTTCGGTGTAATCTTGGGGCGATCGACCAATCCGGGGGCTGGGGCTGGTCGTGGGGGACGATGGACATCGATATCGAACTGTGGGTTCGCTCGCTCGTGGCTGGCGCCAGCGCGGTGCCGGCTGCCCTCATCGCGATCACGCTCCTGGGTGGACCGACCCTGATCTGGCTGCTCTACCGCTGGGTCGTGAAGCCAAAATCCAGCCGGTATCACGTGAGTCAGATCGACGCCCTTTGGATCTGTGCGGGGTGTCGCTCCGCCAACGAGCTGCGATCTTCGAATTGCTATCGATGCCACCGGGAACTGGACGAGACCGAGCTCGAGTTGATGGCCCCGGGCTTACGCGAGTCCATCCCGATCCGAGAGCCGACGGAAGCTGAACGTCCGGCCCGCCGTCGCCGTCGGGTCGGGCCGAGCCCAGCCATCAGCGCGAGCGGTCGGGATCCCGTCGCCGTAGGCCCGGGCAAGGCCGGCGTCGAGCGCCCAGCCGCCGCACTGGTGGAACGAACGTCCCCGTCGAAGGGCGACCGACCGGCCAAGCCCGCAGCCGACCGCTCGGCCAAGCGGAAGGTGGAGCGCCCCGCCCAGCAGACGGTCGATCGACCAGCCAAGCCCAAGGTGGAGCGCCCGCGTCGCGCCGCGGCGGGACACGCCGCGCCGAAGCGGTCAGAAGTGCGGTTCGTCCATCAGCCAGCCTCGGTCGCTCAGGACGAGGTCCCAGCTGCCCACGAAGCGGCGCGGTGACGGCCCGGATTCCCGATACTCGGTGAGCGCGACCGAGACGACCGCCGTGCCGGCACCACGATCGACCGACTGGATGGCCAGCCGATCGATGTCGATGCGCGTCGTCGGTGCGAACCGGCCGTCGATGTTGCCCTCCGGCGGGTACTCCTCGCGCATCCTGCGCGTCCAGAGTCGCGCGGCCGCATCGAATCCATGGCGCTCCACGAGGTCGTAGAAGCGACGGACGGTCTCGGCCGGGTCGCGGGCCGCCTCTACGGCGGGGCGTGGCGTCGGCCGTGACGTGGGTCGGGCGGTCGGACGAGGCGTGGGGGCCGCGGTGGCGTTCGGGTGTCGGTTCGGGCGTGGGCGACGGGATCGGGCTCGGGCTGGGTGACAGGGTGGGGGACGGCGACGGGCTGGTGGTGGGCGAGGCTGTGACAATGGCCACGGCCGGGCCCGACGCCCGCGGTGGGGATGTCTCCCCGAGCACGCCCCCGCTCAGGCCGCTGTCCAGCAGGCTCGCCGTGGCCGCGAGCACGGCCACGGACAACGCCGCGAGCCCGAGCCCTGCGGCGAGCGCCAGCGGCGCGAGCGCTCGTCGGCGACGCCTGGGCCGGGTCGCCGCGCGTCCCGCGGCGCCGCCACGGGCCGATGTGCCCGCCACCTTCACGACGCCGCGACCGTCGGTCTCGTCGGTGTCATCGAGCGTCATCGGCAGCGGATGCAGGACGGTCTCATCGGCGGACCAGCCGTCATCGCTTTGGTCCATGGCCGCCCGAGCGAGGGCCGCCGTTCCCGCCATCCGAATCGCTCGTGCGCCGATCCCACGCCGCCGGATCCCACCGAGCTCCGCGGCGCGGAACCGTTCGAGTTCGCCACCGAGCTCCGCCGCCGATGGCTGGCGATCCGCGGGATCCCTTTCCAGCGCCCGCATGACGGTGGCCTCGAGACTCGCCGGCAGGTCGGGCCGGAGCTCGCGAGGCGGCCGTGGGTCGACGCGAAGGCGTTCGAGGGCCACCGCGGCCGGCGACGGCCCATCGAATGGCCGCACGCCGGTCAGTGCCTCGTAGAGGACGATGCCGAGCGAGTAGATATCCGACCGCGCCGAGACGGGCTCGCCCGAGACCTGCTCCGGGCTGGCGTACTGGGCCGACCCCAGGATCGCCCCCGAGGTCGTCGCCCCGGCGTCGGTCGCGGCGCGGGCGATCCCGAAGTCGGCCACGCGTGCCTCGCTGTCGTGGTCGATCAGGATGTTCGCGGGCTTGATGTCGCGGTGCACGATGCCGTGCTCGTGGGCGAACTGGAGCGCCCGCGCGGTCTCGATGCCGATGCGCACGGCGAACCCGAGTGGCAGCTGGCCGTATCGGGCGATGATCTTCTGCAGGTCCGGGCCGTCGACCAGGCTCATGACGATGAAGTCGCCGCTCACCTCGTCGGTGCCGGTGTCATGGATCGTGACGATGTTCGGGTGGAGGAGCGCGGCCGCGTTCCGCGCCTCCCGCCGGAATCGCTCGACGAACGCGTCATCCTCCGCATACGCCGGTCGAAGGACCTTGACGGCCACCTCCCGTGCCAGCATCTCGTCCTGTGCCCGATACACGACGGCCATACCGCCCTGGCCGAGGACCTCGAGCAGGCGATAGCGGCCGGCGAGCACACGTCCCGTCATCGTCATCCACCCATTCAGGGCCACCGATGCGTCGCAGCGCGGCTTCATCCGGGCCCCGAGCGTCACGACGGGGTTGCATCGCGCTAGATTCGACACATGACGAACCAGGCGCCCGCCAGGCCTGCCCGCCACCGCGTCGCCATCGTGGGCGGCGGGTTCGGCGGGCTGTACGCGGCGCGCAGCCTCGGGCACGACCCGGAGGTGGCGGTCACGCTCGTCGACCGGCGCAACTTCCACCTGTTCCAGCCGATGCTCTACCAGGTGGCCACCGGCGCCCTGTCGCCCGGCGAGATCGCGCAGCCGCTCCGTTCCGTGCTGCGCAAGCAGCGCAACACGACGGTCATCCTCGGCGAGGCGGTCGATCTGGACGTCGAGGGCCGTCGGGTGATCCTGTCCGACGGCGGGCCGATCGAATACGACTCGCTGATCGTCGCCACGGGCGCCCATCACACGTATTTCGGGCACGACGAGTGGAAGGCCGTGGCGCCGGGCCTCAAGACCCTCGAGGACGCCCTGGAGATCCGCAAGCGCATCCTCATCGCGTTCGAGGCCGCGGAACGGGAAGCCGATCCGGAACGGCGGCGCGAGTGGATGACGTTCGTGATCGTCGGCGGCGGGCCGACCGGCGTCGAGCTCGCGGGCTCCATCGGCGAGATCGCCCGCGACACGCTCCGCCGCGACTTCCGGGCGATCAACCCGGCCGACGCCACGATCCTCCTGGTCGAGGCGATGGATCGGGTCCTGCCGCCCTACCCGCCCGATCGCTCCGCGTCGGCCCGGCGCCAGCTCGAGCGGCTCGGCGTGACGGTCCGCACGGGCACCCGCGTCACGGACATCGACGAGCGGTCCGTGCGCGTCGTGGCCACCCAGGCGGGCGAGGGCGCGCCCGAGGAGGTCATCCCGGCCCATACGGTGCTGTGGGCCGCCGGCGTGCTCGCGTCCTCGTTCGCCCGTCGCGTCGCCGAGGCGACCGGCGCCGAAACGGACCGCAACGGCCGGGTCCTCGTCGGCCCGGACCTGACCGTGCCCGGCCATCCGGAGATCTTCGTGGTCGGCGATGCCGCCGTGCAGCCGTGGAAGGAAGGGCAGCCCACGCCCGGGCGTCGCCCAGGGCGGCATCCAGGGCGGCTCGTACGCGGCCGGCGTGATCCGGCGCCGGGTGCTCGATCGGCCGCACGAGCCGTTCCGCTTCCGCAACAAGGGCGACGTCGCGGTCATCGGCCGGCTCGCCGGCGTGACGAACATCCCGTGGCTGGGCCCGTTCGGCCGGCAGGGCGGCTTCACCGCCTGGCTGCTGTGGCTCGGGATCCACATCGCGTACCTGATCGGGTTCGCCAACCGGATCGTCGTGATCGTCCGCTGGGCGGGCAGCTTCCTGACCCACGGCCGCGGCACGCGCCTGATCACGGGCGGACCGCTGCTCCCCGAGATCGAGGAGCCCGAGCCCCCGGTCATCGCCGACGCGGAGGACGAGCCCGGTGCCGCCGCGCCGACCGAGCCAGCTCCGAGCCCCTCGTCCGTCGTCACGGGCGGATAAGCCGCCGCTCTGCTGGCTCGGCCGCCCGGCTACGTCGGCGGTCTCGTGATCTCGGCCGCAAGCAGACGAATGAAGTCGTCGGCGGCGGCGCGGGTTTGCCGATCAGTGAAGCCCACGGCACCGCGTGCAAGACGGCACTGGAGCGCAGTGTCCACGAGCCACGCCCACTCCGGAAACGCCCGACGCGCCCAAGCCGCCCCTGCCTGCTTCGAGCCAGGCATCTGAGTCCGGACCGTCATGACCGCCCGGCACATGGTGAGCACCGAGTAGGCGACGTGGCCCGGACTGGCGTCGCGAAGGCTTCGACGGGAGAGCTGACCCGCGTATCGCCCAGCAGCCGCCACGAACTCTGAGGAGTCGACGTGCGGGATGACATCCGGAGCCGGCGGTCCGTAGAGGGCGGTGCCCGTTTCGCGGACGAGAAACCAGTTCTGGAGCCATTCCGCCGCTGGGTCATCGCGCACGTGGAATGGCTCGCCCGGGCTGATGACCGCCAGCCGACCCTGGCTCGTCCGGAAGGCACCGAGTGTGGCGCGTCCGATGTACACGACCTCGATCCGGTCGTCCCAATCCGGGTGCCGATCGACGATGCCGCGATGCATCCGCTCGATGCCCGCGAGGTCGAGATCCTCGACCTCCGCCGACGAAACGGCCACGAGATCGAGATCGCTCACCCCCGCGTCGAATCCGCCCGATACGTACGACCCATACAGATAGATCGCGACGAGGTCGGCGCCGAGCACGGTCTGGATGCTTGCCACGAGATCCGCGAGCACGGCATCCACGTCGGGGTCCGCGGTTTCCATTCCGGGAATTCAGCCGAACTCGATGACCTGGCGGGTGTACTCGCCGCGGCGCATCGCGGCGAAGGCGTCCTCGACGTCGTCGAGCCGGATCCGGCGATCGATCAGGCGCTCGACCGGCAGGCGGCCGTCCAGGGTCCACGCGGCGTAGCGCGGGAAGTCGATGGCGGGCTCCGCGAACCCGTAGTTCGAGCCGAGGATGCGGCGCGAGCCGTCGACGAAGGGATAGACCTCGAACGCGGCGCGGGCACCGAGCGGGGTCATGCCGACCAGGACCGCGGTCCCGCCGAGCGGCAGCGCCGCGATCGCGAGCTCGGCGGTGTCGGTCCGGCCGATCGCCTCGAACACGAAGTCGGGGCCGCCGTCGGTCAGGTCACGCAGCGCTTCGATCGTGGCCGCCGGGTCGTCGCCGGCGAGGATCGTGTCGGTCGCGCCGACGGCGCGGGCGGCCTCGAGCTTGGCCGCGACCCGATCGATGGCGACGATCCGCGACGCACCGGCGACGACCGCGCCCATCACGCACGAGAGACCGACGCCACCGAGCCCGATCACGGCGACCGACGCACCCGCCGGCACGGCGGCGGTCTTGAGCACGGCGCCGACGCCGGTCGTGACGCAGCAGCCGATGAGGGCCGCGACGCCGGCGTCCGTGCCCTCGGGCAGCGGGATCGCGGCCGCGGCCGGGACCACGACGGCTTCGGCCATGGTCGCGATGGCGCAGTAGGCCCGGACCGGGGTACCGGCACGGCTGAATGGCGCCGTCCCGTCCAGGAGCGCGTGCCGGTACGACGGGGAGTCGGGGCAGGCCCAGATGTGGCCGCGCCGGCACGACCGGCACACCCCGCACGGGATGAGCCACGACAACGCGACGAGCTCGCCGACACGCGGCGCCGTCACCCCCGGCCCGACCGCCTCGACGACGCCCGCGCCCTCGTGACCCATCACGATCGGAGTCGGGCGGTCCCACTCGCCGTCGCGGACGTGCAGGTCGGAGTGGCAGACGCCGGACGCCAGCATCCGCACGCGGACCTCACCGGCGCGCGGCTCGATCAGCTCGAGGTCGGCGATCACGACCGGCTCGCCGACGGCCTCCAGGACGGCGCCACGCACGCGTTCCGGCATCGGCTCAGGCCTCCGCCCGCTGCCGTCGCTCGACGGCGCGCGCCGGCGTGTAGGGCACGTACTCCGGGCCGCCACATGGCGGCCTCGACCTCGGTCTCCGGATCGAACGGGCCGCGCTCGGCGGCCGCGGACAGCCCGGCGGCCACGGCCTCGCGGGCGACGACGACGGCGATCCGCCGGGCGGTGGTGCGCAGCGAGGCGACCGGCGGATAGAGCGCCCCGGTCGCCAGGCGCTCGTCGGTCACCTCGGCCGCCAGCTCGTAGGCGGCGAGCAGGAACATCCGGTCCGTCACGGCCCGCGACTCGGCGACGATCGCGCCAAGGCCCACGCCCGGGAAGACGAACACGTTGTTCGCCTGGCCGACTTCGCGGAGCCCGCCATCGACCTCGACGGCTTCGAACGGCGAGCCGGTGGCGACGATCGCCCGACCACCGGTCCAGGCGAGGACATCGGCCGGGGTGGCCTCCGCGACCGAGGTCGGGTTGCTCAACGGCAGCACGATCGGGCGCTCGGCCGGATCCAGCGCGTCGGCCATCGCCCGGATCACGGTCTCGCTGAACGTGCCGGCCACCCCGGTCGTGCCCACGAGGATCGTCGGCCGCCGGGCGCGGATGGTCTCGACGAGGTCCGGCGTCGCGCCGGCCGCGGCCGCCACAGAAAGCTTCGATTTCGAAGCATCCAGATCGGGGCGGCCGGCATGGACGAGCCCCTTCGTGTCGACCAGCGCGATCGCGTCGCGCACGACGTCCTCCGGCACCCCGGCCTCGCGCATCGCCAGCCGCAGCAGCCGCCCGATGCCGATCCCGGCCGCGCCCGCCCCGACCAGCACGATCCGCGCGTCGGCCGAGCGAGCGCCCGGTCGCCCGAAGCCCCGCCAGCACGCCCGCCAGGACGACCGCGGCCGTCCCCGAGATGTCGTCGTTGAACGAGGGGACGCGGTCCTGGTAGCGGTCGATGAGGCGCAGCGCGTTGTGCTGCTTGAAGTCCTCGAACTGGATCAGGCAGCCGGGCCAGACCTCCTCCACGCCGGTGACGAACGCCTCGACGAGCGCGTCGTACTCCGCGCCACGCAGCCGAGGAGCTCGATAGCCCAGGTACAGCGGGTCGTCGAGCAGCCACGGGTTGTCGGTCCCGACATCGAGCGAGACGGGCAGCGTCAGCGATCGGGTGGATGCCGCAGGCCGCCGTGTACAGCGCGAGCTTGCCGATCGGGATGGCCATGCCGCCGGCGCCCTGGTCGCCCAGGCCCAGGATCCGCTCGTTGTCGGTCACCACGACCAGCCGCACGTCCTCGAACGGGCCCTGGCGCAGGAGGTCCGGGATGCGGTCCACGTCGGCCGGGGTGATCCACGTGCCGCGGGTCCGCCGGATGATGTGGCTGAACTCCTGGGTCGCCCGCCCGACCGTCGGCGTGTAGACGATCGGCAGGAACTCCTCCAGGTGGTCGGCGAGCAGCCGGTAGAACAGCGTCGCGTTGCGGTCCTGGAGCGCGGCGAGGCCGATGTACTGCTCGAGCGGGTCGGTCTTGACCCGCAGGTGTTCGAGCTCGAGCTCGACCTGCTCCTCGATCGTCAGGACGCGGGCCGGGAGCAGGCCACGCAGCCGGAACGCCTCGCGCTCCTCGACCGGGAACGCGAGATCCTTGGTGAGCAACCGGCTGCCGAGGAGGGCCGGGCCGGCGACCGCGATGCTCGCCGGCCGCCCGGCCACCATGTCGTCGAACGGGGAGGGCAGCGGCTTCACGGCCCAAGTATGGTTCGGCGCCATGGAGCCCTTGCCGCCCGGTTTTCGCTGGCCCGACGGGATCCGGGCCGCGGCGCTGTTCGGCTTCGACCTCGATGCCGAGGCCGTGATGCTCGTCGACCACCCCGAAACGGCCGACTACCTCGACGTCATGGCCCACCAGCGCTACGGCCCGCGCGTCGCGGTTCCGCGGCTGCTGCGGATGCTCGACCGGGTCAAGCTGCGGACGACGTTCTTCATCCCGGGCTGGGTCGCCGAGACGTGGCCGGACGTCGCCCGTTCCGTGCGCGACGCGGGCCACGAGATCGGCCATCACGGGTACCTGCACGAGAGCGTGCGCGGCGTCGACGCGGCCACGGAGGAGGGCTACCTGCTGCGCGGCCTCGAGGCGCTCGATACCGTGCTCGGCGTCCGGCCGATCGGCTACCGGCCGCCGTCCTGGGACATGAACTTCGAGACGCCCGCCCTGCTGGCGAAGCACGGGTTCCGCTACGACTCGGCGCTCATGGATTCGGACCATCCGTACCGCCTCGCGGCGGGCGGGCGACGGGCGATGACGCCCGCCGACCCTCATCGAGCTCCCCGTCCACTGGAGCCTCGACGACTGGAACCGCTGGAACTACGTCCCGGGCTACGCGTCGTCGCCGATCCTGCGCCCGAGCGTCGTCGAGGCCGACTGGGCCGAGGAGCTCGAGGCGATCGTCGAGGTCGGCGGCCTCTTCAACGTCACGATGCATCCCTTCATCTCGGGCCGGCCGTCCCGCGCCGCCGCCATCGAGCGCCTGATCGAGCGCGCCCGCTCCATCGATGGCCTGTGGATCGCGGCCGCCGACGAGATCGCGGCCTGGGTCGAAACCCTGGACCTCCCCGTGGTCGAGCACCACCCTCCCGAGGTGCCCGACCGGCGGTAGGCGCGGGACACCGCCACGGAACGTCGCGCCGTCACGCACCACGGCGCAAATTCGCAACGCTACGCCAACACCCGAGGTATACGGTGCCGCTGCCTGCAACGCACGCCACGCCTGCGCGTCTCTGTAAAGCCTGAGGAGACACAGGCGTCCCGGGATGCGGTCGACGCGACGACCGTGACCGGTCTTAGGAGCCGCCGGGATGGGCCGGCGGAGGAGGGGTCGATATGACACATCGTGGCGCCTCGAAAGGCCGTGCCCCGGGATCCGATCCGCCTCGGCGCACCCGCGGAACCCGGCTCCTGTTCGTGGGCGGCGTCGTAGCCGCCCTGCTCGCCGTATCGGCTCCGAGTGTCGGCGCCGCAGGCTGCCGGCGACTACATCGTCGTCCTCAAGGACGCGAAGATGGGTCCGGCAGGGGTCGCGAAGGCCCACGGCAAGCAGTACGGCGTGTCGGCATCCCACGTCTACAGCCACGCGCTCCGCGGCTACGCGGCGCACCTGGACGCTTCGCAGGTCCGGTCACTTCGTGGCGACCGGAGCGTCGACATGGTCGTGCCCGATGGCATCGCCTCGATCGACGAGACCCAGACCGGCGCGACCTGGGGCATCGACCGGATCGATCAGCGCAAACTGCCGTTGAGCGGCACGTTCAGCTACACGAACACCGGTGCCGGCGTGACGGCCTACGTCATCGATACCGGTGTCCGCCTCACACACACGGAGTTCGGGGGCCGAGCGAGCTCGGGCTGGGACTTCATCGACAACGACGCTGATGCCAGCGATTGCAACGGTCACGGCACGCATGTCGCCGGGACGATCGGCGGCGCCACGTATGGCGTTGCGAAGGGCGTCGACATCGTGGCCGTGCGAGTCCTCGACTGTGGCGGTTCAGCCCCGTGGTCGGCGATCGTCGCCGGTATCGACTTCGTCACTGCCGACCATCAGGCCGGTGACCCAGCGGTCGCCAACATGAGCCTGGGCGGTGGCGCCAATCTCGCCGTCGACCTCGCCGTCAAGAACTCGATCGCGGACGGGGTCGCCTACGCCGTCGCCGCGGGCAACGCGAATGCGCAAGCGTGCATCTTCAGCCCGGCCCGAGTGCCGGAGGCCATGACGTCCGGCGCGAGCACGATCACCGATGCCAAGGCGTCGTTCTCGAACTGGGGCACCTGCATGGACTGGTTCGCCCCGGGTCAGGCCATCACGTCCGCTTGGCGAACGAGCGACTCCGCCACCAACACGATCAACGGCACCAGCATGGCATCGCCGCATACCGCGGGGGTCGCGGCGTTGTACCTCGAGTCCAACCCCGCCGCCACGCCTGCCACCGTCCACAAGGCGCTCGCATCGACCGCCACGACGAAGCGGATCAGTGGCGTGGACCGGCGGTTCTACCCCGGGACGGCCAACCTGCTGCTCTTCACCTGACCACTAGTCCGAAACCTCGGAAGGACACGCCACAGGAGGGTTCACATGAAGCGCATCGCGATCCTTCACAGGCATCCTGATGATCGTCAGCCTGACGCTCGCGGCGCCAGTGCTCGCCGCCCCGCCCTCGAATGACATGTATCCCGGTCGGGAACCGATCGCGATCGGGGACGACCTGACCGTCGACACGACCGAAGCGACGACGGACGCCGATGACGAGGAGATGAACATCCCGTGCGGAGCGCCCGCGATGGACGCGAGCGTCTGGTACGAGTTCACCGCGTCCGCGGATGCGTTCATCGCGATCGACGTGTCGGAGTCGAACTACTCGGCCGGCGTCTTCGTCGCGCTCGGGAGCCCGGGCAGCTTCGAGGTCCTTGCGTGCGGCCCCGGAGCGACCTTCTTCGAGGCGGTCCAGGGCGAGACCTACGCGGTCCTCGCGATCGACGATCAATCCGACGGAGCCGGGACCGGCGGCACGCTGCGGATCCAGATGGAAGAGATCCCGCCACCGCCCGACGTGAGCGTCACGCTCAATCGCACCGGACGATTCAACCACGACGGCTCGGCCACGATCAGCGGAACGGTGACCTGCTCCGACGCCCCGGTCGAGTTCACGTTCATCGACATCTTCGTGCAGCAGGCGGTCGGCAGGATCCGGATCAACGGGTTCGGCTTCATCGAAGGATTCGCCTGCGACGGGACCACCCAGCCGTGGTCCGCCGACGTGTTCGGCGACAACGGCATCTTCAAGGGCGGCAAAGCCCTGACGGTGTCCTTCGGTGTGGCCTGCGGCGAATTCCTCTGCGGCGAGGGCTTCGACGAGCGTGTGGTCCAGCTGAAGGGCAAGAAGAACTGATCGACCGGCGCCAGCAGCGCCGGATCAGCGGTCGACGGATCGCTCGGTCATCGTCGAGACATCGAGCCGGCGGCGCCTTCGGGCCCGCCGGCTCATCGTTTGTTGCCACGTGGCTCGTCAGCTCGCGGGCAGGACTCGGACGATGCCGACCATGCCGTAGGCCTCGTGGCCTGGCAGGTGGCAGATGAAGCGGTACTCCCCGGGGTCCTGGAACGTGACGGTGGTCGTCTTGGTCGTGCCGGCCGGCACGGAGACCTCGGTCGGGCGGGTCCCGTGGTCGGGTTCGGTGCCGGTCCGGTGGCGCTCGTGGAACGCGTCGTCGCCGACGAGCCACTCGTGGTCGATCGGGTCGGCATTGACCAGCACGAACGTGAACGGGACACCGGCCGTGGCGACCACCTCGGTCGCGCTGAACGCCGAGTACCGCATCCGGATCTCGGCACGGCCGTCATCCAGCCCCGGCGCCTTGACCCATGCCGCCGCGATCCCGGCGATCCCGAGCGACAGGGCGATGCCGCCGACCAGGGCGAGGCGCCCCGGCCGGCGGCGGGAGGATCGGGCGCCGGCCGGCGCCCCAACGCCGGCCGGACCCACGGATCGGTTCATGCGGGATGCATGCCGCTGTCAGACGGTCGACGGGTGACCAGCACGATGATCGCACCGAGCGAGCCGATGACGAACATCATCGTCCCGAGCGTGCGAAGCATCGCCGGCCCGGTCGGGTCGTTGGCGCCCGGCAGGTCGAGTCCGGCGGCGACGCGGGACGGCGCTCCGGCACCGGAGGCATCGATCGCCAGGTCGTACCCGAACTGGGCGGCCTCGCCGTCGAGCGCGACCTTGGACAGCCATGCGTGCTGCGGGCACCCATTCCATGCCGCGGTCGGACCGAAGGTCGGCCAGGAGCGACTCGGAAGCGGGCTGGCTGTAGTCGAGCGACATGCCGTTGAAGCCGTCCGGAGCGGGCAGCATCGCGGGCTTCAGGTCGTTGAGGAGGTAGACGTCGGCCTCGACGACTTCGCGTGCCGCCCTTGCCGAGGGCCAGGATGCGCAGCGGCACCCAGGGGTTCTCGGTCGGGATCGTGATGTGGACCGGCGTGCCGTCGCCGACGTTCTGGCCACGCGCCGCGGCCGCTTCGCCATCGAAGGCGGCAGCCAGGAAGATCTGGCTGCGGGCCGCGTAGAACTCGAGGACCTCGGGCGCGTCCGGCGGGAGGCGGAAGCCGTGGTCCTTGGCCCAGACGCCGACCTCGTCGGCGCCGCCGCGCAGGACCGTGATGTCGAGCGCGTCGATCGTGACTTCCATGAGGACCTCGGCGGACGGCGCCGCGGCGGCCGAGTCGAGGCGAGAAGAGCGCCCGCTCCGGGACCGGGTCGGTCTCGAGGCGCAGCCGCTGGAGCGTCCAGTCGCCGCCCTTCTCGACACTCGTCGGTACCCCGGGGAGTGGCGTGAGACTGCCGAAGGCGCCACCGCCACCGGCGAACTCGAACGAGGTGATGTAGTGCTCCACCCCGTCGTGGTATCCGGCGAACGTCGTCGTCCGGAGCAGGTTGACGGCCCCATTGGGACCGATGAGCCCGCCGCAGGCCAGAGCGGGGGCCGCAGTCACCGCGACCAGGAGGAGTCCGGCGATCAGGGCGCCGCCGGCTCGGTTGATCGAACGCATATCGTCGATCCTCCTGCGATCGGCCGGTATCCCGAGTCTCGGGCCGGTCCGTCGGGGGTAGAGACTGCCGGGCGGCGCCAGATGTTCCATGGCCTGACCGGCGCGGCGCCGCCGACCGCCGCTCCCCGCACGGGCGGAGCGCCAGCGCCCCGCTGGGTCCCGGTGCCCCGTGGCACCATCGCGCCATGGTCGGCACGGAACGGGGAGCTGACACTCCCCGCATGCTCCATCGACTCGCGCCCCTTGGTTTCGCCGCGCTCCTCGCCCTCTCGGCGGCCGTCTCGGCTCCCGCGGCTGCCCCCGTCGCCGCCGCGGACTTCCCCTCGAAGGACTCCCGCTACCACACGTATGCGGAGATGGTCGCGGAACTGAACAAGGCCGTCGCCGACCACCCGGCGATCGTCAAGAAGTTCTCGATCGGCAAGAGCCACCAGGGCCGCGAGATCTGGGCCGCCAAGATCTCCGACCACGTCGAGACCGACGAATCCGAGCCCGAGCTCCTCTTCGACGGCCTCCACCACGCCCGCGAGCACCTGTCGGCGGAGCAGACCCTCGCGATCCTGCGCTGGCTGACCGATGGCTACGGCACGAGCGAGCGAGCCACGAACATCGTCAACAGCCGCGAGATCTTCATCGTGTTCATGGTCAACCCCGACGGCGGCGAGTACGACCTGACCGGCTCCCCGTATCGAGCCTGGCGCAAGAACCGCCAGCCCAACGCCGGCAGCACGGCCGTCGGCACGGACCTCAACCGCAACTACGACTATCGCTGGGGTTGCTGCGGCGGCTCATCGGGCTCGAAGTCCGCGCTCACGTATCGCGGCCCCAAGGCGTTCTCGGCGCCCGAGACGCGGGCGCTCCGCGACTTCATCAACAGCCGCGTCGTCGGCTCTCGGCAGCAGATCCGCGCCGCCATCACGTTCCACACGGCGGGCGAGGAGATCCTCTGGCCGTACGGCTACACCCAGACCGACATCCCCGCCGACATGAGCGCCGACGACCACGCCGCGCTCCGGGCGCTCGGCATCAAGATGGCCAGCAAGAACGGCTACACGCCCAAGCAGTCGAGCAGCCTGTACGTCACCGACGGCGACGAGATCGACTACGCCTACGGCCGCCACCGGATCTTCATGTACACGTTCGAGATGTACCCGAGCCACGCGAAGGTCAGCTCGACCGCCCGGTTCTACCCGCCCGACGAGCAGATCGTCCCGCAGACCGACCGCAACAAGGACGCCATCTACTACCTGATGGAGTCAGGCCGGCTGCCTGTACGCGCTCGTCGGCAAGCGCACGACCCACTGTGGCGCGTTCAACGAGGACTTCGAGATCTCGCGCGGCTGGAAGGCCGACCCGCTCGGCACGGACACGGTCAGCGCCGGCGCCTGGCAGCGGGCCGATCCTTCGACGACCACGTACCAGGCCGGGACCGTCCGGTCGGGGTCCAAGGCGCTCGTCACGGGTGCATCGGCTGGGTCGTCCGCGAACTCGTATGACATCGACGGCGGGCCGACCACGATCCGCTCGCCCGAGATCAAGCTGCCTGCGACCGTGGGCAACCTGGTGTTCCGCTACTACCTGGCCCATGCCTCGAATTCGTCGTCCTCGGACGTGTTCCGGGCGTACGTCGAGGCCGCAGACGGGACGCGCACGCTCGTCCGCGAGGAACGAGGCGCCGCGAACAAGGACACGCCGGCGTGGGCGCTCGCCACGGTGCCGATGACGCCATGGGCCGGGCAGACGGTCCGGATCGTGTTCCTGGCACAGGACCGGGGCTCGGCCTCGACCGTCGAGGCGGCCGTGGACGACGTCCGGATCACGCGACCGGAGTAGGGACCCGGCAACGGCCCGGTTCGGCGCGCTCACGCTCGCTGTCGCGCTCGAACACTTCGATTTCGAAGTATTCGGTCGGAAGCGCGAAGTCCCCATCCAGTTTGGCCTAGCGAAGCGGCAGGCTGGCACGGAACGTGGTGCCGGTGCTCCCCGTGGCCTCGACCTCGAGCGTGCCGCCGTGCGCGGCCACGAGGTGGCGCGCGATCGCGAGGCCCAACCCCGAACCGCCCGAACCCGCGCCCTTCACGAACCGATCGAAGACGTGGGGGAGCACGGCCGGATCGATGCCCGAGCCTGAATCCGCGACCCGCAGCACGAGCCGATCGCCCGTCGACCTCGCCGCGGATCACGACCGTGCCACCGGCCGGCGTGTGCCGGATCGCGTTCGCGACGAGATTGGCGAGCACCTCCCGGAGCCGGACCGGATCCACGTCGAGGATCGGCAGGTCTTCTCCGACCTCGGCCGTGACGGTCACCCCGGCCGTACCTGCCGCGCCCTCGAACGACCGCACGACCTCGGCGATCAGCACGTCCGGGTCGGTCGGTTCCCGATGCAGCGTGAGCGTGCCGGCCTCCGACAGTGCCACCGTCCGGAGGTCGTCGATGAGCCGCTCCATGACCCGGGTCTCGTCGAGGATCGCGCCCAGGCGGGCCTCGTCGATCGGGTGGACGCCATCGATCATCGCCTCGAGGTTGCCCGAGATCACGGTCAGCGGCGTGCGCAGCTCGTGGCTCACGTCGGCGAGCAGCGAGCGACGCTGCTGCTCATCGACCTCGAGCCGCTCGACCATCGTGTCGAAGCCGCGCACGAGCTGGCGGACCGGGCGGAAGCCGCCTTCGGGGACGTCGACACGGACCGAGTAGTCGCCGTCCTCGACGCGACGGGTGGCTTCAACGAGCGTGTCGAGCGTGGCGGCGTTCCGGCGCAGCCCTCGGCCCAGACCCATGAGGGCGGCCACGGCCACGAGCACCACGATGACCGCGGGTAGCGGTCCGGCATTGGACGCGATCGTGCGACAGGACCGTGGCGATCACGGTGAGCAGGACGATCACGAACACGAGGAAGATCAGCCCGAAGAGGCAGCCGAACCCGCGCCCCCGGCGGCCGCCTCGCCACGGACCGTCCCCGCCCGGTCCCCACGGTGGGCCGCCTCGAGCCCACGGCGGACCCTGTCCCGGCCCCCAGCCTCGACCGCCGTCGGCGCGTCGCTGGGCCGCCCACTGCTCCCACAGCTCGCGGCGGTCGCCACGGGCTCCGTGGTCGTGGCCGTCGTCGCCGGCATGCCCGTCGCCGCGCCCGGCCTGGTCGCCCCCGCCGTCGGGCGTCGTCATGCGTCGGTCGCCCGGTCGTCGGCGAGTCGATAGCCCACGCCGTAGACCGTGAGCACGTAGCGCGGCTGGCGCGGCTCGGGCTCGAGCTTGCGGCGCAGGTTCTTCACGTGCGAGTCGATCGCGCGCTCGTAGCTCTCGAACGCGACCCCGTGGAGGGCGTCGAGCAGTTGCGACCGCGTGAAGATGCGGCCGGGCTGGCGGGCGAGGGTCGCGAGGAGCGTGAATTCGGTCGGGGTGAGGTCGACGGTCCGGCCGGCCACCTCGGTCCGCATCCGCGGCACGTCCAGGGTCAGGTCGCCGACCGTGATGACGTCGCCGGCCCCGACCGGGCGATCGGCACGGCGCAGGACCGCCCGCACGCGCGCGACGAGCTCGCGCGGCGAGAACGGCTTGGTGAGGTAGTCGTCGGCGCCGAGCTCGAGCCCGAGCAGCTTGTCGAGCTCGTCGTCCCGGGCGGTCAGCATCACGATCGGGAGGGCGGCGGTGCGCTCGGCGGTCCGGAGCTGGCGGGTGATGTCGAGGCCATCGAGCCCCGGCAGGCCGAGATCGAGGACCACGAGGTCCGGGTTGCGGGTGCGGGCCAGCGCGAGGGCCGCCGGGCCGTCGGACGCCGTCAGCACGGCGAAACCCGCGTGCTCGAGGTAGTCGCGGGCAAGCTCGACGATCCGCGGCTCGTCGTCGACGACGAGGATGGTCTTCTGCGTGGTCATCGGTCGCATCCTACGCGGGGGGAGGGGAGTGGCTTGGGCGCGTGATGCACATCCAGGCCGCGGGAGACAACAGGTTCCTGGCGATGCACCTCTGCGGCATCACGGGAGGTTGGGCTGCGGTTGGGGTCGGGATCGGGCGCCGCCGCGTGATGCCGCCGACGTGCATCGGTGAAGAACCCTTTGCCCGGCGGCGGATCTTGTGCATCACGGGGCGCGCCGGCGGGACCCAAGCGGAGGCTCCGGACCCGGAGATCCGGAGCCGGAGCCAGCCTTGGGCGCGGCCGCTTGGGCGCGGGCCGCCGCGGCGAATGGGCCGCGTCAAGCGCCCGGGGTGCCGGTCGATGGTCGATCGGTCGAGGACGCGCCGCCGGACTCGCCGGGGTTGTCGCGGTGCCACGAGTCGTGGAGCTCGCGGGCCTGGCGCTCCCAGGGGCGGTCGCCGTTGTGCTCGTGGTTGCCCCAGCCGCCTCGGCCGCCCGGGCCGCCTGGGCCACCGCGGTAGCCCCAGCCGCCGCCGGGTCCGCCCCAACCGCGACCGGCGCCGAACGCCGCTCGCAGCAGGCCGATGAACAGGAAGAGGATGAAGATCCCGAACAGGATGCCGAAGATCCCGGGGCCGCCGTGCCAGCCGAAGCCGTAGCCGGGGCCGTATCCGTAGCCATACCCGTACGCGGGGACGACCGGGGTGACGACCGTGCCGGCGGGTGCGCTCGCGGCGGCCGTGTTGACCGCCACCTGGACGCCGGTCTGGTAGGCGACGCTGGCGACGACGCTCCCTCCGACGAGCAGCGCGGCGATGACCAGGAATGCGATGAAGAACTGACGCATGTCGTGCGCCTCCTTGGTGGTTCATGTCGGCCGCCCGAGGTGGGTGGCCTTCCTGACTCGCATGCTCGCGTCGGAATGTGGAGCCGCGATGGAGCCGGTCGGGATGACTCGGGCAGTCGGCAGCAGGCACGGACGACGGTGCGCGGCCGCACCGAAGACACCCGCATAGACACATCACCGACAGATTCGGCGTGCCCCGACGGGCTACCCTGTCGGCACGAAACCCCCAGGCCATCGCGCAATACCGGGAGGAAGCGTCTCGATGCATCGATCGAAGGCCGCCGTTGCGGCTGCCCTGCTCACGGCCCTCGCCCTGCTGCCCCTTGCCGTCGCGCCGGTCGCGGCCGGCGACTCGAAGGACAAGGCGAAGGCCGAGCACGAACGGATCGTCAAGTACTGGACCGCCGAGCGGATCGCCGAGCGCCAAGCCGCGCGACTTCGTCCGGACGGACCGACGGCAAGTTCGAGCCGAAGGCCAGGCCACCGCAACCGCCCCGCCCGGCGGCGGCGTGGTCAAGGGTGCCTCCTGGACCGGCGGCGGCCCCGTCGTCCAGCGCACCGGCAAGGTCCTGTTCACGATGGACGGCGGCAACTGGGTCTGCTCGGCGTCGGCCATCGCCGACTGCCGCTCGAGCCACTCCCTGGTCCTGACCGCCGGGCACTGCGCCTACGACGAGGTCAATCGAGCGTTCGCGACGAACTGGACGTACGTCCCCTCGTTCGATACCGCGCCGACGTTCACCTGCGCCCAGTCGACGTTCGGCTGCTGGACCGCCGCTGGCCTCGTCGTCCACAACGGCTACGCGTCCGCGGGCGGCTTCAACACCCAGGCCACGGTCCACGACTTCGCGTTCGCGATCGTCGGGGCGGGCGGCAAGACGCAACACCCAGCTCGATGCCCTCGGCACGTACGGCATCTCCTACCCGGCGATCTCGACCGGCGGGAGCGTGCATTCGTTCGGCTACCCGGCCGCCGGCAAGTACAAGGGCAAGGACCTGACCTACTGCGCCGGCCCGACCTTCAACGACCCCAACAACGGCAACCTGACCTGGGGCATCGCCTGCAACATGACCGGCGGCTCGTCCGGCGGCCCGTGGCTCGCGCAGCTTCACCAACTCGGCCGGCACGGCGACGTCGCTGAACTCGTACGGCTACAGCGGGCTCAGCAACATGTACGGGCCCAAGTTCAACTCGAACACCCAGGCCGTCTTCAATCGAGCCAACACGACCACCGGGAACTCGATCGTCAACTGATGACCGACCAGACCGGGGAACCGAACCTGCCGGCTTGCCCTCTCTGCGGGAACCGCACGTTCCAGCAGGAGCAGGGCAAGCTGGACAGCGCCTGGGGCCTGACCGCGCATCGGGTCAAGATGCTCATCTGCGAGCGCTGCCAGTACGTGATGATGTTCTACGACGGCAACACGATCTGGGACTTCGACTGACCCGTTGATATGCGGATGTAATGCCTCTCCGGAGTCGGTACGAGGCGGGTCCGAGGCGCCCCGCCGTATCGTTTCTGTGTTCGATTTGAGCTGGCTCCGCCAAGCTCGTTCCTCCTAGCCGCGCAACCCCCGGCGGCGACTCGCTCGAATTGAGAATGACCCGCGCGCCGGCGGGCGCCCGGGCACCAGCCACACGCGCCGTGGTCGATACGGAATGGGCGACAACTCGGAGCGCGTTTCCGATTGCCGCTCCGGTCCTGGGGGGCCCGAGCCGTATCGATAAGAGGCGAACGTGCCGGCTGGTGGGGCGCCCGCCGGGAGCGCACTCGCATTCCCAGAGACGATCAGCCGGCTCGCCCCCGAGGGCCGGCTGATCGTTACTTCCGGACCAAGACGCGGCCAACCAGGGACGCTGGAGGCCACCATGTCGCTCGCCCGTCGCCTCGCTCTTCTCACCGCGCTCGCCCTGGCCCTGAGCCTCGTGCTGGCGCCAGCCGCCGCGGCCGTCCGGCCCGCGGATCCCGACCTGCCCGCCCGCATCGACCTGCCCGATGGCTTCCAGCCCGAGGGCATCGAGTCCGACGCCGCGGGCAACCTGTACGCCGGGTCGCTCCGGGACGGCGACATCTGGACCGCCAACGTGCTGACCGGCGAGGAGCGCCTCCTCGTCGACAACGCGGCGGACGCCGGGCTCGTGTCGGTCGGGCTCCATCTCGATGACCAGGGGCGCCTGTGGGTCGCCGGCGGGCCGACGCAGCAGGTCCGCGTGTACGACGTCGCGACCGGGGAGCTGCTCGAGACCTACCCGTTCCCGACGGCCGGGTTCATCAACGACCTCGACATCAGCCGCAACGCGGTCTACGCCACCGACTCGGTGAACCAGCAGCTGCTGGTCATCCCGCTGGGCGGAGGCGGCGCGCTGCCGGCTCCGACGGCCGCCACGACCATGGAGCTGACCGGCGACCTCTCGTACTCGGCCGGCTTCAACGCGAACGGCATCGCCGCCCGCGGCGGCTGGCTCGTGCTCGTCCAGTCGAACGAGGGCCTGCTGTTCAAGGTGAACCCGCGCACCGGCGAGACGACCGAGATCGACACCGGCGGCGTACTCCGTCGCCAATGGCGACGGGCTCGAGCTGCAGCGGCAAGACCCTGTACGTCGTGCGCAACTTCGCGAACAACCCGTGAGCCGTGCTCACGCTGCGCGCCGGCCTGACCGAGGCGGAGCTAGATCGGGGAGTTCACGTCCGACCGGACTTCGAGCTCGACATCCCGACCACCGGGACGCTCACGCAGGGCGCCCTGTGGGTCGTGAACGCCCGGTTCAGCACGACCGCCGACGCTCGACTACGCGTACTGGATCACGAGGCTGCCGACCCAGCCGTAGTCGAACAGGCGAGAATTGGCTGGATCGCGGCTCCGGTCAATCAGGGGGAAAGGCTCGGGCATTGGGCCGTCCGACGTCGGGCGATCCCGACTTGACCTCGCCTGGACGCATGAGGGTGCTGGTGTGTGGGCGAGATCAAGAGCCTGACCGCGGCCAACAAGACCAAATAGCTGCGCATCGGGCTTGCCAAGTTCTTGACAATCCAGGATCGACTCCCGGGCCAGCATTCCAAGGTCCGTGCCGTGCTCGCAGGGGAGCGTCGACCAGCGGACACTCGGTGGGTTCAGCTATGCGAGCGGCACGAGGTCACGCTCCTCTGACCCGACGTCGTCGAACCGTACTCGACTCACGGCTGGTGTCGTGATAGGGGGGAATCGAGGTTGCTCAATGGCCGCGTTCCGGCCGTCGCCGGATCCCGCTCGTGTGACGCGGAGCGGCTACCCTCCGACTAGCGATTGCCGCTTACGTCGGCGGCCTGCGCTGCCTGCTCTTCGACCTGACCTCGCCATACTCCTGGTCATCCGCCCAACACATCATTGAGTGAGGCACACCACGTGTGGGACATCGATAAGACGCCGATTAAAATCGTTCCATCGAGGATCCGGCGATCAAACTGCCTCGCTTCCAGCGGAAGTCAACCTGGAATGGATTCAAGGACTTCGAGCTCACGCTAAGCTTCTTCAAGGGTTTTCCACTCGGGGCTGTGGTCCTTAAAATAGAGGGTCCCGCAAAAGGCAGCACCGCGACTCCAGTCAAACACCTGTTGGATGAGCATAATCAAACAATGGGAAGCCCTGAAGGGCATGCAAAATCCTAGAGACCATCTACGCCTGGGCTAAAGACACGCTGAGGATCAAGAACAAATGGGGTGAGGCAGAGATTGTCGAAGCGTACCGACTGAAGGTCGAAGACTATTTCGGTGACGGTGACCTCGATGGGAAGCAGTACGAGCTCCCGACGGACACGCCCGAAGATGCGACCGACGAAGACGACCTTGAGACCGCGGGTGCCGGGGACACGACGGTCCTGAGCCAGGATGATCTTGAGGCCATCCACGAGGCGGCGGGAGACGCTTCGGCTGGCCCGACTCACGGAGGTCTTAATGAGCTCCTGGTGATTCTCCTCTGCACCCGACGTACGGACCTCGTGTGGCTTTCAGAAGCCGTTCTCGTCCGGTGCGATCCTCGACCGACTTCCGTACGCCGTCAAGCCAGCAGGCGAGGCGACCTTTGCGGGTCGACGCGGTCAAGCTAGCGAGTGGATCGCCTATCGATGCAAACTGGCGCAGCGAGCAGACGCGGCGATCCCACCCAGCCAAAGCGAGTTCTTCGACTGGGTCACCGACGGGACGAACCTCGACTCAGGAGCGGCCAAGATCCTCAAGACTGAGATCAAGGCTCGCTGGGGCAAGATCGAGACGGCCATTCGACTCGTAAATGCAGTCGCCACCCGCCTCCGCTCATCAGAAGATCGCAAACTTTGATCTCACTAGAACCAGCGCAAGCGATGACGCCAAGATCTTTGAAATCATCAACCAGGGTGGCACGAAGCTCACTGCAGCCGAGGTCTATCCGCAGATCGCTATGGCGAGTGGCCGTTGGCGATCCCGATCCGACATTACCGCGAGAGCGGCGACCTTGTTTGAGCAGATGCGGTTGCCCTTTGATAGCGAAGTTGAGCGGTGGGTCTGGCGGCCACGTTGATGGCTCGACTGGACTCCCAGGCTATTCGGTGACCTTGGCGGGCCTGGCAGGATGATCCGGCCCGCGTTTCGAGCGATCGAGTCACTCTCGGGTTCAAGCTCACCGCCTGTATTCAGGTGGATGTCGATAACAATATCGAGCAGCTGCCAACCGTCAAAGAGGTTGGCGGGCAGCCACTCGTCATGGCCTGGGGAACGCTTGAGGTCGAGTCCGACATCAAGGACGCACTTGCCATAGCTCTCGATCAAGATCAATTCAAATATTGGTCGGCCTGGGACCTTGCCATCATCGATCGAATGAGCAACGCGGTTGCCCAAGATTTGCACTCGTGATGACAAGGGATTGGATTCGAAAGGGTCGGCCTCGACAGGATGGACGACTGCGCAAGGCCTTTCGCAAGAATGCTCGGGTCCTCCTCGATCGCCTCGTCTATGAGTACTGCGTTGGTCGCTGGCGTGGCTCAAGCGAGATTCACGTATCGCCGGATCCCTTCACCGCCGCAAGCGATCCGGCAATGCCGCAAACCGCACCCCTGTCACTCAAGCAGATTGGCGCGCCCTTGTCGAGTCAGTCGTCAACGACGGGGTCATGGAGGGAACGTCTTATCTCGGGTCGGTCGACCAGCGGGTGACGCTCCTATTGCACTACCGAAATGTCATCCGAAGAGCGTGGCCGGCGGCTTCATCAGAGCCCGGCTCGCATATCGACCACATCATTCCCGAAGAGCTATTCGGCCAACTCGGCGATGAGAAACTCGCCAAGCTCCAGAACCACATCTGTAACCTGGCTCCGCTCCCCACAAAGGTGAATCGCGACAAGTCAAGCAAGGTCCTTAACGATCCCCCGGATCGACGCAGCTGACAAGCAGGTCATCTCGGCTCTCGAGGACGTACCAGTGGCGGCATTTGGGAAGTTCTCAAAGGTTGAGGCCGTCGAGGATCTCGTCGCACTTCGGGGCCCACTTTTGATCAACGACTTGGTCGTTGCTCGTCACGCCCGGGCAAATCAGTAGTGGTCGTGCCAGGCAAGGATCAAGGAATTGGCCGCCGTCCCGTATAGCGCCTGTTCGGTGATCTCACGCCTGGTCATTGGCGTGCCGCATTTCCGAAGGACATGAATGGCAGCGTCCAGTAGGTCCCCACTTCATTCTGCTCCATCGATCCCGGCCTTAGACTCGTTGCGACTTCGTGAGGGCGTGCCGACAGGGGTGAACGTGCAGGTGGGTCTTCGGCCTCGACTCGCCTAGTGACGCTGAGCCCGCCTCAAGTCCACCTCTGGGACTGCGCCGAGATCCTGCGCGGCAGCGCCGTCGATCGCACGGACTGGAAGGCGTACATCCTTCCGCTGCTCTTCTTCAAGCGCATCTGCGACGTCTGGGACGAGGAGACGGCGGAGGCGGCGCAGCTCTACGGCGACGTCGAGCCGGTCGACTTCCCCGAGGTCCACCGCTTCGACGTCCCCGAGGGCTGCCACTGGCGACGACGTCCGAGAGACGCCGGCGAACGTCGGCACGGCCCTCGCCCACGCCATGCGCGAGATCGAGCGCGCCAACCCCGACACGCTCTACCGCGTCTTCGGCGCCGCCGACTGGGGCAACCGCGAGATCCTCACCGACGAGATCCTGAAGGACCTCATCGAGGGCTTCTCGGAGCTCTCGCTCGGCAACACGGCGCGTCAGCATCCGACATCCTCGGCGACGCCTACGAGTACCTGATCGGCAAGTTCGCCGACGTCACCAAGCGCAAGAAGGCCGGCGAGTTCTACACCCCGCGCAGCGTCGTGCGGATGATGGTCGACATCCTCGACCCGAAGGAGGGCGAGACCATCTACGACCCGGCCTGCGGCACGGGCGGCATGCTGCTCGGGGCGATCGACCACGTGCAGCGCGCCGGCGGCGACCCGCGCACGTTCTTCGGCAAGATCTACGGCCAGGAGAAGAACCTCACCACCTCCTCCATCGCGCGGATGAACCTCGTGCTCCACGGCATCGAGGACTTCCAGATCGTCCGCGAGGACACGCTCCGCAACCCGGCGTTCACCGACTCGAGCACCGGCGGCCTCGCCACCTTCGACTGCGTGATCGCCAATCCGCCGTTCTCGCTCAAGGAGTGGGGCCGCGAGGTCTGGGAGGCGGATCCGTGGGGCCGCGCCGCCGTACGGCCTCCCGCCGGACAGCTACGGCGACTACGCCTGGGTGCAGCACATGGTCGCCTCGATGGCCGCCGGGAACAGGCCGCATGGCGGTGGTGCTCCCGCAGGGCGCGCTCTTCCGGAAGGACGCCGAGGGCAGGATCCGCAAGCGCTCTGCTCGAGCAGGACCTCATCGAGGCGGTCATCGGGCTGGCCCCGAACCTCTTCTACGGCACCGGCCTCGCGCCTGCCGTCGTGATCCTCCGCCGCGCGAAGCCCGCGGAGCGGAAGGAGCAAGGTGCTCGTCGTCGACGCCTCGAGCCTCTTCCGCAAGGGCCGCGCGCAGAACTTCCTCGATCCCGAGCACGCCGAGCAGATCGTCGCCTGGGTGCAGCGCCTTCGCGGACGTCGAGGACCGCGCCAAGGTGGTCGGCCTCGACGAGATCAAGAACGAGGACTGGACGCTCAACATCTCGCGCTACGTGCTGCCGCCCATCGGCGAGGACATCCCGCCGCTGCCCGAGGCCGTCGCGGCCTTCAAGCAGGCGCTCGCCGAAGCGCGGGCGGCCGAGGACCACCTGCGCGAGGTCCTGACCGAGGGAGGCTGGCTCGCATGAGCAAGGCCCCGAGCACCTGACCCAGCAGGAGCTCGAGTCGTACCTCTGGGGCGCGGCCAACGCTCCTGCGCGGCCTGATCGACGCCGGCGACTACAAGCAGTACGTCTTCCCGCTGCTCTTCTTCAAGCGGCTCTCCGACGTCTGGGACGAGGACTACCAGACGCGCCCTCGACGAGACCGGCGACGACGGCTACGCGCGCGCCACGGCCGACGACCGCTTCGCGATCCCCGACGGCGCGCACTGGAACGACGTGCGCAGCTGCCTCGCGCGACGTCGGCCGGGCGCTGCTCAACGCCTTCCGCGCCATCGAGGCGGCCAACCCCGAGCGGCTCGCCGGCGTCTTCGGCAACGCCCCGTGGACCGACAAGGCGCAGCTGCCCGACGAGACGCTCAAGAACCTGATCGAGCACTTCTCGAAGCACACGCTCAGCCTCGCCACCGTGCCGGAGGACGAGCTCGGCAACGGCTACGAGTACCTGATCAAGCAGTTCGCCGACGACAGCGGCCACACGGCGCAGGAGTTCTACACCAACCGCACGCTCGTCCATCTGATGGCGCAGATGCTCGAGCCGCAAGCCGGGCGAGCGCATCTACGACCCCACCGTGCGGCACCGGCGGCATGCTCATCTCGGCGCTCGCCGAGGTGAAGCGCCGCGGCGGCGACACGCGCACGCTCGGCCTCTACGGCCAGGAGCTCATCCACATCACCGCGGCCATCGCGCGGATGAACCTCGTGCTGCACGGCGTCGAGGACTTCGACATCGCCGCCGGCAACACGCTGAGCAACCCCGCCTTCATCGAGGGCGACCGCCTGCGGACGTTCGACGTGGTGCTCGCCAATCCGCCGTACTCGATCAAGAAGTGGAACCGCGAGGCGTGGCAGAGCGACCCCTGGGGCCGCAACTTCCTCGGCACGCCGCCGCAGGGCCGCGCCGACTACGCCTTCTTCCAGCACATCCTGAAGAGCCTGGACCCGAAGACCGGCCGCTGCGCGATCCTCTTCCCGCACGGCGTGCTCTTCCGCAAGGAAGAGGCGGAGATGCGGCGCAAGCTCGTCGAGGCCGACCTGGTCGAGTGCGTGCTCGGCCTCGGCCCGAACCTCTTCTACAACTCGCCGATGGAGGCGTGCGTCGTCATCTGCCGGACGCAGAAGCCGCCGAGCCGCAAGGGCAAGGTCCTCTTCATCGACGCCGTGCACGAGGTCGCGCGCGAGAACGGCGCAGAGCTTCCTGACGCCCGAGCACCAGGAGCGCATCGTCGACGGCCTATCGGGCGTTCGCGGACGAGCCGGGCTTCGCCGACGGTCGCGACGATCGACGGAGATCCTCGCGCAAGGACGGCAACCTGTCGATTCCGCGCTACGTGAAGCCGCAGCGAGGCAGCGCGAGACGGCGAGCGACGGAGACGCTCGCGACGGCGTGGGCAGCGTTCGAGGCAGACGGGCGCGAGTTCTGGCCGCAGATGGACGCGCTGGTCGAGATGCTCGACGGCGTCGTCGCCGAGGAGGCGCGCGATGCCTGAGCTGCGATCCAAGCGACGGGCTGGACGCGGGTCGCGTTCGGCGATGTCGTGCGCCTGAGTCAAGGAGCGATCGAGCGATCCCGGAGGCGACGGGTTCGAGCGCTACGTCGGCCTGCGAGCACATGGACCCGGGCGACCTTCGATTCGCGGTGGGGCGACGTCGCGGACGGCACCGACGTTCACGAACGTCGTTTCGGCCGGGCAGGTCCTGTTCGGTAAGCGTCGCGCCTATCAGCGCAAGGTCGCTGTCGCCGACTTCGACGGCGTCTGCTCGGGCGACATCTACGTGCTTCGAGCCGAAGGATCCGACGTGCTGCTGCCGGAGCTGCTGCCGTTCATCTGCCAGACCGACGCGTTCTTCGAGCACGCGGTCGGCACGTCGGCGGGTCGCTGTCGCCGCGTACGAACTGGACGAGCCTCGCGAGTTACGAGTTCGCGCTGCCGCCGCTGGACGAGCAGCGGCGGATTGCCGGAGCTCTTGGCAGCGATCGACACGCAGTCGAGCAGCTCTGCGAGCGCTGCGATCGTCGACAGCGCGTGCATCGCTCATCGATGCGCTCTGCTTGCAGAACGATGCCTCGGCGAGATCGCGACTGCAGCAGTGGTCGCTGACCGTCGAGATGGCTGCTGACGTCGCCACGATCGGTCAGCTCGACGACCAGGATCGTGCCGACGATCTTCGCACCACGGACGTCGGCGATGATCCGAGCGGCGTATCTCGATCGCTGAGATGACATCGCTGCGAGCTCGAGCGATCTCGATCGAGGCAGCACGACGCGATCAATCGAGCTGCGCGCAGGCGACGTTCGTCCTGCATCGGCACGGGACAGTCGGCGATCGCGCTGATCGTGCCGCAGGCGTAGCCATCGGACGCGCGAGCTTCTACCAGCACATTGCTGCATTCGATCCGACTCGACGCAGATCGCTCGATGCCTGAGTTCTGTCTGGACTGCTTCGATCGACGCGCTATGCAGGCTGCACGATCGCACGTGCGACGGGTGAGCACAGATCAACATCAACCTCGGCGAGCTTCGCGCAGGTGCCGATCCGTCTGCCGCTCACTGGATGCAGCAAGCGCGATTGTCGAGCGAGCTTCGCGAGTCGCTCAGGCTGCGAGCCAGCGATGCAGCGACGCGAAGCGAGCGCGCTGCGACTGCAGGTCGACGCTCATGCGATGCTTGCGTCGGAGGCGCAGCCGATGACCTTCAACGAAGCCAACACCGTCGAAGCCTTCGTCCGCGACCGCTCTGCGGCGGCGTCACGCACCACACCGCCGTCGGTCCTGGCCTCGCGCGGCGGCATCGGCCAGCTCTCCGGCCTCGGCTGGCACTTCCTCGCGCCGCAGAACCTTCCGCGCCAGCCGCACGAAGTCCTCGTCGAGGATCACCTGCGCGAGGCGCTGATCCGGCTGAACCCGGAGATCGCGGCGCAGCCCGACCGTGCCGACGACGTGCTCTACAAGCTCCGCGCGATCCTGATGGGCGTCCGCACCGACGGCCTCGTCAAGGCCAACGAGGAGTTCGCCGCCTGGCTCACCGGCGAGCGCTCGATGCCGTTCGGCGAGAACGGCGAGCACGTCACCGATCCGCCTGATCGACTTCGACGACCTCGAGCAGCAACCAGTACGTCGTCACCACGCAGTTCACCTTCCGCGCCGGCGCCACCGAGAAGCGCGCCGACCTCGTGCTGCTCGTCAACGGCATCCCGCTGGTCGTGATCGAGGCGAAGACGCCGGTGCGCTCGAGCCAGAGCTGGCTCGACGGCGCGCTCCAGGTCCACGACGACTACGAGCGCAACGTCCCGGAGCTGTTCGTGCCGAACGTCCTCTCGGTCGCCACCGAGGGCAAGGAGCTCCGCTACGGCTCGATCGGGCTGCCGGTCGAGCTCTGGGGGCCGTGGCGGGTCGAGGCCGACGCGACGACGCCGGCGCTCGCAGCAGCTCGAGACAGGCGGTCGACGTCGATGCTGCGGCCGCACGTCGTGCTCGACCTGCTCGCCAACTTCACCGCCTACGCGACCGACAAGAAGAAGCGCCGCATCAAGATCGTCGCCCGCTACCAGCAGTACGAGGGCGCGAACAAGATCGTCGAGCGCGTCGTCGCCGGCCACCCGAAGAAGGGCCTGATCTGGCACTTCCAGGGCTCGGGCAAGTCGCTGCTGATGCTCTTCGCGGCCCGCAAGCTGCGGCTGCACCCGGCGCTCAAGAACCCGACCGTGATGATCGTGGTCGACCGGATCGACCTCGACAGCCCAGATCTCGAGCACCTTCTACGCCGCCGACACGCCGAACCTGGTCAAGGCCGACAGTCGCGCGCGAGCTGCAGCGGCTGCTGGCGCAGGACGTGCGGAAGATCATCATCACCACGATCTTCAAGTTCGGCGAGGCCGACGGCGTCCTCAACGACCGCAGCAACATCATCGCGATGGTCGACGAGGCCCACCGCACGCAGGAGGGCGACCTCGGCCGGAAGATGCGCGAGGCGCTGCCGAACGCGTTCCTGTTCGGCCTGACCGGCACGCCGATCAACCGCGCCGACCGCAACACCTTCTACGCCTTCGGCGCCGAGGAGGACGAGCGCGGCTACATGAGCCGCTACGGCTTCGAGGAGTCGATCCGCGACGGCGCCACGATGCCGCTCCACTTCGAGCCGCGGCTGCTCGAGCTGCACATCGACAAGGAGGCGATCGACCAGGCGTTCAAGGAGCTCACCGGCGGCCTCAGCGACCTCGACCAGGACCAGCTCGCCAAGGCCGCCGCGAAGATGGCGGTGCTCGTCAAGGCTCCCGAGCGCGATCCAGACGATCTGCGCCGACATCGCCGAGCACTTCCAGGAGAAGGTCGCGCCGAACGGCTTCGGCGCGCAGGTCGTCACCTTCGACCGCGAGAGCTGCGTGCTCTACAAGCAGGCGCTCGACGAGTACCTGCCGCCGGAGGTGTCCGACATCGTCATGACGGTGAACAGCGGCGAGGACGAGTACGCGCCGTACCGCCGCGACCGCGACGCCGAGGAGAAGCTCCTCGACCGCTTCCGCGACCCGCCGACCCGCTGAAGATCCTGATCGTCACCTCGAAGCTGCTCACCGGCTTCGACGCGCCGATCCTGCAGGCGATGTACCTCGACAAGCCGCTGCGGGACCACACGCTGCTCCAGGCGATCTGCCGCACGAACCGCCCCTACGGCGAGGCGAAGACGCACGGCCTGATCGTCGACTACCTCGGCGTCTTCGACGACGTGGCCCAGGCGATTCAGTTCGACGAGGAGGGCATCACCAGGGTCGTCACCAACATCGCCGAGCTGGTCGGCAAGCTGCCCGAGGCGCGATGCAGAAGTGCCTCGCGTACTTCCCGGGCGTCGATCGCACCGTCGCACGGCTACGAGGGCCTGATCGCCGCGCAGGAGTGCCTGCCGAACAACGACACCCGCGACCGCTTCGCCGCCGACTTCAGCTACCTGGCGCGGCTGTGGGAGGCGATCTCGCCCGATCCGGTCCTCAGCGCGTACGAGACCGACTACCGCTGGCTCGACGCAGGTCTACGAGTCGGTGCAAGCCGTCGACCGGCACCGGCAAGCTGCTCTGGCACGCGCTCGGGCCGAAGACGATCGAGCTCATCCACGAGCACGTCCACGTCGACGCCATCCGCGACGACCTCGAGACGCTCGTCCTGGACGCCGACCTGCTCGAGGCGGTGCTGGGCGCGCCCGGATCCCGACAAGAAGGCCAAGGAGATCGAGATCAAGGTCGCCGCGCCGGCTGCGCAAGCGCGCGCACGACCCGCGGTTCAAGGAGCTCGGCGAGCGGCTCGAGGACCTCAAGCAGCGACACGAGCAGGGGCTGCTCGTCAGCGTCGAGTTCCTGAAGGAGCTGCTCGACCTCGCGCGCGACGTCGTCGCTGCCGAGCGCGCGGCCGCAGCCGATGGCGACGAGGAGCTCGGCAAGGCCGCGCTCACCGAGCTCTTCGAGGAGGCGCGGAACGAGGACACGCCGATCATCGTCGAGCGCGTCGTCGACGACATCGACGAGATCGTCCGCGTACGTCCGCTTCGACGGCTGGCAGAACACCCACGCCGGCGAGCGCGAGGTCAAGATGGCGCTCCGCAAGACGCTCTTCAAGTACAAGCTCCACCAGGATCAGGAGCTGTTCGACCGGGCCTACGGCTACATCCGGCAGTACTACTGAGTGTGGGGTGACCAGGGCCCTCCGACTCTCTCGCCGACTACTACGTGACGAAGGTCTACGAGCAGCTACTCGCGCGGCGTAGATCTCAGTGACCTTCTACGGGCTTGTCGACTATCGCCTCGCCGGAAG
>CAWKLT010000009.1:0-35089 GCA_963850555.1 uncultured Chloroflexia bacterium | reverse complement strand
CTGGCGAGGAAGGATTCGAACCTTCGATCTCCTGATCCAGAGTCAGGCGCCTTACCGCTTGGCCACTCGCCAGTGGAGCGGCCGAGATGATACCGCATCGGCCCTCCTGAACCCCCTGGCCGGCGCCCGGACCGGTCGCGGCCGGTACGTTCGGGGGAGTGGACGGGGGTGGTGCGCGCTGGCATCGTGGGGTCATGACCTCCGCCCACGATCGACGCCCCCGGCTCGTCGCCCTACTACTCATCGCGATCCTGGTGACCGGGTTTGCCGCCACCGTGTCGGTCTCGGCCGCGCCCGCGTTGCCCTCCTGCAAGATCGCCGACGTCCTGACGAAGCACCGGTGTATCGGTGACTGGGCCAAGTCGCTTCTGGACCCGACGTATCGCCTGTCGAGCAACTACAAGCCGACCGACCTGCGCTCGACCTCGTACGCGAGCCTCAATTCCGGCTTCCTCGTGCGACGCCACGTCGTCGCCGATCTCAAGCTGATGGCCGAGGCCGCGCGGCGTGCCGGTGCGCGGTTCTCCGTGCAGTCGGCGTATCGCAGCTACGCGACCCAGAAGTCGACGTTCGACTACTGGGTCCGCGTTCACGGCTACGCCGTCGCCCTCAAGGAGAGCGCCCGAGCCGGCCACAGCGAGCACCAGCTCGGGACGACCGTCGACCTTCGGAGCTACGGCGGTGGCGCGCCCTGGAACTACACGGACTGGGGTACGACCAAGGCGGGCTCCTGGCTGAAGGCCAACGCCTACAAGTACGGCTTCATCATGTCGTTCCCCAAGGGCAAGACCTCGGTCACCTGCTACACGTACGAACCGTGGCACTACCGCTACGTCGGTCGGACGCGCGCCGCGAAGATCCGGGCCAGCGGCCTCACGCTGCGCCAGTTCCTGTGGCGGGAGCAGAACACGCCGGCCCCGACACCGACGCCGCGCCCGACGCCGACGCCCACGCCCCGCCCGACGCCCACGCCCACGCCCCGCCCGACGTCCCACCCCGGTCCCGACGCCGACCCCGACCCCCACCCCGACGCCGACCCCGACTCCCACGCCGGCCTGAACCCCGTGAGCGTTCCTGACCAGTTCGGACCCCTTGGCAGGCAGCGTTTGCCCGGCCATACTCAGCCCCGCACTCGGTCGACCCGGGGGGTCCGCGCCGCCATGGCGTGGCCTGAGCCTGCACGAGGGTTCGGATTGTCAGTGGCCACCATGGTCATCAACGCCGACGGCACCACCGCTGATGCGAGTCCGGCCGCCCTCGAACTTCTGGGCCTGACGCTCGAGCAGCTGCGTGCGCTGCCGCCAGGTGCGCTGTCGCCCGAGCCCCCGGATCCCGCAGCGCAAGCCGCCTTCCGCGAGCAGTGGGAAGGCCAGGGCTCGCCCGACCTCGGTGGTGAGGGCACGATACGGCGGCTGGACGGCACGAGCATCCGCGTGAAGTTCGGGATCACCGCGATCGAGGATGGTCGGTTCCTGGCCATGCTCGAGCCGGTCGCGGGCCCCACCCAGCAACCGCCGACCCTGTACACGGCGGGCCAGGTCCTCGCGGAGTGGCGCGCCGCCGAACGCCGGATGATCACGATCCCGCCCGATACCGCCGAATGGCACGACACGCAGGCGCAGATCGACACGTTCCGGGAGCGCTATCAGGAGCTGTTCAAGCGGCGCTAGCGCACGGCGAGCCCCGATCCGGTCGCGCTACCCTTCGCGGGTGACCGACATCCCGACGACCTTCCGCGCGTACGTGGCCGAGAAGGTCGATGTCGCCCGATGGCGCCGTGAGCGTGGAGCGCGGCGTGCGCGAGTTCGCCGCCGCCGACCTGCCACCAGGCGAGGTCGCAGATCCGGGTCGGCTGGTCGAGCGTCAACTTCAAGGATGGCCTGGCGACGCGGGCGGACGGCAAGGTCGCGCGGATCAGCCCGATCATCCCCGGCATCGACCTGGCCGGAAAGGTCGTCGCGTCGTCCGACCCGGCGATCGCGGTGGGCTCATCGGTGGTCGCGCACGGCTACGACCTGGGCGTCGCCCGGCACGGCGGCTACAGCGAGTACCAGCGCGTCCCGGCCGGCTGGGTCGTGCCCCTGGCCGACGGCCTCACCGAACGCGACGCCATGGCGATCGGCACGGCCGGGTTCACCGCCGCGATGTCCGTCGCGGCCCTCCAGGAACGCGGCCTGAAGCCCGGCGACGGGCCCGTCCTCGTGACCGGCGCCAGCGGCGGGGTCGGCGGGACGGCCCTGGCGATCCTCGCCGACCTTGGCTACGAGGTCTGGGCCGCGACCGGCAAACCCGACGAGGCCGACCGCCTGCGCGGACTGGGTGCGGCCGGGATCCTGACGCGGGACGAGGTGACCGCCGCCGGCAAGCCGCTCGAGTCGGAGCGGTGGGCCGGCGCCGTCGACGCGGTCGGCGCGGCCACGCTTCCGTACGTGCTGCGGACCCTGCGGACCGGCGCCGCCGTCGCGGCCAGCGGCAACGCATCGGGCCCCAAGCTCGATACCACCGTGTTTCCGTTCATCCTCCGAGGCGTCGCCTTGCTCGGCATGGATTCGGCCCAGCTCGCGATCGATCGACGGCGCGCCATCTGGGATCGGCTCGCGACGGACCTGCGGCCGCGATCGCTCGGCGAGCACGTGACCGAGGTGACGCTCGACACCCTGGACGGGGCGCTCGACGGGATCCTCGCCGGGGAGGCCCGCGGCCGCTGGATCGTGCGCGTCGGCGGCTAGTCGCTACTCGCTCAGGGAGGTGTCAGCTCTCCGCGGAGCTGCGCCACCGCTCGCACCAGCGGCCGCCGCGCGTCCTCCGGCGGGTGCTCCGGGAAGGGATGGGCTGCGACCGCATCGTCGATGGTGATCTCGCCGGCGTGCACCCGCGCCGCCAGGACGGGCACCTCCGCGATCGAGGCGGCCTGGATGTCGGCGAAGGCTCGTCCCGCCTGGTCGCCATGCCCGGGCACCACCACGCCCCGCTCCGGATCGATGAGCTGGGCGAGCTGCTGGGCCGTGGTCGCCCACTCGATCGGGTACCCGTCGCCGTACCACGGCACGGCCCCGTTCTCGAGCAGGTCGCCCGCGAACAGGACGTCGGTCCCGGGCACGGAGATCACGATGTCGTGGTCGGTGTGGCCGCGGCCGAGGTACCGCAGCTCGACGGCCCGTCCGCCGACCTCGACCGTCGCGGTCGAGGCGAACGTCCGGTCGGGCGGGTCGATGACGATCTCGTCGAGCAGGCCCGCAAGCTCGGGGGTGTTCGTGGCGATCGTCGGCTTGCGCGCCTCGCCGGTCCGCTCCATGAACGTGACGCAGCCCTCGTGGCCCCAGATCGTCGCGGGCCGGAACACCGCGTTGCCGAAGGCGTGGTCGAAGTGCCCGTGGGTGTCGACGACGACCGTGACGGGATCCGTCGTGAGGGTGCGCAGGTCGGCGAGGATCTCGCGCGCCTGTGCCGTACGTGGCGCGCGTGTCGATGACGAGGGCCTCACCGTCGCCCAGGATCACGCCGATGTTCTGGTCGTAGAACTCGTACCGGCGCACGAACACGCGATCCCCGATCTCGACCCAGCCATCGGCGACGCCCATGCGCCGATGATATCGAGCCGAACCCGCCACGATCGGCCCGTGCTAGGCTCTCCGCACAACCGAACACCGCCTCCGGGGAGCGCGTCCGAGCGCTGAGAGTGTGGCATCCGCCACTTACCCGCTGAACCTGATCCGGCTCATACCGGCGAAGGAAGCAGGCCGAACGTCATCCGATGACGCCGTCCCCCGAGCGGAGGCGGCGTATCGCATTGATTGGACTCGGAGGTTCGGAAGACGAATGACAACCACCTACGACGCGACGGCGCCGACGTCTGCGCCGGACACGCACTGGCGCACCCGCGACATCGTCATCGCCGCCATCATCGGCGTCGCATTCGGGGTCGTGTTCTGGGCCTGGGCCCTGGTCTGGTACGGCCCGCTGGCCTTCCTGTCCACGCTGGCCCTGCCGCTGCGCGATCTCGGCTACGCGGTCTGGCTCATGCCCGCCGTGTTCGCACCACTGGTCATCCGCAAGCCGGGTGCAGCCCTGTTCGCGGAGATGGTCGCGGCAGGCGTCTCGGCGTTCCTCGGCAGCCTCTGGGGCGTGGACACGCTCCTGTCCGGCTTCGTCCAGGGCGCCGCCGCGGAGCTGGTCTTCGCGTTCACCCTGTACCGGATCTGGACGTTCCCGGTCCTGGCCATCGCCGCTGTCGCCAGTGCCGCCGCGGCCTGGATCCACGACTGGGTCCTCTACTACGCTGAAGTCGATCCGGTCGTCCAAGTCGTCCGTTTCGTCTTCATGGCCATCTCGGCCGTCGTGATCGTGGCGGGTGGATCCGTGGTCCTGCACCGTTCCCTCAAGCGCGCGGGCGTCCTCGAAGGATTCCCCGACTGACGACCCCCGACCGTCAGCCGGGGTCGCTCGAGGCGCGCAACCTCTCGATCGGCCATCGGGGCTCCGATCGACTGGCCCTGGACGGCGTCTCGTTCGAGTTGCCGGCGGGCCACACGATGCTGGTCGTAGGCCCATCCGGGTCCGGCAAGAGCACGCTCGCGCTGGCCATCGGAGGCCTCATCCCGCGCGACATCCCGGCGGCCGTGGGCGGTCACCTCGCGCTCGACGATCGCGAGATCGGGCGCCTCGGGCCGGCCGTTGTCGCGTCACGGATCGGCATGGTCTGGCAGGACCCGGACAGCCAGCTCGTCCTGGAGCGCGTCGAGGACGACGTCGCCTTCGGCCTCGAGAACCGAGCCTGGCCGCGGCCGGCGATGCGCACGCGGGTCCCGGAGGTGCTCGACGAGGTCGGGCTCGACGGGCTGGAACGGCAGCGGTCGCGGCGCCTCTCCGGCGGGCAGCAGCAACGCCTGGCCCTCGCGGGCGCGCTGGCGCCCCGTCCCGGCGTGCTCGTGCTCGACGAACCGACCGCCAACCTCGACCCGGCCGGCGCGCTCGCGTTCATGGAGCGCCTGGCAGCCCTGCGGGCCGAGCGCTCGACGACCATCGTTCTGATCGAGCACCTGGTCGAGGCCGCCTGGCCCATGGCTGACCGCATCCTCGCGCTCGACGGCGAAGGCCGGCCGATCGACTTCGGCGACGCCGCAGGAGGTGGAGCGCCGATCGGCGGCGCGCCTGCGAGACGCCGGGATCTGGTTGCCCGCGGCCGTCGAACGGCGGATCGGCGACGGCGGGAAGGCCGCTCCCGCGCGTCCGTCCATGCCGGAGCCGGCTGCTGACGGTTCGCCGATCATCACGGCATCCAACCTCCGTTTCGGGTTCGATCGAACCGAGCCCGTGATCCGAGATCTCCACGTCCGGATCGATGCCGGCGAGCGGGTGGCCCTCGTGGGGCCGAATGGCAGCGGCAAGACCACGCTCGCCCGCCTCCTCGTGGGTCTCCTGCGGCCGGACATGGGTGACGTCCGTCTCCTCGGCGACGATCCGGCTGGCCTGCCACCCGCGGAACTCGCCCGCCGCGCCGCGTATGTCTTCCAGGATCCGGAGCGCCAGTTCCTCGCGCAGACCGTCGAGGAGGAGGTGCTCCTTGGCCTCCGGTTCGCGCAGCGGCCCGCGGCCCGGATCCTGATGGGGCGGATCGGCCTACCGCTCGATCGCTTCGGCCGGCGGAGCCCTTACCGGCTGTCTGGCGGGGAGCAGCGAAGGCTGTCACTGGCCACGGCACTCGTGCGCGAACCGGCGGTGCTCGTGCTCGACGAGCCGACCTTCGGGCAGGACCGTTTTGGCTACGAGGGCCTGCTCGAGATCCTCGACGAGCGGCTGGCGGCGGGCGCCACGCTCATCGCCGCGACCCACGACCAGCGTTTCGTGGTGGATGCCACGACCCGCTCTATCGAGCTCGATGGTGGCTGGATCGTCTCCGACGAGCGGGCGCCATGATCTCCGACCGACTCGAGCTCGACGAGCCGCGGCTCGCGAGCCCGCTCGGGCGGGTGAGCCCGGTGGTCAAGCTCGCCATCGCGCTGGTGTGGCTGGTCGGGCTCGCGCTCACGACCCGCATCCTGCCGCCGCTCTTCCTGGCCCTGGTCGCGATGGTCGCCGGGCTGTGGCTCGGACGCATCCCTGGGCCGACGCTGGCGAGAGCGACGGCGCCGCTGTGGGTCGCCGCGGTCCTGATCGGCGTGTCGAACACGGTATTCGCCGCCGCCAACGGCGATCCGGCGGCGGCCGAGCTGCTAACCATCGGTCCGATCCGCATCACGACCGAGGCGGCTGTCGCAGGTGTCGGTCTGGCCTGCCGGGTCATCGCCATCGCGTCGGTCGGCGCGGTCTTCTCGCTGACCACGGACCCGACCCGGCTCGTGGACTCGCTCGTCCAGCAGGCGCGGGTCTCGCCACGGTTCGCGTACGGTGCGTTGGCGGCCTACCAGGCCATCCCGCGCTTTGGCGAGGACCTTGCCACGTTGCGGCAGGCACGGCGGGTCCGCGGATTGCGTGGCGGGTGGCATCCGGGACTGCTCATCGGAGTGCTGGTACTCGCGATCCGTCACGGCGATCGGATGGCCCTCGCCATGGATGCGCGGGCATTCGGGTCGGGGCCGCGGACGTTCTACCGGCCCATCGGCTGGCACTGGATCGATCTCGTCGCGGCCGCGGCGGCCCTCGCGGTGCTCGTGGTCGCGCTGGCCGTTCCCGCCTAGACTCCGGCGCGTGACCTCGAATCTCGCCCGTTTTCCGCTCGGCGCCGCGGTCACGCTCGACGAGCTCGACGCCGATCCTCACAGGCCCCTGGCCGTCCTGCGGGAGCGAGAACCGGTCTCGTGGGTGCCGGTCCTCGACGGCTGGTTGGTGACCCGGCGCGACCTGTGTATCGAGGTCATGCGCGACGCCCGGACCTTCACCGTGGACGACCCGCGGTTCTCGACCGCCCAGGTGGTCGGCCCGAGCATGCTGTCGCTCGACGGCGAGACCCACCAGCGACACCGCGACCCGTTCGCAGAAGCCCTGCGCGGGACCGACCTGCGCGAGCGACTGGCGCGGCGGGTCGCCGACGAGGCGCGGCGGCTCGTCGCCGCGTTCGCGCCGTCCGGCGCGGCCGAGATCCGGCGCGACCTCGCCGGGCCGCTGGCCGTGAACGTCGTTGCCGACGCGCTCGACCTCCTCGACGTCGCACCCGGGACCGTCCTCGGCTGGTACGACGAGATCGTCGCCGCGGTCGACCGTGTCTCTGTCGGTGGCGAGATCGGACCGAATGCGCGTTCCGCCGTGGACGCGCTCGCGAGTCACGTCTCGGAGACCATCGAGGGGGATCGGGGCGTGCTGGCGGCGGCCGCGCAGACGCTCACCGACCCCGAGGTGGTCTCGAATGCCGCAGTGATGATGTTCGGCGGGATCGAGACGAGCGAGGGCATGACGACCTCGGTCTTCTGGCACTTGCTGACGAACCCGGACGGGATGGCGGCGGTACAGGCCGACCGGTCGCTGGGCGCGAGCGCCATCGAAGAATCACTGCGGTTGGAGCCCGCGGCCGGAAGGGTCGACCGCTATGCCACGGTCGACACGGACCTCGCGGGCGCGGCGATCCGGAAGGGCGACCTCGTCATCGTGTCCTTGACGGCGGCCAACCGCGACCCCGCGACGTTCCCGGACCCCGACCGGTTCGACCTCGCCAGGCCCAACGCGCGTTCGCACGTCGCGTTCGCCCAGGGGCCGCACGCGTGCATCGGCAGTCACCTCGCGCGGCTGGAAACCCTCGCGGCTCTGGACGCTGCGCTCGACGGCTGGCCGGGCATGCATCTCGCCGAGGGCGCCACGCCGCCGACCGGCGTCGTGTTCAGGAAACCGAAGTCCCTTCCCGTCCGCTGGGAGGTGTAGGGCCCCGCCGTCCCGCATTGCGCCCACGGTCAGCGGATGACGAGACGTTTCGCCATCATCAGAGCGGCAACGCAGCACGGAGGCCCCTGTGACCGACCCGCGCACGATCATCTTCTTTCCCGAGAGCGCCTTCGGCCCGACCAACAACTGTGTCGGCATCGGGAACGTCCTGCGGGAACGTGGCCACCGAGTCGTGTTCGTGCTGGAGGAGTCGTTCGCGGGCACGCTCGAGGCGAAGGGCTTCGAAGAGCGCCTCATGCGGCTTGGGCCCCCGCCACCGGCCGACGCGGAGGCGGAGGTCCCGGGCCAGTTCTGGATCGATTTCATCCGCGACACGGCGCCCGTCTTTCGCAAGAGCACGATCGAGCAGCTCGGCGAGTTCATCGCGCCGACCTGGCAGGCCCTGATCGACGGCGCCAAGCACGTGAACCCGCGGCTGACCGAGATCTTCGATGAGCTCGCACCGGACGTGATCGTCGAGGACAACGTCGTGGCCTTCCCGGCGATCGCCGCCAGCGGCCGGCCGTGGGTGCGCATCGTGTCGTGCAACCCGATGGAGATGAAGGATCCAGCGATCGCCCCGTTCTCGAGCGGGTACGCGGTGGCGGACCAGACGGGCTGGCCCGAGTTCCTGCGCGAGGTCCGCCGGACCCACGCCGACATGTGGATGGACTTCGACGCCTTCTGCCGCGCGAACGGCGAGACCGGTCTCACGTACGGAAAGCTCGGCCCCGAGTTCATCGCCGAGTCTCCGTTCCTCAACCTCTACTCATACCCAGCCGAGGCCGACTACGAGCGCGAGGTCCCGCTCGGCCCCACGTGGCACCGGCTCGACTCGACGGTCCGGGCGCCCGAGGCGACGTGGAAGATCCCGCCGCAGCTGGCCGAGCGGGACGGGGCGTTGATCTACCTCTCCCTGGGGTCGCTCGGCTCCGCGGACGTCGCCCTCATGCAGCGTCTCGTGGACCTGCTGGCGACCACCGAGAACCGGGTCATCGTCTCGAAGGGGCCACTCGCCGACCAGATCACGCTCCACGACAACCAGGTGGGCGAGGCGTTCCTGCCCCAGCCGGCGATCCTGCCGCAGGTCGACCTCGTCATCACCCACGGCGGCAACAACACCGTCACCGAGGCGTTCCACCACGGCAAGCCGATGATCGTGCTGCCGCTCTTCTGGGACCAGGTCGACAACGCCCAGCGCGTCGAGGAGACCGGCTTGGGCCGACGCCTCTCGACCTACGGCTTCCGCGACGAGGAGCTGACCGACGCCATCGACGAGCTCGTGGCCGACAAGCCGCTCGCCAAACGCCTGAAGTCGATGTCGAAGCGCAGTCAAGTCCACGTCCGGCACGAAGCGCGCCGCCGACCTCATCGAACGGGTGGCGATCACGGGCGGGTGACAGCGGCGCTCAGGTCGCAAATGCCATACACATCGCCTAGTATAGAAATATGGAAGGCTCCGGAGCCGTGACCAGCGTGAACCACGCGCCCGGTCGCCCGCGAAGCCACGACGTCGACGCCGCGATCCTGCAGGCGGCACTAGAGCTCCTCGCGGCGCACGGACCCGAGGGCGTGACGATGAACGCTGTGGCCAAGGCGTCGGGGGTCGCTCGGGCGTCGATCTACCTGCGCTTTCCAGGACGTGATGCGTTGCTCGCCGCCACGGTTCGAGCGGCCATCGGTCGCGAGCCGTTCCCGCTGACCGGCGATCTGGCGGCGGACCTCCGACTCGTGGCAGGTCACGCCCAGGCGATCCTCGCGAATCCCGGTTTTCGCATGGTCTTCCCGGAGATCATGCGCGGTCTGCTGCGCCAGCCCGACGGCACGGACGCGATCAGCTTCGAGACCGTCGGGCCGAATCGGGTGCCGATCGCCGAGGAGTACCGCCGTCTGGCGGCGGGTGCCGGCCTGCGCACCGACATCGACCCCGATCTCCCCGCCCGCCTCATCCTCGGGAGCCTGTTGGTCTACCTGATGGCGGAAGGCGTGCCGCCGACCCCCGAGATCGCGGCCGAGACAGCCGAGACCGTCATCGATGGCCTGAGATCGCCGGCCGCCACGCCCGGCTGACCTCGACCACGTGGCGAGACGGACTACCGCAGCGGACATAGGATGACGACACTTCCCACCCCGCCGTCACGCCCGAGGAGGCACTCGAGATGACCACGGTCGTCAAGCACGTGATGCTCGAGATCTGAGCACGCGCGGGGAGGTCGAGGCCGCGATCGGGCGTCTCGACCTCGAGTCGATCGCGAAGGCTCGCTGGTTCGGCGCGAAGGGCCGCGCGGTCACCGCCGCGGCCCTCGACGAAGCGTTCATCCTCGACGAAGCGGCGTCGCACGTGCTCGCCGTCGTGGCTTTGACGCTCGACGACGGCGCTCGGCAGTCGTACTCGTTCGCGTTCACGGGGACGCCGCTGCGTGAGGCCCTGCCCGGTGACGGCGCGTGGCGGGCCCTTGGCGTTGCGATGGGGGAGGGGCGGATCGTCGCGGCCCTCCCGACAGATCCTCGACGCGGACGCGCCACCGACGGCCGTCCTCGTCTGCCGCCCCGCCCCCGCGCTCCCCGATCTCGTGCCTGGCGGGGCAGCGGAGATCGCCGCGGGCACGGAACGGGATCTCGGCGCCGACCAGTCGAACACCTCCGTGGTGCTCGCGGAGCGCCTGATCCTCAAGGCCTACCGCCGGCTCCAGCCTGGGCTCAACCCGGATCTCGAGATGACGGCGTTCCTGTCCGAGGAGGCGGCCTTCTCGGCCGTCCCGCGGCTCGCCGGGTTCGCCGAGATCGTGTCGGTCCGCGACGGGACCTCGACGGTCGCGATGGCCCAGGAGTACGTGCGCGACGGCGCCGATGCCTTCGAGTGGCTGGCCGAAACCCTGACCGCCTGGCTCAAGGCACCGGGCGAGCTCAGCGTCGAATACGCGACCGAAGTCGCGGCCGATCTCGGGACGCTGACCGCCGGCCTCCACGCCGCGCTTTCCGATGGCCACGGGCTCCCGGACATGGCGCCGCGCGAGGCGAGGCGCGACGAGATCCGCTCCTGGGCCCGCGACGCCCGGACCCACCTCGAGACGGCGCTCGACGTCACCACGGCGGACGAGGCCCGGACGACCCTGCGCGAACTCGCTCCGCGCATCGCCGAGGCCCTGACCGTGCTCGACGCACTCCCGACGACACCGGAGGTCATCCGCGCGCACGGCGACTACCACCTCGGTCAGCTGCTGCTGGCGCCCGATGGCTTTCGCGTCATCGACTTCGAGGGCGAGCCGCTCAGTCCGCCGGATGCGCGGCGCGCTCATCGGTCGCCGCTGCGTGACGTCGCCTCGATGCTGCGCTCGCTCGACCACGTCGCCCGCAGCGCGCGTCGGCGGGCCGAGGCGACGAACGGCGGGCCGCTCGACCACGTCGGCCTGGACCTCGAGGGCTGGATCCGCCGCTCGCGCGAGCGGTTCCTCGAGGCATACCAGACCGGTCTCCGGCAGGAGCGGGTATGGATCGCCATGGACCCTGCGCTCCTGCGGGCGTTCGAGATCGACAAGGAGCTGTACGAGTTCGCCTATGCCACGACGTACCTCCCGTCGTGGCTCTACGCCCCGACCGAGGGGATGCGCGCCCTGTTCGAGGACGGCGAGTGACCGATCGCTCCGACCTGTTGCGCGACGACATCCTGGCCGGGCCGGCCGCCCTCTCCCGGCTGTTCCGAGCGTACGACGCGCCGGTCTCGCCGCTCACCGCCGTCCTGGCGTCGTTGCCGCAGGACGCACGGTTCGCGTTCGCCGGGATGGGCAGCTCACGGTACGCAGCGTTGCTCGTCGCATCGGAGTTGCGTGCCGCGGGCACGTCCGCGTGGGTCGAGTACGCCTCGACCGGGGCGCCGACCGCGCCGGCCACGGACCTCGTCTTCGTCGCCATCTCCGCGTCGGGTCGCACGGCCGAGGTCGTGGCCGCCGCGCGACGGCATCGCGGTCAGAGCCTGGTCGTCGCCGTGACGAACGACCCGGAATCGGCGCTGGCGTCCGAAGCGGACCACGTTCTGCCGCTGCTCGCCGGCTCGGAGGGATCCGGCATCGCGACCCGCACGTTCCGGGCCACGGTCGCCGTGCTGGCGATGCTCGCCGGACACAGCACTGCGTCGCTGTCCGCGACCGTCGCGGAGCTCGCGGTGGCGATCGAGTCGGCCGAGCCCTGGGTGACGGACACGGCGGCCGCTATCGACGGCGCGCCGGCGATCGACGTCCTGGCCGACGCGAGCATCCTGGGGCTCGCCGACCAGGCCGCGCTCATGCTGCGCGAGGCTCCAAGGTTGCCGGCCACGGCCCACGACGCCGGTGACTGGCTCCATACCGCCGTCTACCTCGCGCTCCCCGGGCACCGGGTACTGCTCTTCCCGGGCGCGAACGCCGACGCGGAGGTCATCTCCACGGTCGAGCGTCGCGGCGGAGTGGTGGTCCCCGTGCCGAGCGCCATGACCGACGCGGACCCGATCGTCCGCGCGATCGTCGAGTCCGTCTACGCCGAGCTCCTGGCCGCCGAGCTCTGGCGCCGGACGTCTGCCGAAGAGCGCTAGAGCGCCGAGAGGAACCGGAACACGGGCACGGCCGCCGCGTAGGCGTCGGCGAGGATGTCCGGCAGGTCCGGCGAGCGGACCTCTTCGTCGGACAGGTTGCGCCCGAAGATCACGTCCTTGTACCGGAACAGCTCGGCCATCGGGTGGTCCGGTGGGAAGCCCGGCGGCACGCGCTTCAGCGAGTCGTGGCTGTGGGCCGGCCCGAACTCGGCGAGGAAGCCTGGATCCTCGAGCGCGGCGCGGACACGATCGGGGTCGTCGAGGATCGCCGCCCGAAAGGCGTCGAGTCGGGGCTTCTCCGGCCGCCACATGCCACCGCCCACGTAGCTCTCCCCGGGCATCACGCTGACATACGCGCCGGGACCGTGGGCGCCCTCGTCCGACGCGTCGTGGTCCGAGCCGCGGCCGATCCACGGGAACCGGGCGTAGATGTTCGACTTGTACGGCGACTTGTCCTTGGCGAACCTCGTGTCGCGGTAGATCCGGGATACGGAGCGGGTCGGGTCGGCCCCGAGGGGCAGCCCGCGGGCCTCGAATCGGTCCGCGAGGGCCGCGACCAGTGCCTCCATCGGCTCCTTCAGCAGGCGCTCGTATTCGGCCTTGCGAGGCTGGAACCAGGATCGATCGTTGTTCTGGGCGAGGTCGGCCAGGAAGTCGATGGCTTCAGGCCGGAATCCCGTGAACGTGCTGGTCTCGACGACCATCGGCGACACCTCGTGAGCGACTGCCTCGCATCCTACCGCGCACCGCTCACCTCGCCATCAACCGCCGCTTCACCCGGGCTATCCTCGTGGCGTGCCCACCCCGACGAGCGTCCCGCCAGAGGCCAGGGACGCGATCCTCGCCTGGTACGCAGAGCAAGGCCGGCCGCTCGCGTTCCGGCAGACTCGCGACCCGTACGCGATCCTCGTCTCCGAGGCCATGGCGCAGCAGACCCAGGCGTCGCGCGCGGCAGCGTACTGGGAGCGGTTCATGGAGCAGTTCCCCACGGTGGAGGCGCTCGCCGCAGCCACCCCCGCGGCCGTCCTTCGGGCGTGGCAGGGTCTCGGTTACGACCGGCGGGCCCTGGCGCTGTGGCGGACGGCCCGGATCGTGGTCGATGAGCATGGCGGTCGTATCCCGTCGAGCGTGGCGGAACTCCAGGCGCTCCCTGGGATCGGGCCGTACACGGCCCGCGCGGTCGCGGCGCTCGCGTTCGGCACGCCCGTGGGAGCGGTCGACGTCAATGTCCGTCGCGTGCTCGGGCGGATCGTCGCCGGAGATGCAGTCGCCCTTTCGGCACCTGCGCTCCAGGACGTCGCCGATGACGCGGTCCCGCCCGACCGGCCGGGCGACTGGACCCACGCCCTCATGGACGTCGGGGCGATCCTCTGCCGCCCCCGAGCGCCACGATGCGACGCCTGCCCGGCGCGTCCGTGGTGTCGCCTCGCCTCGCGCGGGGCACGCACACGGCCGCCACGCCCGCCGCGCTCGCCCAGCGCAAACGCCCGCCGACCATCCGCTTCGCCGCAACGAACCGCTGGCTCCGCGGCCGGATCCTCGATCGGCTGCGTGCGGCGCCGGACGGGGATTGGGTCGCCTTCGACGGCGCGATCGGGACACACGACCTCCGCCAGGTCCGAGCCGCCGCCGACGCCATGGCCGCCGACGGTGTCCTCGAGATCCGGTCGGCCAAGGACGCGGACTCGGTGCTTCGAGCGCGCCTGCCCCTGGCCTGACCCGTCGAGCCCGGTCGGCTACGCTTGGCTCGCCATGTCCTCCACCTCCCTCCCGGCCGGCGATCGGCGGAGCGCCGCGCCCGATGCGGCGGGCACGGGACTCCTGCCCGCCAACGACCCCTCGATCTTCGAGATGGACCTGCGGGAGCTCCGGCGCCGCTGGGCCGATCGGGCCGCGATGCCGGCCATCGGAGCCGAGGCGATGACCGGCGCCGACCGCCGAGCCCAGGCTCTGGGCGTCTCGGAGGAGCGGCTGATGGAGCACGCCGGGACGGCGGTCGCGGCGGCGGTCCGCGCCCTGGCCGTCGACACGGGCCGTTGGGGCACCGGGCCCATCGTCATCCTGTGCGGCCCGGGCAACAACGGGGGCGACGGGTTCGTGGCCGCCCGGCGTCTCGCCCTCGCCGGCGCCCAGGTCGTGGTTGCCGTCGTGGCGACCGAGGCGAGACCCCGGGGAGCGGCCGCGTCGCGGAACTGGGACCGCATCGCCCGCGACACCGGCATCAGCAAGGTGCACGCCCCCGTCGCCCGTGACGTCGCGCTGTTCGGCCACGGGATCGAACGAGCCGCGGTCATCGTCGACGCCCTCCTAGGGACAGGAGTCCGCGGACCGCTGCGCGATCCGATCCGGTCGGCGGTCGAGCTCATCGAGCACGCCCGGTCCGGCGGCATCCCGGTCGTGGCGGTCGACACCCCGACGGCGATCGACCTGTCCAGCGGCGAGCCGTCGGAGCCCGCCGTGCGCGCCGACCTGACCGTGACGTTCCACCGACCCAAGACCGGTCTCGCCACCCGCCGCGGAGCCGCCCATGCCGGCAAGGTCCTCGTCGCGCCGATCGGGATCCCGCCCGAGGCCGATCGTGGTTGACGCACGTCCCCACGGCTCCCAGCCGGGCTGGCTCGAGGTCCTCACGGTCGCGGCCGGGGTCGTCGTGGTCGTGATCGGCGCTGCCGCGCTGACCGGCCTGCTGCCGGATCCGATCCGGGGAGCGATCCTCAACGGGCCGGTGATGATCGGCGTGCTCATCGTCGGCACGGGCTGGTTGCTGTGGCGGATCTCGCGAGGTCGGCCGGTCGACGACGACCGGTGAGCGAGGCAACCCCCTCGCCGGCGAACGCGCCGACGCCGACCGAGCGGCGCGCCACAGACCTGTCGCGCCTCGTCGACACCGCCTGGGACGTCGTCATCGTCGGGGGCGGGATCGTCGGGGCCGGGGCGCTGCTGGATGCCGCGACGCGCGGCCTTCACGCGGCCTTGGTCGAGCAGGACGACATCGCATCGGGCACGTCGTCGCGGTCGTCGCGCCTCATCCATGGTGGCCTGCGATACCTGGAGCAGTTCCAGATCGGGCTGGTTCGCGAAGGGCTCGCCGAACGGGGCCGGCTGCTGCGCAACGCCCCGCACTTGGTGACCCTCGAACCGCAGCTGTTCCCGATCCGCGGCATCCCATTCCTGAGCAAGGCGTACTACGACACGGGCCTGACGATCTACGACGTCCTGGGCGCCCGCCACGACGGCGGATGGCACCGCCGATTGAACGTCGACGAGACCCTCGCGATCGCGCCGTCCCTGCGACGCAAGGGCCTGCGAGGCGGTTTGCTCTATCACGACGGCATGGAAGACGACGCCCGACTGGCCCTCGCCGTCGTCCGTACCGCGCTGGCGGAGGATGCCGAGTCCGCTGGCGGTCACCCGGGTTCAGGCGCGCGGCCTCCGCCCTGCCGCCGAGTCGGGGCCGCATCGGGTGTTGCGTGCCCGCGATGTCGCGTCGGGCGCGGAGCTCGAGATCCGGACACGCGCGGTCGTCGATGCCACCGGCGTCTGGGCGGCCGATCCGGAGCACCCGTTCTCCAGCCGATCCACGCGGATCCTCCCGAGCCGAGGCGCCCATCTCGTCGTGCCTCGTGAGCGGATCCCCATGTCGGCCGGACTCACGATCCGCGTCCCGGGCAAGGTCGTCTTCCTCATCCCGTGGCCGGATCACTGGTTGATCGGGACCACGGATGCGCCCTATGACGGCCGCTCCGCCCGGCCGGCCGCGGACGGCTGGGAGATCGACGAGCTTCTGCGGACCGTCAACGACACGCTCGACGTCGACCTGCGGCGGAGCGACGTGGTCGGCACATACGCGGGCCTGCGTCCGCTCATCGCGCCGAGCCACGGCTCGACGGTCAAGGCCTCGCGCGAGCACCGGGTGACCATCGAGCAGAACGGCATCGTCCGGATCGGTGGCGGCAAGTACACGACCTACCGCGTCATGGCCCGCGACGTCATCGACGCGGTCCTCGGGCGGGAGGGGGCGGAGCGGCTGCCGAGCGCGACGGCCGAGCGGCGGCTCGTCGGTGCGGCCGATCGTGCGGTGCTGGACCGGATCGTCGCGGAGATCGGCAGCGTCAACGCCGTCGCGGCGGCCCATCCCGAAGCCGCCGCCCGACTGGTGGCCCGCCACGGAACGGAGGCGCCCGGCGTCGTGGCGCTCGGTGGCGAGCTCGATCTGCTCCGACCGCTCGTGGCGGGTCGCCCATTCCTGGAGGCCGAGGTCGCGTGGGCCGTCCGGCGCGAGCTCGCCCTGTCGGTCGACGACGTCCTGTCACGCCGGCTCCGTCTCAGCCCCGAGCTGGCCGATCGCGGGCGCCACGGGTCGCGCCGCGAGTCGCCGAGATCATGGCCGGCGAGCTCGGCTGGGACGCCGCGCGTCGTGACCTCGAGGTCGACGCCTACCTCGCGACCGCGACCGTCGAATACGGGATCGCGCCGTCACCCGTCGGCGCACGAGTCGGCGCCCGAGCCGGCGCTGGCCGCCCCGCCGATCACGGGCTGACGCCGTCACACGACGGTCACGCGCGGCAGCCACGATCGCGCCATGCCATCGATCGGCGACATCGCCAACGACGTCGCCCGTACGCTTGTACGAGTTCCGGATCCCGGTCGCCATCGCGTCGATCGCGTTGACCGTCCTGGTCGTTGTCGTCGCCGCCCGTTTGGGCTGGATCGCCGCAGCTCGCCGCCACCCCGGGCGCACCGCCGCCGTGGTCGCCGTCGCGCTGGCGGTGATGCTGCCCGTGGGCTGGTACCTGGGCTCGCCGATCTTCATCCGCACCTCGCTCGTCGAACCGGGACCGACCGTCGTGGCGGCAACCGCCGCGCCGGCCGTCTCCGCAGCCCCGTCGAACGAATCGGCGCCGTCGGTCGTGCCCTCGGGCTCGCCGACGGCGCCTCCGACCCCCGCCGCAACGCCGTTCGCGGCCACGACCGTGGCGAGCGGCGAATTCAGCGGTACCGACGACTTCCATTTCGGGAACGGGACGGCGTCGATCGTCGAAGTCGAACCCGGTCGCTATCACCTGCGGCTCGACGAGTTCTCGGTCCGAAACGGCCCCGACCTGTTCGTCTACCTCTCGCCTGACGCGGACGGATACGCGGAAGATGCCCTCGAGCTCGGGAAGCTGAAGGCGACCGATGGATCGTTCGGCTACGACCTCCCCGACGGCATCGACCCGGCCCGATTCCGAAGTGCCCTGATCTGGTGCAAGCAGTTCAGCCATCTGTTCGCCGTCGCACCGTTCGGCGCCTGAGCGGATACCCCAAAAGTCGGGGCTATACAGGCACGATCCGAGCGCGTACCATCCCGCCTGAAAACGCCACGGAAACGTCCGTGGCCAGAACGTAGCTCGACGCAGGCACTCACTCGGACTCCTCTCACGGCTGACGCGAGAAACCCGACGGGATCGCGCCGGCTACCGAGAGGAGTTTCGTCTTCGTGTACAACGACAAGAATCTGACCTGCGCGGACTGTGGACAGGAATTCGTGTTCACTGCCTCCGAGCAGGACTTCTATGCGCAGCGCGGCTTCACCGAGCCGCGACGGTGCCCCTCGTGTCGCGCAAGCCGCAAGGCCGCGCGCAACGCGGAGGGTGGCGGTAGCTCGTACGGCGGCTACGGCGCCGGCGGCGGGTATTCCGCCGGCGGCGAGGGTGGCTACGGCGGCGGTGGCGGTGGTTACCGCGATCGCGGCCCGCGCGAGATGTTCGAGGCGACGTGCTCGTCCTGTGGCAAGGAAGCCCAGGTCCCGTTCCGTCCCACGAGCGGCAAGCCCGTCTACTGCAGCGATTGCTTCCGCACCCAGCGCGGCGGCTGACCTAGTCCTCTCGGCGCGGGCCGACCAACGGCCCGCCGAACCAGCGTAGATCCCCGACCCGGGTTGTCAGCCGACCCGGGTCGAACGATTCCCCGCGGACGGTCCGTGCCCGCTAGCATCGATGGCATGAAGATCGGCCTGATGCTGCCCATCGGCCAGCAGGAGCTGCTGGCCGGACCCGACCGCTGGTCCCTGTTCCGGGACATGGCCCTCGCCGCGGACGCGAGCGGGCTCGACTCGGTCTGGTGCGCCGACCACCTGCTGTTCCGCCACGACGAGGCGTCGGAGCCCGGTGGCACCGACGGCATCCACGAGGCGTGGACGATCCTGTCGGCCGTGGCCGCCATCACGACGCGCGTCCAGATCGGGCCGCTCGTGCTGTGCGTCCCGTTCCGCAATCCCGCGCTCACCGCCAAGATGGCGACGACGCTCGACGAGGTGAGCGGCGGGCGCCTGATCCTGGGACTCGGGTGCGGCTGGCACGAGCCGGAGTTCGACGCCTTCGGCTACGAGTTCGACCACCGCGTGGGCCAGTTCGCCGAGGCGCTCGAGATCATCGTGCCGATGCTGCGGACCGGGACCGCCACGTTCGACGGCCGCTGGCAGCGCGCGGCCGACGCCCGTCCCGTGCCCCCGGGCCCACGCCCGAACGGTCCGCCCATCCTGATCGCCGGCAAGCGGCCGCGCATGCTGGAGCTCGTGGCGCGCCACGCCGACGCGTGGAACGCGGCCTGGTACGGGCACCCGGACGATGCGCACGAGCTGCGCGAGCGGATCACGCGGCTCCACGCGGCACTCGACGCCGCGGGCCGGCCGCGAGACTCCCTCGAGCTGACGGCCGGGATCTTCGTGGCCACCGCCCCGGCCGACGACGACCGACCCGACGAAGCGATCACCGGGACCAGTCGACGAGATCGGTGAGGCCCTCGCGGGTTACGAGGCGCTCGGGGTCAGCCACCTCATCGTCCACCTGTGGCCGCACACCCCCGAGGCGGTGGCCCAGCTGGGCTGCGGCCGCGGCCGTGGCACGCGAACGGACGGCCGCGAGGGGCGCGGCCGTCTGAGCGGTGTCAGCCGCTGCGCGGCTTCCCCGCGAGCAACTCCAGGTCGAACTTGCGCTCGGTCCCGTGGATCAACCGATCGATGTTGTCCGCGTGCGCCAGCCAGATCAGCGCGGCCCCGACCGCCGAGTAGATCACGTACGGCAGCGGCGTCTCCGGCACGACGAGCAGGAGCAGCAGCATCACCGGGAACATGACCGCAGACCCGAGCAGCGATCCGAGCGACACGTAACGCGTCAGCACGATCACCAGCACGAAGACCGGTGCCGCCAGGACGACGGCCAGGGGCTGGATGACCAGCATCGTCCCCACGCCGGTGCCAACCCCACGTCCGCTGCGGAACCCGGCGAACACGCTCCAGATCGCACCGGCCACGGCGGCAACACCGCACAGCACCTCGACCAGCGGGTCGCCCGTCACGATCCGCGCGAGCAGGACGGGCAGCGCGCCCTTCAACAGATCGCCGATGACCACGACCGCGGCCCACTTGCGCCCGAGCGCGCGCAGCGCGTTGGTGCCACCCGTCCGACCCGATCCGACCGAGCGGAGATCCGGCCCACCGACCCGCTGGGCCACGAGCGAGCCGACCGGGATGGAGCCCGCGACGTAGGCAAGAACGATGAGCAACCCCGCCTGGAACAGGCTCGCTGGGTCCACGCTCGGCCTCGACCTCGATCACGGGCCGCCGATGGGGGCGGCGCTCGGGCCGAACTCTAGCACCAGCCGCCGGGCCCGCCTCGGTTGCGCCTCTCGCGACCCCGGCCGTACGATGACCCGCGATGACCCATCCGCCCGCGCAGCCCCTCGACGAACGCTCGATGGCACCCGCGCCGAGGCATCCCGAGGCACCCTGACCCATGGCCGTCGGCTCCTCCAACGACTTCGATCTCGTCGTGCTCGGCGCTGGCACGGGCGGGTATACGGCGGCCTTCCGCGCGGGGCAGCTCGGGCTCAAGGTGGCCCTCGTCGACGAGGGCAAGATCGGCGGCACGTGTCTCCACCGCGGCTGCATCCCGACCAAGGCGCTGCTCGAATCGGCCGCGTTCGCCGACCGCCTCCGCCACGCGAAGGACTTCGGCCTGACGCTCCCCGGCGAGGCCACCATCGACTACGCCCAGATGGCGGCCCGGCGCGACCAGGTCGTGAAGCGGATGTGGACCGGCCTCAAGACGCTCGTCGACAAGAACAAGGTGACCTGGATCGAGGGCCGCGGCCGCCTCGACGGGCCGCAGAAGGTCCGCGTCGCCCAGCCGGGCGAGGACGGGACGCCTGGCAAGGGCGGCGAGCGCGTCCTCCAGGCGACGGACGTCATCCTCGCGACCGGCTCGCGCGTGAAGAGCCTGCCGGGCCTCGATCCCGACGGCCAGAAGATCGTCACGAGCGACGACATCCTCAAGATGACCACGCTGCCCAAGGACATCGTGATCGTCGGGGCCGGGCGCGGTCGGCGTCGAGTTCGCCTCGATGTTCCACGACGTCGGCGTGAAGGTGACGCTCCTCGAGTACGCGCCACAGATCGTCCCGCTCGAGGACGCCGAAGTCGGGAAGGTCGTCCAGCGCTCGTTCGAGAAGCGCGGGCATGACGGTGATGACCAACGCCCGCTTCGATCCGGCGGCGGTCAGCACGGACAAGAACGGCATCTGCCTGATGGTCGGCCCCGAGGGCAAGGACCAGGCGGAGCTGCGCGCCGAGATGATGCTCGTCGCGACCGGCCGCGCCGCCAACATCGAGGAGATCGGCCTCGAGACGACCAAGGTCGAGACCGACAAGGGCGTCATCAAGGTCAACGGGCGGATGCGCACGAAGGAGTCGCACGTCTACGCGATCGGCGACATCATCGGCGGCCTGTGGCTGGCCCACACCGCCGCCCACGAGGGTCTCATCGCGGCGCACGTGATCGCCGGCGAAGCCGACGTCCACGAGATGGACTACACGAAGCAGCCGCGCGCCACGTACTGCCGCCCCGAGGTCGCCTCGATCGGGCTGACCGAGGAGCAGGTCAAGGCCGCCGGCACGCCCTACAAGGTCGGCAAGGTCCCGTTCCAGGCCATCGCCAAGGCCCTCATCGGCGGCGAGTACGAGGGCTTCGCGAAGGTCATCTCGAACACGGAGAACCAGGACGTCCTCGGCGTCCATGTCGTCGGACCGCACGCCACCGACCTCATCGCCGAGGCCTCGCTCGCCTTCGAGCTCGACGCGACCGCGTGGGAGATCGGCGGCTCGACCCACGCCCACCCGACCCTGTCCGAGATCATCGGCGAAGCGGCGATGGCGGTAGACGGACGGTCCATCAACTTCTGACGGAGGCCCATCCACCACGATGGCCGTGACCAAGAGCGACGCCGCCAAGGCCGCCGCCGATAGCGCCGCCCCCGGCGACGCGGCCGGGAGCCTCGCTGCCTCGGTCGGCCTGACCGACGCCGACCTCGTCGAGATGTACCGCTACGTCGCGCTGGCCCGGTCGCTCGACGAGCGGATGTGGATCCTGAACCGCGCCGGGCGGATCCCGTTCGTCATCTCCGGTCAGGGCCACGAGGGCGCCCAGGTCGGGATCGCCTGGGCGTTCAAGCGCGGTCACGACTGGATCGCCCCGTTCTATCGCTCGATCGCCACGTGCCTCACGTTCGGGATGAGCCCGCGCGACATCCTGACGGCGCAGTACGCGACCGCCAACGACCCGAGCTCCGGCGGTCGTCAGATGCCCGGTCACTACGGTTCGCACGAGCACAACCTCGTGAGCGTCTCGTCGCCGGTGGCGACGCAGCTGCTCCACGCGGTCGGGATCGCGCTCGCTGCCAAGGTCCGCAAGACCGGCCAGGTCGCGATGACGAGCATGGGGGAGGGGAGCAGCAACCAGGGCGACGTCCACGAGGGCCTGAACTTCGCGGCGATCCACAAGCTGCCGTTCATCTTCGTCGTCGAGAACAACGGCTACGCGATCAGCGTCCCGATGGCGCGCCAGGTGTCGAGCCCCAACGTTGCCGATCGCGCGGCGGGCTACGGCATCCCCGGCGTGATCGTGGACGGGAACGACGTCCTGGCCTGCTACGCGGCCGCGCGCGACGCGGTCACGCGGGCCCGGGCAGGCGATGGCCCCACACTCATCGAGGCCAAGGTCACCCGCCTGACCGGCCACTCCTCGGACGACCAGCAGACGAAGTACCGGACGGAGGAGGAGCTGGCCGCCGAGAAGCGAGCGCGACCCCGTGCCCGCCTTCCGGGCGCAGCTGCGCGAGGCCGGCGTCCTCACCGACGAGATCGAGGCGCGGCTGACGGCCGAGATCAAGGCCGCCGTGGAAGAGGCGACCGACTACGCCGAGTCGCAGCCCGACCCGGACCCGTCCACCGCCATGCGCTACGTGTTCGCCGAGGACACCGAGTAGATGCCGGCAAGGACGTTCATCGAGGCGATCCGCGAGACGCTCGCCGACGAGATGCGCCGGGACGAATCGATCATCGTCCTGGGCGAGGACGTCGGCAAGAAGGGCGGCGTGTTCCTCGCCACGGACGGCCTGTGGGCGGAGTTCGGCGACGACCGGGTCATCGATACGCCGCTCACCGAATCGATGATCATCGGCGCGTCGATCGGCGCTGCGGTGAACGGCCTCCGGCCCATCGCCGAGATCCAGTTCGCCGACTTCATCTTCCCGGCCTTCAACCAGATCGTGTCCGAGGCGGCCCGGATGCGGTATCGATCGAACAACGGCTACGGCGTGCCGATGGTGATCCGTGCCCCGTACGGCGGCGGCGTCCACGGCGCGCTCTATCACTCGCAGAGCGTCGAGGCGTTCTTCACCCACGTGCCGGGCCTGAAGGTCGTCATCCCGTCCACGCCCTACGACGCTCGCGGCCTGCTCCGCGCGTCGATCCGCGACGAGGACCCGGTCCTCTTCTTCGAGCACAAGAAGATGTACCGCTCGGTGCGGGGCGACGTGCCGGACACCGACTACACGGTCCCGCTCGGCAAGGCGGCGGTCACGCACCCGGGATCGCAGGTGTCGGTCATCGCGTACGGGCTCATGGCGCACTACGCGCTCGAGGCCGCGGACCGCGTTGCGGACGACGGGATCAGCGTCGAGGTGGTCGACCTGCGCACGCTCCGCCCGCTGGACACCGAGACCGTCCTCGAGTCGGTCCGCAAGACCGGCAAGTGCCTGATCGTCTACGAGGACAACCGGTTCGGCGGGTACGGCGCGGAGGTCGCGGCGATCGTCGCCGAAGAGGCGTTCGACTACCTCGATGGGCCGGTCACGCGCATCGCCGGGCCGGACGTCCCGGGGGTGCCGTACAACCACGTGCTCGAGGACTGGTTCATGGTCAGTCCCGAGAAGATCGAAGCGGGCATCCGGACGCTCGCGGCGTACTGACGGGGAGGTGACGGGGGTGGCGGCGGACGAATTCGGGCTGCTGTTCGAACGGTTCAAGACGATGCTCGCGCCGTACGCAGCGCGCATGCACGTCACGGGCGCCGGAACGGCGATGTACGGGATCGACATGGCTCCCGAGGGCGAGCGCGACCCATCGACCTGGTTCGCCGGCACCCGTCTCGGGAAGCGCTACGTCAGCTACTACCTGATGCCGATCTACGTGCAGCCCTCGCTGCTCGATGACATCTCACCCGAGTTGCGCCGGCGCATGCAGGGCAAGTCGTGCTTCAACCTAACGAAGGTGGACGAGCCGCTCCTGGCCGAGCTCGAGGCGCTGACGAAGAAGGGCTACGAGGCCACGGGCGGCGATCCCCGCTGGGGTGCGGCGCAGCGCGAGCTACGGGGCGCCTCTCACTCGTAGCCGTGGCACCGGCGAACGAAAGGCTCGCGCGAAGTTGGTCCCTTCGGGTCATGCGCGATGTGCCGTTCGTAGGTAGCCTCAACTGAAGCGCGTACCCCCAGCGCTCAGGAGACGCACCACTATGGGACGATCACAGCCTGCAACGATCCCTGATCACGCACATGATCAGGATCGTCATCGTCGAACCCAGGACCCTCGCCGGTCTCGGGATCCGCGGCGTCCTCGATGGCGAGGACGACATGGAGGTGGTCGCGGAGGTCCGCTCTGCCGACGACGCGCTCGCGGTGGCCCGGGATGACGCTCCCGACGTGTTCATCCTCGATGTGGAGCTGCAGGAACCCGAAACCAGTGCCGCCTCCCAGCGACTCGTCCAGGAGGCCCCCACCTCCGGGATCGTGGTCGTCGGGCGCGAAGACGACGACGCGAGCATCCTCGGAGCCGTCGAGATCGGCGCCGCAGGTCACGTCGCCGCCGTCGCGAAGCCGGCCGAGCTCGTGGCGGTGATCCGCCAGGTCGCCGATGGCGAGGATCCCTTGCGTGCCGAGGTGATCGGGCGGCCCGATCTCATCGACCGGATCATGGAGGGCTTCCGGGAGAGCACCCGACACTCGGATGGCCCGACGACCAACCCGCTGACCCCGAGGGAGCTCGACGTCCTCCGCCTGATCGCCGGAGGGAAGCGCAACCGCGAGATCGGGGAGCTCTTCGACGTCAGCGAGCAGACGGTCAAGAACCACGTGTCGAGCATCCTGCACAAGCTGGGGGTTCCCAACCGCGTCCGAGCCGTCACGTTTGCGGCCCGTCAGGGCTGGCTCACCCTTGGTGACGTCGAGACGGACGCCGACGCGGAAGCGCATGCGGACGCGTCATCGGCGGGGACGCCGGCGTCCTGAGCCAGCCCGCCGCTATGCCTCGACCGTAGGCAACTCGGATTCGATCTGGACGACGAGTTCCACCGCCTCGTCGAGACTGAACCGCCGGCCCCGTTCGAGCGCCGACGCCAGCACGTCCGGTTCCAGCAGCTCCGCCACCCGCTCGACGGGGTTCTGGGAGCCGATCAACCATGCGAGGCCGGCCGGTGGCACGACCCCGTATCGCTCTGTCAGGCTCTCCGTCGCGCCGAGCAGCACGGCCGCGTCCTCCGGTCGATCGGCATTCAGCGCGACGATCGCGCCGATCTGGATGGAGATCGCGGTCGTTCCGATGTCGCGCAGCGCGCGGTACTCGGCCAGGGACTCCGCGAACTTGTGGGTAGCGCCGAGACATGTCGCCTGTTGCGAACTTGGCCCACGCGACGCTGCCGGTCGCCATCGCGTGGTACCAGGCATCACCGAGCTCGGCGAAGCGTTCCGCCGCTGCCTCGAACATCGGCAGGGCATCCCCCGGCCGTCCCTCGCTCATGACTGCGGTCGCCAGGCTCCATTCGGTCCGAGCCGCCCCACGGGCGTCGCCGATCTCCAGGTACAGCTTCCGCGCGGTTTCCACCAGCTCATAGGTGAGCACGAAGTCCTCACGGATGAAGGCGCCGTACGAGAGGTTGAAGATGGCGTCTGCCTCCGCTGCGCGGTCCCCGAGCTCGCGAGCCAGGGCGAGCTGCTCCTCGTAGCAGCGCACCGCCTCGTCGCTACGACCCTGCCAGTAGGCGATGTTGCCGAGGGCGGTGATGGCCGCGAGGCGGTGCGGGGTCGGAAGCTCCGCCCCCGGCAGGGACATGGCTGCGTAGGCAAGCTCGGCCCCCTCGGCCAGGTGGCCATCGAGCTGCCAGTACCGCCACAGCCCGGCGAGCAGCCGGAGCGCGAGGTCCACCTCGCCCGCGTCGAGCGACCAGCGCATCGCGGCTCGCAGATTCGCGTGGTCCAGGCCGAGCCGATCGAGCCAGCGCGGTTGGTCCCCACCGGGCAGATGGGGAGCCGCGGTCTCGGCGAGCTCCAGGTACGCGAGCGCGTGCCGTCGCCGGAGCTCCGTGGCTCGGCCCTCGGCCTCCAGCTCGGCCAACGCGAAGGTCTCGATCGTCCGCAGCATCCGGAAGCGGATCTCGCCTCCGGATTCGCGCATCAGGAGGCTCTGGTCGACGAGCTCCAGGAGCCCATCGAGCACGTCGGCCCCGCCCTGGAGGGCGCTGACCTGCTCGAGATCGAACCCGCCGTCGAAGACCGAGATCTCGCGCAGCAGCCGCTGTCGCTCCGGCGGCAGCAGGGCGTAGCTCCAGCTGATCGCACCTTCCAACGTCCGCTGTCGATCGGGCACATCGCGGGGCCCGGCGCCCGGAAGTGGCAGGCGCGCTCCCAGCCGGTCGCGGATCGCGGGCAGCGGCAGCAGCGAGGTGCGCGCGGCGGCCAGCTCGATGCCCAGCGGGAGTCCGTCCAGCAGTTCGCAGATCTCGGCGATGGTGGCGGCTTCGGGTCCGGGATCGAACCCGGGCCGCACCCGCTGCGCCCGCTCGACGAAGAGGTCCACCGAATCGTGCACTCCCGAGGCAGATGCCTCGAGCGGACGGACCGGGTACTCCTGTTCGCCGCTGATCCGCAGCGGCGAGCGGCTGGTGACGACGACACGTGTCCCGGGAGAGCCGCGGAGGATCGCCGTGACGTCGGACGTCGCTCCCATCAGGTGCTCGAGGTTGTCCAGGACCAGCAGCGCGGAGCGATCCGCCAGGTACGGGAGGAGCGCATCGGCAGCGGATCGCTCCGGCCCGTCGAAGAGGCCCATGGTCCGGGCGATCGCCGACCGAACGAGCGCCGGCTCCTCGATCTCGTCGAGCGCGACGAACCACGTGCCGTCGGCCGCGGCGGTCGAACGCGACCGAGCGAGCTCGATGGCCAGTCGGGTCTTGCCGATGCCGCCCGGCCCGGTGAGCGTCAGCAGGCGGTGGCCATCCAGGAGCTCGAGCAGCTCGCCGACCTCGCGTTGCCGGCCGACGAAGCTCGTCAGCGGCACCGGGACGTCGCCTAAGGCGGTCCCGGCCGTGCGCAGGGGAGGAAACTCCGTACGCAGGCCGGGGACGTCCAGCTGGAACAGCCGTTCCGGGCGGGGGACGTCCTTGAGCGCATGGAGCCCCAGGTCGCGGACCAGCACGCCGTCCGGCAACGCATCGACGGCGAGTGCTCGGGTGGCCTCCGAGAGGATGATCTGCCCACCGTGTCCGGCGCCGGCGATCCGTGCCGCGCGATTGACCTCGAAGCCCCCGTAGTCGTCTCCCGCCCGATGCGCCTCACCCGTGTGCAGCGCCATCCGCACCCGGATGGCGGCCTCCTGCGGCCAGGCGTGGTCACCGATCAGCCGTTGCGCGTCGATCGCCGCAGCGACCGCCGCTCCGGCGTCCGTGAAGACGGCGAAGATCGCGTCGCCTTCGGTGCGAACGAGCACGCCGCCGTGGGCGTCGATGGCCCCCCGGATGAGCCCGATATGGGTGGCGTTGAGGGCGTCCCAGCCGGCGCCGACCGTGCGCGCCAGCACCATCGAGCTTTCGACATCCGTTCGCAGGAAGGTGACCGTGCCAGTCGGGAGGTCGCGTCGCTCGGCGAGCTCTTGCATCTCGTGACCCTACTGCGTGCTGATCCGGTCGGCGAGCGTGGCCAGCATCGCCATCGCCGCCCCGGGGCGCTCGCGCAGGATCGACTTGAGCGCGTCCCCGCTGATGACGAGGCCGCGGACGGGCTCCGCTGCGACCACGGTCGCCGCGCGGGGTCGCTCCCGCAGCACCGCCAGCTCACCGATGTGCTGGCCGGCATCGTATCGGCGGATCTCCCGTTCACCGCCGTCCGCGGTCGCCTGGACGACCCGTACGGAGCCGTCCACGATGACGATGAGCTCGTGCCCGACCTCGCCCTCGCGGATGAGCGTCTCGCCGTCGTCGAACGTGCGCTCCTCGGACGTGTCGGCGATCCGCTGGAGGTCCTCGGGATCGAGTCCCTCGAACAGGGGGATCCGGCGCAGCAGCAGCATCGTGTCGAGGTCGGACAGCGTCCGCTCAGTCGCCGCCATGTCGTCTCCTCCGGCATCGAGGATGCAGTGTCGCGCCAACGCCCGGATCCACGGGTCCTCATCATCGGCCATGCGTCGCAGCGCCGTGTCGGCCGACATGACCCCCGTTTCCGCGCCATCCTCGAGGAGGCGGATGAGGGCCCCTGCGATCCGGCGATCGGCAAGGGTCTCCAGCGCCTCGATGGCCTGGGCGCGGATCTCGGGATCGTTCGATCCGAGGCAGCGTCGGATCACGCCACGCGCCTCCGGTGCGCCCAGCACCGCCAGCGCCCCGAGCGCGGACTCCTCGAGGGCCTCTTCACGGCGATCCAGCACGGACACGAGGAAGCCCTTCGAACCGGACGCCGTCTCTCCGGGCGGGGCCGCGCGGGCGATCGCGAGTCGGGCCGTCCGCAGCTCGTCGGCCCGGCCCAGGCGCTCGAAGGCCCACTCGGCCACTGGCGTCCGAATGGACGGGTCGTTCTCCGCGATGCCGACCAGGGCGCTGAGCGCCGCGAGCTGGGACCGCGGGCTTCCATCGGCCAGCACGGCCAGGACATCGCGACCGTCGCCCGACGACGCGCCCGAGTGCGGTGGCCGCTGCCCCCCTGACGATGGCGGCGTCGTCGTCCAACGCGGCGATCAGGGTCATCCGATGCGTCGGATCCGTATCGTCGCAGGCGCCCGAGCGCCGCGGCACGGACCTCCTCTGAGGCATCGGACCAGCAGCGGGCTCCCAGGGGCGATCTCCGGTCCCGTCCGGGCGACGATCGCCGCGGCGCGGACGAGCGGGCTCGGGTCCGAAGCGAACGGGCCCAGGTCGAGCCCGTCGAACCCTCCCGCCGAACGGGCCACGGCCCCGATGGCTGCGGCCCGGACACGGGCGTCCGAGTCTTCCAGTGCCTCGACCAGCGTGTCCCGCGAGCCGGGCAGGTCCGCGCGCCCAAGTACCGTGACGGCCATCTCCCGGACGCCGGGTTCCGGCGCCCGAGCGGCCTCGAGGAGCGCCGCCACGACGGTCGGGTCGCCCACGAGCGCCGCCATCCCCGGCCCGCCCTCGAGCACCTGCTCGGCCCCGCCCGAACGCAGCGCCCGCAGCAGGCTGCCGGCGTACCGGCGGCGGATCGCCCACGCGACGGCGATCGCCACCAGGGCCGTCACGATGCCCAGCCAGAACACCTGGTCCGCGGCGAGGAATCGTCCGGCGGCCAGCAGCAGGACCCCGGACAGGATGATCCCGACCTGCCCGGGCACCCCGTCGTTGAAGGCGATGACCTGGGCTCGCCGCTCGGCCGGGACCGTGCTGTAGAAGGCGCTCCAGGCCGCATTCGAGATGCCCCGCTGGGTCACCTGCTGGGCGAATCGGACCAGCGCGGCGGTCGCGAACGAGAAACTGACGAGCCACACCCCGAACCCGGCGAGGTAGACGATCGGCAGGACGACCGCACCCGTCGTCACCCCGAACCTCGTGTAGATGCGGTTCGCCAGCGTGACCGACACGATGAAGGAGGTGCCGGTCACGGCCGCCGACAGGAGCCCGAGCGCCGTGGCGCGCTCGACGTCCGTCGGGAACGCGGCCGACGCGGCCAGCAGGAACGGGTAGGACACCGAGAACATCAGGATCGCCAGCAGCACGTAGGCGATCGCGACGAGGCGCATCAACGGGGAGCGGACGACGAACTGATATCCGGCCAGGATCTCGCCGACGATCGACCGGCGAGCACCACGGCCGGCGGTCGCCGGGGTTCGCCGCGGGAGCCGCGCGATCAGCGCCGCAGCCACGACCAGCATCGACGCCTCGATCACCATCAACGCCTCGACGCCGCCGATCGCCGTCGCCGGCCCTGCGCCAAGGGTCCCCACGAATGAGCCGGCGATCGCGGCGCCGGTGAGCAGCGGGAAGAGGCGCTTGGCCTGCCGCGCGTCGAAGGAGCCACTCGCGACCGTCCACGACATCGTCACCGCCAGCATCCCGGCCGCGTACACGGTCAACCAGAGCACCGCCACGATCACCTGGGAGCTATCGGTGAGCGCGAGACGCAGCACGACGATGAGTCCCGCGATCCCGACCAGGATGGCGACGAACAGCGGCCCGCGCGGCAGGCGTCCCAACGCGGCGCCGTAGGCCAGGGCGACGACGAGACTCGTACCGCCGAGCGCCATGAACAGGAACGGCAGGACCTCGGGCAGGACGTCGCTCCCGAAGCTGCCCAGGACCAGCGTATCGACGCCGACCTCCCCGAACCCGCGACCCGCCTCGATGACCGCGAACACGAGCGCGACGTGCGCGGCCAACCGGCCTTCGCCGGTGCGAACCCCGAGCGCGCGGGCGAGCCGATGGTCGACGGAGGACATCGAGCGCATCATGCACGCAGACCATCGCGGACTGCCGACTCGACCCGCATCGCCGTGATGGAGGAAACTACGCGGGTACCTGCCAGCGCGACCAGGCGATCCGAAGGAGCAGCGAACGTGGCAAAGGTGACGATGCCCCAACTCGGCGAGAGCGTCGCGGAGGGGACGATCGGGAAGTGGCTCAAGCAGCCGGGCGACGCGGTTGCGAAGTACGAGCCGCTGCTCGAAGTCATCACGGACAAGGTCAACGCCGAGGTCCCATCACCGTTCGAGGGCGTTCTCAAGGAGATCCTGGCCGAGGAGGGCGCGACCGTCCCGAACAACGCTGAGATCGCCATCATCGAGACGGCCGAAGAGGCCGGCGGCGACGCGCCAGCGCCCGTGGCGCTCGAGAAGGAAGGCGGTCCCGAGGCGGAAGGGACGACCCAGGTCGAGCCGCGCGACGCCGATGCGGCCGCCGGCGCCAAGGGCCCGGCCGGCTCGGACGAGTCGGCGCCGGCCGACACGGAACGTGCCGCGGCGGCGGCGCCCGCTTCGGCCCCGGCGGCGCCGGCGGCGCCGACCCCGGCCGCGGCTCCCGCCCCGGCCGCTCAGGCCGCTCCGACCGCGACGGCCGCCGCCTCGACCGGCGACCCCGACGCGCGAATGACGCCGGCGGTCCGTCGTCTGCTGCGCGAACACGCGCTCCGCCCAGACCAGATCGTGGGCACGGGCGGTGGCGGGCGGATCACCCGCGACGACGTCCTGGCGGTGGTCGAAATCGATCCGAACCGGCGGCACGCCGGCGGTGCCCGTCATGGCCCAGGGCAACGGCGCGGCGGCCCCCGCGGCTGCGGCCCCCGCCTCCGCCCCCGCCGCCCCGGCCGCGCCCACCGGCCCGCATGCCGGCCGGCGCCCCGATCGAGTTCCCCGAGGGCGCCGACGAGGTCCTCCTCCCGATGACCCAGATGCGCAAGGGCATCGCCGCGCAGATGACCCGGGCGCTCGCGGTCCCGCATGCGTACGTGCACATGGAGGTCGACGCGACGAACCTCGTCAAGGCACGCGAGAAGGCGAAGCGCGACTACCAGTCCCGCGAGGGCATCTCGCTGAGTTACGTGCCCTTCGTGATCAAGGCTGCCGTCGCGGCCCTGCGCGATTTCCCGGCGTTCAACGCCCACTGGACCGAGAACGGCGTGCTCGCCAAGCGTCGGGTCCACATGGGCGTCGCGGTCGCCGTCGACGACGGTCTGCTCGTGCCGGTCGTCCGCGACGTCGACCAGCTGAGCATCAGCGGCCTGAACCGGGCGATCGCCGATGTCGCGGCTCGGGCACGGGCGGGCAAGCTGAAGCTGGACGACTACGGCGGAAGCACCTTCACGATCGACAACACCGGCTGGTTCGGCTCGAACCTCACGATGCCGATCATCAACGTGCCGGAGGTCGCGATCCTGACCATGGAGGCGATCACCAAGCGCCCGGTGGTCCAGGAGACGCCGGACGGCGACGTCATCGCGATCCGACCGATCATGAACATGGTCCTCGCGATCGACCACCGCGCCAACGACGGCGCGCAGGCGGCCGCCCTCCTCAAGGCGATCAAGACCTGGCTCGAGGCGATCGGGCCGGAGACGCCTGTCTACTGAGCCGGAGGGCGCCACCTCGGGCGTCGGCCGCTGATGCGCATCTTCGTCACCGGCGGCGCCGGCTTCATCGGGCTCGCGGTCGTTCGGCGCCTCGTGCAACGCGGCGACCGGGTCATGGCCGTGGTCCGCGATCCAGATCGGGCGACGCCCCTGGCGGACCTCGGGGTGGAGATGCGGGCCGGCGACCTGTCGCGGACCGCAGCCATCGTCGATGCCATGCGCGGCACCGACGCCGCCATCCACGTCGCGGGGATGTACCGCGTCGGCATCCCGGCCGCGATGCGTCCGGCCATGCTCGATGCCAACGTCGGGGTGACCCACCGGATCCTCGACGCGGTCGCCACCGCGGGTCTGGACCGCCTCGTCTACGTCTCGACCGTCAACGTCGCCGGGAACACGAAGGGCCGGATCATCGATGAGCGCTACCGGCGGGACCTGTCCGAGGGCTTCCTGAACTACTACGACGAGACGAAGTACCTCGCCCACCGCGCGGTCCGCGAGCGCGTCGATTCGGGTGCCCCCATCGTCATCGTCATGCCCGGCGTCACGTACGGGCCGGGCGACCACTCGGGGACCGGGCAGCAGATCCGTGGCGCGTACGACGGCAGCCTCGGGTACATGGCCCTCGCGGACGTCGGGATCTCGGCGGTCTACGTCGAGGACGTAGCGGCGGGCATCGTCGCGGCCCTCGATCGCGGCCGTGTCGGCGAGTCCTACATCCTCGGCGGGGAGAACACGCGTCTGCGTGACGCGATGCGGGTCGCGGCCCGGATCGGCGGTCGCAGCCTGCCGCGATTGGAGCTGCCGACGGCACTCATTCGCCTCGGCTCCCACGCACCCGCGGCGCTGGCGCGGGCGGCCGGCCTGCCGGACGATCTGGGCGAGGTGCTTCGGGCCGGCCTCGGAGTCACGTACTGGGCATCGTCCGCCAAGGCGGCCACGGAGCTCGGCTACCGACCGCGTGACCTCGGCACCGGCCTGCGCGCGACCTTCGAGGAGGGCTGACCTCGCGTCGGGGCCCGACCGCGGCCGACGCACTACACTCCGAACATGGCTCGCGAGCTCCCGATGTTCGAATCCGCGCCCTCGGGACCCACCCATCACCGCGCCCGGACCTGCCGATCTCGATCGGTGGCGGCGGAGCGGCCGGTCTCCCGGCTGCCGACGGCTCGGTCGCCCTCAGGCGCCACCCCGACTGGATCCGCGCCCGGATGCCGTCCGGTGACAACTTCCACGAGCTCAAGGGCCTGCTCCGCGGCCTCGACCTGAACACCGTCTGCGAGGAGGCCCACTGCCCGAACATCGGGGAGTGCTGGGACCAGCGCACGGCCACGATCATGATCCTCGGCGACACGTGCACCCGGGCCTGCGGGTTCTGCGCCGTGAAGACCGGCCGCCCGACCTGGTTCGACGACGACGAGCCTCGCCGCGTCGCGGAGGCCGTCAGCCAGCTCGGTCTCGAGCACGTCGTCGTGACCAGCGTCGCGCGGGACGACCTGCCCGACGGCGGTTCCCGCATCTTCGCCGAGACGATCCTCGCGATGCGCGAGCGGTCGCCCGGCATGGGCATCGAGGTGCTCATCCCCGACTTCGACGGCTCCGACGATCGCCTGCAGACCGTGATGGATGCCCGCCCCGACATCCTCAATCACAACCTCGAGACCGTGAAGCGTCTCCAGAAGCCGGTCCGCAAGCGCGCTCGGTGGGACCGCTCGCTGTACGTGCTCGCCCGGGCGAAGGAGATGGCGCTCGATATCGGCTATCCGGTCCACACGAAGAGCTCGCTGATGGTCGGCCTGGGCGAGACTCGCCCCGAGCTCACCGAGGCGTTCGAGGCCCTACGCGGCGCCGACGTCGACATCCTGACCGTCGGCCAGTACCTGCGGCCATCGCTCAAGCACCTCCCGCTCGAGCGCTACTACCACCCCGATGAGTTCGCGGAGATGAAGGTCGAGGCACTCGGGCTGGGGTTCAAGCACGTCGAGTCGGCCCCGCTCGTCCGCTCCAGCTACCACGCGCGGGACCAGGTGCCGGGCGCCGAGCTGAAGCGGCTGCGCCGCGAGGCCACGCTCGATGCGGAGGGCCGGGTCGTCCCATTGGCCGGCTGACACGGCGGACCGGCGAAACCGCGACGGGCATCGTGGCGTCCCGGGCGTCATGAGCAACCCCCATCGCTCCGTCACGCGGCCACGCATCGCCCAGGTCGCGTCCCTCGTTGTCGTGACCCTCCTGCTCGCCGCCTGCGCGGGCTCCACCGCGAGCCCGTCGGCAACCACCAGCCCAAGCGTGCCTCCCCAGCCGAGCGCGACCGCCGCAGGCGCCATGAACCTTGCCGGCGTGCCCACCGCCTGCATCGGGCTCGGGGAGGGGGACTGCCGTCGCGTCGCGGCGCACGTCGCGAGCCTCCTGACGACCGATGACCCAAGGATCGGCTACGTCCAGGTCGGCCCGTTCGGCTGCCCGGACGGGCAGGGTTGCCCGACGACCCTCGTGGCGCGCCCCGAGGGTGACATGACACTCGAGTTCGCCGGCGGCGCCCAGAGTTTCCATATCAAGGTGACCGACGGGAACCTCGACGCCCAGCGCCAGGAGGCGTTCGGCATCCAGCTACCGCCAACCTCGCGACCGCCGATCCCCGGCGGCCGGCAACCGTTCGCGTTGGGGCACTGCGGGATCTGGAGCGGGATCGATCACGGTGGGAGCTGGTGGGACCCGGTCGGACTCGTCGACTACGACCACGGCGACGCGATCAACGCCGCCGAGGGGACGATCGCCCCGGTCGGGGCCGATCAGGCGATCTTCACGTCGAAGTCCGGTTTCACCGTCCGGCTCGTGCGTCGCAATGGCCCCAAGTTCCTGCCCTTCTGCGACTGACCCGCCGCGGGCCTTTCGAGGATCGCGTCGAGCCCTGAGCAACCGGGTCGTCGTAAAAGAATCGTTGGTATATCTTGTTGGCGCACGAGTGACTGCACCGCGGCAGACCGGCTCTGGCGTGGCCCACTGACACGGAGATCCCACCTT
>CAWKLT010000008.1:0-17211 GCA_963850555.1 uncultured Chloroflexia bacterium | reverse complement strand
AGGTCGAGAAGGCCCATCCGGAGGTGTTCAACATCCTCCTCCAGATCCTCGAAGACGGGCACCTGTCCGACGCCAAGGAATCCGGCCCACTTCCTAACTGCATCATCATCATGACCCGGAAGCCTGAGGCTGGAGTTGGTCTGGAGCTGCTTCGCACCCAGGTTCGAGGTCATGATGATGATGCAGTTGCGGAAGTCGACCCGGCGACCCTTCGCGTCGGAGAGGCGCCCGTCTTCGAGGATCTGGAGGAGGACGCTCCAACTCCTCCGGATGGGCCTTCTCGACCTCGTCGAGCAGGCCCATCCGGAGGTGTTCAACATCCTCCTCCAGATCCTCGAAGACGGGCACCTGTCCGATGCGAAGGGTCGCCTGTTCATCTTCCGCAACTGCATCATCATCATGACCTCGAACCTGGGTGCGAAGCAGCTCCAGACCAATCCACCCGCCCTGCGCGAGGCCCAGAAGGACCTCGACCGGGTGACGAAGGAGAAGGACGCCGCGATCAACAACCAGGAATACGAAGAGGCGGCGACGCTGCGCGAGACCGAAGCGACGGCCAAGGAAAAGGTCGACGAGCTCCGTGCCGAGTGGCAGACCCAGGTCTCCGGCGACCAGCCGACCGTCGGGGAAGAGGAGATCGCCCAGGTCGTCGCGATGTGGACCGGCATCCCGGTCACCCGCATCGCCCAGGAGGAGTCCGAGCGGCTGCTCCACATGGAGGACGCGCTCCACAACCGGGTCATCGGGCAGCAGGAAGCCATCGAGATCGTCTCGAAGGCGGTCCGCCGCGCCCGTGCCGGCCTCAAGGACCCGAAGCGCCCGATCGGCTCGTTCATCTTCCTCGGCCCGACCGGCGTCGGGAAGACGGAGCTGGCGAAGGCCCTGGCCGAATTCATGTTCGGCAGCGAAGACGCGCTCATCAAGATCGACATGAGCGAGTTCATGGAGCGCCACAACGTCAGCCGGCTCGTCGGGGCGCCTCCCGGCTACGTCGGGTTCGACGAGGGCGGCCAGCTCACCGAGGCCGTTCGCCGCAAGAGCTACGCGGTCGTCCTGCTCGACGAGGTCGAGAAGGCCCATCCGGAGGTCTTCAACATCCTCCTCCAGATCCTCGAGGACGGGCACCTGTCCGACGCGAAGGGTCGCCGGGTCGACTTCCGCAACTGCATCATCATCATGACCTCGAACCTGGGCGCGAAGCAGCTCCAGACCAACTCCAGCCTGGGCTTCCGGGTCCAGGGCACGACCGACGAGTCGCGTGCCGAGAGCTCGTACGAGCTCATGAAGGAGAAGGTCGCGACGGAGCTGAAGAACGCGTTCCGGCCCGAGTTCCTCAACCGCATCGACTCGACCGTCGTGTTCCGCTCGCTGACCGTCGAGGAGATCGCCCAGATCGTCGACCTGATGCTGGAGCGAGTGCGAGACCAGCTCAAGGCCCAGCAGATGTCGCTCGTGGTCACGGACGCGGCCAAGGAGCACGTCATCAAGCTCGGCTACGACGTGGCCTACGGCGCCCGTCCGCTGCGCCGCGTCATCCAGAACATGATCGAGGACGTGCTCGCCGAGCATCTCCTGCTCGGTCGATACGAGCCCGGCACGACGATCGTGGTCGACAAGGATCCCGAGGCCGGCCTCGACATCCACGCCGAAGAGGCGCGCACGCCGGTCGAGGCGCACTAGCCGTCCGTGGCGCGGCCGACGAGCCGCTTCGTCTGCCAGGGTTGCGGCGAAGCCTTCCTGCGCTGGGAAGGCCAGTGTCGCGCCTGCGGAGCCTGGAACAGCCTGGTCGAGACGGTCGTCCGCGACACGCCTCGCGCCAGTCGCGGGCTGCGCGTCGCTCCTGACGGTGGCGCAGCGCCGGTAGCGCTTACGGACATCGGGGAGTCCGACGTCCCGCGCCTCGCCACCGGCATCGCCGAGCTCGATCGCGTCCTCGGCGGCGGCCTGGTGCCGGGGTCCCTCGTCCTCGTCGGCGGCGAGCCGGGGATCGGCAAGTCCACGCTCCTGCTCCAGGCCGCGGCAGGCCTGGGCCGTCCGGTCCTCTACGCAACGGGCGAGGAGTCCGCCGCGCAGGTGCGGATCCGTGCCGGGCGGCTCGGGTTGCTCGGCGCCCCGGCCGGGACCGCGATCGAGGTCCTCGCCGAGCACGACATCGGGCGGATCGTGGACGTCGGGCGCTCGATGCGGCCCGCGCTGGTCGTCGTGGACTCGATCCAGACCGCCACCGTCGACGAGCTCGATGGGGCCGCCGGCAGCGTCGGCCAGGTCCGCGAGGCCACGCTGCGGCTGATGGAGTTCGCCAAGGGCGAGTCGATCGCGGTCGTGCTGGTCGGCCACGTCACGAAGGACGGCTCCATCGCCGGTCCCAAGACCATGGAGCACCTCGTCGATGCCGTGGTCTCGCTCGAAGGCGAGCGATACGCGGCGCTCCGGCTGGTGCGCGCCTCGAAGAACCGGTTCGGATCCACCGACGAGGTCGGGGTGTTCGAGATGGCCGGCGAGGGCCTGGTCGAGGTCTCCGACCCTGCCCGGGCGTTCCTCGCGGATCACGCCGAACCCGCCGCGGGCAGCGTCATCGCGCCCACGATGGAGGGGAGTCGACCGCTGCTCGTCGAGGTCCAGGCGCTCGTGGCGCCGGCCGGGTACGGGACGCCGGCCCGGAAGGGGAGTGGCATCGACCCGAACCGCCTGGGTCTCCTGGTCGCCGTGCTCGCCCGCCGTGCCGGCGTGGCGCTCGGATCGCACGACGTCTACGCGAACCTGGCGGGCGGGCTGAGCGTCGGCGAGCCGGCCCTCGACCTGCCGTTGGCCCTCGCCCTGGCGTCTTCGCTGCGGGACCGGCCGTTGCCGGCGAAGAGCGTCGCGATCGGGGAGGTCGGCCTGCTCGGGGAGCTTCGTTCGGTGGCCGGCATCGAACGACGGCTGCGCGAAGCGGCGCGCCTCGGCTTCGAGACGGCGATCGTGCCTCGGCCGACCCGGGGCGCGGGCCCGACCGAGGCCCACGGAATGCAGATCGTCGAGGTCTCGACCCTGCGCGACGCGGTCGAGGCCGCCCTGACCGGGGAGGCCGGGCGTCATGGCGACGCTGTCCCGGCCCTGCTAGGCTGACGCCCGGTTCGCGTCCCCCGGCCGGTGGACGCCGGGACCATCCACCGAGGAAGACGTGATCCGCTACATCCGTGTGCTGGGCGCCGCGCTCGGGGGCCTGACCGGGCTGGTGCTCGCCGAGGCGGGCCAAGGCCTGTTCGAGGACGCCACGTACGCTGGCTTCCTGCTCGCGGCCTGGGTCATCGCCTGGGTGATCGTCGGCTTCGCCATCCTGCCGTACCTGACGATCGTGCCGGCGACCTGGCTGATCGCGCGCGTCGAGGACCTCTCGACCGCCGAGTTCATCACCGCCGTCATCGGCCTGCTGCTCGGCCTGCTGATGGGGCTCCTGCTCGGCTTCCCGCTGTCGGCGTTCCCCCCGCCCTTCGGAACCCTGCTGCCGCTCGGTGTGTCGCTGTTCCTCGGGCTCGGGATGCTGGGCCTGACCGTGGCCAAGCGAAAGGACCTCGTCGGAGCCGCGCAAGCGGTCGGCATCCTTCGCCGTTCGGAGGACACGACGATCCCCGCGGCGACCAGTGGTGAGCCACGGATCGTGGTCGACACCTCGGCGATCATCGATGGGCGTATCGCCGAGATCGTCGAGTCCGGCTTCATCTACGGCACGCTGGTGATCCCCCGGTTCGTGCTGGACGAGCTGCAGCACATCGCGGACTCCTCCGACACGCTGCGCCGGAACCGCGGCCGTCGTGGACTCGAGATCCTGGCCCGCATGCAGAAGCAGCCCGGCGACCCCCGTCGAGATCGTCGAGGACGCGGTGCCGTCCGAGACCGAGGTGGATGCCAAGCTCGTGGCGCTGGCCCGGACTCGGAGCCGGGTGATCCTGACGAACGACTTCAACCTCAATCGGGTCGCCGAGCTGCAGGGCGTGCGCGTGATGAACATCAACTCGCTGGCCAACGCCGTGAAGCCCGCTGTGCTCCCCGGTGAGGAGCTTCGGGTCCGCGTGATCCAGGAGGGCAAGGAGGCCGGGCAGGGCGTCGGCTTCCTCGATGACGGGACGATGATCGTGGTCGAAGGCGGGGCCCGTCATATCGACAAGGATCTCGACGTCGCGGTCACGCGCGTCCTCCAGACCGTGGCCGGTCGCATGATCTTCGCCCAACCGCGTCTCGATTGAGGGCCCCGAAAGCGCGCGCCGATGCGATCGTCGTCGCGGCCGGCGGCTCGGCACGGATGGGCGGCACCGACAAGCTCCTCGCCAGGATCGGCGGTCGACCGCTGCTCGCCCACACGCTCGCGGCCATGCTCGCGGCACCGGACGTTGCGTCGATCGTCGTCGTGACGTCGGCGGAACGTCGGCGGGAGCTCGAGGCCGGTCCGTGGCTGCCGGACGGCGATGCGGTCACGTTCGTCGAAGGCGGCGAGCGACGGCAGGACTCGGTCCGATCCGGGTTCGACGCGCTCGAACGGACGGCGCCAGACGCCGATGGCGAGCGGGTCGTCCTGGTCCACGACGGCGCCCGGCCCGCGGTCTCGACGGCGCTCATCGCGGCGGTCGTCGAGGCGGCGTCGGCACACGGTGCGGCGATCCCGGTCGTGCCCGTGTCCGAGACGCTCAAGCGGATCGATGGTGAGCGGATCACGGCAACCGTGGACCGTTCCGGGCTCGCGGCTGCACAGACCCCGCAGGGCGTCCGGCGGGGCATCCTGCGCACGGCGCTCGCCTCGGATGAGGCCAGCCAGGGCACCTGGACCGATGAGGCCGCGCTACTGGAGGCCTGTAGAATCCCCGTCCATGTCGTTCCCGGCGATCCCGCCAATCTCAAGGTGACCGTGCCCGCCGATCTCGCCCGCGCGGCCACCCTGATCGCCGGCCCGGACCCCGCCCGACGGACCGGCATCGGGCACGACGCGCATCCCTTCGGGCCTGGCGAGCCGCTGCGTCTGGGCGGCGTCGATATCCCGGGCGCTCCGCGGCTGCACGGTCATTCGGACGGCGACGTCGTCCTGCATGCGCGTCGCCGATGCGTTGCTGGGTGCCGCCGGGCTCGGGCGACCTCGGCCGGATGTTCCCGGCCGATGCCTCGACGCCCGCCGGCATCGACAGCCGCTCATTGCTGTCGGACGTGGTCGCGCGACTCGCGGACGGCGGCTGGCGGCGCGGCCGGTGTCGACTTGACGATCGTGGCTGCGCGTCCACGGCTCGGCGGGCACCTCGAGGCGATCCGGGCTTCGATCGCCGGCGACCTTGGGCTCGCGCCCGAGGCCGTCAACGTCAAGGCGTCGACGGGCAACCTGGATGGCTCCGAGGGAGCCGGACGATCGATCTCGACGCTCGCGCTCGCGACCATCGAGGCCGCGGACATGAGCGAGGTCCGGCTCCAGGACACGCTGACCGGCGAGAAGCGGCCCCTCGTACCGCTGCGCGACGACGGCATCGGTGTGTACTCGTGCGGCCCGACGGTGTACGGCCCCGCGCACATCGGCAATTTCCGCTCGTTCCTGTTCGCCGACCTGCTCGTCCGCCACCTCCGGTGGCGCGGCCACACCGTCCGCTGGGTCATGAACATCACGGACGTCGACGACAAGATCATCCGTGGCGCCGCCGCGGCCGGCATCGGGATCGACGAGCTCGCGAACCGGTACCTCGAGGGCTTCCTGGCCGATGCCGACGCGCTCCGGATGACCCGGCCGGACGTGCTGCCGCGCGCCACCGAGCACATCGACGAGATGGTCGCGCTCATCGGGACGCTGCTCGAACGCGAGCATGCCTACCGGACCGACGACGGCTCGATCTTCTTCCGGATCGCCTCCTGGCCAACCTACGGCCGGCTGGCGCGGCTCGATCCCGAGCAACTTCGGGTCGGCGAACGGGTGGAGGCGGACGAGTACGCCAAGGACGATGTCCGCGACTTCGCGTTGTGGAAGGGCGCCAAACCGGGCGAGCCGTCGTGGAACGACGGCCATCGGCGAAGGTCGGCCCGGCTGGCACATCGAATGCTCCGCCATGAGCATGGCCCACCTCGGGACGTCGTTCGATATCCACACGGGTGGCATCGACCTGATCTTCCCGCACCACGAGGACGAGATCGCCCAGAGCGAAGCCGCGACCGGCCAGCCGTTCGTCAACACCTGGCTGCACTGCGCGCACCTGCAGTCGAGCGGCACGAAGATGGCCAAGTCGACGGGGAACATCGCCCGGCCGAGCGAGCTGTTCGAGGCGGGCGTGTCGCCACGGGCTCTGCGCTACGCACTGCTCGCCGTGCACTACCGGGCCGGCCTCAACCACTCGGACGAATCGCTGGCCGCGGCGGCGGCGGCCTTGTCACGCCTGGACGCCCTCGTCGCGGCGCTGGCGGCTTACCGCGAGGATCGGTCGGACGACGAGACGCTGCCCGGCGCTGCTGGCCGACGCTCGGGAGGCGTTCGGTGCCGCCCTCGATGACGACCTCAACATCTCGGAGGCGCTGGCCGCGACCTTCGACCTGCTGCGCGACCTGAACCGGCGCATCGAGGCGCGCTCGATCTCGACCGACGACGCCGCCCGGGCGCTCGAGCTGATGCGCGACCTGGACCTGGTGTTGGGCGTGCTGCCCGACGCCGACGAGGGCCTGTCGCCGGAGCTGCGCTCGATGCTCGACGAGCGGGCGGCGGCTCGGGCGGCCCGGGACTGGGCCGCCTCGGATCGCCTCCGGGACGAGTTGCTCGCGCAGGGGATCGCGGTCGAGGACACGCGCGACGGTCAGCGCTGGCGCCGCCTCGTGGAGGTCGGACGTGGCTGATCGACCGAAGGACGACCGTCGTCGCGGCAGCGGATGGCGGCCCGACGGACCGCGCCACGACGGGCCATCGCCGAGACGGGCCCGGAGCGGGCCCGGCGGACGGGCCGCCGCGCGACGGGCCGCCGCGGGACGGGCCGGGTTTCGAACGACCACGAGGCCGCCCACCGTTCGACGGCCCTCGCGACGGCCCGCGACCGGACGGCCCGCGAGGCGCGGCGCCGGGACGCTTCGAGCGACGGCCCAGCGGCCCGCGCGGTCCCCAGGATCACCGGGCACCTGGCGGCCCGAGGCCCGACCGGGGCGGGCGGCCGGCGGGCGGCAGGATGCGTGGCGGCCGTCAAGCCCACGACCGGATCGGGGTGGTGGTCCGCGGCCGGGGCCGGGCGATCGATACGGATCGGGATCGCGGCCGTCGGATCGGGGGCCGGACGAATGGAGCGACGGGCCGCGCGACGAACCGTGGCGACCGAACGACCGGCGACCAGGCCCGGATCGAGGCTATGGAGATCGATCCGGACCGCGCCCTGGCGATCGACCGGGCTACGGACCGCGCGGCGGAGGCCCGCCGGGACGGCGGCCGTTCACCGGCCCGCCCCGCGGAGGCCCCGGCGATCGCCCGTACCGACCGCGGCCCGAGGGCGGTCGCCCATACCCGCGGACGCTCGTTCGAGCCCCGCTACGGCGGCCCGCCCCGGCCGTCGGCCCTGCCGTCCCCGGAGGCGCTCGGCCCCGAGGAGGAGCTCGTCGCTGGTCGACGCCCGGTCGAAGAGGCGTTCGTCGCACGTCGTCCCGCCATCCGCCTGCTGGTCGTCCCGCAACGGCGTGCCGCGCTCGAGAAGCTCGTGCTGCATGCGACGAACCTGCGGATCCCGATCGTCGAGGTCGAAGGCGGCTCGCTCACGGCCCTCGCCGGCTTCGATGGTCATCAGGGGGTCGCGCTCGTCGTCGAACCGCGCCAGTTCGCGAGCCTGGACGACGTCCTCGCCCGGGCGGCGGAGCGCGACGAGCCGCCCTTCATCCTGGTGCTCGATTCCCTGGAGGACCCGCACAACGTCGGCACGCTCCTGCGCAGCGCCGAGGCCGCCGGCGTGCACGGCGTGCTGTTCCCGACCCATCGCCAGGCGCCCCTCAGCCCGTCCGCCGTCAAGGCCTCGGCCGGCGCCATCGAGCACCTCCTGCTGTGCCCCGTCGATGACCTGCCCGGCGCCCTGAGCGATCTCCACACTCGCGGCGTGCGGATCGCGGGCGCCGAGGGCGACGCCCCGATGACCGCCCGTCAGAGCGACCTGCGTGGGCCACTCGCGATCGTCGTCGGCAGCGAGGGCCAGGGTCTCGGGCCGGCTGTCCGCCGTCGCGCCGACCTGTTCATGCGCATCCCGATGAAGGGTGCTGTCGGCTCGCTCAATGCGGCCGTGGCGGGGTCGATCCTGCTCTTCGAAGCACTTGCGCAACGCGATCCGAACGCCACGCCCCGCGTTCCGTCGGTGCTTGGGGGCGGCGGCGAGGAAGGACCCACCACGAAGGCTCGCGCCGACAAGGTCACCAAGCGCAGCCACCACAAGGCGCCGGCGACAGCCGCTGACCCGCCCACCGAAACGTCCGCCGACGCGGACGACGCCGCTCCGTCCGAGACGAAGCCGAAGCCGCGAGTCCGCAAGGGCCTCTCCACCGAGCCCGACGACGTCCCCGTGGAGGGAGCCACCGACGGTGACGCGGCCGCTACCGCGACCGCGCCCAGCGAGGCGAAGCCGAAACCAAAGCCACGGGTGCGCAAGGCTCCCCCGATCAAGCCGAAGGATGGGAAGGCAGCAGCATCGGACGACACCGCTGCGACCGCCGCGAACAAAGCCAAGCCCGGCCCCCGGACCCGCAAGCCAAAGACGACTGGGGCCGCCGATCCAACTGTCAAGGCCGGGACGGAAACACCGGAGGACGATCTCCTGCCGACCGACGGACCCAGGAAGCGGTCTTCGCGGGCGCGCAAGCCCTGACCCCCCACGCTTGACCCGATCCGGCGAGCGGCCCTATCATTCCCCGGCGCCGAAGGGTCTTCTGCGGTAAGGCCCTGCCCGTCGCGCCGACGTAGCTCAATTGGTAGAGCAGCTGTTTTGTAAACAGCAGGTTTCGGGTTCGAGTCCCGCCGTCGGCTCCAGTGACATCCATACGGCAGCCGGATCCACCACGCGACCGCAGGCGCATCCGGAGCCGAGCCTTCAGTGGGTAGGTTGAGCAGGTGGTGAGCTCAGCTGGCTGTAGACCAGCCGCCTTCGGCTATGGGGGTTCGATTCCCTCCCTGCCCACCACTTCATAGCGAACCCTCGCGATCGGATCCGGGCCCACATAGCTCAGCTGGCAGAGCACTTCCTTGGTAAGGAAGAGGTCATCGGTTCGAGTCCGATTGTGGGCTCCATCGCCCGTCATCGAAATCCCAGCGGCAAAGCCGCGCCTGTCAAGGAGTGAACTGGTCACGTGGCCAAGAAGAAGTTCGAGCGCAACAAGCCCCACGTCAACATCGGCACGATCGGCCACATCGACCACGGCAAGACGAGCCTCACCGCGGCGATCAGCAAGTACCTCGCGCTGAAGGGCTCGGCCGAGTACCGCGCCTTCGATTCGATCGACAACGCGCCCGAAGAGCGCGAGCGCGGGATCACCATCGCCATCGCCCACGTCGAGTACGAGACCGAGGCGCGCCACTACGCCCACGTCGACTGCCCGGGCCACGCCGACTACATCAAGAACATGATCACCGGAGCCGCCCAGATGGACGGCGCCATCCTGGTCGTGGCCGCGACCGACGGCCCGATGCCCCAGACCCGCGAGCACATCCTGCTGGCCCGCCAGGTGGAGGTGCCCTACATCGTGGTCTTCCTCAACAAGGTCGACATGGTCGACGACGAGGAGCTGCTCGACCTCGTCGAGCTCGAGGTCCGCGAGCTGTTGAGCAAGTACGAGTTCCCGGGCGACGACATCCCGGTCATCCGCGGCTCCGCGCTCAAGGCGCTCGAGGCCGGCGACGACCCGACGGCCGAGGCCTACAAGCCGATCCAGGAGCTGATGGACGCGGTCGACTCGTACATCCCGACGCCCGAGCGCGCGGTCGACAAGCCGTTCCTCATGCCGGTCGAGGACGTGTTCGGGATCAAGGGCCGCGGCACGGTCGCCACCGGGCGCATCGAGCGCGGCATCGTCAAGGTCGGCGACGAGGTCGAGCTGGTCGGGGTCAAGCCCACCCGCAAGATCGTGGTCACCGGCGTCGAGATGTTCAAGAAGCTGCTCGACGAGGGCCGCGCCGGGGACAACGTGGGCTGCCTCATCCGGGGCATCGAGCGCGAGGAGATCGAGCGCGGCCAGGTCCTGGCCAAGAGCAGGCTCGATCAAGCCGCACACCAAGTTCAGTGCGCAGGTCTACGTCCTGACCAAGGAGGAGGGCGGCCGCCATACCCCCTTCTACAACGGCTACCGCCCGCAGTTCTACCTGCGCACGACCGACGTGACCGGCGCCATCGGCCTGCCCGACGGGGCCGAGATGATCATGCCCGGCGACAACGTCGAGATGACCGTCGAGCTGATCACCCCGATCGCCCTCGAGGTCGGCCAGCGCTTCGCCATCCGCGAGGGTGGCCGGACCGTCGGCGCCGGCGCCATCGTCAGCATCCAGGAGTAGGGACGACATGGCGAGGGTCGAAGCGCGTCCCACGATCCAGCTCGCGTGCACCGAGTGCAAGGAGCGGACGTACACGACACGCAAGAACAAGAAGAACGATCCCAACCGGATCGAACTGCAGAAATACTGCCCGCGCTGCCGGCGGCATACACTTCACCGCGAGGCGAAGTAGGGACGACCGGCCTCGCCGCAGGGGTGTAGCTCAATTGGCAGAGCACTGGTCTCCAAAACCAGCGGTTGTAGGTTCGAGTCCTATCGCCCCTGCCACAACCACGTGAACCCGGAGAGAAGAACGACGACGTGAAGCGACTCCGCCGATATTTCACTGAGGTCTGGTCCGAGCTGAGGAAAGTCAGCTGGCCGACGCGCGAGCAGGTCCGCAACCTGACCGTGCTGGTCTTTGCGATCAGCTTCGTGGTCGGGCTGTACATCACCGTCCTCGATCAGGTCTTCCAGGGCCTCCTGCGACTCTTGACACCGACCGCGTGATGACCGACCTGACCGGTACCGAGATCAAGGCGCCCGAGAAGCGCTGGTACGTCATCCACACGTATTCGGGATACGAGAACAAGGTCAAGGCCAATCTCGAGCACCGCATCGAGTCGATGGGCATGGAGGACAAGATCTTCCAGGTCCTCGTCCCGATGGAGGATGAGATCGAGATCCGCCAGGGCCAGCGCCACACGGTCCAGAAGAAGGTCTACCCGGGCTACGTGCTCGTGGAGATGATCCTGGACCCCGACAGCTGGTTCGTCGTCCGCAACACGCCGGGCGTCACGAGCTTCGTCGGTGGCGCGAACATCCCAGGCGTCCGCAGCGAGCCGATCCCGCTCGACGAGACGGAGGTCAAGCAGATCCTGCGGCACATGGGCGTCGAGACACCCAAGTACCGCGTCGCATTCACCAAGGGCCAGAGCGTCCGGGTCACCGACGGGCCGTTCGCCGAGTTCATCGGCACGGTCGAGGAGATCAACCCCGAGCGCAACAAGGTCAAGGTCCTGGTGAGCATCTTCGGCCGCGAGACCCCGGTCGAGCTCGACTTCCTGCAGGTCGAGAAGCTCTAAGGCTCTCGCAGCCGCTCAGAAAGGCACCGATCACCCGTGGCAAAGAAGATCCGCATCGTCCTGACCCTGCAGCTCCCGGCCGGCAAGGCGACCCCCGCCCCGCCCGTCGGTACCGCGCTGGGTCCGCACGGCATCAACATCGTCGAATTCACGAAGTCCTACAACGAGAAGACCGCCGACAAGACGGGCCAGATCATCCCGGCCCAGATCACGATCTTCGAGGATCGCTCGTTCTCGTTCATCCTCAAGACCCCGCCCGCGGCCGACCTGCTGCGCAAGGCGGCAGGTGTCGAGAAGGGCTCCCAGACCCCGAAGCGCGAGGGTGTCGGTCGCGTGACGCGAGACCAGCTCCGCGAGATCGCCACCATCAAGATGTCCGACCTCAACGCCAACGACCTCGAGGCCGCTGCCAAGCAGATCGAAGGCACGGCGCGGTCGATGGGTATCGAGGTGGTGGGCAGCTAGCCTTCGACCTCCACTCCGCCGCGGCTGCACCCCGGGCCGCGGATCGGGAACCAACGGGGGAGGTCGGTCCAGCCGACCGATAAGGAGAACCGCACATGCCCCAGCACGGCAAGAAATACCAGGAAGTCTCCAAGCTCGTCGATCGGGAGCAGGTGTACACGCCCGAAGAGGCGGCCGAGCTCGCGAAGCAGACGACGACCGTCGCGTTCGACGCGACCATCGAGGCGCATCTGCGGCTGGGCGTCGACCCACGCCACGCCGACCAGATGGTGCGCGGGACCGTCGTCCTGCCGCACGGCACGGGCAAGGTGGTCCGCGTCGCCGTCTTCGCCCAGGGCGAGAAGGCCCAGGAGGCGCTGCGGGCCGGCGCCGACGAGGTCGGTGGCGACGACCTGGTCAAGAAGATCGAGGCCGGCTGGCTCGAGTTCGACGTCGCGCTCGCGACGCCCGACTCGATGGGCATGGTCGGCAAGCTCGGCAAGATCCTCGGCCGCCGTGGGCTCATGCCCAACCCCAAGGCCGGGACCATCACGTTCGACCTGGACCGCGCCGTCCGCGAGGTCAAGGGCGGCCGGGTCGAGTTCAAGGTCGACAAGTCGGCGATCATCCACGTCGCATTCGGCAAGAGCAGCTTCGAGGCGCCGGCGCTGGTCGAGAACCTCGCTGCCCTCGTCGACGCGATCAACCGCGCCAAGCCGACCGGCGTGAAGGGCCAGTACCTGCGCTCGCTGTCGATCGCGAGCACGATGGGGCCCGGCATCAAGGTCGACGTGCCCGCCACGCTGGCGGCCGCAGTCGCCTAGACTGCCCCTTCGCCGGCGGGTCGCCGGCCACTGACGCGATGACGGCCGAGAGGCTCGTCATCTGACAAAGACAGACGGACCGCCGCAGACAGCCTGCGCCCGCGGACCGCGCATCGCCGCCAGGTGACGCGACGGTCGGGGCTTGATCCGTCGGACCGGACCGGAGATCCGCCCGAGAGGGCAGGGGAGCCGGGGACGACGACGAGCACGCCGAGGCAGTCGGTGCCTCCACCTTCGCGGGTGGGCGCGCCCCTGCGAGCCGGGGTCATGCCTCCTTCGGGAGGCCGCCATGGGATCCGTCGCAGGGGAAGTCCGGGCCAGGCCCGGTCAGCCCACCGCCGCACGCCGGTCCGCGTGCCGTAACTGGGAGGCACCATGCCGACAGAGGCCAAACGGGCGACCGTTGCCGAGCTTCGCGAGGAACTCGCGAACGCCCGGACGATGATCGTGTCCGAGTACCGCGGCCTCAGCGTGAAGGAGATCGCCGAGATCCGGCGCGCTCTGACCAAGAGCGACGTCCGCTATCGCGTGATCAAGAACCGACTGCTGCGTATCGCCGCCGAGGACTCGGTCGGCGAGGCGCTCAGCCCGCTCCTCACGGGTCCGACCGCGATCGCGTTCGGAGCCGACGAGGCCGGTACGGCGAGAGCCGTCCTGGACGCGACCCGTCCGTACAACAAGATCGTGCGGATCAAGGGCGCCGTCCTGGGCGACAAGGCGATCGACGCCGACGCAGTCACCCGCCTGGCGGCCCTGCCGTCGCGCGACGTCCTCCTGGCCAAGCTGGCCGGCGGGATGCAGGCGCCGGTGGCGACGCTGGCTGGTCTGTTCTCCGCGCCGCTGCGCAACCTGGGCTATGCCCTGGCGCAGGTCGCCGAGCAGAAGCAGAACCAGACGCCTGAGGCGTGACGACCACCTTCACCTTCCACGACATTCGATAAAGGAGACATCCATGGCTGTACTCACCCAGGACGACCTGCTCGAGGCGATCGACAAGATGACCGTTCTCGAGCTGTCCGAGTTCATCAAGCGCTTCGAGGACCGCTACGGCGTGACCGCTGCCGCTCCCGCCGCTGTTGCGGCCGCCCCGTCCGGCGGTGGTGATGGCGCCGCCGCGCCCGCCGCGCCGGAGGAGCAGTCCGAGTTCAGTGCCGTCCTCACCGAGGTCGGTCCCAACAAGATCCCGGTGATCAAGGTCGTGCGCGAGCTGACCGGTCTGGGCCTCAAGGAGGCCAAGGACCTGGTGGACGCGTCGCCCAAGCCCGTCAAGGAAGGCGTGGCGAAGGACGAAGCCGACAAGATCAAGGCAGCTCTTGAAGAAGTCGGCGCCAAGGTCGAGATCAAGTAGCCGATCGCGAGTCGGGGCGGCGCCAGGGTGCGTCGCCCGATTCGCCCTACCACTTTCGGGAGCGTTTGACAAGATAGAAATTCGCGGTATCCTACTCCTTCTGTGAGCGCGGCCTCTCTTTTCCCTCTTTACCTCCGTCAAGGAGTGGTGCTTCATGCTGTCTGCTGAGTCGAAGACTCGCGCCGTGACCCCTTCGGGTCGCATCTCTTACGCCCGCATCGATCGCAAGGTCGATGGTGTGAGCTACGAGAAGTTCGAGATCCCCAATCTCATCGAGCTCCAGCTCGATTCGTTCGCCTGGTTCATGGAAAAGGGATTGCGGGAGCTCTTCGACGAGATCAGCCCGATCAAGGACTTCACCGGCAAGGTCATGGAGCTCCAGTTCCTCGACTACGAGTTCGGTGATCCCAAGTACTCCGAGGAGGAGTGCCGCACCAAGGACCTGACGTTCAGCAAGCCGCTGTACGTCAACGTCGAGCTCCTCATCAAGGAGACGGGCGAGATCCAGCGCCAGCGCGTCTACATGGGCGACTACCCGTGGATGACCGACCAGGGCACCTTCGTCATCAACGGCGCGGAGCGGGTCGTGGTCAGCCAGCTCGTCCGCTCGCCGGGCGTCTACTACAGCGAAGCGGAGGACCTCGCGTCCGGCCGCATGCTGTTCAGCGCCAAGGTCATCCCGAACCGCGGCGCCTGGCTCGAGTTCGAGACCAACAACAAGAACCAGCTGTGGGTCAAGGTCGATCGCAAGCGCAAGATCGCGGCGACGACCCTGCTGCGCGCGGTCGGGTACGAAGAGAACGACGAGATCACGGCGCTGTTCAGCGCCATCGACACGGACCCGGACCACACGTTCATCGCGAGCACCCTCGAGAAGGACCTCACGCACACCACGGCCGAGGCGCTCATCGAGGTCTACAAGAAGCTCCGCCCCGGCGATCCGCCCACCGGCGAGAACGCCCGCCAGCTCGTCGAGAGCCTGTTCTTCAACTTCCGCCGCTACGACCTCGGTCGGGTCGGGCGGTACAAGTTCGACAAGAAGCTCGACGGCGTCGCCGCGCGCATGGGCATCGAGCTGCCGCGTGAGCAGCGCACGATCAGCAAGGAAGACATCGCCGCGATCGTCGGTCACCTCATCGAGTGCAACCGCGGGCTGCACCCCAAGGACGACATCGACCACCTCGGCAACCGCCGCATCCGCGCCAACGGCGAGCTGATCCAGAACGCGTTCCGGATCGGCCTCCTGCGCATGGAGCGCGTCGTCCGCGAGCGCATGACGATCCAGGAGATCGACAAGGCGACCCCGAACGCCCTCATCAACATCCGCCCGGTCGTGGCGGCGATGAAGGAGTTCTTCGGTGGCAGCCAGCTGTCGCAGTTCATGGACCAGACGAACCCCCTGGCCGAGCTGACCTCCAAGCGCCGCCTGTCGGCCCTCGGCCCGGGCGGCCTGTCGCGTGAGCGTGCCGGGTTCGACGTCCGCGACGTGCACCACAGCCACTACGGGCGGATCTGCCCGATCGAGACGCCGGAAGGACCGAACATCGGCCTGATCGGCTCGCTCGCCACGTACGGCCGCATCAACAGCTACGGCTTCATCGAGACGCCGTATCGCAAGGTCAAGCGGACCGTCGCCTACGACGAGACCGGCATCGACAAGTACGAAGCCGGGCAGAACCTCGAGAGCAAGAGCGGCGCGATCGTCCTCAAGGCGGGGCAGCCGTTCACCGCGGCGGCCATCTCGGAGCTGAAGAAGCAGAAGGCGCACGCCTTCCCGATCCGCCCGGTCGTCACGGACGAGATCCACTACATGCCGGCCGACGAAGAGGAAGAGCACGTCGTGGCGCAGGCCAACGCGCCCCTCGACGACGAAGGGCACTTCACGGCCGAGCGCATCCCGTCGCGCTATCGGGACACGTTCCCGGAGGCGCGCGCGAGCCAGATCGAATACATGGACGTGTCGCCCAAGCAGGTCGTCTCGGTGGCGACGGCGCTCATCCCGTTCCTCGAGCACGACGACGCCAACCGCGCGCTGATGGGTTCGAACATGCAGCGCCAGGCCGTCCCGCTCCTCGAGCCGGAGTCGCCGATCGTCGGCACCGGCATGGAGGAGCGCGCCGCCCGCGACTCCGGCCAGGTCCTCGTGTCGCGCCGCGGTGGCGTGGTCACGAGCGTCACGGCCGAGCGCATCGCGGTCGAGACCGACACCGGCGAGCTCGACGAGTACAAGCTCCAGAAGTTCGTCCGCTCCAACCAGGGCACGTGCATCAACCAGCGTCCGATCGTGGACGTCGGCTCGCGCGTGGTCGATGGCCAGCCCATCGCCGACTCGAGCTCCACCCAGGCGGGCGAGCTCGCGCTCGGACGCAACGTCCTCGTGGCGTTCATGAGCTGGGAGGGCGGCAACTACGAGGACGCGATCGTCATCAGCGACCGCCTCGTGCGCGACGACCTGTTCACCAGCATCCACATCGAGAAGCACGAGATCGAGTCGCGTGACACGAAGCTCGGCCCCGAAGAGATCACCCGCGACATCCCGAACGTCGGCGAGGAGTCCCTCAAGGACCTCGACGAGGAGGGGATCGTGTACATCGGCGCCGAGGTCCGCCCCGGCGACATCCTCGTCGGCAAGATCACGCCCAAGGGCGAGACCGAGCTGACCGCCGAGGAGCGCCTCCTGCGGGCGATCTTCGGTGAGAAGGCCCGCGAGGTGAAGGACAGCTCGCTGCGCCTGCCCCACGGCGAGCGCGGCAAGGTCGTCGAGGTCCGCGAGTTCCGTCGCGAGCTCAACGACGACCTCCAGCCCGGCGTCAACCGGCTGGTCCGCGTGTCCGTCGCCCAGAAGCGCAAGATCTCGGTCGGCGACAAGATGGCCGGCCGCCACGGCAACAAGGGCGTGATCGCCAAGATCCTGCCCGCCGAGGACATGCCCTACCTGCCCGACGGCACGCCCGTCGACATCATCCTCAATCCGCTCGGCGTCCCGAGCCGGATGAACATCGGCCAGATCCTCGAGACCCACCTCGGCTGGGC
>CAWKLT010000007.1:0-13064 GCA_963850555.1 uncultured Chloroflexia bacterium | reverse complement strand
CCGCTTCCAGGGATGGCGACGCGTGGGGGGCACAGAGGGGACTGGTACGTTCGGGTGATGACAGGTGGGGTCCGTCGACCGCAGCATCGGACCATGACACGCCAGCGCCGCACGTCCACCGCCACCCTCCCGGTCGTCCTGCTTGTCGCCATGGTGGCCGCCTGTGTGCCCGCGGTGGTCGTCGCTCCGTCGCTCGCTCCCATCCCGGTCGCCACGGCTCGCCCCGTTACGCCCCCGCCCAGCCCGACGCCGACCCCGGTCTCGAGCCCGACGCCGACCCCGATCCCGACGCCCGCGCCTGTCGGCGCGCTCGATGGGCTGCCAGTCGATCCGGCGAAGGCGACACGCCTACCGCTCGCCGTCCTCATCGACGATGCCCGCCGCGCCCGGCCGCAATCGGGATTTAATGCCGCCTCGGTCGTGTACCAGGCCCCCGCGGACGGCTTCGAGAGCCGCTACTTGCTGATCTTCCAGTCGTTGGACGCGAAGGACATCGGTCCGGTCCGCAGCGGTCGGCTGTACTTCATCCACTGGGCCGAGGAAGTCCGCGCCGCGATCGCCCACTATGGCGGCGACTGGAGATCGCGCCAGTACCTCCGAAAGTACGACCACCGCTGGTTCACCAACGTCGATGCGATGGGCAAGGGGGCCAAGGCCTTCCACCGCATCAAGACGCGTCGCGCGCCACACAACGGCTACACGAACACGAAGGCTCTCTGGGCCCAGGTGAAGCGTCTCCGCGGTCCAAGAACTATGGACGCGACGCTGCTGCCAGTGCGCACGTTCATCGATCCGACGCCGGTCGCCGACCGCCCCGCGTCTCAGACGATCAGAATCCCGTATCGGACCGCGATCATCGGCTATCGCTATGACCGCAAGTCTGGTCTGTATCGTCGTGACGTGGACGGCCGGGCCCAGATCGACCCGGCGGACCGCAAGCGGGTCACGACCCGGAACGTCGTGGTCCTGTTCCAGCGGTATCGGATCGACACGAAGGTCGAACCTGGTCACGCCCGCCCGGTCGTGGGTTCCGTCGGCAAAGGCACGGCCTGGATCTTCCGCGAGGGCAAGCTCGTCAAGGGCCGCTGGGAGAAGGCGACCGACATCGCCCCAACGCGGCTCCTCGACAAGGATGGCAAGGAGATCCCGCTCGTCCGTGGCCGAACGTTCTACCAGGTCGTCCCCACCGGCACGAAGGTGACGTACCGGGCTCGATAGCCGTCGCACGATCCGACGAAACGGCCGTGGGGCCCGGCGGTGCTAGACTTCCGGCCGACTTGAGCACACCATTTGTCTCCACGCCATTTCGGCGCGGGCGCTCCCCGTATACCGCCGGGTTCCTGTCGTTTCTCTGGCCGGGTCTCGGGCAGTGGTATGCCGGGCGCACCCGGAGCGCCGCCCTGTTCGCGCTGCCCGTCATCGGCATCTTCCTGATCCTGCTCGCCCAGTCGCTCGGCGGCCTCGGTCAGCTCGCGTCGCTGGTCCTGACGCCATCGTCCGCGCTGACGGTGGTGATCCTTATCGGCCTGCTTGCCGCCTGGCGGCTGTTGGCGATCGCCGACGCGATGTCCATCGGCGAGGTGAAGCGGCCGCTGCGACACCGTCCGACCTTGGTCACGTTCTCGGTCCTGGCCCTCGGCGTCCTCCTCATGCATGGCGCGATGGGCTACGGAGCATGGGCGTTCTACGACGCGACGTCCAGGATCTTCGTGGGCGACGTGTCCCCCGACGGTAGCGCGCCGCCATCGCTCGCCGTGGGCGAGACCGCCGACCCTGATGCCGAGTACCAGGCATCGCCGATCGCCACGCCCGAATCGGCATCCTCCCGGATCAACATCCTGCTCACCGGGATCGACGCCGCCGAGACGCGCAGGAACGAATTGACCGACACGTTGCTCATCGTGAGCGTCGATCCAACGAATGGCCACGTTGCCCTGGTGAGTTTTCCGCGCGACATCACGCATTTCCCCCTTGTCGACGGCCGGACGTATCGCGGCAAGATCAACTCGTTCATGAACTACACGCGACGGCATCCCGACGAGTTCCCCGACGGTCCGTTGACTTCGCTCGTAAAGCAGATGGGGCATCTCCTGGGCGCCCCGATCCACTACTACGCGGCGCTCGATCTCGCCGGTTTCCGTCGGATGATCGACCTGGTCGGCGGCGTCCACATCGACAACGAGCGGGCGATCAACGACCCCCGCTACGACTGGTTGGACGGGACCAGTGGGTTCCACCTGAGCGCGGGCAAGCACCACCTCGACGGGCGGACTGCGCTCGCCTACGTCCGTTCGCGACAGGGCGTCGGGGACACCGACTTCAGTCGCGCTCGGCGTCAGCAGGAGGTCCTGCTCGCCCTCCGGGAGCAACTCACGAAGCCCGAGCATCTGCCGCAGGTCCCGGATCTCCTCGACGCCGCGGGCGACACCATCCGGACGAACTTCCCGTCCGAGCGTATCGGCGAGATGATCGATATCGCACAGCGGATCGACACCGACAGCGTCAAGCGGGTCGTGCTGGGCCCACGCAAGTACGCCGACGTCCCGCCGCCCAGCGAGACCGGCGGGATCTACGAGCTGCGGTTGAAGATGGATGTCCTCGCTGAACTGTCGATCGAACTGTTCGGTAAGGCCAGCCGGTACGCCTCCGCCGCTGAGTGACGACCGACTAGCGGCCTCCGGGCGACGTCGGTGCCTCACCAGATGCCCCTCCGCGCACAGCCTCGGCGGGGCGGTGTGTCCCGACAACGACATAGGTGAATCCGAGCCCCCGCATGACGTCAGGGTCGAGTAGACGCCGACCGTCGATTACCAGCGGGCTGCGGAGGAGATCACGCGCGGCGGCCCAGTCGATCGATCGAAAGTCCGGCCAGTCCGTCGCGATGATCGCCCCGTCGGCGCCGTGCAGTGCGAGCTCGGCGCTTGCCGTGATCTCGAGATCCGGCAATTCGCGCTCCGCGTTGGCGGAGGCAAGGGGGTCGAAGCCGCGGACGCGGGCCCCGCGCGAGAGCAGGTCGCGGGCCACTGCCAGGGCGGGCGAGTCGCGGACATCGTCCGTGCCACCCTTGAACGCGAGACCGAGCATGGCGAGCGTACGTCCCTGCACGCCGCCGACGGCCTCGTCGACGCGGTCAGCGAACCGCCGTTGCTGCGCGGCGTTCGCGTCGGACGCCGCTCTCGTGACATGCATCGGTAGGTCGTGGTCGATGCCGGCTACCGCCAATGCGCGGAGCTCCTTGGGTAGACAACTCCCACCGAACCCCAGGCCGGGCCGCATGTAGTCGCCACCGATCCGCGGGTCCAGAGCGATCCCGGCCATCACGTCGTCGATGTCCGTCCCGTACTCCTCCGCCAGGCCCGCCAACTCGTTCGCGAACGACAGCTTGAGCGCGAGGAACGCATTCGCGCCGTTCTTGATCAACTCCGCCGCGGCAACATCGACGATGAGCAGCGGCGCCGGGAAGGACGCGAACAGGGAGGCGACCAGGTCGAGCGCCGCCGGGTCGGCGTCCGGGAAGCGCCCGATCACGATCCGGGTGGGACGCAGGAAGTCCGCCATCGCCGTCCCCTGGCGGAGGAACTCCGGGTTCGTCAGGATCCGGCTTGTTGAAAGCCCGGTCCAGTCAGCGACGAGCTGCGTCGAGCCGGGTGGCAAGGTGCTGCGAACGACGAGCGGCGTGCCCTTTGCCATGATCGGCGCGAGACCGTGCAGGGCCGACTCGAGCTGGGAGAGGTCGCTGCGCCCGTTGGGCCCGATCGGTGTGCCGACGCAGACCATGACGATCTCGGCGTTGAGCCCGGGCCGGTCTGCGATCGTCAGGCGACCGCTGTCGAGGGCCTTGGACAGGGCCTCCGGGAGGCCGGCCTCGTACACCGGCGATCGCCCTTCGCGCAAGGCGGCCAGCCGGGCAGCGCCGGTCTCCACGACCTCGACCCGGTGCCCGAGCCCGGCGAACCCGACCGCCGTGACCATGCCGACATAGCCTGCCCCGATCACCACGATCCTTCGGGTCTCCTCGGTCATGGCCCGAGCCTATCAGCCCTGCCCCGAGCCCGCGCAGGGTTCCCTTTGGACCGTGGGCAGCGCCGCCAGACCGTGCGCAGCGTCGCCGGGTCGGGCGGAGCGCCGTCGTCAGTCGAGGCCGGCAGGACGGCCGGTTCAGCGGCCCTGCAGCATCGCCGGGATCGTCTTAGCGATGATCTTGAGGTCCAGCCAGATCGACCAGCGATCGATATAGGCGAGGTCCAACGCGACCCAGCGGTCGAAGTCGTCGTCGCGGCGGGCCGCCACCTGCCAGAGACCGGTGATCCCCGGCTTCATCGACAGCCGGCGTCGGTGCCACAGGTCGTAGCTCGCGACCTCGCGCGGCAGCGGCGGTCGCGGTCCGACGAGGCTCATCTCACCCAGCAGGACGTTCCAAACCTGCGGCAACTCATCGAGACTGGTCGCGCGGAGGATGCGACCGATCCGAGTCAGGCGTGGATCGTGAGTGATCTTGAACGCGTGGCCCTTGATCTCGTTCTGGTCTTCGAGCTCGTCGATGCGCGCCTCGGCGTCGCGCACCATCGTGCGGAACTTCGTGACCTCGAACGGCCGACCGTGCAGGCCCACCCGGGTCTGCCGGAATATCACGGGCCGGCCGTCGGACAGCCAGATCACGAGCCCGATGATCGCGAAGACCGGCAGCAGCAGGATCATCGCCACGGTCGCCAGGGCCACATCGATGAGACGTTTCGCGACCAGGCCGACGGCGCGATCGGGGCCATAGACGAGCGAGAGGATCTTGCCCCCGTCGAAGTCCTCAACGCGGCCGCCCGGCAGGCTCACGGGAACGTCGTCAAGGGGGATGCGGACGATCTTCCCGACCTCCTCGCACAGGCGGGCCACGGGTTCGACCCAGTGCAGGTCGTCGGCGGGGAGGCACACAGCGACTTCGTCGACGATCCGGTCGTGCAGCACCGTCTCGATGTCGTTGATCGAGCCGAGCACCGGTCGCGTGCCGACGACTCGCGGCGAGCCGTGGACGGCGAGATGGCCGATCACCCGGAGACCGAGTTGCCGATGGCGCTCCACCTTGTCTGCGAATCGCCGAGCGTCCTTGCCCGTGCCCACCACGAGCATGTAGCGCAGGTTGTGGCCACGATCCCGCAGGGCGTGCAGCAGTGCGCGAATGATTCCCCGGGAGACGAGCGTGAGGACGACTTGGGCGACGAACAGCGTTAACAGGAAGAGCCGGCTGACGTCCGGGAGCTTGAACGCGAAGAGCGCCGAGAACGTGATCAGCCCAAGCAGGACGGCGGCTCGGCCGACATCCTGGATCTCGATCCGCGCGGTCCACCGGGCACGCAGACGGTACAGGCCGAGGATCCACAGCAGCGTCACCCAGGTGGCCGCGTAGAGGGTCGCCGCCGCCAGGGCGTCGATCCCGGCGGACCGCCACGTCACGAGCCAGGCATCGCCGAAGCGGAGCATCGAGGTGGCCACGAAGAGGCCGAACGCGCTCACGACATCGGCGCCCATCAGCAGCAGGCGGAGCGCCGTCGCGTGGCGTCTGATCATTTCGACCACATGCCGCTGAGCCTCCGGGGGCGCCTAGCCATCGTTCGGACGCCTGAGGAGCGATGCGGCGCGCTCCGCCGCCCGGCCGTCGAGGGGTCCAAGGATGCGCTCCAGCTTCGAGCGGCGTTCAGCCCAATAGCGCTCCGCGTCCTCACGTTGACCCAGCGCTCGGGCTATGGCGGCGAGCTGCGCACCGGTTCGCACGTGTGGCAGGTCAAGCTCCCGTAATTCAAGATCCCCGATCGACGGCGTCCCAGCCGAGACTACGACGACGGGGCGCCCGCAGGCAAGCGCCTCGACCGCGACCGTGGACCGGTGGACCAGCACGACGTCAGCCCAATCGATAAGGCCGAAGATGTCCTCGCGCTCGGCGACCCGGACGCGCTCGGTCGGGACGTCGGCGGCCCGCAGCCGATCGCGGAGAGGGCCCCAATCACTCCCGCCCGGGTGCAGCTTCACCACGAGCGTTGCCTTCGGGCTGGCGGTGAGAGCCCCCAGTGCCGTCTCCAGGACGCCGAGATTCACCTCTGGCGGCGCCACGCTCAACGCAGCCAGGAACCTCGGGGTCCCGTCGCGTGGTTCTGTGCCTGGGCCTGTGCGGTATTTGACGACTCGGTCGCCGCCGAGCGGCGCGTCCAATCGTGGATTGCCCGAAACGCTGACCTTCTCACGGGGCGCCCCGTGCGCGGCGAACCACTCGACGGCGTGGTCGCTCCAGGCAAGGACGTGGTCCGCCACGACGGGGACATAGCCCAGGGTCGATTGGGGGAGGCCGTGCTGAAGGACCACCGACCGGATCCCGGCCACACGGGCGACGTGGCAGACGAGGCGGCCCACCCGGTGCTGATCCGACGCTAGCACAACGATCCGGGGTGCGGCGGCGTCGAGGGCGTTGACGATGCTGGACGCCTCGATCGCCAGCCAGGGACCCGACCGCTGGACGATGGGACGTGCGGCCGCGAGCGCGACATCCGTGAGGTCCCGCTCCCCGACCATCAATGGCGCTCTCGCGGATGCGGCCGCCTCCCAACGGTCCCGAAGCGACGTGCGAGCCGCCCCAAGAACCCGGCGCTGTTCGCGGAGCTCGAGGAGCAAGGGGAACGCCCGGTGGCCCGCGCGTCGCCATGCCCGGAGAGCACGAGGGTCCGCCGCTGCCGCGATGATCGCATGTCGAGGGAGAGCGGCTGCGACGGCAAGCAGTCCATCGAGCGCGGAGGGCGTCGCCAGCTCCGAGACGAACGCGATGTCCGCTGTCGGGATGACGACGTCCCCGCGCATCGCCCGCAACGCCCATGCTCGGGCCGCGCGATCCCAGCCCATGAGCTTCAAGCGACGAAACGCGGTGCGCCCTACCACGCGTCGGGGGCGGCCGAGCGCTGGCAGCACCGACCCGAGCACGGCTTCGAAGATCTCGATGTGCAAGGCCCATCCGACCGGAAGGCCATCAAACGCCAGCAGGTCCGTCCCTCCATCGAGGAACCACGACTTCGCCCAGGCCTCGACGGCCTCGAACGCGGCGGCGTCGATCTCGGTGCGCGAGCCGGAGACTCGGTCGAGGCCCGTCATGCCGAGACGGCAGCGAGATGGGCTCCATCATCGTCCCGTCGATCCGCGATGGCGATCGACCCGGCGATTGCGAGCGCTCGGCGGCGCAACGCGTATGCATAGACCGCAAGCGTGAGTGTTGTCGCCGTTGCCACCCCCGGCAGGCCCGCGCCGAGCATGAGCATCACGGTCGCCAGGACGAGATCGCCTGCGACCGCGAGGACCAAAAGGGCCAGGTACGCGCGGTGGTGGCCAACGGCATTCAGGAGATTCCCGAACCCGGACGAGGCAGCATAGATGACGATCCCCACCGAAGCGATCGTCAGAGGGAGGAGGGCATCCCGGTACGCCGGGAGGAATAGCGTCACCGCGACCCACGCACCGGCCACCGTGGGCACGGAGATCGCCGCGATGGCGAGGGCGGTTGTGCGGCCCTGCTTGCGCGCGATGGTCGCGAGTTCCTCCCCACCGCGCCCGGCGCCGAATGCGAATGCCAAGCGTGGGAAGTACTGCTGCCCGGCGACCGACGCGATGAGGAGCAGCCCGCTGGCTACCATGCCGACCAGCCCGTACACGCCCAGCGACTCCGTGCCGAGGAACGCGAGCACCAGCCACCTGTCCGCGGTGGTGAGCACGATGAATGCGAAGCCAGCGAGCATGATCGGCATGCCCACCGAGATCAGTCGTCGCGTTTCCGGAAGGTCCCAGCAAGCGCGTGGGCGGCGAGGCAGGAACGCGGCGGCGGCAACGAGGGCGACGATGTTCGCGAGGACCACGGACGCGCTCAGTCCGACGATGCCGAATCGAAGCAGCCCAAGGCCCGCCACAAGCACGACGACGCCTGACAGGATCATCTGCGCGGCCATGGCGCGAAAGGCGAACCGTGACCGAAACAGCACCTGGCTCAACAGGTAGAGCTGCTGCGTCGCGACGGCCAGGCCCATCAACAAGGCGATCGCGAGCCGGTCCGGATCCGTCGGACCAGCGAGGACCAGGGTGACACCGAAGGCCAGGACCGCCCCGATCAGGGCGGAGATGAGCGTTCCACCGAGCGACACGTCTTCCACGAACGCCGCGGCATCGGACTGGCCGGCTCCCAGCCGGACCGGGACGTCTCGTCCTGCGCCGTTGGGGATGCCCAACGTCACGACAGAGGCGTACTGGAGGATCAGCGTGAGCACCACCCACTCTCCAAAGCCGCTGGGACCCAGGACTCCGGCGGCAACGAGATTGACGAGGAGGCGTGCGCCCTGGAATGTGCCGACACCGACAGTCAGGAAGGCGCTGTCGGCGGATCCTCGGAACCTGCCCGCCCATGGGGCGGACAGGTCGTCATTCGCGCGCGGTCCGTTCATCGATGTTGCCCGGTAATCAGATGACTGTTCGTGGCGGCTCGACGCCGTCGACCTGCCATCGCCGTCAGCCCACCAAGCGGTAGACCCTGCCATCCTGCCAGTGGACAAGGACGTAGACCGACCCCGCGGCGTCCGCCCCAAAGGATGAGATCCGCAGATCGCTGTCGATCTCCACGGTCTGCGTGTGCTCCGCGTCGGAGGACAGCGACCAGATCTGCCCGGAGCACAGGTCGCCGTACACGTAGTGCCCGTCCAGCGCGCTGTTTCCGCGCATCACGTAGCCTCCGATCACACCGCACGTGCCGTCCTCGTGGTCGTACTCAACGACGGGCCAGGTGACCCCGCGCTTGTCGCACCCGGCTTCGCGGCATCCCGATCCTGCGGTCGCAGCCCAGCCGAAATCGATCCCGCCCGGCGTCCCGGCGGGATGGAGATTGATCTCCTCATTGTTGGAGGCGCCCACGTCGCCGATCCAGAGGTCCCCGGTCTTCGAGTCGAAGCTGAAGCGCCACGGATTTCGCAAACCGTGATCCCAGACTTCAGGATCGCCTCCGCCATCGACGAACGGGTTGTCCGCCGGGATCGCATACGGGCCGTCCGCGCCATCGACGTCGAGCCGGATGATCGAACCATAGATCTCGGGGGGCAGCCGGTCCGTGACGCCCCGTCCGTCGTCGCCGACACTCATGTACAGGTAGCCGTCCGGACCGAACGCGAGATTGCCCGACTTGTGGAAGTCGATCGTCTGCGGGATGGACAGCAGCAGCTTGTCGCCGTCGGGTCCGAACTCGTGCAGCTCGGTGTGCCCGGCGAGGTTGCTGTACACGATGAAGAGCCGCTCATTGGTGGCGTAGTCCGGATGCACGGCGATCCCGAGCAGGCCGCGCTCGGCATGCACCATCACGCGGTCGCTCAGGTCGAGCAGCGGCTGATCCTGGAGCCGGCCGTCGGCGATCACCCGCACGCGTCCGGTCAGCTCGGTGACGTACAGGCCCTTGGCGCCCGCATCGGCCATGGCCGTCGGGCGATCGATACCTTCGGCCACGAGTTCGAGCCCGAGGGCGCCGTTCGATGAGATGGCGGGTTCAGGACTTCCGGCCGCGGCACTCCCGTTCGGTGCGGAGGGGCCGCCGCACGCGGACGCGAGCAGGGCTACGAGGACCAGGGCTCGAATCATCGCTCCAGGCGGTCCTCGATCGTGTGGGGTTGGCGATACGCTACGGTCCGATCGCCGGCACCGACGACGTGTTCTCTCGGAGTCATGCTCGGCAAGCATACGACGCTCCGCGCAGGCCAGCGGCCCGAGGTCATTTCGGCTCCGTGGTCCTCGCGATGTCACCTTCCCGTGCGGCGACGCAGATCGCCGCGGCCGAAGCGAGCAGGAGCCATTCCAGCGGGCCGTTGCGCGGGCTGATCACATGCGCGTTCGTCATCGCCGCGATGGGGATGATCCCGCTCCCGATCACGATCCCGATGCCGGCCCAGCCAAGCCGCTCGCGGACTCGAACGCTGACGAGGGAAGGGACGATCGCCGACGCGATGCTCACGAGCAGGATCACGTACAGAGCGAGGCTGGGAATCCCATACTCCGCCGCGATCTGCAAGTAGGTCTGATGCGCGTCCGCCACCACGACCGGCCCGGTGGGATCCATCAAGTAGCGCACCACGTTCCATTGGAACGGGCCGACACCAGTGAACGGATCCGCCAGGGCCATCCGGACGGCGAGGTCCCAGAACTCGCCGCGGGACCGGATCTCCGTCTCGGTCGGCGTCCCGCCCGGATCGGTGACGACATCGACGGTCGTGTCGAGGTCGGTGACAACGCTCAGCGTCCGTCCGCCGGCGGTCGTCAGGAAGACCGACCCCGCCAGCACCGCGACCGCGACCGCGAACGTCAGGGCGATGCCCGGGACCGCCCGGCGTCCGAGCCGGCCGGGATATAGCACGAGGGCGGCGACACCCGCGAGCAACAACATCATGAACGCGATGCGCGTCCCGGTCGCGGACATCCCGAACAGACTGAGCGCGGCGACCGTCGCGGCCCCGACCGCGAGCCACCGGTCCCGGGTGCTGACGGCCCGTGACCAGAGATCGGCCGCGACCCCGGTCCCGATGACCGTTACGACCGTGAGGGCGATGGCGAGCCCGTTCCGCCCGAACGTCTTCGCCGTGAACCGGTCCAGGTCGTCCGTCACGGTCGTGTACACGCCGTTGCCCAACAGCACGACGCCACCGGCGACGATCGCCAATCCAAGGAGACGGCCATCGCCCAGATGGGCTCGGAGTGCGAACGCCATGTAGATGAGCGCAGCGATGCGCCACCACAAGATGAGGCCGCGAGCGATGGCCCCGGCCGGCACGCCGCCTAGCGCGGCGACGGCCACGGCAATGGATGCAACGACGGCCGCGACGACCGCCACGCCCAGGACCCGCCGACCGGTCGGCCCGACGCCGGGTGATTCCCGCACGGTCAGAAGCACGGCCCAGACGATCAGGAGGTCGATCGACGTGACCACGGGGGCCATCGCATCGCGTATCGAGTGGGGATCGAGCGCCAGCTGCGGCAGGAGATCATCGACGTTGCCTGGCAGCGCCAGAAGCCCGAAGGCGATGGCCGGCATCCGCAGGGAAGGCTTTGCGATGGCCGTCGCAAGCACGACGATCATGACCAGCCCGGCGGCGAGGATGACCGTGGTCAAGATGGCTCCGAGCTAGTACGTCGTGGACCCGGTGGCCGGCATTCTATGGCATCCGATTGTTGCCCCGCGGACTGGTCACGGCCAGCGCCGCCGCCTCGCAGGTGCTGTGCCGCATCAATCGGCATGCTGCGGGCGGCCCAGCATTCGGCCGAACAGTGCTTCGTATTCGTCGGTCACGTGTTCCCAGGAGAAGGCGGCTGCCGCGCGACGTGCGGCCGCTTTGCCGAGGACTCCGCGCAGCACCGGGTCGGATGCCATTGCGCGGAGTTCGACCGCGAGGGCATCCGGGTCGTTACGGGCGTAGTACCTGCCAGTGTCGCCTAGTGCCTCGCGGTGTTCCGGCACGTCGTTGGCGATGATGGCCGCACCCCGACCCATGGCCTCGACGAGCGCGGGATGCGTCCCACCGACCTCGGTGGCCTGGACGTACGCGAGCGCGTTGGATTGCAGCTCCGCGTAGCCGTCGCCGAACACGTAGCCCGTCAGGAAGACGCCGGGGGTCGCCGCGGCCGCGGTCTCCAGCCGCGCCTTGTACGCGGTCGCGTAGGGCGCGTCGCCGACTACCACGAGCTTCGCGCCCAGCTCCTTCAGCCCGCCTGCGCGTCGGTAGCCCTCGATGACGACATCGGCATTGTTCTCGGGCTCCAGCCGGCTCACGTAGAGGAGATACCGCCCGGCCTCCAGGCCGTGGCTTGCGAGTGTCGTGCCGGGCGGCAGACGCCTGGCGTCGGAGCCGTACGGGATGTAGACCGTCAGCTTTCCATAGCGCTCGCGATACCACCGGGCGACGACGCGCGCGTCGGAAACCAGCGTGATCGGTAGCTTCGGCGCGAGCCACGCGCAGCCCTGATAGTACCAGCGCCCCAGCAGGTTCCATTTGCCACGTTGCCACTCGAGGCCGTCGACGTTGAGCGCGACCTTGGCCCCGCTCAGCCGCGGAACGAGTGCCAACGGCGCGTTGGCGTTGTTGCAGATGAGAACGACATCGAACCGGCGCACCAGCCCATCGAGGACCGACAAGCCGGTGTGGACGACCGTGTCCAGGTACTTGTGGCGGATCGTCGGCAGCACCCTCAGGCGAATCCCGCGGTGCTCGCGCAAGCCCTCGGGCACCGTATGAGATCGTCCATACACGGTGACTGCGTGGCCCCGCTGGACGAGCCGAGATCCCAGCTGCTCGGCGAACGTCTCGAAGCCGCCATACGCGGCCGGCACGCCGCGGGTCCCCATGATGGCGATCCTCATGGGTGGTCATGGTAGGGCGGCGCCACGGTCGAGGTGGCGCGGCGACGCCTTCGCCGGGTCGGGCCACGAATGGGCAAGAGCGCCTGGTACCTCAGTCCTCCCTCCGGTGGTACCCATGGCGTGGCGGCAGGATCTCCGGTGGGTGGGACTATGGCGTCAAATGAGTGTCCGTCCCAAGATGAACAGCGCGGCGTCCAGCGCCGGGCAACCGGCCCCTCCCCAGCGTCCCCGAACGTCGCTGTACCGGCGTCTCCTCGGCGGGTCGGGCCTGGCCGGCGCCGATGGCATGCCCGACACCCTCGAGGCGGAGCTAGCCGAGCGGCTCGACACCGTCCTGAACATCGCTGAACGCCTCGCGGCAACGCACGACCGGCACGAGCTGCTGCGCACGATCGTGGATGAGACCCGGCGCGCACTGCGTGTCGATTACGTCACCATCCGGGTCGTCGAGGACGACCAATTGGTGATCGCGGCGTGGGCCGGTCTGCCCGAGAAGGTCGCGCGGGCGCTGCCTGCCATCGGTGTCGCCGAAGAGTGGGTCGGGGAAGTCCTCCAAACGGGCCAGATGGCCCACTGGTCGGACACCCGCAGCGACCCGCGGCACGGCGCCGAGCGACCCGAGGGCATCGTCGAGACCGCCGGCGACCTCATCGCGCCCCTG
>CAWKLT010000006.1:0-120027 GCA_963850555.1 uncultured Chloroflexia bacterium | reverse complement strand
GGTAGACATGCAAGCGAAAGACTCTGTCCAGCGGTGGGGTGGCCTCACTGTCCTTGGAGCGATCCTCGTCCTCGTCGGTGTCGGCTGGTTCGTGCTGCGCGAGCTCCGGATCGACCCGTTCGAGGCGATCGCCGACGCCGGGTGGCCATACTTCGTGATCATCCCGGGCGTCGTCATGCTCATCGCGTCCCTGCTCCGGACACCGCCGCACGGTGTGGGCCTCGCGATCGCCGGCAGCATCGTGACGACGGTCGGGGCTGTCCTGTTCTACCAGCAGGCGACTGGCAACTGGGAAAGCTGGGCTTATGCCTGGGCGCTGGTCGGACCCGGAGCGGCGGGCCTCGGCATGGTGGTCTACGGCCTGATCTTCGCCCAGCGTGACCTGCTTGCCACAGGTGCTCGACTGGTCGCGATCGCCGCGGCGATCTTCGCCGCCGGCTACTGGTACTTCGAGACGATCTTCGACACGGGGCAGGCTCCGCTCGAGCTCGGCCAATGGTGGCCGCTCGTTGTCGTCGGCGCCGGGCTCATCGGCCCTGGTCGCTGGCTTCCTTGGCCGCGGCTCGCGAACGGGTGACCCGCGAATCCATCCGAGCGCGTCAGGAGATGTCCGATGACTGCCGAATCGACTGCGCCCCCGACACTTCCGGAGGCACCCTCCCAGGCACAGGTGCGCCGACTCCATCGCTCGCGGACGAACCGGGTTCTTGCCGGCGTCTGCGGCGGCATCGCCGAGCACTACGGCTCGGACCCGACCGCGGTCCGGCTGGCCGCTCTCATCATCGGACTGTTCACCGGGGTGGTGCCGATGGTGCTGGTCTACATCATCGCGGCGATCGTGGTGCCCGACGGGGATGGCGTAGCGGTACCAGGTGAGCGAGCCACGGTCGCACCGGGTCAGACGGCCATCGTCATCGGGGCGTTACTCGTCCTGATCGGGATCGCGGGCTTTGCGAACGTCTGGCTCGCAGGTCGACTGGGATCGCGTCTGGCCGTTCGCGCTGATCGGTCTCGGTGCCGTCATCGTGGTCGCCACGCTCCGACCGCGGTCCTGAGTCTGTGATCTGGGATCCGCTCCGTCGGCGCGCTCCATCCCGTTGACACGGGCGGTCGCGCGGCGCACGCTGCGACCGCGGGTCGCACTCGTCATCGGGTCGACAGCTCGGCGGACCGCACGCTGGAGACGGTCGCTTCGGCCCACGCCTGGGGCCATCCGACCCGTCCCTGGCCGTCAGAACCGCCGCGCATCCTGACCGAGGCCGCCGCCCGGTGATGGGCCGGCGATGGACGGCCGGCTCGCAAGGGATGGAGGTGAGGGATGTCCGCTCTTCGAAGGTTGGCACTGCCATTGGGAATCGCCGCCGCGGTCCTGCTATTCCTGCTCGTGAACCCCTGGCTCGTGATCGACGGCAACGTCCGACAGATCGTGACGATCGCGTTCTGGTTGATCTTCATCGTGCTGCTCATCGCGCTGTTCGAGGATCGGAACGAACCGGAGGGTGACGAGGTCGAGGTGGAGGGCCCGCGATTCGTCCGATTCCTCTTCAACAACACCAGGGCCGGCCTCTTCTGGCTGCCCATCCGCCTGTTCGTCGGCTTCTCTTGGCTCGAAGCCGGCTGGCACAAGTTCACCGACCCCGAATGGACGCAGGGCGGGGCCGCCCTGCGAGCCTATTGGGAGCGGGCGGCATCCATTCCCGGAGCAGGGTCGACCGCCGATCACCTACGAGTGGTATCGCGACTTCATCAACACCCTCCTCGCCGGCGGTCACGAGACGTGGTTCGCCTGGGTCGTGACCCTCGGGGAACTGGCCATCGGCGTGGCCCTGATCGTCGGCGCGCTGACCGGCGTCGCCGCGTTCTTCGGGGCGTTCATGAACATGTCGTTCCTGCTGGCCGGTTCGGCCTCCACGAACCCGGTGATGTTCACGCTCGCCGTGGGCCTGATGCTGGCTTGGCGCGTGGCGGGGTATTACGGCCTCGACCGGTACCTCCTGCCTATGCTCGGCACACCCTGGCGACGGACGGTCGATATCCGCCAAGGTGGCACACCGGCGGCTACGAGCAGCAGCTGACGACCCGGATGCGGCGGGTAAAGGGACGCGTCGAGTCGTCCGCGTGCACTCGCGACGATCCCTGGGGCCGAGGCGGTGGTACTGGCTTTCAGGACCTTCCCGGATGTCCGTAGCCCGCCCTTCAGGCCTCGGGTCACGCTGGTAGGGGGCCATTCGGCCCCCTACCGATGGTAAATGCGCACATCAGATGGGTCGGCATGGCCCCTACCCCGGAGCATCCCCATCCACGAGGCTGACTTCAGACAACCAATGGAAAGAAGTCAGGAAGGATGGAGATCATGAACGGTCGGTTGAAGGTCATCGGAGTCATGCTGGCGGTCTTCGGACTCGCATTCATCGCGGGCGGTGGATACGCGTACTACAAGACGGACCAGGGCGCCAAGGCGCTCCAGGCGTTCAGCGCCGCGCAGAACGTCAACCTGAACTACAACGAAGAAGGACAGCTCGTCGACCGCGGAGAGGTCGAGGGCGCCCAGGCGATCATGTCCCTGCTGGTCAACGACTGGGGCTACGCGGTCGACCAGGCCGAGCTGAACCCGAACGACCCGCTCGTCAACACGGCCAGCGAGTACATGTACCAGATGGCCACGATCTCGTATCACACCTTGCACGGAGCCACGACAGTCGTGCTCGACGAGGACGTTACGACCGAGGACGGCACGGTCTTCACGGCCGGCACCTACGAGTTCCAGAATGACGGTCGCTACTGGACAGGCTTCGACCGCTCCAACCCGATCGAGGGTGCGGCTCGCGAGCAGATCTGGACCGGAACCGCACACGCGCTCATCGGCGAGCTTGGTGTCGGGAGCGTGACCGCGTCGACCCTCCAGGTCGGTCTGGGCATCGCCGCCTTCATGGCCGGCATCGGCGCCACGTTCCTCCTCACCGGCCTCGGCCTGGTGTGGGCGACCCAGGCGCAGAAGGAACGCGTCAAGGCTCCGGCCCTGCGTCCTGCAACGACCACCGCCTAGCATTCACGGCCTGGGGTGCCGCAAGACTCCCCCGACCGACCATCGCGCCGGGCCCCCCAGGCCCGGCGCATCGCCTTGTGGAGGCCCCCGTGTTCTCGACCGATAGCTCACCCGCGATCACCATCGAGCAAGCCACGCAGCCGTCCGACCTGCCAGCGCAGGCCTCCGAGCTGACCCGACGCGGGTTCTTGCGCGCCGCGGCCGTGACCGGGACCGGTCTGGTCGCGGTCGGCGTCGCAGCGTGTGCACCCGCTGCGACGGGCGGGGGCTGGTCGTACGGGCCGTCAGCCGCTCCGGCTGGAGGCGCGACTCCGTCGGACGCCGCCCCATCGTCCGCCCCGTCGATGGCTCACGGGTCGGCCCAGCCGTCCGCGGCCCCATCCGCCGGGCCTCCGATGGATCATGACGCGAATGCCCTGGCAGTCGTGGAGCGGTTCCTGGGCGGCGAGGGCGCCGCGCTCGACGGGCAGGGCAACGTCCCGCTCGAGCCCCGGGTCGAGGGCGGGACGAAGATCTTCGATTTGACCATCGAAGAGATGGAGCACCGCATCGATGCCACGAAGGACCCCGTGAAAGCCCTCGGCTTCAATGGCGTCTGGCCGGGCCCGCGGCTGACCGTGATCGAGGGCGACCGCGTGCGCGCCACGTTCACCAACAACATGCACGAGAGCACGGGCATCCATTTCCATGGCCAGAAGCTGCCCAACAACATGGACGGCGTGCCGCATGTCACCCAGGACCCGATCGAGCCCGGCGCATCGTTCACCTACGAATTCGTGGCTCGCACACCGGGATCGCACATGTACCACTCGCACCACAACGCCACCGACCAGGTCGGCCGGGGTCTCCTCGGCGCGTTCATCGTCGAACCGAAGGACCCCGCGGACCGATACGACCAGCTGTACGGCGTCACGCAGGACATCGTCTGGATCAGCAATGACTCGCTGGGCGGCTTCACCATCAACGGTCGGGGCTTTCCGGCCACGTCGCCGATCGTGGCACAGCTCGGCGACAAGATCGCCATCCGGTTCATGAACGAGGGCAACATGATGCATCCGTGGCACCTCCACGGCGTGCCCATGCGGGTCGTCGCTCGTGACGGCTATCCCCTTGGCCCAGCCGCGTTCACGTGCGACACGCTGGGCGTGAACCCAGGTGAGCGTTGGGACGTCATCATCGACTGCACTGAGCCCGGCGCCTGGGCGTTCCACTGCCACATCCTCCAGCACGCCGAGGGACAGGATGGGATGTTCGGGATGGTCACCGCACTCGTGATCCAGGACCCTGCCGCCGCCCGGATGAGTCCCGAGGAAAGCCCGGTCGTCACCGCGGCGCGGGCGACCGGTTCGACCGCCCTCGTCTGCCGCATCCCCCTCGCGGGCTGATGCGAGTCGTCACGGTCCAGGAAGCCGTCGCCGGGATCCGATCGGGCGATCAGGTCTACGTCCACTGTGCCGCAGCCGCCCCATCCGTCCTGCTCGACGCGCTCGTCGCCCGGGCCTCCGAATTGCGCGATGTCGGGATGATCCACCTCCACATCGAGGGACCGGGGCCTCACCTGGCGCCGGCGATGGCCGGCCACTTCCGCCACCGAGCGTTGTTCATCGGACCAAACGCGCGCGCGGCGGTGAACGAGGGTCGCGCGGATTACGTGCCGGTCTTCCTGTCCGATGTGCCCCACTTGTTCGAGCGGGGCGCCCTGCCGCTCGACGTGGTGCTCGTCAACGCGACGCCGCCCGACATCCACGGCTTCTGCTCATTGGGCACATCGGTCGAGGCGATGCACGCTGCCATCCGGGCCGCCGAGACGGTCATCGTCCAATTCAACAGCTCGATGCCGCGCACGCTCGGCGACAGCTTCATCCACGTGAACGACATCGATCTCGCGGTCGAAGTGGACGTGCCGCCGTACGAGCGGCCGATCGGCGAGATCGGAGACATCGAGCGGCAGATCGGGGCGCACGTCGCCGATCTCGTTCCGGACGGGGCTACGCTGCAGCTGGGGATCGGCGCGATCCCGGCCGCGACCGCTCTGTTCCTGCGCGACAAGCGGGACCTCGGGATCCACACGGAGATGTTCACCGACTCGGTGGTCGATCTCGTGGAGGCGGGCGTCATCACGGGAGCGGCCAAGGAACGCAATCGGGGCAAGATCGTCACCGCCTTCGTGATGGGGTCGCGCCGCCTCTATGAATTCGTGCATGACAACCCCATGGTCGAGATGCGGCCGGTCGATTTCACGAACGACACATCGATCATCCGGACGTTCCGCAAGATGGTCGCGATCAACTCCGCGATCGAGGTCGATCTGTCGGGCCAGGTCGTGGCCGACTCGATCGGCGTCCGCCCGTATTCGGGCGTGGGCGGGCAGATGGATTTCATCCGCGGGGCGGCACTGGCCGAGGACGGGCGGGCGATCATCGCGCTGCCATCGACAGCCGCCGGCGGAACCGTCTCGCGTATCGTGCCCACGCTCAAGGAGGGGGCCGGCGTCGTGACGACGCGGGCGCATGTCCGGACCGTGGTGACCGAGTACGGGGTGACGGACCTTATGGGCCGGAGCCTGCGCGAGCGCGCCGAGGGTCTCATCGCCATCGCCCATCCCGATTTTCGCGACGAACTGCGCGCCAAGGCCGGTCTCTAGCGCGACCGCCCAGACGTCGCCTACCGCAACCCTCGCCAGGGCGCACCTCGACGCGCCATAGAACGCATCAGAAGAGGCAGGTTGGCAGCGACTCCTGGGTCCATCGGCACTGTTCGGAGCCACGTCCCCGCGCTTTCATTGACTCGACATTCAGAACGACTGAGGTGGACGTCATGAACGCTGTCGTGGTCTATGAGTCTCATTGGGGAAACACCGCCGCGATCGCGCGCGCGGTGGCGGAGGGCCTCGGGCCCGAGGCGCGCACACTCACCACTGACGAGGCTTCGACTGCCTCGCTCGCGGATGCCGATCTCATCGTGGTTGGTGCTCCGGTGATCGGCTTCAGCCTCGCCTCGGACAAGATGCGAGACAGCATGGCCAATGCGCCCGGCAAGGCGCCCTCTCCACCCGATCTCTCGCATCCGTCGATGCGATCCTGGCTTCGGCGTCTGCCACCTGGCCGAGGCCGCTCGGCCGCGTTCGAGACACGGATCTGGTGGTCTCCTCGAGGCGCGACCGGTGACATCGAGCGGGGGTTGCGGAGCGCCGGATACGCCCCGGTCGCCAAGGCTGCCAAATTCGTGGTGGAAGGCAGCTATGGGCCTCTCCGCGACGGCGAGCTGGAGCGCGCGCGCCAGTGGGGGACGGAACTGAGGCAGACCATGACGGCATCCGCCACCTTGTCGTGAGGCACTAGCGGCTACCGCCAGGCCCAGAACGCGCGAAGTCCCCGCCACCTCGGCGGGGACTTTCAGTACCCCGTCGAGAACCGCTGATGGTCCTTGCCGCCAGGCCCCGGAGCGCGTCGTCGTCTGCGTGACATTCGGCCCGATCGGAGCGGTCAGGACGGCCCTACCGGGCAGCCACCGCTGGGGAGCACGCTCATCGGGAGGCTAGGCCGAGCCAAGGAGGTTACTGATGCAAGTCCGATCCGCTTCACGCTCAGGCCAGGTCGAACGGCCGCCGTTCACCTGGATCGCGGTGATCCTGGAGATCTTCACCGGTGTCCTCGCGGTGCCGGTCGGCTGGTCGTTCATCCAGGATCCGACCGGTCAAGCCCTCGGCATCCCGCAAGGCTGGATCGAAGCCACGCCGTTCGGCAGTTACCTGATCCCTGGCATCTATCTGCTTGCCATGAATGGCGCCGCCATGCTGGCGCTGGCCGTCCTGACGGTTCGCGGCCACTGGTTCGCGCCGTGGCTGACTGGAACCCTCGGCGTCGGGATGATCATCTGGATCGCTGTCGAGGTCGTCACCCTGCCCGAAACGATGGTCCTCACATGGGTCTTCCTCGCCATCGGCCTGGCGCTGGGTTTCATCGCCTTGTTCTGGCTCCGGCGAACCGGGCAGCTGCGGCTATGGTGACCGAGGTTCGCCATCCCGCAGCGGTCGCCGCGCTGAAAACGATCCACACGGCCATCTTCGCCGCCGAACTGTCGGCGATCTTCTGGCTTGTCGTTTCCGGTCTCGTCGGCAGACGGGATCGGACGGTCGGGATCGCCGCAGCGGCTGTAGCAGGAGAGGTGGCGGTGTTCCTCGCCAACGACGGCGTGTGTCCCATCACACCGCTGACCGAGCGCATGGGTGCCGCACATGGGTCCGTGTCCGACATCTTCCTGCCAGACGCCCTGGCTCGGACCACTCCGGTGTGGTCGACCGCCCTATTGCTGCTGGCCGGGCTCCTTCACTTGCGCTCGTTGGTTGGGGCGAGGGGAACGATGCCCTTGATAACGCTCCAAGCGCCGAGACAGAAAGGACAAGGCGTCCCATGAACGCGATCTCGAACCGCTTCGCCACCATCGCCACAGTCTTGGCCGGCGTCGCAGCCGTTGCCGGTCTCCTGGTCCCCGGCCTCTACGTCGATGCACCGAACTGGGTGCAGCAGGCGCGTGGTACCGACCTGGCGACGCTCTTCCTGGCCGTTCCTGTCCTGGCGATCGGCCTTTGGTCAGCCGGACATGGCTCCCCGGCGGGTCGGATGGCGGTGCTGGCCGGACTCCTGTACCTCGTTTACAACTACGCCATCTTCGCCTTCTCGGTGGCGATGAACCCGCTGACCGCCATGTACATCGCCATTCTCGGTCTGGCGCTGTGGAGCCTCGTGTTGGGCGGTCGCGAAGCCGTCGCCGGAACAGAGGATCTCGCCAGTCGGCTGAACCGGCGCGCCGCGGGCGCACTTCTTGTCGCCGTCGGCCTGTTGTTCGCCCTCCTCTGGCTCGTACAGATCCTCGCCACGAGCATGACCGGAAGCCTGCCGCCTGACCTCGTCAAGGCTGGCATCTCGGCGAACCCGGTCTACGCGCTGGACCTTGCGTTCTTTCTGCCACTCTGCGCGCTGGCCGGCGTCGGACTGCTTCGGCGTACCAGCGCCGCCGCCTACGCCTTTCCGATGCTCATCTGGGTCCCGCTGATGGGAGCCGGCGTGGGTGGCGGCTTCGCGTTCATGGCAACAGCTGGCGATCAAGCCGGCGTGCCCGTGGCTGTCGCGGTCACGGGCCTCGGCATCCTCTCCTCGATCCTGGCCGCCGCCGCCCTGGTCCGGTCAGGGTCCTCCGTCAGGCTCCCCCGGAGTGCCCATCGTCCGGCGTGACGAGTTCGTGGCTGCGGGGGCTCGCAACGTGGACGGTGCGATGACCCGTGAAACATCTGGAACAGGCCCCTTCGGATCCTGTCCCCGTGGCACGAGGAGAACGTGGTCGCCATCCGGTCGCGGTCGTGCCACCGGATGGCGCTGGGTCAACGCGAGGTCGGTGTCATCAGTCCGAGCGGGGCTCGAGGACGACGACTGCTGTCTCGGTCGACCTTCGAGTCGCAAGCTCGTCTATGTCGCCACCCCAGCCCGGGTAGTCGGCGAACGTGGCCCATAGGCGATCGCGTTCCTCGCCCGCGGCAGCGCGAGCTCGGACCGTTCGGGTTTCGCCGGGAAGGGTGACCGTCGTGTCGGGCCGTGCCTGGAGGTTCAGCCACCAGGCGGGCTCCTCGTCCCCCCAGCCGTTCATGGCCAGGGTGACGAGGTTGGGGCCCTCCTCGTAGTAGCCGATGATCGCGACCCGCGGCCGGCCCGACCGTCGTCCGACGGTCGTGATGCGCAGCATCCCGAACTTGCTGCCGGCCTCCGGTCGGGAGAGTCCGAACCTGCCGCCGGTCAGCCGGTAGGCCGCGCGATGCAGGACCCAGGCGGTGCGAACGAAGACTCGGGGCGGCGTTCGTGGCGCCTGCTCGCGAACGGCGGTCATGCGGCGCCTGCCTTCGAGGCGACGCCGATCGACGAGAGACTGACGTTCGCCGAGTCGATCGAGGTCGCCTCTTCGGCCGCCGCCTCGAGCATCAACGGGGCGTCCTTGCGGAAGCCCTTGAACACGAGCCACAGGCCGAGGAAGAGCTCCCACAGGAAGATCGGCAGGACGGCGATGGCCGACCACGCGGAGTACTGCTCGTTGATGCCGATCACCTGGCCGATCGCGGACGAGATCAGCAGGGGACCACCGATCAGGCCCATCAGCGGGATGACGCGCGGCACCAGGCGGGACCGGTAGAAGAGCGATGCCGAGCAGGAGGGCGTTGATGCCCGGCAGGAGGGTCTGTCCGATGAGGAAGGACCAGTCGTGGGTCGCGACAGCGATCGTCCGGTGATGACCAGCGCGCCCGCGTCGGCCCCGGCAGTCGCACCCACCTCCTGCTGCAGGGTCACGATCGAGAGGAGGCTGATGATCCCCAGGGTGATGACGCCCGCTTCGAAGAGTCGTGACGTGACGAACCCGAGCGCGACGCCTTCGTTCTGGCGCCTGAGCACCGGGAACAGCGCGACGCCGGTCCCGACGATGGCGAACGCGACGATCAGTTCGAGGACGGCGCCCCAGAGCACGCCAGTGTGGTTGCCCGAGCTCACGATGAAGCCCGGATCGCTCAGCACAGGTCCGTAGAGGGCGATCGTCGGGATCGCAAGGTAGGTGATCAGATAGAGCAGGCCTGCGACGAACGCGGTCTTTCTCAACGAGCTCATGTGGCTCGGATTCGTTGCTGTGCTTCGTGGATCGATGGCCATGTCGGGTTTCCTTTCGATGTTTTGACGACGTAATCCGGAGGGCGGGCGATGGGTCACCCGCCCTGGAACAAAGACTGGTCAATTGCTGCGCGTGACAGCCCCGATGATCACGGCGCCGGGGCCGAGGTTGTTGAGCGCGACGTTGCCGGCATCCGCGGCCGACTCGATCGCGTCGGTAGAGGTCAGCGGCTGACCGTTGACGGTCGCCGCGAAGGGAAGTTGGTTTTCGCCGACCGCTGTCCAGGACGGCGCGCAGGCTCCACTGACGAGGCCCTGGCCGCTGCATAGGACGAAGAAGCCTTGGAGCTTGACGCTGTAGGTGCCATGGTTCTGGCTCGGCACGCTGCGGACGACGTGGTCGTGAAGGAACGTGTTGGGCGGCCAACCCTGCGGCTGGTTCGACTGGGGTGCAAGGACGTAGAACGGGTCGAGTTCCTTCGGAGCCGCGCCCGTGAACCGGGTGTTCGAGAACGTCATCCGGTATTCGACACCGTCCGCCCAGACATCCTCGTAGCAGCCGACACGGCCGGACTGCGGGCCGGTGATATCGACGCAATTCCTGAGGCCGGCCGCTCCCGCCGATGGAGCAGCAGCAAGACCCAGCCCGACCGCGCCAAGCGCCAACGTGGCGATGAACAGGCGGGCGGTCGTCTGGATACGATTCGTGATCATCGTGTGGATCTCCTTGGTATTCGGGGACTACTCGCCGGCTTCGATGCCGGCCGACTGGGGCCGATCGGGATCGAGGCGATGGACCGAGACCAACGGCAGGCCGAGGTCGCGTACTCGCTGGAGCACGCCGTGGAGCGCGGCCTGGTCAGGGATGGGACCGCTGATGACGGTCGTTCCGTCGCCGTGATGGCTGACGACCAGTCCGTCGAACCAGGCGGTCCAGTGCGCGTCGAGACGCCCCGTGAGCCGGATCTCGTAGCGTCCGGCTTCGGAGCCATGGTTTGTCGGGGTCGTTCGATGGGTCATTCCGCTCCTCGTGGGTGTTGCCGACTGGATCTCTGGCCGGCAGCACCGACCTGAGTCACTGGGGACACCGTGGAGGCGGAGGTGATGAGCGCACATCACCACACGTGATGAGCGGGGTGATGATTTCTCGTCGCGACGAGCGGGAGGCCCCGCTTCGAGGCGCGGCGGGTTACTAGGCCGAGGGCCGTCGCTCGCGGGAGCGTGAGAGCAGGCCGAGCTCGGCGGCACGCCGAACGGCGGCACGCCGACTGTTCACGCCAAGCTTCGCGTAGACGTTCCTGGTGTGCGTCCGAACGGTGGCCAAGGACACGGAGAGCTCACGCGCCATGTCAGGCCCGTCGAGGTCGCTCTCCAGGAGGCGCAGCACCTCGAGCTCCCGTTCGCTGAGGGGCTCGATCAGCGGCTGTTGCTCGGGCGGTTGTCCCTCCGCCGTGACGACCGCGGCAAGGAGTCGCCGCACATAGCTCGAAGCGTTCGGCCGCTTCGCCGCCAGCTTCAACAGCGCCGCCATCGGCGATCCCTCGTCGGCGAAAACGCGGACGTAGCCTTCCGGCTCAGCCAGCGCCGCGGCCCGGTCCAACGACGCAAGCGCGCCTTCCGGATCGCCGCCTGCGTGACGCGCGATCGCCTGCACCACCAGGACATCGATCGCGTTACCTGTGCCGCCGCCGTCCTCCGCCGCGGCGAGCAGGCGCGCCGCGAGACCGATCGACTGCTCGATCGTCTTGGGCTCGCGATCGTGCGTTCCCTGGGCCAGGAGCAACCTCGCCAGCGTGGCGTGCTCGAAGGCGCGGACGTAGCTGAGTTCGTCCGCGGCGGTGACCCCCGCCTCTCGGGCCCAGCCCCATGCCTCCGGCAGGCTTCTCTTGGCGATCCACACCCTTGCTCTCAGGGCGGCGACCGGGCGGACATCGGGAGAGAAGTCGCCGGCGTACAAGCGTGCAGCCTCGCCGAGCAGCTCGAGCGCGCCATCGAGGTCGCCCTGGGCCTGGCGGATCCGAGCCGCCGCGACACGCGACCGGTAGCGGTTCTGTGGCAGTCCGCTCTCGTCACCCAGTTCGCCACTGATCAGAAGATGCCGCGACGCCGTCTCGAGGTCATTTCGCTCGCGAAACAGCTCGCTCATGCCGACTTGCATGTCCGCTGCTCCACGTAACGGGGGCCCACCCTGGCTCGTCGCAATCTGCCATCCACGCTCGTACAGGCGCATCGCGTCGTGGAGCCGACCCTGGGCGATCCGGAGATCCGCGAGCGTGATGGCGCCGCCGACCACGTCGGACAGGTGGTCAGCTTTCTCCAGGCTCGTCTGGCCATCCGCGTACCAGCGGTAGGCTGCGTCGAGGTCTCCGGTCGACCAGTACGAGAGGCCGATCAAGGCGGCCGCCGCCCCACGTCCCAGATGGTCGTCATCAGGGACGAGATCGAGCACCCGCCCCGCATGGGCCAATGTCCCGGCCACGTCGCCACGCAGGTGCGCCAGGGCAGCGCGGTACATGGCGATGGTGCCCGGGAGACGCTCGAATTCCGCATCGTCCACGACCACCATGCCGGACGACGGGCCACCTGGCAGCCCCCGGTCATCCGGCGAGTCCAACCACCGTTCGGCGGACTGGAGGAGCGTCTCGACGCCGTTGAGCTCACCAGTCGCCATGAGGGCGCCGACATATCCCACGGCCAGCACTGGTCTGACCTCGAACAACTCGCCGGGAAGCGCCTCGAACCACCGGCGCAGGGTGGCCTCCTGTCGAGTCTGCCGCATCGCCGGGTCCGCGAGCTCGACCAGGTCCGCCGCCCGCTCGAAGTCCTCGGAGGCCAGCGCGTGGCGGATGGCTTCGGGCCGATCGCCGTTCTGCTCATACCACTTGGTGGCCCGCCGGTGCAGGTCAGGTGCGGCGTCGGGCTGCTCGTCGAGCAGCCGCGCTCGGAGCACGTCCGCGAATAGGTGGTGATACCGATACCACTGGCGCCGGTCGTCGAGCGGGACCAGGAAGAGGTTCCCGCGGTCCAGGGCCTCCAGCGTGTCCTTGCCACCGGCCTGGCCGGTCACGGCATCGCACAGCGGACCGCTCAGCCGGTCGAGGATCGAGGTCCGCAGCAAGAAGCTTCGGACGTGGTCGGGCTGACGCTGCAGGACCTCTTCCGCGAGGTAATCGACGATGTAGCGATCGTCCCCGGCGAAGCTCGCGATGAAGCCGGCGATGTCGCCTCGTCCCTGCATCGAAAGCGCTGCGAGCTGCAGGGCGGCGATCCACCCTTCCGTGCGCGCCTCCAATGCGGCGACATCGCTCGCACCGAGATCGAGCCCCATCACCTCATTGAGGTAGGCCGCGGCCTCCTCCGGCGTGAAGCGCAGATCTGCTGCGCGGATCTCGACGAGCTCACCACTCCCTCGCAAGCGACCCAGCGGCAGCGCCGGGTCGGCGCGGGTGGCGATCAGCAGGTGCACCCCTGGGGGCAGGTGGTCGATCAGGAACGCCATCCCGTCAAGGACCTCGTGCGCGTCGATCACGTGGAAGTCGTCGAGCACGAGGGCGATGTCGTTCTCTGCCGCGACGAGGTCATTGAGCAACAGGGCAAGGGCCGTCTCGATCGGCGGTGGCTGCGGTGTCCGCACCAGGGACAGCGCGCTCGCGCCGACACCCGGCGCGACCGTTTGCAGGGCGGTGATCACGTACGTCCAGAACGACCCGGGCTGGTTGTCGGCCTCGTCGAGCGAGAGCCACGCGGTTGACCGATCGCCGGGCGGCCCCGCCGACAGCCACTCGGCCAGCAGCGTGGTCTTGCCGAAGCCGGCCGGCGCGGAGATGAGCGTCAGCTTCGACTCCGCGCCACGGCGCAGGCGCTCGCTCAGCCGTGGGCGTGCGACGAGACCCCGTCGTAACTTGGGGACGAAGAGCTTGGTCTCGAGCAGCGGGCCGGCTGCGTCAGGTCGTGTCACCACCTGCGGGGCACGAGCGCCTACCGTGACCTGATCGCCATGCTTCAACGACGCGCGTCGACCGGAAGACCAACGAGATCGGCGCTGACCTGCCACAGCCGCGCTGTCGTCGCGGCTTCGTACGAGGAATCGTGCGACTTCTTTGCCTTGCGGTTGGCGAAGTACTGACCTGTGAAGCCTTCGGCCTCCGGGGAGCTGGCTAGATAGATCGGGGTCTCCGCGCCGCGCGCCGGACTCTTCATGAACGGCCGGAGGACCTTGACCAGCAGGCCCATGGAAGGGTCCTCGGCGCTGAAGGCGGTGCTCGTCAGGCCAGGATGCAGCGCCGTCGCCGTTACGCCGGTTCCCTCCAGGCGCCGGGCGAGCTCGTAGGTGAACATCACGTTGGCCAGCTTCGACTGGTTGTAGGCCGCTGACCCTGAGTACTCCTGCTCGCCCATCAGGTCGTCGAAGTCGATCCTGCCCATCGACTGGGCGCCGGACGACACGGTCACGATCCGGGCGGGCGCGCTGGCCTTGAGGCGTTCCAGCAGCAGGTTCGTCAGCAGGAACGGCGCGAGGTGATTGAGGGCGAACGTGTGCTCGAGGCCATCGGCGGTCGTGTGGCGGTGCGCCCAGAAGCCGCCGACGTTGTTGAGCAGCACGTCCAGCCGCGGATAGGCGACGAGCACCTCGTCCGCCAACCTGCGGACCTCGGCCTGCGACGACATGTCGGCGACGAAGACATCGATCGCCGGGTTACCCGACTCGCGGGCGATCGCAGCGGCCGCCGAGTCAGCCCGGGGACGGTCGCGCCCGGTGATGCCGACGCGGGCACCCATCGAGGCCAGACCGACGGCCGCCGCGCGGCCGATACCGCCCGTACCCCCGGTGATCAGGACGGTCTTGCCGGTCATCGATGGCGTGGCGATCATCGCGCGCTCCTGGGTCGGGGACGTCGACCAGTCTGCGCGTGTTGCCGCTGGATGGATAGCGGCGCACACTCCGACGCCATGGACGTCGTGACCGCCGCACTGCTGATCGCCGTCCCGGTCGCGTTCAACCTCGCCTTCTTCGAGCTCGGACGGGCCTTCGACTACCCGAACATCCTGCGCAAGGAGCCCGACGAGATCCTGCGAAGGTTCGCGGCCGGCGGGTCGGGGCTGATCCTGCGCTGGGAGGCGCTGCTGTTGAGCGCCCTCGCGATGCTCCCCCTCGTTGCGCTGCTGGCCGTGGCGCTGGGGGCTTCGGCGGCGCTGACCGCGGCCGCCATCGTCGTAGGCTCAGCGGCGGCCTTGGTGCAGGCGCTCGGGCTCGTGCGCTGGCCGTTCGCGGTCCCGGAGCTGGCCCGTCGCTACGTCGCCGCCGACGGCCCGGACGCCGCAGCGACGCGCCGCGCCATCGAGGTCACCTTCGCGACCCTCCATCGACTGCTCGGAGTCGGGATCGGGGAGCACCTTGGATACCTGCTGACCGGCATCTGGACGCTCCTGGTCGCCGCGTCCGTCCTCTCGACGGTGGTCCTCCCCGGATGGCTCGGTCTCATCGGCATCCCGATCGGCGTCGCGCTGTTGATCGGCACGCTCGAGTTCGTCGGACCCAACGAGGAGCACGGCTGGCCGCTGGCCGGGACCATCGTGCCCATCGCCTACATCGCGTGGTCGCTCTGGCTCATCGCACTCGGCGTCGGCCTCCTGTTGACGACCTAGCGGCGAGCACGATCCGAGTGATTCCACCCCGAGCCTGGTTCCGGACGGTCTGGTTCGTCCATCGGGCGCTCCGCCGGGTCAGCGGTGGCCGGCTCGGGACGCGGACCCCAAGCGACGACCGAGTCGGGCTGCTGTTCCTTCATACCGTCGGGCGCAGGAGCGGCCAGCCTCGACGTGAACGGCCTGTTCTATCTCGACGATGGGTCGGACCTCGTCGCCGTCGCGTCGAACGCCGGCGCCGACCGAGACCCCGCCTGGTGGCTGAACCTTCGTGACCAGCCCGACGCCGAAGTCGAGCTCGCCGGCAGGCGCCGCCCGGTTCGGGCTCGAGCAGCCACGCCCGAAGAGGCCCAGCGACTCTGGCCGCGCCTGGTCGCCGCGAACCCCGACTTCGCCGAATACCGCGCGAAGGTCACCCGGCCGATCCCGATCGTCATCCTCGAGCCACGCTAGGCGAAACCGGGGGGCCATTCGGCCTCCCGCGCGGGTCGAATGGCACGGAAGAAGGGTCGGCATGGCCCCTGTCCCGGATCCACCTCAGGACGGACTCTGCTTGTGACAGAACCAAGGCAAGTAGTAGTCAGCGAGGATGGAATCGTGAACAGTCGTTTGAAGGTTATCGGCGTCATGCTGGCGGTCATCGGACTCGCGTTCATCGCGGGCGGTGGATTCGCCTACTACAAGACAGACCAGGGAGCCAAGTCGCTCCAGGCGTTCAGCGCCGCGCAGAACGTCACCCTCAACTACAACGAAGCCGGACAGCTCGTCGATCGCGGCGAGACCGAAGGCGCCGTGGCGATCATGTCGCTCCTGACGAACGATTGGGGCTATACGGTCGACACCGTCGGAGCTCAACCCGAACGACCCGCTGGTCAACACCGCCACCGAGTACATGTACCAGATGGCCACGATCTCCTACCACACCCTGCATGGAACGCACGACGGTCGTCCTCGACGAGGCCGTCACGGCCGACGACGGCACCTTCTATGCCGCCGGCACGTACGAGTTCCAGAATGACGGCCGCTATTGGACCGGCTTCGACCGCTCGAACCCGATCGAAGCGCGCGGCCCGCGAGCAGCTCTGGACCCGCACCGCACACGCTCTCATCGGCGAGCTTGGCGTCGGCACCGTCACCGCCTCGACTCTCCAGATCGGCCTCGGGCATGGCGGCCCTCCTCGCCGGCTTCGGCGCCACGATCCTCCTCACCGGGCCTCGGCCTGGTGTGGGCGACGCGAGCCCAGACCGAGCGGTCAAGGTTCCGGCCCTCCGACCGGCGACCCTCACCGCCTAGTCATCCAAGTTCCCACCGACGCGCCGGGTCCCCCAGGTCCCGGCGCATCGGATTCGGAGGCCACCGTGCTCCCCACCCTACGACGACCAACCCGCCGCACCGCTCCCCAGTGACATCCGTCGCGTCCTGCTGGGCACCGACCTCGGGCAAGCGACGGAGCTGGCCACGGATCGGGCGTTCGACCTGGCCCATCGGTACGGCGCCGAGCTCCTCGTCGTCAGCGTCATCGAGCCGAAGGACCCTCGTCAGCAGATCGGCAGCGACGAGATCCGCTGGGATCAGATCCGCGACCAACGGCACGACGCAGCGCAGGCGCTCGTCGCGCGAGGCCGGACCCTCGGCATCACCGTGTCGTTCCTGGTCTGGACGGGCGATCCGGGTGAGTCGATCGTTTCCGCCGCCGAGGCCGAGAACGTCGACCTGATCGTCGTCGGCACCCACGGGCGAGGAAGGATCGGGCGCCTGCTCCTCGGCTCGGTCTCCGAGCTGTCGTGCGCAACGCTCCGTGTCCCGTCCTCGTCATCCCGCCCGCACCCGACCGGATCGCACCGGCCCGCGGCGGCTTGACCACCGTCAGCTCGACCGGCGCGGTACCGTCTCCACATGGCCGACCCCCACGAGACCGCCTCCGGCGCCGCACTCGAGGCGCTCAGTGACGCCGTCGGCGCCGTCGCCGGCGAGCTGGACGTCGACCGTGCTCCAGCTCATCGTCGACAGCGTCCGCGACCTCGTCGGCGCCCGGTACGCGGCGCTCGGGATCGTCGACGACCGGCGGCGGATCGAGCGCTTCATCACGAGCGGGATCACGGCCGAGCAGCGCCGGCGCATCGGGCCGCTGCCGCGAGGGCCACGGACTGCTTGGCCTGATCATCCGGGACGGCCGGACGCTCCGGATCCCGGACATCGCGAGCGCACCCGCGACGCTACGGGCTTCCCGCCGCACCACCCGCCGATGCAGTCGTTCCTCGGCGTGCCGGTCCGGGTCAAGCGGCCGCTCGGTCGGCAACCTGTACCTGACCGAGAAGGTCGGCGGCCGCCGAGTTCAGCGACGACGACCAGCAGCTGGTCGAGATGTTCGCGCTCCACGCCGGGATCGCGATCGAGAACGCCCGGCTCCACGAGGAGGTCCAGCGGCTCGCGGTCGTCGACGAGCGGCAGCGGATCGGCAACGACCTCCACGACGGGATCATCCAGAGCATCTACGCCGTGGGGCTGTCCCTCGAGGACGTCGCCGAGCTGATGGCCGAGCGACCCGGCCGAGGCCGTCGCGCGCGTGGATCGGGCGATCGACGCGCTGCACACGACGATCGCGCGACATCCGCGACTTCATCGTCGGCCTCGGCCGGAGCTCGGCGAGCGGAGGACCTCGTCGGGCCGCTGGCGCGCTCGGCCGACGAGCTCCGCCAGCACCCGCGTCGATCGGAGGTCGAGCTCGACGCTGGCGCCGACGGCCTCGACGAGCCTCGCCGCGGACGCGCGCGGCCGAGCTGCTCCAGATCGCCCGCGAGGCGCTGTCGCAACGTCGCCCGCCACGGCGGCGCGACGCGAGGCGCGCGATCGCGCTCCGCGTCGACGGCGACGACGCTGCGTGCTCGGATCGAGGACAACGGGCGCGGGCTTCGACCCGCGACGGCGCCGCCGCGAGCGGCCATTTCGGGCCTCGCGAACCTGCGCGACCGCGCCGCGGCGCTCGGCGGCGACCTGATCGATCGACGAGCGGCGCGGGCGACGGCACACGTATCATCGTGCGGGTCCCGCTCGGCCGATCCGATCGGAGGCACCCGAGTCGATGACGTGACGACACGAGCCGGCGACGCCACCGACGGCGCCCTGCGGCTGCTGGTCGTCGACGACCACGAGGTCGTCCGGCAGGGGCTCGTCGCGCTGCTCGACCGGCGCGACGGGCTTCCAGGTCGTCGCCGAGGCCGGGACCGTCGCCGAGGCGGTCGAGCAGGCCCGCCGGTTCCAGCCGGACATCGTCGTCATGGACGTCCGCCTGCCGGACGGCTCCGGGATCGAGGCCTGCCGCGAGATCCGCGCGGAGCTGCCGGGACGCGCGTCGTGATGCTGACCTCTACCCGGACGAGGAGGCGGTGCTCTCGGCGATCGTCGCCGGCGCGTCGGGTACCTGCTCAAGCAGATCCGGGCGCGCGACCTCGTCGCGGCGCTCGAGGCGGTCGGGCGCGGCGAGTCGCTGCTCGACCCGGCGGTCACCGAGAAGGTCCTCGAGCGGGTCCGGCGGATCGCGACCGGCGGTCACGACCGACGAGCTGGCGCAGCTCACGCCGCAGGAGCAGAAGATCCTGCTGCTCGTCGCCGAGGGCAAGACCAACAAGGAGATCGCGGCCGAGGTCTTCCTGTCCGACAAGACCGTCAAGAACTACGTCAGCTCGATCCTCTCCAAGCTCAACCTCGAGCGGCGGGCCCAGGCCGCGGCGTTCGTCGCCAAGCACCGGAGCGGCATCAACGAGTCCACGTGACCATTGGATGCCTACAAGGGGCCATTCGGCCTTCGCAGGTCGACGCCGGCGCTGGGACACTTGCGCCGGAAACTGGGGAAGCCCATCCGAGATGATCCAGGTCGCGACGCAGGCAGCAGGAGGAACAACGATGGTGATGGTCGCTGATCCCAGCCTGACCCTCGAGCGCAAGGTGCGCGATCGGCTTCTCGACGACGAGTCGCACCGGCGCGTCGCCGCGGTGCTGACGGAAGTCGCCGTTGACGCGATCCACCCGGCACGCCACCTCGGTCTCGGTCGCTCGGCCTCAGGCGGGATGCTCGAGGAGCCGATCGAGAGCGCCACGCGAGCGGCCATGGAAACGTTGATCGCCCGTCTCGACGACCTCGTGGAGTCACTGCCGCGCCCCACGCTCGAACAGCTCGCGAACGAGCAGCTCGCCGCCGAATTCGGCCTCGAGTAGGACCGCCGCGCCCCGCTCCTTCCACCACGTTTCGGCCGCTTGTCACGTGAAATCCATCCGCTCGATGGAGCAGGATGATGGACATGTCGACCAACGTCTCGCCCGCTCCCGTCCAGGTTCCATCGTCATCCCCCGTGCCCGACGCCTCGGAGGCCCTCGCCCTGAGCCGACGCCGGTTCCTGCGGACCGCTGCCGTCACCGGCACCGGCCTGGTCGCCGTCGGCCTGGCCGCCTGCGCACCGAGTAGCTCCGGTTCGACATGGAGCCAGGGCCCAAGTCTCGCGCCCGCCGCCGCGGCCAGCCCACCGGGCGCCCCGGCGTCGGCTGCACCGTCGATGGCCCACGGATCGGCCGCGCCATCGTCCGCGCCGTCGGCCGGCCCGACGATGGATCACGACGCGAACGCCAAGGCCGTCGTCGAGCGCTTCCTCGGCGGCGAGGGAGCGTCCATGGCGCGACCGGGCAACCTGCCGCTCGAGCCCCGCCTCGAGGGCGGCGTCAAGGTCTTCGAGCTGACCATCGACCAGATCGAGCACCGGATCGACGCGGAGAAGGACCCGCTCGACGCGCTCGGCTTCAACGGCACGTGGCCGGGCCCGCGGCTCGACGGTCATCGAGGGCGACCAGGTCCGGGCGATCTTCACGAACAACCTGCGCGAGATCGACCGGCATCCACTTCCACGGCCAGCAGCTGCCCGAACGCCATGGACGGCGTCCCGCACATCACCCAGGAGCCGATCCAGCCGGGTGCGTCGTTCACCTACGAGTTCGTCGCCCGGACGCCGGGCTCGCACATGTACCACTCGCACCACAACGCGACCGACCAGGTCGGGCGCGGGCTGCTCGGCGCGTTCATCGTCGAGCCGAAGGACCCGGCCGCAGCGCTACGACCGGCTGTACGGCGCGACCCAGGACATCGTCTGGATCAGCAACGACTCGCTCGGCGGCTTCACGATCAACGGCCGCGGCTTCCCGGCGACCGCGCCGATCGTCGCCGACGCTCGGCGAGACGATCGTCATCCGGTTCATGAACGAGGGCGTCATGATGCATCCGTGGCACCTCCACGGGATGCCGATGCGGGTCGTCGCCCGCGACGGCTATCCGCTCGGGCCGGCCGCGTTCACCTGCGACACGCTCGGGCGTCAACCCGGGCGAGCGCTGGGACGTCGTCATCGAGTGCGACGAGCCCGGCGCGTGGGCGTTCCACTGCCACATCCTCCCGCACGCCGAGGCCCAGGACGGCATGTTCGGGATGGTCACCGCGCTCGTCGTCCAGGAGCCCAGCGCGGTCAGGGCGGCACCAGCAGAGAGTCCAGTCGTGACCGCCGCTCGGGCGGCCGGCTCGACCGCGCTGATCTGCCGTATCCCGGCCATCGGCTGATGCGCATCGTCACGGCGGCCGAGGCCGTCGCCGGCATCCGGCTCCGGCGAGCAGGTCTACCTCCACTGCGCCGCGGCGACGCCGTCGGTGCTGCTCGACGCGCTCGTCGCGCGGGCGCCGGAGCTCCGCGACGTCGGCGTCGTCCACCTCCACTGCGAGGGCCCGGGGCCGCACCTCGCGCCCGAGATGGCCGGCCACTTCCGCCACCGGGCGCTGTTCATCGGGCCGAACGCCCGGGCGGCCGTCAACGAGGGCCGCGCGGACTACGTGCCGGTCTTCCTGTCCGACGTCCCGCGCCTGTTCGACTCGCGGCGCGCTGCCGCTCGACGCCGTCCTTCGTCAACGCGACGCCGCCCGACGCCCACGGGTTCTGCTCGCTCGGGACGTCGCGTCGAGGCGATGCACGCGGCGATCCGGGCCGCGAAGACGGTCATCGTCCAGTTCAACCGGGCGATGCCGCGGACCCTCGGCGACAGCTTCATCCACGTCGACGACATCGACCTCGCGGTCGAGGTGCGACGTCCCGCCGTACGAGCACCCGATCGGCGAGATCGGCGACGTCGAGCGGCGGATCGGCGAGCACGTCGCCGACCTCGTCCCGGACGGCGCGACGCTCCAGCTCGGGCATCGGCGCCATCCCGGCCGCGACGGCGCTGGCCCTGCGCGACAAGCGCGACCTCGGCATCCACACCGAGATGTTCACGGACGCCGTCGTCGACCTCGTCGAGGCCGGGCGTCGATCACCGGCGCCGCGCAAGGAGCGCAACCGCGGCAAGATCGTGACCGCGTTCCTGATGGGCTCGCAGCGGCTCTACGACTTCGTCCACGACAACCCGATGGTCGAGATGCGCCCGGTCGACTTCACCAACGACACGCACGTCATCCGCTCGTTCAGCCGGATGGTCGCGATCAACTCGGCGATCGAGGTCGACCTGACCGGCCAGGTCGTGGCCGACTCGATCGGGCATCGCGCTGTACTCGCGGCGTCGGCGGCCAGATGGACTTCATCCGCGGCGCGGCGCTCGCCGCGGAGGGCCGGGCGATCATCGCGCTGCCGTCGACGGCGGCCGGCGGCACCGGTCTCGCGGATCGTCGCCGACGCTGCAGCGAGGGCGCCGGCGTCGTCACGACCCGCGCCCACGTCCGGACCGTCGTCACCGAGTGGGGCGTCGCCGAGCTCTTCGGGCGCAGCCTGCGCGAGCGGGCCGAGGCGCTGATCGCGATCGCCCACCCGGACTTCCGCGACGAGCTCCGGGCTCGCGCGAACCTGTAGCCGGCCCTAGCGGTCCTCCTCGTTCCAGCCCTGGCGGTTCGCCAGGCGGACGAGCGCCGTCCGGCTCGCGACGTCGTACCGGTCGAACAGCCGGCGCAGCTGGCTCTCGACCGTCTTGACCCGCAACGACAGGCGGTCGGCGATCTCGGCATTCGACAACCCCTCGGCTACGAGCGCGATGATCTCGAGCTCGCGTGGGGTCGGGACGCGGAGGGCATCGCTGGCGGCCTGGCGCGCTGCCGCCGGAAACGCCGTCCCGCCTTCTGCCACGGTCTTCACCGCGCTGAGGATCTGGTCGACGGTCGCCATCTTCGACAGGTAGCCCTTCGCACCGAGCTCGATCGCCCGGACGTGGTAGCTCGGGTACCAGTAGGCGCTCAGGATGATGAACGCGGGTCCGGGGCGGTGGCGCCCGATCAGGTCGAAGCCGTCCCCGTCGTCCGCGAGGCGGAGATCGCACAGGACGATGTCCGGCGACGCCTCTTCGATCAGGGCGCTGGCGGAAGGCACGTCGCGGGCCGTCCCGACGACCGCCACGTCGGGCGACCCGTGGATCAACGCCGAGAGTCCGTCGGCGATGGCCGGGTGGTCCTCGACGATCGCCACGCGAATCACTGCGACCTCCCGGCAACGGTCAATACGAATTCCACCCGCGCACCCATCAACTCGTCGATCCTCGTCATCGACACCCCCGGCCGGTGAACCCAAACTCGCGCGCGCTCGGCGGCGGCTCGCCGTCCCTCCGAGGATATCGCGAAGACCTTACGACTACCGAGTGTTCCGCGGACCAGACCCAAGGAATTGATTACAGCACGCGGAGCCGGCGACCCTGTTCAGCCGGCGCCCCGCCCGCGTGCCCGCCCGCCCGAACCCCGGCGTTCGGCCACCGGCAGCCGCACGGTCACCACCGTGCCCTTGCCGACCCGAGACCTCGCCTCGATCTCGCCCTCGTGGGCCGTGACGATCTCGCGGGCGACGTACAGGCCCAGGCCCAGGCCGGGGGTCTGATGCGGGTCCCCGAGCCGGGTGTACGCATCGAACATCGTTCGGATGCCGTCGGCCGAGATCCCGGGTCCGCGATCGCGGACCGCGACCTCGGCCACCCCGTCTGAGCTGCCGATCGTGACTTCGATCGTCTTCGAGTCCGGCGCGTGCTCCGTGGCGTTGGCCAGGAGATTGAGGAACACCTGCTCAAGGCGGCCCGCATCCCCGCGCACGCGTCACCGGATCGACCCCGACCTTCACCCGGATGGGTGCAGCCTTAGGCAGGACCTGGGCGATCTCGACCGCCGATCGAACGACGGCGGTGAGATCGACGACGTCAAGGTGCAGCTCGAGCTGTCCGCTCTGGATCCGGCTGACGTCGAGGAGGCGTTCGATGAGCGTGGCGAGGCGTCGGGTCTGGGCGAGCGCGCGCGTCGCATAGGTAGCCGCCTGGTCCACCTGGCCGTCGGCCAGGTGCCGGTCGACCAGCTGCAGGTAGTTGTGCAGCGCGGCCGTGGGCGTCTTGAGCTCATGGCCCGCCGCGGCCATGAGCCGCTCCAGGCTGAGGCGCATCGTGCGCTCGGACACGTCCCGGATGGCGATCACCCCGCCCCACGTCCGGTCCTCGCTGGTGAGCGGTTCGGTCACCGCCTCGAACCAGCGCCGCGAGCCGTCGGGGTCGCTCAGGGCGAACTCCATCCGGAACCGCTCGCCTCGGGCGGCGCGTTGCTGCGGCCAGTCGGCCTTGGGCAGCGGGAGCCCGGCGAGATCCTCGGGCCTGATCTTGGCCTCGGGTCCGCCGAACAGCCGGTCGTACGTCGGGTTGGTCGCGACGGTGCGGCCGGCATGATCCACCGCGACGACGGCATCGCCGAGGCTGGCGAGGACGGATTCGAGCCGGTTGTGCTCTTCCTCGCGCGTCTGCTTCTGTTCCTCGAGCGCGACCGATTGCAGGCGCAGCTCCTCGGTTCGCGCGCCGAGGTCCTCGTTCGCGATCCGCAGCTCCTCGACGCTCGCTGTCAGCTCCTCATTGAGCGTCTCGAGCTCCTCGTTCGTCGCCTGGAACTCCTCGTTGAGTGTCTCGACCTCTTCCCGCCCCGATTGGGCTTCCTCGCTCGCCTGGAGCATCGACTGGTTCGTATTCCTGAGCTCCGCAACGAGCGCGGTCAGCTCTTCGTTGGCCGCTTGCAGCCGCCGGTTGATGAGCGCCGCGCGGTCGAGCCGGCGGTCGGCCCGGGCGCCTGCTTGGCGATCGCGTTCTGCCCGGCTGACGTCGGTGAGCTCGATGACCGCGCCATCGACGGGCCCGCCCTTGCCGCCATTGGGGCGGATGACCGTCTCGATGAAATGGGACGCCTTCGCGGAGACATCCGTCGCGTCGACCTCGTACACGGCCGTCGTGGTCTTCCCACCGAACGCCGCGTCGATCGCGGTCCGGATCGCGGTCGACGGCAAGGACTCCGCGAGATGGATGAAGTCCTGGTCGAACGCCAGTCCGTGGATCCCCAGCATCCGGCGGGCGGCCGTGTTGATCCGGATGATGTAGTAGCGAGGGTCCACGACGACGACCCCGAGGCTCAGGTCGAGCAGCAGCTTCTCGGCAGCTTCGCTCGAATCGGCCGCGACCTGGACGTCCCGGCGCGTCGACCGGATCGCGGCATCGAGCTGCCGCGCACGCTCCTGGGGCGGCCGGGCCGGCAGGGCCCGAGCGAGCGGCAACGGCGGTCCGCCCTGGACGCGCCGGTAGACCCGCAGCCGACCGTGATCCTCGTCGTAGAGACCGGGCATCGCCGCCACCGTCTCGGACGGTCCCAGGACCAGTCGACCGCCGTCGCGCAGCGAGAACCCGAAGGTCTCGAGCGCGGCGCGTTGCATCGGCACGGTGAAGTAGATGAGGACGTTGCGGCACAGGATCAGGTCGATCCGGGGGAACGGCGCCCGCGCCCCGAGGTCGTGCTCACCGAACGTCATCAGGCTCCGGAGCGACTTGACGACCTCGTACGCGCCGTCGGTCTTCGCGAAATAGCGATCGCGAATGGCGGCTGGCACCTTCTGCAACGCCGACGCCGGGTAGACGCCGCGGCGGGCGAAGGCGATCGCCGAGCTGTCGATGTCGGTCGCGAAGACGCGCACGTCGAAGGCGGCCCGATCGGTGCCCAGGGCCTCCGCCAGCGTGATCGCGAGGGAGTACGCCTCCTCGCCGGTCGAGCAGCCGGCCGACCAGACGCGAAGCTGACGGCCGTCGGCCCGCGCCTCGTCGATGAGCGCGGGCAGGGTGTCGTCGCGCAGGTACTCGAACACCTTCGGATCGCGGAAGAATTCGGTCACCTTGATGAGCAGGCTGCTGACGAGCCGCGCGTACTCCTCGGGGTCGTGCTCGACCAGGTCGGCGTACTCGGCCAGGGATGCGACCTTCGTCGCCCCCATCCGGCCGCGGAGCCGTCGGACGATCGTCGCCGTCTTGTACGTGCTGAAGTCGATGCCACTCCGCTCCCGGATCCGGTCGAGCAAGGACGCGAAGTCGCGACCGTCACGTCCCTTCGGGGCCGCTCCGCCGGCCGCCAGGAGGCTGCTGACGACTTCGGCGATCGAGTCGAGATCGGCGGTCGCGTCGACCAGCGATGGCGAGATCGAACGGGGCATCGACGGGAACAGCGCGGTCGCCGGGTTCTCGACGACCACGGCGCCACCGGCCTGCTTGACGTGCCAGGCACCGGCCGCCCCGTCACTGCCGGACCCGGTGAGGATGACGGCGACGAGGCCGGACCCGAACGCGGCAGCCGCCGTCTCGAGCAGCAGGTCTACCGACGGCGCGACACTGCCCCGCCTGGCTGGTCGCAGACGCAGCTCGCCCTCGACGATCTCGACCAGGTGGTTCGACGGGACGACGAAGATGACCCCGTCCTCGAGCGCGGCGGTGCCTTCGACGACCTTGATGGGCAACGTCGCGTGACGGGACGAGGATCTCGCCCAGGTGACTCGGTCGGCGCGGGTCAAGGTGCTGGGCGATGACGACCGGGGCCGGAAGGTCCTGGGGGAGGCTGGCAACGACGCGGGAGAGCGCCTCGATGCCGCCTGCGGAGGCGCCGATGACGACAAGCTGCGATCCGGGCGCCGGTTGCGTCCCCACGATGCTCCGCATTCTAGGCGTCCGCCCGGTCGGAACGGGTCACGCGCGGGCCGAGCGAGTGCGGGATCGGAAGCGAGTTTCCATCCTCGTTCCCGCGTTCGCGCGAACGTATGGTGGGAGGCGACGAGCGAAGGCGAATGTGATCTCCTCCTCCCCTCTCGGCTGTGGTGACATCTGGGACCGCCTCAGCCGGCTGGAATGATCCTCGCCTTCGATCGCCAACGAGCGGCCTGGCCTCCGGGCCGGGCCGTTTCGTCTTTGCCCCGAGGACGCCATCCCCCCGGCACCCTCGGGGCCCTTCCATGCACGTCGTCTCGCTACGTAGCGACACGCCCCCGAACGCACGGAAATCAGCCGTCACGGGGTGCGTGATTTCATCCTCACGGACGGGTGGACGGTCTCCGGCATCTTGTGCGCGGCAGATCAGGTGGGTCGACCGAGTGCCCTTCCTCACCGGGAAGACAGTCCTCATCTGGTATGTAAGCCCCTCGCCGCGGGGACAGAAACCAAACGGCGAGGGGCTTCACCACGTCCCCCCGGCGTGGTCCCCCAGATGATTTGCGTGTTCAGCGCTGGCGCGCGGCCACCGGGGCGAGGGTGAGCACGATCACCCGTTCGGGCTCGACGTCGCCGGCGCGGCGGAACGAAGCGATGGCCTGGACCAGCGCGAGCGGAGTGTGCAGGCGGTGGCGGGCTGGCGCGGCGGGGAGGTCGACCACGGCCGCGCGGGCCAGTTCCGGGTCGGCGATGGACGAGCGCGGTCGGATGCGGATGGGGGTCATCAGTCGAGTGCCTACCTGAGAGAAGGTGGTTGTAATGCGCCTGAAAGGTACCGCGCCCGGCGCGTTCGTGCCTACGGCCGGTGGGTCACTTCGGATTAGTACTATCGGGCTATGCGGCCGGCGCTCGAGGCCAGACCCCCGCGGACGGCCTGCGGGCGGGCCCCTGCTATCGTGGCCCGGTGGAGGCCGCGCTGATCGATCCCCGTTCGGACGCGCCCGCCGGGGAGCCGTCCGGTGAGGCGGCGTCGCTGCACGCCCGGTGGCTCGGTCGCGTGGCGTACGACGAGGCGCACGCGCTGCAGAAGCGGCTCGTCGACGAACGCGTGGCAGGCGCGATCGGGGACCAGCTCCTGCTCCTGGAGCATCCACCCGTCCTGACCCTGGGCCGCAACTCCGACCCGGCCCACATCCTCGCGAGTGACGAGGAACTGGCCGCTCGCGGCATCACGGTCGTCCGAACCGAGCGTGGCGGGGAGGTCACCTACCACGGCCCCGGCCAGCTCGTGGCGTATCCGATCATCCGGCTGCACGAGCGCGGCCTGCTGGTGCGTCCCGCTCGTGCGTGCCCTCGAGTCGGCGCTCGTCGCGACGTGCGCCGCCAGCGGCGTGGTCGCCGGGCGGCGGGACGGCCATCCCGGCTGCTGGTGCGACCCCGACGGGCCGGCGCCACGCAAGATCGGGGCACTGGGCCTGCGCGTCGAGCGCGGCGTCAGCTATCACGGGATCGCCCTCAATATCACGGTCGACCTGGCCGACTTCGAGCTCATCGACCCGTGCGGCATGCCCGGCGTCCCTTCGACATCGATCGCGCGCGAACGCGGCGACCCGGCCGGACCACCCACGACGACGTCGGTCGAGCGCGCCGCCCCGATCTTCGCCCGGGCCTTCGCATCCGCGATCGGCGCGCCACTGCAGATGGCGGACTAGGCCGCGTGGCGAGCGGCCTGTTCGAGCTCCGCAAGGACCCGATCACGGGCTGGTGGGTCGCCACGATCGTGGATCGCGCGTTCCATCGCGATCGATTCGCCCGTGCGGCGGAGCAGGTCGACGACCAGATGTTCGGCTGCGCCAACTGCTCCAGCCCGGCCGGCGACGGCGTGCGGACGCGCATGCTCAAGGACTTCGCGTTTCACGTCATCGGGACCGACGTGGAGGCGCGCGAGCTCGATCGCGACCACGGCCTGGCCCAGGTCTCGCTGGCCCAGGCCCGCGCGACGGGGAGCTGGCGCACCGTGATCGCGCCGCCTGGTGAGCACCGGCCGCTGCATGCCGTGGGCACGGAGCTCATCGAGGCCCTCGTGACGGGCGGCCGCGACGCGCTGGCCGAATCGCGGGCGACGGGTCAGACCGAATACCTCACGATCGTCCAGAACTGGGGCGCCCAGGCGGGTGCCCGGACGAATCACCTGTGCCTCGACCTCTACGACCTGCCGCAGATCCCGCACCGCATCGCCGAGGAGCTGGGCGGTGCGGCCCGCTTCGTGATCCGCGAAGGGGAGTGCCCGTTCTGCCGCCTCGTCCGCGACGAGTCGCGCCGGCCGGACCGACTCGTGTGGGAAGACGCCGACAGCGTCGCCTTCGCCCCGTACGCGTCTCGCTCGTCGTTCGAGATCTGGATCGTGCCGCGCCGCCACGACGCGGACTTCGGGCGGGCCACGACCAAGGACATCCGGGCCACGGCCGAGGCGTTGCGCAACGTGCTTGGACGGCTGGCGACCACGCTCGATGGACCGCCGTACAACCTCGTCCTGCACACGGCCCCGCTCCGGGAACAGGTCGACGGCACCTACCACTGGCACTGGGAGATCCATCCCCGTCTGCGCGAGATCGCCGGCCTGGAGCTGGGAACCGGATTGCCGGTCAACCCCGTCTCTCCGGAGGACGCCGTGGAGGAGTTGCTGGGCCGCAGCGGTCCGGAGGGAGGTGGATCGGGTTGATGCGCGCCGAGCCTGAGCGCACCGGGCGTCACATCCGGGGTGGGCGCCTCGTCTTTGGCCCATCGAGCGCGCGTCCCTTGACGGCCGTGCGCCCTGACCTCGCCCGCACGGAGTCCTTGTGGTATTCGACGCTCCCGCCCGACTTCGCGACCCGCTCGGCCGCACGATCATCGCCCCCTCCGACCGGAGCCGGGCGATGAGTGGCGCCTGGGATCGTGACGAGGCGGGCGCCTTCGTCGAGAACCTGTTCGCCAAGCACCACGGCGAGATCTACGCCTACCTGATGCGGATGATGCGCGACCCGGAGATGGCCGCGGACATGACCCAGGACGCCTTCGTCAAGGCGTACAAGAACTACGCCAGCCTGGAAAAGCCGGAGAACGCCCGGGCGTGGCTGTACCAGATCGCCCATCGCGTCGCGCTCGACGAGATCCGCCGCCGCAAGATCATCCGGTTCCTGCCGTGGACGGGTGAATCGAAGGGCTCGGCGCCGTCCGCGGAGCACCTGGTCATGGAGGCTCGCCTGTCGGGCGACATGCAACGGGCGCTCGCCCGGATCCCCGAACGCCAGCGCGCCGCCCTGCTCCTGGCGGAGCTGCACGATCTGACCGGGCTCGAGCTGGCCGAGGCGCTCGGCGTCAGCCACGTGGCGGCCCGGGCGCTCCTGACCCGCGCTCGCGAGAGCCTCCGCCAGGCACTCGCCGCCGAGCGGGAGGTCGAGGCCTCCGCCGAGGCGACCCGTGACAGCGGTTCGACCGCCCGGGTGGACCGGTGAGCCGCTTCGGCCGCGTCAGGCGCCGGCCCGACCATTGGGCTTCGCCGCACGAGCGCGCCCGCCTGCGGCTCGCCGAGCGGATGGCCGGTGCTCTCGGTCTCAAGGAGGCGTCCTGGCTCGACGAGCACCTCGCGGACTGCCCTGCCTGTTCGAGCGTCGCCGCACAGTACGCGGCCGACCGGCTCGCGCTTCGCGCGCTTCGTGACGCGGCGCCCGAGCCGCCCCGCGATCTCTGGGCGAGGACCGCGGCCGCCATCGAGCAGGAGTCCGGTGGCCGGCGCCCGGCCACCTCGTCCAGCCCTCGCCGCGGATCACGGATCCCCCTCGGTGCCCTGTCGGGGATCGCGGTGATCGCGGTCGTGATCGGTGTCAGCACGCTGTCGGCGAACCTCTTCGTGCCACAGCAAGCGGCCGCGCCCGAGGCGACGGCTCAGCGATCGACGACCGGTGGCGACTTCGGCAGCGCCGGGGGAGGCGCGCAGGCGACGCCGTTCGCAGTCGGTGCCGGCGTCGTCGAGTGGGTCGACAAGACCGGCGACGGCCTCGCCTACGTCAACGCCGCCATCGATGAGGTCTGCCCCGCCGAAGGAACGTCGAACTGCCCCGCGCTTCGGCAGGCCGACCAGCAGCGGATGTCCCTCGACTCGGAGCCGAAGACCATCATCGGGTCCCCCAGCGACGGACAGGCCGTGATGATCACCGACGATGGGTCCGGCGGCAACGAGGTCGTCCTGGTCGACCTGCCCGAGCGCACGCCGGCCCCGGACACGCAATCCGAGACACCTGATCCGACCCCGACGATCCCGACGGTGCCCTCCACGGCACCCACTGCGCCGCCTGCGACGGCCAGCGCGAGGGCCAGCGCGACCCCCGCCTCGGGGACGCCGCCGCCGTCCGTCGTTCCCTCCGAGTCCCCCTCCGAATCCCCGGGCACCGACACGAGCGCCGGTTCGCCCGCTCCGGCGTCCGCTCCGCCGTCACCGAGCCTCTCGCCATCCCCGTCCGTGGCGATCCGCCTCGCCATCGCCAGCGACATCGAGCTCGTCGGCGAATCGGCCGCGTTCTCGGCGGATGGCTCGTGGTTCGCGTTCACCGCGCGGCCCGGCGACGGATCGCGCGGCCCGGACGTCTACGTCTGGCGCGTCGGCGACGAATCCGCCCGGAGCCTCACGGCCGATGGGTCGACGGTCTTCGGGTCGTGGGACGGCGATCAGATCGTCGCGAGCCGCCCCGACCCGACCACAACGACCGAGGGACCGGCCACACCGGTCACCGTCCGGATCGACCCGGTGACCGCCGCGGAATCGCCGGCCGGTGACGTCTGGCGGCCCATCGTCGACCCGACGCGCAAGCGAGCGATCGGCTGGACCGGGTCCGTCACGAAGTCGGCCGATGGCATGACCCTGACGCCCGACACGGGCAAGCTCGAGCTGCATCGCTGGACCGCCACGGGCGCGACGCTCGCGGACGATGGGTCCGGCGCGGCGCGCGACGCGCTGGTCGTGACCGATTCGGCCCCGGCCGGCTTCGATGTCCGCTGGGACGAGAGCGGCGAGTGGGTCGCGGTCTGGGTGGCCGATGCGGCCGATCCCGAGGTCGGCCGGCTCACGCTCCATCGCATCAGCGAGAGTGGCGAGCTGGAGCTTCCCGACGACGCCCCGACCGGCGTGCCGGCCCTTCCCGGCTTCTCGATCGGCGAAGGACGGCTTGCCTGGGCGACCCCGCCCGGCCAGAACGGCGAGGGGAGCCGGATCCAGATCGTCGCCTGGAGCGACGACGGCGTCGGCACCGTGGAGAGCGCCCCGGGCGAGGATCTCGTCGTCGTCCGCTGACGAGCAACGCCACCTGACGCGGCGGGCGTGCAATCGGGTGCCCGTCGTCGTATCGTTCTCGGTCTATCGTGCGACCCAGATGGTTGGTCGTGGGGTCGGTGCTCACTGCCGCCCTCGCCCTGGCCGCACTGCCGGGTCTCGCAGGCTCTCGCGCCCCCAGCGCCGTGGAGCCCGTGCCGGCCGTCGCGTTCCAGTCGCTCTCGATCTCCGCGCCAGAAACGTCGTCGGCCCTGTCGATCGCGGGGCTCGATGGCGGGTACATCTCCGCGGGCTTCGTTCCTGAGCTCGCGCCATTCATCGAGCCGGGCGACGCACCTGAGACCGGCCCGATGCGACGCGCCGGCGTGCAGCAGTCGGACCCCGGCTCGCGCTCGAGTCGCAAGCCGCCCAAGCGCACCCTGCACGGCGAGGCGACGTTCTACGACAACGGCACCACGGCCATGCGCCTGCCGCGCGGCACGATCGTGATCATCTGCGGGGCCGGCGGCTGCATCGAGCGGGTCGTCAACGACTACGGCCCGCAGGCGCCGTCCCGGATCGTGGACCTCCAGCGGGCGGATTTCTTCGAGATCTGCGGCTGCCCGTCGTGGAGCGGGGTCGTCGACGTCACCGTGCACGTCTACTGAACCTCCGCGCCCCGCGGTATCCTTCGCTCTGACCCTTCGGCCGCGGCCCCGTGAGACCGCCCGTGTGGCCCCGAGAGGCCGGGAAGGAGCGATGAGCGGACGCCGGATCATGACCGCCGACGAGATTCGGCGCGCGACGATCCGCCTTTCCCACGAGATCGTCGAGAAGCAGGCGGGCACCGACGGCCTCCTCCTGATCGGCATCCAGCGTCGCGGCGTGCCCCTCGCCCGGCGGATCGCGGCCGCCATCCTCGAGAACGAGGGCGCGCAGGTGCCGGTCGGGGCGCTCGACATCACCTTCTACCGAGACGACCTCTCGCTGGTCGCCCAGCAGCCCGTGGTCAAGGGCACCGAGCTTCCGTCGGGCATCGACGGGCGGACGGTCGTCCTCGTCGACGATGTGCTGTACACCGGGCGCACGATCCGGGCGGCGATGGACGCCCTCGTCGACTTCGGGCGGCCGCAGGCCATCCGCCTGGCGGTGCTCGTCGACCGCGGGCATCGCGAGCTGCCGATCCGGGCCGACCACGTCGGCAAGAACGTCCCGACCTCGCGCGAGGAGCTGGTCCGCGTCCACCTCGAGGAGACCGATGGGGAGGACGGCGTCGAGATCGAGCGGATCGTCGACGTGCCCGAGCCCGTCGGGGCGGGCGAGCCGGTCGGGTGAGCGCCGTGATCGACGAGGCCGCGACGACCGACGTGGTCGTCCCGTCCGTCGATGTGGCGCCCGAGAGCCAGCCGGTCGGCTGGCGACATCGCCACCTCCTCGATGTCGACGGTCTGACCGCGGTCGATCTCGATCTGGTCATGCGCACCGCGGACGCGATGCGGGAGGTCCTGGCCCGGCCGATCGCGAAGGTGCCGGCCCTGCGCGGGCGGAACGTCACGATCCTGTTCTACGAGGCCTCCACCCGGACCCGCGTGTCCTTCGAGGTCGCCGCCAAGAACCTGTCGGCCGATGTCGTCAACATCGCGGCCGCGACCTCGTCGGTCACGAAGGGCGAGTCGCTGGTCGACACGGTCCGGACCGTCGAGGCGCTCGGGGCGCAGATGCTGGTCATCCGCCATTCCGTCTCCGGCGCGCCGTACCTCGCGGCCGAGGTCTTCAGCGGCTCCGTCCTCAACGGCGGCGACGGCTGGCATGCCCACCCGACACAGGCGCTCCTGGACCTCTACACGATGCGGTCCCGACTGGATGGCGGTTCCGTCGCTGGACGCAAGGTCGTGATCCTCGGGGACGTGCTCCATTCGCGGGTCGCCCGCTCCAACATCTGGTCGCTGACCGCGGCGGGCGCGGACCTGTGGCTGTGCGGGCCGCCGACGCTGTTGCGCGGGTTCGAGGCGTGGGCCGGGCGGGGCGCGGCAGCGGGGCGGCGGTTCCACGTGACCTCGTCGGTCGAGGACGCGCTGCGCGACGCGGACGTCGTGATGGCGCTGCGGATCCAGCGCGAGCGGATGTCGTCGGGGCTGCTGCCGTCGTTGCGCGAGTACGCGGCACGCTACGGACTGACCGCCGCGCGGCTCGCGCTCGCAAAGCCCGGCGCCCTGGTGATGCACCCGGGTCCCATGAACGAGGGCGTCGAGATCGCCGCCGACGTGGCGGCGGGTCCGCAGTCGGTCATCACCGACCAGGTGACGAACGGCGTCGCGATCCGGATGGCGCTCCTGTACCTGCTCGCGGGTGTGGCGGGCGCGGGCTCGGGCGCCTCGCCCGCCAGCGAACGCCTCGCCCGCCGCATGACCGACCTCGATATCGGGCGCGCGTGGCTGGTGGACCCGGCCGCGGGGCGCGAGGGCCCGGGCGAGATCGTCGTCCGGGACGGGATCCTCGAAGCCGTGACGTGGCTCGAGCGCGAGGAGGCGGACGGTATCGACGCGGGCGGCGTCGTCGTGGCGCCCAGGCTTCATCGATCTCCACGCCCACCTGCGCGAGCCCGGCAACGAGGATGCGGAGACGGTCGCCTCGGGGCTCGCGGCGGCCGCTCATGGCGGGTTCACGACGGTCTGCGCCATGCCGAACACGACGCCGACCCTGGACGAGCCGGGCGTGCTGTCCCGGATCCGGGCGGCCGCCGCAGCATCGGGATCGCGCGGTGGAGTTGCTTGCCTACGGAGCGGTCTCGACGGGACGGGGCGGCGAGACGCTGGCGGCCCTCGGCGAGCTGGCCGACGCCGGCGTCGTGGGCTTCTCCGACGACGGTGCGCCGGTCCGATCGGCATCGATCCTGCGCAATGCGCTCGCGTACGCGGGCGCGTTCGGCCTGCCCATCGTGGACCACCCCGAGGATCCGACCCTCACCGATGGCGCCGAGGCGAACGACGGGTTCATCGCGACCGTCCTGGGGCTGCGCGGATGGCCCGTTGCCGCGGAGGAGGCGGCTGTCGGCCGTGACCTCGCGATCCTCGCCGACGTGGTCCGCGACGTCCCGGGGGCGCGACTGCATCTCACGCACCTCTCCACGGCCGCCGCCTTGGAGCTCGTGCGCCGGGCCAAGGCCGTTGGCCTGCCGGTCACCTGCGACGTGACGCCGCACCATCTCGCGCTGACCGACGAGTGGGTCGCGGGCGCTCGCCGCTTCGCCTGGGAGGCCGGTGAGGACGGCGACCCGTGGCGGGACGACGCCCTGGTCGCCGCGCCCTACAGCCCATCGCTCCGCGTCAACCCGCCGCTCCGGACGCCGGCGGATGCGCTGGCCTGCCTCGCCGCCCTGGCCGACGGCACGGCCGATGCGATCGCCACCGACCACGCCCCCCACACCGAGGTCGACAAGGCGGTCGAGTTCGGCGGGGCCGCGAACGGGATCAGCGGCATCGAGACGGCCCTGGGCCTCGTCCTCGAGGCCGTCGACGCGGGCCAGCTGACGCTGTCGCGGGCCATCGCGGCGCTGACCGTGGGTCCCGCCGCGATCCTCGGCGGCCGGTCGCGGCGGAACGGCTCGGTCGGGCTCGTCGAGGGCGCGCCGGCGGACCTCGTCGTGTTCGATCGGTCGGAGCGCTGGACGGTATCGGCGGAGGCGCTGGCATCCCGCGGCAAGAACTCGCCGCTCATCGGGATGGACCTGCCCGGTCGCGTCCTGCTGACGGTCGCCGGCGGGCAGGTGGCCTACGAGGCGGAGCTCGTCACCGCCCGATGAGGCCGGCGACCTCGGTCGCCTGCACGTTCCGCAGCCCGTCGTCACCGTCGCTGAGTGGTCAGCTGCCCGACACATTGGCTCGCGGATGCAACGAAATGCGTCCGTACGGCGTCACGCAACGTATCCAGGCCAGTTCAGATTTTCATCCGGAGCATCCGGGGTCGAGCCCAGACACTCGGCGCAGGAGACAGGACATGGACGTCAGCGATACGCGGCCAAGGTCGGGAGCAGGAACATCACGACCATCGGGCTGTCTGGCGCCCGGCTGCCCCTGCCAGGACGCTCGGATCGTCTCGCACCGACGCGCCCGATTCTTCAGTCATCTCGCCGTCGCCAGCGGCGAGACAGCCGACCGGGTCATCCCGCCGGAGCCGGATTGGTCCATCCCGGCGTCTTCCGACGCCGACTTCACGAGCGCGTAGCCAGACTACGGTCCGTCGCGTCGCTCGCTGAGGTGCTCTTCGGCCGCGCGAACCGCCTCGCGTAGCTCTTCGCCGGTCGCGGCACCCGCCCAGCCGACCACCATCCGCACGGGCCACGTGCTCCCCGACAGCCGAAGCTCGGCGGCCACCGTGATCCGCGCGGCCAGTCTCGCGGCACCGGCGATGTCCGTCTCGAGCAGGAGCAGGCCGAATCGCGAGTTGGTCAGCCGCGTGATGCGGTCTGATGTGCGGGCGAGCGACACGAGCATGTCGGCGCAGGGCGGCACGAACCGGTTCATGGCCGCCGGACCCATTCGCGCGACCAGCTCATCGAGCCCCACGAGCTCGGCCAGGACGATGGCGGTCGGGTGCCCGTACCGGTGTTGACGCTCGGCCTCCTCCAGGACGAGCGCCTCCCACAGCTGGCGGTCGACCAGACCTGGGAGCGGACCGCGGCTCGTGGGAGACCAGGCCCAGCCGGTGGCCGGTGGCCGGAGGCCGTTCGACAAGGGCGCAGGTTCGGCGGTGAGGACCGGTTCATCCAGCGCGGGCGGCACTGGTTCGACCGCACCATCGGACGCTGGGGTTTCGGCGCCGCCATCCGGCCGCGCGGCCGGATCATCCGGCGCCTCGGGTGGCGCGGCCTGAGACTCCTTCGCCTCGATCGATCGGACGAGCGCCTCGACCGCGGCTGCCGTCGAAGGAGGTTCGGGCGACCGCTCCGTCATCGACCCGACAGGGACGAAACCGGGGATTGCCACCACGAACTCTTGGCCTGGACCGGGGGCGGAGCACGGTTCAGCAGTTCCCGCGCGAATTCCCGGTAGTCCGCAGTGCCGATGCCGTCCGGCGCGTAGGCCGTGATCGGTTGGCGCTCGTCGGCGGCTTCCGCGAGCGTGATGCTCTCGCGGATCCGCGCCGTCGTGACCTCGGCCGGAAAGTCGTTCTCGAGCGCCTCGATGACCCCCCGAGCGTGGCGTGTCCGGGTCACTCGACAGGGCAGGAGGAGGATCGACGAGAGGCTCGGGTTCAACTTCCGCACCGCCGGCAGCTCATCCATCACCTCGACCGCGCCGGTGAAGGCCATCGAGTGGGCCTCCACCGGGATGACGAGCTCCCGGACGCCCATCATCACCCCGATCGCGAGGTACGACAGCGACGGCGGACAGTCGACGATCACGAAATCCCAGCGCGGTGGGATGCGCTGGAGCGCCCGCGAGATACCCACGCTGAGGTCCCCGAGCATGGACTTCTCGGCGGTCACGAGCCATTGCGTCGAGGGCACGATGTCGAGACCCGCCGTATCGGTCGGCACGGCCAGCCGCCCCAGGTCCCCGGTCACGGTGAACGCTTCGCGCAGGCCCCGATCGTTCCCCTCGCGGTCGAGCCAGTCCGAGGCGCTGCCCTGGGGGTCGACATCGATCAACAGGGCGGGATGGCCGAGGCCGGCCAACGCCGCGGCCGTGTTGACGGCCGTCGTCGTCTTGCCGCTGCCTCCCTTGCGATTGATGACGGCGATCGTGCGCACGCGTCCCCCTGGCGACCGGACCGTCCGTCGGGCAGCAGGAGCCGCCCATCCGTCGGCCCCTCCTGTCCCGATCGTACCTGACCAACGTTCGATGCGGGGATTTTCGCAGGACCGCCCGAGATCCGATCGGATTCGGCGTCGGAACACAGGGTCGCGCGCGGCGGCCCTCCGGTACGCTCCACCTCGATGGCTGCCGCAGGACTCCTCAACGCCGACTACGAGCGCCGGCCGTTCTGGCACGCCTCGATGACGCCGCAGCCGGACCGGTCCGGGCGCGAGCTCCCGGACTCGGCGGACGTCGTCGTGATCGGTGGCGGATATGCCGGGATCAACGCGGCGCGCGAGCTGGCCCGGCGGGGCGTCGCGGTGACGCTGCTCGAGGCCCACACGCTGGGCTGGGGCGCCTCGACCCGCAACGGCGGCATCGTCCATGCCGGCTACAAATGGAGCGCTGGCCAGCTCATCAAGCGCTACGGCGACGAAACGGGCAAGGCGCTCTACCGCGAGACCCTCGACTCCTACGACCTGGTGAAGCGGCTCATCGCCGAGGAGGCGATCGACTGCGACTTTCGGGAAGGCGGTCACCTCGAGCTCGCGTATGCGCCGTCGCACGTCCCGGAGCTCGAGCATGCGCGGACGAGCCTGGCGGCGGTCGGGGTGACGTCCACGGTCGTCCCGCGCGAGCGCATCCGTGAGGAGATCGGCAGCGACGCCTACTTCGGGGCGCTTGCGGTGCGAGGGCAGCGGGTTGCTCCACCCGGGCCGGTATTTCGCGGGTCTGGCCGCGGCCGCGGCGCGGGCCGGGGCAGACCTGCACGAAGGTGTTCGCGCGCGGCAAGATCCGGCGAGAGGCAGACGGCCGGTTCGTCGTCGAGACGTCCCGCGGCGCGATCCTGGCGCGCGACGTGTTCGTCGCCACGAACGGCTATACGGACGGGGTCGTCCCGACGCTTCGGCGCCGGATCATCCCGATCGGCTCGTTCATCATCGCGTCGGAGGTCCTGCCCGAGGACCTCGCGCATGAGCTCTCACCCAAGGGCCGCGCGTTCTTCGATACGAAGAACTTCCTGTACTACTGGCATGTCTCGGCCGACCGCCGGATGATCTTCGGCGGGCGCGCATCGTTCCTGCCGACGTCGATCGAGAAGACCGCCAAGATCCTCCACCGCGGCCTGCTCGAGGTTCACCCGCAGCTGGCCGACTACCGGATCGAGTACGCCTGGGGCGGGAACGTCGGGTTCACGTTCGACCGGATGCCGCACGTGGGCCGGACGAAGGACGGCGTCGCGTACGCGATGGGCTGTTGCGGGACCGGCGTGGCGTTGATGACCTACCTCGGGACGCGGGTCGGGCAATGGCTGGCGGGCGGCGAGGCGCCGGCCCTCACGCGTCTCAAGTTCCCGCTGGTTCCGGCCCCGTACGAGGGCCGGCCGTGGTTCCTGCCGTTCGCCGGGGAGTGGTTCAGGCTGCAGGACCGGCTGGCGGCACGATCGCGTCCCAAGGCATAGTTGCAGGTAGCGCACGCTGCACCTCAGAGGAGAGCCGCCATGACCGACACCGCGGACCTGTTGGCAGGAGTCCCGCTGCTGTCGGGCCTGGACCGAAAGCACCTGGAAAGCCTGGCTCGCGATTTCTCGGAGCGGACGTTCCCGGCGGGCTCCGTCGTCGTCCGCCAGGGCGACGAGCGTGGGATCGGCTTCTTCGTGGTGGCCGAGGGCGAAGGCGTCGTGACCAAGGACGGCAAGGAGGTCGGGAAGGTCGGGCCGGGGAGCTACTTCGGCGAGGTGGCGCTGATCAGCGACCGGGTCCGGACCGCGACCGTGACCGCGACGACCGACCTGCGCTGCTACGTCATGACGTTGTGGGATTTCCGCGCGTTCGTGAAGGGCGATGCCGAGGTCGCCTGGAAGCTGCTGGAGCACGTCGGCGGGATGCTGCACGCCCAGGGCTGAGCCCGGCCGATACGCGCGGCGCTAGCGGACGCAGCCCGCGAATCGCTCCGTGAAGGCCTGAGCGTCGTCCGTGGCCGGGGACACGGAAAGCGCGCCGTCAGGGATCGGCGACTGGATGATCGGGACGGAGACGACTTCCCCGTTGATGACGAGCGCCATGGGCTCGCCCACGTGATCCTCGGTGTGGCGGGCGACCCGATCGATCGCGGCGCCGCGCAGCTGGAGGTCGAGTGACACCTCGCCACCGGGCATGGTCTGCTTGATCGAGCTGCGGAGCATGTCGAAGTCACCCGGACCGGCGATCACCTCGGGATCCGCGGGCAACGGGTCGCCCGGCTGCAGCGTCGACTCGGCCGGCAGAGCCACGATCATCAGGTCGCACGGCAGCGGCAACGTGATGGATTCGCAGCCCACGAGCAAGATCATCGCGACCCCGACGATCGCGCTCAGCGCCCGTCGTCTCACGCCGGCTCCGCGAGGCGGCGCAGCGTATCGAGCAGGTGGTCGATGTCCGCTTCGGTCGCCAGGTAGTTGACGATGCCTGCCCGGAGCCAGGTCGAGCCGCGGAGGCGGGTCGTGGTCAGCCAGCCGTCGCCGGAGGCTTCGAGGGCCGCCTGCAGTCGGTCCTGGTGGGCATCGAGCTCAGCATCGGCCAGGCCCGGAGGCCGGTGGCGGAAGCAGACCACGGACAGCTCCGGGACGGCGGGCAGTGCCTCGAAGTCGTCGGAGGCAGCGCATCGGGCCGCGAGGTGGGCGGCGAGGTCGTCGTTGGCCTCGATCAGGCGGCCGAACCCGGTCGTGCCGAGGTGCTTCCAGGTCATCCACAGCTTGAGCGCACGCCAGCGGCGGGTGCCCTCGAAGCTCAGCTTGTAGAAGTTGAGCTGGTCGTCATGGTCGCCGTGGCCGTGTCCCTCCGGCTCCTCGGTCGCCATCGGCGTCTCGCCACCGCGGTAGTACTCGGGCGCGCGACCGCCGAAGACCGCGCCGAGCGCCCGGCCGTCGCGGACCAGCAGGCCGCCGATGTCGTAGGCCTGGAAGAACCACTTGTGCGGGTCGACCGTGACCGAGTCGGCGCGATCGAGGTCCCGGACGCGGTCGCGGTCACGCTCCGACAGCCGGGCGCCTCCGCCGTAGGCCGCGTCGACGTGGAGCCACAGGTCCTCCGCGGCGGCCACGTCGGCCAGTTCCCCGATCGCGTCCACGGATCCCGTGTTCGTGGAGCCCGCGACGGCCGCGATGGCGAATGGCGTACAGCCCGGCGGCCCGATCGCGCCGGACCGCGTCCGCGACGGGCGCCCCGCGCAGGTGGAAGTCGTCGTCGGCGGGCAGGACGACGAGCGTCTCGGGCGGGAACCCGAGCTCATCGAGCGCTCGCGCGATCGAGAAGTGGGTCTGGTCGCTCGTGTAGACCCGCGCGCCATCGAGGGCCGCCCCGCGTGGCGGCCCGTCCAGGCCCCGCACCCGGCCTAGGTGCAGGTCGCGGGCCAGGGTCATGCCCATGAAGTTGGCCATGACGCCGCCGCTCGTGAGCAAGCCGAACGAGCCCTCGCCATAGCCGACGAGGTCGCACAGCCAGCGCACGACCTCCTCCTCGACGAACGCCGCGAACGGGCCGGCGTGCCACACGTCGACGCCCTGGTTCGCGACCTGGGCGAGGAGCTCACCCATGATCGACATCGGCAGCGGCGGTGGGGTGAAGTAGCCGAACTGGCGCGGATGCTGGGCGTTCATCAGTCCGCCCGCGAGTCGATCGGAGAATTCCGCGATCACGTCGGCCGCCGGCGTCGGCGCGAGCGGCGCGGGACCCGGCCCGGAGGCATCGGGGCCGTAGTAGCGCCGGCGCGCGCCCTCGTACGGCGAGGGGTCGCCCATGGCCCGGACCATCGCGGTGCCGTACAGGAATTCGAGCGCGGCAGCCCAGGTCTGCTCGCCGAGCGCCGTCAATGCGGCCCTGGAAGCACCCTCGTCGCGGTAGCCGATCAGCTCTGGTTCGGGGTGCCAGTCGAATCGCGCGAGGTACGCGTCGATGTCGGGCGGCGCGGTCGGATGCTGGATCGTCGGTCGGCCGGTCATCGCGCTCGATGGTAGCGGGCGCTCAGTCGGCAGGCGGGCGTCCCTCGCAGGGTGGCATCGACGGCAGCGTGCCGCCCTTCTCATACCCGAAGACCCCCTCGCTCGAGACGATCAGGATCTGCCTCCGATCGTTGACTGGGATCCGCGGGCGGCGACAGGGAACTGGGGATCTCGACCATGACCGCGTCGGCGGGCGGCGTCGGTGGCGGTGACGCACCCATGTTCGACACGGTGCGGCGACCCCAGGCGAACTCCGCGCTCTCGCAGCTCGCGATGACTCGATTCGGACCCGCCCACGAGCCACCTTGCATCTCGATCGGCACAGCGGTCCGGTTGTGGACCTCCAGGTAGTAGGTACCGCCGCCCAGCTGACATCCGCCGGCGACCGACGCAGCCAGCGCGATGACCAGCAAAACGGGATGAACGGAGGCGGCAGCGGTGCGCACGGCCCGCATCGTACGCTTGCGGTCATGACGACCGACCTCGACCCTTCTCACGATCCAGCCGGCCGCGACCGTCTGGTCGCGGCTCTCGAGCCGCTCGGGGTCGAGTACGAGCTGTTCGCGTGCGATCCGGCCCTCGCGGACACGGCCGCCTTCTGCGAGGCCTACGGGTTCGCGCCGGAGGACTCCGCCAACACGATCCTCGTCATCGGCAAGAGCGATCCGCCGCGCTATGCGGCGTGCGTCGTGCTCGCCCCGAACCGCCTGGACGTCAACCGGACGGTGCGCGACCGGCTCGGGACCCGCAAGGCGTCGTTCGCGCCGTCGGAGTCCACGCGCGAGATCACGGGCATGGAGATCGGGGGCGTGACGGTGTTCGGCCTGCCGCCCGAGCTGCCGGTCTGGGTCGATGCGCGGGTGATGCAGCGCGAGCGCGTCGTGCTCGGTGGTGGCTCGCGGTCGTGGAAGGTCATCGCGCCGCCGTCGATCCTGCTTGCCCTGCCAGGAGTCGAGGTCGTCGAGGGCCTGGCGACCGAGCCGACGACCGGCCTGAGCCGGACGAGTTCGGCCCGCCCGGCGCGGTCGGGCCACCTCCCGTATCGTTCCGGCTCGTGACCGACGACGACCCTGCCGCCGACCCGACGCCGCCCCGGCCGCCCCGCGAGCCCGGGCCGGTCAAGTACAAGGGTGAGGCGCTCGACCCGGAGCGTGGCCCGGGCCTCGGGTGTTTCCGCTTCCAGCTGATCGTGCTGGCCGTGCTGCTCGTCCTGACCCCGCTCACGGTGGTCTGGAAGTGGCCCGATGTCGTCAGCGGCGCCCTGCTGATCATCGTGATCGTGCTGCTGCTCATCACGGGCCAGACGATCATCTTCCTGCTCCGGCTCGTGGCAGCAGACCGCCGCGGCCGGCGGCGGCCGATGGGGAGTGCCACGAAGACGGTCGGGGAGCTGGAAGACGAGAGCGCCGCGGCCGGAGTGGCGGGGGAGGCGGGCGACGAAGAAGCCGTCGAGGCGGACGAGCCGTTATCCCGGCGTGACGAGGTCTGACTCGGCCGGATCGACTCGGTACATCGCCAGATGTTCGCCTGTGGGAGCGTTGGGCGCGACATCCAGTCGATCGGCGTCTGCCGACGGGCCGAATCGGGCAATCGGTGCCGCTGTCTCGTGCACGCAGTCCGACGAACGTCGCCCGGTCACGGGCTGCGATTGGCGCGCCCAAGGCTCCCCGGCCGAGCATTTGGCCAGAACGCATTTCCCGGTGTCGAAGTCCCGGCAGGCGGCCCGGGCCGGACGTGGCCCCCCGTCGTACGCGCCGCCCCACGCGTCGGCTGCGCCGCAACGTGCGCCCGCCGCGGAACGTCCCGCCCGAGCCCCGTGCGACAATGGCGGCCGTCCCAGCATCAACCAGGAGGAACGCAGCCCCGTGCCCGTGCTCGCGACCTACTTCTCCGTTCGCCGCGGCCGCGACCCCTTCTTCAAGTTCTTCATGAGGACGATCTTTCCGCGCACGGTGAAGGAATACGAGCTGCAGTTCGGGATCCGATTCATCGGCTGGTACAACGTCGCCCACGGCTGGGACTTCGACAACGTCATCCTCCTCGACCTCCCCGACTACGCCACGCTCGACAAGCTCGAAGCGCGACGAAGGCACCCGCGCGCTCGGCCATCGAGCCGGCGAGTGGATCTTCGAACGGCATCATTCGATGTTCCTCCGCGAGCGGATGGGCCCCGACCTCGAATACCATCCCTGACCCGCCACCGATGAGTGAGACATGAGCATCCGACGCGACGCACGACCGCCTGGCGATGAACCGAACGGGAGGCAACCCATGGATACGGGCCGCAACGACCTGCTCGGGGAGATCGCGGCGGACGCCGCCCTCGAGCGATCCGACTTCCTCGTGCAGAGCACGGACCAGCTTCGTCGGTTCCTCGATCGCCACAAGGAGCGGCTCGCTGCCTACGGCGGCCTGACGCTCATCGACGAGGAGCCCGACTACCTCTCGATCGCGCCCGACCTCTCGTTCCGCAGCCGCAGCCGGTTCCAGGACGAGACCTCCGGCGAATGGATCAGCGAGACCGAGGTGATCGAGTCCGCGTCCGAGCTCGTCGAGCTGTACAACCCGGCCGACATCTACGCCGCGTTCGGCGACGCCGCCCGCGAGGCAGCCGGCTACGGCGAGGCCCCGACCGCGGCCGAAGACCTGCTCGAAACCGCGGGCATCTCTCCCGAGGAGACGATCACGCTCGGCGAGGACCCCTACGCCGCGGCGGCCGACTCATGGGCGGCCGGCCAGGGCGAGGCCCCCGCGCTCGAGGACGACGAGGCGGCCGCGCGACGGCTGTACGACCTCGCGCTCGAGTACCAGGAGCGCAGCCAGCGCAGCGAATCCCGGCTGCTCGACGAATTCGAGGTCGCGGCGGCGGGAGCTTCGGGCCTGCTGGGCGACCTGGTCATCGTCGATGACGACGACGAGCGCCTGGTCCTCACCGCCACCGGCGAGTTCCGTGCCGAGGTCATCCCCGAGGAAGCCGACGGGTCATGGCGCACGCTCTCCGGCGCGGACCAGCTCGTCGAGTTCTACGACCCGACCGACGTGTTCGGGGATCTCGCCGACGCCCTCGCCGAGGCCTATCCGGCCGTGGCGCCGGAAGACGCCGGCGTTCGCAGCTGAAGGCGCAGGAGCGGGCGAGGCCGCGGCCGCGGCCGATGTCGACGACGTCGTGGCCGCGGAGGACGTCGAGGACGTCGAGGACGTGGCGGATGCCGAGGTCGTCGGCGATGACGCCAAGGACGCGGAGGACCGCCCGACCGCGTGACGATGCGGCTCGCCGCGGCAGAGCTCGTGGAGAGCCGCGAGATCCTGCCCGGTCAGTGGCTCCAGGCGTACCACGCGCCGACTATCGCGAGCGGTTCGCGCGCCGGCCAGTTCGTGCATGTCCGGACCGGCGACTTTTCCGGGATGGTGTTGCGCCGCCCCTTCTCGGTCAACACCGCCGACGTCGCGACCGGCATCATCACGATCCACTTCCGCGTCATCGGGCGCGGCACCGAGTGGTTCACGAGGCTTCGGGCCGGCGATGAGATCGACCTGCTGGGTCCCCTCGGTCGCCCGTTCGAGGTGGACCCGCGCAGCCGCCATCTGCTGCTCGTGGCCGGTGGCCTGGGCATGGCCGGCGTCCGGATGCTCGCCGACGAGGCGATCCGCGACGGCCGCCAGGTGACGCTGCTGTTCGGTGCGGCGAGCTCCCGCGAGGTCTACCCGTCCAGCCTCCTCCCCGATGAGATCGAGTACGTCGTGGCGACCGATGACGGCTCCCTGGGCCATCACGGCTTCGTGACGGACCTGGTGCCGCAGTACGAGGCCTGGGCCGACCAGGCGTTCGCCTGCGGCCCATCGGGGATGCTGGCCGCCCTCGCGCGACAGGCGGAGGGCCGGCGGGGGCGCCTCGGCGTCGCCAAGCTCGGGCGGAAACGCGGTGGAGGCCGGGGCGACGCGGCGGGTTCGCCAGCAGCGCGCCGCAAGGCGTTCCTCCAGGTGTCGATGGAGCAGAACATGGGGTGTGCCGTCGGGGCGTGCCTCGGATGCGTGGTGATGAGCACGACCGGTGTGCCGCAACGGGTCTGCCGCGAGGGACCGGTCTTCGCCGCCGAGGAGCTCGTCTGGGAGGGAGCCTGGTCGTGAGGGCCAAGCGGCGTGTGGTGACTTCGTCCGGACGCCCGGCGGGCGCCAGCCGAACCCCGAGGCCGCCGCGCAGCCGGCCGACCTTCGCCTCGATCCCGCCACAGCCGAAGTCCGAGCCGCGATCGCCCGCGGCCCCGCAGCGCGCCGACGAGGCCGCCGACGCCGCCCGGGACATTCAGGTCGACCTCTCCGTCGACCTCGGACGCGGGCTCGTGCTCCCGAACCCGATCCTCGTCGCCTCGGGCACGTTCGGCTACGGGGTCGAGTACGGCGACGTCGTCGATGTCGACCGGCTGGGCGCCATCTGCTGCAAGGGGACGACGCTCAAGCCGCGCATCGGCAATCCGACGCCGCGGGTCACCGAAACGCCGGGCGGGATGCTCAACTCGATCGGCCTCCAGAACCCAGGCGTCGATGCGGTCATCGAGAAATACGCGCGGACCTGGGCCGGCTGGAAGGTGCCGGTGATCGTCAACGTGGCCGGCGAGTCGGTCAGCGATTACGTCGAGGTCACGCGCCGGCTCGAGGGCGTGCCCGGCATCGCCGGGATCGAGCTCAACATCTCCTGCCCGAACGTCGGCAAGGGCGGGCTCCAGTTCGCGATCGACGCCGCGGCGGCGGGAGAGGTGACGGCCGCGGTCCGTCGCGCCACCGACCTGCCGCTACTCGTGAAGCTGTCACCGAACGTCGCCGACATCCGGCCGATCGCCCGTGCCATCGCCGACGCCGGGGCCGACGCGCTGACCGCCATCAATACGTTGTCTGGCATCGCGGTCGCGCCGGGTCGTGGGCGACCGTTGCTCGGCAACATCTATGGCGGCCTGAGCGGCCCGGCCGTCAAGCCTGTCGCCCTGCGCGTCGTCTACGAGGCGGCCCAGGCGGTGAAGATCCCGATCGTCGCGATCGGTGGCGTGACCGAGCTCGCCGACGTCCTCGACTTCCTCGCCGTGGGCGCGGTCGCCGTCCAGGTCGGCACGGCGATCTTCGCCGATCCAACGCTGCCCGTCCGGTTGGTCGATGAGCTGTCCGAGGAGTGCCGCCGTGTGGGCGTGACGACCCATCTCGACCTCGTGGGGAGCGCTCTGCCGAATCGAGCCGGCACGCCATCGGCGAAGGGCGTCGAATACCGGCCCTGACGTGCCCGGCACGTAGACTGGGCGGGTGACGACGATCAAGCCCGCGCTCGACCTGGCCGCCCGGGCCGGCATCGCTCAGCGGACCGAGGCCCTGTTCCGGGCGTCGGGCGCCTTCCGCGAGGGGCATTTCCAGCTCAAGAGCGGCCGGCACGCGGACGCGTATGTCGAGAAGTTCGCCGTCCTGTCCGACCCCGCGGCGACCAGCGAGCTGTGCTCGTTCTGGGCGGCTCGGATGCGTGGCGCTGACGACGCCCCGGGGCCGCTCGTGGACCTGGTCGCCGGGCCCACGACCGGTGGGGTGATCCTGGCGTTCGAGACCGCGCGCCAGCTCGGGCTGCGCAGCATCTTCGCGGAAGAACTCCGCGACGCGGACGGCGGCACCCGTCGGGAGTTCCGGCGAGGATTCGTGATCCTGCCGGGTGAGCGCGTCCTCCTGGTCGATGACATCCTCACGACGGGTGGCTCGCTGCTGGCCATGATCCCGGCCGTGGAGGCCATGGGCGGCGAGATCGTCGAGTGCGTCGTGCTCGTGGATCGCAGCGGTGGACGCGCGACCCTGACCTCACCGGCCACGGGCCGGACGTATCCGTTGCGGTCGCTCTGGCAGCTCGACCTGCCGACCTACGAACCGGGCGAAGCCACGTGCGCTCGCTGTGCAGCCGGCGAGCCCGTCCACGCGCCGGGCAGCACCGGGGCCGCCGCACCCGTCGGCGCCTGATCTCGGGGTGGATCGACGGACGCGGAACTTGTTCGCCGTCGTCCTGGTCATCGTCATCGCGGTCACGGGTGGCGCGGCGATCCTGTTGAGCAATACCTCGGTCCTCGATCCGGACGGGCCGCCGGATAACCAGCTCGTCGAGGGCGTGATCGTGGCGATCGATGGATCGGGCCTCGCCGACGTGCGCGGGTTCACGCTGCGCCGGCCTGGCGGCGAGATGGTCGAGTTCCGGCTCGGTGAGCTCGAGAACGGGGACGAATTCCCGCCCGGGCACCTGGCGGAGCACCAGGCCACGGCCGAGCCCGTGGTCGTGTACTACCGGGTGGAGGGCGACGAGCGCTTCGCGGTGCGGCTCGAGGACGCCGGGGCGTGACCGCTATTCGACGGCGCTGACCGCGGCCTCGAGCTCCTCCTCGCTGAAGATCAGCATGAACGACGCGGTCACGATCCCATTGCGGTCGACCACGTAGACCCACGGCTCGCTGAGGAGCTTCCACTCGTCGGTCGAGGCGGCGGGGGTCAGCTGGGGCGGATCCCCGGTGAGCACCGGCTGGAGCTGCCCGTCGACGACCTCGAGCTGGTACGGCTCCACGTTGATGAAGGTCACGTCCGGGTGGGCGGCGGCGATGGGCTTGAGCCGGTCCAGGGTCGGACCGCACTGCTGCGATTGGCAGAACTTCGGCGTCGCGAAGGCCACGACGAACGGCTCCTTGGCGGCGATGGCATCGGCGATGGACGTCTCGTAGAAGGCATCGACGGGCTCGTCGTCGGTCGAGATCTTGGTCACGTCGCCACCGACGTCGGCGAGCGTCGGGGTATCCGACGCAGGCGCCTTGTCGCCGACCGCCACACCTGCCGCGTCCGGCTGCACGTCGAACCCGACGCGGATGACCTCGGGTGGGCTGTCGCCGACGGTCCTCGTGAACTGCGCGCCCCACGTTCCCGCCGTCGGGAAGTCCGCGTCGAAGACGTAGACGCCCACGGTCGGCTCGATCGCCCAGATGAAGGTCGCGGGCCCCGTCAGGGCGGGTGTCGCCGGATCAGCCCCGAGGTCGAACAGCGCGACCTCGACGGTCTGGTCGGGGTTCGCCACCGGGACGTTCTGATCGTCGAGGAACGAGAACATCAGGCGGGTCTGGCCACAGGCGATCGAGCCACCGGGGTTGATGATCTGCGGGAACACCGATGGTTGCTGCGCCCCGACGTCCCACCCTTCGGGCGTGCCCGTCGGCGCGGGTGTGGTCGGGCACGCACCCGCCACGGGCGAGCCAGCGGCGGAGGGCGACGCTGGGGACGAGGTCTCCTGGGCGGGAGCGCAGGCGGCGACCACCAGGACGAGCGCGGCCACGAGCGCGAGGGGGGATCGAGGGGTCATGGCGGCAAGCGTAGCCGAGGCCGCCGGAGGTCGCCGACGAAGTCTCCGACAGCCCGCTGGGGACCGACCGATGCCGCGCTAGAATGCGCGTGGCCGTTGATCGCCACCGTCCCCGTTCCGGCGCGCACCGGCGTCCGGCGTGCCAGGAGACCCATTGAGCCGCTTCCAGAAGCTCGCCGCGCTGACGCTCGGGACCGCGATCCTGCTGGTCATCGTCGGCGTCGTCGTGCGCGCCACCGATTCCGGTCTCGGCTGCCCGGACTGGCCGTTCTGCCACGGCCAGCTGCTGCCGCCGATCGACGACCCGAAGGCGTGGATCGAATGGGTCCACCGGACCATCGCGGCGATCATCGGCTTCGAGATCCTGGGCCTCGCGATCCTGGCGGTCCGTGACCATCGCGACCGGCCGTCGCTGCTGTGGCCGTCCATCGCGTCGGTCGGTCTCGTCGGGTTCCAGGCGTGGCTCGGCCGCGAGACCGTCCGCCTCGGCAACAGCGGGGAGTCGGTCACGGCGCACCTGACCGCGGCCCTCCTGCTGGTCGACGCTGCTCGTGTTCCTGACGGTGCGTGCCGGTTTCCCGGCCCACCTCGGCGGCGGCGGTGGCCGCAGCCAGCGCTTCACGCTGCTCGCGGCCTTCACGACCCTGGCCACCTTCGCGCTGCTGCTCTTCGGCTCCCGCGTCACCGCGACCGACTCCGCCCTCGTGTTCCCCGACTGGCCGTTGATGGGCGGCACGCTCTTCCCGGCACCTCACCGAGGCCACCTCGGCGCACGTCCTCCACCGTTGGGTCGCCGCGGTCGTCGGGGTCATCGTGGCGGTGCTCGCGATCGTCGCCTGGCGGGCACGGAGCGAGCGCCCGACGATCGCGCGTGTCGCGGTCGCGGCCGGGGTGTTGTACGCGATCCAGGTCGTCGTCGGTGGGCTGCAGGTCCTGACCGGGCTGTCCGGATGGTCGCAGACGCTCCACCTGGGGCTGGGTGCCGTGATCTTCGCGTTGCTGGTCGGCCTGACCGTCACCAGCTTCTACGAGGCGCAGACGGCGGCGGTCGGGGCGGGCCGAGGCGTGGGCGCCGGCCCGGACGACGCTCGCTCGGAAGACGCGGCCCCACACACGACTCGCGACACGATCCGCGCATACATCGCGCTCACGAAGCCACGCATCATCGAGCTGCTGCTCGTGACCACGGTTCCGGCGATGGTGCTCGCCACGCGCTGGGTCCCGGGCCTCGAATGGGGCGAGTGGGGCCGGCTGGTCGCCTGGACGCTCATCGGCGGCACGCTCGCGGCCGGCAGCGCCAACGCCATCAACTGCTATCTCGATCGGGACATCGACGGGCTCATGACTCGAACCCGGCGCCGGCCGCTGCCGGCCCACCAGGTCGAGCCCGAGCGCGCGGTCGTCTTCGGCATCGTCCTCGGCGTCGATCTCGTTCGTCGTGATGGCCTGGTTCGTGAACCTGCTGGCGGCCTTCCTGACGCTTCTCGCGATCGGGTTCTACGTCGTCGTCTACACGATGCTGCTGAAGCGCTCGACCACGCAGAACATCGTCATCGGTGGCGCCGCCGGGGCGCTGCCACCGGTCATCGGCTGGGCGGCGGTCACGGGCGACGTGGGTGCCCCGGCCCTGATCCTGTTCGCGCTCGTCTTCTACTGGACGCCGCCCCATTTCTGGGCGCTCTCGCTGCGGATCCGCAAGGACTACGCGGCGGCCGGTGTGCCGATGCTCCCCGTGGTCCGCGGCATCCCGGAGACGACCCGCCAGATCGCGCTGTACTCGCTGCTCATGGTGGCGATCTCGCTGATCCTCTGGCCGGTCGCGCGCATGGGTCCGCTGTACCTGGGCGCGGCGGTCGGTCTCGGGGCGGTCTTCATCTGGCAGGCGTACGGGCTGTGGCGCCGCGGGGCCTCCGAGGAGGCCTCGACCAAGGGCGCGATCAAGCTCTACAAGTACTCGATCAGCTACCTGTCGCTGCTGTTCCTGGCCGTCGCGGTCGACGCGCTCGTCTTCACCGCCTGACGGCGGACCGACCGACCGGGTCACTCGCCAACGACACCCTCCGCTTCGAGCTCGACGCGACGCGACCGACCGACCCGCCCCTCTCGATCGAAGACCCGCAGCGCCAGCTGCAGCAACGGCCCGATCCCGAGCGCGAACACGACCGTGCCCAGCCCGACGGTCCCGCCGAGGGCCCAGCCGATCGCGAGGACCGTCAGCTCGATCGCGGTGCGCGCCCGTCTGATCGACCAACCGAACCGCTTCGCGGCACCCGTCATGAGGCCGTCGCGCGGCCCCGGCCCGAGGTCGGTCGAGAGGTAGATCGCGCTGCCGACCGCGATCACCCCGACCCCGGCCAGCATCATCGCGAGTCGCACGGCCATGGCGTCGTCGGGCGGTGTCGGCAGCAGGGCGATGCCGATATTCGTCGACGTGCCGATCGACAGCGACGTTGAGCAACGTGCCGATGCCCGGGCGCTCGCCGAGCGGCCACCACAGGGCCAGGATCGGGATGCCCAGCAGGATGCTGATCGTGCCGATCTCCTGGCCGGTCTGCCGGGCGATGCCCTGGTTCAGCGCCTCCCACGGCCCGAGACCGAGCCCGGCCTCGACCATCAACGCGATCCCGAAACCGAACAGGACCAGCCCGACCATGAGCGCCGGGATGCGTGGCGCCGCCGCGCGGAGGTCCAGCCGTCCGGATCTCGTGACGGCGTTGGGAGGGGGCATGCTCGCGACGATACCCCGATGGACGTGCGGGCTGTCACCATGACGGCCATGCAGATCCACTTCCTGGGTGGCGCGACCACCGTCACCGGTTCGCAGTTCCTCCTCGAGACCGAGCGGGCCCGGGTCCTGATCGACTGCGGCATGTTCCAGGGCAGCCCGAACGAGTCCGTCCGCAACCGGATCCCGTTCGGCTTCGACCCGAAGAGTCTCGACGCGGTCGTGCTGACCCACGCCCACCTGGACCATTGCGGCCTGCTGCCGCTCCTCGTCAAGGGCGGGTTCGCGGGGCCGATCCACGCGACGGCGGGTACCGTCGAGCTCGCCACGCTCGTGCTCCTCGACTCCGGACACCTGCACGAGGAGTTCGCCAAGCGCGAGGCGCGCTGGGAGAAGCGCCATCCGGACGAGGTCGAGGCGGACGACCGCAAGGAGGCGGACGCCTACCAGGCCGCGGTCGACCTGGCGTCCGCCGGCGGTTCCGAGGAGGAGGTCGCGGTCGAGACGGCCGGCGCACCGGAAGGATCGGTCGAGCGGCCCGCGGCGGTCGCCACGGCCGTGGCGTCGTCGATCGGCGAGCAGGTCGAGACGAGCGTGGAGCCCGGAGCAACGGCCTCGCTGGCCGCGCGACCCCGAGGCGGACCTGCGCGCACAGCCGCCCGCGCTCGAGATCGACCTCGACGCCCCGCTCTACACCGTGAAGGACGCCGAGCGGACGCTGGAGCACTTCCGGCCCATCGGCTACGACGAGGAGCGAGAGGTCGCGCCCGGGGTCTGGGCCACGTTCCTCGATGCCGGCCACATCCTCGGGTCGGCGATCATCCGGCTGCGAGTCCAGGACCGCGAGGGCGGCGAGGAGCGCGTCATCGTCTGCTCGGGCGACCTCGGCCGGCCCGGGACGCCGATCCTGCGCGACCCGACCGTCATGACGGCCGCGGACTACGTCCTCGTCGAGTCGACGTACGGTGGCCGCGAACACGAGCCCCAGGACGAGGCGATCCGGATCCTCGTCGAGACCATCCATCTCGTGGCCGAGGCCAATGGCGTGCTGCTCGTGCCGTCGTTCGCGATCGGCCGCACCCAGGAGGTCGTGTGGGAGCTCGATCGCCTCATCGAGCGCGGCGAGATCCCGCTGCTGCCGCTGTACCTGGACTCACCGATGGCGTCGAAGGCGTCGGACATCTACCGGCGCCACCCGGACTACTACGACGAGCAGACCGCCGAGCTGCTCCGTTCGGGCGACTACGCCGCTCGACTACCCGGAGCAGATCGTCACCAACGACATCAAGGCGTCGCAGGCGATCGAGCGGGCGCCGCGCCCGTACATGATCGTCGCCTCGAACGGGATGCTGACCGGCGGCCGCGTCGTCGGCCACCTGCGCCGGCTCATCGACGACCCGGACGCGACGATCCTGTTCGTCGGGTACCAGGGCGAGGGGACGCTGGGGGCGCACCTCCAGGCCGGCGCCAAGGAGGTCCGGCTCGACGGGCAGCAGCGCCGGGTTCGCTGCCAGGTCCGCTCGATCAGCGGATTCTCGGCCCACGCCGACGAGACCGAGCTGCTCGCCTGGCTGCGCGACTTCACGAAGGGCAAGCGCCCGGGCGACGCCGGGTATCCACGCCGCGTGTTCCTCGTCCACGGCGATCCCGGAGGCGCAGGTCGCCCTGGAGCCCAAGGTGCAGGCGCTCGGCCTGGCCACGCACGTTCCGCACTGGCACGAGCGCGTCACGCTCGACTGAGGGTCGCCGCGGGGGGTCGCATGTCGCGCCACCCGAAACAGCCGCTCCATCTGGCGGAACGCGAGAGGCAATAGGATCTGGATGCCGGACCATCCCGACCATCGACCGACCGATGGAGGATTCCGATGGCCACCCCGATGACCACGCCCGCGACGACCGATTCGTCGACGCTGTACTTCGGACCGTGGTATCGCCGCTCGCCGTTCTTCGAGAAGACCCTCGAGGCCGGTTGCAGCGCCTACGACATCTACAACCACATGTATCTCCCCGGCTTCTACGCGGACCCGATCGAGGAGTACTGGGCGCTGCTCAACGGCGTGACGCTGTGGGACGTCTCGGTCGAGCGCATCGTCGAGATCACGGGGCCGGATGCCTCGGCGTTCGTCAACACGCTGACCTGCCGGGACCTGACGAAATGCGAGGTCGGCCAGGGCAAGTACGTGCTCATCACGGCCGAGGACGGCGGCATCGTCAACGACCCGGTCCTGCTGCGCGTCGAGGCGGATCGCTGGTGGCTGGCGCTCGCCGATAGCGACGCCGGGCTGTGGGCACGGGGCGTGGCGATCCACAGCGGCATGGACGTCAAGGTCCGCGAGCCCGAGGTCTACCCGGTCCAGGTCCAGGGCCCCAAGTCGAAGGACGTCATGGCGACGTTGTTCGGGCCCCAGATCCACGACATCAAGTACTACTGGACGCTCCAGACCGAGCTCGATGGCATCCCGGTCGTCATCAGCCGGACCGGCTGGACCGGCGAGGTGGGCTACGAGGTCTACCTGCGCGATCCCGTCGCGCGGCGCCGAGCTGTGGGACCGGATCATGGAGGCGGGTCGGCCGCACGACATCCGACCGATCGCGCCGTGCGAGGCGCGCCGCATCGAGGCCGGCATCTTCAACTACGGCTCGGACATCACGATCGAGAACAACCCGTTCGAGGTCATGGGGCTCGAGCGCCTCGTGGAGCCGCAGGCGGCCGACTACATCGGCAAGGCGGCGCTCGAGGAGATCCGTGCGCGCGGCGTGGACCGCAAGCTGGTCGGCATCGAGGTCGACGGCGATGCGCTCCCGTTCGAGCTCTCGCGCAAGTGTGTCGCCCGCCACGACGGCGAAGCGGTCGGGACCGTCACGGACCTCATCTGGTCGCCGCGCCTCGAGCGCAACATCGGCTACGTGTGGGTCCCGATCGGGCTTGCCGCTCCCGGAACGCCGCTCGAGATCGAGGCGCCCGACGGCGGGCGCTGGCCGGCGCGGACGGCGGCCATCCCGTTCATCGACCCCAAGAAGGACGTCCCTAAGTCATGACGTCGCTCCTGACCCCCGACGAGATCGCTGCCGTCCGCAAGCCGTACCGGGCGGCCTCACTCCTACCCGGCCGGGCCTACCACGACCCGGATATCCACGAGTTCGAGCGGGGTGAGTGGTTCCGGCGCGACTGGATGGTCGTCGGCCGCGAGGAGGACGCGCCTGAGCCCGGGACGTACTTCCTCGCCAACGTCGACGACGAGCCGCTCATCGTCGTCCGCGGCCGCGATGACATCCTTCGCGCGTTCTACAACGTCTGCCAGCACCGGGGCACCGCGGTCGTCGAGGAGCAATGCGGCAAGGCCGTCCGCTTCCAGTGTCCGTACCACGCCTGGATCTACGACCTCGATGGGCGGCTCGTCCGGGCCAAGCACACCGAGGATCTCGAGGATTTCTCGTTCGAAGGCAATGGGCTCGTGTCGGTCTCCCTGGCCACCTGGCAGGGCTTCGTCTTCGTCAGCCTCTCGACCGACCCGCCCGAGCTGATCGGCTGGCTCGGCGACCTCGTCCCGCACCTCGCCCGGTTCGACTTCTCGTTGCTTCGCGTCGCCCACGAGGAGGTCTACGAGGTCGACGCGAACTGGAAGTTCATCGGGGAGAACTACAGCGAGTGCTATCACTGCCCCGGCATCCACCCGCAGCTCAATCGCCTGACGCCGTACGACGTCGGCGGCGACTACGCGCCGGATGGGCCGTGGCAAGGCGGCTGGATGGAGCTGGTCGATGGCGCCGAGACCATGGCGGTCGACGGCGGACATCGCGGCGGCCGCCCGTCCATCCCCGGCATCACGGAGCTCGATGAGCGGCGGATCTACTACTACCTCCTATGGCCGACGACGTTCCTGTCCATCCACCCCGACTACCTGCTCGTCCACCGGCTCGAGCCGTCCGGCGCGGACCATACGCGGATCACCTGCCAATGGCTCTTCGAGGCGTCGACGATCGCCCGCCCCGACTTCGATCCATCGGACGCCGTGGCGTTCTGGGACCTGACCAATCGGCAGGACTGGCACGTCTGCGAGCTCCAACAGCGCGGCACGCAAGTCGCGGAGCTGGACGGCCGGCCGCTTCTCGAACCAGGAGCCGAGCGTCCACGCCTTCGATCTCATGCTCGTCGATCGTTACGCGGACGACGGCATCGACTCCAAGCGGACCGTCCGACTGCGCTACGACGTCCCACCGCCGAAGGACGGTGACCTGACCGCCGGTGACGTGCCAGCCGTCCGGTTGCCCACGGCCGCGTCGACCAACGGATCGCGGGCCTCGAGTCGGTCGAAGGCGACGACCAGCCGCTGACTTCAGCCCTGGGCCGGGGTGGCCTCCACGCGCGTCGCCCGGCTCGGCTCGCCGCTGCCCGAGCCGCCACGCGGCCAACACGGCCACGGCGGTCACCGCCACGATGATCGTCGAGATGGCGTTGATCTCGGGCGTCACGCCGAACTTGACCTTGCCGTAGATGTACAGCGGCAGCGTCGACGACCCGACGCCCGCGTTGAACGTGCTGACCACGTAGTCGTCGAAGGACAGCGCGAACGCCAGGAGTGCCCCCGACACGACCGCGGGCAGGATGATCGGCAGCGTCACGTAGCGGAACGCCCCGAGGGCCGACGCACCCAGGTCGCGCGCGGCCTCCTCGAGTCGCGGGTCCATCCCGGCCGCCCGCGCCCGGACGACGATCGCCACGTAGCTGATGCAGAACGTGATGTGGGCCAGCGACAGCTGGGCGAACGAGCCCCGCACGCCGAACAGCTGGTAGAAGAAGACGAGCAGGCTCAGGCCCATCACGATCTCGGGCGTGACCATCGGGACGAGCAGGAGCGTCTCGGTCGCCGACCGGCCGCGGAACCGGCTTCGCGCCAGGGCGAGCCCGAGCAACGTCCCGAGCACCGTCGAGACGATGACCGCCACGGTCGCGACCCGCAGCGTCACGGACAGCGCGTCGAGGAGCTCCTCGTTGGCGAAGAGCCGCGGATACCACTCGAGGGTGAATCCGCGCCACTGGAAGTTCCGACGCGAGTCGTTGAACGAGAACACGATCAGCACGACGATCGGCAGGAACAGGAAGACGTAGCCGGCCAGCGCGTAGGCCGACAGCCAGCGGTTGCGTCCGGTCATCGGGTCGATCTCACGCGCCGACGACCTCAGCCCGCAACGGACGCAGGGCGAACAGCGTGCCCGCGAGCGTCACGACCATCAGCAGGAATCCGAGCGCGGCGCCGTACGGCCAGTCACGACCCTCGAGGAACAGCTCCTGCACGACCTTGGCGATGGTCGTCGTCTCGGCGCCGCCGAGGAGGTCCGGGGTCACGAAGTCGCCGATGGCCGGGATGAACGTCAGGATCGTCGCCGCGATGATGCCGGGCATCGTCAGCGGCAGCGTGACCTTGAGGAAGGCACCACGGCCGGTGGCGTACAGGTCGCGGGCCGCCGCGACGAGCGCGGGATCGAGCCGGTCGATCGAGACGTACAGCGGCAGGATCGCGAACGGCAGGAATCCGTAGGTCATGCCGAGGATCACGGAGAAATCGGTGTTGAGCAGGATGAGCGGTTCGCTCGTCAGCCCGACGGCCTGCAGGACCGAGTTGGCGACGCCGTTGTCGCGCAGGATGATCATCCAGGCGTAGGTCCGGATGAGGTAGCTCGTCCAGAACGGCAGCATCACGAGGACCAGCAGCAGCCCCTTGTGGCGGCCGCCGTAGCGGCTGATCCAGTACGCGATGGGGTAGCCGATGGCGAGCGACAGGATCGTCACCGCGGCCGCGTAGCGCAGCGAGTTGAGGAACGTCGGCAGGAACGACGGATCGAACGCGCGCCGGTAGTTGTCCAGGCTCAGCTGGTCCAGGACGACGCGATCGAGCGCGTCGCGACTGCCGAGGCTGACGACGAAGATCATCAGCAGCGGGACGACGAAGAACAGGATCAGCCAGGCGACCCCCGGCACGACCAGGACCGCGGCGGCGAGCCGGCTTCGGACGGACGCGCCCGGCTCGGCGCGGCGGCGAGGCCCCCGCCGCCCCGGCCCCCGGCGCTCCCGGGACCCCCGGGCGTTCAACCGCGTCCGATTCAGCCGCCACGCAGCGTCTGCCAGCGCGCCAGGTACTCGTCGCGGACGTCCTGTCCGAGATCGAGCAGCTCCTCGAGCTTGTCGACGAGCGCCTGCTCCGGGTTCACGGCCGGGTCCGCGAGGATGGCCGGGTCGATGAACTCCTTGGCCGCAGCATTGGGTCCCATGTAGAAGACGTAGTTCGTGTTGGCGGCACTCACCTCGGCGTCGAGCATGTGGTTGATGAACAGGTGCGCGGCGATCGGGTGCTTCGCGCCCGAGAAGACGGCGAGCGTGTCCGAGCCCCGGACCGCGCCTTCCTCCGGCAGGTAGAAGAGCACGTTCTCGTTCTCGGCCTGGATCGCGTACGTGTCGGCGCCCCAGATCTGGCCGATCCACACGTCGCCGGAGCTGAGCGTGCCGATCGTGTCGGTGCTGTACACGCGGACGAGCGGCTTCTGCTGCTGCAGGAGGGCGAGCGCCTCGTCCATCTGGGCAGTGTCGGTCGTGTTGGCCGAGTAGCCGAGCTGGATCAGCGCCATCGCGAACGCTTCCTGATAGTCATCGAGCATGGAGATGTGCTTCGAGTAGCGCGGGTCCCAGAGCGCCTTGCTGCTCGTCGGGCTGTCGGTGACCTTCGTCGAGTCGTAGCCGACGCCGGTCGTCCACCACATGTACGGGACGGAGTGCGTGTTGCCCGGGTCGTAGCCCGGGTTCGCCCACTCTTCACCCAGGTTCACGATGTTCGGGATGAGCGACTTGTCCAGCGGCAGCAGCGCGTTCTTGGCCACGAACGCCGGGATGTCGACCGAGATCGGGAACGACAGGTCGTAGCCGCCACCGTCCTCGCCGAGCTTGGCGTACGCCTCTTCGGTGTTCGCGAAGAAGTCGTACGTGACCTTGACGTTGTACTTCTCCTCGAACGACGGGATCGTGTTCTCGCCGATGTAGTCGGTCCAGTTGTAGATGAAGAGCTCCGCCTCGGGCTCCGGGATCGGCGTCGGTGCCGGGGTCGCCGACGGGCCGGTCGAGGGCGGCGCTCCACTGGATGGCGCGGCAGCAACGGACGGCGCGGGGCTCCCGGAGCCACCCGTGCAGGCGGCGATGATCGGCGCCAGGGCCGCGGCCGCCCCGACCCGGGCGATCCGTTCCAGCAGGTCGCGCCGTGACAGGCGGTGCTCGACCATGTAGCGGACCAACGCTTGCTCCAGGTCGATCGTCGAACCGTCGTATCGCTCGGTCATGGTTGCTCCTCCTCGTTGGATGCGGCCGCCACCGGGTCGCCGAGGACGAGGGCCTCGGACGGGGACCAGGACACGGCCACGTCGCTGCCGACCGGGAGGCGGGGCCCGGTCTTCGGTACCAGGACGGACAGGATCAGGCCGCCCGCCGTGCGGACCTGGTAGCTGAGGTTCGTGCCGAGGTAGGCGGCCTGTTCCACCTGGCCGCCGATGGCACCCGAGGATCCGGGCGCGACGAGGTCGATCGATTCGGGTCGGATGCTGATCTCGACCTCCGAGCCCGGGCCGAGCGCGTCATGGACGGCCCGGGTCAGCTCGCCGGAGGACAGCCGGACGGAGCCGTCGGCCTCGACCACGCCGCGCAGGAGGTTGGTCGAGCCGATGAAGTCGGCGACGAAGCGCGTCGCCGGTCGTTCGTACAGCTCCTCGGGCGTGCCCACCTGCTCGACGCGCCCGGCGTGCATGACCGCGATGCGGTCGCTCATCGTCAGCGCCTCCTCCTGGTCGTGGGTGACGTACACGAACGTGATCCCGACCTCGGCCTGGATCCGCTTGAGCTCGAGCTGGAGCTGGCGGCGGAGCTTGAGGTCGAGCGCTCCGAGCGGCTCGTCGAGGAGCAGCACGGTCGGTCGATTCACGAGGGCCCGGGCGAGCGCGACGCGCTGCTGCTGGCCGCCGGACAGCTGGTTCCGGCTTGCGCCGCTCGTAGCCCTCGAGGCGGACGAGCCCGAGGATCTCCCCGACCCGCCGGCTGATCTCGGCCTTGTCCACCTTCCGGCGTTGCAGCCCGAAGGCGATGTTCGATGCCACATCGAGATGCGGGAAGAGGGCGTAGTGCTGGAAGACCATGTTGACCGGCCGCTTGTCGGGCGGGTCCCGGGTGATGTCGCGATCGCGGAGCACGATCCGCCCGGACGTCGGCAGCTCGAACCCGCCGATCATCCGCAGGGTCGTGGTCTTGCCGCAGCCGGACGGGCCCAGGAGCGAGAAGAACTCGCCCGGCCGGACGTCCAGAGATACCCCATCGACCGCCCGGACGTCGCCGAAGCGCTTCTCCAGGTCGATGAGGCGGATCTCCGCCGCGGCGACGTCGCTGGGGGCCATCATCGGACGGCCGGAGCCTACGTTCGGCACGTGGGACGCAGTGCGGGTCGTCCCGCCCTCCGCAACGTCACCGCGTCCGCTTCGCGATGCGCGAGAGCGCCCCCTCCCAATCGGCATCGAACGGCTTGCCGGGCTCGTCCAGGTCGATGGTCAGCGGGGCGTGATCGGACGGCACGGGCGGGCCCTTGCGCGCCTGGCGATCGATCTCGGCGTCCACCAGCCGTCCGGCGACGTCAGGCCCGGCCAGGAGCAGGTCGATGCGCATCCCGAAGTTCTTGTGGAACATGCCCGCGCGGTAATCCCACCAGGTGAAGCGGCCGGGCTCGTCGTGGCGGGCGCGATAGGTGTCCGTCAGACCGCGGTCGATCAGCGCGCGGACGGCGGCCCGCTCCGGCTCGCTGACATGCGTGCCGCCATGGGCGGCGTCGGGGTCCCAGACGTCCTTGTCAGTCGGCGCGACGTTGAAGTCCCCGCCGACGAGGAGCTGGTCGCCGCGGCCGGCCTTGCGCTCCTCGTCCAGGTAGCGACCGAGCCGCTCGAACCACTTGAGCTTGCCCTCGTAGAACGGCGAGCCCACGACGCGGCCGTTGGGGGCGTAGACCGTGACGATCCGGAGCCCCTCGACGGTCGCGGCCAGCACCCGGGCCTCATCGAACGGGTCGAAGTCGTCCTCGGAGCCGGCCGTCCCGCCCGGACCGGAGTCGCGGACCGGCCCGTCGCCGAAGTTCGTCACGACGTCGTCGATCGACAGCCCGTTGCGGGCGGCGATCGCCACGCCGTTCCAGCGTCCCTCGCCGTGATGGACGAGCTGGTAACCGGCCATCCCGAACGCCATGACCGGCGCATCCGCGTCGCCGAGCTTGGTCTCCTGCATCAGCAGGATGTCCGGGGCCGCACGCTCAAGCCAGTTCTCGACGGCCTCCTGGCGGGCCTTGAGCGAGTTGACGTTCCAGGTCGCGATGCGCATCGGTCGCCGTTCGCTCAGTACCGGCGGCCGCGCTGGCGTTCCAGGTCGAACGTGGCCGTGTCGGCGACCGCCATGACGGCCATCGTGCCGGCCTGGACAGGGTCGGAGACCACGAGGTCCACGTGCTCGGTGATGGAACCGACCATGTTCAGGGCGATGATCGGGATGCCGACGGCGCGCAGCTCGTCGGCGGCCGTGCTGATGTCGCCGCCCATGATCGACCCGGCCAGGACGAGCAGCCGCGCGCGCGGCAGGTCGGCGACCGCACGCACGGCGGCCGCGATGGCCGGCTCGCCGACGAGCGGGATCGTGTCGACCGAGATGCGCTCGCCCCGGAGGTTGTGCCGGTCCGCCTCGCTGACCGCGCCGAGCGCCACCTGCGCGACCTGGGCACCACCGCCCACGACGATGATCCGCTTCCCGAACACCGAGCCGAGGGACTGCGTCCGGTGGACCGTCCGGACCTCGTCGATGGCCTCGAGCGCCGCGACAAGGGCGTCTTCGGTGACGCCCTCCACCTCGAGCTCGATCTCGACGAGCGGGGGATCTCCCTCGATCGGCCGGACGGTGGCCAGCGTCCGGATGCGGCCGCCGATCGCGGCAGTCGTCGCGGCGATCGCGGAGATGGACTCGACTCCGTCGATGGTGTCGAATCGGATCGCGGCGGTCTGGACCGCCGTGGTTCGCGCCATGCCCGGCAGAGCCTCGCTCAGAAGAGCGAGCCGCGACCGGCCGCTCCGGGTCGAAGGTCACCGACGGTCATGGTCTCGGGTTCCATGCTGCCGGTCGGGTCGTGCTCCTCGAACGCCAGGCCCAGCGCGGCAAAGGCCTCGCGGGTCGCCGCCGCGTCCGACGTCGTGAGCATGAGCGCGCCGTCGGTGTCCTCCGCGACCCCGACGATGCCGGTGATGTTCACGCCGCGCTCGCCGAGCGCGGTCGCAACGCGCGCGAGCGAACCGGGCGCATCCGTGAGCTGGACCGTGAACCAGACCTCCACGCGGGTACCTCCTGTCATGTCGGTCGATGGTACCCGGTCGCCGCGCTACGCTGGCCCGATGCCAGCACCCCTCGGTCGGACGCCGACCCGGAAGATGCCCGACATCCAGGTGTTCGGGATGGACGATTCGCCCGCCACGCGGGCAGCGCAGCGGTTCTTCCGGGAGCGCCGGATCGTGGTTCGCTACTCCGACCTGCGGAAACGGCCGATCGCGCCCGGCGAGCTGCGCCGGTTCGTCGAGCGGCTCGGCGCCCGCGCCCTGCTCGACGAGACGTCGAAGGCCTACCGCGACGCCGGCCTGGGCTACCTGACCATGACCGATCCGGAGATCGTCGAGCGGCTCCTGGCGGACCCTGCACTGTTGCGCGTCCCGCTCGTCCGCCACGCGAACGCGGTCACCGCCGGCAAGGCCGAAGCGACATGGGCGGACTGGCTCAGGCGCCCGGCCGGGAACCTCGCCACGCGCTGATCGCGAGGAGCACCCCAGCGAAAAGGAAGACTGCGCCAACGGCGGCCCAGAACGGCTCGCCGGTCATGAAGCTCGAGCCGCGGATCAGGCCGAGACCCTGGCCCATCCAGATCAGCCCGAGCACGGCGAGCGACGCGGCCGTGATCACCCGCCCGCGCATCGATACCTCGGCGTCATGCCCACGGTGGCATCCTACCGGCATGACCGCACGAGGGGACGACGACAAGCGCGCAGGCCGGCGTCGCAGCGGACGCGTCACGGTCCGCCCCGACGCCCCCGGACCGGCGGTCCGGCGAGCCGGCCGGACCGAGGACGAAGCCCTCCTGCGGCGGCCCGCGAGCCGGCCCGAGTTCCTGGACTCCGATCCCTGGCGGTCCCTCCGGATCCTGTCGGAGTTCGTCGAAGGGTTCGATGCCCTCGCGGCCGTGGGACCGGCCGTGAGCGTCTTCGGCTCCGCGCGGACCAAGGAGAACCACCGCTACTACAAGATGGCCAGGGAGCTCGGCTCGATGCTGGCCCAGCAGGGCTACGCGGTCATCACGGGCGGGGGACCCGGGATCATGGCGGCCGCCAACCGTGGCGCCCAGGAAGGCGGTGGCCTGTCGGTCGGCTGCAACATCGAGCTGCCGATGGAGCAGGGGCTCAATCCGTATGTCGACCTCGGCGTCGAGTTCCGCTACTTCTTCGCGCGCAAGGTGATGTTCGTGAAGTACGCCGATGCCTTCGTGATCTTCCCGGGAGGCTACGGGACGCTCGATGAGCTGTTCGAGGCGCTCACCCTGATCCAGGTCAAGAAGGTGCAGGACTTCCCGGTGATCCTGATGGGCACCGAGTACTGGACCGGCATGATCGAGTGGATCCGCGCGTCGCTACTCGCAGAAGCGGCGATCAATCCGGCCGACGTTGACCTGCTGCGGCTCACCGACGACCCGGCCGAGGCGTGCGACATCATCAACGCCTATGCGGCCCAGCACCGCAGCCAGGCCGACGCCACGGCCGAGGCGACCAAACCGATCCAGCCGGGCGAGGTCCAGGAGCCCGCGAAGGCGGACCAGGCTGAGAGCTAGTCGGCCGCGAGCGCGGGGTGTCCGATCGCGCTAGTCGCCCAGTGACCAGACCGCGTGCTGCCCGTTGCGCGACCCCACGGCGAGCAGTCCTCGCTCTGTAGTCCAGGTGAGCGCCGTGATCGAGGCGCCTTCCGGTTCGAGTGTCTGCGCGTCCCAGGCGTCGTCGCCAAGGGTCCACAAGGTCAACCGATCGGCGTCGATGCCAGCGACGACCAGCCGGTCGTTCGCGACTGCCACGGCCGATGCGTAGCCCTCGTCGGTCGAGAGGTTCGTCTGTTCCCAGTGGCGACCATCGTCGGAGAGGGCGACGAACGGATGCTGGTCGCCCGACTTGCCGGACGCGCCGACCAGTGCCAGGCCGTCGTTCCAGGGCACCAGGTCGACCGGTAGCAGTTGGTCGTCAAGGTCATTCTCCTCGGCGGTCCATGAGCTTGCCGCCGTGGCGGACCAGAACGGTCGGGGCTGACCCAGTGGGCGGTCGCCCGTCGCGGCGAACCCATCCGGCGTCATGGTGACGGGCGCGATCGACGTCCCGTCGGCCGCTTCGACATCGGCCGGTTCCCAGGTCGTTCCATCGGTCGACGACCACGCGGCGGCCGTTGCGTCCATCTCGTCATCGAGGAGCGCCCCGACGGCCACGACAACGCCTTCACCGATGGCGAGGTCGTACAGGGCAGCGTCCTCGATCGTCTGGACGACGCCCCAGGTCCGGCCATCCGCCGAGTCCCAGATGAACCCCTCCCGGATGTCCGGGAGCCCGTTGCCAACGGCGATCCAGCGGTCTCCGAGCCGTGCGATCCCGGTGACCTGGCCAGGAGATTCAGGTGTCGTCGCGACCGCCCAGGCGTTCCCGTCGAATGTGAGGATCGTCGACTGGAACAGCGCGCCGGCAAAGCCGCCGGCCACGACCAAGTCGTCGCCGACCGAGACGGCATTCAGCACACCCTCACTTGGGGGCACGCCTTCGATGTCGCCCGCCGAGGGCTCAGGGACGACGCTTGGGTCCGCGCTGATCGCGGGACTCTCGGGACCCGATCCCGACGCGACCGGTGATGCCGACGTCGGGATACCCGTCGAAGGGCTCGTCGTGCTTCCGGCCGGGGCCGCGCAGCCGAACGCGACCACGGCGATCGCGGACAGTGCCATGACTCCTCGAACCGAGGTCACTTTGGTCAGGCTCACGATGCCGTCTCGCCAGCCACCGGCCCGGCCGCTAGCTCGCCGCGGGGGACCGCCTTCAGCAGGTTGTTGCGGAACGCGAAGACCAGGAACACGGCACCGAATTGGATGAGGATCCAGACCGAGGCAACGGTGAGGGTCTGCGCCTCGGGGATATCCACCAGCCTGAATGCGTGCGCGCCGACGTGCAGGATCACACCCGCCCAGATGACGTTCCCTGCGCGCTCGTAGAGGAACGCGAATGGGAACGCCGCAGCGATGGCGAGCGCGGTCGCGAGGAACGCGACGAGGAACGGATTACTCGTGAAGAGGAAGAGATGGACGGCGCCGAAGATCAGCATGGAAATCACGGCGGCGCGACGGAATGAGTGCCCTGCCTGCCGGAGGTGGCCGAACACGAACCCGCGGAAGAGGGTCTCCTCTGCCAGACCGTTGAGGGCGATCGCGCCGACCAGCACCCAAAGCCAGTCGCTCTTGAGGCTCAACGGTGTGCCCGTCGCGATCGAGTAAACCGGGAAGAACGCAAGCATGGCCGCCACGATGACCGCGGCCGCGATCAACGCCCCTGACCTGGGGCGACCAAGGCCGAGGGCTGCGAGGGCCTCCATCGGGGTGCGCTTGAAGGCCACTCCTTCGATAACGAAGGCCACCGCAAACATGGCCGCGGTGACGATGAGCGCACTCCATGTCTGATCGAAGCGTGGGATCAACAGCGACAGCCCGCCTTGAAGCACCACGTACATCAACGCCGCGCCGACCAGGATGCGACCGAAGTGGTTGCGCGCCGACCCAGCGATCACCCGTGCGTTGCCCTGCGTCTCGACTGCCATCGTTCCACCTCCGTTTCGACAACAGTCGTTCCGTCCGGAGTCGTCGCCATCAGGGCTAACCCGGAAATCTCGCCATCCCACGGCCACTCAGCCTCGTGCCCGCCGCCACGAGGGCTTCCGACAAGCAGGGTTGGCCCTGACCGCCCGTCCGGGCGTTCCCCGATGCCCATCGGTCGAGGAGCGCCCACCGTGGATCGACCTAAGCCTTCACCGGTGGGTGTACCCAGGAGGATCGACATGTCGGGATCGCCATTGTCCAGGGTCGCCGGACCCATTGCCATCGTCGCGGGCCTGCTCGTCATCGTGACGCGGCTTGTGATCATGTTCACCATCCCAACTGAGATCGGCCCGCTCAAGGACTACGTGCTCACGTCGACCCACGCCATCAACAGCGTTGCGTCCATCCTGGCCTTCGCGTTGCTCGTGCTCGCCCTGTTCGCCATGTATGAGCGCGAAGTCGGCCCCGCGGGAGCGCTCGGCGTCGTCGGATTGGCGGCGGCCGTCATCGGCACGGTATTCATGGCCGGGGACTGGTGGTATGAGGCATTCGCCGTACCGCGGCTCGCGGAGATGGCCCCGGACGCGATCGACACGTTCGTTGGCGGCCGGTTGCTGATCGGTGGCCTCTCAAGCTTCGTACTCTTTGGGATCGGTTGGCTGCTCTTTGGCTTGGCCAGCCTGCGAGCTGGGGTGTTCCCGGCGGCGATCTCGCTCGGGATCGCGGCAGGTGGCCTGCTGTCCGGGATCCCGCTCGGAGTGGCGTACCTGACGGGCGGTGTCATTGTGGGTCTGGCCGTTGCGGCGTGGGGCATCTGGACGCTGCGCGAGAGGACCCCGGCCCAAGACGCCGTCGTACGTTCGACACAGTCCACGACGTACCAGGCGAGCGCTGAACGATGACTTCGTTAGCACCCAACCACTCCGACCATCGAGGCCTCTCGATGACGAGCCCGTTGACGGCGCGCCAAGCCGGCATCGCCAGCATCATCGCCGCCACCTTGATGCTGATCAGTCAGATATCTCAGCTCGTCTTTCCGTTGGCGTTGCCAGAATCGTTCTGGATCGCGACCCAGTCGCTGCGCATGGGCCTTGCGCTCGGTGCCATGTTCGCCTTGCTTGTCGCGCTCACAGGACTGTATGCACGACAAGCCCACGCGACCGGCAGGCTCGGGTTGATCGGTTACCTGACCGCATCCCTGGGGACGTTGCTGATCGCCGGCGACTGGTGGTACGAGGCATTCATCGGCCCAGTCCTCCGGGCGGAGGCGCCCGAGCTTCTCGCTACCGCTCCCGAGGGATCGATCATCCTCGCCGCCGCCCTCACGACGGCTGCCTTCGCGTCAGGCTGGTTGCTGTTCGGGCTCGCCAGCGTTCGCGCCGGCGTCCTGCCGCGCGCGGGAGCAGTCCTGATGACCGTTGGGGGTGTCGCGGCGATCCTCGCGCTCATCGCGCCGTTCCAGGTCCCGCTTGCCGTCGCCATCGGTTGGCTTGGCCTGTGGCTGATCAGCCCGGCCGGCCAGCAGGATCAGATGGCGCGTCCGACTCCGGCAGCGTCCCGTCCCGCTTCGGTGTGAAGCGCTCGCCCCTTCAGACCGGGAGCGCGACCTCGATCCGGTCATCGACGATGCGGACCGGGTAGTAGCGGAACCGGCGGACGCGCGTCAGGCGCCGAGCCTCGGCCTTCGTGCCGGGCGGATCCACCTTGGGATCCCGGCCGGCCGGCGACCAGGTCGGGTGGTAGACCCCATCCGGATCGAGCCCGCCGGTGGTCGGCATCTGCGCGGGGTCGCCGCTGTCCAGGTCGAACCGTCCCTCGTGCAGCGGGCACTGGACGATGCAGCCATCGAGGATGCCGATCGACAGAGGCGCCGACATGTGCGGGCAGCGGTCCTCGGTCGCGAAGACGCCCTTGTCCGTGTGGACGAGGAGCAGGTCCAGGTCGTCCCGGCTCACCCGTCGCATCGAGCCCAGGGGCAGGTCGTCCACGCCCAGCACCGGGTGGAACGGCGCGTCGGCCGTCCCGGCGGCCTGCAACCGGGGTCGGAACGGGGCCGGCGTCATGGTCATGACGGCAATGCTACCCGCGAAACGACCGACGACCCCGGGGTGGTGAACCGCCGGGGTCGTCGAGCGAGAAGGAGGAGCGGGTTCAGTCGACGGGCGAACTCGTCGGGCGGAGCGATCGACCGCCGTCGGCGTCGGCGGCTGCGACCGGCGCTGGGACTCGATCATCCGCGCGGAGGGGATGCTCGATCATGAACGCCGCCGCGATGGCTGCGATGATCGAGGCCGCTACGCCGATCCAGAAGGTCTGGGCGACGGCCAGGCTGAAGGCCTGATGGATGCCCAGGACGATGTTGCCGATGAACGGCTCGACCGCGCCGCGGAACGCCTCGGGGATGCCGGCCAGGATCGCCGTGCCGAGATCGCCGACGCCGGTCAGCTGGTTGAAGTCGATGGCGCCGGTGGCTGTCGCCTGGCCGAACCCGCGACGACCGGTGCCGGGACGTCCGCCGCGATGAGCTGACGGGCCGATCTGCTCGAGGAAGGTCGAGCCGAAGATCGTCCCGACGATCGCGAGCGCGACCGAACCACCGATCTGGCGGAAGAACGTCAGGTTGGAGGTGGCCACGCCGAGCTGGCTGAAGGGCACCGCGTTCTGGACCACGATCGTGAAGACCGAGAACGTGGGTCCGACGCCGAGACCGGCGAGGAACATCCAGAACCAGACGACGAGGAGCTCGGTATCGGCGGTGAGCTGGGTCATCAGCGCCGTCGCGAGGCCCATGACCACGATCGCACCCACGAGCAGCCACTTGTAGCGGCCCGTTCGAGACACGATCAGGCCCGACACGATCGAGGAGAAGATCAGCCCGACCATCAGGGGCAGGGCCGCGAGCCCCGAGTTCGTCGGCGAGAATTCGTGGACGAACTGGAACCAGCGCGGGAGGAAGATGATCGCGCCGAAGAACGCGAAGCTCGCGAAGAACGTCGAGACCATGGAGCTCGAGTAGGTCCGGTTCCGGAACAGGTCGAGCGGGATGATCGGCTCCTTGGCGCGACGCTCGGCCAGGATGAAGAAGACGGTCCCGATCGAGGCCCGCGAGGATGAACCCGCCGACGGTGGGATCGGTCCACTCGCCGAACTGCTTGTTGGTGAGACCGATCAGCAGGAGCGAGATCGCCACCGTGAAGATCGCGCCGCCCAGGATGTCGAAGTTGCGACTCGCATGAGCGGTCTTCACGTTCGGCAGCAGACGCTGGATCACGATCAGCGCGATCAGGCCGATCGGGATGTTGACGTAGAAGATCCAGTGCCAGCTGACCTGCTCGGTGAGGTAGCCGCCGATGAGCGGGCCGGCGACGAAGGCGATGCCGAAGACCGCCCCGAACAACCCCTGGTACTTGCCGCGTTCGGCCGGGGTGAACATGTCGCCGATGATCGCGAGCGCCACTGGGAACAGCGAACCGGCGCCGATGCCCTGGATGCCGCGGAAGAGGATCAGCATCCCCATGTTCTGGCTGAGCCCGGACAGGGCCGAACCGATGAGGAAGATCACGATGCCGATCATGAAGATGGGCTTGCGGCCGTAGATGTCGGAGAGCTTGCCCCAGAACGGGACGCTGATGGTGCTGGTCAGCAGGTAGATCGTGATCGACCAGACGTACAGGTCGTTGCCGGCCAGATCGGTCGCGATGGTCGGGAGAGCCGGGCCCACGATCGTCTGGTCGAGGGCGCCGAGGAACAGCCCGAGCATGACGGCGAAGAGGACCTCCATCTTCGCGCGGTGGCTCATGCCGAGGGCGGGATCCTCCGTCAGGCTCGGCGAACTGGAGCTCGTTGGGAAGCTTTCCATGGATCAGTCCTTCGTTGAGGCCGTGACGACCGGGCGACGACCGTTGGGCGCTGCGGGGGTGCGCTCGGCACCGCGGATGGTGGTTGCGGATCGTGGAGCGGGGATGGAGAGCGCATGGGGATCGGATGGCACTCCGGTCGTCTCCTCGAGCCCACGACGAAGGTCGGCGATGGCCCGGCCGACCGCGGCAACCTGGGACCGCCCGATCCGGCCGAAGACCGAGCGAAGCAGGTCCGAGCTGATGGCGTCGACCTCTTCGAGCATCCGACGGCCCGCTTCGGTCACGCGGATCATCACGACGCGGCGGTCCTCTGGGACCCGGGTCCGTTCCACGAACCCGCGTTCCTCGATGCGATCGATCAAGCCGGTCGCATTCGACAGCGACACCTGGAGCACATCTGCCAGCCGGCTCATCGGCATCTCGCCGTTGCGCTGGAGCGTGTACATGATGTGGACCTGAGCCATGCTGACGCCCATCCGGACCAGTCGTTCGCTCGACGCGCACTTGACCTGGTTCATCGCGGCCCGGAAGTCGGCGATGATTGGGGCGTACGGGTCGTCCGCGATCGTGCCCACGGGGGCGGCGTCGGACGTCGCCTGATTAGTTCGTACCACGTGAATAATCTAATCGGAGTCAATCATCGTGTCAACCTCAATCGTTGACACCGAATGCAGGAGTCCCGAATGCGATACGCCCTGATGACCGAGCCCCAGCAGGGCATGAGCTACGCCGATCAGCTGGCCGTCGCCAAGCGGGCCGAGGCCAACGGTTTCGACGCGTACTTCCGGGCGGACCATTTCGCGAGCTTCCCGGGGCCAGCGGGCCAGCCGACCACGGATGCGTGGTCCGTCGTCGCCGGACTCGCACGCGAGACCCAGCGCATCGGGCTTGGCGTCCTCGTGTCGCCCGTGACGTTCCGCCATCCCGGCACCTTCGCCAAGGTCGTGACGACCGTCGACGAGATGAGCGGTGGCCGGATCGAGGTCGGCGTGGGCGCGGGCTGGAACGCGCTCGAGCACGAGCAGCTGGGCCTCGCGTTCCCGCCGATCAAGGAGCGCGCCGACCTCATGGAGGACCAGCTGGCGATCCTGCACGGGTTGTGGGGCGAGCCGGATGGCTGGTCGTACGAGGGAATCACCGGGATCCGGATCGAGGGCGCGATCTTCCGGCCACGACCGGTGGACGTCGCGGGCCGGCCGCGCACGCCGGCCGGCGGGGCCCGGCCCAGGATCATCGTCGGCGGCCAGGGCTCGCCCCGCTCGTACCGCCTCGCCGCGCGCTACGCGGACGAGTTCAACCTGAGCTCGTCGTCGCCCGGACAAGGCGATCGAGGTGAACGGCGCCCTTGACGAGGCCTGCCGGGCGATCGATCGCGACCCATCGACGCTGGCGCGCTCGACGATGGCGGGCGTGCTGGTCGGTCGTGACCAGGACGAGGTCGACGCGCGCGAACGGGACCTGGTCAAGGCGTTCGGGCAGGACATGGAAGCGGGCGAAGCCTGGCTCGAGGAGCGACGCAACCGCTGGGTCTACGGCACGCCCGACCAGGCGCGCGAGCAGCTCCAGCGGTTCGCGGCGGCGGGTCTGGAGCGAATCATGCTCCAGGATTTCCTGCCCTGGGACCTCGACATATCGACGTCATGGGGGAGGAACTAGTAGGGCGCGCCTGATACCTACTCGGCGGCGTCCGCCGCGTCGGCGGCGAGTCGGTACTTCTCGACGTCTCGGTGGATCGCGTCCGGGTCCACGCCGCGGACTCGGGCGAGGCGCTCGGTGAGGAGCTGGAGCGGGGTGGCGGTGCCGAGCAGTGCGGCGACCGGGGAGGGGAGCGTCGGTGCCTCCGGGACGACGATCCGCCCGGCGGGGGTGAGCTCGGTCGGTATCTCGGCGGCGATGTCGGCCGTGACGATCGCCGCCGCCTCCATGCCGATCACCTGGGCGGCCCGCAGGGTGCCGCGGGCTCGTTCGAGGCGATCTTCCCGGCGGTCCCGGTCGGTCAGCACCAACACGAGCCCCGTCCCCTCGTCGGTCGCGGCGAGGTGGCCGTGGAGGAACGTCTCCAGGTCACGGTAGGCGGCCGGGATCCAGGCGCCTTCCTCGATCTTGAGGACCAGCTCGCGGCCGGCGGGCCGGTCGGCGCCGGACGCGACCACGAGGATGGGGCGGGCGGACCCGAGCCGGCCCGCTACCGATTCGGCGATCGACGCGCGGTCCACGCCGGCCTGGAGCAGATCCCGGACGGCGGTGCCGAGCGCCGCGTCGACCGGCCGCTTCGCCAGGTGCGCCCCGATCGCCACAGCCGCAGCGAGCGGGCTGACGTAGCCGACCGTGTGGCACCAGCCCTGGTCGAGCTCTTCGGTCTCGACGACGATGTCGGCCAGTTCTGCACCGGGCGATCGATCGCTCACGGTGATGATGGCCGTGCGCGCTCCCGCGTCCTTGGCGGCCGTCAATGCCGCGTTGGTCGCCGTCGTGCCGCCCTCATGCGACACCCCGATGACCAGGCCGCTCCGGGGCGGATCGAGGGCGAGCTCGAACGCCTGGGCGACGACCGGTTCCAGTCGCGTGGCGTGACCCGGTGCCCGGATGTCGGACGCGCGGACGGCCTCGCGCAGGATCTCGGCGACGCCTAGCGCGGCATGCTCGGACGTTCCGCAGCCGGTCAGCACGACCGGTTCCCCGACACGGATCGCGGCGCGGATGGCCCGTGCCAGTTCCGCGGCCCCGCTCCCGGGTGCGGCGTTCCGCTCGAGGATCCGCTCCGCGAGCGCCGGCTCGGCATCGATCATCTCGGTCATGTGGAAGGGCGGCGCCCCGCGCCGGCTCGGCTGCGAGGTGGATCGCCAGGGTTCGGGCGGGCCGGGAAGTGGCGCCGTGGGGTCGAAGGTGGCTGTGCTCATCGGGGGAGCATAGGCGTCACCCGGGTCGGGGGCCCCGACGACCCGTGCCACGCGACGGACCGTCGGCGCATCGATCGTCCGGACGCGTCACCATTGCGTCGTCAACGACAGGGCGCGTACTGGAGGCACGGATGCAGGTCGGTCTCATGGCTCCGCAGGGCTGGAAGGGCGAATACGACGGCTGGCGGCCGGCGGACGGGTGGGCCCGCACGATCCAGCTCGCCGAGCAGGCCGAATCGCTCGGCTTCGAGTCTCTGTGGGTGTTCGATCACTTCCACACGGTGCCCGAGCCGAAAGACGAGATGACGTTCGAGTCGTTCGCCGTCCTCGCCGCGCTGGCAGTCAGCACCGAACGCGTCCGACTCGGCCACATGGTCGTGTGCACGGGATTCCGCAATCCGGCGCTGACGGCCAAGCAATCGTCGACCATCGACGTCATCAGCGGCGGTCGCTTCGAGCTGGGCATCGGCGCCGGCTGGAAGGAAGACGAGTGGCGGGCGTACGGCTACGGCTTCCCGCCGCTGGCCGAGCGGCTCGCCGTCTTCGGTGACCACCTTGCGGTCATCACCGAGATGTTCGCCCCGGGACGCGCCACGCACGAGGGTCGCTACGCGCATGTCCGCGCGGCGATCAACGAGCCGCGCGGCATCCAGGAGCCGCGCATCCCGATCATCGTCGGCGGCAACGGGCCGCGGGTCACGGCCGGGTATGCCATCCGCTACGCGGACGAGCTCAACTACGTCTTCCTCGAGCCCGATGAGATCGTCGACCGCATGCGCCACGTGCGCGAGCGCTGCGAGACCGAAGGTCGCGACCCGGCGACCCTGCGCTTCTCGCTCTACGAGCGCGACGAGCAGATGCGCGACGCCGGTCAGGCCCGGGTGGACCGCATCGGCTCGCCTTGCCGAGATCGGACTCGACCGCCTGGTGGCGTTCCCGACGCGCTGGTCGCCCACGCTCGAGGCGCAGGCGGCCTTCGCCGCCGATTGCGAGGCGGCCGGGATCACGCTGGAAGGCCGCGTCCCCGCCTAGTCGAGGGTCTCGACCGAGTTCGCGATCGCCGCGGCGTCCTCCGGGCTGGCATTCGTCGCGGTGACGACGAGCTGGTTCGGGCCGGCGATGATGAAGTACTGGTCGAGCGTGGCGCCCGCCGCAGCCTCCGAGCCGAGCGCGTAGTGATAGTGGATGGCGTCGCCGGCCGGGAGCTTGATCCGCTCGGTCTCGATGTCGCCCGCGGCCAGCTGCTCCAGCTGGGCCGTGTTGATCTGATCCAGGAGGTCCAGGCTCAGCCCCATGCTGGGGAGCGCGAGGACGGTGACCTGCGTCCCGGCGGTCGGGTCCGGGCCGAATGCGAAGATCGAGAGTCCGGTCCCGAGCAGGGCCTTGATCTGCGCCGAATACTGCTCGGCCAGGGCAGGATCGAGCTCGCTTGCGGCCATGGCGGCCTCCAGCGCCTCCGGCGTGACGTCGACCCGGGTCCAGCCGTCGGGCAGGGTCAGGGCGAAGCCCTTGTCGGCGACCTCGATGCGGCCGGTCGTCGCGAGGTCGCCGGGAGTCGCCGCGGCGCCCGTCGACGGCGCGGCGTCCGGTGAGCCTGCCGGTTCGACCGAGGCCGGAGCCGGCGTCACCTCGGAATCGGGGGCGACGGTCGCGGAAGGCGTCGAGCCGCCGCACGCGGCGAGCGCGATCGCGAGCAGCGTGATCGATAGGGCGCCACCAAGGCGCCGTGTCTGGAAGGTCATGAGTGGGTGTTCCCCTTCTGAAGGCGTTGCTCGCGACAGCCTAGGCCCTACCCGAGGGGCCGTCCAACCCACCCGATGGTCAACCGGGCGGCAGCCGTCCGATGCGACGCCACGGTCCGTAGCGGAACCACACCCGCCCGACGAGGAGCGCGACGGGCACCGGGCCGTAGCGGCGAGAGTCGATCGGCGGCCCGAAACCCGCCTCGGCAGCGGCTTCCTCGGAGGCGTCGGCCGTCAGCCATGCCTCGTCGTCGGCGAGCTCGAGATAGCCGGCTTCGAACGGGACCCGATCGCCGGGGCCGTGCCGCGACCCGCTTCACCGACAGGACGCCGCCGTCAGGTTCGTGGAAAGCGACGATCGAGCCACGTTTCGGCCAGCGGACGGTCGTCGGGTCGACGAGCAGCCAGTCCCCGCTCGCGAGCGCGGGCTCCATGCTCGCCTGCTCGATCGCGATCCGCCACGGCCCCCGGAGGCGATGCCAGAGACGCTCGGTGCGACGAGGCCCCGCCGAACGGCGGGGCCTCGGGATGCGGTCGGTGAGGCGGCTGAGCGTCAGGCGGGGCGGCCCGCGACGCGGGTCTTCTCGAGGCCGCCGGTCGCCTTCCAGGCGCCGTCGATCTCGTCGATCATCTCGAGCAGCTTCTTGGAGTCGGCCGCATCGGTGGACGCCTTGACCTTCGAGACCTGCTTGGTCGCGTTCCAGAACAGCTCATGCAGGTTCGGGACCTTGTCGAGGTGCTCGGGCTTGAAGTAGTCGTGCCACAGGACGTCGAGGTGATGCTTGACGAGGTCGGCCTGGCGCTCCTTGATCGCGATGGCGCGCGTCCGGAACGCGGCGTCCTCGTTGGCCGCGTACTTCTCGTTGATCTTGTGACAGGACTCCGCCTCGATGCGGGCCTGCTCCGGGTCGTAGACGCCGCAGGGCAGGTCGCAATGGGCACGGGCAGTGGTGGTCGGCGCGAGCCAACGGGTCAAGCGAGACATGGGACTCCTTCGCACTGGGGATGCGGCTTCACCGTATCGCCTCGGGGGATGGCTCGAAGTGTCCGAGCCTGTGTCGGGCATGTCAAACGCGCAGCGGATCCGCGTGCGCCGACCACCCGGGGACGGGCGCCCCGGGTATCATCGCCGCGATGACCGAGCGTGGGCTGCCCAGCGCCGATGCTTCGCCGGCATGCCCGTTCGTGGCGTTCGAGGACGAGCGGGACGAGCGGGCGGACCGACCGGATCACCGCCATCGCTGCTATGCCGAGCCTGACCCCGCTCCACGCGCGCTGGCGCACCAGGAGGCGTACTGCCTCTCGAGTGCGTTCCCCGTCTGCCCGACGTTCCAGGAGTGGGCCCGTCGCGAGGCGGCGCACGCGCGCGCCGGTGGGACGCCGACCCCGACGCCGACCGGTGCCACGGTGACGGCTCCCGATCCCGATTCGGCCGATGCGCCCGGCGACGGCACGCCCGACACCGAGGACGATCCGTGGGAGCGCCGCCACGACGAGCGTCCGATCGAGGAACGACCGCGGCGCAACCCGCCGCGTGACTGGGCTGCGCCACCGCCGTGGGCGTCTGGAGCCGCTGGCATGGCGGGCGCCGCCGGCGCCGCGGGCGGGGCCGGTGGGGCTGGCCTGGCTGGTGCGGGCGGGGCCGCGGCTGCCGGTGCTGCTGGCCCGCCAGGCTTCGTGGGTTCGCGCGCGGCGGAGGACGGGCGCGGGCTCGCCGGCAGCGCCGCCGATCGACTCGCCCGCGATGTCGGCGCCGTCGACCCCGATCTGGACGATGAGCCGCTCGGCCGACCACCCAGTGATCATCCGTCGGCACCGGCCGACCCGGAGCTCGCCGGTCTCGTCGGGGGAGCCGCCGTGGCCAGCTCCCGCGGGGAACGCGACGGTCCGGCGCCGGTCGCCCGGTCAGGCCGACCCCCGAGCGTCAGCTCCACGCGCGACCGGGATCGCGAACGCGAACGCGAGCAGCGCGAACGGGAGCGCGAACGCGGGCGGGCCGATGGCCCCGCGTGGGAAGGCCAGCGTCGCCTGGAGGCCTATCCGCAGATCCGGCCCGGTCGATCCATGCCGAGCATGTCTGGGTTGCCCCGGGTGGCCGTGCTCGCGGGAGCCCTGGCCATCGCGGCACTGGCGCTGTTCTTCCTGCCCGCGCTCTTTGGGGTCGGCGGGGACGGCGACACGGACCCCACCCCGACCCCGACCGCCGCGGTCGCGACGCCGACCCCCGAACCGACGCCACCGCCGGCGCCGACCCCGCAGGTGTACGTGATCAAGGAAGGCGACACGCTCTCGAAGGTGGCGCGCGCCTTCGGGCTGACGCTCGATGAGCTGCTCGCCGCGAACACCGAGACGATCACGGATCCGGACCGGATCGCGGTGGGTGATGAGATCGTCATCCCGGTACCGACCGCCGACGAGGTGGACGGCGGGGCCGCCTCGGAGTCGCCGGCGACCTGACCCGGGCGAGCGGCGCTAGCGAGCGCCGCTAGCGAGGCGCGATGTTGATGGCCGTGATCCGGCCGGCCTCCACGCGGAACGTCGCGTCGATGTGCTGGGTCGGTGCCCCCGGCCGCACGACCAGCAGGTCCGCCTCGTAGGTGTTCCCGGTGTCGCGGATCCCGCCCGGGATCATCCGCAGGCCGGCGTCGCCGCGCAGGAACCAGCCCCCGACGCGCTCGACGCCGCGCAGCATCTGGACGCTGTCACCGACATGCACCCGCATCTCGGTCTTCTCGTCCATGAGCGCGACCGCACCCTCGCGGTCGCCGCTGTTCAGCTTCTCGAAGAAGTCTTCCATCGTCTCGACAGCACCCATGGACTGAGTGTACCGTCGGCCGCCCATGGACGCCGATGCCCGCCCCGCGAGCACGCTCGCGTCGGCCTGGCCGCTCTTCGCACTGCGCATCCGCAGCGAGCGCCTGGTGCTGCGGCTGCCCACCGACGATGAGATCCTCGCCCTGATCGACGTCGCCCGAGATCGCATCCACCCGCCCGACGAGATGCCGTTCGGGATCGCCTGGTCGGTTGTGCCGAGCCCCGAGTTCGAGCGCGGGTTCGTCCAGCATCACTGGCTGATGCGTGCGACCTGGACGCCCGATGACTGGAACCTCAACCTGATGGCCGAGCTCGACGGCAAGCCGATCGGGTCGCAATCCGTGCACGGGAAGGACTTCGCCGTGCAACGCACGGTCGACACCGGGTCGTGGCTGGCGCGCGACTGGCAGGGCTGGGGCCTGGGCAAGGAGATGCGAGAGGCCGTGCTCGCCTTCGCGTTCGACGGTCTGGGCGCCCGCGTCGCGACGTCAGAGGCGTTCCTCGACAACGCGGCGTCGAACGGGGTCTCGCGCTCGGTCGGCTACGAGGACAACGGCCGCGGGGCCCTCGCACCACAAGGGGTCTCGCGCGAGACCCAGCGCTTCCGGATGACCGAGGAGGGCTGGCGTTCCCGGCCGCGACCACCGATCGAGATCGAGGGCCTCGACGGGTGCCGCGAGATGTTCGGGGCGTCGGGCTAGAACCCGCCGCCCGAGCCGCCTCCGCCGCCGCCCGACCCACCACCGCTGAAGCCGCCGCCGCCGCTGCTCCCCGACGATGCTGGCGAGTTCCCGATCGTGCCGAGCGCCGACATCATGCCGCCAACGTCCGGAACGGCGGAGCCGGAGAAGATGCTGCCGCCGCTCCCCGCTGCGATGCCGCTCGCGAACGACGATCCGTCGGACGTGCGGTACCACGCCGGGAAGTAGGTTGCCGACGCCATCGAGGGTTGCTGGCGCACGTCCTCGAGGCTCCGTGCGAGGACTTGCTCGATCTCGCCCTGGAGTCCGAGGGCGGTCCCCCAGACCACGGCCTGGTCCGGCGTCTCGAGCCAGTCGAGGCCGGCCTCGTTGACGACCTGCTCCATGGATCGTGCCTGCTCCATCGTCTTCTGGAGCGTGCGCCGGTACGCGGCGAGCATCGCCCGGATCATCGCTCCCGGCATCGTCACCGCCGGCATGCCACGGGCGAACCCGAGGATCACGATGCCGCCCGCGATCGCCGCGACGCCGATCAGGACGAGCCCGGCGATCGGGACGTTGATCCCGGCGAAGAGGGCGATGCCACCGGCGATGATCACGAGCACGCCCTTGCCGGCCCAGCGACTGACGACCTTGCTCGGTTTCTCGACCATCCAGCCCTTCTGCACGACGTGCGACTCGAGCTTGGAGTCGAACGTCGACACCGACGTGCCGAACTTCGGCAGGTCTTCCGCGTCGATGAACGCGTTGGCCTTGCCGGAGCCGAGCTCACGGAGCTCCTTGAGGGCGTACTCCTCCGCCGGCCCGATGGGTCGACGCGCGTTGAGCGCTCGCCGCGCCTCCTCGACCGGGTCGAGTGTCGGCGGTCCCACCTCGATGCCGACCTTGTTGGACAGCCCGAGCAACCCGCGATCTTCCCGGAACGACATCAGCCCGCGCGACGCGAGATCGAGCATCGCGGTCGTCAGCGCACGGCGCGAGGTACCGCCGTCCATGACGAATGCCCCCGAGGCCGCGGTCAGGTCGGGCGGCGGTGCCGGCATGAGGATCGAGGGATCGTCGAGATAGACCGGGTCCTTCCCGTACCGGCGCCACTGCATGTAGGACCAACCGGCCAGGCCCATGAACACGACCGGTGCGCCGATGAGTCCCAGCACCGCATTGATCTGGCGGCCGGCTTCGAGACGGGCGGCGTTCTCGGGCGTGGCGGCGGCGTCGACCTTCTCGAGCGCGACGCCGAGCGCCCCGTCGAAATCGGCGTTCCGCAGGTACGGGATCATGTCGTCATCGAAGATCGCCTGGCGTTCGGCGTTGGTCAGGAACGTCGCCTCGAAACCGGGCGCGGCGTAGAGCTGCACCTGACCGTGCTCGAGCGATGGGTCGATGTCGAAGAAGATCGCGAGTCCATCGTCGAAGCCGCGCCGGCCGACGCCCCACTGGTCGATGAGCGCGCGAGCGCGCGTCTCGGTCTCCTCGGTGGTCACGCCGAAGTCGGTGAGCTCGGTGTAGACGACGATCTCCGCCGCGGTCCGCGCCTCGATGGCATCGATCGTCGCCTCGGCTTTGGCGATCGTCGCATCGGACAGGATGCCGGCGTTGTCGTAGACCGCCTGCCCCTCCACGGGATCGGGGTAGGGAGGCCCAGCGGCCGAGGCCGCGATCGGCAACAGGAGGGCGATCGCCGTGCCGATGGACAGCAGAGCAGCGCGGGCGTTACGGCGCATCACGCGAGGATGATGGCATGGCGAGCGCGTCGCCGGTGACGCCGGCTTCATAGCGTTGAATCGCCGTGTAACCTAGATCGGTGATGCGCATCTCGGCCCTCCGCCGTCCGACCCTCGGCCTCCTCTTGGCGATCTCGTCGGCGGTGGCAGGGTGCGGTGTGGACACGAGCCGCATCATGTCGCCCGATTGCACGAGCAAGGCGACAGTCAACGCCGAACTGCACGTCGATAGCGGAGACCCTCGATGGATCTGGGCTATCGACCGCCAAACGGGTGCCCCGATCTCGCTGAGGATCCCGGGTGGCTACGGCGTTGCCCCGAGCACGAACACGATCATCGATCCGGCCGGTCAGGTCGTCGGTCGTACGGGGGACGAACTCGTCAGCGGATGCACAGACCTGATCCAGAACGCCCTCCTGATCGACGAGAGCGATATCAGACGAGTCGGGGAGAAGGCCTCCTAGCCGTCACGGGATGAGACCTGCCGGTCGCCATGCGTGCGGAAATGACACAGACGAACCATGCGAGTGGGCCAGGCCGGGCCGCCTTGTGGGTCGGGCGGGTACGCGGTGCCCGATCCGGGCGGGCCTCAAATATGGCCGATACGGGCTCGCGACGCACTGAGCTGGCGCGGTACCCTAGCTACCCATGAAGGTGAAGCGTCCGTCTCAGACGGTCGACCCAGCCGATTGGCAGCGACACATGAACCGCCGGCTCCGAATGGAGTACATCGCCGGCGTCGAAGAGAGTGGCGCAAGCGGACCGGGCCGCCGATGACGGCTCGCGAGTTGCAGCGAATGCTCCCGGGCTACCCAGGCGACGTCTAGCGGCACTAGACCGCGGGGCTTGGCGGCGGGCTGGCGTCGGGACGTTGCACGTGCCTTTCAGTACGCCCCATGCCCCTACCGACTGACCTCGAACGTCGTTTCAACAACCAGAGCATCGATACGCCAGCCGTCGGATCCTGACCCCCAGTCCGGCGGCGTGCCGCCTCGTTATGGCTGAAAGGGGGTTATTCGTGGACGCGATCGAAAGGACGCGCAAGGCCGCCATCGAGAGCCTTGCTCGAGACCTCAGGGTTGACCTCGAGAAGGCGGAGCGTTGGTGCGATGCTTGGGTGCGATTTGCCAAGCGCTACGGCGTGGCGTGGAACCCCTACTTCTGGGACTCCGCGCGGGGTTGGATCGACGCGCACCGTTCGACGGAAACGGTCGTTAGACCAGTGGAGCGACCGCGAAGCCGAGGCACGGCTCGCTGAACGTGAGCATTATTCGCGACCCTGCCGCAGTGTGCCCTCGGCCACTTGGGGGTAAGCGGCACTCGTTGCGATCAAGTGGGGTCAGCCGACGAGACTGTCTAGGTCGCCGTGGATGTTGAGCAGCTCCACATCGGTCCGGCTGAACTCGACAAGCTCCGGATCCATCCGGAAGGCATCGCGCAACAGGTTCTTCGCCAGGTCGGGGGACCCGCTAAGGACGTGATAGCAGGCGAGGTCATAGACCCCCACCGCCCGCGCCGCCTCCGGGATGACCGTAGCGCTGACCACGCTCAGCGCCTCATCCTCGAAGGCCGCCACGCGCGCGCGGTCGAGGGGCACGCCCGCCTCGAGCAGCCATCGGACGTGCGTCAGCGTGTGGAGCACACCGTTGCCGAATGTTCCGGTAATGAGGCGATCCGATGCACGAAGCATGCCGGAATCAGATTGCCGGAGCTCCCAGATCAGCCGATCTGTGACCGCGTCGGCCTCCTCCACGACGGCGACCCAGTCCCAGTTGATCCGAGCCGCCCGTAAGTCGGCGTTCAGCGCATCCTCTTCCGGGTCCTCCATCGAGGGCGGCAGCTCGCGCCCCTCGCGCATGGCGGCGAAGCGGTCCGCCTGCCGCGCCTTCCATGCCGTCAGGTGCGCCTGGAAGTCCTTGGGGTTCCAGTCATCCTTTCGAATGGGACGCTCGAGGATCGCCCCGCCCAGCCCGCCGAACAGGTCCCGCTCGGCGCTGCGGGCCGTCTCGATGGTCAGGGCCAGGGCATCGGTGAGGCTGTCGTCGGTCATGTGCCGAGTATGGCGCAGCGCCCACGCGTGGTCGGGAGCGAGGGATGCGGGTCCGCCTCGACTGGTTCGGTGGGCTGGCACGACCGGGCCAGGGCCAGCCCTTGAGGCATGGCCGACGCCAGCCCTGGAGCCTAGTGACGCGAACCCACGCGTGCCTCAGGTGTTGGGAGCCCGGCGCAGGCGCTCGAGCTCGCGCCTGAGCCGCTTGCTCGGCCGGCCCTCGCCCCTGACAGCCATGATCCCCGGTCGTACCTCAGTGACGATGGGCGGCGGGGTGTGGTCCTCGTAGCAAGTCGCAGCGACGGGTGCTCCGACACGCGTCTCGATCGGTTGCACGACCTCCACGACACGGTCACGATCTGCGATCCGCGCCTCGACCCGGTCGCCGGCGCGAACCTTCGTCGACGGCTTGGCCGGCGCCCCATTCACGCGGACGTGACCGCCTTCGCACAGACTGCGTCGCAAGCGGGCGGGTCTTCACCAGGCGCACCGCACACAGCCAGCGATCGATGCGCGTCTCGGCGGGGGTACCGGAGTCAGCCACGTGGATTAGGGTCGCACGCCTCGGCGGCACATGGTGCGCGCGGTCGGAGCCCGGACTCGTCGGTTCGAGTGCAATACTCAGGCCATGCCTGTCCGCACCGTCATCGAACGCGGACCCAAGGGGAAGCGGGCGGTGGCCTTCAGCCTCGAATGGCTGGGGTGGAGCCGCGGTGCGAAGACCCCCGAGGTCGCCCTGGAGACGCTCGAGTCGTATCGGGACCGATATCGGCCGATCGCGGACCTCGCTGGCATGTTGCCCGAGTTCGACGCCGCCGGGTCGCTCGAGATCGTGGAGGACAGGGTCGGTACCGGCTCGACCGATTTCTGGGGCATCTCGTTCGCGGCCTCTTCGACCGAGCATGGACCGATGACCGAGGCGGAGTTCGACCGCGCGATCACGCTGTTGCGGGCAGCCTGGGCGTACTTCGATGGCGTCGCGGCGCGGGTCTCGCCAGAGATGCGCAAGGGCCCGCGCGGAGGCGGACGCGACCGCGATCGGATCATCAGCCACACCATTCGTTGGGAGAGCGAGAACCTTGCGAGCGGCGTCGGGTTGAAGATCCCCGAGGAAGGGGCGATGACCCCGGATGGGTTGCGGGAGTATCGAGAGGCTTACGTCGAGGCGATGCGCGCCTACAACGCCGGGGAGGGTAAGCGCATGCGGTCATCGACCCTGCCGTACCTCATCCGACACTCGGCCTTCCACACGCTCGACCACGCGTGGGAGATGGAGGACAAGGACCTCTCCGGCGAGGACGGGGCCTAACCCGCCCTGGAGATCCGAGTCACGGTTCGCAGTGATCGCAATGCGTGCAGGAATGTCACTCGCTGCGGGCTAGGTCTGGCGCTCCTCAGCGAACGGAGGAGTGAGCTCCCGAAGAGACGCCTCGCAGTCGGCGACATCCTCTCGTGCGCACGAGAGCCAGAGCGCCCAAGGTCCAAGGTCCGTCGCGATGTAGTACTGCAGGTGAATGCTGTCCTCCCCGTCGGGACCGGCGGGGGTCATCTCCAGGCGCAGCGCTTCACCAAGCTGAATGTGAACGCGTCCGAGGGAGGTGATCCGCATCTCAGTCGCATGCGGGTGCATTCCGGTTCGCCATCGGTTCAGCGACGCCGTAAGTGACTCGGCCATCTCGCCTCCCGTTACCCAGGCCCAAGCCGTCTCGGTCCGGGCAGCATACGCCCCGGTCACAGCGAGGAGTCACGACGCGGCTGCATCGCACAGCGTGCGGCAATGTCACTCGACTTCGGTTGATGAGTCGGCTTCTGCCAGGCGATAAGCCTTGCGCCCGTATGGGTGGTCAGCGAGGCCACGAGTGAGGGCCACCGACGCGTCCGGTGGCAGGGGCGACTCGGATATGGGTTGTCCGACGACTGCGAGACCGCCCGGTAGCGGAACGCCCAGCGCTCGCAGGAGGCCGACTGCTCCGAAGCGCCCGGGCCGATAGCGCTGAACTAGGGTCCCGACGACCGTCCCGCCCGATGTGATGAGGTCGACTAGCAGAGCGTCGTCCCGGACGCGATCGACGGTGACGTAGCCGTCGAACACGAGCGCGGCATTACCGGCCGAGCCCATTGCGTTCCGAAGGTCAGAACGGGCCATCGCGATGCTCTCCGGGATCGAGTCCGCCTCGTACCGGACGAGCTCGCGTTGCCCCTCCCGCTCCACGAATGCAAGCGTGCACAATGTGCCGCCACCGTCGATCGAGCCGAGCGCATGCGCCAGCGCGAACCCCGCAAGACGGAGATGTGCTTCGGTCATAGTGGCATGCGGCTCAGGGCCGAGATTCATGGCGGTCATTTACCAGAGTACTGGTCGATCACCTCAGTCAGTGTCCGCCAATGTCCCTTGAGGCAATGGCTTCCTCTCCGATACCGAAAGGATCAGGCAGGTCGCGAGTGGGCGTGCGCCTTCTCGAATGACGAGTGTCACGTTGGGACGAAACCGCCCGGCGATCTCAGGAAGGTTGTCAGGTACGAGCAGCCGCATGGTGCCGCGACCAGGGGTGGATCGTGGAAGCGAGACGACGACCCATAACGCGTCGCTCACGGGCTCATCCTCAAACGTTGCCACGACCGCGAACGTCTCTGGCAACTGTCGTCGATTGTCCACCAATGCGGCGGAGACCGTTGCCTCTGGATCACGCATGCAGTTTCACGTTAGTCGACGTGGGCCTCACTCAGTGTCCGCCAATGACACCCGGTGCGGCACGCCTAGCCTCCACGCGATGCACGCCGCTCGATGTCTGGCAGGCGCTCCCGCAGGAGCCTGCTCTGATCGGCTGCCGACAGTGCCTCTCGTCGGGAGCCCGCTGGCGGATCCAGGTAGCTATCCAGTGGCGACCAACTGCCATCGGGCCCTAGGACGTCGACCCACCACTTATCTCGGTCGCGGACGAGTCGAATACCGAGCGGGCGAGCCATCTCGACGACCTGGTTGCCAAAGTGGTCGGAGTCGTAGTGATCGGATAGAACCACGAAGCCCTGCTCGCTGAGCCAGTTGCGGAGGTCCGCCATCACCTTGTCATCGTCAGTCCACGCCATGCTGCCAGCGTAGCGACCGGCGGGTCGCAATGCGTGCGGGAATGTCACCTGACGATGATGGAGAAGTAGCGTGTACGCGTGCGTGCTCGCACCAGACGTCGCGGTTGGGTCGTTCCATGGGCGGGCTGTTCGAGTCATGCTCACGGCAGCGCTCCGAGATTGGAGGACCGGGATGCTCCCGTTCGCGAGAAGACCGGCTGACAGGATGCCTCCGCAGGCCGCGCACGGCGGCAGGTCTCCGTGGCTCCTGGCTGTGCTCGTGGTCCTCTCCATCAGCCTGGTGACCCTCGGCCCGACAAGCTTTCCTCATGTGGTCGACGCGGAATGTCCGGCGCCAGAGTTCATGCGCGATTCCGACCGCGATTGCATGGCCCGAGGCACGCTCATCGTCATGACCGGCGCGCCTTCCGGCGGCAAGTCTCGCGCGGACCTCGAACGCGCCATCGAACCGCTCGGCGGACGGATCGAGACGGACGTTGGCGCTCTGAGGATCTACGGAGTCCTGTTCCCGGCAGCGGACACCCTTGCAGAGCTCGACGAACGGGAGGCCACCCTCAAAGCGCTCGGATTCTGGGTCAGCCGCTCATACACCGGGGAACTGTTCGCCACGACCTGAGCCACGCGCCCTGCCGACGTGCGGGATCCACGCCGCAGCGCGCCCTCTGGTCCGATCGGAGCCCGAGTCATCGGCTCACAATCGTCGTCACCTCGGGCGTAGAGCACCAAGCGTCGCTTTGTGTCCGCCAATGTCATCCGTGTGGGTCAGGGAATCTGTCGGATGAGCTCGTCGGCGTCGGGTTCGTCCGCGCCGCTGATCAGGAAGATCGTGTCCTGGGAGACAAGGAGGTATAGGGGCTCGTCGGCAAGCGGAGACACCAGCCTGGTCACACGCTTGCCGCCGAGGGAGATGACATCGGCCGGGACGTCAGCCTGTGTCTCACGTGCAAGGATCTCGCGTACGAGGGCGGTCTCTTCGGCCAAAAGGCGCGCTCCGTCGACGCCAGCGATTCGTACTCCTTGGATGGAGGCGTTGCTCGCCCCCTCGTGGAACGCGATCCGACCTGCGACTTCCACGTCGGCGCTCGTCTTGCCCAGGCGCCGTACGAGTTGGTTGAGCGCGCCGGTCGTCGGGTCCGCTCCCGGAAGCACGCGGAGCGCTTCGGCGTGAAGGGCCGTCGGCAGCATCTCCGCGACCGCCAGCGTCCCTGCAGGCGAAGCTCGCGCGGACGGCGAAACGAGCTCGACGGGCGTACAGGCCACGGTCAGGAGCGCGCCAACGATCAGCGTGGTGGTCAGCAGAGTGAGTACGGGCGGCAATCGTCGGAGCATCGCGCCTCCTTGCGGCGCCAGCCTACTTGCCGGGCGGTCAACCGACCACCGGACCTCCCGGGGTCGCGGGGACTCACCGTATTGTCGCTTGGTGCCACCTCCCGGGATATCGGCGGCTGGGCCGCCGGAGCAGGGCGCTGAGCGCCGAAGGCGCTTGTGTCCTGCGCAGGCGGACCCCGCCGCCGTCACCTCAACCCAGGGAGGCCAGACTGCCGCGTCGGCGACCGACCGTCATGCTGCCATCCGCCGCCCGCATGATCTGCGGCGGGCGTGGTCGCCCGTTGTACGCGGAGCCCAGTGATGCGGCGTAGGCGCCGGCATCGGCGATTGCCACGAGATCGCCCCGGCGGAGCGGCGGCAGGTCGTGCGTGCCCAGCGAGTCCGTCGATTCGCAGATCGGGCCCTCGACCTGCGCGGGCTCGGCACCCTGGCCGGCCGCGGCTCCCGGCTCCACGAACTCCCGGCCGAGCGAGGTCAGAGCCACGATCGGGTGGCGCGCCCCGTAGAGCGCCGGCCGGATCAGCTCGGTCATGCCGGCGTCGATGACGACCTGGCGACCACCCCGGTCGCGCACGTGGAGTACGCGCGCGACCAGCCAGCCGGCACGGGCCACGAGCGCCCGACCGGGTTCGATCGCCAGGCGGGTCGGGCGTCGATCGTCCGGGACGGTCTCGAGCGCGGCCGGGAGCTCGCGCGCGAAGCGCTCCGGGGAGGGCGACGGCTGGTCGGTCGGGAGCACCGGGAACCCGCCGCCCAGGTCGACGGTGTCGAAGGTCTCGATCGAGCCACGCCACAACGCGGCCATCGCGAGGGCCTTGCGGACGGCGTCGCGCCAGGCGTCGACGGCACCGAGCTGCGACCCGACGTGCAGGTGGATGCCGCGTGGGCGGAGCGGACCGTCGGGCCCGCCACCGGCCTCGATCGCCTCGCCGATCTCGGTCTCGGTCATGCCGAACTTGCTGGCGCCTGACCCGACGGCGAGCCCGGCGTGGGTCTCCGGCGTGACGTCCGGGTTCAGCCGGTACAGGACATCGAGGCGCAGCCCGGCCTTCCTGGTCCGACGCACCGCGAGGGCGAGCGCCCCGGCCTCCTCCGGCGATTCCAGCGCGATCCAGCGCAGCGGGGAGCCTGCCGCGGCCGCACGCGCGGCGTCACGGAGGTCGGCGGGCGTCTTGCCGACGCCCTCCAGCGTGATCCGGTCGTTCGGCACGCCGGCGCGGCGGGCCAGCGCCCACTCGCCGCGCGAGACGACGTTCGCGCCGAACCCGCGCGAGGCGACCTGCGCGATGACGGCCGGCACGTCGTTCGCCTTGACCGAGTACTGCCGGATGATCGGGTCCGGGAACGCCGCTGCCACGGCGGCACAGGCGGCGTCGACGGTCGCGAGGTCGGTGACGAAGAGCGGCGTCCCGTATCGCCGGGCAGCGACGCGGAGCGACTCCTCGATCGGCGTCTCAGTCGGGGACGACAAGCCGGATGACGGACGAGGTGATGGACAGGACCACGGCTCCGACGACGGCCGCGATGAGCGTATCGACGGTCAGCAGGTCCGGCGGGAAATCGCCGACGTGCAGCGGGAAACCGAAGAGGTCGGACAGCCACGCGGTCAGCAGCAGCAGTCCGCCGTTGATGAGGAAGCCGACGAGGCCGAGGGTCGCCAGCCTGATCGGCAGGGCGAGCAGCTTGACGATCGGGCCGATCAGCCCGTTGACGATCCCGAAGATGACCGAGATGACGATCAGCGCCGGGATCCCGCCGTCGTAGGCGAACATGTCCGGCAGCAGCGTGACCAGGATGTAGAAGGCGACGGCCGTCACGGCCGTACCGATGACGAAGCCTCTCAACACGTCCTCCTGATTGGGCGATGGATCGGTGTGCGCCGAGGATAGCCGGTCAGCGCAGCAGGAATCCGCGGCCGAGCGGGTCGCGATCGTCCAGGACGAAGGTGTGCTCGCCGGTTCGGAAGGCCGCGCCTTCGACCTCGGTGACGACCGTTGGGTGGCCGCCGATCGGCGGACCGACCTCGATCACGCGGGCATCGAAGACGGAATTGACGATCGATCGATGCCGCAGCGTCTCGCCTGACGCCGATCTCGCCGCGGTCGTGCAGGATCGCCAGCCGGGCCGACGTGCCGGAGCCGCACGGCGACCGATCGACTTCGCCGTCGGCGAAGACCGTGACGTTGCGCTGGGTACGGCCCTCGCCCTCGACGGGCTCCCAGAAGATGACGCCGTAGATGCCCGCGAGGTCCGGTTGGTCCGGGTGGACGACCTCGAGCGCGCGATCCAGGGCGGGGCGGAGCTCGCGTTGCAGGGCGATCAGCTCGGGGAGGGCTCGCGGCTCGACATGGAGCCCGAGGGTCCGCACATCCATCGAGCCGTAGAACGCCCCGCCGAACGCGACGTCGAGCATCAACCGGCCCCGGCTCGTCTCGACCTCCACGTCGCGCGCGAGCACGAACGAGGGGACGTTCCGGAAGCGCACCGCCTCGACCCGACCGTTGCCGTCCAGGCGCGCCGTGCAGGCGAGCCGGCCCGACGGGACGTCGACCGTGACCGCGACCTCACGAGCGCCCGGTTCGGTCGCGACCCGACCGGTGTCGATCGCCCAGGTCACCAGCGCGATCGTCCCGTGCCCGCACGCCGTCGAATAGCCCTCGTTGTGGAAGAACACGACGCCCAGGTCACCGTCGGCGTCGTCGGGTGGCGTGACGAAGCACGCCGTACATGTCGGCGTGACCGCGTGGCTCGTTGACGAGGAGCTGGCGGACGTCGTCGACATTCGCGGCGGCCCAACGGCGGCGCTCCGGCACGGTCCGGCCCTCGAGCACCGGAACACCGCCGGTGACGATGCGGAATGGCTCGCCACCGGTGTGGTAGTCGGTCGTCGTGATCTCGGTCAACGGGCGAGCAAGGCCTCGAGGCGTGCCTTGACGCCGGGCCACTCCCCGGCGAGCACGCTGTAGAACGCGGAGTCGCGGTTCGAGCCGTCGGGCATGATCGTGTGGTGGCGCAGGACGCCTTCGAAGGTCGCGCCGATGCCGAGGAGCGCGCCACGCGATCGCTCGTTCCGGGCATGGGTCTTGAACTCGACGCGCTCGGCGTCGAGCGTCTCGAACGCGTGGCGTCAGCTGGAGGAGCTTCGCCTCCCGGTTCGCCCCAGATCGCTGGTAGGCCGTCCCGACCCAGGTCCAGCCGATCTCGAGGCGACGGTGCTCGGGCGTGATCGTCATGAACCTGGTGCTGCCGATCGCGCGGCCGCTCGCCGTGTCGACGGTCGCGAACGGCATCTCCGTGCCGGCGTTGGCATTGGCCCTGCGCCGTCTCGAACCACGCCCGCAGCGTCGGTTCGTCGATGGGCTTGGCGATCGTCCAGCGCCAGATGGCGTCGTCGAACGCGACGTCCTTGAGCTCGTCGAGGTGGCGTTCCTCGAGCGGCTCCAGCCGGACCCTTGCGCCAGAAAGGGTGACCGGAGCGACCCAGCGTTGCTGCGTCATCGGGCCGATCGTAGCGGGGCTCGTCGTCCCGTGCGCGCCGGGCCGTGCAGGCCGGGGTGTCTGACCCGCGTCGTCCTACTCGGCTCTGGCGAGCCCGTGGCGGATCGCGTACCGGGTCAGGGCGTTGGTGCCATGGATGCCGAGCTTGTCCGACAGGTTCGCGATGTGGCGACGAACGGTGTGGATGCTGATGTCGAGCGATCGGGCGATCTGGGCAGGCGCCTGGCCGGACGCGAGCAGGCTCAGGACCTCGCGTTCGCGCGGGCTGATGGCGCCCGTCTCGGACCAACGGATGGAATCCTCGACCACCGTTCCAGTCACGCTGCTGTGCAGGTATCGATCGCCTCGTGCCACTGCACGGATGGCCTCCACGAGATCCAACGATCTCGCACCCTTGACCAGGTAGCCGGCGGCTCCGGCTGCCAGCGCCTGTCTGACGGTCTCCGGATCGCCATGCATCGTCAGCACGATCATCCGCAACTCCGGGTACTGAGCCCGTAGGTTTCGCAAGAGCGGCAGTGCGTCGCCCTCCGGGAAGGTCAGGTCCAGCAGCAGCACGTCGGGCCGGAGCGTTGCGACGAGATCGCGTGCCGCCGCGTGGTCTGCCGCGTCGCCCACGATCTCGAAGCCATCGACGTCCTGGAGGACCAGCCTGAGGCCCTCGCGGATCAGATGGTGGTCGTCGACCAGACCGATGCGGATCGTCTGGCCCAGCGCCATCCGTGGGTAGCGAGCGGCGTCGCGCCCGGTGGACGGCTCCAACGCCTCAGGCAGGCCCTTCGCATCGGTCGTAGCGATCTCGGGCGACCGATCCATCAGCGGACCGCGTTCAGTGCCGGTCGAGCAGCCACCGCCGGTTGCCCGAGGGGCGGCGTGAGTGGGATGACGATCTCGACCCGCGTCCCGACCCCGACCCGGGAGCGAACATCGACCGTGCCCCCGTGGATAGCCGCGCGCTCGAGCATCCCGTCGAGGCCGAGACCACGTTCTCGGTTGGCCGTCGCGAACCCGACGCCGTCGTCGCCGACCACGAGCCGGAGGGTTCCGTCCACGACCCGTGCCGCGATCCAGATGCGTCGCGCCCGACTGTGGCGTGCGGCGTTGCCGACGGCCTCCTGCACGATACGGAACACGTCGATCTCGACTTCAGGCTCGAGCAGTCCCGGTGGGAGCAGGTCGGGCTCGAAGCGGAGCTCGACCGCGATGCCCGCCGAACCCGCGAGATTGCGCAATGCCGCCCCCAGCCCGATCTCGTGGACACGCGCCGGTCGGAGGCGGACCGCCACGTCCCTGGCTTCGGCGAGGGCAGTCGCCGCCAGCGTCCGCGCGCGGTAGAGCGAGGCTCGCGGGGCAACGAAGGGTGCGCCAACGTCGGTCATGAGCTCGCGCTCCACGGCGTCGAGCGTCAGCATCACGGCAGTCAGGGTCTGACCGACCCCGTCATGGAGATCGCGCGCGAGACGAGCGCGCTCGTCCTCATGGGCCGTGACCAGTCGTTCACTGGCCTGGCGGTAGAGCGATGCATAGTGTCGGGCCGAGGTCGAGACGCGGTCTGCGAGGACGGCCACGATCACGGCGATAGTGACCATCAGCGGCCACTCGGTGAACTCGAGCTGCTCCTCCGTGGGTTGCACGCCGACCGCCATGGCGATCCAGAGGAAGACGACCATCACGGCCGCCGGCGATGGCGATGCGTGCGAGAGCGGCGCGCAGGCCATAGACGAATGCCCCGATCGCGACGGTCAGCCACAGCGCCTGCAGGACGATCTCCGGGTCACCGATGCCCAGGAACAGGGCGATCGCGAGCACGGCGCAGACGATGTCCACGACGCGACGGGACACGGCTGGGTCCACGCGAGCCGCAGCCCGGATCCGGCTGTCCCAATGACTGCCGCCGATGGTCATCCCTCGCCCCCCAACTGGTGCAATTTGAGTATAGGCAGGGTGCGTTCTTGGCCACAATGATGTAGTCGCAGAATCGGGTCCCGACCGCGGTTTTGCTGTGTTTCCGGTCAACGAGGGAGGTGCCCGGGGACGCGCGATCGACCAGGGGAGGTTCCGGCACCCGAGATCCGTCGATCCGTCCGACGTGATCCGGCGGGTGCGGTGTGGGGGAGGCCAGCATGTTGCGCGCAATCGTCGGCACGAGCGTTCGCTTCCGGATGCTCATCATCGGCATCGCTGGGGCCCTGCTGCTCATCGGTGCGACCCAGGTGCAGAGCACGCGTGTCGATGTGCTGCCCGAGTTCACGCCGCCCTATGTCGAGGTCCAGACGGAGGCCCTCGGCCTGTCGGCGGAAGAGGTCGAGGAGCTCGTGACCGTGCCCCTCGAGGCGGACCTCCTGCACGGCGTCGCGTTCCTCGACGAGATCCGTTCCGAGTCGATCCCCGGGCTGTCCTCGATCGTGCTGATCTTCGAGCCAGGAACCGACATCTTCAAGGCTCGACAGGTCGTCGCCGAGCGGCTGACCCAGGCCCATGCGCTTCCCAACGTCGCGAGAGCCCCGGTGATGCTCCAGCCATTGTCCTCGCTCAGCCGGTTCATGGTCATCGGCATGAGCTCGCAGGAGAAGTCGCTCATCGACATGTCCGTCCTTGCGCGCTGGACGGTCCGACCTCGTCTGATGGGCGTGCCGGGTGTCGCCAACGTCTCGATCTTCGGCCAGCGGGAGCGCCAGCTCCAGGTCCTGGTCGACCCGGCCAAGCTCGATTCCAACAACGTTTCGCTCGAGCACGTCGTGAAGACCGCCGGCAACGCGTTGTGGTTCTCCCCGCTGACCTTCCTCGAAGCCTCGACACCGGGGACGGGCGGGTTCATCGACACGCCACAGCAGCGGCTCGGGATCCAGCACATCCTGCCGATCCAGAACGCTGAGGACCTCGCGCAGGTGGCGATCGAGACCGAGGACGGCGCCACCCCGCTGAAGCTGGGTGACGTCGCGACCGTGGTCGAGGATCACCAGCAGCTCATCGGAGACGGGCTCGTCAACGACGGCAGCGGCCTGATCCTGGTCATCGAGAAGTTCCCAGACGTCAACACGCTGGACGTGACCCGTGGCGTCGAGGCAGCCATGGCGGCCCTCCAGCCGGGCCTGCCAGGCATCGATGTCGACACGACCCTCTACCGCGAGGCGACGTTCATCGACGCCTCGCTCGGAAACGTGTCGCTCGCGATCCTCATCGGCTTCCTGCTCATCGCCGTCATCATCGGCGCGCTCCTGTTCGACTGGCGGGCCGCCCTGATCAGCATCGTCACGATCCCCTTGTCGATCGCAGCCGCGGCGATCGTGCTGCACCTTGGCGGAGCGTCGCTCAACGCGATCACCCTGGCCGGGTTGCTGGTGGCCATCAGCGTCGTCATCGATGACGCGGCCGGCGTGGTCGATGACGTCCTCGACGCGGTTCCGCACACCCAGAGAAGGCGATGGCGAACGGTCCAAGGCCGACATCGTCACCGCCGCCGTCGTCGAGAGCCGCTCGCCGCTCGTCTACGGCACCCTGATCATCCTTGGCACACTCGTCCCGCTGTTCTTCGTGGTCGGCGGTGCGAGCGCGTTCCTGCCATCGCTGGCCGTCGCCTATGGGGCCGCGATCCTCGCCGCGATGTTCGTGTCGCTGACCGTGGCACCGGCCCTGGCCGTGCTCGTCCTGCGGCGCGATCCGGGCACCCGACGCGAGTCTCCGCTGCTGAGCCGCACCCGCGGCTGGTACCAGAACACGTTGTCAGGCATCGCCGCCCGGGTCCGACCGACGGCCCTCACGGTGGGGCTCGTGGTCGTCGCCGCCGTGGTCGTCGTGGGCGTTGCGGTCCTGCCCGCTGCGGGCGACACCGCTTTGCCGACCTTCCGTCAGCGTGAACTGTTGATCCATTGGGACGGCGCACCTGGCACCGGGCGACCCGAGATGGCGCGCGTCATCTCTCGCGCCACGGCTGAGCTGCGCGCGATCCCCGGCGTTCAGAACGTGGGCGCCCACGTCGGGCGCGCGATCATGTCCGACGAGCGCGGGAGCGTAAACCTCGGCGAGATCTGGTTGACGATGTCGCCGACCGCGGATTACGACGTCACCTTGGCCGCCATCGAGGACGCCGTCGCCGGTTACCCCGGCCTCGAGCGTGCCGTTTCGACGTATGCGTCGGATCGGATCGCCGAAGTCCTCGGTGCGAGTGAGCGCGACGTGTCCGTCCGTCTGTACGGCCAGGAGCTCGACGTCCTGCAAGCCAAAGCCGAGGAGGTTCGCACCGCGATCACCGGCGTCGCCGGGGTCAGCGCCCCGGCGGTCCAGACCATCGTCATGGAGCCGACCGTTGAGATCGAAGTGGATCTCGAGGCCGCCGCCAGGTACGAGATCAAAGCAGGCGACGTGCGGCGGGCCGTGACATCGCTCCTGTCGGGCATCGAAGTCGGCAACCTGTTCGAGGACCAGAAGGTCTTCGAGGTGGTCGTCTGGGGCGACCCGTCGATTCGGAACAGCATCTCCGACGTCGAGGACCTCCTGATCGAGACGCCTAACCAGGGTCTCGTCCGATTGGGCGCGGTCGCCGACGTGCATGTCGCACCGTCGCCGAGCGTCGTCAACCGCGAGGGCGTCATGCGCTACGTGGATGTCACGGCCGATGTGGTCGGACGTGATGTCGGTGCCGTCGTCGCGGATGTCAAGAGCGGCATCGCATCGATCCCATTCGCGATCGAATACCACGCCGAGGTCAGCAGCGCCGCGCTCGTCCAGCAGGAGAGCCAGATGCGCCTGATCGCGGTGCTCATCGGGACCGTGCTCCTTGCCTTCCTGCTCCTGCAAGCGGCGTTCGGGGCCTGGCGTCTGGCCTTTCTCGTACTGCTCGCCGTCCCGGCCGCCGCGATCGGTGGCGTAGTGGCGACCTTCATGACCGGAGACCTTTTCACGATCGGTGCCCTCGCTGGCCTGATCACCGTCGTCGCCATCACGGTCCGTCACGCAGTCGCGCTCGTCGACCGCTGCCAGCGGCTGGAGCGAGCTGGTGGGGCCGAGCATGGGATGGAGCTCGCCGTCGCTGGCGCCCAGTCGCGACTGGGGCCCATCCTGATCACCGCCCTGGGGACGGCGGCCTTCGCTCTGCCGTTCATCGCTCTGGGCGACATCGCGGGGCTGGAGGTCATGCGCCCGATGGCGGTCTTCGTCCTCGGCGGGCTCGTCTCGTCGACCTTGGTGGTCCTCTTCATCCTCCCGACGATCTATCTGCGGTCCGGTCCCAAGCCGGCGTCCGAGACCGAGTCCCTCTTGAGCGAACCGCCGGCCTTCGAGCCGACACCGGCATAGGAGCATCGAGATGAAGCGAATCGCACGCACCCTGATGTCCCTGGCACTCGTCGGGCTCGTCCTGGGTGGCTGCAACCAGGCCACCACCACCGCCCCGAAAGAAGAGGCCATCCATCTGGAGGAGCAGGCCTCCGGCCTGAAGCAACTCACGCTGTCAGCCAAGGCGGCCGAACGGCTCGGTGTCGAGACCGCCCCGGTGGCCGGATCCGGCTCGCTCCTGACCGTGCCTTACGCTGCCGTCATCTACGACGCCCAGGGCGACACGTGGTCCTACGTGAACGCCGAGCCACTCGTATTCCTGCGCGAGCAGATCACCGTCGACGAGATCGATGGGGATACCGCCCTCCTGTCGGCAGGGCCCGCGGTCGGCACGTCGGTCGTGACCACGGGTGCCGCGGAGCTATACGGCGCCGAGATCGGCGTCGGCGGCGGCCACTGACGCCCGGCCGCCGAGCACCTGGGGGGAGCCTGCAGTCATGATGCGTCGGATCATCGCCGCGAGTCTTCGTTTCCGATTCCTCGTCCTCGCGGCAGCGGCGGCGTTGATGATCTTCGGGACGTCCCAAGTCCGGGCGATGCCGGTCGACGTCTTCCCGGAGTTCGCCCCGCCGAAGGTCGAGATCCAGACCATCTGCATCGGCCTGTCGGCCGAGGAGGTGGAGAACCTCGTCACGGTACCGCTCGAGCAGGCGCTCGCCGGCGTCGACGGGCTGGACATCATCCGCTCGAAGTCGGTCATCCAGCTCTCGCAGATCGAGATGATCTTCAAGCCGGGCACGGATCTGCTACGAGCCCGCCAGCTCGTGGCCGAACGGGTCGCGGAGATCACCCCGACCCTGCCGACATGGGCGGCCCCGCCGTTCATGATCCAGCCGCTGTCGGCGACGAGCCGGTTCCTCAAGGTGGGCATGTCGTCGGAAGAGGTATCGCTCATCGACATGTCGATGATCTCGTACTGGACGATCCGACCGCGGCTCCTGAGCGTGCCGGGCGTCGCCAACGTCCAGATCTGGGGCGAGCGCCTCGATATGCCGCAGGTCCGGGTGGTCCCGTCCAAGCTCGCCCAGCACGGCGTTGCGATGAACGACGTCATGGACGCCGTGTCGGAGGCGCTCGACGAGGGCATCCTCAGGTTCAACACCGGCAACTTCACGGGCACCGGCGGATATGTCGATACGCCCAACCAGCGGCTCAACGTCCACCACGTCCCACCGATCATCGAAGTCGACGACCTCGCGCACGTGACCGTCACCGGGCGTGACGGCAACGAGGTCCCGATCTCCGAAGTGGCCGAACTCGTCCGAGACCACCAGGCGATGATCGGGGATGCGGTCATCAACGACGACCTCGGCATCCTCCTCATCATCGAGAAGTTCCCCTGGGCGAACACGCTCGACGTGACCCGCGGGGTCGACCAGGCCTTCGAGGAGCTCGCCCCCGGCCTCCAGGGCATCACGATCGATCGCGCGATCTTCCGCCCGGCCAGCTTCATCGATCAGGCGCTTGGCAACCTCTCGAACGCGCTCCTGCTCGGCAGCATCCTGGTCTTCGCCGTTCTCATCCTGTTCCTGTTCGAGTGGCGAACCGCGTTGATCAGTCTCGTGGCGATCCCCTTGTCGCTCATGGCGGCAGCCATGGTCCTGTACGTCAGGGACGTGACGATCAACACGATGATCCTTGCGGGCTTCGTCATCTCGGTGGGCGTCGTCGTCGACGACGCGATCATCGACGTCGAGAACATCACACGCCGACTGCGCCAGCACCGCCTGGCCGGCAGCGATCGATCGACCGCATCGATCGTCCTGGAGTCGTCCCTCGAAGTCCGCAGCGCGATCGTGTACGCGACGCTCATCGACGTAGTCGCTGTCGCCCCGGTCTTCTTCATCGAAGGCCTGTCGGGGGCGTTCTTCCAGCCGTTGGTCGTTTCGTACGGACTGGCCGTGCTCGCCTCGCTCGTGGTCGCTTTGACGGTGACGCCGGCGATGGCGTACCTGCTGCTCCGCAATGCCCCGATCGAGCGCCAGCGCTCGCCGATCACGCGCCGGCTCCAGGAGTCGTACGGGCGCCTGATCTCTCGCATCCTGCGCTCAACTCGGGCGGCGTTCCTCGCGGTCGCTGCCGTCAGCCTGGCCGGCATCGTCATCTTGCCGCAGCTGGGCCAGTCACTGCTGCCTGACTTCAAGGAGCGCGACTTCCTCATGCACTGGGTCACGGCGCCCGGGACGTCGCTCGCCGAGGAGACGCGAGTCTCCATCGACGCGTGCACCGAGCTCCGGCAGATCCCCGGGGTGCGCAACTGCGGCTCGCACATCGGCCAGGCGTACCAGGCCGATGAGCCGTACGGCGTCGAGTTCGGCGAGAACTGGATCAGCGTCGATCCGGCCGTCGACTACGACACCACGCTTGCCGCCATCCAGGAGGTGGTCGACGGCTATCCCGGCCTGCGGCGCGATGTGCAGACCTACCTCAAGGAGCGGATCCGCGAGGTCCTGACCGGCTCGAGCGATGCGATCGTCATCCGCATCTATGGTGAGGATCTCGGGACGCTGCGCGAGCTGGCTGAGACTGTCGAGGGCAAGCTCGACGTGATCCCGGGCATCATCGACCTGCACTCCGAACAGCTCGTCAACATCCCACAGATCCAAGTCAAGCTCGACCTTGCGGCTGCCGAGCGCCACGGTGTGAAGCCGGGTGACGTCCGGCGGACGGCGTCGGCGTACATGGCCGGCGAGGAGGTCGGTGACATCTTCCACGGTGGCAAGGCGTACGACATCCAGGTCTGGAGCGTCCCCGAAGTCCGCCAGAGCCTGACTGACGTCGAAGACCTGCTGATGGACACCGCGGCCGGGGGGAAGGTCGCGCTCAGCGAGATCGCGGACGTTTCCATCCATCCCTCGCCTGGCCACATCAATCATGAAAAGACAGCCCGTCGGATCGACGTCGAGGCCAACGTCCAGGGCCGCGACCTCGGCTCGGTCATCAACGACGTCAACGCCGCTCTGGCCAGCACAGAGTTCCCGGAGGGCTACCACCCCGAGATGCTCGGGGAATACCAAGAGCGCCAGGCCGCGCAGGATCGGCTGCTGCTGTTCGCGCTCGCCGCTGCCATCGGTGTGTTCCTCCTGCTCCAGGCGGCCTTCGGAAGCACCCGGCTGGCGATCCTGTCTTTCCTCACGCTCCCGGCCGCACTCGTCGGCGGCGTCCTGGCCGTGTGGCTGGGTGCAGGCGTGATCTCCCTGGGTGCCCTCGTCGGCTTCTTCACGGTCCTGGGCATCGCCGCCCGCAACGGGATCATGATGATCAACCACTTCCAGCACCTCGAGAAGTTCGAGGGCGAGACGTTCGGGGTCGACCTCGTCGTCCGCGGCGCCAGGGAACGGCTCGCGCCGATCCTCATGACGGCGCTGGCGACGGGCCTGGCGCTCGTTCCGCTCGCGATCGCCGGGAACCTGCCCGGCCACGAGATCGAGCACCCGATGGCAATCGTCATCCTCGGTGGGCTCGTCACATCGACCCTGCTCAACCTGTTCATCGTGCCGTCGCTGTACCTCCGGTTCGGACGGAGTCGCAAGGAGCGTGACGCCGCGGCCGCCGCCGTAACCGCCTGATCGGTGCGGCCGGTCCGCTGCGTGATCGCCGCGCCCTGGGACTTGCGCCAGGCGTCACCGGGGCCGGCCATCTCCTAGACTCGGGGCATGTCCGACTTCGAGCGTCGCTTCGCGTCCTTCCTCGACGAGTACGTCGCGCTGCACCCGACCGCCGCCACCGCCATCGGCGACCACCGCTACGATGATCGATGGCCGGACGTCACCGAGGCGGGCCGGGCGGCGCGGCTCGACTTCGTCGATCGGTGGCTCGCGACGCTTCGAAGGGCTCGACGCCGGCGATCTCACGGCCGGCGACGCGATCGACCGCGACCTGCTGGTCATGGAGCTCGAAGCCGAGCGGTTCGCCGACACCGAGCTCCGAGACGAGACCTGGGACCCGTTGCAGTGGGTGTACCTGCTGGGCGACGGGATCTTCCCGCTCATCGCCCGCGATTTCGCGCCGCTTGCCGATCGGCTGACGTCGGTCGCGGGGAGGCTCGAGGGGATCCGGACGGTGCTCGATGGCGCCGTGGTCGCGCTCGAAGGCCCGGGCGATGGACGGCCGGTGGGCCGGTTCCAGACCGAGAAAGCCCTCGAACAGCTCCCGGGGATAGCCGAGCTCATCGACGACGCCCTGGCTGAGGCCGAGCGCGCCGCGCCTGCCGATCCGGCCGTCGCCGGGCTTCGCAAGCGTCTCGCGGCCGCCGCCGACGACGCCAAGGCCGCCCTGACCGCGTTCGAGGGACACCTCACCGACGACGTCCTGCCGCGCAGCGAGGGCGAGGGTCGCCTGGGCGCGGACCTGTTCGCCCGCAAGATGCGCCACACCATGCGGTCCGAGACGCTGACCGCCGAACGGATCCTCGCGGCCGCCGAGCGCGAATTCGACGTCGTTCGCGCCGAGCTGATCCGCCTCGCGAGGCAGCTGTGGCCGAGATGGCGCCGTGGCAGCCCGCTCCCCGACGACGAAGGCGCGGTCGTGCGCGAGGTGCTCGACGCGATCGCCGCCGAGCACCCCCGGGCGGACGAGCTGCTCGACTTCTGCCGTGCCGAGAACACCCGGATCGAGGCGTTCTGCGTCGAGCGCGACCTCGTGGGTCTGGTCGACGAGCCGCTCGACATCCGCTGGACGCCGACGTTCCTGCGAGCGTTCGGTGGCGCGATGCTCATCTCGCCGGGACCGCTGGACAAGGGCCAGAAGGCCTTCTTCGCCATCACCCCGATGCCCGACGACTGGCCGCCCGACCGCAAGGAGTCGTACCTGCGCGAGGACAACGCGCGGATGCTGCGGCTGCTCACGATCCACGAAGCGGTCCCGGGGCACTACCTGCAGGGCGTCTACGCCAACCGAACGGAGTCGCTGCCGCGGGCGATCTTCTCGAGCGGCCTGTTCGCCGAGGGGTGGGCCGTGTACGTGACCCAGGTGATGATGGACGCCGGCTACGGCGCGGACGACGGGGCGCTGCTCCTGACCCACTGGAAGTTCTACCTGCGCTCGGTCACGAACGCGATCATCGATGCGCGCATCCACACCGCCGGGATGACCGAGGACGAGGCCGTGGCGCTGATGGTCGATGGCGGATTCCAGGAGGAGGCGGAGGCACGCGCGAAGTTCGACCGCGCCCGACTCTCGTCGACGCAGCTGTCGACCTATTTCGCCGGCTCCATGGAGATGTGGGACATCGAGCTGGAGGCGCGCCGCCGTGCCGCGGCGGACGGCCGGCAAGGACCCTGCGACGATCGAGCCGCGCGGGCTGCCCGGCGGGTTCGGCGAGACGCCGGGCTTCCGCTACCGGCCACACCTCGAGGCGGTCATCGGGCACGGGGCGCCGCCGACGTCGTTGCTGCGGCGGATCCTGTTCGACTGATCGCGGGTCAGGAGCGCCGCTTTGGCGAGGGTACCCGGGGCCTTCCGGGACCGGGGGTGCGCGCGGCGTTCGTTTCGTGTCGGGTTCGGCGAGGGCTTCCCGAAGCGCGCTCAGCCGGTAGCCCGTGGCCTCCGCGGCCGCCAGGAGTCGGGTCGCGAGCGCGGCGTCGGCCGGAGCGCCGGTCTCGATCGCGTCGAGCCGCTGTGCCCAGGCGAGCAGCGCCGCGAATCGATCGCCGTCCAGCCACTCCTCGCCGTCCCAGGCGTTGACGCCGATGGCGTCGCGGATGGGCTCGCTCGCCAGCCATCGTTCCAGCAGGCGGAGCTCGCGCTGGGGCCCGCGGCCGCGCAGCCCGGACGGACGAGGCAACGCCAGCAGCGCACGGACGGTGCCCGCGACCGCCGACGCCGCGCCGTCGTCCAGCCCGGCCGACCGAAGGCCGTCGGCCACGACTGGCGCCAGCCGCAGCTCGTCGTACCAGGCCAGGCTCGTGGCCGCGACATCGGCGCCCGGGGCCAGGGCACCGAGGCGCGACAGCACGAGGTAGAGCAGGAGCGCGGCGCGGTCGTCGCGAGTCAGCGGTTCGGCGTCGGTCGTCGTCGGGCTCGGCAGGGGACAGCAGGGCCTCCGCGACCAGGTCGCGGACCTCCCCGGCGACGGCGACCGGGTCACCGCCCACCCCGGTCGACTCGGCCGTGGCTGCCAGCAGCGCCACCACCCGCTCCTCCAGCGCGTCGATGTCGGCGCTGCCGGCGGATCCCTCGATGATCGCCGCCACGTGGCCGCCCTCGAACAAGGCCCGGAGCGGCGCGTGAACGGGCTCCAGCTGCTGCTCGACCAGCGCGTCGTCGAGCGACGGAACGCCGGCGCCGGCCAGCCGCTCGGCGAGGTGCCGCCACTGGCCCGCGGTCCCGTCGTGGACCTCGTCGAACTCCCAGAACACGTGGCCCTGGTACGCGTCGAGCGACAGCCACAGGCCGCGCTCCCACAGCTCCAGCGATGAGCGGATGTACTGCAGCCCGGTCCTCGCGTCGCGGAACGTCACGAACATCGAGGGATCGTTCGTGAGACCGAGGCCCTCGGCCAGCGATCGGCGGACGAGGCGCTTCGCCCCGCTTGCGGACTTGCGCGCGAAGGCCGCCGATTCGCGGATCGTGCCCGCGATCGACCCGAAGCGCGTGTGATAGACGACCAGCGACCGCGTCGGTCCGCTGCCGTTGGAGTACGCCAGCACGCTCTCGTCCACGCCGCCGCCGTCCGTGACGAGGTCGTACAGCAGGAATTCGTGCGCCTCGGCGAACCATGCGCGCCGGTGCAGCAGCGGGAAGATCTCGCGCTGGTGCCGCTCGACGAGCGACGGATCCGGCTGCTCGTCGAGCCGTGCGCGCCGGAACTCCATGCCGTACTTCTCGGCGTAGCCCTCGATCTGGCCATGGCCGAGCATCGGCAGCCCGGGCAGCGTCGCCATGACCGTCGCGACCCCGAAGTACTTGTCGCCCGTGCCGAACTGCTCGAGCGCCGTCTCCTCGTCCGGGTTGCTCATGAAGTTGACGTAGCGCTTGAGGATCTCGGGATCGAACTCGAGGGTCTCGCGGATGAGCTTGCGGTAGCCGGCGCCGTTCTCGTCGCGGAGCATGTGCATGAACGCGCTGTTGTAGACGCGGTGCATGCCGAGCGTCCGCACGAAGTAGCCCTCGAGCATCCAGAAGGCCTCGGCCAGCAGGAGCGTGTCCGGCACTTCGGCGGCGACCCGGTCGACGACCTCGCGCCAGAACTCGTTCGGCATCCGCCGGTCGAACTCCTCCTGCGAGATCGCGTGCTCCGCCCGCGACGGGATCCCGTCGCCGGAGCCCGGGCAGCGGCCACCACAGCCGCTGGATGTGCTTGCGGGCGAGGACCATGGCCGCATCGAACCGGATCACCGGGAATCGGCGAGCGACGTCCAGGATCACCTGGATGACGTGCTCCCGGACCTCCGCCGACAGGAAGTCGAGCTGGGCGGTGTCGTTCCAGGGAAAGCTGGTGCCGTCGTTGCCGTGGTAGACGTAGCGCTCGTCGCCCGTCTCGCGGTCGATGCGCTTGAACACGACGGCCGCGTCCGTGTCGTCCCAGTAGTGGTCTTCGAGCACGATCCCGACCCGCGGGTCGGACGACAGGTCCGCCCCGGTGTAGGTGTAGGCGGGGAACGGGGGCTCGGGCAAGGACAGGAACCATTCCGGGTGCTCGATGACCCAGCCCGAGTCGATGCCCATGTGGTTGGGCACCATGTCGCTGGCCAGCCGGATGCCCCGCGCCCACGCGCGATCCCGCAGGTTCGCGTAGGCCGCCTCGCCCCCGAGGTCGTCCGCGATCCGGTAGTCGTCGAGGGAGTAGGCCGAGGCGACGGCGTCCGGGTTGCCGCGCATCCGCTTGATCCGCTCCGACGCCACCGAGCGTTGCCACAGCCCGATCAGCCACAGGCTGGTCACCCCCCAGCTCGCCAGGGTGTCGAGCTCCTCGTCCGGGATCGCGTCGAGCGTGCGCAGGTCCCGCCCGTAGCGACGGGACAACTGGTCGAGCCAGACGTACGTGCTCTTGGCCATGAGCACCACGCGCGGCATCCAGTCCGAATCGCTGGAGAAGGCCTCCGCCTCATCGGCGACGACGGCCGCAGCGAACGACGGCACGTCCGGCGGCAGGTCCTTGCCACCGCCGCCACCACCGAAGCGCAGGTGCAGGCCGCGCTCCTCCTCGGCAAGGACGCCGATCGCGATGTCCAGCCGGCCGATGATCGCGTCGAGGTCCGCCCCGAGGATCGCGGCCCAGTGCTCCCGGACGTAGCGCAACTGGCCGGCCAGCGAGGTGGGCACGCGCCGGGCCGGCGCCCGCAGCAGCTCGACCAGCGACGCCCGTCGTCCCGTCCCCGAGCTCCAGCCCGTCGCCGGCGGCGAACCACGCCTCCAGGCCGGCGGCCAGGTCGTCGTAGCGCGTCCCGTCGCGGAGGATCCGGTCGTCCACCAGCTCGCGCAGCGGTCCGAGCGCCGGGTTCTCGTTGGCGACGCGGATGAGCAGCAGCTCCTCGAGGCGGTCGACGGCTGGTTCGGGCTCCGGCCCGACGCCTGGGAAAGCCGAGGCGAAGCGATCGAGGACGAGGTCGGCGTCGGCATCGCCTAGCCGGCGGCGGATGTCGCGGAGCGCGCCGGCCATCGAGCCCGCGCTGAGCGTCTCGAACCGCGCGGTCAGCAGGTGGGCGATCTCGTGGAGCAGCCCCAGCGCCACGATCTCGCCGGCCCCGACCGAGGGCGCGCCCGCCGGCCGGACCGAGTTCATCCGCGAGGCGAGCTGCCGGATCGCGGCGAGGTCGGCGACGACGAGGTCGCCACGGGCACTCAGGAGGGCGTCATCGATCGCGTGGCGCTCGCGCGCCGTCCGGCGAATATGGAACTCGCGCATTGGCCCGAAGGATGGCACGCGCCCTCGGCGTGCGTCAGGCCCCGCGCGCCTCAGGCCCCGAGCGCCTCGGTCGGTCGTTCCGCGGCGGCGTGCTCGATGGCCCGGCGGAGCAGCTCCAGCCCGGACGGGTCGAACTCGTAGGTCCACGAGCGGACGCGTTCCGGCCGGCTCAACCCACGATCGAGACCGGCGGCCAGCGCTTCGCGCGACATCAGGATCAGGTCGGCGGTCGCATCGACCTTCTCGAGCGCGTCGGGCTCGGTCGTCAGCGCGGTCACGATCTCGATCCCGGTCGCGCCGGACAGGCGCAGGACGTCGAGCATGTTGTCGGCGCCACGCTCCGACGGGCAGACGAGGCCCACCCGCGAGCCCGGCTTCAGGCCGGCGATCTCGTGGACGAGCTCGAGGTAGCCCGGACCGACGAGCATCGCCACGACCGGGACCCGGCCGGCGGCCAGCACCTGGGCCTCGTCGGCATGGAACGTCGTCGTCGCGACGAGGTCGTAATGGAATCGATCGAGACGCTCCGGCATGTCGTCGATGAGAGCGCCTTCGACCTCGATGAGGCCCGGGAAGGCATCGACCAGGCGCTCGGCGTCGTAGCCCGCGTCGGCGCTGGTGCACTCGGCGAAGAGGACCCGGACGAGTGGACCCGGGCGCTTGCGCTCGGTGGCGGCGGCGAAGGTCGCGGCGGCGACCTCATCGGCCGTGAAGCCCGCGTGGGCGGCACGGCGCAGCATCTCGGCGACGACCCCAGCGAGCGCCTCCGCGCCACGGCGCTCCGGCGGCCGGTCGGCGACGTGGGTTCCGGCGCCGTGGCGGCTCGTGACATAGCCGGCGTCGGCGAGACGCCGATAGACGGCCCGGATCGTGTTCGGATTGACCCGCAACGCGGCCCCGAGCTCGCGGACGGGTGGCAGGCGCGAACCCGCCAGCAGCCGACCCGAATCGATCTGGTAGGCCAGCTGCCAGTAGATCTGCGTGGAGATCGGGACGTCCGAGTCGCGCTCGACATCGAGACTCTCACCGGCCGTGCTGGCGCGGCCACCGGCGGGGATGCTTAGGTTCGCGGGCGCTTCGCTTGACATAGCTCAGTAGTCCAACCTAGAGTCGCACTTGGCCCAATCCACTATAACAATGCGCACCGCCGGGGCGGACGCTGCGACCGGTCCGAACACATCCCTCCTCCCTCGTCAGCCCGTGGCGCGCAGGCCGCGGGCTGACGGATTCTCGGGGCTTGCCGGACCCGTCGCCGGCCCGCGCGTCAGCCGGGCTGGTAGGCGGCGACCAGGTCGGAGGCGCCGCTCACGATCGGGTCGCCATGGCCGACGAGCAGCGTCTCGAACTCGAAGGTCCCGAGCTTCGCCACCGATGCCACGGCGGCGTCCATATCCGCGGTGAACTGCGGGTTCGAGCCCTGGACGGCTCCGCCGGACGTGCCCATCGCGTCGCCCACCACGACGATGCCGCCAGTCTGGTCGAGCACGGAGATCGACCCCGGCGTGTGTCCGGGCGTGGCGATGACCTTGAGCCCGAAGACGTCGTCGCCGTCGGCGAGGGCGACGAGCGGCCGCGGAGCGGAGATCGACGGGAGATCTTCGGGACCGGCGTAGCCCGTCGCGTCGGGTGCGGCTTCGAGCACCGCAGGGAGGCTACCGACGTGGTCGCTGTGCAGGTGCGTGGCGATCACGTGGCCCACGGCGTCCCAGCCGAGGCCGATCCGTTCGAGCGCCGCGGCGATGTCGTCCTCGCTCCCGGCCGTCCCGGTGTCGACGATGGCCGCCTCGCCGCCGCGCGCGAGGATGTACGCCGACACGAACCCGAGGTTGACCCGTTCCCACGTCACCCCTTCGCCGGGTGCGGCGGGCGAACCAGCGGGCGGGTCTGCCGAGCCGGCCGAGCTGGCCGACGGGACCGGCGACGCGGCGCCGGACGCCGAGGGTGATGGCGTGCTGGCTGCGCCGGTCGCGCTGGATCCAGCCGGCGCGCACCCGGCGATCCCGACGACCGCGAGCGCGACCGTGCCTCGGCCGAGCTCGGCGAGGAAGAGTCGTCGCGAAAGGGCTACGTGTGGAGTCATCACCGACCGATGGTACGAGACTCCGCCAACGGGCGGTTTCAGACGGGCCGGCTCCGCCCGACCGCGCCAACCGCCGCGAGCGCCGCGTCGAGGATGCCGATCCCATCGGCCGACACGAGCGCCAGGTCTGCGACCAGCCGCCGCTCGAGGTCGGTGCCCGCGAGGCCGTCCACGAGGCGTGCGGCACGTACCGCCGACCGAAGCACTCCCGCCGTCTCGATGCGGGCCGGCTCGTCCCAGAACCAGCCGCAGCTCGCGAACATCGCAAGCCGCCAACGCTGGGCTTCCATGACCGCGGCGAACGTCGCCCGGTCGTTCGCATCGGCGGCCGGCGCGAGCCAGCGGTCCGCGAACGTGGCGACGGTCTCCAGCCCCAGTAGCAGATCGACCGATGCATCCCGCGCGGCCCAGGCGTCCGGCTGCCCCGGCAGCGCTCGCAGCAGCTGCTCGGTCGCGGCATCGACGCCGCCGGCCAGGCGGTCGAGGGCGGCGCGCAGCGGGCCCTTCCAGGCACCATCCGGGACGCAATCGCAGCTCGCGCCCCAGCGGGCGACGCCGTGGTGGCAGCTCCACGACGTCCGATCGCGCAGCCGCCCGAGCGGCAGGCCCGACGCGGCGGCCCGCTCGACCGCCCCGGACAGCGTGGGCGTGGCGTACGGCATGTCCGGCGGCGCGGCTCGGCCGACGAGCCGTGCCAGGAAGTGGTCGCGCAGCGGCTGGTGATGACCGTAGAGCTCGCCATCCGTGGCGATCACGACGAGCGGCGGCGCGTCCCCGGGGAGCGGCTCCTGCTCCAGACGCGGCAGGAGTCGATCGCGCACGAACCAGTCGGCATCCACGGTCGCCGTCGGGTCGAACGACACGGCCGCTGACAGCAGCCCGTCGTAGAGCACGGCGACGATGGAGCGGCCGTCGCCCAGGTCGACCCGGACGGGACGTCGCGTGTCCAGCTCCTCGCCGTGGTCGCCGACGACCTGCCACGGCGCGAGGACCGTGTGGGTGATGCCGTGGTCGACCAGCACGCGCAGCGTCGCCTGGTCCACGGCCGTCTCGGGCAGCCACATGCCCGTCGGGCGGCGGCCGAAGCGGACCTCGAAATCGCGGATGCCCCAGCGGACCTCGGTCAGCTGGTCCGCCGCCGACGCGAGCGGCAGGATCGAGTGATGGAAGGGCTGGGCCATTCCGTTCGCCCCGCGGTCGCCGTCGACGAACCCGCGATACGCGATCGGGTCCGACGCCTGCATCCAGCCGGCGAGCGTGGGCCCGAGGTTCCAGGACATCGCACCGAGGTTGCCGAGCTTGGCATTGGGTCGGTAGCAGTCCGCGCTGATCCGCTCGTTCCAGTCGCGCGCCGGGGCCGCGGTCGGGTCGACCGGCATCGTGCCCGTGAACGGGTCGAGGCGCGGCGGCTGATAGAAATGCCCGTGAACGACGAGCGCGGGGCGGTTCACGCGGGCCGGCTCACGATCCGGCTCACGACCCGTCCAGGCCGCGGTCCCGGGTCGTAGCGACCACGTGATCGACTGTCCGCGACCAGCGCTCGCCCGCGCCCAGGCGGACCGGCCAGGAGAGGAGCAGCCCGCTGCCCTGATAGACCCGCTCGAAGCCGTTCTCGGAATTCGAGATCGTCTCGATCGGTGCCCACCAGGCGTCGGCCGGCGCATCGGTCGTCGTCGTCACGGACAGCCCGATGTGGTCGTTGCCCTGCGCGATGGTCGTGAGGTCCGTGGCGGATCCCGCGGCATCGTGGCGCGACCGCTCGCCCGCCACCTCCCACCACGCGGCGGGGTTGCCGCCACCACCGAGCATCGTCGTCGACCATTCGATGCCGATCCGTGCGTCGAGCGCCGCTCCGCCTCGGTGCTCCAGCTCCAATTCGAGCGCGAGGGTGGGAGCCCGCCGGTCGCCACCGAGCGTCAGCGTGCGCGTCACGTCCACGTCGGTCCCGCCGATCCTGGCCGCACGGCGAGTGACGAGCCGTCCGGGCGAGAGCTCGACGAGGTCGAACGCGCCGTCGACGGTGTCCCCGAGATCCGTCGCGCGAGCCCCCGCCCAGTCCTCGGCCGTGACCTCGTGGCCGAGCGCCCGGACGAGGCCGGAACGACGCTCGTAGGTGTCGTAGACCAGGCGTGCCGCCAACCCCGGTTCCTTGACCCGCACGACGCCATGGATCGAGGCCGGCGCGCCGCCGCCGCCGCCCGCATCCCCGCCGACGCGCGCGCCGGCCGCCTCGAACTCGCGCAGGACCTCGTGGTACGCCTCGGGGCGCCGGCGCATGACGGCGGTGAGCGCGTGGCGGACGGCCCGGATGTCCCAGCCGCCGATGCCGCCGCCCCCGTCGAGATCGACCGTCACCACCTGCCCGACATCGGCCAGCCGCACCTCGTCGACCCCGTCCATGTCGAGGTCGCGAAGCTCGGCGGCGACCAGGGTGTCCGTCGCCGAACCCGCGAGGTCCTCGGCCGCGATGAGGTGCTCGTACGTGGCCAGGCGCATGTGGCTGATGTAGATCCCGCCGAACAGACCGTGCCAGTAGCAATCGTTGGACTGGCCCTGGTACAGGTGATCGATGGCCAGCGCGCGGTCCGGGCCGTCGGGCATCGCCGCCACGGCTTCAGAGGTCCGCAGCATCTGCTTGTGGAGGTCGTTGATCTCGCGATATTTGACCTGGAAATTGCGCCAGAACGCCCCGCGCAACCATCGCGCCTCGGGGAGCCGCCGATCCTGCGCCTCGTGGAGCAGGTTCGAGAACACGAGGCTCTCGTCGGCCGGCAGGGCCCACTCGCCCATCTCGGCGTAGCTCCCGGTCGGGATGTAGACGCGGCCGATCGGTGGGTGGTCGGCCAGCCATGCCGATGGGGTCGTCGTGGTCAGCCAGTCGGCATTCGCTTCCATGGCCTCGAAGAACCGCTCGACCCAGCGGCCTTCACCCCAGCAATGCTCCCAGGTGGTCGGCCATCCGCCGAACTTCTCGCCGTCGTCGCCCATCATGCCGACCCGGTCGCCGGTGTCGGTCGCGTGCTCGCGCAGGTAGCCGATGACCTCGTCGACCTCACGGAACGGGATCCGGTAGCGCAGGCCCTGCTCCGTGCCGAACACCCGCAGCAGTTGGCCCTGGTCCTCCGTCGTGTACGGGCCCCAGAGGTCGGCCTCCGGGATCGCGGCGGCGCGGAAATGCGCGTCATCGAGGATCGTCCACTCGTAGCCCGACGCGACCAGCGAGGTCGGCAGGTCCGGCTCCCAGACGCGCTCTGCCAGCCACGCACCACGCGGGCGCTCCCCGAACATCGACTCCAGCTCGTCGGCCATGCGGGTCAGCTGCCCGATGCGGTCGCGCTCCGGCAGCGACGCGAGCACCGGCTCGTAGAACCCGCCTCCCAGGATCTCCACCTGACCGCGGGTCACCAGCGAGCGCAGTCGCTCGACGGCCTCCGGCCGCTCCGCGATGAGCCAGGTCAGCAGCGGGCCGGTGTAGTGGAGCGAGAGCCGCACGCCGGGATGGCGTTCGAGCGCGTCGATCATGGGCGCGTACGCCGCCTCGAACACCTCGGCGAGCACCCAGCCGAAGTTGCCGACCGGCTGGTGATTGTGCAAGGCGAGCGCCAGCGAGATCCTCGGTGGCAAGGTCGTCAACCGGCCTCCGTGACGACGGGCCGAGCGACGGTGACGGACGTCTCGACGCCGGCCGCCGGCAGGTACAGGAGCTCGGTGTAGTCCTGGAGCATGCGCGTGGTGGAGAAGCGCCAGAGCGCGCTCGCCATGGACCGGCGCATGACATTGGTCCAGCGCGTCGGGACGCCCGTCGCCTCGCGCTCGTAGTAGCTCGGGATGAGCTCTTCCTCGAGCAGTCGATACAGGTCCTGGGCGTCGGCCCAGTCCTGGGCGGCCTCATCGGGCGACTGCTCGCGGCCGCCGATCGCCCAGCCGTTGTCGCCCTCGTAGCCCTCGTCCCACCAGCCATCGAGCACGCTGATGTTCGGGACACCGTTCTGGGCGGCCTTCATGCCCGACGTCCCCGATGCCTCCAGCGGTCGCCGCGGGTTGTTCAGCCAGCCGTCGACGCCCTGGACGAGGAACCGCGCGACACGCATGTCGTAGTCCTCGAGGATGAAGACCCGGCCGCGCAGCTGCGACGAGCGCGAGCGCTGGAAGATCTCCTGGATGACCCCTTGCCCGGGCCGATCGGCGGGATGGGCCTTGCCGGCGAAGATGATCTGGAGCGGCCGGTCCGGGTCCCACAGGAGGCGCGCGAGCCGATCCATGTCCGTGAACAGGAGGGCCGCGCGCTTGTAGGTCGCGAACCGGCGGGCGAACCCGATGGTCATGATCGCCGGGTCCAGCGCCTGGTCCGCCTCGGCCAGGATCGATGGCGCCTCTCCGTGCCGGGCGAACTGGCTGCGCAGCCGGCCCTGGACGAAGAGCGCGAGCTCCCGCTTCTGCCGCAGGTGAGCCTCCCAGAGGTCCGCGCGCGGGATGCGGTCCAGACGCTCCCAGAATTGATCCTGTCCGCTTCCGGCATCGAGCGCGCTCAGGTCGGCATCCAGATGGCGCGAGAAGAGCTCCTCGACCGGCGAGCCGACCCAGGTCGGCGGGTGCACGCCATTGGTGATCGCCAGGATCTCGTGGTCGACGATGTCCTTCCATGTCTCATTGGCGGTCACGGCGTGGAGCTTGCTGACCGCGTTCGCGCCGTTGGTCAGGCGCAGGCTGAACGCCGTCATGTCGAACTGGGTCGGGTCGCCGTCCGTGCCGAGCCCGTGCTCCAGCACGTCCGTCACCGGCACACCACCCGCGTCGAGCAGCGGGCCGGCGATGCGTCGGACGAGTTCGATGTCGAAGCGTTCGTTCCCCGCCGAGACGGGCGTGTGGATCGTGAACACGCTGTCCCGGCGCACCCGCGCCCAGGCATCCTCGAGCTCGGCACCGGCCGCGACGTACTCGCGAGCGCGTTCCGTGAGCAGGAACGCCGAGTGGCCCTCGTTGAGGTGCCAGACGGCCGGGGCCAGGCCGAGGGCCCGGATCGCCCGGACCCCGCCGATGCCCAGGACGAGCTCCTGGTGCAGCCGCATCTCGCGGCCGCGGACGTACAGGATGTGGGTGATCGGTCGGTCCTCGACGGCGTTCTCGGCAACGTCCGTGTCGAGGAGGAGTACCGGCACACGCCCGACCTCTGCCAGCCAGACGGCGATCGCGAGCACGCGCCCCGGCAGCTCCAGGTGGACCGTCAGTGGCAGGCCCTTCTCATCCTGGACCCGCGCAAGCGGCAGTCGGGTGAGGTCGTAGTCGGGGTAGTTGTGCTCCTGATGGCCGTCCGCATCGATCGACTGGCGGAAGTAGCCCTTGCGGTAGAGCAGCCCGACGCCGATGAACGGCAGGGCCATGTCGCTGGCCGACTTCATGTGATCGCCGGCCAGGACCCCGAGGCCGCCCGAGTAGATCCCGAGCGACTCGTGGATGCCGTATTCGGCGCAGAAGTAGGCGATGGGGCCCGCGAGCTTGTCGCCGTGCCGGCGGTGGAACCAGTGCCCCGAACCGTCGGCCATGTAGCGATCGAATTCGGCGAGGACGTCGTGGTACTCGGCCAGGAACTTCTCGTCGTCCAGGAGGCGGGACCATTCCGTGGGACCGCTGATGACCGGGATGGGGTTGCGATAGCGCGTCCAGGCCGTCCGGTCGACCAGGCTCCAGAGGTTCCGGGTTCGCGGATCCCACGCCCAGCGGAGGTTGTAGGCGAGCCGTCGGAGGCCTTCGAGACGGGGCGGCAGGGGAAAGCTTGCCGCCGGGATCGACGGGATGGAGACGGGGTTCATGCGCGCGCATGATAGCGGTTCGCCGGAGCCATGTGAACCGGTTTAGTCGAACGGCAGCGGCCGACCTTCCGCCGTCCCGGTCGCGGGCTACCATGGACCCGATGGGACTGCGCGTGGCGTTCCTGGCCGCCGAGTGTGAGCCGTGGGCGAAGACCGGTGGCCTGGCGGATGTGGTGGATGCCCTGGCGCGGGCGCTGGGCCACCCGGAGGTCGACGGCGTCGACGGTCCGGTCGACGTGTTCCTGCCGCGCTATCGCGGCGTACCGGACCCTGAACCTGCGGCGATCCTGGGCGAGACGACGCTGGCCGTGCCGGACCCGCGGGCGCGGACCGGCTCGTCGGCGGTGACGATCGTGGACGTGGCCGCGAACGGGTACCGCCTGCGGCTCGTCGACCATCCGCCGGCATTCGATCGCGAGGGCTTCTACGGCGACGCCGCCGGGGACTACGCAGACAACGCCTGGCGGTTCGGGCTGTACTGCCGAGCCGCGATGGAGGCGCTGCGGGCGGACGGTCGCCCGCTCGACGTCCTGCATCTGCACGACTGGCAGGCCGGGCCCGCAGCCATCTTCCGGGACCTCCGGTACGCGGACGATCCCGTCGTGGGGGGCGCGGCGGTCATCACGACGCTGCACAACCTCGCGTATCACGGCTGGACGGACAACGCGGCGCTGCCCGAGCTCGGGCTGCGGCCGGGCACCGGGGTCCCGGGGCAGAACGCGGACGGCGTGGACCTGCTCGCCGCCGGCATCGAGGCGGCCGAGATCGTCAACACCGTGTCGCCGGGCTACGCGCGGGAGGCGCTGACGCCCGAGTTCGGGATGGGCCTCGATCGCCTGCTGCGCAACCGCGGGGACCGGTTCATCGGGATCCTCAACGGGCTGGACAACGCGATCTGGGATCCGGCCACCGACCGGGATCTTGCCGCGCCGTTCTCGCGCAGGGATCTCGACCGGCAAGGCCGCATGCCGCGCCGACCTGCTGGAGCGCGTCGGGTTCGATGCGACCGACGACCGGCCGGTCATCGGGATGATCGGGCGCCTTGACCCGCAGAAGGGCTTCGACCTGCTCGCCGACGCCACGCCCGAGCTGCTGGCCCGAGGAGGGCGCGTGATCGTCCAGGGGAGTGGGCATCCGTCGCTCGCCGATTCGTTCCGGGAGCAGGCGAAGGCATCGCCCGCGCAGGTCGCGTTCATCGAACGCTTCGATCGGGCGATGGCGCGCAGGATCTACGCCGGCGCCGACTTCTTCGCGATGCCCTCGCGGTTCGAGCCGTGCGGCCAGGGCCAGATGATCGCGTTGCGCTACGGGACGCTACCGATCGTCCACCGCACGGGCGGGCTGGCCGATACGGTCGTCGACCAGACGGCCGACGCCGGGGGAGGGGACCGGTTTCGTCTTCGACCGACCCACGCCGGACGCGCTGCTCTCGGCGTGCGAGCGAGCCTTCGAGCTGCGGGCGGCTGGGGGAGCGGCGTGGGACGGCCTGGTCGATCGGGCGATGGCGGTCGATTTCGATTGGACGACCGGCTCGGCGCCCAAGTACGTCGAGGCCTACCGGCGGGCCGTGGCGATCCGGCGTGAGGAGCGCGCGGCGACCGCGGCCGGCTAGTCGCCCAAGGCCCGGAGCAGCGCCGCGGTCGTCTCCACGGGGTTCGTGCGCTGCGGCGAATGGGGCGCGCCGGCGATCGTGGTGATGTGGTCCGCGCCGATCAGAGCCGCGTAGTCAGGCAGGACGGCGTCCGCGACGTAGCCGCCCGCTGCAGGATCGCCGCGGACCAGCCAGACGGGGATGCCGGCGGCGGCCGGGTCCGCCAGGTCGCCCAGCCCGCCGTCCCAGTCGCCGTTGTCGAGGAACACGGAACGGGCCGCGGCCTCGTCCAGCTGGGTCAGCGCCTCGGCCTTGGCGCGGACGTCGCCGTCGTCCCAGTCCGGGTTGGCGGCACGGACCGCAGCGATCGCCGCGTCGATGTCCGGGTAGCCATGCTCGTCCGATGCCGCGACCTGCGCCGCCATGAACGCGTGGGGCACGACCGGCGGATCGACGAGGACCAGGGTCGCCGGTCGTAATCCCGCGGCGGGAAGGGCGGCTCCCGTCATCGCGCCCCACGAGTGGCCGACGACCTGCAGGTCGTCCCTGTCCAAGCCGGCCGCACGGATGAAGGCCGCTACGTCGGCCGCGTTGTCACGGAACCGGTGGTGGCCCTGCCAATGCCCGGTCTGGCCGTGGCCCGCCTGGTCGACGGCCACGACCCACCGGCCCGTGGCGGCAAGCGCGGGCCCGACCCGCCACCAGATGGCCGCGGACGCCGTCACGCCGTGGATCAACAGCAGCGGCCGCGCCCCCGGATCGCCCCAGGTCAGTGCTGACCACGGGATCCCGGCCGCCTCGACGACGAGGCGTTCGCCCTCGGTCGGCGCGCGGAGCGCAGCGGCCACGCCGGCCGGCAGGTCCGTATCGATCATCGTCCGACCGTAGCACCTCGCGGGGGATAGAATCCCGGCCACGCTCACTCGACCCCCGGAGGACCGTCATCACCATGGCCAACCAGTTCGTGGTCCAGTTGAAGAATGAGCCGGGCGCGATGGCCACCCTCGCCGAGGCGCTGGCGGCGCGCGGCGTGGACCTGCGAGCGATCGGTGGCGGCAGCATCGGCGACTCCGGGCACGTGATCATGACGACGGCCGACGACGACACGGCGAAGGCCGTGCTCGACGAGCAGGGCTACACGTACATCGAGGGCGAATCGCTCGTCACCGAGGTGGACGACAAGCCGGGCGGGATGGCGCGCCTCTCGCGCGCGCTGGCCGATGCCGGCGTCAACATCCAGGGCCACCTCTTCCTGGGCCGGTGGGGCGATCGCGCGATGTTCGCGTTCGTGGTCGACAAGCCCGACATCGCCCGACCGATCCTCGAACGCAAGGGCTAGGTCCCGACCGGCCAGCGACTAGTCCCCGCGCCCCTCCGGAGCGATCGAGTGCGACAGCTGACGGCCCCGGCATGATCGAGGCATTCGTATGGGGCCTGCTGGCGGCCTCGTCACTGCTGATCGGCAGCCTGATCGCCCTGCGCTGGCGGATCGGGGCGCGCCCCCTCGGCCTGGTGATGGCCTTCGGCGCCGGCGTGCTCCTGAGTGCGGTCGCGTACGACCTCGTCCAGGAAGCCGCCGACGTCGCCAGGGGAAGTGGCGTCGTCGGGCTTGGACTGGCGGCCGGGGCGCTGACCTTCACCACGATGATGCCCGAGGCCTACCAGCACGGCGGACGGCTCGTCGGCCTGGCGACGACGATCGGATTCGGGGTCGCGTTCGGGCTCACCTCGCTCGACTGAGGCTGGACGGGGCCGGCGGTCCGACCCCGTGCGCGCGGGCACCGGATTTTCGTCCTGGCGCTATCCGCCGCTGGTCCTGTCCGATAGCCTCAGGGAAGCGACCGACTGGCGTCGCGGTATCGAAGGGGGTCCGAGATGCGCCGGATGTGGCCGGTCATCCTGGCAGTCGTGCTGGTCCTGAGCCTGAATGTCGGTCCAGCGATGGCGCTGACGACAAAGCGCCTGTGGCAGGCCAGCGTCGGGACGAACGCCGTCAACGGTCGCATGTCGTTGCGCGCCTACACCAACAGCACTGGATTGGTGACCCTCCGCCTCAAGGCGATGAAGGCCAACGCTTCCTATTCCGTTGAGATCCGCGCCGGCACCTGCGCCAACCTTGGCACGTTGCGCGCCTCCTTCGTGCGGGTGACCTCGACTGCGACCGGTGAGATCAACACGATCCGCAACGTGTCCGGGGCGAAGATGTCCGCGATCTGGAAAGTCGCCCGGTCGGGTCCGATCGCCTTCCGCACGGTCAGCGGCTCTCACGTCCGCTGCGCGAACCTGACGTTTCCGGTCGCGACCCGCATCGTCGTCTCGAGCCTCGGAATCAACCTGGCGGTCATGAAGGGCCCGAGCGGCTATCCGCCGTGCAAGGTCGCGATGTACCAGCGCGAGCTGATGCAGCCGCGGGAGCCGGGCGTGACCCTGATCTACGCCCACGCTCGCACGGGGATGTTCCTGCCCCTGCTCACGAGGTCGAAGATCAACAACGGGGCCAGCCTGATCGGCATGAAGGTCAAGGTGTACACGAGCGATTCCCGGGTCTCGACCTACCAGATCGTCTCGGTCCGCCGCCACGTGACCTCGCTCCAGTCGGCCTTCACGGTCACGTCGGAGCGCCTGTGGCTGTACACGTCCGAGGGGCCGAACTGGCGGTATCCCAAGCTCATCGTGAGCGCCAAGCGGCTCACGACGGCGGTGACGACCTACGCCGCTTCCCATCCAAGGGCCCGCCCCGTCGCCTGCTGAGCCCGCCCAGCTCACCTTGAGGGGCTGTCTTGTAACGCTGCTTTCGCGCGCGCGTCACCGTGATGTCGGGGCGATGGGCCGCCGACGTCAAGGACGGAGGCGATCCCGATGCGCGACCACCTGGCAGATGCGGTCCGCCGCGCCGTGTTCCAGCGGTCGGTCAGGGCGCGAGCCTGCAGCCACGCCGCGGAGATCGACGCCGTGGTGGACGACCGTTCGCAACCGGCGACATGCCCGTCATGTGAAGCGGATGGGCTCCTGTGGCTGAAGCTTCGGATGTGCATGACCTGCGGGAATGTCGGGTGCTGCGACAGTTCGGCTGGGCACCATGCCCGCGCCCACTTCGAGGCGACGGGTCATCCCGTCATGCGTTCGATCGAGCCGGGTGAAGCGTGGAGATGGTGCTATCCCGATCAGGCCTACCTGGGCGCTGCCTGACCGGTTAGCGCCCCGACCTCATGCCGAACGAACCGACACGGCGCCGCACGACCGGTAGCCATGCCAGCGCGCCGAGCGCCTGCGCAAGCATCAGCAGGATGAGGAGAAAGCCCGAGGCAGCGGCGAGGAATCCGGGGACCACGAACGGTCCGATGATCCCGACGGCGCCGCCATCGAACGTCACCGGGTCGTCGAGCCCGGCCGGGATGTCGAAACCGGCCCGTCGTGGGACGGTCGGCGGGGGACTGCCGATCGTGCCCGGCCCGACGATCACCGCCGGCGAGGCCTGCGCATCGGGTGATGGTGATGCCCCGTGCCCGGATGCCGTCGGGCTCGGGGTCGCAGCGCGAGGCGGGGGTGCGGTCAGGTTCGACGTCGGCTTGGGGGTGGCCGGGGTCGGCGCCCGGGTGGGAGTCGGCGTGGGACCCGCGGTCGGCGCGGTGGTCGGAGGCGCGGTCGGGACCGGCGTGGGAACCGGCGTCGGTCTGGGCGTCGGTCTGGGCGTCGGTTTCGGAGTCGGGGCCGGTGCGTTGCAACTGCCAGTGGGCGCGATGATCGTGTTTGTGTCGAGGGTGATCGCGCCGTTCTGAGCGAATGCTCGGCCACCATTGCGGCCTCCGCCGACGCCGATGGTCGCCCCGGTCGTCATCGTGATGCTGACCAGAGCCATCAGGTTGCCCTGCATCGAGGTGGCCGTCCCGATCGTCGCCGAGCTGCCCACCGCCCAGAACACCGCACAGCCGTCCGCGCCGTTGGTCAACCGGACGCGCGCCCCGGTGCCGGTGGTCAGCGTCGAGCCGATCTGGAAGATGAACGTCGGATTGGACGCACCCTCGCCATCGAGCGTCAGCGTTCCGTGCAGCGCCGCCGAGGACCCGAAATGGTAGATGCCGGGCCCGAGGGTCTTGCCGCCGAGATCGACGCCCGACATGTCCGTCGCCGGCCCGCTTCCGGTGGCGTCGTGGTGGGCGCTCAAGACGTCGTCTTCGGCGCGGGCCGCCGCCGCATTTCCGATGTCGCTTCGGCCGGTCACGACACCGCCCATCCCGGTCACTGATGGCCCGACGAGTGCGAGGTTGCCGGCGATCAGGCTTGCCCCCGTGTTGGTGATCGTCGTGTTGGCCACGATGGCGTAGTTGTCCGCGGTGCCCATCGCCGGCGGGGCCGCCGCCAGGCCTGTCGAGGGCACGATCATCGACGCGACCAGGAGGACGACCGGGAAGACCAGGCGGCGAAGCGTCCGTGGATGCAACGGGAGCGCGGCGGGCACCTCAGGCGACCGCGCGACCGGTCATCACGACCGGAACGCTTGGCGTCCAGAGGCCTCCGTGCTCATCTCCGGGAAGCGGCGCGGTCGCGACCGTCCGGATGCCATTCACGAAGGCGACGACCAGCCGTTCGTCGAGTTGCGAGCCACACGCATCCTCGAGGCGGGTCAGCGCCTCGTCGACGGACAGTGCCTTGCGGTACGACCGAGTCGTGGTCATGGCGGAGAACGCATCGCACACCGCCAGGATCCGGGCGATCTCCGGGATGTCGTCGCCGGTCAGGCCGTGCAGGTAGCCCTTGCCATCCCAGCGCTCGTGGTGGTGGCGGATGCCGGCGCGGATCTCCTCGAGGTCGGGCAGCTCGCGCACGATGAGATCGCCGAGCGCGACATGCTGTTTCATGATCTCGTACTCCGCCTCGGTGAGCGGGCCGGGCTTGCGGAGGATGTGGTCGGGGACGCCGATCTTGCCGATGTCGTGAAGGCGACCGGCGCGGTAGATCACCGAGCGAGCCCCCTCGTCGAGACCGAGCTCGGCGCCGAGGAACGCGGCGTAGCGGGCGACATCCTCGGAATGCCGGCGCGTGTAGTGGTCCTTCGTATCGACCGCGATGATCAGCCCTTCCAGCACGTCGAAGCGGACCGCCTCCTCGAGCGGCACCGCCTCGGCTTCAGCGACCCGGACGCTGTCGCCGCCGCTGGCCCTGGCCTCGTCGAGCGTCCGCGCCGCGCTCGATAGGAGCGTCGTCACCGACAAGCCGTTGATGGGGAACGCGCAGATCCCGGCACTGATCGAGATCGGCAGGCGTTCGGAGGTCTCGAATTGCAGGCTCAGGTCGACGAGCCGCGTTCGGACGAGATCGATCGTGGGCTCCAGGTCGATCGTCGCCTCGGAGGCCACGATGACGAGGAATTCGTCGGGTCCGTAGCGTCCCCACTGGGTCGTCGTCGGGAAGGACGTCGCGCAAGGAGCGTGGCGAGGGCGGCGAGAGCCTGGTCGCCGGCCGGATGGCCGTACGTCTCGTTCAGGTTCCGGAAGTTGTCGATGTCGAGGAGCGCGATCCCGAGGGTCTCGTCGGCCCTGGCGAGCCGACTCGATCGCGACGGCCAGCGCCCCGACCAGGGCGCCATGATTCAGCGTGCCGGTCAGCTGGTCCAGGTGCGTCGCCTCGAGGAGCTCGTCGGTCTGCCGGAGGATGCGTCCCTGGGCGGCGCGAAAGACGAGGTACAGGGCAACGGCCGCGAGAGCGCCGGCGAACAGGGTGACGAGCATGACCTGTCGACGAAGGTGATCCAGGTCCAAGAGGATCGGTGCCGCATCCCTCCAGATCCCAACGACCGCGACGACCTCGCCGTCGAGCTTGACCGGGAAGTAGGCGCGCAGGATGTCGTTCGCAGGCAGGACGACGCCGACGGACTCGGCGTCGGCGACCGGATGGAGCCCAGCCGTGACGGTTCCGCCAGCCGCGGCGGCGAAGTCGGGCGTCGGCACCCCGCGAGCCCCGGCCGGGTCGGCGGTGTCAGACAGGACGAGCGTGCCGTCGGGCGACCGGATCTCGATGCGCAGGATCTGTCCGTCAGCGAGGATCGTCCTGACCTGGGAACGCAGGGTAGCGGTGCGGGTCGTGGACGGACCGCCAGGTCGGAGGTCGGCCGGGACCAGGTTCGCGTTGGCGAAGCCACGTACCGTCGCCGCGTCCGAGCCAACGATCGCATTCAGCATCGTCTGCGACGACTGGGTCGACACGATGATCGCCTGGCTCAACGCGGTCAGACCCACGATCATCAGGAAGAAGCCGAAGACGACGATCAACAGGATCGGCCGCCGAAGCGAACGAAGTGGTGTACCGAACAAGAGCTGACTCCGGGTAGTGGACTCGACCGTACCCACCCGTAGTACGTCCGTCCTAGTACCCAAAGGTCAGGAACTTGCCCCAGTTGACATCTTGAGTTGCGCATGCTACCTTTTCATGACAAGGTAGCATGGCAGGATATGGACGACGCAAAGCTGAGCCCGCTGCGCAAAGGGCTCCTCGAGTTCCTGATCCTCGACATCGTCTCCACGGGCGATGTCTACGTCGCGGACATCCTGGAGCGCCTCGATCCGACGGACTTCGCGACGCGCGAGGGCACCCTCTACCCGCTCCTCAGCCGGATGCGGCGCGAGGGCCTGCTCGACTACGACTGGCGTGAGTCGACGGCAGGACCGCCGCGCAAGTACTACCGCCTGACGGACCTGGGAAGGGCCAATCTCGCCGAGTTTCGAGCGTACTGGGCCTCGCTGACCTCACTCATCGACGAACTGGGAAGGTAGCCATGGACAAGACGATCAGCATCCGATTGCGCGGACATGTCGAGCAGTTTCGGCTCGAAGAGGACGCCTATGAGCGGCTTTCGCGATACCTCGACCGAGCCGCCGCCCGCCTGGAGGACGATCCGGACCGAGCCGAGGTCCTGGGCGACCTCGAGCGATCCGTCGGCGACAAGCTCGCGGCCTTGCTCGGTTCCGACGACCGCCTGATCACCGCGGCCGACATCGACGGCGTGCTCGAGGCGATCGGCGCGGTCGACACCGGACGTGACCCGGTAGCCGGCGAGGCCTCCGGTCGGACTCGGCCCCGCCGCCTCAAACGGGTCCGCGAGGGCCAGCAGATCGCCGGCGTCTGCACCGGCCTCGCCGCCTACTCGGAGATCGATGTCGACTGGATACGGACCCTGTTCGTCCTCGGGACGCTCGTCACGGCCGGCATCCTCGGACTCGTCTACATCGCGCATGGCGTTCATCCTGCCGGTCGCCGCGAC
>CAWKLT010000005.1:0-15113 GCA_963850555.1 uncultured Chloroflexia bacterium | reverse complement strand
CAGGTAGCGGCGCCGTCACGGCCAACTGAACGGCGGAGGCCCGATCATCGACGCGCCTAGATGAGCCTCAACGAACTTCTCGGGTGGATCCTCTCCCACGGGCTCGCCCTGGTCATTGGCGGCCTGATCCTGTTCGCCCTCTATCGCGTTGCCGTGCGCATGACGCACCGCGTCGTCGTGGGACTGCTCCAGGTCCAGAACGCGACGCTCCAGGCAGGGAGCGACCCTGCCGAAGAGCAACAGAAACGGGCGGTGACGCTCGAGGTCGTCCTCGGGAAACTGATCCGCGCTGGCTTCCTTGTCGCCCTGGTCATCCTGGTCCTTGGCGTGTTCGACCTCTGGCAGCTGCTCGCCGGTCTGGGGCTGGTCGCGGCGGCCCTCACCCTCGCCGGGCAGGCGATCGTGCTCGACTACCTGATGGGCATCCTGATCCTCGTCGAGGGCCCGTTCTATAAAGGCGACTGGATCTCGGTACAGGCCGCCCCCGGAGCGGGCACCGAAGGAGAGGTCGAAGAGATCGGCCTGCGCCGTACGACGCTCCGCGATGGGTTGGGCGCGCTCCACTCGGTCTCGAACGGGCTGATCCGCCTCTCGTCGAACCTGACCCGTGTGTACTCGATCGCGGCAGTCGACGTCCAGATCCTGCGGCCACAGGACCTCGATCGGGCGATCGCGGTCGCCGGTCGGGTGGGCCGCGAGCTCGGAGACGACCCGGCGTGGAGCGGTCGCCTGTTCGAGTCGCCGATCGATACGTGGGTGACGGCGCTCACGCTCGACGGCGCGGCGATCACGGTCCGTCGCCGTGTGCCGCCGGACCTCCGTATGGCGGCGACCAGCGAGATGCGTCGTCGCCTTTCGGTAGCCTTCGCGGCCGAGTCGATCGGGACTGGCCGCTGGGACACTCCGCCGACGCCAGACGTGCCGGTGGCCACCGCCACGGAATTGCCAGACCCGGACGAAGTGCCCGACGAGTAGCGGAATCCTTCCGCGCCCGACCGTGATGGATGGCGGTGGCTCTGGCCTGCGTCTCGGCTCCAACAGCGGATCGCTTCGTGCGGGTGTCGCCTCCACTTACGAAGCTCGCGGAATGCGGTCTCGGAGGTAGAGCCCGACTGCGCCGAATGCGTGACCATGGTCAATCCGGTGGTTCACGTGCGATCAGGCCCCTGCTCCAGTGCCGATTCGGACATCCTTGGATGGCGCGCGGCGCGGAACTCGGAGAGCACGCGCGCGCGGGCCATGGCCCTGTCCACGATCCGGGATGCGTAGGCGGCCGGAGGCCCGCCCGGCGCGTCCCACGGACGATGGACGAACGCATCCGGGACGCCGCGAAGTTCGGGCACCCATCGACGCACCCAGGCGCCATACGGGTCGAAACGCTTGCCCTGCCGGGTCGGGTCGAGGATCCGGAAATACGGCGCGGCGTCCGTCCCCACGCCCGCCACCCACCGCCAGTTGAATCCATTGTTCGCGACATCCCCGTCGACGAGCGCCCGCATGAAGTATCGAGCCCCGAGCCGCCAATCGAGGAATAGCTCTCGTGTCAGGAAGCTCGCCGCGATGAGACGCGCGCGGTTCGCGATCCATCCGGTCTCGGCCAACTGGCGCATCGCGGCGTCGACCGTCGGGAACCCGGTATTTCCGTCCCGCCAGACGGCGAGATCGGCGGCGTCCTCGCGCCATCCGATGGACGGCAAGCGTGGCTGGGACGCCAAGAGCGCCGCTTCCGATCGCCAGTGCAGCAGGTGGTTCGCCCAGTCCCGCCAGGCGAGCTGGCGCCGAAATGCGTCCTCCGCAATGGTCTGCGTCAACCGAATCGGCGAGATCGTCCCGAAGTGGAGGTCCGCCGAAAGGTGGCTCGTCCCATCCAGGTCCATTCGGTTTCGATCGGCGGCGTAGCCGGCCGCACCGGTCTCCGCAAACGTCCGAGCCTGATCCAACGGATCGGGTGCCCTGGGACCCCCGACCTGAGGAAGCGGTGCGCTCGTGATCGCCTCGGGCACACGGACCCGACCAGGCGCGTCGATCGGAGGACGGATCGCCGCACCAAGCCAACGTCGATGGAATGCCGCGAACACCCGGCGCTCGCCGATCGCATCGGGCTCCACGATGTGAAGGCCCGGGTGAAGGACGAGCGAGACCGCCCGGCCTACCCCTCATCGCGCCGTATGGCATAGGGCGTGACCTCGCGGGCGGCATGGACCTGCCTCGCGCCCACTTCGCCTGCGACCGCGGGCACGACCTCTTCAGGTCGACCCGTTCGGATGATCAAGCGTCCGCCGACGGAACGGAGTCGATCGTCCAGGTCGACAAGCGTGGCGTCCAGGCGATCCATGCGCCGCGATGGACCAGCGATGTCCCTGGCCAGCCCCGGGTCGCGCACGAAGAGCGGCACGACCTCGTCATCCTCCGCCAGCGCGGCAGCCAGAGCCGGGTTGTCGTCTAGCCGCAGGTCCCGGCGCAACCAAGCGATGGCTGTCACGGAGCGGAAAGGATGGGGAACTTGTTCATGGTTTGTATAGTCTGCACGCCCGGGGACGCCTTGACAACCCCGAGCGTCACTCGTATCGTGGCGACTACAACATTCGACAAGGTATGGACATCGCGATGCTGACGCCACCAGCGTCGGCCACACTTCACCCCATCGACGCCGCCGAATTCCCTCGTCCTTCACCCACCCGAGGCACCAATCCCATGAGCCAGCACACGATCCATTCCACGCAGTTCATCGCGCGTCCCATCGAGGAGGTCTTCGACTTCTTCGCTCGACCTGGCAACCTCGGGCGCATCACGCCACCGGGGATGGACTTTGAGCTCCTCACGACGGACACCTCGATGCGGGCCGGTCTGACGATCGACTACCGCATCCGCCCGTTGCTCGAGCATCCCCACCCGCTGGCGGACCGAGATCAGCGACCTACGAGCCGCCGGCACGATTCATCGATCTCCAGGCGCGCGGCCCGTATCGCCGCTGGGAACACGAGCACACGTTCCGGTCCGTTCACGGGGGGACGCTCGTAGAAGACGACGGTCGTCTACGAACTTCCCTTCGGCCTGCTCGGCGAGATCGCTCATCGGCTGACCGTTCGACCCGAGCTACAGCGGATCTTCCGGCACCGGGCCCGAACGATCGCGGCCATCTTCGCGCCCGTCGAAGCCAACGATCAGCCACTCACCGTCGCGGTCGCCGGTGGCACCGGCTTCGTCGGCGGGGCCATCGCGGCCGAGCTCCACCGGCGCGGTCATCGGGTCATCGTCCTCTCGCATCGCGGCGAGGCCGCCCGGGGCCCGCTGCCAGAGGCGGTCGAGATCCGGGACGCAGACGTGGCGACCGGCAGCGGGCTCGACACGGCCTTGGCCGGCGTCGACGCGCTCGCCATCGCGCTCGCTTTCCCGAACTCGCCGATCGAGGCGCCCCGGCGCGGCCGGACCTTCATGGCGGTCGACGCCGCCGGGACCGAGCGGCTCGTCGCTGCGGCGGCACGTTCCGGCGTGCCGCGCCTCCTGTACATCTCCGGGGCCGGCGCGGCTGCCGACGCGCGGCGCCACTGGTTCCGTGCCAAGTGGCGCGCCGAGGAGGCCGTCCGGGCCTCCGGCATCGTGGCGACGATCATCCGGCCGACCTGGATCTACGGCCCGCGCGACGTCTCCCTCAACCGGTTCGTGGGTTTTGCCAGACGTCTGCCGATCGTCCCGATGACGAACCTTGGCCGACAGCTCCTGGCACCAGTCTTCATCGACGACGTTGCTCGCCTCGCCGCGGACAGCCTGGTCGACCCGGCCGCGGAGAATCAAGTCTTTGAGCTGGGTGGCCCGGCGGCGCTGTCGATGCGGGCGATCATCGCCCGCGCTATTCGTTCGGCCGACCTTCGCAGGCCGATCCTCCCCGGGCCCGCCTCGCTCATCAAGCTCGGGCTTCAGCCGATGCGCCTGCTTCCCGAACCGCTGCTGACGCCTGACGCGATCGACTTCATCAACCAGCCGGCCACGGTTGATCTCGCACCGCTCCTGGCGCGAATGCCGCGACGGCTGACGCCATTCGACGAAGGATTGGCGACATACCTGCCCCCGGACGCCGGCCCCGCGACCCTCGAGTTCGACCGCGGCACCGGCCCGTCGCCTCGGTCGGGCCGACCGGCAGGGGCGGGGACGGCAGCCGCCCGATGATCGCGTACATGCCTCTGCCGCGGAGGAGCCGCCTGGCGAACGTTGCGATCGGAGCGATCCCGCTCGCGGTCGGGGTTTGCAGCAGCCTCCTCACACAAGAGGGGCTTCGCGTCTGGTACCGGACGATCGAGCGGCCGAGCTGGAACCCGCCTGACTGGGTATTCGGCCCCGTCTGGACGACGTTGTACGTGATGATGGGCATCGCCCTCGTGCAGGTCGTCGGTGCCGAGAGCGACCGCGTCGCTCGCCAGGTCGGACTCGGTCTGTTCGTCGTCCAGCTGATCCTGAATTTCGGGTGGTCATGGATCTTCTTCGTGAACCACGACCTCTTCGCCGCCCTCGTGGAGATCATCGCGTTGTGGCTTGCGATCGCGACGACGGCCGTGACGTTTGCCGCGACCCGGCGTAGCGCCGGCTTGTTGCTCGTTCCGTACCTCGCCTGGGTCTCGTTCGCCACCGTCCTGACGGCGGCGATCTGGCGCCTGAACCGCTAGGTCGTAGCGGCGCTGCTCCTGGGTTTGCGACGAGGCGCGTGAGTTTAGGCGCTCCCCGTTTCGATGCGGGCGAGTGCACCGAGGATCGTCGCGATGACGTGCACCGTCGACGCAGCAGGCATGTCGATCCGGATGGTCGCGGCCTCGGCGAGCATCGCGTTGTAGTCGCCGGTCGAGCCGGCATGCGCGCGGATGTCCGTCCGAACCAGCACGATCCATTTCTTCAGGCCGAACGCGTATCCGGCTTCCCAGCTCGTGCCGGAGTCGGGATCCGGGCCATCCATGATCGCCACCAGCCCATCGGCCCAGTCGATCCCACCGACATCGGTGGCAAAGATGCCCGCCGAATCCCTGCCCGGCTCTTGTTCCTGCGGCAGGAACACCTCGTGACCGGCTGCCCGTAGGGCGGCGGTGACCTCGGCGTTCCAGGTGCGCTCGGCCGTGGTGAACAGCGGACCGGCGAAATACAGTTTCATGGCGCCGAGTATCGCGGAGTGCAGCCGCTGCGTGCGTAGCTCTTGCGCCACGGCGTCACCATTGAGCGATGGGTGCGATACCGAGAAAGAAGGTTCGCGCGGCCCGAACCGCGAGCCCGTCCACCGAGGGGTCTATCAAAGGCGTCGAAGTTCGCGATCTCCGTCGCCCTGAAGCGGTGGTTTCCTACCCGCTCGGCGAGAACCAGCAGGTTCGACTGGCTGGCACAGTCATCAGCCGGATCGTCCTGCAAGCCGGCTGGAGCTGGCAGGAGCACGCTCGGCCGATGGTCGGCACCGGGTCGTGCGAGCTATACCACCGGGGTGTCGTTCTAGCCGGACGCCTGGGCGTCCGCACCGATGCCGGCGAGGAACTCGTGATCGGCCCTGATCACGTCTTCGACATCGGCCCAGGCCACGTCATCTGGGTCGATGGCGACGACGAGCTAGTCATGCTCGACTGGGCAGGAGGTGCCGGATTTGGCGTAGCGCCGGGCACGGGCGGCCTTCGTGTCATCAGAACGATCCTCTTCACCGATATCGTCGACTCGACGGGCCGAGCCCATCGGCGCGGAGACGCAGCTTGGAAGCGCACGGTCGACATGCACGATGACGTCGTCCGCAGCGTCCTCATGACCTTCGGTGGCGAGGAGATGGGAACGGCCGGGGATTCCTTCCTCGTCCTGTTCGACAGCGCGGAGCGGGCGATCCATTGCGCCCTCGCGCTGGTCGGTGCCCTTGCGGCGATCGGCATCTCCATCCGGGCGGGCATCCACAGCGGCGAGGTGATCCTGGCTGACGAGCAGGCCCGGGGCGTGGCGATCCACATCGCAGCCCGCATCGAGGCTTCGGCTGACCCGGGCGAGGTGCTCGTGTCCGCTGTCACCCGCGAGCTCGCGGAGGGTGGACAGGACCTCGCGTACGAGACGCGCGGACGGCACCGACTCAAGGGCGTCGAACGCGAGCACGAGCTGTTCTCCGTCAGCGCGGCCCCACGAGCGCGATAGCGAACAGGCTGCCCCAGCCGTCTGGTTGCGCGCTGAGCTTGTCGGCCGCATCGCGCGTCGGTGGCCCCTTGCACCACGACGTCACCATGGACCGATGGGTGCGATCAGGCGAAAGAACTTCGACGACCCGGACGGTCTCCGGGAGTTCCCGCTCCTCACGGTCTCGCTCGCGCGAATTGGGTCGCACACGATCGGTCGGGGCGTAGTGCAGCCCGGCTGGCACTGGGCAGAGCACCTGGCGCCGGCGATGCGGGCAGAGTCGTGCCCGGTGCATCACGTCCAGGTGCTGATCTCCGGGGGCTTCGCCGCGCGGATGGAGGATGGCGAGGAGGTGGTGTTTCAGCCAGGCGACGTAATGGACATCCCGCCCGGGCACGATGCCTGGGTGGTCGGGGACGAGCCGGCGGTGCTGATCGATTTCGCGGGCAACATCGACGCACTCGGCCTGCCGCGCGAGCACGAGCGGATGGTGACGACCCTGCTCATGACTGACATCGTCGACTCGACACGCACCGCGCGGCGCCTTGGCGACGCCCCCTGGAAGCAGGTCCTGTCCGATCACAACCAGCTCGTTCGCGCCCAGCTGCTCCGCTTCGGCGGTTCGGAGGTCAACACCACCGGCGACGGCTTCCTTGCGACCTTCCGGAGCGCGGTCGCCGGGCTCCGATGTGCGGCCGCCATCCTCGAGGCGCTGCGGGACACCGACATCGAGGTGCGCATCGGCGTCCACACCGGAGAGGTCGAGCCCGTGGGCAACAACATCGGCGGCGTGGCGGTTCACGCAGCGGCTCGGATCATGGCGCTCGCCGGCCCGTCGGAGGTCTTCGCTTCCGCCATCACCGTCGGCCTCGCCGAGGGGAGCGGCCTCGCCTTCGAGAACCGCGGTGCGAAGGAGGTCAAGGGACTGGATCGGCCGATCGAGGTATACCGGCTCGCGTGACTCCGCAGCGGCCGGTCAACCTGCATCCTGCGTCGCCCCGACGAGGGAATGTGGCGGGACGGATCAATGCGGCGCTTGGCAGTCTCGCCTTCCTGGTCCTCGCCCCCGGCGTGGTCGCCGGCCTGGTGCCCTGGCTGATCACCGACTGGGGCCCGCCGCCGCCGAGCGATGGCGCTGGCGCGCTCCGGTGGACAGGCCTCATCCTGATCGCCGCGGGCCTCGCCGTCGTGCTTGAAGCCTTCGCCCGCTTCGCCTGGGAGGGGCTCGGCACCCCGGCCCCGGTAGCGCCCACGCGCACCCTGGTGGTCAGCGGCTTCTACCGCTACGTCCGCAACCCGATGTACGTCGCGGTCGCCGCCCTGATCTTCGGCCAGGCCGTGCTCTTCGCCAGCTGGGGCGTCGCCCTGTACGGGGTCGTCGTCGCCGCGGCCTTCCACATCTTCGTGCGTCTCTATGAGGAGCCGACCCTGCGCCAGGCCTATAGCGAGGAATACGCCGCCTATTGCGCCGCGACCCCCCGCTGGATCCCCCGGTTCAAGCGCTAGGCCGCCGACAGAGCAAGATCTCGTCCACCAGGAAGGAGCACGAGCCATGTCTCTCGCCCGCGTCCAATTCTTCTCCGTCTCGCTCGACGGTTTCGGGACCGGCGACGTCCAGAGTCTCGAGGCACCGTTCGGCCACGCCGGCGAGAGGCTTCACGAGTGGATGTTCGTCACCCGATGGTGGCACGAGAGGGTCGGCGAGCCCGGCGGCACCGGCGGCATCGATGACGCCTTCTTGCGGCTGCACGATCAGAAGATCGGCGCCGAGATCATGGGTGCCGGCAAGTTCGGCCCGCCGGGATGGCATGAGAACCCGGAGTGGAAAGGATGGTGGGGTCCCAACCCTCCATTCCACACCCCGACGTTCGTCCTGACCCATCATCCGCGCCCGTCGATCGAGATGGAGGGCGGGACGACGTTCCACTTCATCGACGCTTCGCCTGCCGAGGCGCTCAAAGCTGCCCGCGAAGCTTCGGGCGGCCAGGATGTGCGCCTCGGCGGAGGCGTCACGATGATCCGTGACTTCCTTGCTGCCGGGCTCGTGGACCACATGCACATAGCAGTGGTCCCGATCCTGTTAGGTCGAGGCGAACGCCTCTGGGACGGACTCGAGGGGCTCGAGAATGACTACGAGATCGAAGCCACCTCGTCGCCCAATGGCGTTACGCATGTGACCTTCACCCGTTCGGCTGTCTGAACCGTTCCCTCGCGGCCGGGGCCTCGGTGATCATCGCCGCGGTCAGCCGCCGGCGGTGTCGCAAATGGCCATCGCTCGATGACCTCGGCCCATGACTGCCGCTAGTCCGGGCAGACCCTACCCGATATCGATGGCTGGCCCGGATGCCCGAACAGTGCGTCAGAGGAATGATCACACGCAGGATCAAAGCTCCTTGGATGACCGACGAGGACAAATCCATGAGTACAGCAGGTATCGCGATCGGAACCGCGGTGACGAATCCAGCCGGAGTCCGCCAGCTATCCATCCCAGCCCTGTTGCTGCTCCACCTTGTGCCGGGGGTCCTCATGACCGCCGGCTTCGTCCTGCTTGCTCCGCTGGCCGAAACACTCGGCTTCCCTCCCATCACGGCACTCCTGGCGGCGATCGCCGTAGTCCTCGTGCCGACTGAGCTGGCGATCCTCGCTCTGGCGGCGCGCGCCGAGGGCGTCTCGATCGGTGCCCTGATCCCGTACCGGTCGCCCATCGCCGCCAGGACCTGGGCGTGGCTGTTGCCCACCCTGATCGTCGCTGGCCTTCCTTGGCTTCGGACTTCATCAGGCGATCGAGCCGGCTCTGATCAACCAGTTCTTTGGCTGGCTCCCCGAGTGGTACGTCAGCCCGATCGTCGTCGACCAGATCGGCTCATATGGCGCGACCCCTTGGCTCGTCACCCTGGTCGCGTACTTCCTCATCAACGGCCTCCTCGGTCCGATCGTCGAGGAGCTCTACTTCCGGGGCTACCTCCTGCCGCGGATGGACCGCTTCGGTCGCTGGGCGCCTCTGATCAATGTCAGCCTCTTCTCCCTGTACCACTTCTGGTCGCCCTGGCAGATCGTCGCCCGGATCCTCGGCTTCGGGCCGACGGTCTACGCGGTCTGGTGGAAGCGCAACGTCTGGCTGGGCATGGCCGTCCACTGCACCCTGAATTCGCTTGGCGTTCTACTCGTCGCCGCGATGATCCTGAGCCGGATCTGACCATCCGAGCATGAGGAGCACACGATGAATGCGATCCCCTCCATCGCTCGCCGGCACCCGCTCGCCGCGTTCGTTGGCCTGACGTTCGCCATCTCCTGGGGAATCTGGCTCGCGTTGATCGTCAGCGCTACTAGCATCACGACGCCTGCCGGTGCGGTCCTCAATGCGTGGGCGATCGCCGGTCCGAGCATCGGAGCCATCGTCGTCGCCGGCATGCTCGGCCGCACCGGGGTCCGCGATCTCGTTGCGGGTCTCTCACCCGCGCGATCGTCGACGGGTTGGGTCGTTACAGCACTGGCGTTGCCGCTCGTCATGGTGGCGATCGCGATCCTCATTGCCGTCGCGCTCCTTGGAGCGGCCGCACCGACGTTCTCCGTCGCGTTGGTCGGCATCATCGCGGTCGAATTCGTTCGGATCCTGATCGTCGGCGGCCCGCTCGGCGAGGAGATCGGATGGCGTGGCTTTGCGCTGCCACGCCTGCAGGCCACGCGAACCGCGTTCGACGCCAGCGTCCTGCTCGGCGTGCTTTGGGGCCTCTGGCACATCCCGCTCTACTTCGTGGCGGGCACGGGCCAGTTCGAGACCTTGGCCGCGGGAACCGACCCAGCGTTCGCCATCGGAGGGTTCGTTGGCTGGACCATCGGTCTGTCTGTCCTCTTCACGTGGCTCTTCAACGGGTCTCGCGGAAGCCTGCTGGTGGTGATCCTGTTCCACGCCGCGGTCAACCTCGCCGTTTTCCTGCCGGCGCAACTCGGCACCACCGGGCTTGTGTCGCTCCTGAACGTAGCGGTGACCTGGATCGTCGCCCTGATCGTCACGGTCCGCTTCGGGCGGGCCACGCTCACCGCCTCACCCTGGCGCGCGATGAAGAAGGACGCCCTCGCTCGGCCATGAACCTGACCCCGGTGCGCCGGGATGACCCGGGTACACTCCCCCTCTGATCAAAGGGGCAGCATGGCGTCACCGTCGGCAAGGCCGGTCCGAAGAGTCGATCGAGAAGTCCAGGCGATCGGGGCGGTCACGCAAGCAATCCTCGACGGCGACGACCTCGAGCAGCTCCTGGGTCGGATCGCACGCGAGGCACGGGCCCTCGCCGGCGCAGCGAGCGGGGTCGTCGTCACCGTCGCGGGCAACCCGGGGGTGATGACCTTCCGGGCGATCGATGGGCTGAGCCTCGGTCCCCTCGTGGTCGGCCACGTGATGCCCGTTCGCGACACGCTCACGGAACTTGCCCTCATCCGCGGCACGAACATCGTGGCCAGGAACGCGGACGAGATCCCGGCCGCGGGGCATGCGTTCGCGAAGGCCACGGGAACCGGCCCGTTGATCGCCGCCCCGCTGGCGCCGATCGGCTCTGCTCGTGGCGTCGTCGTGGTCGCCCGGCTCGCCGAAGCGCCGCCGTTCGCGCCCGCCGACGTCTCGCTTGTTTCGACCTTTGCGGCCCAGGCCGCGAGCGCGATCGAGCTGTTCGAGCTGCGGGCGGCCCAGTCGGCCCAAGCCGTGACTGCCGAGCGGCAGCGGATCGGCAACGACCTCCACGAGGGCGTCGTCCGTGCTTTGCGTGACCTGCAAGCCGGGGTCGTCGGACTTGCCACGGGAACCACGGATCGCCAGCTCGCGGAAGGCATCGATGGGGCCGCGAGCCAGCTCGAAGGGGCGATCAAGACGATGACGGAGTACGTGGCCGAGCTTTCCGATCCGCCGCCGAAGCCAGAGCTGGCGGCGGCTGACGGGGACGGTCCGACCGCGCCGCCATCACGGTCGGCTTCGGCGTCCGGGTCGAACGTGACGCCGCAAACCAGCAGCCCGGTGGGTCGAGGCCGCTCCGGCCGTCGGACGATCGCCGTGATGGGCGATCTAGCGCGAGCCGCCGTCGCCAACGCCTCGACCGACGAGGTCCTCCAGTCGCTGATCGATGAAGTCCTCGAGCGGTCGGCCGCCGGCCTGGCTTTCATCGGGACTCTGAGCGAGGACGACTCCGAACTCGTGATCCGGGCCCTCTCGGGCGCCGATCATCTCGGCGGGCGGGTGGGCGACACGATCCCGATCGCCGATTCGATCTCGGGGGAGGCGATCAAACTCGGCCGGCCGCTCGTGAGGCAGTCCCTCGAAGGCATGCCGTCGTCGATCCCGGCGGCCGTCAAGGAGATCGTCGGGCCGTTCGTCTCCGTCCCGCTCGTGGTCCGCGATCGGCGCTTCGGGGCGATGACGATCGGTCGACCCGTCGACGCGCGCCCGTTCAGCGCATCGGAAGTGGCATTGATCGAGGCCTACGGGGTCCAGGCGGCCATCGCCCTCGAGTTCGACCGGGTCCGGGCCGGCCTCCGGGCGGGATCCGTGTCGGTCGAACGAGACCGGATCGGACGTGACCTGCACGAGCACGTCATCCAGCTCTTGTTCGGTGTGGCGTTCTCACTCGAGGCGCTCGCGTCGACCGTCGGCGACACAGCTGTGCGGACGAGCCTTCAGGCCGCTGTGGAGGCTCTCGACCGGACGATCCGCGACCTTCGTCGGTTCGTTTTCGGACTCGGTCCCGGCCCTGGCCCGGAGCCCAAGAAGGATGAGATGGTTGAGGCGCTTGCCGCCGACAATGCCCGCCTCAACGCCGAAGTCGCGACCCAGCTCCGCGAGGTCCGTGCGTCACGCGCACGGATCGTCGCGGCCGGCGATGCGGAAAGGAAACGGGTGGAGCGGGACCTCCACGACGGCGCTCAGCAGCGCCTGGTATCGCTGACCCTGGCGTTGCGCCTGGCACGAACTCGGCTCGGCGACGACCTCGACCCGGCGGCAAAGCTCAGCCTGGACCAGGCATCGGCCGAGGCGAAGGCGGCCCTGTCCGAGCTGCGCGAGCTCGCGCGCGGGATCCATCCCCAGATCCTGACCGAAGCGGGCCTCGGCCCGGCGGTCGAATCGCTTGCCGCTCGATCGCCGGTCCCGGTCGCGGTCGAAGTCGACCAACGGCGGTTCCCGCCCGTGGTCGAAGGCGCCGCCTACTTCACGATCTCGGAGGCACTCGCCAACGTGGCCAAGTACTCGCACGGACATCAGGCACAGGTGCGCGCAAGCTGGCTGGACGACGAACTCACCGTCGAGGTCGCGGACGACGGGGTCGGCGGCGCCGATCCATCGACTGGAACCGGGCTCCGCGGATTGGTCGATCGGCTGGAAGCTGTGAACGGCTCGCTCGACATTCGCAGTCCGCTCGGCAGTGGAACCCGCCTGGTCGCCCGGATCCCGGTGTCGGCCGGAGACGTCGTGAGGACGGCCGGAGTCAGCGTCCCGCGCTAGGACAGCGCGGCGAGACCGAGCGATCCAGTCGCTCGGTCGGGATCAGGCTGACTGGCGGCTCAGTGCCCCGATCAGCTGGAGTGCCTGCTCGCGATCCTTGTCGTTCGGGTGCTGGTGGTCCGCGATGATCCCGCAGTACACGTCGTGGATCGCCTGGCTCATCGTGTCGACGTCGGCCATCGCGATCCCATCCTCGTGAAGAGCCGCCATCGCCCCGTCAGCGCCCTCGCGGCGCATCGCCTTGTCCAGGGCCTCGCGCATCGTCGTCATGGGGAATCACCTCCGCTGGATAGCGTATCTGGTCGGCACGCGGTTGGGGAGGGGCACGTCGGAACGTGGATCAGGAGCGGTCCCGTGGGTCGAGGAGCCTGCCGTTCTTCGACAGGTCCGGGTCGGTGCATCCGGCCAGGTTGAAACAGCACGGGCGTCGCTTCCCGCTCTCCATCTTCGAGATGCTCACGTCGACCCGTTTGGCGCGCGTGTCGGGGTTCTTGGTGGCATTGACCCAACGAACCCATTCCCAACGAGCCATCGGGGTGATCTCGTTCCATAGGGCCTGGATCGGCTCCGGGGCAGCTTCGAGGGCTTTCGCAAGATCCTGGGGCACGCTCGGCTCCGGCCAGGCCTTGGTCACCTCGATATCGAGCGTCGCCGTGTCTCCCGCGCCGATACCAGCAAGGCGTTGCTGCGTGTCGTCGACCCGCATCCAGTGGCCGGCATTCCCGTCGGGTTCGAGCACCGTCTGGAACTCCACACCGTTGATCGTCCCGTGGACGGCCACCTGCCCGCGCGAGGGCAGGCTCTTGCTCGCGGTGTCGGGCAACCGCAACACCGTCGATGTGTCGATCGTGGACAGCGTGGCGTTGAAGCGAATGGTGCACATCGTATCGCGGGGTCGATGAAGGATCCTAAGGGCGTCAGGTACCGGGCACGATACGTGGCTCGAGGATCACGACGGCGGTTTCACGCGATCGGCGCGCCGCCCAGCTCTCGAGCTCCTCGGGTCCGTCGTACTCGGCCCAGCGAGCCCACAGGCGGGGCCGCTCCTCGGGTGTCGCGGCGCGTCCGCGGACTGCGCGCGGCCCATCGGCCAGCTCGACCGTCGTGTCCGGGTCCGCCTGGAGGTTGAGCCACCATGCCGGCTCTGGTTCGCCCCAGCCGTTCATGGCCATGGTGATCAGGTTCGGGCCGTCCTCGAAGTAGCCGAGGATGGCATGTCGTTCCCTGCCCGAGCGGCGCCCGACGGTGTTGAGGCGCATCATCCCCCACTGCTTCGGCGTCTGGCGGCGCAGCCCCAGCCGGCCGCGCGTGAGGGAGTACACCGCACGGTGAATCGTCCAGAAGATGCGGATGAACCAGCGCGGCGGGAGAGGTGCCCGGCGTTCGGACTTGGCGGTCGTCGGGGTGGTCATGAGGTGGCTCCTTCCGGTTGCTGGTACTGAAAGACATCGTCGAGCGACACGTTGAGCGCGTTGGCGATCTGGAACGCCATCTCCAGGGACGGCGAGTAGCGGCCTTGCTCGATGGCGATGATCGTCTGGCGCGTGACCCCGATTCGCTCGGCCAGCTCGGCCTGGGTCATCTCGCCGGTCTCGAAGCGGAGACGTCGGATCTGATTGATGACCCTCGTGGGCTTGCCCATCGGCCTAGATGCCTCGCCGATAGGCGACGAGCTTCATGACCGCGCCGACGAGAGCCGAGAAGACGAACGCGAAGTACATCGCGTTGGCGATCCAGAAGTAGTCGACTTCGGCCAGGGTGAGGACGAACGGCACGATCATGCCGATGCCGAGGACCGTGCCAGCGACGTATTCGCCGAAGCGCCCGATGTCGCGGTCTCGCTCGTCCGGTTCGTGGCTGTCGCTCGGCTCGGCGACATGCCCCGCGATCTCCGCCCCGATGCGACCGACGATCGAGAGCGCGATGCCGATGCCGATCGCCCCCAGCATCGTCGGGATGTAGTCGACGTCAGGTATCGGCGTCTGAGTTGCTTGCCGAAAGATGATGGCGACGTAGGCGGCATACGTAAGGCCGATGGCGACCAGGTAGACCCATTGGCCCCGCTCTTCGCTGGACATGTACGCGCTCCGATGTAAAGACTGCTTGACATCGAGAACGTACAGTGAACCTGACATGATGTCAAGACTGTTTTACATCACCCCGTAGGGGCGGGGGCCAATCCTTACGGGCCGTTATTCGTGGGTTCACCTGATGCTCCCAGCATCAGGGCATGGAACCACTGCATTTGGTCGTAGCTCTCTGGCTGGGCTTCGCGGTCGGGATCATGCTCGGGCTGATCGTGTCCGGAGCGCTGGACCGCGAGTCCACCTCGGACTAGCCGCGGCATGTACGGGGTTCGGGGTCGACCACCAGATCGCAGGCGTCCGGTGGGACCTCGAGCCATCCCGCGATGGCGGCGTGCGCCGCGCCCTAGGCTTCAGTCCGCGGGTGTTGCGGCCTCTCCCCAGGCGTCGGCGCCCAGGAAGCGGTAGGCGGCGAACACCCAGAG
>CAWKLT010000004.1:0-283443 GCA_963850555.1 uncultured Chloroflexia bacterium | reverse complement strand
TACCGCCGCCGGGTCGACGGTCGCGACGGTCCGAGCGCTCGCGCGCGGTCGGCAATGCATGGGCCGCGCTCGAAGATTCCCGTACGAGATCGCCCGTGCTCGCTGGCGAGAGGCGGAGGCTCGGCTCGCCTCGGGCGCCGGACGTGCCGTTCGGGCCGATGCCCGCAAGCCGTTGCTGGACGCCGTCGACATCGCGCTGGGCCTGGGTGCGGTCCGGCTGGTCCGGGAACTACGTGAGCTCGCCGGTCGGGCCCTGATCATGCTGCCCCCGGAGGTCGACGACCTGGTGGGGACGAGCCCGGAGGACGGGTCCCGGGATCGGGCGCCGGTGGCCGTCGGTCCCGGCACCGCCCCGGCACCCACGAACGGCACCGAGCCGTCCGCGCTCATGTTCGGTGTGGCCGGGAGCCCGGAGGCACCCACGAAGCGCGACACCTTCGGCCTCAGCGGACGAGAGCGCGAGGTGCTGATGCAGATCGCGCGCGGCCGGACCAATCGGGAGATCGGCGAGCGGCTGTTCATCAGCGAGAAGACCGTGGGCGTGCACGTCGGCAAGATCCTCTCGAAGCTCCGCGTCTCCGGCCGGGTGGAGGCCGCGACCGTCGCCATCCGCCTGGGCCTCACGGAGCGGAACTGACGCGTCGCGCACAAAAAAGAGACTCGGAGGGAGGTCTCCGAGTCTCAATGAGGACGTCACCGACCAGCAATGTCCGGTGAGCGAATAGCGATGTCAGTGGGCCGTGCTCGTGGAACGCGGGTTCCAGCGGGCTTTTGTTCGAGCGGCGGCCGGCCGCTGTGCGAGTGCCTTACCCCTGTCCGTTTCCCCGCAGGGGACCCGAAAGCTATCCTGTGCGATGGTCCCGGTGCAACCCGGACCTTCGTACCTCCCGCGGGGTGCGTCTGGTGCACGAGACCGACCGCCCCGTTGTCCACTCCACCGCACACGCTCGCGCGAACACCCCATCGTCGGCCCGACACGTGGAGAAGGCCCGGACGCGGTAGATTGGCGCAGAACGTCCATCCGCGGCCCCCCGCGCACAATTCGAGGTCCCATCCACCCATGCGATCGAAGCGCTTGCTCGCCGCCGGCCTCATCGTCCTGGCGGTCGCCGCGTGCACGTCGTCCACGCCCGGCTGGACCTATGCGCCGGCACCGTCGGCGACGCCCGTGCCCTCGGCCGACCCGAGCGCGTCAGTCGCGCCGTCCGCCTCGGTCGCGCCGTCGGCGTCGGCCCCGCCATCCGCCTCGGCCCCGCCCAGCGCCACCGCATCCGGCGCGGGCTCGGTGGTCGAGCTGTCCGCCCTGAACATCGCCTTCGACCCGACTGAGCTGAGCGCCCCCGCGGATCAGGCCTTCCAGATCGCGTTCGCCAACAACGAGGCGCTCCCCCACAACGTCGAGATCAAGGACGCAGGCGGAGCCAGCATCTTCCAGGGCGAGGTCTTCACGGGCGTCGCGACGCGCACCTACGACGTCCCGGCGCTCGCCGGCCGGGAGCTACCAGTTCGTCTGCACGGTCCACCCGAACATGGTCGGCACGCTCACGGCGCAGTGATCGTCCCGCGCTCATGACCCAGGCCGGTGAACAGCTCTGCTACACCGACGCCTATGCCCGGTCGGCCGTGGCACGGGTCCGCCACGTCGAGCCGGGCGAGGCCCCGCTCCTGGTCCTCGATCGAACGGTCTTCTACCCGGGCGGAGGCGGCCAGCCGTCCGATCGCGGCGTCGTCGTGCGCACAGCCGACGGGCGCTCGTGGACGGTCCGCGGCGCGCGGAAGAACGGCGGCGAGATCGTCCACGAGCTCGAGCCCGGCCGAGGGTGAGCCACCGGCGGTCGGCGACGAGCTCCAGGTCGACCTCGACTGGGCGCGACGCTTCGCCCTGATGCGGACCCACACCGCGCTGCATGCGCTGTGCGGGGTCGTCTGGCGCGACCACGGCGCGCTCGTCACCGGCGGCAACATGGAGCCCGGCTCGGGGCGCATGGACTTCGAGTTCGAGACGATGAGCGGCGATCTCGTGGACTCGATCGAGGCGACGGTCAACGCCGAGCTGGCGGCCGCGCGCGAGGTCCGGGTGAACGTCCTGCCGCGCGACGAGGCGTTCGCGATCCCGGACCTGATCCGGACGAAGATCAACCTGCTGCCCGAGGGCATCGAGGAGATCCGGACGATCGAGATCGTCGGCCTCGACCTGCAGGCCGACGGCGGGACGCACGTCGCCAACACGCGCGAGGTCGGCGGCATCCGGGTCACCGGCTACGAATCGAAGGGCCGGATCAACAAGCGCATCCGGATCGAGCTGGTCGACCCGATCCCCGACGCCTGATGGCGGACACGCCAACCACCCCGGCCATCGCCGCGATCCAGGCGGCCGGCATGCCCCACGACATCGTCCGGACGGAGCGCGCGGGGAGCGCCGAGGAAGCCGCGGCCCTCCAGGGCATCCCGCTCGGGGCGCTGCTCCGGACGATCGTCGTGCGGCGTGGCGACGACGACTACCTGTTCGTGCTCGTGCCGGCCGGCCGCCGCTTCGACTGGCCCAAGCTGCGAGCCCATCTCGGCGTCCGCCGGCTGACCCTCCCGGACGCCGAGGAGGCGCGCGAGGTCACCGGCTACGAGCGGTACACGATCACGCCGTTCGGCTCGAGCCGGGCGTGGCCGGTCATCCTCGACGCGTCGGCCATGGAGTTCGACCGGGTGTCGGTCGGTGGCGGGGCCTTCGGGGTCAACCTGCACCTCGCACCGGCCGACCTCGTCGGCCACCTTGCCGCGGACGTCGTGGACGTCTCCACGCCGGAGCCCGGGCCGTAGACTGACCGTCCCATGACCTTCGACCTCGGCAACGATCTCGTCCTCGTCGGGCGGCTGCTGATCGCGGCGGTCCTCGGCGCGGTCATCGGGATCGAGCGCGAGATCCACGACCATCCGGCCGGGATCCGCACCCACCTGCTCGTGTGCGCTCGGGTCGGCGCCGTTCACGGTCCTGTCGATCGTGGGGTTCCCATCCGCGGACGGCACCGCCACCGACCCGTCACGGGTCGCCGCGCAGATCGTGACCGGCATCGGGTTCCTGGGCGCGGGCGCGATCCTCAAGTACGGCCCGTCCGTACGCGGCCTGACGACCGCGGCCAGCCTCTGGGCGGCGGCGGGGATCGGCATGGCGGCGGGCGCCGGGCTGGCCGGTGCTGGCGCTGGCGACCACGGTCATCGTCGTCGTCTCGCTGTGGCCGCTGCGGCGTGCTGAGCGAGCGGCTCGAGCGGGCCGCGCCCGGCCGGCTCCACGTCGGGGTGCAGGTCCGCGACGCGGCGCGGCTGACCGACCTCTTCGACTGGCTGGCCGAGCGCCACGTCGACATCGTCCACTTCGACAGCGAGCGCGACGAGGACGGTCGCCACAGCCTCGACCTCGTCCTCGCCCTCCCGGCGAGCCTGGATCGAGCTCGGCTCACCGCGGATCTCGGCGGGCTGGACTGGATCACGATCGGAGACGTCGGCCACCAGCCGGAATAGCCGGGTCGGGCGAGCGACCCGCGACGACCGCCGGACTGGCCGAAAATCGCGACGAGGCTCTGGCATCATCGCCCCGCGATGCTTCGACGTCCGCAGCTGACCTTGCCGTTCCTCGTCTCGCCGATCATCCGCCGCGTGGCCTGGCACGTCCGGCGCGTCGGCGGTCAGCTCGATCGACGGTTCTTCCTGACGCTCGCCCAGGGCATCGTCGTGGTGGTGTTCATCGCCGCGGTCCTGATCACGCTGCTCGAGAAGCCGTGGACGCTCGAGGCGGTCTTCGATTCGTTCAACTGGGGGATCGCGACGGTCCTGGGCCAGGGCGACTCGGCGTTCGTCACGTCGCCGGCCGGCCGCGTCATCGAGCTGGTTGCTGATCCTGTTCGGGGTCGCCATGCTCGGCATGATCACGGGCGCCCTCGTCGCGATGGTCATCGATTTCCTGCTGAAGGAGGGCCAGGGCTTGGGTGCATCGGGGTACAAGGACCACATCGTCGTGTGCGGCTGGAACGCGACCGCCCGCGACCTGATCGCGGAGCTGCGCGGCGACGACTACAAGCTCAAGGTCGTGGTCATCGCCGACGTCGACAAGAACCCGGCCGGTGACGGCGTCTACTTCGTCCGCGGCGACGCGACGGACGAGGAGGATCTCGACCGCGCCGGACCTGCGGACGCCTCGGCGGCGCTCGTCTTCCCGGACGACGGCTCGGACGACGCGGACATGCGCTCGATCCTGACCATCATGGCCATCGAGTACGTCGCGCCGGGCGTCCGGACCGTGGCCGAGGTCAACAACCCTCGCCACGAGCCGCATTTCCGGCGGGCCGACGTCGACGAGCTGCTCGTGACGTCCAAGATCGCCTCGCACCTGCTGGCGCGCTCGGCGCTGTACCCGGGTCTGACCGGGATCGTCACGGACATCGTGTCCGGCGGCGAGGGCTCGGAGCTGTACCGGATCACGCTGCCGGACGACTACCTCGGGCTGTCGATCGACGCCGTCGCCGGCCGGTTGCGGACCGAGCACCGGGCGACGCTGCTGTCGGTCAACCGCGGCGGGCACACCTTCGTGAACCCGGCGGCCGACTTCGTCCTGGAGCCGGACGACGATGCCGTCGTCGTCGCCGAGTCGCTCGGAACGCTGGCGCCGCTCCAGATGGGCGATGCCCGGTCGGTGTCGGAGGCGGAAGCCGAAGCCGCGGCCACCGCCTGACGCCGCCTAGAGCGCCTTGACCGCCGCGGTCAGCGCCGCCAGGCCCTCCTTCGCGTCGGCGAACAGCATCCCGGTCTTCTCGTTCGTGTACAGCTCGTTGTCGATGCCGGCGTAGCCCTTGCCCATCGAGCGCTTGATCACGACGATCGACTTCGCCTGGTCGACGTCGAGGATCGGCATGCCCGAGACGGGCGAGCCGGGGCGTCGAGCGGCCGGGTTCGTGACGTCGTTGGCCCCGATGACGAGCGCCACGTCGGCCCGCGCGAACTCGGGGTTGATGTCGTCCATCTCCTTGAGCTGCGGATAGGGGACGTTCGCCTCGGCCAGGAGGACGTTCATGTGCCCCGGCATCCGACCGGCGACCGGATGGATGGCGTACTTCACGTCGACGCCGCGCTCCTCGAGCAGCTCGGCGAGCTCGCGGACCGCGTGCTGGGCCTGGGCGACCGCGAGCCCGTAGCCCGGGACCACGATGACGTGCTGGGCGTAGGCGAGCTGGATCGCGACGTCGTCCGCCCCGATCGAGCGCACGGACCCGCCGGGCCCGTCCGTGGCACCAGCCGCATCGTCGCCGCCGCCGAACCCGCCGATCATGATGTTCATGACCGACCGATTCATGGCGTCCGCCATGAGCTTGGTCAGGATCGCGCCGGACGCCCCGACGAGTGCGCCGGCGATGATCAGGACCGGGTTGTTGATCACGAAGCCCGCCATCGCGACGGCCGTGCCGGTGAACGAGTTCAGCAGCGAGATGACGACGGGCATGTCGGCGCCGCCGATCGGCAGCGTCATCGTCACGCCGAAGATCAGGGCCGCGGCCAGGATGACCAGCATCACCGCGAGGTTCGGCGTGCCGGTGACGAACAGGAACAGCGACGCGACCAGCGGTGATGCCGGCGAGCGCGAGCGTCACGAGCTGGCCGCCCGGCACGATGATCGGCTTGCCCGGGATCAGGCCCTGCAGCTTGCCCGACGCGATGATCGATCCGGTGAAGGTGATCGAGCCGATGATGATGTCGAGGACGATGAAGATGTGGAGGTCGATGCGCACGGCGTCGCCGCCGACGAGGCGCAGGTAGTCGTCGATCGCGATGAGTGCCGCGGCACCGCCGCCGACCGCGTTGAACAGCGACACCAGCTGCGGCATCGCGGTCATCTTCACGGTTCGTGCGGTGTACAGGCCCAGACCGCCGCCCAGCGCGATGCCGACGACGATGATCGCCCAAACGGCCGCGCTGATGCCGCCCTCGGTGAGCTGTCTCGTGAGGATCAGGACCGCGGTCGCGCCGATGGCGAGGGTCATGCCCGCCGCGGATACCAGGTTGCCGTTGCGAGCCGTCGCGGGCGAGTTCATCCGCGACAGGCCGATGACGAACGCGACGGCTCCCAGCAGCCAGGCGATCCGAACCAGGATCTCGACGATCTGCAGTGTCGTCACCGACTAGGCCTCCGGCTCCGCAGCAGCCGGCGGTGGCGCGGTCGGTTTCTTTCGGAACATCTGGAGCATCCGGTCCGTGACGACGTACCCGCCCACGACGTTCATCGTGGCGAAGGCCACGGCGACCAGCGACAACAGCTGGCTGATCGGCTCGGTCGCCTCTTGCGCGATGAGCATCGCCCCGACCAGCACGATCCCGTGGATCGAGTTGGCGCCGGACATCAGTGGCGTGTGCAGGGTCGCCGGGACCTTGCTGATGACGGCGATGCCGACGAGGATCGCGAGGGTGAAGACCGTCAGGGCCTGGATCAGGCCGTCGATCTCTTCGGGGGTCATGCCTGGCCTCCGCTGGCTGCGGCGGCCGGGGCGGGCTCGAGCAGCTTCTTCACGGCGTCGGACACGACCGCGCCGTCCTGGGTGATGACCGTCGCCTTGGTCACTTCGTCCTCGAAGTCCAGGTTCAGGTTGCCGTCCTTGACCATCCCGAGCAGCAGCGCCGAGATGTTCCGGGCGTAGAACGCGGAGGCCCCCGCCGGCATCGAGGCGGGCAAGTTGTCGGGCGCGATGATCGATACCGCGTTTGGCGTCTCGACGGTCTCGCCGGCCTTCGAGAGCTCGCAGTTCCCACCGAGATCCGAGGCTGCCATGTCGACGATGATCGAACCGGGCTTCATCTTGCCGACGGCGTCCGCGGTGACCAGCACGGGCGGCTTGCGGCCCGGCACCTGGGCGGTCGTGATCACGATGTCCATCGTGCCGATGACCTCGTTCAGCTCGGCCTGCTGGGCGGACCGCTCCTCGGCGGTCAGCTCGCGCGCGTAGCCACCGGCGCCGGTGGCGTCGATGGTCGTCTTGAGCTTCACGAACTGGGCTCCGAGGCTCTCGGCCTGCTCGCGGGTCTCGGGCCGGACGTCGTAGGCCTTAACGACCGCACCCAACCGCCGGGCGGTGCCGATGGCCTGGAGGCCGGCCACGCCGATGCCCAGGATGAGGACGTTGGCGGGCTTGGCGGTGCCGGCCGCCGTCGTCAGCAGCGGGAAGTAGCGGCCGTACGCGTTCGCCGCGATCAGCACGGCCTTGTAGCCGCCGACGTTCGCCTGCGAGCTGAGCGCGTCCATCGTCTGCGCTCGGGACAGGGTCCGCGGGATCGCGTCCAGGCTGATCGCGGTCACGCCCTGCTCGGCGAGGGCCTTCGCCGTGGCCGGATCGATCAGCGGGGCCAGGAAGCCCACGACCGCCTGGCCCTTGCGCAACTGCTTGACCTCAGCGGCCGATGGCTTGGCCACACGCAGAACCACGTCCGCCTGCTGGTACAGGGCGTCGGTCGGCACGACGGTTGCGCCCGCGTCCGTGTACGCGCTGTCGGGGAAAGCCGATCCGGCGCCGGCACCGGTTTCGACGAGGACCTCGAGCCCGGCTGCCTGCAGCTTGCCGAGCGCTTCGGGTACCAGGGCGACGCGCCGCTCTCCGGGCGCGGTCTCCTTGGCGACACCGACCTTCATGGGCACCACCTGATTCGTGGGATGACGGACCGCGGACGTCTGGGGAGGCCCGCGGGGGACGCTTGGGGTCGCCAGACAGGATACCGCGGGTGCCCGCAAGGTTGCGACGGCCCGGGGGTTGCGGTTCGGGTCCGCCACGCCGGCCTCGGATCAGAGCCTCGAGCGGATCTCCCAGAGGTCCGGGAACGCGGGTCGGAATAGCGTCCCGCGCAGGTACTCCACGCCGCTCGACCCGCCCGTACCCGCCTTCGTGCCGATCGTCCGTTCCACCATCTTCACGTGCCGGTAGCGCCACTCCTGGACACCCTCGTCGAGATCGACCAGCCGCTCCGCGACGAGCGCGGCGTCCGGATCGCCGCGGTACACCGCGACGATGACCTCCTGGACCCGCTCGTCCGGCGTCGTGGCATCGGCGGGCACCGCATGGCCGCGCTGGCCCAGGTAGGCCAGGAACGAATCCCAGACCGAGGGTCCAGCCTGGTCCGCCTCGATCGCCCGGCGCGCCTCGGACGCCTCGGGCTGGGCGCGGGCAGCCGCCGGGTCGCGCATGCCGAGCAGCGCCTCCACCTGTCGGAACCCACCGGACTGGAAGCCGGACGCCGACTCGAGCCGGTCGCGGAACGAGAGGAACTGGAGCGGGGTCATCGTCTCGAGCACGTCGACCTGGGCCACGAGCGTCTTGAGGATCTTGAGGACGCGGTTCAGGAGGTGGAGTGCGGTGTCGGTGTCGCCCGACTCGAGTGCGCGCTGGACGGCCAGCAATTCATGGCGGACCTGCTTGAACCAGAGCTCGTAGACCTGGTGGATGACGATGAACAGCAGCTCATCGTGCTCGGGGCCGTCCGCGCCGGCTGACCGCTCGACCTGGAGGGCGAGGAGCTCCGGCACCTTGAGGTAGGACGCGTACGTGACGGCTTGGCGGGTCACGGGCACGATGGTACGCGCGAAGCCGTCAGGTGCGTGGGTTGATCCGGACGAGCAGCATGGCGGAATCTTCGTCGCCGAGGATCTCCCCGTCGTGCGGGATGGAGCCGTCCCACCGGACGTAGTCGCCGGGACCGACCTCGATGCTGTGATCGCCCTGGGTCAGCCGCATCCGTCCACGCAGGACGATGTGATGCTCGTCCCCGGGGTGCGCGTGGGCCCCGACCCGAGAGCCAGGGGCTCCGACGACTTCGATGATCGAGACGTCGCGCGAGGTCCGCCCGTCGACATGCTCCACACGCCCGCCGTCCGTGGCCGTTACGGGTCGCTCGCCGGCGCGCACGACCCGTGGGGGCGGCACGTCGTCCATCAGGAACCAGGCCGGGGCGACATCGAGGGCGGCGGCGATCTCACCCAGCACCGCCAGTGAGGGCGATGCCTTGTCGTTCTCGATCTGCGACAGATAGCCCACCGTCAGCCCGCTTCGCTCTGCGACGCGCGCGAGGGTCAGGCCGCGCTCCGTTCGCCATCGACGGACCTGCCGGCCCACAGCGAGGCGCGATCGCCCGCTCTCAGGAACCCGTTCGGTAGTCATCTAGATATTTGCCCTCACCAAACTGGTATTGACAGGAGTATAGCATGGAGGTATTGTTGCTCCAGCAACGAAATGCCGGAGCCCGACGAATGGGCCCGGCGCATCAGGAGGATCCAGGATCATGGACATCGCGATCATCGGTGCCGGCAACGTCGGCACGGCCCTGGCAGGAGCGCTCGCTCGCGCCGGCCATCACGTCACCATCAGTGCCAAGACCAAGGACCACGCGACCCAGGTCGCGCAGGCCACCGGGACGGGCTCGGCCGGCTCGAACAAGGACGCGATCGCGAGCAGCGACGTCGTCATCTTCGCGGTCCCAGGGACGTCCTTCGACGACCTCGTGACCGAGCTCGGCCAGGATCTCGCGGGCAAGGTCGTTGTCGACGTCTCGAACCGCCCCACGCCCGATGCCTCCGGCACCGGCACCTCCGCCGCGGAGGAGCTGCAGGCTCGACTGCCGGACGCGTCCGTGGTCAAGGCATTCAATACTGCCTTCGCGACTCGCCAGGCCGATCCGAACGTCGACGGCGTTTCCGCCGACGGCTATGTGGCCGGTGACGACGATGTCGCCAAGGAAAAGGTCCTAAGCCTCGTCGAGTCGATCGGCTTCCGTCCCGTCGATGCCGGTTCCCTTGCCGTCGCGCGTACCCTCGAAGGCATGGCGTGGCTGAATATCAGCCGCAACATGCAGGGCGGCACGTGGCAGGACGCCTGGGTCCTCCTCGGCCCCGACAGCCGGAGCTGACCGATGGCATCGATCCCCGTCGCGCGACTGAACCACGCCGTGCTCTACGTCCGCGACGCCACGAGCGTCGGCCGAGTTCTACGGCCGCGTCTTCGGGTTCGAGGTCGTCGAGAGCGCGTTCGGCGGCCGTGCCGTCTTCATGCGGTCACCGAACGGCGACAACCACCACGACCTCGGGCTGTTCTCGGTCGGGACCGGACGCCCCGCGCTCGCCGCGCGGCTCCACCGGCCTCTACCACCTCGCATGGGAGGTGCCGACGATCGACGACCTGGCGGTCGCCGCCAAGGTCCTGTCCGAGGCGGGCGCCCTGGGTGGCAGCTCCGACCACGGCGTGAGCAAGTCGCTCTACGGCGCCGATCCCGATGGCAACGAGTTCGAGATCATGTGGCGCGTCCCGCGCGAGGCATGGGGCGATTACGCGGACAAGGGCGTCGTGCTGCCGCTCGATCTCGACGCGGAAGTCCGGCGCTGGGGTGCCGCCGGAGCCGCCAGAGCCTGATCCGCCGGTAGCCGGCCCGCCGCAATCCTGACAAAGGTGCAAGGGGTGCACCTTGGGAGCACAGTTCAGGCGCTGATGCCGCCGGGGCGGCCTCCCGGTCCTCGAACAAGCCAGGTCCACGCACGACCAACCGGCCCGGGCGCGCGCCGCGTTGGAGAAGTGGCGCCAAGGTGCACAGGTCGCACATTTGGCACGATCCGCCTCCGGGACGGCGCCTCGGGGCCGCCTTTCCTGCCAAGTCGGCATGGTGTGGTGCTTAGGCGCGAAACCATGGGCGTCAAGGCCCTCCGGAGAGCGATGCCACGCTCGGATGCTGAACCGCGAGGGCCGATTCGCGGCCGCGACTAACGCCGACGCACCATGGGGGTGACGATACATGGCAGGAATCCGGGCTGCCTTCAGCGCGTCGCCACCCGACACGTACCTGCAAGCCGCCCGAGCAATGCCGCCCGGGCGGTTTCGACGTCTGCCCAGCGACCATGGGGAAGCACCTTCAAAGGAGGTATCACCGTGGCCGAATTGACGACCGCCAAGCGCGACCGACTGCACGACGGATCCTTCGCCTACATCGACAAGGATGGCGAGCGGCACCTGCCGATCAACGACGAGTCCCACGTTCGCAACGCGATCTCCCGCTTCGATCAGACCGATTTCGAGGACACCGGAGCGAAGCACGCTGCCGCGCGCAAGATCATGTCCGCGGCTCGGCGTCACGACATCGACGTCGACGACAGCTCCGACGTCGCCAAGGCTGCCAAGCGCTAGACCCGGCGGCTACGCGGGCGCCACCGCCCCGGCCGCCACGATCACCAGCGTCAGGATGTACACGTGCCCGATCGTTCCCCACAGGATCGATCGGGTACGCCATGCCAGCCAGCCGTAGATCAGCCCGCCGGCGAGCGTCGAGTACAGCTCGAGTTCCGGCTTGCCCAGATGGACGTACACGAACGGCATCGTTGCCACGACGACGCCCACGGGCCCGATCGCCCGCAGCAGCGTGAAGGTCAGGAAGCCCCGGAACAGGAACTCGCCCCCGGACAGGTCGAGTGTGTTCGTGAGCAGCAGACCGGGAAGTGGCTCGACGCTCGAGGCGTAATACGACCGCACGTCCGGCAGCGTCGCGAACCAGAGCACGAGCGGCGTCATGACCGCGCTACCGACGAGCATGAGGACCGCACCCGCCCGCCAGTCGCCGATCGCGATCCCGTACCGCGACGGTCGATCGCGAAAGGCGAGGACGACGACCGCGAGCGGCAGCAGCCCGAACAGCAGGAATCGCTCGATGGCGACAAAGCGCATCGCTATCGGGGAGCGTCCCAGGCTGTCGGCGGCGTCCGGAAGGAGGACTCGCGAATGGTCCACGAGCAGGACGAGCGTCACGACCGTGATGGCGACCGTCGCCCGCCACGGAAGGCGTAGCCCCAGGACGTCGATCTCGCGACGATCGGCGTCGCTCGCCGGGTAGGAAGGCGCGTCGGCCAGCCACCGCCGGAGGGAATCGACCAGGCTCCCCGGCCGGGCCCAGCGCCGGTCGAGCGGCTCCTCAGCCAGGAGCCGGCCTCGCGGTGCACCCGAGGGTCCGACCGCAGATTCCGCTCACGCGAACGATCATTTGGCCCCTCGTTGGGTCGTGACGATGCGCGATGGAAGGGTTCGCGGCGACCAGCGCTTGGCATAGTGTACGGACATGATCGTGCGTGTTCTCACCGCCACCCTGAAGGCCGACCAGGCCGGGCAGTTCAACGAGCTGATGCGAACGCAGCTACCCCTGCTGCGCGACTACCCCGGCCTGCGGTACGCGAAGCTCGCCCGCCGGATCCGCGGTGGTGAGCAGGAGGTATGCCTCTTCGAGGAGTGGAAGGACACGGCGTCGCTCTATGGCTGGGCAGGCCCCGACCTCGAGCGGCCACGGCTCCTGCCGGGCGCCGAGGAGCTCGTCATCGACCTGCGGGTCGCCCATTACGAGGCGCTCGACATCGATCCTGATGCAGAAGACGACTGACCGGCGATGAGCGAGCCGTCGCTCGAGCGCGACGATTCCCGGGTCCTGCTCGTGGCGATGCGGACCGCCGTCGCGATGCTCGGCTCCGGGGCGCAGTCCGATGACGTAGAGGCGGCCATCGAGACGATCGCTGGTGTCTACGGCATGGCCGGCGCGCAGGCGTCCGTCACCTTCTCCGGGATCTCGATCTCCTACGATCCCAAGAACCTCGATCACCCGACGACGGTCCTCCACATCGTGCGCGAGCGTAGGAGCGATTTCGCTCGACTCGCGACTGCATCCGCCCTGGTCCGACGGATCCGCGACGGGGACTGCAGCCTGGCAGACGCCGAGGCGGCGCTCGATGAGCTCGAACAACAGCCGTCGCCGTACCGTCGACTGACGTCGTTCATCGCTCCCGCGGTATCGGCAGCGGGAGCGACGCTGGTCTTCGGTGGGAACGTCCTCGACGGCGCCGCGACACTGGCGATCGCACTGGCGGTCCAGCCGGTGCTCGAGCGGCTCGACCGCTCGTCGCTGCCGCCGTTCTTCCGGCTCGTGGTCGGTGCTGCCACCTCCACGCTGCTGGTGGCGCTGTTGGTCGGGCTCGGGCTGCCGATCGTCGGCGGTCTCGTCCTCACCGGTAGCCTCCTGCGCTTCCTTCCGGGCTACGCGCTTGTCTCCGGGTTTCGCGACCTCATCGACCAATCGATCATCTCGGGGAGCGCGCGCCTGGCAGAGGCGCTACTCCTCGGGGCTGGCGTCGCCCTCGGCACAGCGGTCGGCCTTGCCGTTGCCGCCGCCCTCGAGATCCAACTCGCGATCGTCACCGTCGGCCGGGCCGACTGGAGTACGGTCGCCGCGGGGATCGCGGCATTTATCGCGGTCGGTGCGTTCGCCGTCCAGCTCGGTGTGCCGCGCAATGCGGTCGCCCAGGCGGCGTTACTGGGTGCCGCGGCGTGGGTCGTGTTCATCGGCTTCGCGGACATCGGCATCGTGGTCGAGCCGGTGGCAGCCACCCTGGGATCCGCGATCGTCATCGGGACCGCGGGTCGGCTGCTCGCGCGCCGGGCACACGCTCCGGCCGCGCTCTGGGTGGTTCCCGCGATCCTGCCATTACTGCCCGGCCTCCAGCTGGTCCAGGCCCTGCTGGCGGACACCGATGCGGCCCGGATCTCCGGCCTGATCGGGTCGGCAGCGACGGCGTTCCTCATCGGGACCGGTGTCGCCATGGGCGACATCGTCGTGTCGACCGTTCGAGGGGTCCGCGACACGGTCGTGGCGCCGGCCGTCGACGCGGTCGCAGGCGGCGTCGACGTCCTGATCGTTTCTCGGGTCGAGCGAGCGGTCGAGCAGGCGCGCAGCCGGTCACCCGGTCGCGGCAGCCCTCCCGCCCCGGACCCGCGCCCAGCCGACGTCCAGCGCGACGCTCGCGGCCAGGATCGCCAGTAGGGTCACGATGGAGCTCGGCTCCTGGATGAGCGTGGTGAAGATGAAGGTCAGGAGCGTGATCCCGGTCGTAGCAAGAGCAAGCACGAGGAGGCTCCTCCGCGCGCCGGTCTGCGACCGGATCCGCAGATGCCCGGCGGTCACCAGGGCGAAGATCATGAGCGCCACCGCACTGCCGATCGAGGCGATGGCGGACAGGTCGAAGAACACGACCATGACCACGACGACGACGGCCACGACCAGCAGCCCGACCGGCGCGCGTCCGCCCAGTCGCTGGCCCATGATCGTCGGGAATTGGCCGGTTTCGGCCAGGTGCTCCGTCAAGCCGGCGGCCGGGTAGAGGCCGGCGTTCGTCGCCCCCGCAGTGGCGAACAGCGCGGTGACGACCATCAGCCAGAAGCCGGCGTCACCCAGGATCGGCTGGGCGGCGACGGCGATCGCCGTCGGCCCGGCGGCGATGATGTCGGGCACGCTCATGGTCCCGAACACGCCAAGGGACACCGACACGTACACGGCCGTGGCCAGCCCGATCGCGATCGCCATCGCCCGCGGCAGCTGGCGAGGCGGGTCGGCCAGATCCTTGGCGGTGAACGTCACGACACCGAAGCCGAGGAAGGCGAAGAACGTCAGGGCGACGCTGGACACGATGTCACGGACACTCGGATAACCGGACGGCGCGAGTCGCGAGAAGTCCGCGTTCAGCATCGTGACTACCGCGAAGAACGCGAGGATGCCCACCACCACGAAGACGATGACGCTCTGGACCCGTGCCACGAACGACGAACCGGCGATATTCAACAGGGTCATCGCCGCCACGAGCGCCACCGCAAACAGCTTCGCCGAGGTCGGATCGTCGTTGGTGAATGCGGCGCTCGCATAGCTGCCGAAGGACACGGCGACCATCGCCGTCACGATCGCGTTGGCCGCATAGGTCAGCCAGGCCGTGACCGTGGCGATATGGCCGGGGCCGTAGCCACGGTTGACGTACTCGAGCAGTCCGCCTCCCGACGGGAAGATCGCCCCGAGTTTGCCGAAGGAGTACCCCTGCAGCGCCGCGATGATGCCGGCAAGGACGAACGACAGCCAGACGGCCGTTCCGGCGACCTCGCCGGCGGTGCCGAGGAGCGAGAAGATCCCGGCGCCCACCATGGCGCCGACGCCGATGAACGCCGCCTCGCGTGTGCTGACGTGGCGTCGAGGTGCGACGTCGGTCGAGCCGTCGGAACTCACAGCAGCCCCTTCCAGATCGTTGTCCGGTGACAGCCCCGCTGCGCGATACGCTACAACGTTCGCGGGAGCATCAGGAGCCGTCCGAGGGACGCCTGTCGGTGGTCAGGCCGTCGAGGGGAGCACGAACTGGGCGAGTGGCCCGCCCGGAGGGATTCGAACCCCCGACCTACTGATCCGAAGTCAGTCGCTCTGATCCACTGAGCTACGGGCGGATGCGGACCGGATGATACCGCGATGCGCGCGCCGGCTCATGAAGCGCTGCGCTAGAACGGGCGACGAGCAACCGCGGCGTCGACCCGTGTTCGAACGTCGGGGAACCGGTCTAGGACCCGACCGAACTCGTGGCGACCAAGCTGTACGAATTCGCACGCAGTGGTGCAGGTCACGGTCGCGGTGTGGGTCCGGTCCTCGACCAGGGCGATCTCGCCGAGGAAGCCGCCGTCGGACATCGACCGCACGAACACGCCATTGCGTTCGACATGAACGGTGCCGGCCACGATGACGTAGAAGGACTCGGCCGCCTCGCCTTCGCTCAGCAGCACCGTGCCGGCGGGCAGGGACACGATCCGAGCCAAGGCCCCGATCGCTTCCAGGCTCCGCGTATCGAGCTTGGCGAAGATCGGAAGGTGAGCCAGGATGGCGGTCTTGTCGTCCATGGGCCCGGAGCATAGCCGCGCCCGGTTGGCGATGTCCCGGTCGGCGCGGGAAGTCCGATCGCCCGGCGGGCGGTTCACTCGACGGGGCTTGAGTGATCCCCCCGCCAGGCCGGGCGATCGGGACGCTACCAGCGGCGGCCGGTGCGCGGGCCCGCTCCCCCCGGCGGGCAAGATGGGGTCGAAATGGAATGCGAGGCAGTCGCACCCTATCGCCCTCCGGGCCGCCCTGACATCATCCGAACGCCGTAATTCCGGGCGACGGATCGGCGCCGGGCAGCCCGGTTTTCGCGCTGACGGCCACCGACTATCATTTGCGTTCCATGGCCCGTCACGACCCGCCTCCCACCCTGCCCCGGACCCGGCCGGCCGGTATCTGCGCCGGGCCCGGTCATGTCCTCATCTACGGCAACCCGGCATTCCACGCCCAGTTCGGGGCACGCTGCATCGGCATGCCCGCTCGCGAGGTGATGGTCGACATGCCCGATACGGCGTTCGCGCTGTTCGACGCGGTGCTGGAGCGTGGTCGGCCGCTCGCCCGCTGGATCGAGCGCGATGGTCGCGACTGGCGCCTGACCGCGATGCCCCGCCGAGATCCATCGACCGAGCTGGTCGACGGCATCGCCTTCCACCTGCGCGCCCGGGATGACGTGCCGGTCGTCGAACCCGTCCCCGGCCGCTAGGTGACGATGGGCGTCCCCGGTCCACTCGATAACCTGCCGCGCCCGCTGAGCGAGCGCGACGGGGGCACTGGATGGCGACATCGACGGGCGAGCGCCGTCCTCCTCGCCGGCGTCATCGCCGCCGTGGGCGTCGCGGTCGCGACGTCCGTCTCGAGCGGGCCACTCACCCCGGTCGGGGCGGTCCAGGGAGCCGTCGAGAGCACGACGCCACCGAGCGCCCGCCCGACCGTCGCGGCCGGCGCGCCCGGACCAGGCGCCTCCGCCCAGACTCCTTCGGTCGTCGGCCCCGGGCCCGAGCGCGGCGCCGACTGCGCCGGCCCCCGCTGACCCTCACCGGCTACCGCTGGCCGCTGCCGCGCGGCCGGCTGACGCTGCCGTTCGGGCCGTCGCCTTGGGGCTCGCGCATCGTCGATGGCGAACCGTTCCACGACGGGATCGATCTCGCGACGTTCTGTGGCGACCGGATCGTCGCAGCCCATGGCGGTACGGTCCTCGCCGCGGGCCGCAAGTACGACCGGTTCATGGGCTGGGTCGGCGATCTCCAGCCGTATCTGGATCGCCTCGAGGAGAAGCACCTCTGGTCCACGCTGCCGATCGTCGTCGTCATCGACGACGGCAACGGCTACCGCAGCGTCTATGCGCATTTCGGCAAGGTCGTGGTCAAGAAGGGCAAGGCCGTGAAGGCCGGCCAGCTCCTTGGCTATGAGGGCCGGACCGGTCGCGCGTCGGGCTGTCACCTCCACTACGGGCTGTTCAGCCCGGCCGAGATCGCGACGTTCGGCATCGAGCGGTCCGTCGTCAAGCGGATGAAGTTGCCCGATCGCCAGATCGCGCGCATCGATCCGATGCTCGTCATCGGGGAGCGGCCCAAGGCGCCAAAGCCCAAGCCGAGCGCCAGCCCCGGCACGTAGCGCCGAGCGGCTCAGCGTCGGCGGTAGCGCCGCCCGATGAGCCAGTACGCCGGGATCGAGGCGAGCGCCGCCGCCAGTGAGAGGGAGCGCCCATCACGAGCCTCGAGCGCGAGCAGCCGGTCCGCCGCGTCGGCATCTGCCGGCCGCGCGTCGACGATCGCGAGGTCGATCGCCACCCTGTCCCCCTCCGCCTCGCCGAGGGTCGCGATGAGGGCATCGGGCTGTTCGCCCGCCTCGTACTCGGCGCGGACCTCAGCCTCCGCCCGCCAGGTCGGCTGGCGCAGCAGGATCGCCCGCCAGCGTTCCGCGATGCTGGCCGGCACCCGCCCGTCGCCTGGCACGGCGTGCGCCGCTCCGTCCGCCACGATGTCGACGCCGCGGGCCCAGCGGGCGGCCTGATGGAGGAGCGCGTACTCGTCGAGGTCCGCATACGCCGCGAGCCGCTCCGCCGGTGAGCCGTCGCCGAAGATCGCCCGCACGGACGGGCCGAACACGTCGGCGAGATCGAGGTCGATCGCCCGCACCGTCCGGTGGTAGTAGACCTGCTGGTACATGAACCGTCGCGCGGTCAGGAACATCTCCAGCGCCCCGAGGCCGGGCTCGAAGAGGGTCAGGCCGTCGGAGCCCATGAACGTGTATCGGCGCAGCCGTTCGACATCGATCGGGCCTGCGGCGACCCCGGTCAGGTACGCGTCGCGTCGGACGTAGTCCAGGTTGTCGACAGTGAACACACCGGACAACAACGGGGCCAGCCAGCGCACCCAGCGTGGCATCGTCGGATCGGCCAGCGCCGGTTTGGCGATGAGGAAGGCGACCCACTCCGGATCGATCGACTCGCCCTCCGCGAAGGCGTCGCGCTCGCTGACGTTTCCCGGGGCGCGGCGCAGGCCGCGCAGGAGCGGCCCGAGCTCCTCGATGACGATCCGGACGCTGAGGTCCTCGTGGGTGAGCCGCTTGGCACCCGCCCGGCGCGGATCCGCGGGCGCCTCGAAGTCGGCCAGGACGTGGTCGTCGAAGAAGTGGGCGAACGGTCCGTGGCCCACGTCGTGGAGGAGGCCGGCCATGCGCAGGGTCTCGGTGACCAGGCCCTCGGACGGGAACGGCGCGCCATCGCCAGACGCGGCAAGGGCGGAGCGCAGGCTCGGATAGAGCGAGCGCGCCCACAGCCCGGCCTCGTGCATGACCCCGAGGCCGTGGGTGAAGCGCGAGTGCTCGGCCGTCGGGAAGACCCAGCGTGCGCTCTGCAACTGGCTGATGCGTCGCAGCCGCTGCAGCCAGGCCGTGTCGAGGAGGTCCTCCTCGGCGACGTCCTCGGCGGGCAGCCCGGCCGCAGCCGATTCAGCCGGCGCCAGCCGCTTGGTGAGTTCGATATACCCGTGGATCGGGTCGCTGATGAAGTTGACTGCGGCGAATGGGTGCCGCCGGACCGATCCGGTCAGGGCACCCAGATGCGAGACTGGCGCGGTCCACGGGCCCACATTGCCACGCCGGTCGGTCGCTCGCACGCGGATGGCGTAGTACTGGCCATGGGGGCGATCACGCAACGTCGAACGACGTTGAGGTCGTGTTGTCGCGGAGCGTCCGCCACGATCCCGAGCCGATCGCGGTACTGGACGTCGAAGTCGCGCAGGCCTGCGGTATGTGTCTGGAGGCGGATGTCGTACCCGGACCAGGACCAACCCACGTCGTCGCCCGACCGCCGCACCGCGGTGATGCCAGCCTTGGCGCCAGTATGGTCGAGCGACTCGGTCATGACCGCCGATCCGAACGTCCGCCGGTTGGATGAGCGATAGGCCAGACCGAGGCCGATGTAGTTGAAGCGCGAGCTCATCAGCAGGGCGCGGTGGGACGGGCTCGCCATCCACATGCGATAGAGCGACCGGGCGGCGTCGACGGTCCAGGACGAGCCGGACCAACCGACGGCCTCGCCGTAGCGATACCACTGGACGTCGCGGTACCGGAGCTGGTTGTAGAGATTGCCGCCGATGGTGTGGTTCATCACGTTGTTGCTGGCCATCCGGGAGGCGCGCACACCGGCGATGTAGGCCAGGTCGCGATCACCGCGGAGGGGCCTCAGACCGGCATTGGTCCGGCTGGTGTTGACCCATCCGATGATCATCGCCTCGGCGGTGGAGGCGGAGGTGGCCGCGCTTGCTGGCGCGGCAAAAGCGGTCGCGACGAGCGTCGCGATGAGGGTCGCGCCCACGGCGTGGGACAGCAACCTACGCGGTAGGCGGGAACTCAAGGGACAATCCTCCGAGCGTGTGGGGGGCACGTCGTAGGCGACTTACCCTAACCCACCGACCCCGCCGCTGTCGAATCTGTCGCGCGGACCGCGCCCCGGTTCAGGCCCCGTAGCGAGCCAGTGCTCGGCGCATCGTGGCGGTCACGTCGGTGCGAAGCTCGGGTGGCTCGAGGACCTCGACGTCGTCGCCCCAGGACAGGATCCAGAGGCGGATCTCGATGGTGCCCGCGACCGTCGCGCGCCACGTCAGCGAGCCATCGTCCTCGCGCTGGACGCGCTGGCTCGCGTGCCAGGTCGCCTCCTCCACGCGGGTCGCGACCGTCGGGCTGAAGCGCAGGACGACCGATGTCGGCGGTTGGTCGGCGATGATGTCCCATGCCCGTCGCAGGGTCGCCTCGACGCCGTCGCCCTCCGGCAGCTCGAAGGTCCGCGGCGTCAGCGCCACGTCGCGGATCCGCTCGATCTTGAAGGTCCGCAAGGCATCGCGGGTCTCGTCCCAGCCGATCAGGTAGAGGGCGTGCGTCTGCAGCGACGGCTCGATGAGGTAGGGACGGACGACGGCCCGTCGGGCGGTCGAGTCGGTGCCGTACTGGGCCGGTTCGTACTCCAGGGTCACGACCCGTCGTTCCGCCCAGGCTCGGGTCAGGCGATGGACGTGCTCGCTGAACGCCTCGTCGCGGGGATGCTGCGCCAGGACGTCCAGGGTGCGTTCGACGTGCTCAGCGAGCGGCCGGGGCAGCACGGCCTCGAGCTTCTCGAAGGCGGCGGCGAGATCCGGGTCGTACTTGTCGGCGTAGCGGACCATCAGCCTCGCGGACAGGACGACCGCCATGGCCTCGTCGAGGGTCAGCTTGAGGGGTGGCAGGAACTCCTCGCCGACGACGCCCCACAGGCCGCCCTCCGACCAGACCGCGACTCCGACCTCTTCTTCGAGCGCCCGGAGGTCTCGGTAGACCGTCCGGGTCGCCACTCCGACGCGACGGGCGATCTCCGGAGGGCGGATCCCATCGGGATGACCGCGCAGGACGGTGACGACGCGAAGCATCCGGGCGAGCCGGTCGCGCTTGCCGAATCGCTCGGGCTCGTCCTCGAGGGTCATGGGGCCGGAGGATAGATCGACGAGTCCATCGCCACGTTCCGTCGCGGTCAGGAAGACCTCGATGGTCGCCTGGATGGCCTCGGACCGGATCGCCCCGGCCTCACCGTTGACGCTGCCCGCGACTTGTCCCAGCTGGCCGTCGGCGAAGACCCAGTAGTCCAGCTGGCCGCGCCAGCGCTCGATATCGGCGTCGCCGACGAGCCAGCGGATCTGGGGGAAGGCTGCCCGGAATGTCGCGCCGTCCACGGCGACGCGACAGCGGCGAGCCCGGGCGCCCTCGATCACCTCGATGCCGCGGTCCTCGGAGGTCGCGCGCGAGCGGCGGGCGAGGGCCGTCCTGACCGCCTGCAGGTCGAGCGTCTCTTCCCGGACGCTCTGGGCATCGGCGACGGTCCAGCCGTCGCCGGGCGTCCGAGTCCAGGCCCGCCCCCCGAAGCTGGCGGCTCCGTACTGGCCGAGCTCGCGATCGGTGGCGACGTACGCCAGCCAGCGGAAGTTCGTGCCGACACGCTGGCCGGACAGGTCCACGGAGCCGATGGCCCCGCCATCGATCTGGCCGTGGAGGTGGGCGATGAGCCGGGCGCTCTTACCGGCTGCCAGGGCGGCGTCGCATGGCGGGAGCTCGGCCTCGGCATCGGTCGGCCCGAATCGCGACACCGCGGGTGGTGTCGTCCGGTCGCGCAACGCGAGCTCGTTGGCGATCGCGGCGCCCGTGAACGACGGTACCGGCAAGCGCGGTGAACGCGACCGCCGACGCGATCCCGACAAGCAGCCGCCGTGGCCGGAGCGCGGTCCCGGCGTCCAGCCGGCGGGCGAGGCCGAAACCGGCGAAGAGGCTTGTCCCCGCCAGCGCGAGCAGCCACGGATACGCGGCCTCGAGCGACGGCATCAACGTCTGCGATCCCAGCGCCAGCAGCTGGTTGAGCACGCCGCCGATCGATGGCAGCAGCAGCAGGAGCGATCCGACCCCCAGCGCCACGACCATCGGATAGGTGGCGCGACCACGTGCCACCGGTGGCCACACCACTCCGCTGATCGCGATCGCGAGCGGGACGAGCATGGTGATCCCGACGACGATGTCGAATGGCCCGCCCGGTCGGTAGGCCAGCAGGACCAGGATCGCGGCAAGACCCCACGCCGCCACGAGGGCGCTGCCGAGCAGCCGGAGTTCGAGTCGACGGGCACGCATGCTGGATGAGTCTACCGATGCACCGCGCGTGACCGATGCAGTAGACGGGCCCATGCCGCAAGTACCACCGACCATGGGACCGGTGGGTCATCGCGACCCGCCGTTCGGCGAGATGAACATGCCCCTACCGCACCGGACCGACCGGAGCGGACCGTCACAGCATCGAGGGGCACGTGCAAGATGGCCGGGCCGGTACCGCGAGGTTCACGGGGACGAGGGCGATCATCTCGCCTCGCTTCGCCGCGGCCCCGTCACGCGGCGGCTTCCACGGTCGTCCGTGGGTCCGTGGGCACGGCCTCGGCCCCGTCACCGACGAAGCATCCGGCTCGCACGACGGCGGAGCATCTCGCCACGGGATCGACCTACCGGCAGCTGCTCATGAAGGGCCTCGCGCCTGACGAGGCCGCCAACCTGACCGCATTCCTGTGCGGCATCCCGGTGGCGGATGTCCACTGGTCGCTCCGCCAGGTGAACCAATTGCTCTTCCTTCGCGAACTGGCCCGCACGGGCCGGTTCGGATCCGCGGACGGGGAGGCGCCCCGCCCGCACTGACCATCGCTTTCACCGACCGCGAGGGCGGACCCTCCTCCCACCCGAGCGGTCAATCGCCTCCCGAAGCGGCGTCGAGCCTCCTCCCGGCGCCGCTTCGGCACGTTCGGGGTTTCGCTACCATCCGCGGGATGCGACCCGTCATCACCTTCCTGACCGACTTCGGCCCGGCCGCACCCGCCGTCTGCCGCGGCGTGATGTTCCGGATCTGCCCGGACGCGAACATCATCGACATCAACCACCAGGTCCCGCGCTACTCGATCCGTGACGGCGCCGGATCGCTGGTCTTCGCGCTCCCGCACATGCCGATCGGCATCCACGTGGCCGTCGTCGACCCGGGTGTCGGCACGGAGCGTCTGGCCGTGGGATTGCGGACTGCCCGCGGCGACGTGCTCATCGGACCGGACAACGGCCTCCTGATCGGCGCGGCCGAAGCCCTGGGTGGCATCGAGGAGGCCCGGGCACTCGCGAATCGCGACCTGATGCTCCCGGTCATCTCATCGAGCTTCCACGGCCGCGACATCTTCGCGCCGGTCGCCGCGCATCTCGCTGCCGGCGTCGAGTTCGCTTCGGTCGGGCCGACCGTCGCCATCGACCAGCTGGTGCGGTTGCCGGACATCCGGCCGACGATCGAGGACGGCGCCCTCAGCTCGACGATCGTCCACGTGCTCATCTACGGCAACGTCACGTTCGCCGGCACGCCGGCGGATCTCGAAGCGGCCATCGGGCCGCTGGAGCTCGGTCGCGCGCTCCTGGTCGAATTCCCGGAGCATGGGGGCGCGCCGGCGGTCGAGGAACGAACGGTCTGGGAACGCACCTTCGGTCGCGTGCCGGTCGGCTCGTCCCTGTTGATGGCCGATTCGGAAGGGCACCTGTCGCTCGCCGATAACCAGGGCGACGCCGCCCGGCGACTCGGCCTGTCCATGGACCGCCCGGTTCGGATCCGGCCTGCCTGATTTGGTCGTCCCGAGCGGCGTGTCCGGTGAGCCACGGCCGGAGACCGTGCCACCGCTCGTGGAGGTCGACGGCCTCACCTTCCGGTACCGCAAGGCCACGGAACCGGCGATCCGCGACGTGTCCCTGGCCGTTCACCCGGGCGAGGTGATCCTGGTCGCCGGACCGTCGGGCTGCGGCAAGAGCACGCTCATTCGCGCGATCAATGGCCTGATCCCGCACGCCTATACGGGCGACCTCGGAGGCACCGTGCTGGTCGAGGGCCGGCTCACCACCGAGCTCAAGCTGCGCGACATCGCCCGGACCGTCGGGACCGTGCTCCAGGACCCGGCCAAGCAGATCGTCGGAGCGATGGTCGAGTCGGAGCTGGCGTTCGGGCCCGAGAACTTCGGGGTACCACGCGACGAGATCGCGGAGCGGATCCGTGAGGTGGCCAGCCAGGCCGGGATCGAAGCCCTGCTCGGGCGCGAGACCGCGGCGCTGTCGGGCGGGGAGCGGCAGCTCCTGGCGATGGCCGCCATCCTCATGATGCGGCCGCGGTTGTTCGTCGTGGATGAGCCGCTCGCCAACCTGGATCCGGCCACGGCCGAACGACTGCTGACGCTCCTGCGCGCACTCGCGGACGAGGGATCCGCGATCGTCATCGTGGAGCATCGGGTGGAGGAAGCGCTGGCGCTCGCGCCGGACCGGGTGCTGTACCTCGATGAGGGGCGCACCCGCTATCTGGGAACGGTCGCCGGCTTCCTCGATGTCGCCGATCCGTCCGCCGTCCGGCTGCCGTTCGCCGTCGTGGCCAGGCGGGCCGCGAACGCTGCCGCCGAGACCGACAGCGCCCGTGGTGGAGAACCGGCGGTCCAGAGACCTGCCCCGGCCGAGTCAGCGCCGCGGCTCGAGTTCCGCGGCGTCACCGCGGCGATCGGGCAGACCCAGATCCTGCGCGGCGTCGATGCCCGATTTGGTCCAGCCGAGGTGGTCGCCGTGCTCGGCCCGAACGGCTCCGGCAAGACCACGCTCTTCCGGACCGCGATGCGGCTGCTCGACATCACGGGTGGCTCGATCCTCGTCGACGGCGTCTCGATCGCGGGGCGACGGACCGCCGAGCTCGCGACGGAGTTCGGCTACGTCTTCCAGAGTCCCAGCCAGATGCTGTTCGCCCGGACCGTGGAGGACGAACTGCTGTTCGGGCCGCGGAACCTCGGGCGCGATCCCGCGACCTTCGACGAACTGGTTGCCGACAGCCTGCGCCGGACCGCCCTCCACGAGCTCGATGACATCCGTTTGCGCCCACCGCTGGCGCTGTCCTTCGGCCAGCAGAAGCGCCTTGCGCTCGCGATCGCGCTCGCCCTTCGCCCGGAGACGCTCATCCTCGACGAACCGTCAGCCGGCCAGGATCACCGCACGGCCGAGGCGTTCATGCGCGAGGTCCTCGCGATCCCAGGGCTCCGCAGCCTCTATCTCGTCACGCACGACGTGGACCTTGCATTGACGCACGCAGACCGTATCCTGCTGTTTCGAGAGGGCCGAGTGGTGGCCGATGGCCCTCCGAAGGCGGTGATCGCGGACACGGCGCGCTGGACTGCGTGCAACCTGCGGTCTACCTCCTTGATGGAGGCCAACAGAGCGTGGGGGCCGGCAACGGGGCCATTCCTCGATGCCGACACCCTGGCGCGCCGACTCGCCGCCAAGCGGCCGACCGCGCGTTCGGGGCCTGGAAGGGAGGCCGAGGGAGTGGACTGTTGACCGAGCACTGATCCAGCGGGTGGTACGTCTCATCAGTGTTCTGGAGGGTTGATCATGTCCGCCATATCCGTGGATCGCCGCAACAACCTCTGGGAGGTCACGTCGCGGACGATCGTCTATGCGGCGGTCGGCGCCGCACTCTACGGGATCCTGCTCGTCGCGCAGCTCCCGATCCCCGGCAGCACGGTGTCCGTGCGGCCGGCGTTCGCCATCGTGCCGTTCTTCGGCTACGCATTCGGTCCGATCGTCGGGTTCTTCACGGGGTTCGTCGGTAACGCGATCGGCGACCAGATCTCGGGCTGGGGCGCCCTCACGTCCTGGAACTGGAGCATCGCCAACGGGCTCGTGGGCCTGATCGCCGGCCTCGCGCCGCTCTATCTGCAGCGCTGGGTCAATGGCTCCACGCGCGACCGCGCCATCGGCGGCGCGATCGCTGGTGTCATCGCGGTCCTGATCGGGTTCCTGTTCGTCTTCACGGACAACATCCTGCAGGGCCTCGACATCGCCACCATCTTCTCGACCCTGTACGTCCCGGTCATCATCGGCGACCTGATCGGGACCATCATCCTCGTCCCCATCCTCGTCTACGCATGGGAGCCGGTAAAAGCCCAGCTGGGCAGGTAGGCTCGGGGTCCCGGGGCACCCATGAATATCGCCCCGCGTTATCTGGGACGGGGATCGTGGCTCGCCCGCCGCGATCCCCGTGTCCTGATCCTGGCGGTCCTTTTCTTCATCTTCACGGTGCTGCAGGTCTGGGACGGCCGCGTGGTCTTCGGCCTGCTGATCATCTCCGTCCTCTACTACCGGACGGCGGCGATCCCCTGGTCGCAGATCCGGCGCAACTGGACCGTCGTGTTCCTGTTCATCGGCATGGTGGTCATCGTGAACATGCTGGTCGCGGGCGGCGATGTCGAGGCGATGCCGGAAGGGGAGCCGGACGTCCTGTTCTATTTCCCGTTGCTCGGGACGCCGATCTCGGCCCAGTCGGTCAGCCTCGCGGTGACGCAGTTCATGCGGTACCTCGCGATGGCCACGATCGGTTTTCCCGTCGCCTTCGCCATCGCCCCGTCCGATTTCGGCGTCGCTTTCAAGCGATTGGGCGTCCCCGAGAAGTTCGCCTTCGGCATCGACCTTACCTTCCGATTCCTCCCGTCGCTGGCAGCCGACTTCCAGTCGACGGTCGACGCGCAACGGATCCGGGGGTTCGACTGGTCGGCCGGGGCCACCGGCTTCCTCACCCGGGTTCGCCGCTCGACGCCGGTCATCGTGCCGACCGTCGTCAACGCGATCGCCGGCGCCGAGGACACCATCGACGCCATGGACCTGCGCGGATTCGGAACGGGCCGACGAACGTGGCTCCGGGTGCTCGTCTACGACCGCCAGGACTGGCTGGTCCTGGGCTTCTTCGTGGCACTGCTCGTGGCCGTCACGCTCAGTGGGTTCCTGGGTACGAGCGACGAGCTGTGGACGCCGCAGTTCCTCATCGACCTTGCCCAAAGATGACGGGCCGACACCGCTGACAGCGGATCCGCGCCTACTCCGGAAAGGTCTCGTCCTCGTCGATCTCGATGTCGGGCACCAGCATGAGGATCCAGGCGACCTCGATCCGGTTGGGGTCGTAATCCGGCGAATCCGGATCCAGCGATGGGTGGCTCGTGCGGTTCCAGAAGGCGATGCTGCGTGCCGTCGTCCCGTGCGCCCTGGCGATCGAGGTCAGCGTGTCGCCGGGTCGTACGACGTAGACGAGGAACGTCGGCAGCGGGGTCGGTGTCGGGCGCACGAACGACGGCGACGGGGTGGGCCCGGTGGGCACGGGCGACGGGCTTGGGGTCGGCGTCGCGGCGGGGCCGTTGCTCGTGGCCGGACTCCCCGTGGCTCGCCCGGCCGGCGGTGGGACGCACGCGCCGGCGAGCGCCAGCGTGATCGCGAACGCGATGGCTGGAGCGGGGGGACCACGATGCGGACCGCTCATTCGGGCCATCGTCCCGCAGATCGCCCGGATGCGCCCGCGCGGTGGCGGGAGATCACGCGGTCGATTCGGAGCCTCAGCTGGCCGCGGCCGTCTCGGAGTCGACCGGCGTCGGATCCTGGAGCCGGAACTCGGCCGCGAGCGCGAGGCCCTCAGCCGCCGTGGCGACCCGATCGCGACCGTTGCGCTTGGCGACGAAGCACGCGCGGTCGGCTGCGAGCAGCACCTCGGCCGAGGTCGCGCCGTCCGCCGGGAAGCTCGCGACGCCGATGGACGCGCTCACGGGGCCGCCGAGACCCTTGACGGCAGCCCGCGCGCGCTCGGCGACCTGCCTCGCCCCCGCGGGGTCGGAGAGTGGCAGGAGGAAGGCGAACTCGTCGCCGCCATAACGGAAGACGCGGTCCGTGTCGCGGCCGGCCCGGACCAGCGAAGCGGCGATCCGGCGCAGGGCCTGGTCACCGGCCTGGTGGCCGCCGGAGTTGTTGATCTCGCGGAAGTCGTCGAGGTCCAGCATGATCAGGCCGAACGGCGAGCCCTCGCGGACGAGCCCGTTCAGGTACTCCATGAACGTCCCGTGGTTGAGCAGGCCCGTCAGGTCGTCGGTCTGCGCCCGGATCTCCACGGCCCGGAACACCTCGGCGTTCTGGAGCGCGATCGACACCTGCCCGGCGAACAGCTTGACGAGGTCGAACTCCTCGGGCTCGAACGTATTGCCGGTGCCCAGCCGCTCGATGGTCATGACCCCGATCGCGCCCAGGCGTCCGCGCAGCGGGACCACGATCAGGCTGCCGGCCGCAGAGTCCTCGCCGCGGAAATGATTGACTCGCGAGTCGGCCGTCTCGTCGTCGATGTAGACGGGCTCGTTGTGCTCGACGACCCACGTCGCGACGCCGGTCTCGCCGGGCTCCCATGGCTCGAGGTAGGCGGCAGCGTGGATGCCGCGAGCGGTGAGCGGCGTGAGCATCCCGGTCGACGGGTCCACGACTTCGATCGCGACGTTGTCGTAGGCGATCAGGCCGCCGAGGCGATCGGTGATGCCCTCGAGCACGGCTCGGCCGTCGAGCGTCGTGAGGATCGCCTCCGTGATCTGCAGCAACTCGCGCTGGCTGCGGAGCTGGCGCTCGAGCGTCGTCGACTGCTCACGCAACCGCTGCGTGGTGTCGGCGTTGGCCATCGCCTGCGCGGCGAAGCTCGCGTAGATGACGAGCAGGCGCAGGTCGTCGTCGCTGAACTGGTGCAGCCCGAGCTTGGAGAGCACCAGCACCCCGAGCACCTGGTCATCGAAGAGCATCGGTGCGAGGAGCATCGATTCGTCGAGGTCGTCCTCGGTGCCGGGGATCGTGTTCGCGCGCGGGTCCGCCGCGGCATCCGGGAGGTACTGGGCGACCCGCTTCTCGGCGACCCAGCCGGTGATGCCCTCGCCGATCGCGACGCGGAGCTGGTCGGGCGTCTCGTCGACGTACTCGCCGACCTGCCCCTGCATCGCGACCGGCACGAGGTCGGTGCCCTGGACCCGGTACACGCGGACGTTGTGGAAGTCGATGAGCTGGCGTAGCTCAGTGGCGATGGCGATGCCGATGTGATGGACGTTCGAGAGGTGGTTGAGGCGCGCTCCGAGCTGCTGGATCGACTGCAGCTGCGCGGTCCAGGTGGCCATCTGCTGGAAGTTCTGGGCGGTCCGGATGGCGACGCTGGCCTGCGTCGCGAGGGAGGCGATGGTCTCGAGCTCGTCGGGCGTCCAGTCGTGCGGCGTGTCGTGGTAGACGTTCAGCAACCCGAGCAGGTCGGTGCCGTCCATGAGGGGCGCCGTGCACAGGGTGTCGTAGCCCTCCTGCACGACCGCGGCGCGCGCATCCGCACCACGCGGGTCGTCGCGATAGTTCACCGAGAAGAGGGGTCGGCGGGCCGCGATGGCCGCGACCGGCAGCGATCGGCTCTGGGGCGCCCGCATCAGATTGAGGTAGCCGCTCGAAAGGTTGCGGCTCACCTCGGCCACGTCGGTGCCGTCCGGGCGGCGCATGAAGACCGCCGCGCGGTCGGCCTCGAACAGGACCATGGCGTGATCGACGAGTCCGGTGAGGATCCGGTCGAGATCGAGCCGGCTCCCGATGTCGCCCGCGACGCGGCGCAGGGCCTCGGACCGATGCAGGAGATGCGCGACCTCTTCCTCCCGACGCGAGACCCTGACGACGGTCCCGATCGAATCGGCGAGGGCCGCGGCCAGCTCCGGATCGGTGCTGCCGAGCCCGTCCCCGCCATCCCTGCCGTCCGCGACCATCAACAGGACACCCCAGGGGCCGTTGGGGCCAGGGATGGCCACCGCAAGCTCGCTGAAGGCACCGGGCAGGATCGTCGACGTCACCCGGTCGAGGCCCGAGCCGAGCACGGCCACGGCACCGGGCGACGGCTCGTCATCGGTCCTGGCTCGCGAGGTCGGTACCGAATCGAGCGCCCGCCCGAGGACGCCGAAGGCTCGCGGCAGATCCAGCAGACGAGGCGTGACCTCGCCGGCGGGCACGGCCGCGGCTCGAGGTGTCAGGCGGTCGCCACGCAGCTCCCAGAAGGCGACGAGCGCCAGCTCGGTCGCGGCGCGGATCTCCTGCGCGATCCGCATCAGGTCGTCATCGAGGTCGCTGCCGACGACCGTCAGGCGCGCGATGTGGTCGAGCAGGGCGAGGTCGCGGCGGTGGCGCTCCGCGCCAAGGGGGTCCACGCCATCGGCCCGGGCCGCGTAGCCCGCGATCGTCGCGCGGGCGAGATGTCCACCGGCGTGTCCCGCGTTCCCCTGATCGTGATGCCGGCGGGCGGCAGCGCTCCCACCGGGGCCGTCGGTCACGACGCTTTCCGCGGCCGCGAGGAACCGCTGAAGATCTCCAAGGCGATAGCGCCGATCGCCTCGAGCGTTGATCCGGTAGTAGCGCAGGCGACCCGCGTCGCTCCATGTTCGGACCGTGTTCGGGTGGACGCCCAGAAGCCGCGCGGCTTTGGTGACCGACAGGGTCGCGTCTGTGGGTCTGGGAGGGCAGCTGCGCCATCATCGAGGACCTGTAAGAACTGTGGAGTCCACGAGCGGAGGCTACCAACCTCACAGTTCTTGCCAATAGCCTGATGGTCCCACGCTGCCGACAGACAGCCTCACGTGCTCAGGACGGCCGATCTACGAGCGGCGGCCTCCGGTGAGACGGACGTATCCGAACGTCGCGACGGCCGCGGCCAGCCCGATCGCGACGACCAGCGCCACCGCCGCGAGCGGTTCGCCGACGAGCCCGGGACCCTGCCCGCTGGATCGCGGATCGCCGCCGGCCGCGCTCGCAGCCGGCGACGCGGCGAGCGCCGTCGCGGTCATGGCGCCGAGGACGGCCCACACGATCCCGATGGTCAGCGAGACGAAGCCGAGGCCCAGGGCCAGGGCGGCGACCAGCGGCCGGCGCGGGCCGCCGGCGGCGAGGATGCGCATCGCCTCCGCGGGCTCGAGGGTCGTCAGGATCAGCGGCCGGCCGAGCCCGGCGGTCATCCGGGTGGGCAGGTCGCCCGCGCCGAGCACCGGCACGCCCAGGACCACGGCATGCTCCACGGAGGAGACCTGTTCCACGACCAGGCGCATCGGGGCCTCGGGCGCCGTACCGGGCGGGACCCGGTCGGGCGCGTCCGCAGCGGTTCCGACGGACTCGCGCGGAACGACGACCAGCCCGGCGTCCAGCGCATCGTGGTCGATCGCGATCGCGTCGAGACCTTCGCGCACGTCGAACGCCACGGCCGTCGTGTGCGCGTCGACCGTCACCCAGTCCGAGCCGGTGCGGAGCTGGATCCTCGCCCGCCGAAGGACGAGCGGCCGGTGCGCGTCGTCCTCGAATTCGTCCTCCGCGTCGATCCGACCCCGGATGGCCACGTAGCGTGCCGGACCGCTGGCCAGGTCGCGGGCCTCGGCGACACTGACCGAGGGTGTGGCTGCCAGAAGGCGCCCAACGCGGTAGCGCGGGCCGAAGCTGCGCAGCACCATCGCCCCGACTCCGAGCGCGGCAACGCCCAGGACGATGAAGAGGAGGGGACCCACGGCGGCGATGATACGCGCCGGACACAGAAGGGCCCGTAGGAACCTCCACGACACGTGGGCGTTGATGCGATCGCCGCCGTTAGTATCGTTCGGCCCCTCCGGGCTGATGGGTACGCTACGGGCCGCGACCCGGCGCGGTCAACGGGGCTCGTCCACCAATGTGGATCCGCGAGCCCCGACTTATCCACCGGTCGTCCACATCGGCCTCGCCGCGGGCGCGTTCGCTCCCGCCCCTGCCGCGCCCCGCGATCCTCAGCTGGCCGACCGGCCGGTCACGGGATCCAGGGCATTGAGCTGGCCGTCGAAACCGGTGAGCACGAGCCTCCCCCCGATGAGCTCCGCCGCGGTGACCACGTCGCTGTGCGCGACGCGCCAGGCGACCTCCCCGTCGGGTTCCAGGGCGAAGGTCTCGATCTCGGCCTGCACGATCACGTGGGCCAGCCGGGGCGAGCCGAGGAGGGCCACGATCGGGGTCGCCGAACGGTGATCCCAGCGTGCATCGCCCGCGGCCGCTTCCAGCCCGAACGTGTGGAATCCGTAGGCCACGACCAGGAGCCCGGCCGTGTCCCAGTACAGCCCGCGAGGCTCGTCGTGGATGGTCGAGGCGAAGCGCGCCGTCCAGGCCCCGCGCGGCCCTTCGAGCCGAAGCTCGGCGCGGCAGAGGGCGTCCGGGTCCGCGCTGACCCGCGAGCCGAGGTCCACGAGCGTGCCACCTGCCTCGCTCAGCGCGAACACCGCCGCGCCCTGGCCGCTGCCGCCCCACCGCCACCGGGCGCGCAGGCCACCGGGATAGGTGACGGTCGCGTTCCGCGGCTCGGCCACCGTTCGCGTCGGGCCCGTCACGCTCCGGACGGCGCGGGCGCGGCGTCGGCGGCGCGCTGGACCTCGGTGATCGGCGCCACCGTGGCATTCGAAAGGGTTCGCAGCGTCGCCGGTGGCACCTCGAACACCGCGGTCGGAAGGCCGGCGGCGGCCCAGACCGTCTGGTATCGACCAAGGTCCGGATCCATGATCACCCGGACCGCCCCCTCGAAGCCGATCGGCGGGATGCCGCCGATGCTGAAGCCGGTCAGCTCGTAGGCCTCGCGTGCCGTGGCCCGCCGGATCTCCTGCTCCGCCGTGACGGCGGCCAGGCGCGCGACATCGACGCGGTTGCGGCCGGAGACCAGGCAGACGATCGGCTCCTGCGTCCCGTCTTCGCGAGGAGCGACGAACACCAGCGACTTGACGATCTGACCGAGGTCCGCCCCGACGGCCGCGGCAGCCTCCTGGGCGGTGTGCGTCGACTCGTCGAAGGCGACCACCTCGAGTGTCACGCCCTTGCGATCGGCCGCGTCAAGGACGCGGCGAACAGCCGGGTGGTCGATCGGGGCAGGCACGGCCGGAGTCTACATCGGGTCGAGGCCGCCGGCCGTTAGCATCTGGCCATGCAGGTCATCGTCCTTGCCGATGGGCAGGTAGGTCCGCGGGCCGCCCTCGACGCCGCGTGGCCTGGCTGGCTGGAGCCCGGAGCGCGGGTCGTCGCCGCGGACGGGGGCGCGCGTCACGCCGGGCCGCTCGGGCTCGCGATCGACCGCTGGGTCGGGGACGGGGATTCGCTCGGCGAGGCCGGCATCGAGGCGCTCGCAGCGGCCGGCGTCCCGGTCGAGCGCGCGCGACCGGACAAGGACGAATCCGACACCGAGCTGGCGGTGCTCGCCGCGCGCGCCATGGGCGCGTCGCAGCTCACGGTGCTCGGCGCGCTCGGCGGGCCGCGCGTCGATCACGCCCTGGCCAACCTCGGCCTGCTGTCGATGCCCGAGCTGGAGTCCCTCGGCGTGCGGCTCCTGGCGGTCGACGCACGGGTCCGGCGCCTGGTCGCGCCGGGTCCCGACGGCGGACCCGCCAGGCTCGACCTGACCGGTCGCGTGGGCGATCTCGTGTCGCTCCTGCCGCTCTGGGCGGATGCCGAAGGGATCACGACGCACGGCCTCGCCTACCGCCTGGATGACGAGCCGCTCCTGGCGGGCCGGACGCGCGGCCTCTCGAACGTCCGCGACCTGCCCGACGCGGCCGTCACCCTGCGGCGCGGCCAGCTCCTCGTCATCGAGACCCCTGCTACGCTCTGAGCATGGAGATGCCGTCCGTCGGCGACTCGGCTCCACCGGTCGCCCTGCCCGATGCCACGGGCACCATCCACGACCTGGCCGACCAGCGCGGCCGCTGGACCGTCCTGTACTTCTACCCCAAGGACGACACCCCGGGCTGCACGGTCGAGGCCTGCGAGTTCCGCGACGCCAACGAGACCATCGCCGAGCGCGGTGCCGACGTGTGGGGCATCAGCCCCCAGGGCGCGGCCAGCAAGCGCGCGTTCAGCGAGAAGTTCGGCCTCCCGTTCACGCTGCTCGCGGACGAGGATCACGCGGTCGCGGACCGGTACGGCACCTGGGTCGAGAAGCAGAACTACGGGAAGACCTACTGGGGTACGGCCCGCGCCACGTTCCTGATCGATCCTGACGGCCGGATCGCGCGCGTCTGGCCGAAGGTCAAGGCAGAAGGCCACGCGGCGCAGGTCCTGACCGCCCTCGACGAGCTCCAGACCCCGGCGGCATGACCCGGCGACCCCGCGGAGCGCGACGTGAGGCTTCGCTCGTGGGGGGAGACGAGCGAAGCCTCGGCTGGAACAGTACGCCGAGGGTCAGGCCACCGCAACGCGAATCTCACACCGTGGCTACGCGCCGTTGCACGAGGTGACCGCGCCCGAGCCCCGGACCGACCATCCCTGGCGCCCGGCCCGGTTCATGGTCATCGCCGCGCATCCCGACGACGCCGAGTTCGGGCCGTCCGGCACGGCCGCTCGCTGGATCGACGAGGGTTCGGTGGGCTGGCTGGTGTGCTGCACGAGCGGCGACCAGGGCGGCGAGGATCCGGACGCCGATCCGCTCGAGCTCGCCGCGCTCCGTGAGACCGAGCAACGGGCCGCGGCCGCGGTCACCGGGTATGCGGGCGTCAGCTTCCTCCACCAGCCCGATGGCGCCCTCGCCAACGACCTCGCGCTCCGCGAGCTCCTGGTCCGGGAGATCCGGACGTTCCGGCCCGACGCTGTGCTCGCCACCGATCCCGAGACGCTGTTCCACGGCGACGGCGGGGTGAACCACACCGACCACCGGGCGGCGGGCCTGGCCGCGGTCGATGCCGTCTACCCGGCCGCTCGTAACCCGATGGCCTTCCCGGCGCTGGCACGATCGGGTCTGGCTGCGCACGTCGTGCGCCGGCTGTACCTGTTCTGGTCGAACCATGCCAACGCGTGGGTCGACATCGGCACGACGCTCGATCGCAAGCTCGCCGCGCTGGCCGAGCACCGCAGCCAGATCCGCGACCCCGAGGGCTTGGAGAAGCGCATCCGCGGCTGGGCGGCCGAGGAGGGCGAGGCGATCGGGATCGCGGCCGCCGAATCCCTGCGGGCGATCGTCATCGATGACGACGAAGACGAGGGCCCGAGCGCCCAGGCGGACACCGACCCCGCAGCCGAACCGGGTTAGCCCGGCATGAATGACGCCCGCGCCGATCTCGACGAGCGCTTCCCGGGTGACGACCTCGATCTCGCGGTGTGGTGCCCGTCCTACCTCCCGCATTGGAGCTCGCGCGCCGAATCAGCCGCGACCTACGCGGTCCGCGATGGCGAGCTGCACCTGACGATCCCGGCCGACCAGCCGAACTGGTGCGCCGACCTGCACGAGGAGCCATTGCGAGTCTCGTGCATCCAGAGCGCGAACTGGTCGGGCCCGGTCGGCTCGGCGGTGGGGCCGCTGCCATTCCGCACGGGACTGGTGGTGCGTGAAGAGCAGTCGCCGATGTGGGGCTACACACCGCTGTACGGCCAGATCGAGGTCCGGATGCGAGGCGTCGTCACGGCCCGCTCGATGGTGGCGTTCTGGATGAGCGGGATCGAGGACCGCCCCGAGCGCTCCGGAGAGATCTGCGTGGCCGAGATCTTCGGCGCGTCCGTCCGGAACGGTTCGGTCGAAGTCGGCATGGGCGTCCATCAGTTCCGCGACCCCGCCCTACGCGAGGAATGGGCCGCCGAACGGTTCGACGTGGACGTCGCAGCGTTTCACACGTACGGCGTCGACTGGCGCCCGGGTTCGGTCGCGTTCGCGATCGATGGCCGGGTGGTCCGGCGGTTGGAGCAGGCCCCGGATTACCCGATGCAGCTCTTCATCGGGGTCTTCGATTTCCCCGCCAGGGCGGTCGACGGAGAGGCGCCGGCGGATCCCGGAGCTCATCGTGTCGCACGTCCGGGGCCGACCCCTGGAAACCGCCTAGGACTCCTCGAGGAGCAGCGGCCTGATCCGGCCCCAGTTGTTCCAGACCTCGGCGAGACCGTCGGCCCGCCGACCCAGCATGGTCACGAGCTCACCGAGCGTCAGGTCGCCGGCTGATGCCACCAGGTGTTCGGCGGCTGCGACCCGGACGTCCCGGAACAGCTCGGTCATCTCGACTTCGGTCGGCCACTGGCGGATCCGCATCGGGTCCAACCCCGCGTAGCCCAGCGACAGCGAGAGGTCCCGTTGCGACGGGACCCGGTCATCGACCCATCCGCCGAGCCCGTCGAACTTGAAGCCGAGCGACGAGAGCGCAGCGGCGATCTCGCGATCCTGCTCGAGCGTGAACGCGCCCCAGAACGGGTGGTCCGTCGGGAACTCCAGTGATCCGGCGGCGATGCTGTCAGCGAGGATCGCATCGATCAGGTCGACGATGGCCGCCTGCCAGTGGCGCCGGTCATCGGGGCGGTCGCCGGCCAGCGCCATGACGACCTCGGTCAGCGCGGTTCGATCTCCGCGCAGCATCCGGAAGATGCGTGGGTCGCCGCCTCCGCCGAGTGCCCCGGCGAGCTGGTCGTCGTCGGCGGATCCGTCGCCGGGGGAGCCCTGCGACGGGACGGCCGGCAGGTGGCCGACCACGCCGCCGGCCTCGGCCTCCTCGCAGGCCGCCAGCGTTTCGCGTGCCGTGAGACACACGGATTCGGCGGTTTCCGCGGCGATCCGGGCCGCATCGGCCTCGACCGCGAGCCGCTCCAGGTTCAGGGCGATGGCGGCTGCGGCCTCGCGCTCGCGGGTCAGGATCGCCGACGCCTCGCGGGCGTCCCCGTTGATCGCGTTGATCTCCAGTAGCCACGCGCGCGCGGCCGCCTCGACCGATTCGCTGGTCATGGCGCTTGCCCGGCCGTCGCGGAACCGCGCCTGGGCGTCGTCCTTGGCGCGCCGCACGGCGCGCGGATCCGCAGCCGCGGCGGCCGTTTCGGCCGCGGCCTCGTGCTGGTCGTAGGCGCGCTGCGCCGAGCGGTGGGTCTCCTCGGCGACGCCGGCCTGCTGTCGCGCGCGGACCGCGAGCTCGCAGCGTTCGTCCGCGAGCCGGCGGGGCTCGGCGCACGGACCGGTCGCGCTCGGGCCCCCATCCGGTGGTGCGGCCGGCGCCGACGGCGCCGACGGCGCGGAGGAGGCCGCGTCGTCGGCGCTGCCGGTCGGCGCGTCAAGAAGCGCCGTGGTGCCTTGCCGACCCTGGGCTGCGGCCGCGCTCATCGCCGTTGCGCGAAGCGCGGTCAGGGTCGGATCGGCTCCACCGGAGATCGGCAGGGGACGCCGTGCAGGCAGTGACGCGGGTCGGCCCTCGCCGACTCCGTCGGTCATCGCGGAGTCGGTCGGGGCGCCCGAGCGAACAGGTGTTCGACGTTCCATGTGTCCGGGCCCCACGCTGACGGCATCGCCGCGCCGGTCCGCCGGGCCGCCGCGGGCCGGCTCGGCCGCCTGGATCCCGGCGAATGCGTCGTCGGCGAGGGTGGAGGATCGACGTCTCGGAACCGAGTCCGGGGCGACCGTGACCCGGACTTCACGCGGGGCGGGGGGTCGGGCACGCAGGATCTCGACCAGTGCCGCGCCGGCGGCGACGCCCAGGACGAGTCCCAGCCCCAGGAACACGAACTCGCTTGCGGTCACGCTCCCCGCATCTCCCTCCGGTCGCTCTCGAGTGCTCGAGCGCACGCGGCTCCGCTTGGCAGCGTAGCTGCGAGTGCAGCCAGCGTCAACCGTGCCGGAGGCTGGTAGTCCGACGCCGGAGGGTCCTTCCGGGTACCCGGGTGCTTTGCAGCCCGCACGAGGCGGATGGTAGATTGGCGAGGTCGGCGAAGGGCCGATCCGCCGCTGACGCCTGCATTCCGACCAACCCAGGGAAAGGCACGTCCCCGCTTGGCCATCGACCCCGCCCAGGAATTCCTCGTCCAGCCTGTCGACGCCTCCTGGTTGCAGTGCAACATCGAGTGCCAGGAAGCGTGTCCGGTCGGGACCAACTGCCGCGGCTACCTGAACCTCGCTGCCGAAGGGCGGTTCGAAGAGGGCTACATCCTGTCGCGCGAGCCGAACCCGGTCGCGGCCATGTGCTCCTACGTCTGCTCGGCCCCGTGCGAGCGCGCCTGCCGGCGCGGCGACATCGACCGTCCGCTGGCCATCCGCGCGATGAAGCGCTTCCTCGTCGAGTGGCACGAGGCGTCCGGCATCCCCGACGTCATGCCCCAGATCACTGCCCGCGCCGAACGGGTCGCGATCGTCGGCGCCGGACCGGCCGGGATCGCGGTCGCGCGCGAGCTCGCGATGAAGGGCTACCAGTGCACGGTCTTCGACAGCCTGCCCTACGGCGGCGGCACGATGCTCATCGGCGTGCCGGCCTTCCGCCTGCCGCGCGAGGCCATCGAGATGGACGTCCGACTGGTCGAACGCCTCGGCGTGACGTTCGTGTACGACACGACGATCGGCAAGGACATCACGTTCGAGCAGCTCCAGGCGGAGTACGACGCCATCGCGATCACGGCAGGTGCCATGGACGCGGTCGCCCTCGACATCCCGGGCGCCGAGCTCGAGGGCGTCGATTACGGCGTCGACTTCATGAAGAAGGCGAACCTGGGGCAGCCGCTCGAGGTCGGCAACGACGTCGTCGTCATCGGCGGCGGGTACACCGCGATGGACTGCTCGCGCACGAGCCTTCGTCACGGTGCGGAGAACGTGACCATCGCCTATCGCCGGACCCGCTCCGAGCTCGTCGTCGACGAGGAGGAGCTCGGCGAGACCGAGCGCGAGGGCGTCCGGATGGAGTTCCTCGCGAGCCCCATCGAGATCCTCGGCGAGGACGGCAAGGTCAGCGCCGTCAAGTTCATCCGCAACCGCCTGGGCGAGCCGGATGCCTCCGGCCGCCGCTCGCCGGTGCCGATCGAGGGCTCCGAGTTCATCGTCCCCGCCCAGACCGTCATCCCGGCGGTGTCGCAGGCCGCCGACCTCACGTTCCTGCCGGTCGAGGCGAGCTTCGAGATCAACCGCGGCCGGGTCAAGGTGGACCCCGCGACCTACGCATCGAACGTCAAGGGCGTGTTCGCCTGCGGCGACTTCGTGACCGGGCCGACGACCCTCATCGAGGCTGCCGGCCACGGCAAGAAGGCGGCCTACGCCATCGATCGCTATCTCGCCGGACGGACCGACGTGTCGGTGGCGGCCAATGTCAAGGTCACGAGCTCCTGGCGCCACGACATGCCCGAGTTCTACGACGTGCTCCCGCGCCAGCACATCCCGATGGTCCAGCTGGACGCGCGCATGCCGTCGACGGACCCGGTCGTCAACTTCAACACGCCGGTGGAGCTGGGCTACGACGCGAACGGCGCCGTCGCCGAGTCCACGCGCTGCCTGATGTGCAACTACAACATCTGGTTCGACCCGTTCCGCTGCGTGCTCTGCGGGGCCTGTGCGGATGTCTGCCCCGAGGGCGTCATCCACATGGTCGACATCAACACGCTCAAGTCGGAGGGCCTGCTGCCCGAGCTCGAGGAGGCGTATGGCTGGGAGAATGGCGGCGCGATGATCCTCGACGAGGAGCGCTGCATCCGCTGCGCTCTGTGTGTCAAGCGTTGCCCGTTCGACGCCATTACGATGGAGCGGTTCGAACTGCAGGAGATCTCGACGGACGGTCGGCTCTACAAGGAGTCCTACCGTGACGCGCAACTCGCCGGGACCCCCGGCGTCGCAGGAGGAGCCCGGTGAGTTTCCTCGAGCGGATGGACCACACCATCCGCCGCAGCGGGGCCTGGCGCTCGTTGTTCCGGCAGCCGTACCCGCGCGACGAGCGGTCGCGGGCGTACGCGGTCATGAACAACGTGTTCCTGCACATCCACCCGGTGCGCGTCCGCCAGCACGCGGTCAAGTTCGCCTACACGTTCTGCCTGGGCGGGCTGTCGTTCTTCCTGTTCCTGGTGCTGACCATCACCGGCGTGTACCTGATGTTCTTCTACGTGCCCTCGGCAACGCTCGCCTACACGAACATCCTCGACATCCAGAGCCAGGTCACGTTCGGCCTGCTGACCCGCAACATCCATCGGTGGGGCGCCCACCTGATGGTCTTCTTCGTGTTCCTGCACATGATGCGGGTCTTCTACCACGGGGCCTACAAGCCGCCGCGCGAGTTCAACTGGGTGGTCGGCGTCGTGCTCCTCTTCCTGACCATCATGCTGAGCTTCACGGGCTACCTGCTGCCCTGGGACCAGATCGCCTACTGGGCCATCACCATCGGCACGAACATGGGCGGCTACGCGCCACTGTTCAACACGCCGGTGTCGCGCATCCTCCTCGGCGGCGTGGAGGTCGGGCAGAACACGTTGCTGCGCTTCTATGTCCTGCACATCATGGTCTTGCCCCTCGTTGCCGCCATCTTCCTGGCCGTCCACTTCTGGCGGATCAGGAAGGACGGCGGCATCAGTGGGCCGCTATGACTCGAGGCACGTGAGCCATGTCTGACGTCAAGTCGCCGCCCGACAAGCGCGTCGTGCTTGCCGGTCGATCCGACCCGGCGGACGGAGATCGACAAGCAGCGCGTGCCGATGTCGGCAAGGCCGTATCGGTTGCTCGCGCTCGTCAAGCAGGACGCCGTCGTCCGTGTCCAGAAGGAACCGGACGACACGGTCATGACCTGGCCACACCTCCTGTCGATCGAGTTCCTCGCGGCCGGCGTCATGAGCATCTTCCTGCTGCTGATGGGCCTGTTCATCAACGCCCCGCTCGAGGAGCTGGCCAACGGCAATGTCACGCCGGCCGTCGCCAAGGCGCCGTGGTACTTCCTGGGCCTCCAGGAGCTGCTGGCCTACTTCCATCCGACGGTCGCCGGGGTCCTGGTGCCCACCTTCGTGCTCGTTGGCGCGGGGTTCATCCCGTACATCGACCGCGGAAACATCCTGGTCACGCGCCCATCGCAGCGGAAGACCGCGGTGATCCTGTTCACGCTCTTCTGCATCCTGGGCCTGGTCCTGACGTTCGTCGGGATCTTCTTCCGCGGACCGGGCTACACCTTCGTCATCCCGTACGTGACCGCCCCCGGCATGTACTTCTCCCTGTGACCGAGGACCGCTGAGCGCGCATGAGCAATTACCACGTCGAAGCCGTCGACAAGCCCGCCGCCCTGACCTCGGAGGCGCTGAAGTCCCTGCGCCATCAGCAGGTCCAGGGCCTGTCCCGCCGACAGCTCATCCGCCGCTCGCTGGGAGCCGGCGTCGGCACTCTGGCTTCTCGAGATCACCGCGGGATCGCTCGGGTTCATCTGGCCGAACCTGGCGAGCGGTTTCGGCGGCAAGCTGCCGATCGGGACGCTCGAGGAGGTCAAGACGGCCAACTCGGCGCTGCCGATCGAACAGGGCTTCCCGGCGTACTTCGCGTTCGCTCGCGCGTTCGTCATCCTCGTCGACCCGGCCCAGCAGCGGTTCTTCGCCGGCGAGGACACCACCGGTGACGGCACGGCCCTCAACGTCCGGGCGTTGTACCAGCGCTGCCCGCACCTGGGCTGCAAGCCGAACCCGTGCGTGAAGAACTTCTGGCTGGAGTGTCCCTGCCACGGCTCGCGCTACGACCGCCTCGGCATCAAGGCCGACGGCGCGCAGTTCGGCCCGGCGCCGCGAAGCATGGATCGCTTCTCGATCTCCGTCGACGGCGACGGGGGCGCTCACGATCGATACCGGCAAGATCACGCTGGGCCCGCTGCCCGTGGCGCTTGGCCAGCCCGGCATCATCCCGCCGCGCACCCCGACCGGCTGCATCTGACGCTGTGACGTTCGACACCAACGGCCGAGGAGACCGATGACCGACACGCCCGGTAGCGAGCCGACGGGCCCCGAGCCCGGGTCCGAGCAGCGGCTGCCCGCAACGCGGCCGCCGGCCGAGGTCGCCCCGGTCGAGCGATTCACGTCGCCGCCCGTCGATCCGGGCCGTCGAGCTCTCGCCCGAACGCGCCGCCCAGGTCGTCCGCCAGTCATCGAACGCCCGCTGGGTCGGCTTCCTCGCCACGGTCATCGTGATCCTCTTCGTGGCGCTCTACTGGTTCTACGAGCTGGGGGCACCGCTCGGGCTGACCCAGCCGCGTCTCGAGGCCGAGATCGCCGCGCAACAGGTGACGGCGGTCGAGCGCGGCTACCTCGTCTACGAGGCGAACTGCGCCCGTTGCCATGGCGAGCAGGGCGAGGGCGGGATCGGTCCGGTCCTGAACCGGCAGGACAAGCTCTTCGCCCACCTCAACGAGAACTACCTCAAGAACGTCCTGACCGTCGGCGGGCGCTACGTCTGCGGCGACCCGAAGTCGCTCATGCCGGCGTGGTCCGATACCGGCAACCCGCCGGGACCGCTGAACTACCGCCAGATCGAGGAGCTCATCGCGTTCCTGCTCGCGACCAACGACACGACCTACATCGTCCGCGACGAGCACCTGCTCGATCCGAAGGTCGACCCGCAGACCGGCGAGGTCCTGACCTTCACGGGCTGGCGCGACCCGAACTACCTGCCGGCGCCGGAGGCGACGCCGTATCCGGACTGCTGGAAGGACGAGTTCGCCTCGGGCGGCAGCGCGTCGCCGGGACCGTCCGGGCGCCGGCCCGCCGCGTCGACCGACCCGAGCGCCGAGGTCGTGACGATCACCGCCGCCGCGATCGCGTTCGACCCGACCGAGGTGACCGCCCCGGCCGACGCGCCGTTCACGCTCTCGTTCGACAACCAGGACGCCGGCATCCCGCACGATGTCCAGATCAAGGACGCCGCCGGGGCCGTCGTGTTCAAGACCGATGTGTTCCCGGGCGCCGAGAAGCGCGACTACTCGGTACCAGCGCTGGCGGCCGGGGCGTACCCGTTCGTCTGCTCCGTGCACCCCAACATGACGGGAACCCTGACCGCGCAATGATCGACCGGTGACCGGCTCGACCGGTCACCGGGTGAGGATGGAGGACGATGGCGCAACGGGCGCTCGGAGCCGGGATGATCGTGCCGCGCAAGCGGGCCCTGTTCGGCCTGCTCGACGCGGACGGCTGGGCGTGGGCGAGCGTCAAGGCGTTCATCTGGCTGATCATCATCATCCTGTTGCTCGGGTACATCCCCGACCGCGCCTACTACCTCACCGTCAACCGGACCGTGGATCTGGGCGTCCTCGCGTGGTCGCCGATCAACCTCTGCCCACCGACCAACGAGTCCCTGCCGTGCCCGGCGCCCGTCGGCGCGATCACGCCGTGGCACGAGTCGCCGGCAGAGCTGAACCTGCCCGCCGCGCGGACCGGTGGCTCCGCCACGCAGCTGGGGACCAAGATCCTGTACATCGGGGGGACGGACGGCACGGCGGCGCAGTCGACGGTCTTCGTCGCGCCGACATCCGGGATCGGCAATTTCGACAAGTGGGCTGAGGGTCCGCCGTTGCCGGAGCCTCGCTCCGACGCGAGCGTCGTGCAGGTGTCCGGCACGGTGTACGTGCTGGGCGGTCTCGACGCCGACGGGGCGCCGACCACGACGGTCTTCACGTTGACACCGGATCCCCAGACCGGGGAGCTCCCCGACTGGGAGACCGCGCCCGAGGCGCTGACGCTGCCCGAGGGGCGCGCCGGGGCGGCCGGCGTCGCGGCACCGGACGGCGTGCTGCTCATCGGCGGCGAGGGACCCGATGGGCCGGTGGCGACGACGTGGAAGAGCAGTTTCAACGCCCAGGGCGTCCTGCAGAAATGGGTTCCCGAGGCCCCGCTCCTGGCTCCGCAGGCGGACGCGACCGCCGCGATCATCGGCGACCACGTGTGGCTGTACGGCGGGCATGACGCGAACGGCCCGGTCGCGACGGTGCAGCGTGGGGACCTCGGGCTGGAGGCGGCCGAGGGCTTCCCGGAAAACCCGGACGAGGGCAAGGTCGTGGTCTGGGCGGTGAACCCTGCCGCGAACCTGCCAGGCCCGCGCGACGATGCGACCGGCTGGTCCGCCAACGGCGCGCTGTACGCGGTGGGCGGCTCGAGTGCCGAGGGTCTGCAGCGTGAGACGTACTGGGCCATCCCGACGACCGCCGGCGACCTCCCCGAGTGGAAGCGGCTGGAGGTCAGTGACCTGCCCTACGGTCTGTCGGGCGGGACGGTCATCGTCACGGGCCCCAACGCGATCATCATCGCCGGCGAGCGCGCCGAGGGTCCGGTGCAGACGAGCCTTCGGGCGAACGCCGCGCCGCAGAGCCCGTTCTTCCAGCTGGGTCTCGTGGGTGCGACGGTGCCGGGGCTCAAGATCGACGGTGAGATCGGCCAGCAGCTCGGCTACCTGAACGCGGCCGGGGCCGGGACGGTCGGTTTCGTGATCCTGCTGGTGCTCGGCTGGGCGTTCGCCCACAAGGACCAGGCGCGGGGCGTCGTCCGGCGGGTGCTCCGCCGCCCCTGATCGGACGGATCAGCCCGGGAGATCGCCCTCGCCCGGTGCCGGCGCGCCGTGCACGACCGGCAGGCCGGCACGTTCCCAGGCGTCCATGCCGCCACCGACGTTGACGACGTCCGTGCGCCCTGACCGGATCAGGAACCCGGCCGCCGCCGCGGACCGTCCGCCGAGATGGCACACGACCATGAGTGGCCGGTCCGACGGCAGCTCCCCGGCCCGTGCCGCAAACGCCGACATCGGCATGAGCACCGCCCCCGGCGCCCGGACCTCCGCGAATTCGTTGGCCTCCCGGACGTCGAGCAGCATCGGGCCGTCCGGGTCCTCGCGCAGCCGACGCTCGGCCTCCGCGACGTCGATGGTCGGGATGGCGGGAGCGGGGTTCATCGGCTGCTCCAGTTGACGGGGATCGGGTCGGTGGCGCGGTCCGCGGCCAGCTCGGCGAGGCGCCGATCGATGGCATCGAGCATGCCTGGGAGGTCGAACCGAAGGCCGGCGACCGCGTCGCCATCCGGCACGCGCCGGAGTCGATCGCGGGCACCCTCGAGATTCCGTGCCACGCCACGGGGATTGCCGCGCACGCCGTGGACGTCGGCCGCGGCCAGCTTGATCAGGCCCTGGATGAGCTCGCGTTCGGCCGGATCGTCGGTGCCCATCCAGGCGGGCTCCATCAGCTCGTGGGCCTCGAAGAAGTCGCCGGCGTCGTAGGCCCGCATGCCGGCGATGACGGCTGCGGTGCGATCGGCCACGGCCAGCGGCCGGTAGGCCTTCGCGCGGCCATCGGCGTCGACCACGGTCCGGCGCTCGGCGCGAGTCCCGGCGGGCCCCGGCGTGGTCACAGGAGCTCGATCAGCGGGCGCCGCGAGCCGAACCCGGTCTCGAGCTCGTGCCAGAACGCCACGTCCGACTCGCCGAGCTGCCAGCACAGCCACACCTGGCGGCCACCGGTCAGGGCCGGGAAGTCGATCAAGCCCTGTTCGATGTCGCGCAGCGTGATCCCGAGCGCATCGATCCGGGCGACGGCTGCGGCCATCTGGTCGATGATCCCCTGCATCCGAAGGCGGATGGTCTGGGTCTCCTCCCGGTCGTCCGGGGCGGTCCCACCGCCCGACGCCGCGGAGTGCGCCGCCAGCGCCCGATCGCGCAGCCGGATCAGCTCGGCGCGCTGGTCGGACAGCGTGGCGAGCAACGGGCCGACCTCGATCAGGGCCTCGTTGGCGGCGTCGATATCGAAGAAGCGGGTCATCGTCGGGTGATTCTAGCCCGCCGTGCGCGCGAAGGGCGCCAACGCGCGACGGTCGCGCGTACCATCGAGTCCGAAAACGTGGAGGAGCACGACACATGGACCTGGGTCTCGACGGCGCGCGGGCCTTGATCGGCGGCGGCTCGGGCGGGCTGGGCGGCGCGATCGCGGCGGCCCTGACCGGCGAGGGAGCCCGCGTCGCGCTCGCGGCCCGACCGTCGGAGCGCCTCGATGCCGCCGTCGGAAACCTCGCCGGTGCCGTCGCGGTCGACACCGACCTCTCGACGCCGGATGGCCCGGGCAGTGCCGTGGATCGTGCGGTCGCCGCGCTCGGCGGCCTGGACCTCCTGCTCGTGAACTCCGGCGGGCCGCCGCCCGGCGACTTCGAGGACCTCGACGAGGACGCCTGGACGCGGGCGATCGATGGCACCCTGCGCAGCGCCCTGCGCCTGATCCGCGCGGCCCTGCCCCATCTGCGCGAGAGCGATCGACCGGCGATCCTGATCATCCTGTCGTCGACGGCGCGCGAACCCGTCGCTGGCCTGACGACATCGAACGTGCTTCGCCCCGGCCTCGCCGGGCTGATCAAGACCCTGACCGCCGAGATCGCCCCGATCCGCATCAACGGGATCGCCCCCGGCCGTGTCGCGACCGATCGCATCAAGGAGCTCGACGCGGCGACCGCGGCCCGCACCGGCGCGTCCCCCGAAGCGGTCACGGCCGCGATGATCGGCCAGATCCCGCTCGGTCGCTACGGCGACCCGGTCGAGGTCGGTCGGCTCGGAGCGTTCCTGCTGTCGCCGGCCGCTTCCTACGTGACCGGGGCGATCGTCCAGGTCGATGGTGGCCTCGTGCGGGCCCTGCCCTGATGCGCCGGATCTTCCTGTGGGCCGCGCGTAACGCCTGGCTCCGGGACCACCTGCCGCGCATGCGCTTCATGCGCCGGGCGGTCCGCCGGTTCATGCCGGGCGAGACGATGGAGTCCGCGCTCGATGCCGCCGCGCCCCTGCAGGCCGCCGGCATCGGGACGATGTACACGAAGCTCGGCGAGAACCTCGAGAGCCTGGCCGAGGCGGACGCCGTGGCCGATCACTACATCGCCGTGCTCGACGCCATCCAGGCGCGCGGCCTGACCGGGGAGATCTCGGTCAAGCCCACCCAGCTCGGGCTGGACATCGACGAGGACCGGGCGCTGGCCCATCTCACGCGCCTCGCGGCCCATGCCGCCACGACCGGCTCCTACGTCTGGATCGACATGGAGGGCAGCGCGTACACCGACGCCACGCTGCGGCTGTACGAGCGGGTCCGTGCCGTCCAGCCGCGCACCGGCATCTGTCTGCAGGCCTACCTCCGCCGAACGGCCGCCGACATCGAGCGGCTGCGGCCGCTGGACCCGGCGATCCGCCTGGTCAAGGGCGCCTACGACGAGCCCGCCTCGATCGCCTATCGCGGCAAGCGCGAGGTGGACGCCAGCTACCTCGAGCTGTCCGTCTCCTTCCTGACCGAAGGCCGTGGCCGGCCGATCCGCCTCGGCCTCGGAACCCACGATGTCGCGCTCATCGAACAGATCGCTGCGGGCGTGGCCCCGGCGGGCATCGGGCGCGACGGGTTCGAGATCGAGATGCTCTACGGCATCCGGACCGGGGAGCAGTTCCGGCTGGCCCGGGAGGGCTATCGTGTCCAGACGCTCATCGCCTACGGTGATGCCTGGTATCCCTGGTACATGCGCCGGCTCGCCGAGCGGCCGGCCAACGTGACCTTCGCGATCCGCTCGCTGCTGCCGTAGGGCAAGGAGGCCCGCCATGTCCGTCACCCAGGCCCGGCGCGTCGCGGCCCGCATGGGCACCATCGGCACCGAGAGCGCCTTCGAGGTCAGTGCCCGTGCCCGCGCGCTCGCGGCGCAAGGCCGGCCGATGATCTACCTCCAGATCGGCGAGCCCGATTTCGACACGCCGGCCAACGTCCGCGCCGCGGCCAAGCGCGCGCTCGACGAGGGCGAGACGCACTACGCGCCGTTCCCCGGCATCCCGGCGTTGCGCGAGGCGATCGCCGCGGACGTGGCGAAGCGCAAGGGCGTCGACGCCGATCCGTCGCAGGTCTTCGTCACCGTCGGTGGCAAGGGCGTGATGCTCTACGCGATCCTCGGGCTGGTGGATCCAGGCGACGAGGTCATCGTCCCCGACCCCGGCTACCCGATCTACGAATCGCTCACGCGGTTCGTCGGGGCGACGCCGGTGCCGATCCCGATCCGGATGGAGAACGAGTTCCGGCTCGACGTCGACGAGCTGGCCGCGCTCATCACGCCTCGGACCCGGGTCCTGTTCATCAACTCGCCGGCCAACCCGACCGGCGGCGTCCTCAACCGCGACGACCTCACGCGCATCTCGGAGCTCGCCATCGAGCACGACCTGTGGGTCGTGGCCGACGAGATCTACGGGCGGATCCTGTATGACGGGGCGGAGCACGTCTCGATCGCGGCACTCCCCGGGATGGCGGAACGCACGATCATCCTCGATGGCTTCTCGAAGACGTTCGCGATGACCGGCTGGCGGCTCGGCTACGCGGTCGTGCCGACGTCGCTGATCCCGACCTACGCCCAGCTCATCATCAACACGATCTCCTGCGCACCGACGTTCGCGCAGGTCGGCGCCGTCGAGGCGCTCGTGGGGCCGCAGGACGACGTCGACGCGATGGTCGTCGAGTTCAAGGCTCGCCGCGACCTCATCGTCGCGGGCCTCAACGAGATCCCGGGCATCCGCTGCGCGACGCCGCTCGGCGCCTTCTATGCCTTCCCGTCGATCGCGGGGACCGGCCTGTCGGGCGCGGAGCTCGCCGAGCGGCTGATGCACGAGGCCGATGTCTGCGTCCTGGCCGGGACGGCGTTCGGCGGCGTCGGGACGGAGCACATCCGGGTCTCGTATGCGAACTCGCGCGAGAACCTGACCGAGGCGCTCGGCCGGATCGGCCGCTTCGTCGAGGCCCTGGGGCATGGCTGACAGACCGAACGTCTTCGTCTCGCGCGTCATCCCCGACGAGGGCCTTGAGGCCATCCGCGCGGCCTGCGAGATGGACCTGTGGGAACGGGACCTGCCGCCGCCACGCGACGAGCTCCTGCGCCGGGTCGCGGGCTGCGATGGCGTCCTCACGCTGCTGACCGACCGGGTCGACGACGAGTTCCTCGACGCCGCCGGGAAGAAGCTTCGGGTCGTCTCGAACTACGCCGTGGGATTCGACAACATCGACGTCGCCGCATGCGCTCGGCGCGGCATCCCGGTCGGCAACACGCCGGGCGTGCTGACCGACACGACCGCGGACCTCGCCTGGGCCCTGCTGATGGCCGCCGCCCGGCGGCTGCCGGAGGGCGACCGGTACGTGCGTGCCGGCAACTGGAAGACGTGGGGGCCGCTGCTCCTGCTCGGCCCCGATGTCCACGGCGCGACGATCGGGATCGTCGGGTTCGGGCGGATCGGCCAGGCGGTGGCGAGACGGGCGCAGGGATTCGGGATGGAGATCCTGTACCACGACGTCCAGGAGCTGCCGCGCGACGTCACCGAGCCGTTCGGGGCGACGTTCCTGCCGCTCGAGGAGCTGCTGGCCCGGAGCGACTTCGTCTCCCTCCATGTGAACCTGTCCGAGGTCACGCGGCACCTGATCAACGCCGAGACGCTGTCCTGGATGAAGCCGACGGCCGTGCTCGTCAACACGTCGCGCGGTCCGGTCGTGGACCAGCGGGCACTCGCCGACGCCCTGCGCGACGGCGTGATCTGGGCGGCCGGCCTCGACGTCACCGACCCCGAGCCGATCCCGATGGACGACCCGCTGGTGGGCCTCGACAACTGCCTCATCGTCCCGCACATCGCCTCGGCGTCGCGCGCGACCCGCGGCAAGATGGCCGCGATGGCGGCGGCGAACCTGCTGGCCGGCGTGCGCGGCGAACCCCTCCCGACCGAGGTACCGCCGCCGGCCTGAGAGATCCGCGAGCGCGGCGCGCGGCTTCAGGGGTGGCGCGCCGCGGTCAATCGCCGGTAGTTCACCAGGCCGTTGGGTTCGGGGAGGTGGCGCTCGGCGAACGTGACCCAGCCGGCATTCGCGTCGTCCGACAGGAGGAGCCCTCCCGACGACATCCGTGGCCAGAGCAACTCGTATTCCCACAGCATGTGGGTCGGCACGTGCAGGTCATCGTGGAAGAAGAGGCCGACCGATGGCAGCTCGGCCAGCAGCTTCGGCAGCGTCTCGCGGACGTCGCCCAGGCGGATGTCCCAGCGGGCGCCAAGAACGGATCGGATCTCGTCCGGCACGAGGAACGCCACGCCTTTACGTTGCCACGAGTAGACGGAGCCGTCCTCGAGCGCTTGGTCGTCCGGCATGCGGTCGGGCGGCAATTCGAGTGAATGCAGGATCCCGCAGCCGTTGTCGACCAGGGCGGCACCGATGTACGACGTCGAAACGCCTTCGGCCACGCCGGTCTCGATCACGTGGGCGGGGCGCAGGGCGCGGACGGCCGCGTACAGGATCCGGCCTTCTGCGTCGCTGATCCCGACCCGGCTCTTGCCCGCCACGACGGGTGCGAGCGCCTCACGCCAGCGCTCGAAGTCGTCGAGGGGCCGCTCCGGGATGCCAAGGCGAGCAAGCAAGTCGTGTGGTTGGGAGACGGCCGCGGCGCGGAGACGGCGTCGTGACTGGATGAGATGGACGATCTCCAGCGGGTGGCGCCGGTAGTAGCGCGAGTGGATGACCGACGATCGCCCGAGCCGAGCCAGACCGTTACGGCACGAGCGAATGACGCTCGTGAGCGATGCCCTCCACATGCGCGCCCGCCTCCTCGGCTCGCCTTTACCGACGGTTCAGCGTGGTCGGATCGGCCGTCGGTCCCCCGCAGTCCCGGGATTGTAGCGGTACCAGGTCGGCGCGGACCATCAATCTGAGGAATGCGCGACGACGCCGCGTCAGATTGCCCGAACCGAACGTGATACGGTCCCGAGCGGGCCGGTAGCTCAGCGGCAGAGCAGGGGACTTTTAATCCCTGTGTCGTGGGTTCGAATCCCACCCGGCTCGCCAGGCGATCGATCTCCTGCGGCGGGCTCAACGGCCGCACGGTCGTGTGCGTGCCCGATACGAAATCCCGCCGCGTCTCGAATGGTCCGAAGGGCCGGCCGCTGCGTATCCGCGACGACCCCACCCATTCGCAGGAGACCCCCATGCCCCGCGTCCTCATGCTCGCTCGAGCGAGTCTCGCCATCGTCGCGCTCGTGGCCATCACCGGATGCTCCAGCCCAGCGGACGGCCGAGCCCACGGTGGCGCCCACTCCGGCCGCCTCGGCTCCGGCATCCGACACCCCGATGGTCGATGCCGTCAGCATCAAAGGTTTCAAGTTCACACCGGATGACCTGACGGTGCCGGCCGGGACGACGGTCACCTGGACCAACGATGAAGACTCGCTCCACACGGTGACGTCGGGGACGCCCGCGACCCCTTCCGGGCTCTTCGACTCGGGCGAGATCGATACCGGCGTCGAGTTCGCCTACACCTTCGCCGACGCGGGGACCTACCCGTTCTTCTGCGCGCGTCACGACTTCATGACCGGCGTGGTCACCGTCACTCCCTGAGCACGAAGTCATCCCTTTGGAGGTCGGGGCCGTATCCCCGCCGTCATCCGCGTCCGACCATTGGATGCATGACACCCGGCCCCCAGGCAAGGAGACCCCATTCCCGTGAAGCTCAGAACCCTCGCGCTCAGCACGCTCAGCACCGCGATCCTCGTCGCGGCCTGCACCGGCGGCGGAGCAACAACAACACCAACGACGGCCCCGTCCGTCGAAGCCACCATGGCCCCATCGACCGAACCGAGCATGGCCCATTCCATGGCACCGGAGGCGATGACCCCCACGACCAAGGGTCCGTCCGCGGACCTGCGCTTCGCGCTGGCGAGCGGCCTCGGGCAGCACGCGCTGCTCGCCTCACTCACGACCCATCGTGGGCTCGAAGGTGGGAAGGATTTCGAGGCTGCCGCTGAGGCACTCGAAGCGAACACCGTCGCCCTCGGCGACGCGATCGGGTCGGTATTCGGCGACGAGGCCAAGGCGACCTTCCTCGAACTGTGGCGCGCACACATCGGCTTCTTCGTCGACTACACGGTCGCGACTGCGGCCAAGGACGACGCCAAGAAGACCAAGGCAGGCGAGGATCTCGCCGGCTACTCGCGCGACTTCGCGGCGTTCCTCGCCGGCGCGACGGATCTGCCCGCGGACGTCCTCGAAGCCGAGCTCAACAACCATGTGATGCACCTGGCCGGCTCCGTCGACGCGTATGCGGCCGGCGACTACGCGAAGGCGTATGAGCTGACCGATATGGCCTACCAGCACATGGTCGCCACCGGTGGCACGCTCGCCGATGCCATCGCCGCCAAGTTCCCGGACAAGTTCGCCGCCATGGACGATGCGACCAAGTCGGCCGTCGACCTCCGTATCGCCCTGGACAGCGCGCTCGGCGAGCATGCGTTCCTCGCTTCCAATGCCACTCATCGTGGTCTCGAGGGCTCCAAGGCCTTCGATGCCGCTGCCGGTCAGCTCGAGATCAACACCGTCGCCCTCGGCGACGCGATCGGGTCGGTCTTCGGCGACGAGGCCAAGGCGACCTTCCTCGAGCTGTGGCGCGCCCACATCGGTTTCTTCGTCGACTACACGGTCGGAACGGCCACCAAGGACGACGCCAAGAAGACCAAAGCTGGCGAAGATCTCGCCGGCTACTCCCGTGACTTCGGCGCCTTCCTTGCCACTGCCACGGGACTTCCGGCCGACGTCCTGTCAGCCGAGCTCGACTCGCACATCAAGCACCTGGCCGGATCCATCGACGCGTACGCCGCCGGCGACTACGCCGAGGCGTACGAACTGATGGACATGGGCTACACCCACATGTGGGCGACCGGCGACGTCCTCTCCGAGGCGATCGTCTCAACCATGCCGGACAAGTTCGGCCAGTAACCCTCTCGTTCCACGCGGTCGACGGTCCCTCCCCGTCGGCCGCCTCTCATTTCACGGCAAAGGCGTACCAATGATGCATGGAACCGCGGCGCATTCGACGCTCGGTGCTACCGAGCTCACGTCCCTCTCGCCGTCACCTGTCGCGTGGCTTCGACACTTGGAAATGATCCTTGTGGCCAGCCTCTCGATCGGCGCCGGCGTGATACACCTTGCGGCGGCGTCGAGCCACCTGGAGCTTCTGGGCGACCTTGCGCTCGGGTTCTATTGGGCCGCGCTATTCCAGGTCGCGTTCGCGGTTGCCTTCCTCGCCCGTTCCGGGTCTCACGACCTCGCGCGAGTCGGCGTAGCGGTCAACCTCGTGCTGATCGGGGCGTGGGCCTGGTCGCGGACGGTCGGCCTACCGATGATCCCGGGCGGCCCCGAAGCTGTCGGCCTGGCGGACGGCACGACGGTCGGACTCCAAGTCCTACTCGTGGCGCTGCTGACGGCTCGTATCGCGGGTTGGGGCGGGCTTCCGAGGGGACGCCGACCGGCGGCCTTCTCGAGCGCGATCAACGCCTCGGTGTTCCTCGTCGCGATCGCCGCGGTGGCGTTCGCGACTTCGATCGCTGCGAGCGACGGTCTGGCGGGCCACAGCCACGGCGACGGCGCCCATGCCCGTTCCGGAGCCGAGACCGGGACGAGCCAGCCAGCCCTCGTCCACGCTCCGCATGGTCACGCGGGCGCCGACGCTCACTGACCGCCGCAGTGAGGGATGAAACGGTCCTGCAGTGATTTCGGCCCGGATGTGGGGCATCGAATGGGCGACTCCTGGCCCAGAGTTGGATCCCACCCGTCCCGCATCGAAGGAAAACCGCCATGACCGACGCGTCGGGCCGCGAGGCCGTCCCTGAGATTGCCGCCCTGATCAAGAAGATCGATCTCTGTCTCTTTACCACGAGCGGCGACGACGGCCAGCTCCACACTCGGCCGATGTCGAACAACGGTCAGGTCGAGTGGGAAGGGACATCCTGGTTCTTCGCGCCGAACGACGGCCGGCTCGTCGCCGAACTGCAGGCCGATCCGCGAGCGGTCGCCGGCTACCGCGTCGGAGATGCATACGACTTCATTTCGATCAGTGGCCGCGCGACGATCGAGACGGATCCGGAGCTCAAGAAGCAGTACTGGCTGCCCGAGCTCGAGCGGTGGTTCCCGAATGGGCCGGGCGATCCGAACGTCGCGCTGATTCGGCTCGATGCGGAGCATGCGGACTGGTGGACGGGCGAGGGAGACGGCAGCGCCGACCTCCGACAACCGGTCGCGTCGTCCTGAGTCAGAGCCCGATCCGGCGCGGCGGCGGCTAGTTCGTCCGATCAGGGGGATTCGCCGTCACGATCCGGCGTGGCGCGACGGGCTCGGGACGACGCCGACGTAGGCGCTGGATCAGGAGAAAGATCTCGATCGCCGTCAGGATCGGCAGGATGCGGCGGGGCAGGAACCGCAGCAGGAGCAAACGCAGGCTTTGGGTCAGCATCGACCCAGTATCCGCACGTTGTCCGCACCGGTCACATCCGAGCGGACCATCGCCGTTGCAACCCGCTTGCGATGTCTGCTGGCTGAGGGGCGGAGGCGCGCGACCGCCCCTGTTATCCTCGGAGCGATGGACCGACTGTATCGCTCGCGGGATGACCGGATGCTGGCCGGCGTGGCCGGTGGCCTGGCCGACATGTGGGGCGCCGACCCGTCGCTCGTGCGCGTCATCTGGGCGCTGCTCATCATCTTCACCGGTGGCATCGCCCTCCTCGTGTACATCGTGATGGCCCTGGTGGTCCCGGAGGAGCCCGACATCGCCGCCGACGCGCAGGCGCTCGCCACGACGCCGCCGCCTGGAGCCGGAGCGGACTGGACGCCGCCCACCGACCCGGAGGCAGCCCGGCGGGCCGCGCGCGATGCCCGCGCCGCAGCCCGACGCGCGTCCGGCGGAAGCCGCAGTACCTTCCCCGCGTCGGTCATCCTCGGCGGGTTCCTGATCATCGTCGGAGGCTTCTTCCTGGCCCGCGAGTTCCTGCCCCAGATCGACTTCGACTGGTTCTGGCCGCTCATCCTCGTCGGCATCGGCATCCTGCTCGTGGTCACGGCCATGCGCCGACCGAGCGAACCCGGCTGACGTTCGGGTTGCGTCCGACTTCCGGACGCGCCACGCTCGATCTGCACCCGGTTCGCAACCAATCGGGCCGTCGCAACCCGGTTCGTCCCCCAACCGACACCTTGTCAGCCCTGCCGGGGCCCCCGACCACGACCGCCTCGCACCCTAGCCTTCTCTGCACGAGCTCCTTGTGGGTATGGCTGCAGCGCTGGAAGGAACGTGCGATCGATGGATACCGGAGATACCGCGTGGCTCTTGATGTCCACGGCCCTGGTGATGATCATGCTGCCGGGCCTGGCCCTGTTCTACGGCGGTCTCGTGCGTCGCAAGAACGTCCTCTCGACGATCATGCACAGCTTCTTCGGCCTGGCCCTGGTCAGCGTGGTCTGGGTCATCATCGGATTCACCCTCGCGTTCGGGCCTGACGTCGGCGGGCTCGGCCTGATCGGCGGTCTCGACTTCGCGTTCTTCAACAACGTCGGCCTCGAGCCGTCCGAGACCTACGCCACGACCGTGCCGTTCGTGCTGTTCGGCGGCGTTCCAGCTCATGTTCGCCGCCATCACGCCGGCCCTCATCACCGGCGCCTTCGCCGAGCGCAAGCGATTCAGCGCGTTCGTGCTCTTCACGCTCCTGTGGTCGATCTTCGTGTACTCGCCGCTGGCCCATTGGGTCTGGTCGCCCGACGGCTGGCTCTTCAAGCTCGGGGCGCTCGACTTCGCCGGCGGGACGGTGGTCCACATCAGCTCGGGCGTCTCGGCTCTCGTCGTCGCGCTCCTGATCGGCCGTCGCGCCGTGAACGGTGAGCCGATGGAGCCGCACGACGTGCCGATGACGGTCCTGGGTGCCGGCCTCCTGTGGTTCGGCTGGTTCGGCTTCAACGCCGGATCCGCCGTGGCGGCTAACGGCATCGCCGCGAATGCCTTCATCGTGACCAACACGGCCGCCGCGGCCGCCACGATCACCTGGGTCCTCGCCAGCTACTTCCACAAGGGCAAGGTCAGTGTCGTCGGTGCCGCGTGCGGCGCCGTCGCCGGCCTCGTCGCCATCACGCCAGCCTCCGGTTTCGTCGGAGTCGGTGGGGCGCTCATCATCGGTCTCGTCGTCGGCGGCCTGTGCTACAGCGCCACGTTGCTCCGCTCGCGGCTCAAGATCGACGACGCGCTCGACGTGTTCGCGGTCCACGGCGTGGGCGGCATGTTCGGTGCGGTCGCGACCGGCGTCTTCGCGACGGCCGCCGTCCAGGAGGCCTACACCGGTCTGCTCGAAGGCAACGGCCAGCAGCTCGTCTATCAGCTCATCGCCGTCGGTGCCACGGTCGCATTCGCGGTCGTCTCCACCTTCGTCATCGTCAAGGTCGTCGACGTGATCCTCGGGATCCGCGTCTCGGCCACGGACGAGGAGATGGGCATCGACCTCGCGACGCACGGCGAGGCCGCCTACCAATCCTGACGCCGGGGCGTCCGGCCGATCGGGATCTTCGTCCCTCCTCCTGATCCCGATCGGCCGTAGCTCCGTCCCCGTCGCAACCACCTCCCCGGAGGCAGCCGATGCCACCGCACCGACGACGTTCCGCCACTCCGCTCTACGACTCGCGATTCGAGCACGACGCTTGCGGCGTGGGCTTCGTGGCGGATGCAGGCGGCCGGTCGCGGGCGCGGGTCCTCCCACTCGCGCTCGCCGGGCTCGCGGCGCTCGCCCATCGTGGAGCGTTCGGGGCGGACGGCGAATCGAGCGACGGAGCCGGCATCTCGCTGCCGCTGGATCCATCGCTCCTCGAGGCGCTCGCTCCGGCGTCCGCCGGGGATCGCCCGGCCGTCGTCATGCTGTTCCTGCCCCGGGGCCGCAGCGCAGGACCGGCCGCGCGCGGACTCGTTGAGCGCGTCTTCGCCGACGCGGAGCTCCCGATCGCGGCCTGGCGGACCGTCCCGATGGACCCCGGCGCGCTCGGCGCCGCGGCCGCCGCGTCCCGTCCGACCGTCGCCCAGGCGTTCGTCGCGCGCCCCGCTCGGAGCGCCGCCGACCCGCGGCCCATCACCGACGATGCCTTCGAGCGCCGGCTCGTCGTCGCCCGACGCCGCCTGGAGACCGCCGCCCGGGACGCCGGCGGGGCCGTGGCCGAGCTGTCGGTGCCGTCGGCGTCGTGCCGGACCATCGTCTACAAGGGCCTCGTCGCCGGTGGTCGCCTGGCCGAGCTGTATCCGGACCTGCAGGCACCGGTCGAGCTCGGCTACGCGATCTTCCATCAGCGCTATGCGACGAACACCCATCCGGTCTGGCGCCTGGCCCAGCCGTTCCGCTCCATCGCCCACAACGGCGAGATCAACACCGTCCGCGGGAACCGCGAGCAGGTCCGGGGACGCACGCGCGACCGCGGCTCACGGCCGATCGCCGCCGAGCTCACCGCCGCGGGACCGCTGCTCTCGCCGGACGGCTCCGATTCGCTGTCGCTCGACGAGGGCCTGGAGCTGCTGACGACGACCGGCTGGGGTCTCACGCCGGCCCTGCTGGCGGCGATCCCCGAGGCGCTCGCCCTCCGACGCGCGCCCCACCCCCATGTCGCCACCCTGCGTCGCCGGACCGCCGGGATGCTGGCGCCGTGGGACGGCCCGGCCGCGATCGTCTTCGGCGACGGCAAGCGCGTCGGGGCGCTCATCGACCGCAACGGCCTTCGTCCGGCGGCCTTCGCGGTGAACCGCGACCGGCTGGTGGCCGTGGCGTCGGAGGCCGGGGCCGTGCCGTTCGCCGCGTCCGAGACCATCCGCCGCGGGCGACTCGGGCCTGGCGAGCTGCTGCTGGTGGAGCCCGGCCGGCGGACGATCCTCGAGGACACCGACGCGAAGGCCTGGGCCCTCCGCCACCTCCCGATCCACGACCAGCCCCGGGCCCTCCACGAGGACACGCCCGAGGCGGCGGCGAGCGCCGTGGAGCACCGTCCCGCCCTCGACCACGCCGGGCGGTATCTCGCCGGACTTGACGCCGAGCGAGCGCGGCTCGACATCAAGACGATGGTGCTCGAGGCCCACGAGCCGCTGTGGAGCATGGGCGACGACACGCCGACGGCCGGGCGCGGCCGCCTGGACCGGCCGATCGCCGACCACCTCCGCCAGGCCTTCGCCCAGGTCACCAACCCCGCGATCGACCCCGAGCGCGAGCGGGTCGTCATGGACCTTCGCGTCGAGCTGGGTCGCCGTCCGGCGCTGCTCGGTGGCCCACCACGCGGGCCGCGAACCCTCCGCTTGGAGCGGCCGATCGTCGCCGACCTCGCCCGGGCTGTCGGCGGCCCTTGCGGCTCGCGGGACGCGCGTCCGGACGCTCGACGCGACCTGGCCCGCCTCGGCCGGAGCGGCGCGCCTGGCCGGCGTGCTCGAGGCACTGGCGGCCGCGGCGGTGCGCGCCGCGGAGTCGGGCGTGGAGGTCCTCATCGTCAGTGACGCCGCGCTCACGGTCGATCGCCTGCCGGTCCCGTCGATCCTGGCCGCGGGCGCCATCCACACCGCGCTCACCGATGCCGGCCTGCGCGGACGGACGGACATCGTCGTGGACGCCGCGGACATCCTCGACGTCCATTCGATGGCGATGGTCCTCGCGGTCGGTGCCACGGCCGCTCACCCGCGGCTCGCCCTCGAGCTCGCGGCCGAACTCGCGGGGACGCGCGGCGCGGAGACGATCACCGGAGCCGCGGCGCATCGGGAACCTCGTCGCCGCCTTCGAGGCGGGCCTGCGCAAGACCCTCGCGCGGATGGGCATCAGCGCGGTCGCGAGCTACATCGGCGGGACGCTCATCGACACCGTCGACCTGGCCCCCGACGTCATCGCGCGCTGTTTCCCGAACGCGGCGGCGTGGCCGGGCCGGACGACGCTCGCCGACCTCGGCGAACGCGCCTTGCGTCGTCGAGCGGCTGCCCTGGCCCTGCCCCCGACCCCCGCCGGCCGCGAGCCGCGCCTGCCGGACCCGGGCTGGGCGCGCTTCCGGGCCGATGGCGAGGCGCACCTCTTCTCACCCGGCATCGCCAAGGAGATCCAGGTCCTGTCCGGGTCGATCGACGGCGAGGCCGCCGCCGCGTCGGTCGATGCCGCGCTCGACGCGCTATCGGACCGCCCTGGGTCGCGGTGCCGACGCGCCGGCCGTGCCGCGCGACGAGCTCCGCGTGCGCCGAACGTCCGCGCCGCTCGCGCTCGATGACGTCGAGGACGCGCGCGCGATCGCCCGCCGCTTCGTCGTGTCTGCGATGAGCGTGGGCGCCCTCAGCCCGGAGGCGCACCAGGCGCTGACGATCGGGATCCAGCGCGCCGGTGGCGCCGCGAACACCGGCGAGGGCGGCGAGGACCCGGCCTGGTACCTGCCTGGACCGGATGGCCGGCGCCACGACGCGCGCATCAAGCAGGTCGCCTCGGCGCGGTTCGGCGTGACCGCGACGTACCTGGCCCGCGCCGACCAGCTCGAGATCAAGATCTCGCAGGGGTCCAAGCCCGGCGAGGGCGGCCAGCTCCCCGGGCGCAAGGCGACGGCCTACATCGCGGCCCTTCGGCGCGGCCAGGCCGGCCAGAGCTACATCAGCCCGCCGCCCCACCACGACATCTATTCGATCGAGGACCTCGCCCAGCTCATCGCCGACCTGCGCGCGATCAACCCGACGGCGCGCGTCGGGGTCAAGCTCGTGGCCAACCGGGGAGTCGGCACGGTCGCCGCGGGCGTGGCCAAGGCCGGCGCCACGTACATCCACCTCTCGGGGCATGCGGGCGGGACGGGGGCGTCGCCGCTCAGCTCGATCAAGCACGTCGGCGCCCCGTGGGAGCTGGGTCTCGCGGAGGTCCACCAGGTCCTCCTGCGCAACGACCTGCGCGACCGGGTGGCCCTGCGCACGGACGGCGGCCTGCAGACCGGTCGGGACCTGCTCGTGGCGGCGCTGCTGGGCGCCGAGGAATTCGCGTTCGGGACGGCGGCACTCGTGGCGGTCGGGTGCGACATGGCCCGCCAGTGCCACCTCGACACGTGCCCCACCGGCATCGCCACCCAGCGCGAGGACCTGCGCGCGAAGTTCACCGGCACGCCCGAGATGGTCGAGCGATTCTTCCTCGCCGTGGCCGAGGACCTGCGGCGCGAGCTGGCGGCCGTCGGTGCCCGATCCGTTGGCGAGGTCATCGGCGAAAGCCGGCGGCTGCTCCGGCCGGTGGCGGGTGCCCGAGCGGAGCTCGCCCCGGTGATCGGGGCGTCGTCGTGGGGCGCGGATGCCGCCCGACGTGCCGATCCGGGTCTTCCGACGCGGCTCGCACGCCACGCCCCCGCATCACCGCTCGAGACCCGCATCGCGGCGGCGTTCCGCGACCAGGGCCCGGTCACGGTCGGCGGGCTGCGACTGACGACGGCGGACCGCTCGTTCGGTGCCGGGCTCACCGGCGCGCTCGAGCGCGGGGAGCTGCGCGGACCGGTCCGGCTGGAGCTGCGCGGGGCCGCGGGCCAGTCGTTCGGCGCCTTCTCGGGACCTGGTATCGACCTACGACTCGTCGGCCAGGCCAACGACTACGTCGGCAAGGGCCTCTCGGGCGGTCGGATCACGATCGCGCCGGAGCCCGACCTGCCGGTCGCGGCATCCGGTGAGGCGATCGCCGGGAACACGGTCCTGTACGGCGCCACCGCGGGGCGGCTGCACCTCGTCGGGCGGGCCGGGATGCGGTTCGCGGTGCGCAACAGCGGCGCCGAAGCGGTCGTCGAGGGGATCGGCCCGCACGGCTGCGAGTACATGACGGGCGGCACGGTCGTGGTGCTCGGACCGGTCGGGGCGAACTTCGGGGCCGGGATGACCGGCGGGCGGGCCTACCTGTACGACCCGAGTGGCCGCCACGTGGCGGCGCTGCACGCGGACAGCGTGGCGGCCGTCAGGCTCGCGGGCGTCGTCGCCGATCGCCCCGATGGCCCGGAGCGGTTGGTCGAGTTGCGCGGCGCTGCTCGAGGACCACGCCTCCGCCGGCTCTACCCTGGGGCGACAGGTCCTTGCGCTGGACGACCTGACCACGGCGTTCTGGGTGGTCGAGCCGGTCGCCCCGGTCGTCGCGGCGACGGTCGAACCCGATCGACCGGCCGTCCCGCTCAGCCCGGCGGCGGTCGCCTCGTTGAGCGCGTCACGAGCGACGGCGGACCCGAGCCAGCCCGTCGTCTGAGCTAGCCGCCGCGGACCGCCTCGAGCGCCCGCTCGGCCTGCGCGATGTGGAATCGGTCGTGGCCGGCCGCCAGCTGGACCATGAGCCCGTAGCTCTCCGGCCCACGCTCGCGGTGGCGTCCGAAGCGTTCGCGGTCGGCCGGCGGCGTCGCCGCCCAGAGCCGCAGGTTCGCGTTTCGCAAGACCTCGAACAACGCGATGAGATCTTCCGGGTCGTCGTCGCGATGGCGGAGCCCATCGACCCAGCGGTCCTGGTCGTAGCCGACGATGTCCGGCTCGTCCTCGACGAGGATCCAGCGCATCCGCGCACTGGCGACCAGCTCCGAATCGACGAGATGGCCGATGCATTCGATCACCGACCACTCGCGTGGCTCGGGTCGCACGCGGAGGCGGTCACCCGCGTCCCGGACGATCTCGCGTACTCGCGCGGCCGTGGCCCCCTGGACCGCAGCGGGGTCGTCCTCGCCGAGCCACGCGAGCAGCTCGCGCCGATACGCGTCCGGTGAGGCGACGGGATCGATCGGTGGTGTCGCGAGCCCTGCGGGTACGTTCACCGGTTCGCCGCGACGTGGGCCACCAGGTCGTCCGCGAGGCAGTCGTCGAGACGCCGCACGCCCGCCGCGCTGGCACGGCTGACGCTCGCGAGTACCACCGCCAGCCGGCGCCGCACGGACGAGCGGTCACCGTCCCGCAGGGCGACGAGAGCCGCATACCGAGCGTCGTCGTGCTTGCTCGAGCGCTCTCGCTCCGTATCCATGACGAGGTCGTGATAGAGGAGATGCATGGTCGTGACTCCGTTCGCGGTCAGTCGGGATGATCAGCGGTGATGGTCGTCGGGCAGCGGGTCGCGCGAGTCGGTGCCCCACAGCAGGGCTCCGGCATCCAGCGCGATGAGCGCGACGATGACGATGATCGAGACAAGCAGCGCTTCCATCTTTCGAGCCTCCTGGGCGATGTCGATACCGCCATGGTGGGCGAAATCTGGTCTCATCGATAGGCCCACGAGTGGTCGATTCGATGAGGCCAGAAGCTCGACATCGCGAGTGATGCTGTCATCATCCCAGCCATACATGCCAGGACATGGCATGTACTCGCGACGAGCGCCCGACCAGCTCGCCAGCGCTGCCTCGCCACCGAGCCGCAACCGTGTCGCAGCCCTGCCGCCGCCGACGCGGACCGAGGCAGAACCTACGCTTGGTGTCATGTTGGGGAAGCGTCACCCGTCCGCGTCGGCGACCCTCTCCGCCCCGCCATCCGCCCGCCCGCAGCACGACAAGGTGACCGCCATGATCCATCCGTCCGAACCCGAGCTTCGCCACCCGCTCGCCGTACGGGGCGGGCACGAGGCGCCCGTCACCTGTGCTGCGTGTGGCTGTCGCCTGGCCGCGACCGGTGACGCGTGGTTCCACTTCAATCCGCTCGGCGGACGCGACGCCCGCGGGTGCCGGGTCGCCTGTGCGGATGCCGCGCACGACACGAGCGGCCGCGCGATCTCGGTGAACGTCTGACGCCGATCCAACGATCGGCGGCGGGTCAGCCTCCCGCGACCCCTTCCACGACGAGCCGATAACCCACGCCCCGGACCGCCACGACGTGCGGCCCGCCCGCGGCTTCCACCTTGGCCCGCAACCGCGCGAGGTGCGGCTTCAGCCAGAGCAGGTCCGGATCGCTTTCCGCCGGCCAGCCTGCCCGGGCCAGCTGCAGGTGCGGGACGATGTCGCCGTCCGCGCGAACCAGCGCCTCGAGCAGCCGGAATTCGGTCGGGGTGAGGGCCAGCGCGACGTCTCCGACATGCGCCTCATGACGTCCGGGCTCCAGCACCAGGGCGCCGGCTTCCAACGGCCCGGCGGGACCGCCGCTGGCGCCCGGCCGGTCCACCCGCCGCATGACCGCGGCGATCCGTGCCAGCAGCTCGGCCTTGCCGAACGGCTTCGTCAGGTAGTCGTCCGCCCCGATGCCGAGCGCTCGGACCTTGGCCGCCTCACCGCTCTCGCCGGAGACCACGAGGATCGGCGCCTGGCCGACGGCGCGCATCTGGCCCGCCACGCTGAACCCGTCGGGCCCGGGCATCGCGAGGTCCAGCAGGACGAGGTCCGGATGCTCGTCGCGGAAGCGCTTCACGGCGGTCAGCCCGTCGTACGCGGTGATGACCTGGTGGCCCTCGGTCCCGACGAGCGCGGTGATGGCCCCGACCATCGCGGGGTCGTCGTCCACGACGAGGATGCGGAGCGAGCGGCTGGTCATGCTGATCATGGTCCTCTCAAGCGGTCAGATGGCGACCGCGGCCGGCATCGCGACGACGAATCGCGCCCCGTGCGGCTTGGCCGGCTCGCACCACAGGTGCGCGCCCATCGATTCACCGAGTCGCTTCGCGGCGTACAGCCCGATCCCCGATCCGCGCGCCGTGTGCGTGTCGCGGCGAGCGTACGGCTCGAAGATCCGCTCGCGCCATTCGTCGGGGATGCCCGGGCCCTCGTCGCTGATCCCGAGGTGGATGACGCCCTCGACGAGCGCCCAGTCGATCGTGATGGTCGTGTCGGACGGCGCGTACTTGACGGCGTTCTCGACGAGGTGCTCGATGATCTGGCGGAGGCGAGGCGGGTCGGCCAGCGCGTGCAGCCGCGGCGCGCCGTGGGCGTCGACATGGTGGCGCCCGAGCAGGGGTCGCAACGAGCCGAGCACCTCGGCGACCACCGCCTCGACGTCCACCGGCGTGACCGACGGAGCGTCGTCCGGCACGACGCGGACCGACGCCAGGATCGAGTCCACGAGGCGGTCGAGCCGCTCGATCTGCTCGAGCGTCGCGCCGTGCCAGTCCGCGCGGGTCTTGCGCCGCTCGACGTCGCGCGATTCGCGCCCGGCGAGCTGCGGCTCCTCGGCGAGCAGGTCGGCGTACGCACGCACGACGGCCAGCGGGGTGCGCAGCTCGTGGGTGACGAGGGCGATGAGCTCGCTGCGCGCCTCGTCGATCGCCTTGAGCGACTCGACCCTGGCCTCCGCCTCCGACTGCTGGCGGCCCTTCTCGACGATGCCGGCAAGGAGGTCGGCGACGGCGCTCAGCTGGGCGACGTCCGACGGGCTGAAGACGCGGCGCTCTTCGGTCTGGACGTTGAGCACGCCGACGGTCTGATCGTGCCAGGACAGCGGCACGCTGAGCATGGAGGTCACGAAGCGGCGCTGGTCGAGGCCGCGGACCCACAGGAAACGGGGGTCGGCCTTGACGTCGGGGATCATCAGCGGCTCGCGATGGGCCGCCACGGAGCCGGTCACGCCTTCGCCGAACGGGACGCGCGCCCGGCCGATCTGGAAGCGGTCGAGGCCGTTGGTCGCGGCCAGCGTCAGGTACGCTCCGTCCCGGTCGAGCAGGTAGAGCGAGGAGACATCGGCATGGAGGGCGTCGCGCGTCCCGTCGACGACCGTCTCGAGCAGCTCGTCCCAGGTGCGCGCGGTCGTGGCCAGGCGCGCGACGTCGTGGATGAACTGCAGCTGATCGAGCTGGTCGGGCGCGGACATCGGGGCCGGTCCGTCCGGCCCGCCACGCGCCGCGGCGGCTTCGCCCGACGCGCGCTTCCGGCCCGCCGAACCCGGCGGGCGAGCGTTTCGAAGCGTCGTCCGATCGGCTGCCATCGTGGTCACGATACAAGGGTAAGAACGGTTGCGGCTGAGAAAGGTTGCGGTCGCGTCCTCGCTAGGTTGCGGACGCGGCCAGCGGAGCGACCCTCGGGGGCTGCGTCGTGACGGCACCGGGCGGGAGGAAACCGGGACCGCGCGCGCGACGCGCGGAGCCGACGGGCATCGGATCGGCCGGCGCGCGCGACCCCCTGGCGCTCGAGGTCCGGCTCCTCGGCGCGCTCCTCGGCCAGGTCATCGCGGAGCAGGCCGGCGAGGAGATCTTCGACCTCGTCGAGCGACTCCGGCGTGCGGCCATCGACCTCCGCCGCGGCGACGACCCGGAGCTCAGGGCTCGCGTCGAGGCCGAGCTCGACGGGCTGGACGTGGGTGCCGTGGAGGCGGTCATCTCGGCCTTCTCGCTGTACTTCCAGCTCGTGAACCTCGCCGAGGCCCGCGGCCGCGTCCGGGCGCTTCGGCGCCGCGAGCGTTCGGCGCGCGACGGGATCCTGGACGACTCGATCGCCGAGGCGATCGCGCGGCTGCGCCGGGCCGGGCGCGACGACGCGGCGCTCGACGACATCTTCGGCCGGCTGCGCATCACGCCGGTCCTGACCGCGCACCCGACGGAGGCCCGCCGACGGACCGCGCTCATCGCGCTGCGCCGTTGCGCGGCACTCCTCGAGCGGCTGGACGACCCGCGGCTCACCCCGTCGGAGGACCGCGAGGTCCGCCGCCGGCTGCGCGAGGAGATCACGCTCATGTGGCGGACCTCCGACCTGCGCTCCGTGGCCCCCGAGCCGCTCGACGAGGTGCGCACGGCGATGGCCGTGTTCGATGCGACGCTGTTCACGCTCGTGCCACGGCTGTATCGCACCACCGACGCCGCGCTGGACGCTCCGGGCGCCCGCGGTCCGCGGACGGGCGCTCGACCGCCCCGCGTGCCGGCGTTCCTGCGCTTCGGATCGTGGATCGGCGGTGACCGCGACGGGAACCCGGCCGTGACGGCCGAGATGACCGAACGGACGCTGCGCATCCAGGCGGACCACGTCCTCCACGGGTACGAGGCGGTGGCGATGCGGCTCATGCAGACGGTCTCGGCGGCCACGACGTCGACGCGCGTCGCCCGACCCCTCGCGAACCGCCTGGCCCGCGACGCCGAGGCCCTTCCCGAGACCGACCGACAGCTCCGCCGCCGCTTCCCGGACGAGCCCTATCGCCAGCGGTTCGGGTTCATCGCCGAGCGGCTGCGCCGGACCCGCGTGACGCTGGCCGACGACACGGGACCGCGCTCTGGCCACTACGACGCTGCCGCGGACCTCGACGCGGAGCTGGCCGAGCTCCAGGCCGCGCTCGTCGAGGATGGCCTGGAGCGCGTCGCCTGGGGCGAGGTTGCGGAGCTGCGCTGGCAGGTCGCGACGTACGGGTTCCACCTCGCGTCGCTCGAGATCCGCCAGCACGCCGCGGTCCATCGGGCGGCGCTCGAACGGCTCGACGAGGCCCCGGTCCGGTGGATGCGGACGGCAGCGTCGAGGTCGCGCCGGGCGTCACGCTCGACGAGGTGCTGGCCACGTTCCGGTCCATCGTCGCCCTGCAGGAGCGGTTCGGGGAGGAGGCGTGCCGACGGTTCGTCGTCTCGTTCACGGCGGAGGCCCGGGACGTGACCGACGTGCTGCGCCTCGCGCAGATCGCGCTCGAGCGCGGCGCGGACGACGCGGGCCCGGCGACCACGGCGGCCGGGGCCGCCCCCCGCCTCGACGTCGTGCCGTTGTTCGAATCGTCCGACGCGCTCGCGCGCGCCGGCGCCGATCCTCGACGAGTTGCTGCGCGACCCGGGCTATCGAGCCCACCTCGCGACCCGCGGCGACCGCCAGGAGGTGATGCTCGGCTACTCCGACTCGAACAAGGAGTCCGGTTTCCTCGCCGCGGCCTGGATGCTCCACCGCGCCCAGGAGGCGCTCGTCGCGGTCGCACGGGAGCACGGCATCGAGCTGACGCTCTTCCATGGGCGCGGCGGCGCCATCGGGCGCGGCGGCGGGCCCGCCAATCGGGCGATCCTCGGCGGCGCACCGGGCTCGGTCGACGGCCGGCTCAAGCTCACCGAGCAGGGCGAGGTCATCGCCGCGAACTACGCCGATCCCGCCATCGCCCGTCGCCACCTGGAGCAGCTGACGGGCGCCGCGCTCATCGCCTCCACGCCCGAGCACGATGCCGCCGCCGCCGACGCGTTGCGCGAGGGCGGCGCGTTGCTGGCGGAGCTCGCCGACACGGCCCGTTCCGCGTATCGCGCCCTCGTCCACGAGGACCCGGGGTTCGCGGGGTTCTTCCGCGACATCACGCCGATCGCGGAGCTGTCCGACCTTCGCCTCGGCTCCCGGCCGGCGGCTCGCGGCCGAGCTGGTGGGTTCGCGGACGCGATGCCCCCGATAGACGACCTGCGCGCGATCCCGTGGACGTTCGCCTGGTCCCAGTCGCGCATCAACGTACCCGGCTGGTATGGCCTTGGCTCGGCGCTGGAGGCGTTCCGCGCCGCGCATGGCGACGAGGGGCTCGCCGAGATCGGCCGGCTGTACCGGTCATGGCCGTTCCTGGCGTCCGTGCTCGACAACGCGGAGATGATCCTGGCCAAGGCCGACATGGGGGTCGCCCGCCGGTACGCGTCGCTCACGTCGAGCGAGGATGGCGAGCGACGCTGGGAGGCGATCGAGGCGGAGTACCACCGCACGGTCGCGTTGCTCCTGCGGGTGACCGGTCGCGACCACCTGCTCGACGGGGCCCCGGTGCTCCAGCGCTCGATCGGGCTGCGCAATCCGTACGTGGACGCCCTGTCGGAGCTCCAGGTGCGCCTCCTGGCCCGGTTCCGTGCCCTCCCGCCCGACGACCCGGAGCGCGCCTCGGGTCCTGCGCCTCGTCCAGATGTCCGTGAATGGCGTGGCTGCCGGCCTGCAGAACACCGGCTGACGATGGACCACCGCGACCACGTCGCCCTCATCCGGGGCGGGGTCCCAGGTCCGGGTGGCACCTGGGCGGACATCGGGGCGGGGGAGGGAGCATTCACGCTCGCCCTCGCCGACGTGCTCGGCTCGGGCTCGCGGATCGTCGCCGTGGATCGGGATGCGGGTGCGCTGCGGTCGAACGCGGACGCGGTCGCCGCACGCGTTCCCGGCGTGGAGCTCACGACCCTGGTCGCCGACTTCACGACCGACCTCTCGCTGCCCCCGCTCGACGGCCTGATCGCCGCGAACAGCCTGCATTTCGTGCCGCGCGACCGGCAGGTGGCGGTCATCCGCTCGCTGGCCGACGCACCTCCAGCCGGGCGCGCCGTTCATCGTGGTCGAGTACGACGCGGACCGCGGCAATCCCTGGGTCCCCCATCCGTTCACGGCGACGACCTTCGCCCGCCTGGCCGCCGAGGCGGGTCTCGTCGACACGACACCCCTGACCCGCGTCCCGAGCCGGTTCCTCGGCGGGATCTACTCGGCGGTGAGCCGCCGACCGAGCGCGGCGACCAGCCGCTCGATGTCGTCGGACTCGACGTAGCGCTGCGCGGACACGCGCACGAGGACGGCCCGCGGTGGATCGGTCGGGGCCGGGCGCGCACCCGGCACCGGCCAGGCCACGATCGGGACCTCGATCCCGTCGTCCACGAGGCCGAGGTGGAGGGCCTCCGCCGCGGCGTCGGTCGACAGACCGCGAAGCGGGACCGAGACCATCGACCCGATCAGCCCGTCCGGGGCGGGCGTCGGCGCCGCCGAGTGCCGCAACCAGTTGGTCGCGGGCTTCGAGCGCGAGCGCGTGATTGGCGGCCATGACCGCGGGCCAGCCGCCGGGATCGAGACGCGCGACCCAATCGATGGCGGCGGGGATCGTCAGGGCCGGCGTCGGGTCGGCGGTTCCCACCCAGTCGAACTCGAGCTGGTACCGCGCGCGGTCGGTGCGCGTGGCGTTGGCACCGTGCGAGACGATGGTCGGGTGGACCCGGTCGCGCCGGTCGGCGCGGACCCACAGGAAGCCGGCACCCTTGGGCGCGCACAGCCACTTGTGGGCGTTGCCGGCGTAGTACGCGGCACCGAGCGTGTCGAGCGCGAGTGGCACCATGCCCGGGGCGTGGGCGCCATCGACGAGGGTGTCGATCCCGCGCGCATCGAGCTCGCGGACGAGGCGCGCGATCGGCAGGACGAGCGCGGTGGGGCTCGTGACGTGGCTGATCACGACCAGGCGGGTCCGTGGCGTGACGGACGCCAAGACGGCGGCCACGATCTCGTCCTCGCCGGCCGTCGGGAATGGGAGCGCCGCGAGCACGACCCGCGCGCCGTCCCGGTCCGCGACCGCGCGGATCGTGTTCAGGATGGCGTTGTACTCGTGGTCGCTGGTCAGCAGCTCGTCGCCCGGCTCGAAGCGGAGCGAGCGGAGCACGGCGTTCACGCCGGTCGTGGCGTTCGGGACGAAGACCAGCCCGGTGGGGTCCGCCCCGAGGAAGGCTCCGAGCGCCCCGCGGGCTGCGTCGAGATGTCCTTCCAGCTCACGATCCAGGAACTGGATCGGTCGGCGCTCCATCCGGTCCCGCCACTCGCGCTGGACGGCCAGGACCGCCTCCGGACAGGCTCCGAACGAGCCATGGTTCAGGAACGTGATGTCAGGATCCAGGCTCCAGCCAAGGTCGGTGCGCATCGTCAGGGGTCGATCGTATTCGCCGTCCGCGGCCACGACCGGCGGCTCCCCGGCGGCCCGGGCCGCGGCGCTCAGCCAGCGGGCCTCGCCCTGCCCCACGACCTGCCACGGCTCGCCGGCCGACGCCGGCACGATGACACCGGTTCGCTCGGCGAGGCCGATGAACCCGAGATCGGGCGGCACGGCCGCGCCATAACGGGCGACTGCCCGGTCCCAGGTCGCCGCGTCGGCATGGGGCGCGACCCCGATCCTCGGGACGACCCCGAGGCCCGGTACTCCGCCATCCTGCGTCCAGGTCCACGCCGCGAGCGCCATCGCGCCCGCGCTGGCGCCCGCGAGTACGGCCCCGCCCGCGTGGGCACGCTGCATCGCCGCCCAGGCTGCGGTCCCCGGGTAGAGCGTCGGGATGATGTCGGGGTCCCCGCCCGGGAGGTGGATGAGGTCGGCCGTGGCAAGACGCTCGGCCAGGGACTCGTCTGCCGCCGAGGCGGCGTCGACGACGCGCACCGGCTCAACGACGACCGCGATGCCGGCATCAGCCGCGATGCGCCGGAATGCGTCAACGCCGTTGGACGCGGCCAGGTCTGGCCGGCCACGAGCCGCGGCGGTCGGGACGACGGCCACCCGGGCCAGCCCGTCAACTCGAGGCGCCACGCGCAGGATCGCCAGCAGGAACGGCTCGTCACCGGGCAGGAATTCGCCGCCCCCGTGGAGCGCGACGGGCCCGATCACGGTCGCGGTTCCCCATCAGTACGAGCGTCCTGGGCGGCGTCGGCGTCGGGCGGCGTGACGTTCTTCATCGGTGGGACTCCACCACCCCGCCCACCGGTGCCGCCGCCGCGTCGCAGGATCCGCCCGACCTGGTCCGGCGCCGCGACGAACGGCGCGAGGTAGGCGACGAGCAGGATCGGGATCAGGACGCGGGCCCCTCCGGGGCTCACGGCGACCAGCATGCCCAGTGCCCACAGCAAGAGGGCGAGCAGGCCGATCGTCCTGGGCGCCAAGCCCGCCAGCTGCAGGCGTCTGGCGGGGAGAAGAACAAGCAACCCGAGGACCAGCCCGAGCGCCAGCAGCCAGGGCGGCGCCGCCATCAGGGTCAGCGGCTCATCGAGCGGTAGCGGCGCACCCCGAGCGGACCGAAGACCACGACGAACACGAGCACCCACGCGATCGTCACGAGCGCGGGCTCCGTCGAGGCGAGGCTGTTCGTCGACGGGCTCCACCGGGTAACCCCACATCTCGCGGAGGGCGGCCGTCAAGGTGCTCGTCGGGTTCCACTCGGCGATCGGCTGGAGCCACTCCGGCAGGGTCTCGAGGGGGACGAAGACGTTCGAGATGAACGTGATCGGGAACAGCACCGTGAAGATCACCTGCTGGCCCACTTCGACCGTCGGGACGTTCAACCCGAGCCAGACGCCGAGCCAGACCATCCCGTATGCGAAGAACAGCAGCAGCGCGAAGCCCGCGACGAGCGACGGGATGTCGTCGACCCGCCAGCCGACGACGAATCCGGTCAGCATGAGCACGACGAGGATCCCGGCGTTGTAGATGACGTCGGAGAACGTCCGACCAGTCAGCACGGCGGAGCGCGACATCGGCAGCGACCGGAACCGATCGATGATCCCCTTGTTGATGTCGTCGGTCATGCCGATCGCCGTGGTCCCGGCTGCGAAGACGATCGTCTGGGCGAAGATGCCGGGCATCAGGAACGACGTGTAATCGCCCGGGACGTTGATCGCGCCGCCAAACACGAACACGAAGAGCAGCACGAACATGATCGACTGGAGGATCGCGAAGATCGCGAGCTCCGGGATGCGGGGGATCCGCTTGAGGTTCCGCCAGCCGACGAGGAAACCGTCGGTGATCGACCTGCTGATGCCGCCGCTCGGCGCGGATGTCGTTCGTGCGGTCATGCCGCGCTCCGGTTGCCGCTCTCGGCCGTGAGGGTCTCCTCCTCGGCCGCGTGGCCGGTGAGGGAGAGAAACACATCGTCGAGCGTGGGTCGTCGCAGCGCGATGTCGTCGATGCGGATCCCCGCCTCGTCGAAGTCACGTACGACCTGGACGAGGGCGCCAGCACCGGCGCTCGTTGGCGCCGTCAATCGGCGTGTGTGCTCATCCGTGGTGACGTCGCCAGCGCAATCGCGCGAGAGGATGTCCCTTGCGCGCGGGATGGCGTCGCGCTCGTGGATGACGACCTCGATGCGCTCGCCGCCGACCTCCGATTTCAGCTCGTCCGCCGTCCCGCGAGCGATGATCTTGCCGTGGTCGATGACGACGATCCGGTCGGCCAGCTCGTCCGCCTCCTCGAGGTACTGGGTCGTCAGGAGGAGGGTCACGCCCTCACGGACGAGCCCGCGGATGACGTCCCACATCCCGATGCGGCTGCGGGGATCGAGCCCGGTCGTCGGCTCATCGAGGAACAGCAGTCGCGGCCGCCCGATGAGCGCGCTCCCAAGGTCCAGTCGACGGCGCATGCCACCGGAGTAGGTCTTCACGACCCGATCGGCGGCGTCGACGAGGTCGAACTGTTCGAGGAGCTCCCTCGCGCGGCGAGTCGCCTCGGCTGAGCTCAGCTGGTAGAGGCGCCCGAAGAGCCACAGATTCTCGCTTCCGGTCAGGTTCTCATCGACGGCCGCGTACTGCCCGGACAGGCCGATGACCCGGCGGATATCGTCGGGCTGGCGCGCCAGGTCGAATCCGGCGATCGTCGCCCGGCCGGAGTCCGGCTTGAGCAACGTGGCCAGGATCCGGACGGCGGTGGTCTTGCCGGCACCGTTGGGGCCGAGCAGGCCCATGACCGTGCCCTCGGGCACGTTCAGGTCGACGCCGTCGAGCGCCCGGACTTCGCTCTTGCGGGTCTTGTAGATCTTGACGAGGCCTTCGGCCGTGATGGCGTCCATGCGGTGGCGCACCCCTGTATTCGGTCGATCGGAGTCCCGAGTATAGGCGTTGCGTGTTAACCGGCCGCCCGTCCTGCCCGGCGCATCCGGGCCGCCCCGGACGACCCCGTGGGCTACGCTGGCCCGCCGACCCGCAGCCCCGGTCCCATGTCGCCGAGCCCTCCGCCGCCCGCCTCCTCGAGCCCGCCCGATCCCTCATTCGGTCCGCGCCTGCGCCGCCGACGGGCGGCCTGGTTCGAACGATGGGGCGGCATCGCGCCGCTCCTCGTGGCGGAATTCGTCGTCTGGTTGGGGTTCGGTGGCCTGCTGCCCGTCCTGCCGCTCTACTTCGTCGAGCAAGGGATCGACCTGGCGACGCTCGGCATCGTCATCGCCGCGTGGCCGGCGGCACGCCTCGTCAGCGAGCCGATCTTCGGCTACCTGGCGGACCGCACGGAGCGGGTCCCGCTGATGGTCATCGGGCTGGTTGCGACCGGCGTGTTCGGGGCGCTGCCGCTCGTCCTCACCGGGCCGGTGGCGTTCGTGCTGCTCCGCGCGGGCGCCGGTCTTGGTGCGGCCATCTACGACCCGGCCGCGCGCGGCTTCCTGACCGATGCGACCCCGCCGGACCGGCGTGGCGAGGCGTTCGGGCTGTACGGGGCCGCGCAGATGGGTGGGCTGCTGCTCGGCCCGACGATCGGCGCGTTCGGGGCGGCGCAGTTCGGGGGGATCGCGTTCGTCTTCGTGTTCAGCGCGATCGCCGCGGTCGTGGCCGCGGTCGGGATCGCGCTGCGAGTGCGTGAGGAGCGCTACGAGCGGCACGTCCATCCGACGCGGTCACCGGACGTGACGACCCTGCCGCCGGACTCGCCGTTCATCGAGGGCCGGCTCGCGGCGGACCTCGCCGCTGACGTTCCGGAGCGACCCGGGCAGGCAATGCGGCTCCTCAACCGCGGGCTCATCGCGGCGCTCATCATCAATCTCGGCGGGTACTACGCCGGCGGTACGTACGAGGTCATCTGGAGTCTGTTCCTAGAAGGGCTCGGCGCGGACTTGCCGCTCATCGGCCTGACCTTCGCGATGTTCGGGTTGCCGGTCTTGATCCTGTCGCCGCTGGCCGGCAGGCTCGTGGACAAGCGGGGTTCGATGGCGTTCATCGTGGTCGGGTCGATCCTGCCCATCGTCACCGGGATCCTGTATACGTTCCTGTCCGATCCGTTCCTGGCCGTCCCGCTGATCCTCCTGGAGGCAACCGGTTTCGCGTTCCTCAACCCGGCGCTGTACGCGGTCGTCGCCGCGAGCTCGCCGCCGGGGCGCTCTTCGACCGCCCAGGGACTGTTCGGCGCCGCGGGCACGCTCGGGTTCATCGCCGCGTCGCTCGCGGCCGGCGTGCTCGCCGAGCGGAGCATCCTGTATCCGTTCTACGTGTTCAGCGCGTTCATGACACTGACGCTGGTCGTCGGTCTCGCGATCGGTGGGCGCCGTCTGAACGGCAGGCCGCTCCCGAGTGAGCCGGCCGAGTCCGGCGTTTGACCGAATCGGGCCGGCTGCCTATCATCTCCGAGCGGGGTGGAGCAGCGGCAGCTCGTCGGGCTCATAACCCGAAGGTCACTGGTTCGAATCCAGTCCCCGCAACCAACGCCTTTTCCTGAACCCCGGGTCCCGACCAACCCGGGGTTCTTCCTTGTCCGCGACCGGTCGGTCATGGCGCCCGACGCTGCCATGGTGTATGGCTGGTCGCCGCCTACGTGGCGTCACGATCGATCACGGCGCCCGGCGCTGCCAATTCGGTGCCGACTCGGGGATGACGTCGACGAACCGTGGGGGCCCGCCGTCCAGTGGGACGATCTGCAATCGCTTCTCGTCCGTGTTCTGGGCCACTTGCATGATCGCCGTCCCATCGGGTGACCAGCTCCATCCACGATAGCCGTCCACGTTGACGATCCCAACCTCGATCTCGACACCGTCGTCCACGCCGACCACCGTGATCGGTCTCGTCTCGCAGGGCCCACACGAGTCGTTGCTGAACCAGCGCTGCAAGGCCACGTGCGCTCCATCGGGCGACCACGAGGGATGGCTTTCGCTACGGGGCCGCGTCTCGCGGCTCAGGATGCGGAGGTTAGTCCCATCGGCATCGGCGACATAGATGTGCCACAGGTTCGGATCGTCGGGCGTCGCGAGAGCAAGGGCGATCCGAGATCCGTCCGGGGACCACTGGGGCACGTCGAGATCCGAGTACGCGACCTTCGAGTGGTCAGGGTCGATGATGGCGCGGCTGTTCGTCCCATCGGCATTGGCCACGAAGAGCGCCGGGCCGGAGGGCGTTGAGCCGAGGAATAGGATCTCCGCCCCGGTCGGTGGCCGGAAGATGTCCTGGATATTGCCGTTGAAGTCGTCGAAGCCCTTGGCGCCGAGCCGCTGGCCATCGACGGAGATGGTGCGCGCCGGCCCGGCCGTGGACGCATCGTAGATATCGATGCGACCGGCAGGGACCGAGATGACGATGCTGGCGTTGTCGGGCGACCAGCCGAGATAGCCTGGTTCCGAGAGTGGCTCCGGCGTGATCACGACCGGCCCTTGACCGTCCGAGTGCGTCACCACGATGTCGAATTCGGAATTGCCGTTGGCTCGCAGATAGGCGAGCTTGGATCCGTCCGGCGAATAGGTCGGACGGCTGTTCCCGGGTCCCGGGACGATGACGACGGCCCCGCCGCTGACCGGGTCGACCCGCTGGATGGCGCCGGCGTCGTCGACAAGCGCGACGACACCATTGGCTGCCAGACCGAACGGGGCGGGAAGCGGTCGATCGGAGCCGACGTAGGCGGCCAGGGCCGCAGCGATGAGCAGGCCGATGAGCGCCAGGACGCCAAGCTGGCGCCACGGGAGGGCCGGCCGGAAGACCGACGGTGTTGCGAGATCCATGGGAAGCCACCTTTCGGGGAAGGTCCAGGCGGGCCGCTGCCGAACGCGGGCGATCTGCCGGACGAGGTCATCTCGGTAGTCGGGGGTCCGGCTCGGGTACAGGTCGGCGAGCAGTGCAGGCAGGTCCTGTTCGAAGCGTCGCGGTGAGGTCATGCGATCTGCCCTCCCGAGACGATGGCCGGAACGGGTTCGTTCTCGGCGGTGACGGTGGTCCGCATCGCCGCGAGTGCGTAGTGCAGCCGGGACTTGGCCGTTCCCTCGGCGATGCCCAGTGTCCTGGCCACCTCCGGAAGCGGCATCCCGAGCAGATAGTGCAGGGCAACGACCGCGCGATGGCCGGGTGCAAGGCGCATCAGCGCCTGGTCCAGCAGCTCGCGATCGGCAAGGGCGCCGGCGGCATCATGCGTCGCCGGCGAGTCGATCGGCTTGAGCTCGACTTCGATGACCCGGCGCTTGCGCCGCCGGATCAGGTCGAGACAGGCATTGACGGTGAGCCGATGGAGCCAGGCGTCGAATCGGTCCGGGTCGCGAAGCCCGGGCAGGTCCCGCCAGGCTCGAATCAGCGCCTCCTGGACCGCGTCGCGCGCGAGCTCCGGGTCGCGGAGGATCAGGCGGGCTGCCGCGTCCAGCCGCGCGAGGTGCACATCGAGGAGCGCGGTGAAGGCGTCATGTTCGCCTCGCCGCGCTCGCTCGATCAGGCCTCGCTGGTCCACGGTCGCCTCTGGTGCGGCACGGCCATGGTGGTCGTGCTCGACAGGGTATGGCGTCCGTGTCGTCCAAAAGGTTCACCGAGCCCGCTTCCCGCCGACCGCTGCGGGGTTCAGGGCGCGAGGCGTTGCACCGTTGGGTCGCTGGTCGATGTCCACGGTGCGGGACGGGTCGTGCCCACCAACGGATCGACGATGACCTGCTGCATCGGGAGGCCGGCCCCGTCCGTCGGCTGGACGAGGATCCAGGAGTCATCGGGAGACCACTCCCAGTCCGCGCAGCACTCGCCGTTGATCCCCCCCGGATACGGGATCTCGATCCCGGTCCCGCTGCCGTCCGCCGGGATCACGACTGGCCGAACGACGTCGAAGTTCGGGGTGTAGCCACGGACGATGAACAGACGCTCGCCGTCGTTGGACCACTGCGGGCTGGCGTCCCAGACCGCATCGGGGGGCGCGGGGAGGGTGCGGTCGCCGGTCCCGTCGGCGGAAACGACACGCGTGTGCGCGCTGACGCCGTCGCCAGCACTTGGGCCGCCCCACCGCTGGTAGGCGACCTGCGACCCATCTGGCGACCAGACGGCGCCGGCCAGGTCGAAGAAGCCGCCCAATGGCGGGATGATGGTCCGGACGTTCCCGCTGGCGACGTCCACGGCGAAGATGCCGCTGCCTTGCAGGCCCTCGATGTCGGGTCCGACGAACAGGATCTCGGCGCCATCCGGCGGCCGGAATGACGGTTCGTAGACCGCCATGCCGACGTCGAGTCGGCGTACGCCGCTGCCGTCGCTCTGCGCGATCCACAGGTCGGCGCGACCGCCGGCCGTCGATGCGAACAGTAACGAGCGCCCATCGGGCGAGAAGTCGTATTGCTGCCAGGGTTCCCCGAGCAGGCTCTTGGTCAGGATGATCGGCTCGGGCGTCACGGGCGTTAGGTCGCTGCCGTCGGAACGCGCGACGTAGAGCTGCCCGGGACCCGTCGGATCTCCGAGCTTCCGCTCGAAGACGATGTGCGTTCCATCGCGCGAGAAACGTGGTCCCTGATCGCGCTCGAGCCCCGCGACGATCGCGGTGGCGACGCCCGTCTCCGGGTCGGCCGTGTAGATGTCGCCGCCGGTTTCATAGGCGATGAGCCCATTCCGAGCGACTCCGAACGGGGCTGGTAGTCGTGGCTGGCTGCCGATGAAGATCGCTGCGCCGGCGAGCAGGAGCACGATGAGCAGGATCGCAAAGGAGATCGAGCGCCACGGGATTCGCGGAGCAAGAACGGGCTGACGGGCGATGTCAACCATGGGGAGCCACCTTTCCAGGGACATCCAGGCGGGCCGCTGGCGACGCTGCGCCGTGGTGGCCAGGACGTCATCGATGTAGTCGGGGTAGGGCCCCATCGCGAGGTCGCCCAGGATCCGGGGGAGGTCGCGCTCGAGGCGACGTTCGGTCGTCATACGAGCTGCCCTCCGGAGACCCGCGATGGGGTGGGCGCCGGTTCGGCCGAAATCGCGACGCGCATCTCGCCGAGGGCGCGATGCAGCCGTGACTTGACCGTCCCGACCGGGATGCCGAGGGTGGCCGCGACCTCGGTCAGCGGCAGCCCCAGGAAGTAGTGCAAAACGACGATCGCGCGACCGCGCTCGTCCAGGTGGCGAAGCACCCGGTCGACCTGGTCCCGATCGGCGAGGGCGCCGGACATGTCCGACGCGAAGGGTGCGTGCATGGGCGTCAGCTCGACCTCGATCGGGCGCCGTCGCCGGCGGCGAGTCTGGTCGATGCAGGAATTCACGGTGAGTCGGTAGAGCCACGCATCGAACCGGTCGGGTTCCCGCAGCTTCGGGAGGTCCCGCCAGGCTCGGATCAATCCCTCCTGGACCGCGTCGCGTGCGAGCTCGGGGTCACGGAGGATGAGACGGGCCGCCTGGTCCAGCCGCACGACGGCGGCGCGGGCGAGCTCGGCGAAGGCGTCATGATCGCCTCCCCGCGCACGCTCCACGAGCCCTCGCTGGTCCACGGTCGCCTCGAGCTTGTCCGGCACGGCCAGGGTGGTCGTGCTCACAGGGTATGGCGTCGCCGTCGCCCGAATGGTTCTTCAGGGCACCAGCCACACGACGCCGCGGTCCGGCGTCGGCGCTGCAGATGAGGGCGGTGCCGCGCAGGACGTCCTGCCCGACGAGGCCCGGCGGATCGTCCATCTCGTCGCGGACGACCAGCCGCGGGACCGGGATCCGGGCGCCGCCGACCAGCAGGACGCGTTCGCCGACGTCCGAGCCGACGACGCGACCGCCACCGACGCCGGTGCCGCCCCGCCCGTCCGCGGTGCCGCGCAGGCCCGGGACGGCGGCGCTCGCGAACTCTGTCTGCCGGCCTCCGGTGTTCAACATCGTCGAAACGGTCGCGAAGGGCTCGATCGCGGCGAGGACGGCCACTGTTGGCTCGTCCGCGATTCGATCGAGCACGATCGGCCGCAGCGACGGGACGCGCGCGATCAGCCACGCGTCGACATCCGCTCCGGACGACTCGACCACCACAAGTCGATCGTTCAACAGGTCGATCAGGACCCGCGCGGTCCGGTGGAGATGCTGCGGACTCAGGAAGCCGCCGACACCCCAGGCCCCGAACGGCGGCGGCCCGGCGATCGCGACGACATCGCGGAGCGCGAACGGCTCCTCGGAGATGCGGACCTCGAGGTCGCCGATCGACCAGCTGGGCACCGCCGCGCCCGCGTGGTCGCTGCCGTCCTCGGCCGGCTCGACGTCCATGCCCACCCGATCGATGAGCTCCTTCGTCAGGACATGATCGGTGGAGCCCGTGTCGAGGATCAGCCGCGAGCCGATGCCACCGATCGTGGCGTGGATCATCGGGGAGTGCACGCTGGTCCCGTCCGCGGTCTCGAACGTGATCGGGACATCGACGAGCACCTGGATCCCGGGGGTCGCCCGGCCGGCGTCGGTCACGCGGACACCATACGACGGGGGTCGCCCGCCCAGCCGATCAGTCCCAGCGGAAGGTGCGCACCGCGACGACGAGCGATCCGATCGCCCAGGCACTCGCGATCGCCAGCGGGGCCGCGAGCGCCCCACCCGAGCCCAGCGCCGACGCGAACGCCTCGTTGAGTGCGCCCACCGGGAGGACGTTGATTACGCCGGCGAGCGGGGCAGGAAGGTCGGCGATCGGAACGAGCGCGCCGCTGAACCCCAGCGCCAGCAGGAACAAGACGTTGGCGACGACGAGGGCCGCCTCCGGCCGGAGCGTGGCCGCGATCGCGAGGCCCAGGCCGGCGAACGTCGCCGCTCCGACGATCGTCGTGACCACGACGGCCAGCACCGACGCGTCGGGTTCGGGTCGCCAGCCCAGGACCAGCGCCGCGACGGCGAGGAGGCCGCCGACCTGGGCCAGGGCGATCGCAACGACGACGCCGAGCTTCGCGGCGACCACGCCCGAGCTTCCAAGTGGCGAACCGCCGAGGCGCTTGAGGACGCCGTAGCCGCGCTCGTACGCCGTCGCGATCCCGAGATTGACGAGGCCGCTCGCCACGAGCGCGAGCGTGAGCGTGCCAGGCAGCATCGCATCGACCCCGGCGGGGCCGGCCACGAAGAGTCCGAAGAAGAGCAGCACGGCGACCGGCACCCCGACCATCGCGAGCAGGTTTTCGCCGCGTCGCGAGGCGAGTCGCGCCTCGACACCGGCCTGGGCCAGTACCGCTGTGGCCCACGGCGCGGGCCGGCTCACGAGGGCTCGGTCTTCGCGGCCAGGTCCAGGTAGACGTCCTCCAACGAGGCACCGACCGTGCGCGACTCCACGATCAGCAGGCCGGCATCGCGACAGGCATCGGCGACCGCCGCGAGAAGGCCCGGCGACGGATCCGCATCGGGGACCTCCAGCCAGGCTTGGTCACCGGTCGGTTGGATGGTGGCCGCTGCCGAGGCCCGGACCGCCGCGCTCAGCCTCTCCAGCTCCCCTGGTTCGAGTGGACGGTCGATCCGGAACCGCAGCCGCGGCCGGAGCCCGGAGGCGAGCTCCGAGGACGTCCCAGAGGCCGCGACCCGCCCCGCGACCATGACGATGATCCGGTCGGCCAGTCGGCTCGACATCGACGAGATCGTGGCTGGTCAGCAAGATGGCGACACCGGCGGCACGCTGCTCCGCGATCAGCTCGCGGACGATGGCCCGTGCCTCCGGGTCCATGCCGGCAGTCGGCTCGTCGAGGATCAGGACCTCAGGCCGACCCACCAGCGCGAGCGCGAGGCCGAGCCGCTGCCGCTCCCCGCCGGACAGGCGGCGGAACGGGGTGGATGCCACGGTCCGCAGGCCCAGCACGTCCACCAGCTCGTCCGGGTCGCGTGGATCGTCGTGAAACCGCGCGTACTGGACGATCGTCTCGCGCGGTCGCGCCCGAAGGTCGATGCCGCCGGATTGCAGCATCAGGCCCACGCGGGCTCGCAGCGAGCGACCACCTCGCGCCGGGTCCGAGCCCAGAACCTGCACCCTCCCGCCGTCGGCGGTCCGATAGCCCTCGACGATCTCGACCGTCGTCGTCTTGCCGGCGCCGTTGGGGCCGAGCAAGGCGACCAGCTCGCCCGGCGCGACGGTGAACGAGACGCCGTCGACGACGGCCCGGTCGTCGTAGTGCTTGCGCACATCCTCGACGACGACCGCCGCCGCGGTCACGGCGCGATCCGCGCGTAGTGCGTCTCGAAGTCGTTGCCGCGAACCTCGCCGATCTGCACGGAGCGCACCACACCGGAGCCGTCGATGAAGAACGACTGCGGCCGTCCCAGGACCCGGTAGGCCGTCTTGTAGGTCTTGTCCGGATCCTCCACGGTGGGCCACGTCGCGCCGAATTCGGTCACGAAGTCGCGCGCCAGTGGTGCCGGGTCGTCGGTCAGGACCCCGACGATCGCAAGACCGTCGTCGGCATGCTCGGCGAGCTTGTCGGCAAGCAACGGGAACTCGTCACGACACGGGATGCAGGTCGGACCCCAGAAGTTGAGCACGACCGGCCGGCCGGCGTACGTCGCGAGGTCGAACGCCTCGCCGTCGAGGGTCGTCCCGACGATGCGCGGGGCAGGCTGCCCGACGCCGACACTCGGTGCCTCGCCGACGCGCACGAACCACCAGACGGCGGCCGTCGTCACGACGGCGATGGCCAGGGCGATGAGGATCGGACGGCGCGGCGTGACGATGACCTTCGTTGCTGCGTGCGCCCTACTGGAGGGTGGCGCTGCCCGTCATGCTCGGGTGGACCGTGCACAGGAACGTGTACGTTCCCGCGGCGAGCGAGGGGACGTCGTACACGCGGGTCTCGACGCCGTTGAAGACCGTCGCCCTGGAAGACGCTCGCCCCGGCACCGTCCTTGAGCTCGACGTTGTGCGGCGTGCCCGCGTCCTCGTTGACGAGGGCGAGCGTGAACGGGAGGTCGGCCGGGGCCTGTCAGGCTGCTCTCGGCAAAGGCGATGTTCTTGGCATGGAGCACGGCGTCCGCTGCGGGTTCGCCCCCTGGCGGGCCACCGGAGCCGCCGGGTTCGCCCGAGCCACCGGGCGGGGCCCCGGGCTCACCGGAGCCCCCAGGTTCGCCCGCGCCACCTGGCGGGGCACCCGACGCGGCGGCCCCCTCGCCGCCGCTCACGTCTCGCGGCGGCAACCAGCCGGCCTGGAGCGCGACGCCTCCGATCAGCAACACGGCGAGCACGACGAGCAGGAGCGCCGGGGTTCGCGGGGCGGGCATGTTCTCGAGGTGGCCGGTCGTATCCGCCTCGACGGTCTTGACGTATTCCCCGCGGGCATCGATCAGCCAGCCGACCAGCGTCGCGATCAGGGCGATGACCCCGGCGGCCAGCAGCCAGCCGCCGAACACGAGCCCGAGCATGAGCATGCCCGTCCCCACGGCACCGAGGAACGGCCGGAACGAAGGACCCGGCATGTGCACCCCGGGTGGCGGGCCGTCGCTGCGCGACGGCCGGGAGCTCCGTCGCCGTGCGAACACCCAGGTCGTGGTCGTAGATCCGCACCGACTCCTTGAGCCAGTAGAGCAGCGTCAGACCGAGGGCGATCCCTCCGAGCAGCAGGAGCGGGCCCGGGAAGACCACCCCGAGGAACAGCAGGAACACCCCGATCGAGGCCAGGATCGGCGCGAAGGACGGACCGGGCATGTGCAGGCCGGCTGGCGTGCGCGGCGGCACGCGTTGGAAGCCACGACGGGGCTTGGGGGCGCGGAACAGCCGAAGGAAGAGCCACGCGAGGATGAGGATCGTCAGGACGAAGATGAAGACCGGCAGGAGGGCGATCAGCGCGCCCCAATCGGGGATGACGAACTGCGCCGTCAGCTCCAGGATTCCGTTCCAGATCTCTTCGAGCACTGGGCGTCAGTCGTTCGGGGATCCGGCGATGAGCACGTAGGCCATGACGGCCATCGCGACGCCGAGCAGCACGAGCAGGGTCACCCCGGCGTAGTCGACCTCCCAGCCCGCGATCGTCTGGACCCCCCAGTAGACGGCGCCGACGATCACGAACAGCATGCCGACGAAGATGGCGTTGCGCGGATGACGCAGCGGATGCATCAGATCTGTCCCTTGCCGGGCAGCAGGTACAGCAGGGAGAACAGCAGGATCCAGACGACATCGACGAAGTGCCAGTACAGCGACGTCGCCTCGACCGCATCGTGATGGCGGGGCGAGAACTGCCCGGCCATGCCTCGATACAGGACGACCCCCAGCATCACCACGCCGCCGAACACGTGCGCCCCGTGGAAACCGGTGAGGGTGAAGTAGGTCGTGCCGTACGGGCCCGAGGCCATGGTCAGGCCTTCAGCGCCGAGCTCCACGTAGTCGATGGCCTGCATCACGAGGAAGGTCACCCCGATCAGGAAGGTCACCGCGATGTTGCGGACGAAGGCGACATGGTCCCCGCGCCGGATCGCCCAGACCGCGAACTGGCAGGTGAAAGACGACAGGATCAGCAGGACGGTCGCCGGTCCGACGAGCGGGAGGATCGCAAGGTGGAACTGCTCGCCCGTCTCGGGGTTCAACGGGGGCCACAGGTCCGTCTTGGCCCGGACCGCGAAGTAGGCCGCGAACAGGCCCGCGAAGAACATGACCTCTGAGGTGAGGAACAGGAGCATCCCCAGGACGACATTGCTGATGCCGCCCGACGAGTCGTGGCTCAGGCCGGCGACCGGGCTGTGGTCGTCCGTGGTGGTCAGGGCGTGGCTCTCGGTCGCCATCGGCTCAGTGCTCGCTCGGGGCGGCGGCAACCGCGGTACTGGCGGCCCCCGGCTTGGGCCCGTGCCGGACGTCGAACACCGGTCGCTCGGAGCGGATCTCCGGCAGCCGGTCGAAGTTGTACGGCGGCGGTGGCGACGTGGTCGCCCATTCGAGGGTATTGCCCTCCCACGGATCGTCGCCGGCGACCTCGCCGCTGCGCAGCGAGACGAAGACGTTCCACAGGAGCGGCAGCATGCTCGCGGCGATGAGGAAGCCACCCACGGTGGCCGCCAGGTTGAGGTCGTTCCAACCGGCGGTCGACGAGTAGTCCGCGATGCGCCTCGGCATGCCCGACAGTCCCAGCTCGTGCATCGGGAAGAACGTCAGGTTGAAGCCGATGAACATCAGCACGAACTGGACCTTGCCGAGGGTCTCGTTGAGCATCCGGCCGGTCATCTTGGGGAACCAGTAGTACAGGCCCGCCATCACGCCGAAGACCGATCCGCCGAACAGGACGTAATGGATGTGCGCCACCACGAAGTAGGTGTCGTGGAGGGCGAAGTCCACCGGCACCGAGGCGGCGAAGGCGCCGTTGATGCCACCGATCAGGAACATCGTGAGGAACCCGAGCGCGAAGAGGAGTGGTGTCGCGAGCCGGAGCTGCCCGCGCCACATCGTGAAGATCCAGTTGAAGAACTTCACGCCGGTCGGGACCGCGATCAGGAACGTCATGAGGCTGAAGAACGGCAGGTACACCGCGCCGGTCGTGAACATGTGATGGGCCCACACGGAGAACCCGAGCGCCCCGATGCCGACCGTCGCGAAGACGAATGCCTTGTACCCAAACAGGGGCTTGCGGCTGAAGACAGGCAGGATCTCGCTGACCGTGCCCATCGCGATCAGGATCATCACGTAGACCGCCGGGTGCGAGTAGAACCAGAAGATGTTCTGGTACAGGATCGCGTCGCCGCCGTTGGCCGGGTCGAAGAAGCTCCCGCCGAGGTTGCGGTCGATGAACAGCATGATCACCGCGCTCGTGAAGACGGGCGTCGCCAGCAGGACGAGCACGGCGGTCACGAGGACGGTCCAGGTCAGCAGCGACATGCGGAACAGCGTCATCCCCGGAGCCCGCATCTTGAAGATCGTGACGAGGAAGTTGACCGCGCCCAGGATCGAGCTCGTTCCGACGAGCGCCAGGCCGACGATCCATAGGTCCTGCCCCGAGCCGACCGAGGCCAATGGGCGGTCCTGCGCCAGTGGGCTGTACGACGTCCAGCCGGCCGCCGCCGCGCCACCCGTGACGAAGCCCAGCAGGATCAGGAACCCGCCCAGCGGCAGCATCCAGAACGACAGTGCGTTGATGCGCGGGAACGCCATGTCGGGGGCGCCGATCTGGAGCGGCACGACGTAGTTCCCGAAGCCCGCCAGCATCGGGATGATGAACAGGAAGATCATCAACGTCGCGTGCATCGTGAACACTTCGTTGTAGGTCTGGTCGGTCAGGAACTGCAGCTCCGGGAAGGCGAGCTCCGTGCGCACGAGCATGGCCAGGATCCCGCCGATGAAGAAGAACAGGAACGAGTTCACGACGTAGAGGATCCCGATCTTCTTGTGATCGGTCGTCGTCACCCAGTCGTACAGGCTGCTGCGATAGGTCGGGGCGGCGGGGTGCAGGACGGTGGTCGCCACGCGATGCTCCTAGTTGACCGTGAGGGTGCCGGTCATGGTGGGGTGGACCGTGCAGATGAAGGCGTAGGCGCCAGCCGGGAGCGCCGGCACGTCGTAGGTCTTCTTGGCTCGACCCGGGAACACCTCGCCTTTGAAGACTTCGGGTCCGGTCGGGCTGCCCTCATGGATTGCGACGTTGTGCGGGGTGGCTCGGGTCGCGGTTGTCGAACTCGATCTGGAACGGCGTGTCGGCGGGCGCCTGCAGGGCGTCCTGGTCGAAGTTCAGGAAGGTGGCGCTCACCACCAGCGGGGAACCGGCCGGCGCACCGGACGGACCAGGCGGACCTCCCGACGGAGCCCCGGAGGGCTCCCCGGATGGCGGCGGGGGCGGGCTCGCCTCGGCCTCGGCGATCTTCTGCTCGAGCCAGGCGTCGTAGTCGGCCGGCGTATACGCGTGGACGTCGAACAGCATCAGGCGGTGGCCGGCCCCGCACAGCTCCGCGCATTGGCCGCGGAACGTCTGGCCGGCGTCTTCCTCGTTGATCGTGATCTCGAACTTGTTGATCCGGCCCGGCACGACGTCACGCTTGAACAGGAACTGCGGGACGTAGAAGGCATGGATGACGTCCGGGCTCTCCAGGCTCAGCTGGACCGTGCGGCCCGCCGGGAGCACCAGGCCGCCGTCCTCACCGGCCGGGAGGAGCTGGGTGTAGACCGTGTTCTCGCCGCTCGCGTCGAGATACTCGAAGGTCCACTGGAACTGGCCTGCCACGGCCTTGACCCGGGTCTGCGGATCGGCCGACACGACCTCGACGGTGTTCAGTGTCTGCCACGAGATCACGAACAGGAACGCGACGATCAGGGTCGGGACCACCGTCCAGACGACCTCGGCGATGGCGTTGCCGTGGGTCTGCGCGGGCAGCGTGACGTCCTCGGGCCGCCGGCGATAGCGCAGGACGGTCCACAGGATCAGTCCCTCGACGAGGAAGAAGATGGCGACCGCGATCAGGAACACGATCGTGTACAGGTCGCGGATGTGCTGGCCCTGGACGGTCACCGCCTCCGGTGGATAGAGGCCGGTCACGACGCGCTCGCTCGTCCCGATGAGGTCGACACCGGCCACGATCGCGATCGCGACCATCCCGAGCAGGATGGCCCCGATGACGAGAGCCTGGAGCGCGAGACGACCGTTTCGGGGGGGACTCGCCATGCAGATCCTCAGCGGAGCGTCGGCGAGCACCGAACTGGGAGTGCCTCACCGGTCAAGAGATCGCGGCCGAACCGCCCGAGGGTCGGACCGGCGCCATGATACCCGGAGCGTCGGCGTCTCGCGCGGCCACTGGCCGAGGTTCGTGCGACGATGCGAGCGATGTCCAGACGTCTGACGCTTCCGCCCCGCCTCGGCTGGCTCGTTGGCTTGGGGGCGATCGTCTGGCTCGCAGCGGCGGCCTCCGCCATGGCCCATGGGCCGGTGCCAGCCGAACCGCCGTCGGCAGCGACGCTGCTGCTTGGCTGGACGTTCGAGCCCTTGCCGACGCTGGGCATCGCCGTCGCGGCCATCTGGTGGTGGTGGGCGGTTCGGCGCGTGAACGCCGCGCATCCGACCAATCCCGTGCCGGTTCGCCGGTCGGTGGCCTTCGCCGCCGGCCTGGCGGCGCTCGCCGTCGCGCTCGTGTCGGGAGTCGATCGGTACGACACGGCGCTGTTCTCGGTGCACATGTTCCAGCACCTGCTGCTCGCGATGGTGGCCGCGCCGCTGATCGCCCTGTCCGCCCCGATCACCCTGGTCCTGCGTCTTGTCTCGCCGGCAACGAGGCGGCGCTGGGTCCTGCCGGTCCTCCATTCGCGCGTGACGAGGATCCTCGCGTTCCCCGTGGTCGCGTGGGTCATCTTCGCGAGCGTCATGTGGGTCAGCCATTTCTCGCCGCTGTTCGATGCGGCCCTCGAGGACCCGCTTGTACACGACCTGGAGCACGCCTTGTTCCTCGGAGCGGGCCTGCTGTTCTGGTGGCCGGCGGTGGCGCTCGATCCGGCGCCGTGGCGCATGCCCCACCCGGCCCGCGCCCTGTACGTGTTCCTCCAGATGCCGCAGAACACGTTCCTCGCCGTCGTGCTCCTCAGCGCCCAGGCTGCGCTCTACCCGCATTACGCCACGCTCGTGCGGGCCTGGGGGCCAACGCCCCTCGCCGATCAGCAGGCGGCGGCCGGCATCATGTGGCTCGTCGGAGACGCGATCTTCCTCGTGGCGGTCATGGCCATCGTGGTCGGCTGGATGCGGGCCGAGGCCCGCGACAGCGCGCGGCTCGACCGGCAGGCGGCATCCGAGATGGCCGACATCCGGATCCGCGAGGGGCTGCTGGCCGATCGCCTCGCGCGTGAGCGCGAGGAGGGTCAACCGGGGAGCGGCGCCTCCAGGTAAGCGCGGTACTGCACCGGGTCGACATTGCCCCCGCTCACGACGCCGACCACCGGCCCTCCCAGGTCGCGCAAGCCAAGCTCGTCGCCGCGGAACGCGATCGCCGCGAGGGCCAGGGCGCCGCTCGGTTCCGCGACCAGGCGCGACCGTTCCGCCGCCAGCCGCACCGCGGCCGCGATCTCCGCCTCGCTCACGGTCACGATGCCGTCGAGATGTGCGCGCAGGTGCGCGAAGGTCCGTCGCCCCAGCGCCTGCGTCCGCGTGCCATCGGCGATCGTCCGCGACACGTCGGCCGCGGACCAACTGACGATCTCCCCACGCTCGAGCGAATCGCGCGCATCGGCGGCGAGCTCGGGTTCGACGCCGATGACCCGCGCTCCCGGGACCAGGGCCTTGATCGCCACGGCGACACCACTCGCGAGTCCACCGCCGCCGATCGGCACGAGGACCAGCGCGACATCCGCCAGGTCCTCGGCGATCTCGAGTCCGACCGTGCCCTGCCCGGCGATGATGCGATCGTCGTCGTACGGCGGGATGATGGCGAGACCCCGTTCCGCGGCGATCGCCTCGGCCCGCTCCCGGCGTTCCTCCGAGGCCGTCCCCACGGTGACGATCTCGGCTCCGTCCGCGGCGACACGCTCGCGTTTGATCTCGGGGGCGTCGCTGGGCATGACGACGACCGCCGGTGCGCCGAGCAGGCGCGCCGCACGTGCGACCCCCTGGGCGTGGTTCCCCGAGGAGTACGTGATGACGCCCCGATCGCGTTCGGCCGGCGCCAGTCCGGCGATGGCGACGTAGGCGCCACGGATCTTGAACGCCCCGATCGGCTGGAGACTCTCCGCCTTCAGCAGGATCCGGTCCTCGGGTGGGCCGTACGGGACCAGCGGGGTTCGGATCGCGACGCCGCGCAGGACGTCCGCGGCGCCGCGGATGGCTTCGATGGTGACGAGCGCCGGGGCGTCGATCACCGGCCACCGCGGTCGACGATCGCCTGGCATTCGATGCAGTGGGCGGCCCAGGGCAGCGCCTCGAGCCGCGCCGGTGCGATCGGCTTGCCGCAGCGCAGGCACGCCCCGAACGTCCCGGCATCGAGCCGCGCGAGCGCCGCGTCGACGAGCTCCAGCTGCTGGCTCGCCCGATCGCGCAGGGCGAGGTCGCGCTGCTGCTCGAAGACCTGTGTCGCCGCTGCGGCCTGCGAGCCGTAGGTCATCTGCCCCGGCGCCTGGATGGCCTCGCCGAGCTCCCCGAGGAGGTGCAAACGCTCGGCCGCGAGGGCGGCGCGAATGGCGATCGGGTCGATCTCGTCCATCGGCGGACTGTACGCCCGCCGGCGCCGGCCCGCCGCTCGTCGTATACTCCCCGGGAGTACCCACGTTGGAGGAACCCACCATGGCCACCGCCATCGATCCCGTGTGCGGGATGGAAGTCGACACTGCGACGTCGCTGCTGTCCCTCGAGCATGACGGCACGACCTACTGGTTCTGTGGCAAGGGTTGCCTGCTCGAGTTCCAGGACGACCCGGACAAGTACCTCGATCCTGACTACAAGCCCTCGATGTGAGGTCGCGGCCCGATCCGTGATCCGTCACGGTCCCGACACGAATGCCGCGTACGATGCGGACATGCGTGACACCGATCCAACCACCGCTCCCACCCCGAACACCATGAAGTCGGACGCCGAATGGCGCGCCGAGCTGACCCCCGAGCAGTACCGCGTCCTCCGCGAGAAGGGGACCGAACGAGCGTTCACCGGCGCCCTCTGGGACGAGCACCGGTCCGGCACCTACCGCTGTGCGGGCTGCGGCGCCGAGCTGTTCCGATCCGACACGAAGTTCGAGTCGGGCACCGGCTGGCCGAGCTTCTACCAGCCGGCTGACGCGGCCGCGGTCGCGACCGAGAAGGATCGTTCCCTGTTCATGACCCGGACGGAGGCCCTGTGCGCGAGCTGCGGTGGCCACCTGGGACACGTCTTCGACGACGGTCCTGATCCGACCGGCCTGCGCTACTGCATCAACTCGGCGGCGCTGAAGCTCGACCCGGACAAGTAAGCCGCAGCTAAGCGCCCATCGCGATACTGCCGTTCCACGGATCGATCGGGCACTCCTCGTTGGGATCGACCGGCGGATCCGGTGCCGGCCCACGGCCGGCGGAGGTGCCCAATGGCGCGGTTGCGCTCGTCGCTGGTCTTCTACCTGATGGTCGTTGCTCCGACCCTGATCGAATTCGGCCGACGTTGGGGGCCCTGATCAGGTCCGCGCGCCAACCACGCTGGAGCTGAGGCGCGTCGCGAGATAGACCGGCACGACGGACAGGAGGATCGCGACGACACCCGCCACGTTGACAAGCGGGAGCTGGTTCGCGAGGCGGAAGCTCTGGAAGATCCAGATCGGCAGTGTCTTCACGCCGCCCGCGGTAAAGATCGTGACGATGACTTCGTCGAACGAGAGCGCGAACGCCAGCAAGGCGCCCGCGAGGATGGCCGAACGGAGCGCCGGGAACGTGATCGTTCGGAAGGTCAGCCACTGGTCGGCGCCGAGGTCCGCGGCCGCTTCCTCGAACGACCCAGAGACCCGCCGCAACCGGGCGATGGCGTTGTTGTAGACGATCACGATGCAAAACGTCGCATGGCCCACGACGATCGCGAAGAAACCGAGCGGGAACCCGACCTGCGCGAACGTCGTGGAGAGCGCCATCCCGGTCACGATGCCGGGCAGGGCGATCGGAAGGACCACGATGAACGAGATCGATTCTCGTCCGAAGAATCGGTGGCGCGCCACGGCGATCGACGCGAGGGTCCCGAGAACCAGCGCGATGGCCGTGGCGCTCAACGCGGCCGCGATCGAGGTCAGGAAGGCCTGCTGAAGCCCGCTGTTGCGGAACGCCAGGGCCCACCACTCGAGCGTGAAGCCGACGGGCGGCCATGCGGGCGTGGTCCCGGAGTTGAAGGAGTAGACGACGATCAGCCCGATCGGGAGGTAGATGAAGGCCAGGATCAGCATCGTCATGATCCCGAGGGCCAGCCGGGAGCCCCGACCGATCGACATCAGAGCGCCTCGAACGCGCCGAGTCGCCGCGCGACCAGCAGATAGAGGACGACGATGCCGAGCGGGACGAGCGACAGAGCCGCGGCGAGCGGTAGGTTGCCGGCCCCGAACTGGGCGTAGATGGCGTTCCCGATGAAGATCGTCGTCGAGACCTGTGCCGGCGCGATGTAATCGCCGAGCGTGAGAGAGAACGTGAAGATGGAGCCGGCGACCAGGGCCGGCAGGGCCAGAGGCAGGACGACCCGCCGGAAGGTCATCCACGACCGTCCGCCGAGATCGGCGGACGCCTCCAGCAGGGAGTCGGGGATTCGCTCCAGGCCGGCGTAGACCGGCAGGATCATGTAGGGCAACCACAGGTACGTGAACACGAGCCACACGGCGATGTCGCCGAACCCAGGCCCTCGCAGCCCCACCGCGCCAAGGACCTCGTTGAGGATGCCCTCCTCGGCCAGGATCAGGCGCCAGGAGTAGACCTTGATGAGATAACTCGCCCAGAGCGGGACGATGACCGCGACGACCATGGCGTTGCGTAGGCGCGGCGACGCGACGCGGGCCATGAAGAAGGCGATCGGCAGCGCCAGGACGGCGCAGGTCAGGGTCACGACCGCAGCCATCCCCAGCGTCCGCAGCGTGATGCCGGGATACGGGTCCTCGAGAAGCCGCGCGAAGTTGTCGAGCGTTGGCTGGTAGATCGTGGCGCCGCTGAACGCGTCACGGGTCAGGAAGGCGTTGAGGAACAGGATCGTGAGCGACCCGAGGTAGATGACGACCAGCCAGCCGATCGGGCTCGCCAGGAGCAGGCCCAGGCGCGTCCGAGGGTGCCGGTGCAGCCAGGCTGCGAGCCGCCGCGGAACTGACGGTCGCGGAGACGGGAAATCGCGTGCGGTGCTTGACAAGCGGACGGATCCCCTCGGGACGTGGTGGCCCCGCGGCGGTGACGCCGCGGGGCCGTTTCGCTTGTTGTGTCGGAGACGCTACCCGGCGCGGATGCCGGTCCAGGCTTCGACCCAGGCCGCGAAGTCCTTGCAGGTGACATCGGTCCGGCCGTCGAGGCACTTGGCCGTAGGCGTTGTCCAGTACCAGACGTCCTTCCAGTACTCGGTGTCCTCGGCGTGGAAGATGTCGCAGTGATCGGGGTTTGATGCCAGCGCGCACGACTTCGAGTTGCCGGGCGCCTCGCCGAAGTACTCGGCGATCTGGATGTTGATCGGCGCCGACGTGATGTGGTTCACGAACTTGTACGAGCAGTTGATGTTCGGTGTCTTCGAGTTGATCATCCACGTATCGGACCAGCCCGTGGCGCCTTCGACGGGCTTGACCACCTCGATCGGGGTTGGCGGGTCGGAGCCCTGCAGGACATTGGCGATGACCTGCCAGGACGTTCCGATCACGGTATTGCCGTTCTGGAACGAGCTGATCTGCTTGGTGTAGTCGCCCCAGTACTCTCCGACCGCCGGCTTCTGCTTCTCGAGCAGGTCGATCGCGGCCGCGAACTGCGTGTCATCGAGCGCGTAGGGATGTTTGATGCCGAGCTCCGGGTTGGTCTTCATCAGGAGCACGGCCGCATCGGCGATGTAGATGGGGGCGTCGTACACGGAGAACTTGCCGGCGAATTCGGACGCCGGATCGAAGAGCGCGCTCCAGGAGGTCGGCGCCGTCGTGACTTCGTCTGTCCGCCACATCAGGACGTTGGCGCCGCGCCCGTGAGGTACGCCGTAGTGGACGCCGTCGACCGTGTTGTAGTCCTTGTCCTTGAGGTCGGGGAAGATCTCCGCGTAGCTGGGGATCAGGTCGACGTTGACGGGCTGGACGAATCCGCCGGCAACGAGTCGCAGCGTCGCATCGCCCGACGCGGAGATCACGTCGTATTGCGTGGGATTGGTCTGGAACAGCGTGAACGCCTCGTCGGAGGTGCCGAAGGTCTGGACGGTGACCTGGCAGCCGGTCTCCTGCTCAAATGAGGAGATCCAATCGACATCGGGACTGGTCGTGCCGTCCTCCACGTACCCCGGCCACGCGAGGACGGTTACCTTGCCCTCCCCGTCACCGACCGCGCTGATCGTGCTGGGTGCCGGCGACGCACCCGTGCCGGTGCTACACGCGGATACGAGCAAGGCGCCCGCCGCAAGCAGGCTCATGGATCTCCGAAGCTTCATGCCGTGACCTCCTCCATGGTGTCCGGCTCCCCCTCGACGAGGGGAAGCTCGTGCTGTCGCTTCCAGACCAGGCGGACCGATCGGCCCTGCTGCGCGAGGGCCTCCGTCGAGGTCGTCGCGAGATTCTGCTGCGTGACGACCAGCCGTCCGCCGGCGTCCAGCTCCACGATGTAGCGGGTGTCCGGACCGAGGTAGACGACGTCCCGGATCGTGCCGGCGGCCGCCGCCTCGTCGGCCCCGACCGTGGCATCAGGTCCCGCGATGCGGATCTTCTCGGGGCGGATCGTAAAGGTGCCGTCGCGCCCGATGATCGAACGTGCGACCTCACCGCTGACCAGATTCGAAGTCCCGACGAAGCCAGCCACGAATCGCGTCGCCGGCCGCTCGTAGACTTCGGCCGGCGTGCCCAGCTGCACGATCCGGCCCGCGTTGAATACGGCGATCCGGTCGCTCATCGTGAGCGCTTCTTCCTGGTCGTGCGTCACGTAGATGAACGTGATGCCGACCTGCTGCTGGATCTCCTTGAGCTCGATCTGCATCTCCTCGCGCAGCTTCAGGTCGAGTGCGCCGAGCGGTTCGTCCAGGAGCAAGACGCGTGGCCGATTCACCAGCGCGCGGGCAAGCGCGACGCGCTGGCGTTGGCCCCCTGACAGCTGCGAGGGCCGGCGCTTTTCGTACCCATCCAGGCGGACCATCCGCAACGCCTCGTCCACGCGACCCGAACGCTCAGGCGTTGGGATCTTGCGCACCCGCAGTCCGTAGCCCACGTTGTCCCCGACGGTCATGTGCGGGAAGAGTGCGTAGTCCTGGAAGACCGTGTTGACGTCGCGGTCGAACGGCGCCACGTCCGTGACGTCGCGGCCGTGGAGCACGACCCGCCCACTGGTCGGGGTCTCGAAGCCGGCGATCATCCGCAGGGTCGTCGTCTTGCCGGAACCGGACGGGCCGAGCATCGAGAAGAACTCGCCGTCACGCACGTCGAGATCGACCCCGGCCACTGCGACGACGTCCCCGTAGCGCTTCTCCACGCCCTCGAGCCGGACGGCGATCCTGGCCGCATCCGCGCCGTCGCCCGGGGTGAAGCCCCGGCCCGCCGGTAGGTACGATCCGCGGGTGTCGGTCGGCAGTGTCAAACAGCCCCCTCATGGGTCACGGAGCCCCTCGGCCCGGTGGGACGCGCGAACGATGCGACGCGTCCATCCACGTGTCAAGCGAGCGTTGCGGTCGTTGCGGTCGCCGCGCCATAGACTCCCCCGATGGGACCTGTCCGCCCCTCGAACTGGCGCCTCCGCCGCCACGTGCTCCGGAGCGCGCTGGTGGTCCTGGCTGGCGCCGCGACGGCGTGCGAGACGGGGCCTGTGGTGACCCCGCCGATCGAGGCCGGCGCAAGCGGGGCTCCGCGCGAGGTCAACCTCATCGCGAAGGACTACGAGTTCCTGCCCCCGACCCTCGACCTCGTGCCCGGCGAGACCGTGTTGCTCCACGTCATCAACGGCGGCCTCGATGTCCACGAGGCGATCATCGGCTCCGAGGCGGTCCAGGACGCGTGGGAACGCGCGGAGGCCGCGGTCGCCGGGGCGCCGCCCGGCCCGACGCCGGTCGTGAGCGTGCCGCCGGAGGTCTCGGGCCTGCGCATCGTGGTCGAATTGGGCCAGCGCGTGGACGTCACCTGGACGGTCCCCGCGGGCGATCCCGGCGGCGCACCGCCAGCCTTCATCGTGGGCTGCCATATCCCCGGCCACTGGGAGCGCGGGATGCAGATCCCCGTGCGCTGGGTCGGCGCCTCGTGAACGCGCTCGGTGGTACGCTCTGGACCCGCGCCGGCGGGGTGCGCTTCTCAGACGTTCCGACACCCTTCGAGGAGGACGCTGCATGACGTATGTGATCGCCGAGCCGTGCATCGATGTGCTCGACATCTCGTGCGTGTCCGTCTGTCCGGTCGACTGCATCCATTACGAAGAGGGCGTGGACCGCAAGCTGTTCATCGACCCGAACGAATGCATCGATTGCGGCGCCTGTGAGCCCGAATGCCCCGTGAACGCGATCTTCCCGGAGGAGTCGCTGCCGCCCGAATGGGCCCCGTACACGGTCATCGACGCCACGTGGTACACGGACAAGGCCGCGGCGCGCGCGTCCGTGGACGAGCTCAAACCCTCGGGCTGATGGCGTCGCGGAGCTCCGCCTCAGACCTCGGGGCGCGTGTGTCAGCTCCCTGTTGAGGGTGCCGGTAGCCCGTCCCTCACCATGAGGATCGTCTCGCTTCTGCCTTCCGCCACGGAGATCGTCTGTGCGATCGGGCTGCAGGACGAGCTCGTCGCCGTCACGCATGAGTGCGACTGGCCCCCGTCGGTCGTCGGCAAGCCCGTGGTCACTCGGAGCGTGCAGGACCTGATGGACGTGTCGTCGCGTGACATCCATGCGCGGGTGACCGCGTCGATGCACGGCGGTTCGTCGTTGTACGAGCTCGATGAGGAGGCGCTGGCCGCGGTCAAACCGGACCTCATCCTGACCCAGGAGCTGTGCCGGGTTTGCGCGGTGAGCTACCGCGAGGTGAACGAGGTCGCTCGCCGTATCGATGCCGAGATCACGGTCGTCTCGCTCGAGCCGACATCGATCGAGGGGATCCTCAACACGATCACCACGGTCGGGGCCATGGCCGAGGTCGAGGATGCCGCGATCGATGTCGTCGAGGCGCTGCGCGAGCGACTCGGGGCCATCGAGCAGCGGGTCGCGACGCGACGAGAGGCCGGTCACCGCGCGCCGCGCGTGGTCGGGCTCGAGTGGCTCGACCCGCCATTCGCGGTCGGTCACTGGGTGCCGGAACAGATCCGACGCGCCGGCGGCTGGGACCTGCTCGGCTCGGACGGCGAGAAGGCGCATCCGACCACGTGGGACGCCGTTGCCGAGGTGGACCCCGAGATGCTGTTCCTGATGCCGTGCGGGTTCCACCTCTCGGAGACCGTCCGAAACTGGGCGCGGACCCCGATCCCGCCGTGGCTGGGTGAGCTGCCGGCGGTCCAGCGCGGCGCGGTGTTCGCCGTGGATGGCTCGGCGTACTTCTCGCGGCCAGGCCCACGGGTCATCGACGGGATCGAGCTCCTCGCCGAGATCATGGATCCGGCCGGGTTCGTGGACATCGCCCCGCCCGGCGGCTGGACCCCCGTTCCGGTCGGCTGACCTTGCCGTTCCTCGCGTCGTTCTCGTGCCTGTGGTGCGGCACCGCCCACACAGTCCGATCGCCCGATGACCTGGAAGGCTGGGCGCAGCTCTGCCCGGACTGCGTCGGCAAGGCCGGCGATAACGGGTTCCTTCGGTTTCGCCTGCGCCAGGCCTTGACCGAACGGTCGGCGGCGTCCCGGAGTGGCGCGCCGGCGGAGCCGGAGGCGGTCCCGGTGACGGCGGACGCAATCTCGGCAGTCCCGGTCGCCGCCATCGACCCCGAGCGCTCGATGGTCGACTACTACGAGGCACGCGCTCCCGAGTACGACGATTGGTATCTGCGCCGCGGCCGATATGCCCGCGGCGCGATCCACGACGCCGCCTGGCACGCCGAGCTCGACAGCGCCGGTCGATGGCTCGATGCGCTGCCGTGGGCAGGCGAGATCGTGGAGCTGGCCGCAGGGACGGGCTGGTGGTCGCCATTGCTCGCGTCGCGCGGCGAGCTGTCCCTGTACGACGCCTCGCCGGCAGCGCTCGATCGGGCGCGCGAGCGCCTGGTGGCGCACAACCTGCGCGCCCACCTGCACGTGCGCGACGCGTGGGCCGAGCCCGACCGGGCCGTGGATGCATTGTTCATGGGCTTCTGGCTCAGCCACGTCCCGCGCGAGCGCCTGGCCGACTTCCTCGCGCTTGCCCATCGCTGGGTGAAACCCGGCGGCCGCCTGGCTGCCATCGACTCATTGCCCGACAGCGCATCCGGGGCCGCCGACCACGCCGAGCCCGCCGATGACCTGGCCGTTCGACGGCTAGCCGACGGTCGCGAGTTCCGGATCGTGAAGGTGTACTACGCTCCGGACGACCTCGCGGCCGCCCTTCGCGCGGCGGGCTTCGACGAGGTCGAGGTCACGACGACGGGGCGGTTCTTCGTATTGGTCTCTGCCCGCTCGGCCTGACTACTCCCAGGTCAGCCCGTCGAGAAGCGGCTGCCCCACGTCGGCCATGAACGCGTCGAACGTGGCCGCATCGAACGACTCGATGAAGAGGATGACAGTGGCGCCGTCCTTGTCGAGCACGAGGAATTCTGGTCTTCTCGTTGGGCGACAGGTTGAACCCGTCCTCTGGCAGCAGGAACATGCCGGGTGCCTCGACGTCGTTGGAGAGCACATCGACCTGAGACCCGCTCACCCCATCCACCGTGACCGGGACCGGCTCGCTCACTGTGAAGCCGTCGAACTTGCCGAGGTGGGCGATGAAATCGGCCGGTGCGGCCCCGATGTCGACGGTCTCCTCGCCGACGCGGCCGGAAACGACGCCCGAGGCCCACAGGAAGGAGTTGGCACTGGCCTTTGTCATCGAGCCGCCGTGCGGCCAGTTCCGGTCGTTGGTCCAGTCGTCGCCATCGATCGTGAACGTGAATGGGTGCTCGAACGCGTCCGTCGTGTACGTGCCCGCCGGGATGGCGCAGGGCTCGAACTCCTTGGCACAAAGCCCACCATCGCCTCCGGCCTCCGAGGCTGCCGGTGCCCCGGTCGCGACGTTGGCGCTCGCCGAGGCGGCTGGGGCGCTGCTCGGTGACGCGGCCAGGGACGCTGATGGCACGACACTGTCGGCCGGGCTCGCGCAGCCGACGATCGCCGCGGTGACGACGAGTGCGCCAAGGATGCGGATCGTTCGAGCGCTCATGGGTCTCCTCCAAGCGTGATGTCGGGACCGTACACCTGGCCGGTCGAGCGACAGCGCGCCAGTCCCGTACCGGAACGTGACAGCGGCGTCGCTATACTCCGGCCGATGTCCCCCCTCGCGAACGCGACGATCGCCACGGTCGGTTCTGGCGTCATGGCCGAAGCCATGATCGCGGGCCTGCTGCGCGGCGCGCTCGTCGAGCCGGCCCGGGTCGTCGCGAGCCATCCGCGAGCCGAGCGCCGTGAGGCCCTGGAGCGCGAGTACGGCATCCGGACCGTGGCCGACAACCTCGAAGCCGTGCGCGACGCCGACGTGATCCTGCTGGGCATCAAGCCCCAGATGCTGAACAAGGTGGGCCGTGAGATCGGACCCCACCTGCGCCGTGGCCAGCTCGTCCTGAGCGTCCTCGCCGGCGCCACGACCGCGGCACTGACCGGGATCCTCGGGCACGACCAGGTCGTCCGGAGCATGCCGAATACGCCCGCCCGCCTCGGCAAAGGCGTGACGGTCTGGTACGCCACCCCCGAGACGACCGAGGAGCAGCGCGCCCAGGCGGCCGCGCTGCTCGGGGCGCTCGGCCTCCAGCTCGAGGTCGACGACGAGAAGATGGTCGCGATGGCGACGGCGGTCAGCGGGACCGGGCCGACGTACGTCTTCCTCGTCATGGAGGCGCTCATCGACGCGGCCGTGCACCTGGGCTTCCCGCGCCACGTCGCCCACGATCTCGTGATCGAGACGCTCGAAGGCTCGACGCTCTTCGCGAAGCAGTCCGGCATGCACCCGGCAGAGCTGCGCAACATGGTCACGAGCCCCGGCGGCACGTCGGCCGCGGCGCTGCACGAGCTGGAGAGCGGCCGCCTCCGGACCGTGATGTCGGAGGCCGTCTGGGCGGCGTTCCGGCGCACCGTCGAGCTCGGCGACCAGCTCGAATCCAGCCTCGACGTGCCCGCCAAGGAGGGGCCGCGCAAGCGATGACCGCGCCCACGACCACGGCGACGGTCGACCTTCGCCGGGCAACCCTGGCGGACACGCGCGCCCTCGACCTGCGTGGCGCCGAGCGCGACCTGTGGGCGGACGAGGCCGCACTCTGGGATCGCCTCATCGCGACCTGGGCCGGCCTCGACGACGCTGCCTGGCACCTTCCCGGTGCGGCGCCGTCGGACGCGGGCGGGCCCGACTGGTCGCTCGCCGAGCACATCGGCCATATCGCCGACTGGCAGGAGCTCGCGGCCGACTACATCCCGGTGGCGATCGGAACGGGTCGCTGGCCGTCGGACGACGACTACGACGGCGGCGACTTCGATCGCTACAACGAACGTCGGCGGGCGCCCTGGACGACGATGTCGGCCGAGGCCATCCTCGCGCGCCTGGCCGCCGCCCGGCCGCGCGTGCTGGCGGCTGCGCAGCACCTCACGCCCGAGACGATCCGCGGCCATGAGGCCTGGGGTTGGGTCTACTTCGTCCTGCATGGCCACTATCTCGATCACCTCGCGGTCGTCGAGCCGTGGACCGAGGGCCTCCGGCTCCGTCAGGTCGATGGCGACCCGTTCGTCGCCGATCCGCGGGCGCCCGACCATCCTGGCTTCCGCGCGCAGGAGGCAGAGATCGGGGCGCAGTTCGACGCGCTCGTCCGGACGGTCCCGCCGCCGCGCTGGAGCGAAGAGGTCACCCCGGGCTGGACCCTCAAGGATCACGTGGGCCATCTCGCCGACTGGGCGACGGAGGGCGTCCGCGCCATCGAGGTCTTCCACGCCAGCGGCACCTGGCTGGCCGATCCGGACGAAGGCATCGATGCCTGGAATGAACGCCACGTCGTCGCGGCGCGCGGCGAGAGCCCCGACGCCGTCCTGGCGCGCTATGACGAAGCGAGCGCGGCCATGCTGGCGGCGGTCGAGACCCTCTCGATCGAGGATCTCCGTTCCCCGGACGGCTGGAGCTGGGCGCAGGACTGTCTCCACGGCCACGTTCGCAAGCACCTCGCGATGCTTGGGCGCTGGTGCGCCGTGGCCGACTGGCCCGGAGCCTGATGCCGACCGACCGCAGCCCGGGGGCGGCCACCGGCTCCGCCGGTCTCACGATCGAGGGCATCGTCGCCGTCGAGTCGCCCCGGGAGTTCCGCATCAGTCCGCGGGAGCGCCTGGTCGCCTATACGTCCGAGGTCGCGGGTGCCCGCCAGCTGTTCACGCTCTCGCTGCGTGGGACCGGCGCGCCGGCCACGCAGATCACCGCGTCGGAGAAGGCGATCGGCGAGCCGCAGTGGTCCCCCGACGGCCGGCGCCTCGCGTTCGTCCGGGACGAGGAGATCTGGATCGTCGAGGCCGACGGGTCCCGGTTCACGAAGGTCGTCCCCAAGCCCGGCGGCGGCCGTGATCCGCAGTGGTCGCCGGATGGCCGGCGGATCGCCTTCATCTCGCGCCGACGCGGCTGGTCGCAGGTCTGGCTGATCGATGCGCCCGTTCCGCGTCGTGGTCGTCCGCAGCGCGACCCGCGCCCGCCCCAGGCGGTCGCGCTCACGCCCGGCGGCATCGACGTCGATCGGATGGCGTGGTCCCCGGACGGTAGCCGGATGGCCGTCATGGCCCAGCAGGCGCCCGAAGACCTGACGACATCGCAGATCTCGATCGTCGACATCGCGACCGGCAAGAGCGAGGTCGTGGCGGGCGAGCGCAGCCACGACACCGGCGCGCAGTGGCTGTCCGATGGGTCGCTGGTCTACGTGTCGGACGCCGACGGGTGGTTCCAGGTCGTGCGCCGCTCCCCGGATGGCCGTGACCGCATCATCCTCACCGACGGCGAGCGCGAGCACGGTGAGCCGACGGGAAGCTACGGGTACGCCCCGCTGCCCTCGCCAGATGGCAGCCGGGTCGTCCACATCGAGGTCCACGACGGCCTGATCGACCTGATCGTGCGCGGCCTGGGCGAAGCCGCGCAGCCCAAGCGTGGCCGCGGACGGCCGCCAAAGACCCCGCGCACGGTCGCGGCCGCCACGAAGGCCGAGCGGATCTCGCCATGGGACGGTGTGTGGCGGGCCATCGGCTGGTTGCCCGACGGCGCCTGGGTCGCGGCGATCGGCGAGAGCGAGACCCGGCCGCAGGACCTGTGGCTGCTGCCCGTTCCGGGCGTGGCCCCCGACGGCGCACGTCCGCGCCAGGTCACCGATTCCCGCCCCGCCGTCCTCGCGTCCAGCCTGACCGCGGGCCGCGTGCCCGCCGGCGAGCGGATCGCCATCAAGGCCCGCGACGGCCTGCGTGTCGAAGGCACCCTGTGGCGGCCGAGCGCCGCGACCGGGAAGCGCGGCGGCAAGCGCGTCCCGACCGTCATCTACCCGCACGGCGGACCGACCTGGCAGGCCTATCGCAGCTTCCAGCCGTTCAAGCTGCTGCTGGCGCGCGAGGGCTTCGCGTTCCTGGACGTCGACTTCCGCGGGTCCACGGGCTACGGGCGCGCGTTCCGCCAGGCCAACCACGGCGAGTGGGGCCACGCCGACGTGCACGACCTCATCGACGCCGGCCGCTGGGCCGCGGAACAGCCCTGGTCCGACGGGCGCCTCGCGGTCTTCGGCGGGTCGTACGGCGGCTACATGGTCCTGTGCGCCCTCGTGGAGGAGCCCGCGATGTTCGCGGCCGGGGTCGACCTCTACGGCGATTCCGAGATCGCGGAGAGCTTCCGCCACGGCGACCGGCCGGGACGCCTGGACCTGCTCAAGATGATGGGCACGCCCGACGACCCGGCACTGACGGAGGTCTTCCGGCGCGGCTCCCCGGTCTACCGAGCCGAGCGGATCGAGGCGCCGCTGCTGCTCCTGCACGGTCGCAAGGACAAGCGCGTCGTCCCCTTGATGACCGAGCGGATGGTCGAGGCGCTCGAGATCGAGGGCAAGACCCACGAGGTCCACTGGTACGACGACGAGGGCCACGGCTGGGAGCGCCGCGAGAACCGGCGCGACGCCTTCGAGCGGATCCTCCGGTTCCTGAAGACGCACGTCCTCGAGGAGCCGCCGACCGAGGCCGACGACACGACATGAGCGCGAGCCGACGGTCGCACGGCCTGGCGATCGCGTTGCTCGCGGTGCTACTGGCCTTCGGCGGCCTGGCTTGCCGGGATCGCGGCGCGGACCCCGTTCGAACCGGCGATCCCGCCAACGGCATCACGATCGACAACGCGACGGACGTGACGGTGCGCATCCACTACGAGAGCCCGGATGGCGGCTCGGAGTCGCTCACGGAGCTCGCGCCAGGCAAGCAGATCGTGATCGACCAGATCTTCGCCGGACGGGACGGGCTCTGCCGCACGGGCCGGCTCGTGGCGCACGATCAGGGGGGCGCCGAGATCGACGAGCTGTACCTGGTCTGCCGCGGCGGCACCTGGACCATCGAGGCGTCCTAGTCGACGACGAGTCGGTCGTCCGGTCCCAGGTCGGCGAATGCCCCGGGCGGTGCCTCGATCGCCCACCGATACGGTCCCTCGGCCCGGTACAGCGGGCAGGGCGCGGCCATGCAGGGCGCCATCGATGCGAGGCTCACGAGGGCGCCGGTCGCGTCGAACCAGGCGATGTCGATGGGATACGGCACGCCCTCCATCGTGAACGCCGCCTCGCCTTGTTCGGCGTCTTGATGCGGCTCGAATAGCATGCCGTCGACATTCCCGAACCCCGGCAGGCCGCGCATCCCATCGCCACTGCCCTGGTAGACGGTCCACGGCTCGCCCCCGATGCTTACGGTCCGGACGGGGCGCGGGCTGCAGGCGCCGACTGCGAGCGTGGCGAGCATCAGCACCAGGATCGGTGTGGCGACCGCCCGCATCAGGTCGTGCGGTCGTCGCTCGGCGGTCGGTTCGATCCCGGCCCCGCGTCGTCCCGCGGGATGACGCTGATCGAGCCGTCGGTCTCGAGCACCGCGAGCCGGACGTCCTCGGGCCCGACGAGGCCGTGCGAGCGGATCGCTGCGCGAACCTCCTCGGTCTCGAGGCCCTCCTCCTTGATCGCCTTGGCCAGCAGGCGCCCGTCACGCACGAGCAGGCGCGGCTCGCCCTCGATCGCCCTGCTGACGGTCTTGGATCGCTTGGCCAGCGCCTTGAGGCCGAAGTCCAGGGCGAGCAGCGTCACGACCGCGACGAGCCCGCCCCAGAGCGTCGTGTTCTCGCCGACCATCGAGTTCTGGACCGCGTCGCTGATGACGAGGATGACCACCAGTTCGAGGACGGACATCTGGCCCACCTCGCGCTTGCCCGACAGGCGCAGGGCCAGCACGACGAAGAGGTAGACGATGGCGGTCCGCAGGACCACCTCGGGGAGCGAGGAGCCGATCTCCGGCAGCGATGGCATCGCGCCGAATCTAGTCGGTCGGCCAGGCGCCGGCGCTACACCCTCGCATTCCCGGGGAATCCAAGAGCGGCCGTCTGGGCAGACGACCGCTCAAGAGGCTGGCGGGACCCGCCCCAGCGGGTCCGTGGGTAGTCGATCGGGTGTCAGGGTCCCCAGCGTCGTCCGGCCATGAGCACGAGGCTCGAGCTGGCCAGAACGGACAGGAACATGACGATCCGGAACGTCTGATTCTTGAATGTGTTCATGGGTGGGTCCCTCTGGGCTCACTTGGGAGTGCGCTCTGCGTGCCCCCGTACCAGAAACCTACGGCCGACCGGGTCGATAGGCCATAGGCCATCGGTACTGGTACGACTAGCCGGTTTGGGTAGCCCTTTGGCGCATTCCCAGGGCGATGACCACCACCACGCCGAGTCCGATGAGCACGTCACCGATGCTGAAGACGTTCGCGAACGGGACCCACGGCGGCAGGGTGAAGATGTCCGTCAACGGCCGCAGGACCGGGTCGGACATGACCGCGCTGTTGGAGAATCCGGCCGCTTCCGGCTCGAGAGCCGCTACCGCCTCGGGTGAGGCCGGCATCACGCCGCCGTTGACGAGGATGGCCAGCAGATTGCTGGCGGCCCCGAGGGCGACGATCGGGATTCCCGGGATGTGCAGGTTTCGCAGGACCGCGATGAGCACCGCCGCGGTCGAGGCCAGGTAGATCGGGGTCCCGGCCGCGCCGATCGTCGCGGCCACGGGCTCGGCGAAGAGCAGCACCTGGACGAGCAGGCCGGCGACGGCGAGCCAGCCCCATCGGAACGGGATCTCGGCGAGTCCCTCCAGACGGCCACCGAGCAGGTAGCCCGCGATGATCCCGATCGGGATGGCGTAGAGGATGAACACGGGCGGACGGGCTAGCGGCCGGCCGCCGCCAGGATGCCCTCCAGCTGGACGACATGCTCCTCGCCGTGCCCGATGACGAATCGCTCCGCGATGCCCCCGACGGGCATCTCGCCCAGGCGCGGGTGCTGGCCGATCCTGCCCGCCTCCGCCTCGGTGAGGGTCGGCAATCGCTCCAGCCACGCGCCCAGGCCAGCGTCGATGCGCGCGAACAGGACCCGTAGCGGCAGCGACCGGTCGCGCTCGATCAGCCCGATGCGCGAGGCGTCGTCCGCGATCCGACCGAACGGCACCGGCGCCCCACCCTCGCCGTCCACGACCCGCTCCAGCTCGCCCAGCCAGAAGGGGAGCATCTCGGCCACGTGAGCGAGGACCTCGCGCGGGCCCCACGACGCCTCGGGCTCCGTGCCGAAGTGCTCGGCCAGAGGCCACGGCTCACCGGCGGCGACACGGTCAGCCAACGCCGCGTACGCACCGCGGGCGTCGGCGAGTCGATCCAGGTCGGACGGCAGGTCGGGGGTCGTCATGGTCGCCAGTGTCGCACGCGGGGCGTACGATGACGGCACTGATCAACGCCCGGGCTGGCCACCGTCGTCGGATGCGAGGCCCCGGGCCGGAACCGCCTGCAGCGGAGATGTGACATGACCGAGACGCTGCCCCGTGGGGCCGCCAACCAGGCGGGCGCCCGCGTTGATGCCGACGCGTACGCCAAGGCCGCCGATTTCCTGCCGATCGAAGGCATCGATCACGTGGAATTCTGGGTCGGGAACGCCCGGCAGGCAGCGGCCTATTACCGGGCGTTGTGGGGCTTCTCGCCCGTCGCGTTCAGCGGCCTCGAGACGAAGGTCCGCGACCGGGCGAGCTACGTCATGGTCCAGAACGGGATCCGCTTCGTGTTCACGGCGCCCCTGACCCCGGATGGCGAGATCGCGGAGCACGTCCGAGAGCACGGCGACGGCGTCCACGACATCGCGTTCGCCGTCGCGGATGTCGAGTCGGCGTGGCGGGAGACGACCACGCGCGGCGCCGCCTCGGCCATGGAACCGACCGAGATCGACGGTGGGGAGGACGGGATCCTCCGCCGCGCGTCCATCCGGACGTACGGCGAAACGCTGCACTCGTTCGTGGACCGACGCGACTACCACGGCATCTTCGCGCCCGGCTTTCGGAAGGTGGCGAAGCCGGCGCGCGCGGCCGGCGGGCTGAGCCTGCTCGAGGTCGATCACTGCGTCGGGAATGTCGGCCTGGGCGAGATGGACAAGTTCGTCGACTACTACCGGGACGTGCTGGGCTTCGCCCAGTTGATCCACTACGACGACAAGGTCATCCACACCGACTACAGCGCGCTCATGTCCAAGGTCATGACCAACGGCAACGGCCGGATCAAGTTCCCCATCAACGAGCCTGCCTCGGGCAAGAAGAAGAGCCAGATCCAGGAATACCTCGACTGGTATCGATCGCCCGGCTGCCAGCACATCGCCCTGCGCACCGAGGACATCGTCGGCACGGTCCGGCAGTTGCGCGAGAACGGGGTCGAGTTCCTGGGCCTGCCGCACGAGTACTACGCGACGCTGGCGGATCGCGTCGGCGACGTCGGCGTGCCCATCGACACGCTCGAGGAGCTTGGCATCGAGGCCGACCGCGACGAAGAGGGCTACCTGCTCCAGATCTTCACGCGACCGGTCCAGGATCGGCCGACGTTCTTCTTCGAGATCATCGAGCGGCACGGCTCGCGCGGTTTCGGGGTCGGCAACTTCAAGGCGCTCTTCGAGGCGATCGAGCGCGAGCAGGAGAAGCGCGGGAACCTCTAGCGAGACTCCCGCGCGTGTCGAGGGGGCGATCAGTCGCCGTGGTGTCAAGGCCGGCGGTCGAACTCCCCATCCCAGAACCACGTGGCACCGTCGAAGTTCACGGCGATCGTGATCCTGAAGGATGCCAGCGATCCGGTCCCGCCCCCGAAGATGCACGTGCCTGGGCCCGTGCCGGCGAAGACCGCTGAGATGTCGCAGTTGCCGACGGCACTGCCATGCCTCGCATGCACCGTCGGCACTAGCGCCGCGGGAGGCGTGCCCGCGTAGGTGATCCGCGTCCCCTCGGAGATCGGTTCGAAGGTCGACTCCGTGACCGTGCAGACGCCGGCAGCGCACACCTTCTCGAGGTGGAACATCCTGCCGTGGTGCTCTTGCGAGGCCGAGATCGTCGGAGCAAGCACGGTGAGTGCCGCGAACGTACCGGCGACGACGAGCAGCGTGCGAAGCGATCGCATCCGACGGTGCGGTCGGGTCTGGGTCTGGTCTGTGGACATTGCTCGCTCCAGCTTCGGGCTCTGACGCCTGATAGACGCTTGGCGTTGCCAGAACGTACAACCCGTCCTGGGCCGGTCTAGTCGACGGCGGTCGACGGGTTCAGCGTGATCGCCGCGAGTACGGCCCGGAAATACCCGAAGTCGACGTTGCCATCCAGCCCGATCTGGTACACGCGGCCACCCTGGAACACGATCGCATGGAACCGGACGTCCGGTTCCGCGACCCGCGCATCCGCGGGCGACTCACACGCGTCGGCGTCGAGGTAGCCGCTCGCGCCCGAGATCGGCAGGCGTGGCCAGCTGGACTGGTCACCGCCGCACGGCTGGCCGCCCTCGAACGGGTGGAAATAGGCCGCAAGCCACTCGCCTTCGGTCTGGCCGGTCCCGAGCGGTTGCGAGGCCACGAGCAGCCGCGCCACACCTGGGCGCAGCAGTCGATCGAAGCCGGGGCTTTGGATCGGCAAGAAGTCGTTCTGGGGCCAGCTCGAGGTCGCCGGCCGGACCGTCCAACCTGCCGGATACCGCACCGAGAAGCCGTGCCTTGGCGAGGCGAACGTCTCCGTAAGGGGCCCGAAATCTGGCGCCGGAGCCGTCCATGGGTTGGACCCGACACGGCTTGACGAGATCGCGATCCCGGTCCCCACCAGCCCGAGAAGGACCAGCATGGTGACCGCGTAGCGCCATGGCGAGCCGGTTCGGGTGCGCCACACCGGGAGGGCGGGAGCCACCGGCCCGGGCGGGACGACCCCACTCCCGGCGTCTGTCGCCAGGCCGCGCGACGTGACCTGCGGCTGAGGTCGATACCCGACCTCGTCCGGCGGTCCGTCTCGAAGGGATCGGTCCAATGCGTCGAACGGGCCGGTCATCGGGGACCCTCCTCGCTGCGGCAGCGTTTGCGGAGGGTGGCGGTGGCCGCGCTCGCATCGTTGCGAGCACCGTTCGCGGTGATTCCCATGACGGACCCGATGCGGTCGTACGACAGGTCCGCTCGATAGCGGAGGTAGATGACGGCCCGCTGGCGAGGCGGGAGCTGGTCCACCGCGGTCCACACGGCCAGGCGGTCGGTCGGATCGACATCCTCTCGTTGGTCGACCGCGGCAAGGCGGTCGGTCAGCGATCGCACGGTCCGAGCGAGCCGGTGGTGGTCCATCGCAAGCCGATACGTGACCCTGAACGCCCAGGCCTCCGGATCGGTGATCACGGTCCCGCGCGTCGACTCTGTCAGCATCCGCACGAAGGCTTCTTGAACAGCGTCGTTCGCCTCGTCCTCGTCGAGTCCGAGCCGACGGCACAGGCCGAATAGCTCGCGGCCCCTCCGCACGTGGACGTCAGCGACCGTCGCGGAACCGAGCGGATGTGCTTCCACAAGGGGCGTCTGCGAGTGAAGGGTCCGAGACGCCGTCAGTGCCACGCTGTTGCCGACCCGCCCGCGGCCGCCCCTACTGGGTCAGATGGGTCGGCGAAGTAGTAGATCCCATCCCAGTGCCACAGCCCGGCGGCATCGCGGGTCACGTCAAGCACGGCGGTAAACCGGGCGAGAGTCCCGGTCCCCGTCCAGAACGTGCAGATGCCTGTCGATGGCTTCGACACGAAGATGCAGTAGCCGGTGGCTGTGCCTCCCACGGCCTCCAGGGACACATCGCTGCTCAGGAAATACGAGTTCGTGAGGACCGGGCCCAGATACCAGACCTTGGTGCCCACCGGGATGGCGCCGAGATCCGACTCGGCGATGGTGCACAACGAGGGCGGCGTGCCGTCGAAGGTGCTGCAGTCCTTGAGGATGTGCACCGGGTGTGGTGTCGAGGTCGCCGAAACCTCCGAGGCCCGGATACCGAGGGCCAGGATCGCGCACAACACGAGAACGGCGTTTCGCGTTGGACGCATGATTTCGCCTCCGGCTCAGGACTCTGTCAACGGACAGACGCTGCAGGCAAGCAAAACGTACAACGACGAATCGTCCTCGAGCACGAATCGCGCCAGCCAGGTGCGGCTTCGGCGTCGGCAACTTCAGGGCCCGTTCGAGGCGATCGAACGCGAGCAGGAGAAGCGCGGGAACCTCTAGGAAGGCTCCCGCGCCGTTACTGGGCAAGGGGCATGCGCACCCGCGCGCTCAGTCGAAGCGGAACGAGGCGATGATGTCGCGCGCGGGTCCGATGCTCGAGGCGAAGGCGTCCGCCGCAATCGGACCATAGGATTCGATGACGAGGGTCCGTCCGGCCACGTCGACAACCGTCAGGAGTAGCCGCTGGTCCGAGGGGACGCCGTATTCGGCCCGTTGCCCATCGACGGTCTGGGTGAGGAACATCACATACGGCCCTTCATGGTTCGGACACGTCGCGGTCCAGTCGGCGGCGACGGTGACCTCCACTTGCTGGCCGGTCCGTCCGTCGAAATCGACGTCGACAGGCTCACTCGCGTCCAGCCCGGGATGTGACGTTACGAATGCGATCCAGTCGGCGGCCGTTCGACCCAGGTCGGGGTCGGGCTCCGGACTGCAGTTCGTCGCCTGGTCGCTGATGGCCGCATCCGCCCATACGAGGATGTTCGGACTGCCGAAGCCGGGTGGATCGATCTTGTAGAGCGCCGGCAGGTCGATGACGTTCTTCCAGTTCGCCGGCGTCTCGAACGAGATCGCCGGCACGAGCCGGTTGGAGCGATGGTTGCCGGCCGCCAGGGGACCGGCGCACCCCGCCAGGTCGTCTTCGCACGCGACGGGGGTCGAGGAGGACAGGATGCTCGGGGAGGCCGATGCGGATGGCGAGCTACTCGGCGCGGGATCGCCGCCGACACCCCCAGAGGAGCCCGGCAGGAACCGCCACCCGAGGAATGCGACTATGGCGACGGCCGCGAGGGCGGTCGCGAGTTTCACGGTCGAAGTCATGTGGACGTGCCTCCATTCGAGGCGCCACGCAGGCCGCTGGGACTGACGGCCGATCCGATCCGCGACCGCATCGACGATGCGATCCGGTGCTTCGGTCGGGCCATCGCGGAACCAGGTGTCGAGCAGATGCTCGATGTCGCGTTCGCGGGTCATGCGGAACGACCTCCTTCGAAGGCGACCCGGGCATCGGCGTCCAGGGCGGCGCGCATGGCGCGATGGGCGTGATGGAGTCGGGATCGGGCCGTCCCGGGCGCGATGCCGAGCGTCTCGGCGATCTCGGACGGGGCGTACCCGTGGAAGTGGTGCAGGACGAGGATCGCCCGCTGGTCGGGCGACAGCCGCCGGAACCCGCGTTCGAGCTGGTCACGGTCGGCAAGGGTCATCAGATCATCGGAGGCGGCCGGTCCGTCGACCGGCAGCATCCGCAGATTCGCGACCCGGCGGCGCTCACGCGTCGCCTGGTCGATGCATTCGCGGACGACGAGCCGGTGCAACCACGCGTCGAAGCGCTCCGGATCGCGGAGGCCACGCAGGTCACGCCAGGCGATCACCAGTGCGTCCTGCAGAGCATCCTCGGAACGATCGATGTCGCGGAGGATCCGGTGCGCGGTCGCGTAGAGCCGATCCACGCGTGCACGGATCAGATCGACGAATGCCGACTGATCGCCGTGCTGGGCCAACTCGACGAGGTCGCGGTCCACGTATCCGTCCTCGGGGCGTCCGTCGGGGACGCCGTCCGCTCTCTATGGCCGTATCGGGGCCGCGGGCGTTCAATCTTGCAGATCGAGCCAGTATCCTCAACGGCGTCCAGCGCACGCAGCGGAGAGGGACCGTGGCCGAGTTCTACTCCTGGTTCGTCGTTGCCCACCTCGTCGGGCTCGTGGTGTTCGCGATCAGCCACGGCGCATCGGCGTTCATGTCGTTCCGCGTCCGGAATGAGCGCGACCCGGTCGTCGTCGACGCGCTCCTGAAGGTCGGCGGGATTGCCGTCGGGCCGATGTATATCGGCCTGCTGCTCCTGATCGTCGGTGGCCTGGGGGCCGCCGCCGGGGCCAACCTGTGGGGACAGCCCTGGATCATCGCGTCGATCGTCGTCCTCGTCGTGGTGCTCGTCGTCATGTGGTCCGTGGCTTCGCCGTACTACATGGGCCTGCGCAAGGCGCTCGAGGAACGCGGACCCGACGGCCGTCCCACGATGGAACCTGCGGCACTCGCCGCGATGCTGGACACGCGGCGGCCCGAGATCCTGGCCCTGGTGGGAACCGTGGGGCTGGTGCTGCTCGTCTGGCTGATGGTCATCAAGCCCGGCTGAGGCCGGCCTTGGTCAGCGTCGATCAACCCAGGAGCGCCTCCATGCGACGTCACGTCCCCTTGCTCATCGGTGTGGTCGCCATGCTGGCCGGGTGTTCGCTGATCGGCGATGACACCGCAAATGGCGGCCTCGGCAATACGTCGTGGACCGTGGTCTCGATCGCCGGCCAGCCAACGCCACCCGATGCGCGACCGACCATGACCTTCGCCCCGGGCGGCACCGTCAGCGGCAGCGGCGGCTGTAACCAGTACACCGGCAGCTTCCACACGGACGGCGACCGGATCACCGTCGGCCCGGTTTCGTCCACGCTCATGGGGTGCGAGGGCGAGCGCGGGCAGGTGGAGGCAGCCTTCCTGTCCGGGCTGCAGGGCGCGACGACGTGGCGGCAGGCCGGGGACGGGAACCTGGTGCTCGAGGGGGCCGGGGAGATCGTCGCGGAGCCCCGGGCAGCTGAAGGGGGCTGATGGTCATCAAGCCCGGCTGAAATCAGGCGACCGCAGGTGGACCAACGGTCTACTGTTGCACCTGCGCGGATCGTCCAAGAGCTCGGCCGACCGAGTGCCCGTACCTCCAGGAGATCCATCGTGCGAACTGCAGTCGTCATCCTCGTCGCGGCGCTCACCCTCATCGGCTGTTCGCAGCCGGCCGCCTCCGCGGCCCCCTCGGCCGCCGGCCCGCCCACGGAGCTGCCCGGAACGTCCTGGGTCCTCCAGGGCATCTCCGGGGCCGAGCTCGGGACAGGGGTCCCGACGATCGCTTTCGGGGCGGATGGCACCGTGTCGGGGTCCGCGGGTTGCAACACGTACAACGGCACGTACACCGTGGACGGGTCGTCGATCAGCTTCGGCCCGCTCGCGACGACGAAGATGGCCTGTCCGGTGGCGGATACGGCCGTCGAAACGGCGTTCCTCGCGGGCCTCGCCGGCGCGAAGACCTGGTCGATCCAGGCCTTGTTCCTCACCCTCGAGGGCGTTGCCAAGATGACCTTCACGCCGGCCTGACCGACTCGTGCGCCTGGCCCACGTGCGTGAACGTCACGCCCCGGCGGGCGCGGCCGTGGCGGCTCGCGGCGGCGCTCGACGACCCACCGACCCGCTGGCTCGACCTGGAGGTCGCGCGCCGCCGGATCGTCGCCGCTCGACCGGAACGCGCCCACGACGCCGTCATGTTCCGCCAGCCGGTCACGACGCTCGACGATCACCTCGCGCGCGGGCTGCGCGTCGCGGCCCTCGCCGATCTGATCGACGGGTTCGAGGCCCGCGGAGAGGACGACGAGGCGATCGGGCAGGGGGCGGACCTCGTGTTCGGCGCACCGCTGCTGGCCCCGCCCTCGGTCCGGGACGGCTACGGCTTCGAGGGTCACGTCCGCACGATGTGGGAGCGGCGCGGCGGCGAGGTCCCCGAGGCCTGGTACCGCCTGGCCGTCTTCTATTTCTCCAACGTCTCGGAGATCCGCGGGCCTGGCGATCCCGTGTGGGCGCCGCGCGGGTCCCAGGAGCTGGACTACGAGCTGGAGGTCGCGGCGCTCATCGACACGCCCGTCCGCGACCTGTCACCCGAACGTGCCGAGGAGGCGATCGGCGGCTACACGATCTTCAACGACTGGTCGGCGCGCGACCTCCAGCGTGACGAGACGGCCGTCCGGCTCGGGCCGGCGAAGGGCAAGGACTTCGCGAGCTCGTTCGGGCCGTGGCTGGTAACGCCAGACGAGCTCGAGGACGCGCGCTCCGAACGTGGCTTCGACCTCGCGATGACGGCATCGGTGAACGGCGTCGAGACGTCGCGTGGCCGCTGGTCCGACGCGGTCCACGGGCTGGCGGACATCACCGCGCGCGCGTCCTCTGACGCGCTGCTCCGGCCCGGCGACCTGATCGGGTCGGGGACGGTGGGTACGGGCTGCCTGCTCGAGGTGCGCGATGACACCCTTGGCCGCTACCTCCAGCCCGGTGACGAAGTCAGACTCGAGGTCGAGCGACTCGGCGCGCTCGTGACGCCGGTCATCGAACGCCCCGGCTGAGCCGGCCGCCGACATGTGATGATGCCGCCGTGGCGGCGGTGCACGCATTCCGGATCGAGCCCATGACGCCGGCCGACTGGCCGATCGTCCGCCGGATCTATGTCGAGGGCATCGCGACCGGCGACGCCACGCTGGAGCGCGAAGCGCCCGACTGGGACCACTTCGATCGATCCCACCGTCCCGATTGCCGGCTGGTCGCGCGCGAGTCGGCGCGCTCGCCGGTCCTGGGCTGGGTCGCCCTGACGGCGTACTCGTCGCGCCGCGTGTACAGCGGCGTCGCGTGGGAAAGCGTGTACGTCGCGGCCGAGGCCCGCGGCCGGGGCGTGGGTCGGGCGCTCCTCGAGGCGGTCATCCCGGCCGCGGAGCAGGCGGGCTTCTGGACGCTGCTCGCCGGGGTCATGGCCGAGAACACGGCCAGTCTCCGGCTCCACGAAGCGGTCGGGTTTCGGCGGGTCGGGGTCCAGCGGGCGATGGGACGCGATCCAGGCGGGCGGTGGCGGGACGTCGTGCTGTTGGAGCACCGCACCCCGCCGTCGGACTGACCGCTCGGTCAGGGCACCTCGTCAGAGCCCAAGCCGCGCGGCGATGGCCGCAGCCTCCGTTCGGGTGGCGACTCCGAGCTTGCCGAGGATGTTCGACACGTGGACGCCGGCCGTGTTCTCGCTGATGAACAGCAGCTCGGCGATGCGCTTGTTCGTATGACCCGCGGCGACGAGCGGGAGCACCTCCAACTCACGCCGGGTCAGGCCCAGGCGGTCGAGCGCGACGGTCGCAGCGGATGGCTTCGGGTCCACGCCGTCGCCGTCATCGGCCGTTGCCACGACGCCGACCGCCGCGGGTTCTGGCATCCGCACCCGTGCCCGCCGAGCGAGTCCTTCGATCCAGTCCCGAAGGGGAGCGGCACCAAGACGATCCGCGGCAGCGTGGGCCTCGGCGAGCGCCGCCTCGGCATCCCGGCGCGACGCCCGCGACTCGAGCATCGACTCGGCGAGGCGGAAGCGGACATAGGCCTTCGTCCAGGCACTGCCGGCACGATCCGCGGCCTCGATCGCCGCTCGCCACGCGTCCGGCTCGGCCGAGCCCTCGGCGCGACGGCTTTCGGCGAGCGCGATGGCTGTCGTGCTGTCCAGACGACCACCGAACGCGTCGGCTCCCGCCAGCTCGCCTTGCATCCGCTCGAGCATCGCGGCCGCGCTCCGGGCGCGCTCGCTCGCCCCCGCGGCTCCGGCGTCGTCGCGGAGGGCCCGGGCCAGGTTCGCTGCGTCGGCCTCCGCGCGAGCAGCCGCGGACGCGAGTTCGAGGGCGTAGAAGCGGTCCCCGGTGTTCGCCAGTCGATCGAGGGCCTCTCCGGCGATGGCTGCCGCCATGACGGCGTCCTCGTCGGTCAACGCCAACTCGACGAGGCCGAGGTGGATGGGCCCGGTGAACTGGGCATCCCGCATCGACTCCACGAGCACGCGGCCCTCGGCCAGGAGCGGCCGGGCGTCTGCCGCACGACCGCGCCGCACGAGGAACGTGCCGGCAACGGCGAGGGTGCCGACGCGAGTCACGCCGGACACGTCCGCGGCGAGAAGGTCGTCGATCGTCGCCTCCGCGGCATCCCAGCGGCCCAGCTCGATCTGGGCGTCGGCGACGTTCCCGCCGATGAATCGGCCGTACTGCTCGTACGCCCCGGCGGATCGGGCCCAGACAACCCCGGCTTCTGCGACCTCGATGCTCTTCTCGAACGCCCCGCAGATGAGCAGGACCGAGCTGTAGTTGGCATGCGCCCGACCGATGGAATCGACGTCGCCATCCGCAAGATTGCGGGAGAAGGCTTCACGAGAGACCGAGGTCCCGTCGGCGCACCGCCCGATGAGCGTCAGGCTCGTTCCGAGGGTGCTCATGGCATGCGCCTCGGCCAGCGCGGCGTCGGTCGAACGGGCGAGGTCGATCGCGGCCTGTGCGATCGGGATGGCCCGCGCGTGACCCCCGCGAAGCATGTACGCGCTCGCCAGGGATGCGAGCACCCGGGCGCGTTCGGGCGATGGACCGGCGCGTTCCATCGCCGCCGCTGTCGCTTCGAGGATATCGGTGCCCTCCTGGGTCGCGCCCGATACCCATGCGGCCCGCGCGAGGCGCTCATTGGCGGTTGCCCACCGTTCGGGTTCGCGCACCGGATCGACCAGTCCGACCGAGACACGGGCCAGGTCCACGGCCAGATCCAGTCGGCCGACGACCATCGCTCCCAGACTCGCCTCGTAGTGGAGCGTGGCCGCGTCAACGCCATCGGGCCGATCGTCCGGCGGGACGGCATCCCACAGCCCGATCGCATGCTCGTACGAGCGGACGCTCTCGGCGAACGCATAGGCATCGGCGGCGGCGCGTGCGGCCGCGATCCAGGCACGCAGGGCGCGCACGGGTTCGTGCGCCGCGGTGGCGTGGTGGGCGAGGGCCGCGAGGAGGCTGGCGCCCTCCGCGCCCTCTGGCACCGGCCGCGCATCGAGGGCCGACGCGTAGGCGGCATGGAGGCGGCGTCGTTCCGACGGGAGGAGATCGTCGTAGACGGCCTCGGCGAGCAGGGCGTGGCGGAATCGGTAGCGACCATCGTCCGTGTCGCTGACCAGGAGTTGCGCGGCGAGCGCCTCGCGGAGCGGCTCCTCGAGCTCCGGTTCTGGCCGCGCGGCCACCTCCCCGAGCAGGCCCGCGTCCACCGAGCGCCCGGCTACGGCGGCCATGCCCAGGATGCGCTGGGCATCCTCGGACAGGGCCGAGACCCGCGCGAGTAGCACCTCGCGCAAGGTGTCCGGCAGTCCCGACTCGGCGTGGCCGCCACCGCGCGCCGCGAGGAGCTCCTCGATGAAGAAGGGATTGCCTTCCGCCCGTCGCCCGATCGCCTCGAGCAGATCGGCCTCCGCCGCGTGACCGATGATCGCCTCGACCTGTGCGCTGAGCTCCGAAGGCCCGAACCTCGCCAGCTCCATCCGTCGGACCCGCGGCAGGCGGTCCATCTCCGCGAGCCACGGCCGGAGTGGATGCCGGCGATGCAGCTCGTCCGTTCGATACGTCCCGACGACGACGAGGCGCTCGGTTCGAACGTTGCGAGCCAGGAAGGCGACGAGATCCCGAGTCGAGCTGTCCGCCCAGTGCAGGTCCTCGAGGACGCACACGACCGGCGCCCGATCCCCGAGGTCGCGAAGGAGCGCGAGGACGCCCTCGAAGATCCTCGCCTGCGCCCATTCCGGGCGCCCGGTGCCTCCGGCGTCCGCCACCGCTGGGGCCCCGAACTCGGGCAGGAGTCGACCGAGCTCGGCGGTCGCGGGGGTTCGCAGGTCGTCGAACTCGATATCGCGGAATCGGCTGCCCGCGAGCGTCGCCGGCAGTCTCCGCAGGGCCTCGACGATCGGTGCGTACGGAAGGCCGCCGCCATCTCCCAGGCTGACGCAGCCGCCTTCGAGGAGGAGCGCGCCACCCTCGCGTGCGCGAGCGCCGACTTCGTCGATCAGCCGGGTCTTGCCGATGCCGGCTTCGCCGCCGATGAGGATGACGGCCGCCTCACCGGCGCTGGCCCGATCGACGGCCTCCATCAGGGCCAGGAGGTCCGGCTGACGTCCGATGAAGAGGGGGCTCGAGACGCGTGTCGTCACGCGGCTCATGGTACGGGAGCCACGCTCCCCTCCCGGAGCGGCGACCGGCACGATCAGGCGAAGGACGTAGCGCCGGCGAGCCGGCGGATCAGCGTGCTCAGGCGTTGCTTGGTGGCCGGCTGCGACCCGGAAGTCGGAGCGTCCGACCGGCGGAGCAGGCGTCGGGCATCGGCCTCGGCCAGGAGCTCGGCGTGGTGGTCGTGAGCGGCGGTCAGGATGGTGATCTCGGCGGTCATCGGAGTTCCCTCGTTGCGGTGTATCGCGGTCGTTGGTCTTCGCGATGTCCCTAACGTAGGGCGCGCACCGGCCCGTGCCATCGGGCGACCTCGCGATATTCGCGCCGCGCCAACCTTTATTTCGCACCACGACGAAGGAGCACGCCTTTACGCGGTCGGCCCGCACCGGCGGGCTCGCGTACGATGTCGAGGGAGGTCCGTTCGATGTACTACGTTCGTCGTGGCAGCGTCCCGCAACAGCGCCACACGCAGCACCGCGCCGCTGACGGCAGCCTGTACGCCGAGGAGCTGTTCGGCATGGAGGGCTTCACGGGGCGCAGCTCGCTGCTCTACCACCGGACCCCTCCGACGCAGACCCACAAGATCGAACCCGTCAGCCGGATCCGCCTCGAGCCGGCGGACGACGACCTCCATCGCCATCGATTGACCAAGACCGGCGACGTGCCCTTGAGTGGCGACGTCGTGACGGGTCGCGTACCGCTGTACTTCAATCACGACGTCGTGTTCGGTGTGGTGCGCCCCGCGGGATCGATGCCGGAGGGGACCTTCTACCGCAACGGCATCGCCGATGAGATGCTGTTCGTCCACGAAGGGACCGGCGTGTGCGACACGGTCTTCGGGCCGCTTCGCTACGGACCCGGCGACTACCTCGTCCTCCCGATCGGAACCACCTGGCGGCTGGACCCGGACGCGGGCTCGGAGCAACGGATGCTCTACCTCGAGGCGCCGTCGGTCATCGAGCCGCCCAAGCGGTATCGCAACGACTACGGCCAGCTGCTCGAGCACGCCCCGTACTCGCAGCGCGATCTCCACGCCCCTGACGAGGTCGAGCCGCGGGACGAGGACGGCGACTTCGTCATCCACGTCCGATCGTCCGACCGGATCACGGCCTACCACTACCGGCACCATCCGTTCGACGTCATCGGGTGGGATGGGTATCTCTGGCCGTTCCGCTTCAACATCGGCGATTTCCAGCCCATCACCGGCCGGGTGCACCAGCCACCACCCGTCCACCAGACGTTCCAGGCGCGCAACTTCGTCGTGTGCTCGTTCGTGCCGCGCAAGTTCGACTACCACCCGCTCGCCATCCCGGCGCCGTACAACCACTCGAACATCAACTCGGACGAGGTCATCTACTACGTGGCCGGCAACTTCATGAGCCGGCGCGGGGTGGAGATCGCGTCCTTCACGCTGCATCCGGCAGGGATCCCGCACGGTCCGCACCCGGGCACGGTGGAGGCGTCGATCGGCAAGGAGGCCACGGAGGAGCTGGCCGTCATGGTCGATACGTTCCATCCGCTGCACGTCACGCAGGCAGCGATGGACCTCGACGACGAGCGCTATCCCTATTCATGGCTGCCCCCGGAGGACGCCACCGGCGAGGCGGCCGAGCTCAGTGAGCGCGGGCCGGAGGCGTTCCCCGACTGAGACGCGCCCCGACGGTCTGGGATGCCGGACTCGAACTCGGGGTCGGGAGCACGGCGTCCTCCGGCCGCAGGTCGATGGTCGCCGCGAGGGCGTTGAACAACTCCCGCGCGTTCGTGAGCTGCTCCTCGCCAAGGAACAGCGTGAACAGGTAGACGCGGCCGTCGATGATGACGGTCGCCTCGACCTCGCCGCAGCTGTCCCGGAGGCGGCCCGCCGCTCCGTCGATCTGGATCGGTTCCCAATCCTCGCGTGGCGGCGCGCAGCCGGGGACGCTCGAAAAGGTGAGGTTGTCGTCGATCCAGGCGTCCACATCCGCAAGTTCAGCCGGCAGCAGCGCGGAGGCCGCCCGGAACCGCGGACCCATCGTCGGGCCTTCGATGTAGTCGAACGGGTCGATGGTCGAACTCCCGTCCCTCCAATCGCGTGGCGACCACCACCCTCCTGGATCAGTCGGGCTGGCCGCGGTCCAGTCGGCGGGATACGAGATCGCATAGCCATACCGTTCGGAGAAGAAGGTCCGCTGCATCGGCGGGAAGGCCAAGGTCGTCGCAGCGGGGGACGGTGGCGCCTCCGACTGTGACGGGGGCAGTCCGCCGACGTTGTTACCACCTGATGCGAAAGGGCGCACGACCAAGCCACCGACGGCCAATGCCATCACCGCCACCGCGGCCACGGCGACCAGCGACAGCCGATCCAGCCGCGGGAACCATCGTGGCGCCCTGACCGACCGACGCGACTGGTGGGTCGTTCGGACGTCGACCGCGATCGCGCGTCTGGTGGACTCGGGCAGTTCGTTCGGTCCTTCCTCGAGCCAGGCAGCGACGATCGCGCTTCTCTCGCGCGGCGGATTCATGCGAGTCGTACCTCCCCGGTGTCGACGCGACTATCGGCCTCGATGGCCGCGCGCAAGGCTCTCGTTGCGTGATGGAGTCGTGACTTGACGGTGCCGACCGGCACGCCGACCGCGTCGGCGATCTCCGCCAATGGGAGGCCGGCGTGGTGGTGGAGGACGAAGACCGCGCGATGCTGCGGCGTGAGGCGCGAGAAGGCCCGGTCCAACAGGTCCCGATCCTCGACGGTCAGCATCTGGTCCGGCCCACCGGGTCCCTCCATCGGCAGTGCGCGGATGCGCGTGCTCCAACGCCGGTGGCGACGCAGCTCGTCGTAGCAGGCGTTCACCAGCAGGCGGTGGAGCCAGGGTCCGAACCGTTCCGGGTCGCGAAGCTGCGGAAGCTCGCGCCAGGCGAGGAGGAATGCCTGCTGGACGGCGTCCTGTGCCCGTTCCGCATCGCGCAGGATGCGGAACGCGATCGCGTAGCACATGTTGCCATCGAGGTCGACGAGCTCCGTGAAGGCGCCGTCGTCGCCCTCCCTCGCGCGTTCGACCAGTCTCGTCCGCATGCGCGGCACCCCAGCGACGCCCGAACGGGCGCTTCACCTCAACAGATGGTCGTACCCGGAACAAGGTTCATTCGCGGCGGAGTATGCACTGGGGCCGTCTCGTGGCAGCCGCCCGATGACCCGTCGTCCGAGGCCAACGGAGCGCCGGCCGACACGGCATCATCTCCCGATGACCGACCTTCGAACCCGCATCCGCGCCGGCGAGACGCTGATCGGCGTCTTCTCCGATCTCGCGTCCCCACTCGCCGCGGAGCTGTGTGGCAACGCCGGCTTCGACTGGACCGTCCTGGACCTCGAGCACGGCACGGCGACCGAGGCGGATCTCCTGGCGCTGCTCTATGCGGTGGGGACGACGCCGATGGCCCCGATCGTCCGTGCGCAGTCGGCCGAGCGGCTTCGGATCGGGCGGGCGCTGGACCTGGGCGCAGCCGGGGTCATGCTGCCCCAGCTGCAGTCCGCGGACGAGGTACGGCAGGCCGTCGCGTACCTGCGCTATCCGCCGGCGGGTTCCCGCGGCCTGGCGCTGCGGACCCGCGGCGCCGACATGGGCGCGCTCAGCCCACGCGGACGTCGCGCGGGTCGTGAACGAGCGCGTGGTCGGCATCGTCCAGATCGAATCTCGCGGGGCGCTCGCCGCCGCCGACGAGATCGCGTCGATGGACGAGGTGGACGTGTTGTTCGTCGGCCCGGCGGACCTCTCGCACGCGCTGGGCGTCCCGGGCCGATTCGACGACGAGACCTACCTCGCCGCGTTGCGGACGGTCGCGGACGCGTGCGAGCGGCATGGCAAGGCCGCCGGGATCCTGCTCTACGATACGACGGTGCTGGCCCGCCACCAGGAGCTCGGGTTCCGGTTCATCGGCCTGGGCTCCGAGGGCTCGTTCGTCAGCGCGGGGGCGAAGGCGATGCTGGCGGCGACCGCCCGCGCGTAGTCCCGCGACTCGCCACGGTGCGCCCCGGAACCGGCCTATCGTCCGGACCGATCGGGACCTTGGATGAGGGGCCACGGTAGGCCTCGTGGCCGACCCTCGGCAGATGCCGAGGTCCCGCTTCGCCCACCGCCTGGTCGCCCTGACGGCGCTCGTCGTTTCGACGGCTGCGTGGAGCGCCGGAGCGGCCTCGGCAGCCACCTCTGACACGGATGGCGACTCGCTGACGGACGCCTACGAGCGGGAATGGACGAAGACCAGCCCAACGCGACGGGACTCCGACGGCGATGGGGTCGTGGATGGCACCGAGGATCTCGACGCGGACCGTCTGACGAACCTGCAGGAGCAGACGAGCCGGACGCGGCCCCGAACCGCGGACTCCGACGGGGATGGGACGCGCGACGATCGCGAGGACGCCGACGCCGACGGCCTGTGGAACTGGAGCGAGTTCCGGGCGGTCCTCCATCCCCGCGTGACGGACACCGACGGCGATGGCGTCGCCGACCCGAGCGAGGATCGCGACGGCGACGGGCTCACCAACCTCGACGAGCAGACGCGCGGCACGCACCCCGCCCGGACCGACACCGACAACGACGGATACCGTGACCGCACGGAGGTCAGCGCAGGGAAAGATCCGCTCAAGGCCGCCAGCCACCCGACCGGGCGCGTCGACGCGTCCCCGTCCCTACCGGGAGCACCGTCCTGCCCGATCCTCCCCGCCGGCAACGTCTGGAACACGCGCATCGACGAACGCGCAGTCGCCTCGAACTCCTCGACGATGATCGGGGCGATCGGGCTCGACCGTGGCCTCCACATGGACTTCGGCTCGTACGCGGGCTATGGCATCCCGTACCAGGTCGTCTCGGCATCGACGGCCCGGTCCACCGTGACCTTCGAGTACGACGACGAGTCGGACCACGTCGGCTATCCGATCCCGGCCTCGCCGCTCATCGAGGGCGGTCCCAACGCCGGCGGCGACCGCCACATCCTGATGCTGGACAAGGACAGCTGCCGCCTGTTCGAGCTGTTCGCGGCGACCCGCGTGGGCGGTGCCTGGCGTGCCGGTAGCGGGGCGACGTGGGACCTGCGCTCGAACGCCCTCCGTCCGGCCGGCTGGACGAGCGCCGATGCGGCCGGCCTGCCGATCCTGCCGGGGCTCGTCCGCTACGACGAGGTCGCAGCCGGTGTCATTCGCCACGCGCTTCGGTTCACGACCAACCGGACCCGGCAGTCCTACATCTACCCGGCTCGCCACCAGGCCGGCCAATCCACGTCGGCGTCCCTGCCGCCCATGGGTCTGCGCGTCCGCCTGAAGTCGAGCTACAGCACGGCCGGCCTCTCCCAGCAGGCGAAAGTGATCGCCGTTGCGCTCAAGCGCTACGGGATGATCCTCGCCGACAACGGATCGCCCTGGTACGTCAGCGGCATGAGCGACCCGCATTTCGACGATGACGTGCTCCACGAGCTCGACGACATCACGGGCCGCGACCTGGAGGTCGTCAACACGACCGGCCTCGTCAACACGCCCTAGGCGCCCTGGCGGCCGGGCAGCCGCCACAGCCCGGTCAGCCGACCCCGATCAGCCGACCTCGGCTTCCAGGGGCGTGGCCGGTTCCGGCGCCCCGCTCGGGCGCGGGGCCGTCTGCGCGACGACGACCGCGACGAGGATCAGGCCCGCCCCGACGAGCTGGATCGGTGCCAGCATCTGGTCGAGGAAGATCCACGCCAGCACGACGATGATCAACGGCTCGACGGTCGCGGTCAGCGCCGCCCTGGCCGCACCGATCCGCCGGGCTCCGGCGTAGAACGTCTGGATCGCCAGGAACGACGCCACGAACGCGACGGCCAGGATCGCCGGCCACGCGCTCTGGGGCACGGTCGTCGGATCCAGCGGCCGGCCCGCCACGAACCCGCCCGCGGCGTAGACGACCGCGGTGGCGCTCATCATCAAGCGTCGTCGTCACGGCGGCATCGCCGGCCGGCGACCCATCCGCGGTCGACTCGCTTCCCAGGCGGTCGCGGCGCTCGCCCGACAGGCGCGCCGAGAGGATGATCCAGACCGAGTAGATCATGGCCGAGGCGAACACGAGCAGGAGCCCGCTGACCGGTGGCGCCTCGGCGACGTCGATGCCGCCCAGCGCGAGCGCCGACCCGGCGACCGCGAGCCCGGCCGCGATCCACGGGCGCTTGCCCGGCAGGCGGGTCGCGAAGCGCAGCGACAGGACCGCGACCATGACGGGATAGGTGTAGACGATGACGCCCGCCAACGCCGCGGGGACCGTCTCGAGGCTCGCGTAGTAGGTCCCGGAGTTCCCCACGAACAGCGCACCCAGACGCCAGCGCCACCGCGAGCTGGCGGCGGCCCAGCCGGCGCAGGGCCGCCCTCCGATGCGACGAGGCCAGGACCCACAGCCAGCCGAGCACGGCCCCGACCAGGAACCGCCAGCTCACGAGCGTCAGCCAGTCGACCCCGGTCGAGTAGATCGGCGCGGCAAGGATCGAGCCCGATCCGTAGCCGGCCGCCGAGATCACCACCAGGCCGATGCCCACGGCCGACCGTCGATCCATGCGCCGCGAGGCTACCAGCGCGCAACCATCGTGCGCAGGGACGGACTACACTTCGAGCGTGACCGACCTCTCCGAAGGCGTGGTCGCCAGTCGCGTCCCATCCCTGACCGACGAGCGACTGCGCGTCCTCAGCCGCCGCCACCCGGTGACCGTTCCGCCGGGCACGAGCCTCGCCGATTGCCTGCGCGCCATCCAGCGGACCGGGACCGGCGATTCGGTCTTCGTGTGCGACAACGACGGGCGCCTGCGCGGCGTGCTGACGGAGCGCGACGTCTTCGGGCGCATCGTCGGTGGCCACGTCGACCTCCACCAGCCGGTCGAGTCGCTGATGACCACCGAGCCACGCACGCTCGACCTGGACCAGACGATCCGCGACGCGCTCGAGCTCATGCAGACCGGGCAGTACCGCAACATCCCGCTCGTCGATGGCACGGGTCACCTCGTCGGGGTGGTTCGCCAGAACGACATCATCAAGTACCTGGCCGAGTCCTTCCCCGAGGAGCTGCTGAACCTGCCGCCGCGGCCGCATCAGCGCATGAAGGAGCCGGAAGGGGCGTGACGATCACGAGGGAGCCGGAGCTCCCGACCCAGGAGCTCGAGCGGGTCACGATCCGCTTCGCCGGCGATTCCGGCGACGGGATGCAGTTGACCGGGACCCAGTTCACCCGGACCGCCGCGGTCTTCGGCAACGACATCAGCACGCTCCCCGATTTCCCGGCCGAGATCCGCGCGCCGGCGGGCTCCTTGCCCGGCGTCAGCGGGTTCCAGATCAGCTTCAGCTCGACCGAGATCCACACCCCGGGCGATGCGCCCGACGTCCTCGTGGCCATGAATCCGGCGGCGCTCAAGACGAACATCGGCGACCTGCCGGCGGGCGGCGCGCTCATCGTCAACAGCGACGCGTTCACGCAGGCCAACCTCAACAAGGCGGCCTACGCGGCGAACCCACTCACAGATGGCTCGCTGAAGGCGTACACGACCTTCGAGATCCCGATCTCGTCGCTCAACGAGCGCTCGCTCGACGGGCTCGACATGACGACCAAGCAGAAGGACCTGACGAAGAACTTCTTCGCGCTCGGGATCATGTTCTGGCTGTACGAGCGAAGCATGGACCCGACGCTCGGGTGGATCGACTCCAAGTTCTCCGCCCGCCCGGTCGTCGCCGAGGCCAACAAGCGTGCCCTGCGCGCCGGCTACGCGTTCGGCGAGACGACCGAGATGTTCCACACGCACTACCGCGTCCGGCCGGCCAAGCTTGCGCCCGGGACCTACCGCAACATCACGGGCAACGAGGCGACCGCGCTGGGCTTCCTCACCGCGAGCAGGCTCGCCGACCGCCCGCTGTTCTACGGCTCGTACCCGATCACGCCGGCGAGCGACATCCTGCACCAGCTCTCCGGATACAAGACCTTCGGGGTAAAGACGTTCCAGGCAGAGGACGAGATCGCCGCGATCGGGGCCGCGATCGGGGCGAGCTACGGCGGCGCGCTCGGGCTGACCGCCTCGTCCGGCCCCGGCATCGCGCTCAAGACGGAGGCGATGGGCCTCGCGGTCATGGTGGAGCTGCCGCTCGTCGTCATCGATGTCCAGCGCGCCGGCCCGTCCACCGGGATGCCGACGAAGAACGAGCAGGCCGACCTGCTGCAGGTGATGTTCGGGCGCAACTCCGACTCGCCCATCCCGATCGTCGCGCCGGCGACGCCGGGCGAATGCTTCGATCTCGCGATCGAGGCCGCCCGCATCGCGCTCAAGTACATGACCCCGGTCGTCTACCTCTCCGATGCGTTCCTCGCGACCGGCTCCGAGCCCTGGCCGATCCCGGACCTCGCGTCGCTCCAGAGCATCGCGGTCCCGAACGCGGCCGCCGATGGCGGGATCTTCCAGCCGTACCTGCGCGATCCCGAGACGCTCGCGCGACCGTGGGCCGTGCCGGGCACGGCCGGCCTCGAGCACCGCATCGGCGGTCTCGAGAAGGCGGACGGCACCGGCAACGTCAGCTACGACCCGGACAACCACCACAAGATGCAGATGCTGCGCCAGCAGAAGGTCGCGGGCATCGCCAGCGACATCGCCCCGCTCGAGGTCATGGGACCGGAAAGCGGTGAGCTGCTGATGCTCGGCTGGGGCTCGACCTACGGCGCGATCCGCTCGGCGGCCGAGCGCCTGCAGGCGGAGGGCCGGTCGGTCGCACACGCGCACCTGCGCCACCTCAACCCGTTCCCGGCCAACACCGAGGCGGTGCTGCGCAACTACCGCCGGGTCCTCATCCCGGAGGTCAACCTGGGCCAGCTCCTGTTGCTCGTCCGGGCGAAGTACCTGATCGATGCCGTCGGCTACGACCGCGTTCGTGGCAAGCCGTTCCGCATCGCCGAGATCGTCGAAGAGGCCGAGCGAGTGCTCGCGGAGAACCAACCCATATGACCACCGACGCCACCGACGCCGCCGCGCCCGTCCCGCCGCAGCCCGCCCTGAGCGCGGAGAACGCCCAGGTCATCGCGCTCACGCGCAAGGACTTCGTGTCCGACCAGGAGGTCCGCTGGTGCCCGGGCTGCGGGGACTACTCGATCCTCGCCCAGACCCAGAAGGTCATGCCCGACTTCGGGTACAAGCGGGAGGACATCGTCTTCATCAGCGGCATCGGCTGCTCGGGGCGCCTGCCGTACTACATGAACACGTACGGCTTCCACACGATCCACGGCCGCGCCCCGACGCTGGCAACCGGGCTGAAGGCCGCGCGCCCGGACCTGATGGTCTGGGTCATCACCGGTGACGGCGATGCCCTCAGCATCGGCGGCAACCACGTCATCCACTCGATGCGGCGCAACGTCGACATCAACATGGTGATGTTCAACAACCGCATCTACGGGCTGACCAAGGGCCAGGCCTCACCGACGTCCGAGTTCGGGAAGAAGACGAAGTCGACCCCGGTCGGCTCGATCGACACGCCGATCATCCCGCTCACGATCGCGCTCGCGGCCGAGGCCTCGTTCGTGGCTCGCACGGTCGACACGCACACCGAGCATCTGCAGCGGACGCTCGAACGCGGCGGTCGCCACAAGGGATCCTCGTTCATCGAGGTCCTCCAGAACTGCAACATCTTCAACGACGGTGCGTGGCGCGACTTCACCGACCGCGAGGTCCGCGAGGACCGGATGCTGGTGCTCGAGCACGGCAAGCCGATGATCTTCGGCAAGGATCGCGACAAGGGCATCCGGCTCAACGGCCTCAAGCCCGAGGTCGTGACGATCGGAGAGAACGGCGTCACGGAGGCCGACCTGCTGGTCCACGACGAGACCGCCGAAGACCCGTACCTCGCCCTCGTCCTCTCGCGCATGTTCTGGCCTGACTTCCCGGTCCCGGTCGGCGTCCTGCGCGCAACGACCCGGCCGACGCATGACCGCCTGCTCGAAGATCAGGTGTCGGCGGCGATCGCGCGGTCAGGGCCCGGTGACCTCGAGCGCGTCCTGGCCGGTGGAGAGACATGGACAGTCGAGTAGACGGCGGCGCCGACGGCATCGTCGCGGGGCAGGAAGCCGGCGGCGACGGCATGCGCTGCCCGTCGTGCGGCTACGAGAACCTGATCGGCGCCGATATCTGCGACAACTGCGGGGCGGACATCTTCGGCCACGACACCCCCGGGCAGGCGCCCGCGTTCAAGGGCGAGCTCATGGGCGAGCACCTCGATCGGCTGGGCGCACCGCCGCCGATCACGGTCACGCCCGACACGCCGCTCGACGTGGCGATCGCGCGGATGCACGAAGCCGAGACCGACTGCGTCCTCGTCATGACGGACGATCGCCTGGTCGGCATCTTCACCGACCGTGACGCCGTGGTGAAGGCCGCCGGCAAGCGGCTGGAGTCATTCCACGTCCGCGATTTCATGACCCCGGATCCCGTCGTCCTCCGCCATGACGACCCGATCGCGGTGGCCATCCACAAGATGGCCGTCGGGGGATTCCGCCACATCCCGATCGTGGAGGACGGTCGCCCGACCGGCGTCGTCACCGCGCGTGACGTGTTCCACCACCTGGCGTCCTCGATGGACCGCGCCTCGTCGTGACGGCCCGGGTGGTCGTCCTCGCCCAGGACCTCATCTGGGCGGACCGCCTGGCCCGGGCGGTCGAGGCGGCCGGCGCGGAGCCGGTGCGCGTGGCCTCGCTGGAGCGATTCGAGGCAGCCCTGCCGGGGAGCGATGCCGCGATCGTCGACCTGACCGCGCTCGCGTACGACGGCGTGACGGCGATCGAACGGGCGCGCACCGCCGGCGGTCCGCGTGCTCGCCGTAGGGCAGCACGACGATCACGAGCTCCGCAAACGGGCCCTGACCGCGGGCGCCGATCGGGTCTACGCCTACCGAAAGCTGTTCGAAGACGGGCCGGCAACGATCGCGGCGTGGCTCGCGCGGCCGGCCGAGATCGGAGGCATGACGCTGGCCGCTCGCCCGCTCATCCCGGGCACGCGCTTCGCGGAGCGGCTGGAGCGCGCAGCCGCGGGAACCGCGGCCTCCGGCCTGGACGCGCTACTCATCGGCGTAGGCTCGGACCTGCGCTATCTGACCGGGTACGAGGCGATGCCGCTGGAACGGCTGACCGTGCTCGTGCTGGTCAGCGGTCAGGACCCGTTCATCGTCGTCCCGCGGTTGGAGCGCGGCGCCGCGGAATCCGGCCTGCGGACGGCGATCGACATCCGGACCTGGGACGAGACGGACGATCCGTACGCGATGGTGGCCGAGGTCGTCGACGCCACGCAGCGGCCGTCAGTGCGGATCGGCCTATCGGACACGATGATCGCGCTCCACGTCCTCCGGCTCCAGGCCGCCATCGCCACGACGGCGACCTACGACTCGGCGTCGTCCGTCCTGCGCGAGCTGCGCATGATCAAGGACGCCGACGAGATCGCGCTCCTGCGGCTCGCCGCGCAGGCGGCCGACCGCGTGGTCGGCCAGATCGCGAGCGGGCGGCTGATCGGACGAACGGAGGCCGACGTTGCGCGGGAGGTCCGCGAGCGACTCGTCGCCGAAGGCCACGAGGAGGCCCATTTCGCGATCGTGGGCTCCGGCCCGAACTCGGCCTCGCCGCACCACGAGGCATCGGAGCGGGTCATCGAGGCGGGTGAGCCGATCGTGCTCGATATCGGCGGCACGCTGGGCGGCTACGGCTCGGACATCACCCGGACGTTGTGGGTGACCGGCGGCGACCCGGACAAGGGCCCGGACGAGCGATTCCGCCACCTGTTCTCGGTCCTCCACGGCGCCCAGGAGGCGGCCACGCGTGCCGCTCGATCGGGGATCGCCTGTGCCGCCGTGGACGCCGCGGCGCGCACCCGGATCGAGGCCGAGGGCTACGGCGAGGCCTTCTTCCATCGGACCGGGCACGGCATCGGCCTGGAGGGGCACGAGGATCCGTACCTCGTCGCCGGCAACGACCTGCCCCTGCGACCCGGCATGGCCTTCAGCGTGGAGCCGGGCATCTACTTCCCGGGCGAATACGGTGCCCGCATCGAGGACATCGTCGTCTGCGGCGAGGATGGGCCGATCGTGCTCAACGAGGCGCCTCGCGAGCTGTACATCGTCGAGGGCTGACCGTACGACGGCAGCGGCGGGCTCGTGCGGTATCATCGGGGCAGTGCCGTATCCAAGCGGCCCGCCCAGCACCTGAGATCCGATGCCCACCAACCTACGGCGACGTCACCGTCGCCGAGCTACTCGCCCGGGATGCCCATCCCGGGTGCGCCGACCGATGAGTCGACGCCACCACGGCCGATCGCACGGGGGCGGCCGGTACCGTCATGACCCCGCGCGCCATGCGCCGGGGACCGGTCCTGCCGTGCCGCCCGCGCCCGTCGACACCTCGAACGGAGCGCCACCGCCGCCCGTCGATGCGTCCGCTGAGGCAGGACCACGAACGTCACCCGACGACGCCCCGCCGCGATCCGCGCACGCGCGACCCGCGGACCTGCGATCGCGGACCTGCGACCCGAGGCCGCGGCCAGCGCGCAGACGGCCCTCCCACCGCCCGCCGCGCCGGGCGGACAACCGCGGATGGCAAGCATGGGACGGGACCGATCGGCACCGCCGCCCGCCGGCGCGAACGGCCGCCCCAACGGCCACGGTCCCGGGCCGACCAACGGGCACGGTCCCGGTGGGCCCAACGGCCAGGAGCGCTCGAACGGCTGTACCGCGCCACAGCTCCGGCGCTTCATCAAGAGCCGCCCCTATGTGCCGATGCACGAGCTGCGACGCCGCTTCGCGATCGACGGCGACGACGACGACGTCACCCAGGTCTCCATCGAGCAGGGCAACGTGTACGTCGGCCTGCCATCGCGGGAAGGCTCGCTCCTGGGCGAATTGCTACGCGGCGGCGAGATCGGCTACGAGCTGTCGCTCGATCCACGGACGCCGGTCGTCGTGGGCGTCTACCCGATGCGGCCCATCCCCCGATCCTGAAGCGGCCGGGACCTCGACCCGCCACAGCCGCGCGGCCCGCGTGGGAATGCCCGCCCGCGTACGATGGGCGGCATGGTCGCTCGATCCGGAGACACCGCGCTGGCGCATGACGCGCTGCGCGAATGTCGGCTGTTCTCCGGCCTCGACGAGCCGATCCTCGGCATCGTGGCCGCGGCGCTCGGCCCGCGCCGCTTTCGACGCGGGGAGACGATCTTCCACGTGGACGATCCCGGGGATGCCTTGTTCATCGTGACCTCGGGGCGGGTGAAGATCACGATCCCGCCGGGCGACGGATCGGACCCCGCCATCCTGACGACGATCGCGCCGGGTGGGTTCTTCGGGGAGCTGGCCCTGCTCGATGGGGCAGCCCGGTCCGCGACGGCGGTCGCGGTCGGTGCCGTGGAGACCCAGGTCCTGCGGCGCGACGCCTTCGACCGACTCGTGGACGAGCAGCCGGTCCTTCGACGCGAGTTGCTGGCGGCCCTGGCGACCGAGATCCGCCGCCTCACGGCCCAATTCGGGGATCTCCACTTCCTGGACCTGCCCGGGCGCCTGGCGCGCCACCTGCTGCGCGCGTTGCCCGGCGGTGACGATGGCGGGTCCTGGCCGCCGCCGCTCGAGACGGGCGAGCAGCGTCTGCCCTGGCCGTACACGCAGGGCGAGCTCGCCGGGATGATCGGCGGCTCCCGTCAATCGGTGAATCGCCTGCTCGCGGACTTCGTGGCGCAGGGCCTGCTGCGCTTCGAGGGCGACGACCTCGTGATCCCGGACGCGGCTCGGCTGGCCGCTGCTGCGCGCCGGTGACCGATCGCCGAGCGGCCGACGAGACGCTGCTGGCGATCGCGGCAGTGGCGCGACGCCTGGACGCGGCCCAGCGGATCACCCCCGTCGCCGATGACGACCTCCTCGCCACGATCGTGACGACGGCGACGGTCGTGCTCGACGCCCAGGCGGCCTCCGTCGCGGTCCACGACCCGAGCGCCGACCGGCTGGTGTTCCTCGCCAGCGCGGGTTCGGCCGGCGGCGACGTCATCGGGATGCAGATCGATCCGGCCGCGGGGATCGCGGGCTACGCGTTCACGACCGGCCAGCAACTCGCGATCGCCGACGTGACGACCGATCCCCGGTTCGACCGCACCATCGCCGAGGCCACCGGCTATGTCCCGGCGTCCATCCTCGCGACACCGCTCACCGACGCCGAGGGCACGATCGGCGTGCTGGAGGTCCTCGATCGGCGTGGCGGGACGTTCACCCTGCGCGACCTCGAGATCGCCGGCGCCCTCGCGTCCGCGGCGACGACGATCGTTCGACGCCGCCGGTCGGCCGGTGACGCGGTCTCGCTCCTGCGCGCGGCCCTGGTCGCGCTCGCCGCGGGGGACGGCGGGGAGACCCGTGACAAAGCGCTCGACGAGGGGGCGATCGATGCGCTCGTGAGCGACGCGACGCTGGCCCTCTCGACGGACCCCGAGGACCCGACCTGGCGGCTGGCCGACCAGATCGCCCGGCTGCGCGGCGTCGATCCCGATTCGATCGAGCTCGCGGCGGACTGGCTCGAGGCGTTGCTTCGCCGGCGCGGCGCCGTCCACCGCGGCTCAGGATCGGGGCCCCGTCGGTGACCCTGCCGGCGTGGAGCGAGGCCTTCGCCGCGGACGCGCGAGCCGGGCTCACGCGGGAAGGGCCGTTCGGCCGGCTGGATCGCGAGGCCGTCTTCGGTGAGGCCGATGGTGCCGGGGTCGTCGTGGCCATCGTCGATTCGGGCGTCGATGCGGATCACCCGGGCGTCGCGGGCCGCGTCACGCGACGCATGCGCGTCGACATCGACGGTGAGGATGCCGCCGTCGTCGACGACCCGCATGGCGCCGACCTCGTCGGGCACGGGACCGCGTGCGCCGGGATCATCGCCGGCATCGCGCCGGCGGCCGAGCTGGTGTCGATCCGGGTCCTCGGCGCCGACAATCGCGGCAAGGGCCGGGCCGTCGCGGCCGCCGTCGAGTGGGCGATCGAGCAGCGGATCGGGGTCGTGAACCTGAGCCTGTCGTCGCGGAGCGAGGCGATGTTCAGCGTGTTCCATGAGCTCGCGGATCAGGCGTATTTCGCCAACGTCCTGCTCGTTTGTGCCGCGAACAACGTCCCGGGACCCTCGTACCCGTCGCTCTTCGCCGCCGTCGTGTCGGTCGCCGCGCACGACATCCCCGATCCGGACGCCTGGTTCTACAACCCCTCGCCACCGGTGGAGTTCGGTGCCTTCGGGGTCGACGTGGACGTGCCGTGGCGCGATGGCGGGCGGATCCGGGCGACCGGCAACTCGTTCGCGGCGCCCCATCTGGCTGCCCAGGCCGCGCGCCTGCGGTCGCGCTATGCGGCGGCCACGCCGTTCGAGATCAAGGCACTCCTCGCGGCGACGGCCAGCACGCCGGCCTGAATCGAAACGACCGCCCGGGCCTGGGCGGTCGCAACGACGTCGGTGCAGCGACAGATCGTTACTAGCGTAGGTTGCCCTTGACGTCGTCCGCGTCGTCCACGGCCGGGGTCGCCTCCCCGCCATGTCCGGTGCCGCGGCCGATGACCGGGTTCGGAGGTGCCGTCACCGGAAAACCGTGCCCCTCGACGTCGTCGTCGGTGCCGGTCGCGCTCGGCCGAACGTCCGCGGGCTCCACGGCCTGATCCTTGGGGAGCTTCATCCTCTGTCGCACCATGACTGGCCCCTTTCGTCCCTCTTCAGGCGGTCTTGATGTGCCGACTGTACGCCCGGGCCAGCAGCGAGCCAAGGCCAGCGCGCGACGTGGCGCCTGTCAGCTGTGACACACCCTACGAAGCATCGCCCTCAACGGTTCCGGCCGAAGCGACCACGATCCGTCGGGGCGTGCGCAGGTCGCGCAGCGACTCCTGGTCGATGCCGGCCAGCCGCGGCAGGTCGGCCGCCTCGGTCTTGAGCAGCCGGGAGGTCAGCGTGGAGAGGACGAGCTTGCGGATCTCCGGCACGGTCATGACCGTGCGCAGCGCCTCGGCCGGCACCTCCATCACGGTCAGGTCGGTATCGGCCACGACGTCGGCGGTGCGCGGACTCCCGGTCAGCGCCGCGATCTCCCCGAAGAAGTCGCCGGCCCCCATCGTCGAAAGGCCACGATATCCGCCCTCATCGGGGATCCCGGCGGTCGCATTGCCCTCGAGGATGAAGTACGCCGAGCTCGCAACGTCGCCGTGCTCGACGACGCGGGTTCCCGGCCGGCACCTGGCGGATCTGCGCGTCACGCAGGAACGCGTCGCGCTGCTCCGGGGACAGCCGCGAGAAGGACGGGAGGTGGAGGGCCACCCGGCCGAAGTCGGGCACCGTCGCCGGGCGGAGCGGCGTCGCGTCGACGTCCGGAGCGGCTTCCGCATCGCGCAGTCGGTCGCTCGCTGCCCGGATGGAGGCCAGCCCGAGACCGGGCGCCACGAGGGCGAATGCGGCCGACACGAACAGCAGCGTCGAGGAGAAGATGATGAGCAGCCGGATGTCGAGCACGTCGGCGAGGCCCGCACCGGCCATGCCGAACAGGAAGATGATGTCGCGCATGACATAGAAGGCCGAGAACACGCGGCCGCGCATCTCGCGCGGCGTGTGCCGCTGCATCAGCGTCGACCGCGCCACCGACGCCGGCGAGTTGAAGAACCCGGTGATCATGACGAGGACGATCGCGAAGGGGATCGAGGTGGCCAGGCCGTAGAGGATGCCGGCCGCTCCCATGCCCGTGAGGCCGATGACGATCCAGAGCGGCTCCGGCAGGCGGCTCGAGAAGCGCGCCATGAAGAACGAGCCCACGACGAAGCCGACGGACGTCAGCCCCTCCTGCAGGCCGTACTCGAACTCCGTGGCCCCGAGCTCACGGATCGAGAAGGGCAGCAGCAGGACGTTCCACAGGCCGAACGAGAAGAACATGAACGCGGCTGACCAGGAACAGGGAGCGAATGATGGGTGTCCCCCACAGCGTTCCCATACCGGATCGCAGGTTCGCGACGATCACGGCGACGCTGGCCTCGTCCTCCGGTTTCGGCATGGGGTACCGGCCCATCAGCGCGATCAGCCCGGCGCACACGACGAAGGACCCCGCATCGATGATGAACGCCCAGGTCAGGTCGACCGTGCTCGCCAGAAGGCCGGCTGCGGCGAAGCCGATGGCGGTCGAGCCGAACGACGCGATGGACAGGAACGAGTTCGCCCCCGCGAGCTCCTCGTCGCTCGCCATCTCGGGGATCAGGCTGTCGTGGGCGGGATCGAAGAACTGCTTCACGCCGGCATTGAGGAACAGCAGGACGTACAGGCCCGGGAGGGCGATCGCCTCGATGCCGATGACGAAGGCGAGCGCGGCGACGATCACCGCCTGGATGAGGCAGGTCGCGATGAGGATCTTCTTGCGGTCGTGGCGATCGACGAAGACGCCGGCGAGCAGCCCGATGATCAGGCTGGGGATAGCCGTGACCATCAGGGTCAAGCCGACCGCCAGGGCCGACTCGGTCTCGCGGTAGACGTAGATCCCGGCAGCGAGGTCCGTGAGCGCGGAGCCGGCGGTCGAGATGAGCTGCGCCAGCCACAGCAGGGAGAAGTCCCGCCGCCGGAACACGGCGAACATGGATGGGGCAGGCGCGCTCGCGACGCTCATCGAACCTCCACCGGCGCCGGCGATGGCGCCCGTCCCTCACCACGTTCCCGGCGGTCCGGCTCGCATGACGACACCGGCTCGGGCGGAGTCTACTGGGCGCGGCGGGCCACCGTGACGCCTTCGCGCCGCAGCATCGCCTCCTTGCGTGACAGCTCCCGGTCGCGGTCGATCCAGCCGTCACCCCCGTAGCCCCCGAGCGTGCCGTCCGCGGCGATCACCCGGTGGCACGGGATGACGAGCGAGATCGGGTTGCGCCCGAGTGCCCCGCCGACCGCGCGTGACGCCCGCGGCGCGCCGACCCGTCGAGCGATCTCCCCGTAACTCGCCGTCTCGCCCCAGCCGATCCCGCGAACCGCGCCGAGCACGACCTGGTCGAAGCGCGGACGGTCGTCGAGATCGATCGGGATCGCGGCCGTTGGCACCGGCTCGCCGGCAAGGATCGCCTTGAGGGATGGCAAGGCGGCCGCGAGCACATCGGCGGCCGGGCCCTCGGCGACGATCTCCACCGGCCCGAGACGGCGACGGAGGTCCGCCAGGATGCCCTCCTCGGTCGTCGCCCAACCGGCCGCGACCACACCACGTTCCGTGGCGGCGACGAGGTACGGGCCCCACGGTCCGGCGAGGGTCACCAGCGCGATCTCGACGGGCGGCATGGGCCTAGTGTGCCACCTCGTCGGGGGACCGCCGGGCACGCGTCTGGTATACTCCCCTGGAGTATGACGACCGACCGGGCGGACGCCGCCTCCACCGAGATCGAACTGCCCATCGAGGGCATGACGTGCGCATCGTGCGTCAATCGCATCGAGCGCTTCCTGAGCCGGACCGAAGGCGTCCAGACGGCGAGCGTGAACCTGGCCACGGAGATGGCCACGATCCGCTACCTCCCGGACGTCGCCGGTCGCGCCGACCTCGTCGGGGCCGTGGAGGCCGCCGGGTACGACGTCCGTGAGGTCGCGGCACGCGCGACGCCGACGCCGGCGCGGCCCCGGTCTCCCTGCTCGAGGAGCTGTCCGCGGACGACGCCGACCGCGCGCGCGAGGAACGCTCGCTGCTTCGCGAGGCGCTCGTCTCCATCGCGGTCGCCCTCGCGATCATGGTCGCGATGTTCGTGCCGCAGACCAGCGTCGCGATGGAGACCATCAACTGGCTCGCGCTCGTGCCGGCCACGATCATCCAGGCCTGGGCGGGGCGCCGGTTCTACCGCGCAGCGTGGCGGGCCGCCCGGCATGGCACGGCCAACATGGACACGCTCGTGGCGGTCGGCACGAGCGCGGCCTGGCTGTACAGCGTGGTCGTGACGCTCTTCCCCGACGTCATCCACGAGGCCGGGCTCCACCCGGAGACCTACTTCGACTCGTCGACGATCATCGTCGGGCTCGTCCTGCTCGGTCGGTGGCTCGAGCATCGCGCCAAGACCAGCACGACCGGGGCGATCCGGCGGCTCTTGAGTCTCGGGGCCAAGACCGCCCGGCGCGTGACCGACGGGCGCGAAGAGGACGTGGCGCTCGAGTCGGTGGCGGTCGGTGACCTGCTGCGCGTCCGGCCGGGGGAGCGGGTGCCCGTCGACGGTGTCGTCGTCGAGGGTGGCTCCGCGGTCGACGCCAGCATGCTGACCGGCGAGGCCATGCCGGTCGAGGTGACGGCGGGCTCCGAGGTCATCGGAGCGACCCTCAACACGACCGGCACGTTCGTGATGCGGGCGACCCGGGTCGGACGCGATACCGCGCTCGCCCGGATCGTGGACCTCGTGAGTCGGGCCCAGGGCAGCAAGGCGCCCATCCAGCGACTCGCCGATCGGATCGCCGAGGTCTTCGTCCCGATCGTCCTCGTCGTCGCCGCGGGCACGTTCCTCGCGTGGCTGGCGTTCGGGCCGGAGCCACGGATCACGCTTGCGCTGACGGCCTTCATCGGCGTGGTCGTCATCGCGTGTCCGTGCGCGATGGGCCTCGCCACCCCGACCGCCATCATGGTCGGGACGGGACGCGGGGCGGAGGCGGGAATCCTCATCCGCGGCGGTGCGGCGCTCGAGATCGCCCATCGCGTGGACACCGTCGTGCTCGACAAGACGGGCACGTTGACCCTCGGGCGTCCGACCGTCGCCGAGGTCGTCGTCGCTCCCGGATTCACGACCCACGACCTGCTCGATCTCGCCGGCGCCGTCGAGCGCGCGAGCGAGCACCCGCTCGGAGCGGCGATCGTCGCCCGAGCGAATCAGGACGAGGCCGGGTTCGGGCGGGTCACGGACTTCGAAGCGGTCATCGGTGGCGGCGTACAAGGAACGGTCCATTCGACCGCCGGGCCTCGCATCGTCCTCGTCGGCAATCGTCGGCTGCTCGAGGGTGGTGGGATCGACCTGGCGCCGCTGGCAGACGCGATCGAGTCCGCGGCGAGCGCGGGCCGGACGACCGCGATCGTCGCCGTGGACGGCGTGGCGGCCGGGTTGCTGGCGGTCAGCGACCCCGTCAAGGTCGAAGCCCAGGCTGCGGTTCGCGAGCTGGCCGCCGCGAAGATCGAGGTCTGGCTCGTGACCGGCGACGCCCGCGCCACTGCCGAGTCCGTGGCCAAGCAGGTCGGCATCCCGATCCACAACGTCGTCCCCGAGACATTACCCGCCGACAAGGCGGCCATCGTGCAGCGGCTCCAGGCTCGCGGCCGGACGGTCGCGATGGTCGGCGACGGCATCAACGACGCCCCCGCGCTCGCCCAGGCGGACCTTGGCATCGCGATCGGCACGGGCGCGGACGTGGCGATCGAAGCGTCCGACGTGACGCTCATCGGCGGTGACCCGCGCGGTGTCCCAGCCGCCATCGGGTTGTCCCGGGCGACGATGACGGTCATCCGCCAGAACCTGTTCTGGGCATTCGCCTACAACATCCTGCTGATCCCGGTCGCGATGGGCGCCCTCTACCCGATGTTCGGGATCACGCTCTCGCCCGCGCTCGCCGCTGGCGCGATGGCGCTCTCGTCGGTGTCGGTGGTCGCCAACTCGCTCCGGCTGCGCGGGTACGACGCCCGTCCCGACGCCGTCCACCGGGTCGGCCGGCGAGGACCGCTGGGGCACCTGCGCGAAGCGTGGTTCCTTGGCGCGATCGCGCTCGCATCGCTCGTCCTCGCCGGCGGCGTCCTGGCGGCCGACCGGTTCATCGACGCGAATGCGACGAAGCTCGAAGTCACGGCCCAGCGCGTCGCCTTCACGCCGGCCGACCTCCGCGTCCGTGCCGGCGAGACGGTCGTCCTCGAATTCACGAACGACGACCCGATCTTCCACGACTGGGAGGTGACCGGTCTCGCCAACGTGGACGCCGGGGCGCGCCCGGGGCAGACGCAGCAGATCCGGTTCACGATCGATGAGCCCGGAACCTACCTCGTCGAATGCACGGTCGAGGGCCACGCGGAAGCGGGCATGGTCGGCAGCCTCGTCGTCGAGGTCGCAGACTGACGCTCGACATGACGGACCCGGCCTCGACGCCCAGCCGAGCACGCATCGCGACACCCGACGATCCGCGCGACCTCGCGGGCGATTTCGCCCACAAGGTCGAGATCGACGTCCGGTTCGCGGATACCGACGCGATGGGCCACGTCAACAACGCCAAGTACCTGACCTACTGCGAGATGGCGCGCATCCGGTACTGGACCGATGTGACCGGCGAGCCGATCGCCCCGGGCCACGAGGGCGCCGAGAGCCTGATCCTCGCCGAAGCCCGGATCACCTACCGGGCCCCGGTCTTCCACGGGGAACGGGTGACGGTCGAGACCCGCGCGATCCGCCTGGGTCGCTCGAGCTTCGTGCTGGAGCACCGGCTGACGGCCCGGATGCCGGACGAGACCCCTCGCCTGGTGGCGACCAGCGAATCCGTGATGGTCCGCTACGACTACGCGACCGAGCGACCGACGCCTCTGGGCCCCGCCTTCGTGGCGGCCATCGAGCGATACGAGGGTCGGGCGCTGGCGTGACGTTCTCGATCGTCGCCCGCGATCCGGCGAATGGCGACCTTGGCGTGGCGGTGGCGTCGAAGTTCCTCGCCGTCGGGTCCGTCGTCCCGTGGGCGCAGGCGGGCGCCGGGGCGATCGCGACGCAGGCCCTCGCGAACGTGACCTACGGGCCGGACGGGCTGGCCGCGCTGGAGTCCGGCGCCGACGCGAAGGCCGTCCTGGCGCGCCTGACCGAGGCGGACGATGGACGCTCGGAACGGCAGCTGGGCATCGTCGATGCGGACGGCGGGTCGGCCAGCTACACGGGCGAGGGGTGTCTCGCCTGGGCCGGTGGCCGCGTCGCGGACGGACTGGCCATCCAGGGCAACATCCTCGTCGGCCCGGCGGTCGTGGACGCGATGTTCGACGCGTTCGGGACGTCCGTGGGCTCGCTGCCGGATCGGCTGCTGGCGGCCCTCCTGGCCGGCGACCGTGCTGGTGGTGACGCGCGCGGGCGCGAGTCGGCCGCCCTGTTGGTGGTTCGAGCCGGCGGTGGGTATGGCGGGACGACCGACCGCTGGATCGACCTGCGTGTGGACGACCACGCCGACCCGGTGCCCGAGCTCCGTCGCCTGTTCGACATCTGGCGGCTGCTGTCCGAGCGTCCAGAGCCCGAGGACCTCGTGGCGATCGACCCGGCTCTGGCCGCGGAGCTGCGCGATCGGCTGACCCGCGCCGGATGGGCGCCCGGGCGTGACGATGCGTTCGCCGCGAGCGTCCGTGGCGCGGTGGCCGGGGTCACGCGCATCGGGTCGCCGCGGGACGCCGGCCCGGACTGGGATGCGGCCTGGGACGGCGCCCTCCTGACGTGGATGGGCGTCGCCAACCTGGAAGAGCGGACGGCGGCCGCGGGCTGGATCGACCCGGCCGTCCTCGAGGAGCTTCGGGCCGCGACGAAGGACTAGCGGCCTAGTCGACGACGCTTCGGAAGATCGCCACCGCGTTCTGGCCGCCGAAGCCGAACCCGTCGACCGCGACGGTCTCGACCTTGGCCTTGCGAGCGGTCAGCGGCACGTAGTCGAGGTCGCACTCCGGGTCCGGCGTTCGAAGGTTCGCGGTCGGCGGGATGATCCCGTCGCGGATCGCCCCGATCGCGGCCAGCGCGCTGGCGATCCCCGCGGCGCCCACGAGATGTCCGATCATCGACTTCGGGGAGCTGATGGCGACCTTGTAGGCGTGCTCGCCGTAGGCGGCCTTGATCGCGCGGGTCTCGGTGACATCGTTCAGGGGCGTCGCGGTGCCGTGCGCGACGATGTAGTCGACCTCGTCGGGCGCGACGCCGCTGTTGCGCAGGGCGTTCGTCATCGCGCGGGCCTGGCCGCGTCCGGTGGGTTCGGGTGCGCTGATGTGGAATGCGTCGGCGGTCAGGGCACCGCCCAGGATCTCCGCGATCGGCGTCGCGCCACGCTCCCGGGCGTGCGCCAGCGACTCGACGACGACGACACCGGCGCCCTCGCCCAGGACGAAGCCGTCGCGCGTCCCATCGAACGGCCGGGACGCGGTCTCCGGGGAGTCGTTGCGCTTGGACAGCGCCGTCATGTTGGCCAGCGCGGCCACGCCCATCGGCCAGATGGGCGCTTCGGTGCCGCCGGTCACGACGACGTCGCACTCGCCGGTCTGGATCAGCCGCAGGGCGTCGTGGAACGCGATGACCGACGTGGCGCAGGCCGCCACCTGGGTGATGACGGGGCCGGTCAAACCCCACTCCATCGACAGCATGGCTGCGCCCATCGAGCCCGACAAGGCGGGGACCGCGAACGGCGAGACGAACCGGGGCCCCTTCTCGTCGTGGACGTGCGTCCCGTCGATGACCTGCTCGATGCCACCACCACCGGTGTTGACGACGACGCCCACCCGGTCGCGCTGCTCCTGGCTCATCGCCGCGAAGTCGATGCCCGAGTCGGCGACGGCTTCCTTGCCCGCGGCCATCGCGAAGTGGATGAACCGGCTCATCCGTCGGGCCATCTTCGGGTCCATGTGCTCGCGGGGGTCGAAGTCCAGGACCTCGGCCGCGATGCGGACCTCGTGGGCGGACGCATCGAAGCTCTGGATCGTCCGGGTCCCGGTCACGCCGGCGACGAGATTCGACCAGTAGGTCGGAAAGTCGTTGCCGATCGGCATGACGGCGCCGAGGCCGGTGATGACCGCCCGCCGGGCGGGATCCTGTTCGGGCACGGGTTACCTCAGCTGGGCTTCATGCCCGATTGTAGTGAGTGGCGTCAGCCGGCCGACCCGTCAGTCCCCGTCGTAGCGCCCGAAGATGACGGCGCCGTTGTGGCCGCCCAGCCCGATGTTGTTCGAAAGGGCGTTGCGGATCGGGAACGAGTGGGTCTCTGCCTCGACCCACAGGTCGCAGTCCGGGTCCACGTCGCGGAAGTTCAGGGTCCCGGGCACGCATTGCTCGGCGACCGACATGACCGTCGCGAAGGCCTCGAACGCGCCGGCGGCGCCCATCATGTGACCGGTCATCGACTTCGTCGCGCTGATCGCCAGCGAGCGCGCGTCGCGCGCCGCCCGCGGCCCGAAGACCGTGTGGAGCGCCTCGGCCTCGCGCTTGTCGCCGAGTGGCGTGGACGTGCCGTGCGGGTTGATCAGGTCGACCTCGTCGGCCGGGACGCCGCGGCGATCGAGGGCCATCTGCATCGCCCGCGCCGACCCGACGCCGGCATCGATCGGCTGGACCATGTCCCAGCCGTCTGCGGCCGATCCGTAGCCTACGACCTCGGCGTAGATGTGCGCTCCGCGCGCTTTCGCGAACTCCAGGTCCTCGAGGAACAGGGACCCCGCGCCCTCGCCCAGCACGAACCCATCGCGGGTCGCATCGAACGGCCGCGAAACGGTCTCCAGCGGTTCGCCGGGGCGGGGCAGGCCCATGCCGCGCATGTTCGAGAAGCCCGCGTGCGCCACCTCGAGCAGCGGTGCCTCGGTCGACCCGCTGATGACCGCGATGCAGTCGCCACGGCGGATCGCCTCGGCGGCCTCGCCGACGTTGTGGGTGCCGGTCGCACAGGCCGACACCATGCAGACGTTGTGCCCGATGGCGCCCGTCTCGATGGCGATCATCCCCGAGCAGCTGTCGACGAGCGCGTTGGCGATGAACGTCGGGGCGACGGTGCGGTTGCCGCGGTCGTGGAGGGAGACGTAGTTGTCGATCATGAGCTGCTGGCCGCCGGCGCCGGACCCGAACACGACGCCGACCTCGGTGCGGTTCTCGTCGGTCAGCTCGAAGCCGGAATCCGCGAGTGCCTGCTTCCCCGCGGCCACGCCGAAGTGCATGCTCGATTCACTGCGGCGGGCGGCCTTGGGGTCCATCCAGTCGCCGGCCGAGAATCCGAGGACCTCGCCCGCGACCTTGGCCTCGTACGGCGTCGTATCGAAGTACGTGATGGGCTTCAGGCCGGAAACCCCGTTGACGAGGTTGGACCAGGCGGTGTCCTTGTCGTTGCCGACGGGGCTGATGACCCCAAGACCGGTGACGACGACGCGGCGGTCGTAGTCGGGTCGACGCATGGGTGAACGTTCCTCCAGGTGGGCTTGTCAGGCCGCGCGGGCGGCGAGGGTGATGAGTCGATCGGACGAGGCCGGGTCGTCGGCGGGGACGATCTCGGCGTCGGGGGCGATGCGCTTGATGAGTCCGGTGAGGACCTTTCCCGGCCCGATCTCGACGAAGGTGGTGACGCCGGCATCGACCATGTGCTGGACGGCGCCGACCCAGTCGACCCCGGCGGTCAGGTGCTCGACGAGCTCGTCCCGTGCGCCGGCCGCGGTCGTGATCGGGCGACCGTCGGCGTTGGCGAGGAGGGTCGTCGTCGGGTCCTTGAATTCGATGCCGGCGAGGGTCTCGCGCATCGCGGCGGCGGCCTCGGCCATGAGCGGAGAATGGGCGGCCACGCTGACCGGAAGGACGATGGCGCGCTTGGCCCCAAGCTCGCGAGCGAGCTCCGCACCGGCTTCGACGGCGGCCCGGTCACCCGACACGACGACCTGGCCCGGGGAGTTGCGGTTGGCCACGACGAACGTGCCGTGTGCGGCGGCCGCGGCGACGAGCTCGGGAAGTCTCGCGTCATCGAGGCCGATGAGCGCGGCCATCGCCCCGTCCCGGCCCTGCCCGGACGCCTGCATGAGGCGTCCGCGCTCCCGTACGAGCCGCACGCCGTCCTCCAGCGAGAGCGAACCGGCCGCCACGAGCGCCGAGTACTGGCCCATCGAATGCCCGGCCGCGAATGCCGGGTTCGGGGCGGCGCGGCCATCGGTGGTCCAGCGCTCGCGCAGCGCCTCGAGGATGGCGATGGAAGCCGCCAGCAACGCGGGCTGGGCGTTCTCCGTGAGGTCCAGCCGCTCCGCGGGACCCTCCCAGGCGAGCGCGCTGAGCGGCTCGCCGAGGGCGGCATCGGCCGCGGCGAAGACGGCGGCGGCGGCGGGCGAGGACACGGCAAGATCCCGGCCCATGCCCACGGTCTGCGAGCCCTGGCCGGGGAAGACGAAGGCGAAATCGGTCATCGGGCGAAGGGTAGTCGGAACGTCGCTGCGCCGGCCCGATTCCCGTGCAGGCTTGCAAGCGTTCCGCCGAGCGCCGTACGCTGCTCGGGTCATGCCCGACGACCGCCCAGCCCGCCCGATCAACCGTCCCGCACCCGCGCGCACGATCGCGCGCCGCTTCGAGCAGGACCTCTCGGCCCCGGTCCTCGCCGCCGGGAGCCGGATCCGGAACGTTCGCCAGATCAGCGAGCGCGTGGCGATGGGCCGTGCGCTGTGGCGCGAGCTCGTGATCGGGTTCGCCAGCCAGCTCGGGGAGCTGCGTCTCGGGTTCACGCAGCTCGCGGCGCTCTACGTGCTCGCCGATGGCAGCACGCTGACCGTTGGAGAGCTCGCCGAATCGATCAACCGGTCACCGTCCGCGACGAGCCGGCTCATCGATGGCCTCGTCAAGCGCCGGCTCGTGGAGCGCCAGGTCGAGGAAGAGGACCGCCGGCAGAAGATCCTTCGCCTGACGCCGCGTGGCCAGGCCGTGCTGCGGGTCGTGGATCGGGCTCGGGCGGAGCAGTTCCTGTCTGCGGTCCGCCCGTTGCCTACCGCGGAGCGGGCGATCGTCGCGATGGGCGTGGCCGCCCTCGCCACCCACGCCATCAGCCGGCGTGGGCGCCTGATCAGGACGCCGCAGGAGGAGTAGGGAGTAGGCTTCGGGCTCGAAGGGAGGGATCACGCATGGACCTCATCGGCAGGGCGGACCTGCAACTGCGGATGCAGCACCAGCACAACGACGGGGAGTGGAGGACGCTCGAGCCACGGCCCGGTCACCACACGCCGGCCGAGCACGACCCGGAGAGGGAGTGGGCCAACGGGGTGACGTACGCCTGCACGACGTGCGACGAGCTCGTCCGGGTCGCACACGACCCGCCTGGCACCACCGGTCGCTGACGCCGGAGCCGACCTACCCGCAGAAGCGGCGGACCACGTCGTACAGGACGGGTAGCCCGAACCTGAGGGCCTCGAGCGACACGCGCTCGTCCACGCCGTGGAAGCGCTCGAGGAACCGCTCGCCCGGATCGAGGCGGAGCGGGGAGAACCCGTAGGTCGGCACCCCCAGCGTCGCGGTCGCCTTGGCGTCCGTCGCGAACGGCGCCATGACCGGGAGCGGGATCGCGTCCGGGTCGTGATCGAGCAGGGTCGCGACGAGGATGTCCCAGAGCGGGCCGTCGGCCGGCGATTCGACCGGCTCGCCCCATACGAGCAATTCGATGTCACAGGCGGGCAGGAGATCCGGCCCGAGGCGGCGCTCCACCTCGGCGCGCATCTGGGGCTCGGTCGTGCCCGGCAGCACCCGGCAGTCCACCTCGATGACGGCGTCGCCCGGGATGACGTTGTACTTCACGCCCGCATGGACGATGTCCGGGCTGAGCGTGTCGCGGATCAAGGCTCGCAGGGCGCGGGCGTACATCGGTTCGCACAGGCCGTCGATGGCGGCATCGGCCGAGACGCCGTCCAGCTCGCCCGCCGCGATGCGCCGCAGGACCGTGGCCGCCTCCCCGGGGAGCGCTTCGGCGGCCGCCTCGAGGAACCGGGTCATGACCGGCGTGATCCGGATCGCCCCTGGCGCGGCCAGGCGCTCGATCGCACGAGCGGCCAGCACGGCGGCGTTGTCGGCGCGCGGCATCGAACCGTGGCCCCACGTGCCCGTGATGTGGATCCGGTACGGGGCGAAGCCTTTCTCCGCGACCTGGATCGGATACAGGCGCTTGCCCCCGACCGTGACCGACACCCCGCCGCACTCGTTGACGGCGCCCGCCGCCTGCAGCCAGTCCGGCCGGTGCGCGGCGATCCATCGAGCGCCGTCGATCGACCCCGCCTCCTCGTCGGCCGTGCAGGTGAACAGGACGTCGCGCCGCAGGCCGGGGATGGGATCGGTGGCCGGATCGAGCCCGGCGGCGCGCGCCTCCTCGACCAGCCGCTCGATGACCCCGAGCTCGAGCGCGATCATCCCCTTCATGTCGACCGCACCGCGTCCGTAGACGTACCCGTCGGCGACGTCCGCCGCGAACGGGTCGTGGCTCCAGCGATCCGCGCCGGCCGGCACGACATCGAGGTGCGACAGGAGGAGGAACGGCTCGCCACCCGTGCCGTCGCCGCGCAGGCGGGCGTGGACCGAGCCGCGACCCGGGACGGGTTCGACGACCTCCGGTGCCAGGCCCAGGGCGGTCAGTCGCTCGGCGAGATATCGGGCGACCCGGGTCTCGCCATCGGGTGCTTCAGCCGGCGGCGGGTTGATCGAGGGGATCCGGATGAGGTCGCGCAGGGTCGCCACCAGCGCCTCATGCGCGCTCGCCCAGGTCGTCGCGGGGATCGCCGCCGCCGGTGTCACGGGACCGCGACGGCGGTCATCGGCCCCCAGCCGGCCCGATCAGGGCGATCACGGTCCCGATGACGAACCCCGAGGCGACGATCGCGATCGCCATCCACAGCAGCAGCCGGGTGTAATGGCGTTCTTCGGCCAGGCCGGCGGCGGGGTCGGGATCGTTGCCGCCGGCGATGTACGGGGCCTGCAGCCCCTTCGCACGGGCCCGGACCGCGCGCGGCGAGTCATAGGCCACCGGGTCGGGCGGGAGGGTCGGGGGCTCCGCCGGCGACGGGGAGGGCTCGCTCTCGGTCTGCGTCTCGGTCACCGGTTCATCATGCCGCCGAACAGCGGACCGCGCATCAGGACCTCGTCGGGCATGGGCTCGTACCCAAGGCGGGCATTGACCGCCCGCATCGGTGCGTTGGCCTCGTCGTTGCCGGTCTCCAGGGCGGTGAGGCCGTTCTCGATCGCCCACGCGATCGTCGCGTGCTTGAGCTCGCGGGCGATGCCGCGCCCGCGGTAGGCGCGGAGCACCGCCGTCATGTCGTGATACGCGACCGTGGTGGACCCCGGCTGCATGAGGAGGCACGCGTAGCCGATGACGCGGCCGCTCTCCGTGTCGACCGCCACGAAGAAGGCGTCGTTCGGGACCGACGGCCGGTCGACGTCACGTGCCCGGAACTCCTCGAGGTCGCCGACATCCATGGGCTCGTCGCCGCCGGGGACGTCCGGGAAGGTCTCGATCGCCACGGCGTGGACGCCCTCGACGAGGTCGGGCCGCGCGGCGAGCGTCGTCAACTCGATCCCGGGCGGCGGCGTGACGGCCGGCACGGCTCGGCCGGCCAGGTCGAGGCGGACCGTCTTGGAACGCTCGAGTTCGGCGAAGCCGCGATGGGCCAGGAACTCGATGGCTTCCGGGCGATCTTCGGCGCAGCGGAGATAGAGCTGGGTCTTGCCGCGCGATCCCGCGACCGCCGAGACGTCGCCCAGCAGGCGCTCGCCGATGCCGGCCCGACGCGCCGCGGGCAGCACGCCGATGATCGCCCACAGCGCCGGGTGGTCGGGGGCGAACACGTAGATCCGGCCCACCGTGGCGGCGCCCACAGGGTCTCCATCGACTTCGGCCAGGAAGCGCACGGTGCCCGGAAAGGTCGCGTTGCTCCAGCGGATCTCGTCGAGCGACGTCGGCGACTCGGGGTTGGTGGCGTTGAGGATCGGAACGAGTCGTTCCAGATCGGCCTCGGCGGTGATCGTCCGGATCGTCAGGCCGGCCGGTCCGGTCACGCGACCGACTCGCGGAACGGCTCCGGCGACCTCGCGGACCACGTCGTCGACCCCGGCCGCACCGAGTCGCGCCGGCATGCCGAGGATGACGTGGGTCGCTCCGCGCTCGACCGCCTCGCGCGCCTGGCCGAGCGCCCAGCGGCGATCGTCGGCGGTCGTCCCGGTCGGGACCTGCGCGCTGAGCTCGAACGTCGATGGATCCCGGCCGGCCGCCTCGAGCGCGGCGAGGATCGCGTCGCGCTTCTCGCTGAAATAGTCGAGGTCGGTCGGGCTCCCGAGGGCGACGACCGCCGGGAGCGCCCAGCCGTCGGCCACCGCGGCGGCCAGCGCGATGCCGCGCCGCTTCTGGCCCCCCAGCCAGATCGGCGGCCCGCCGGGCGTCAGCGGTGGCGGCTCGTTCGTCGCGTCGCTGAGTGGGTAGAACGGGTCGGGTCGCGTGACGCCGGGCGGCGCGGCCGCCGCCTCCGACCAGAGCGCGCGCAGCACGTGCACCGCCGATTCGAACCGATCGAAACGCTCCGGCATCGGCGGCATCGGGATGCCGAACGGGAGGTGCTCGCCCTCGTGCCAGCCGGCACCCAGACCAAGGATGAATCGACCGCCGGTGGCGTGGTCCATCACCGTGGCCGCCTTCGCGAGGACCACCGGGTGGCGGAACGTGGCAGACAGCACGGCGTGTCCGAGCCATCTGCCGGGCACGCGGTGGACGAGGGCCGCCATCGCGGTCAGTGCTTCGAAGCTCGCGCCGTGGCGTTCATGCGACACGTCGGTGAGGTGGTCGTTCATCCACACCGACTCGAAGACCTCGTGCTCGCCGATGCGAGCCCACGCGGCGTCGAGGGTCGACCAGTCGACGGCTTGCGGCGAGGTCTTGATCCCCAGGGGGACGTGCCGGGCCGTCACGTTGCGCTCATCCGGTTGACTCCGAGGCCGTCACCGGCTCAACGGCCGGGCCCGCCGGCGGACAGGTTCGCCGTCATCCGCGGCCCGGTCGTGACCGCTCCCTGCGACGCCGACCCGACGAGCGCCGCGTACTTGGCCAGCACGCCCGTCGGGTAGTTGGGCGGGCGCGGCGTCCAGGCGGCGAGGCGGCGCGCGATCTCGTCCGCGGGGACATCCAGGTCGAGTGCCTTGCGATCCACGTCGATGACGATCTCGTCGCCCTCCTCGACGACGGCGATCGGGCCGCCCAGTGCGGCCTCCGGCGCGATGTGCCCGATCATCAGCCCGTGGGTCCCGCCGGAGAACCGGCCGTCGGTGATGAGCGCGACGCTGTCGCCCAGGCCCTCACCGACCAGCGCGCCCGTGACGCTCAGCATCTCCTGCATGCCGGGTCCACCGACCGGGCCCTCCCAGCGGATGACGACGACGTCGCCCGCCACGATCCGGCGTTCCTTGACGGCCTCGAAGCATTCCGCCTCCGAGTCGAACACGCGGGCCGGGCCGCGGTGCTGCCGCCGTTCGTGGCCGGCCAGCTTGACCACGCAGCCGTCCGGGGCCAGCGTCCCGTGGAGGATCGCCAGGCCACCGCTCGTCTTCAGGGGCGTTTCGATCGGGAGGACGACCTTCTGGCCCTCGGTCTCCTGCGCCCCGGCCGCGATCTCGGCGATCGTCCGGCCGTCGATGGTCGGCGCGTCCCCGTGGAGCAGGCCGTCGCGCTTGAGGAGCTCGCGCATGACCAGCTCCATCCCGCCGGCGTCGTACAGGTCGGCCGCCTGGTAGCGGCCGCCCGGATGCATGTCGGCCACGATCGGCGTTCGGTCGGCGATGGCGCCGAACTCGTCGATGTCGAGCGGCACGCCGAACTCGTGCGCGATGGCGAGGAGGTGCAGCACGCCGTTGGTGGAGCCGCCCATCGCGGCCACCGAGGCGATGCCGTTCTCGAGCGACTCGCGCGTGACGAACCTGGAGGGCCGGACGTCGCGGCGGACGAGGTCCATGACCAGCTCGCCCGTCTTGCGCGCCGCCTCGTCCTTGGCCGGATCCTCGGCCGGGATGCCGTTGAGCCCCGCGGGTGAGAGGCCCATGAACTCCATGACCGATCGACATCGTGTTAGCGGTGTACTGGCCGCCGCACGCGCCGGGCCCCGGGCACGCGACCTGCTCCACCTCGTACAGCTCGTCGAGCGTGATCTTGCCCGCGCGATAGGCGCCGATGGCTTCGAAGACCGTGACCACGGTCGCGTTGCGGACGCCCTTGTACGTGCCCGGATAGATCGTGCCGTTGTAGAGGATCACGCCCGGCCGGTCGAGGCGGCCCAGGGCCATCGCCGCGCCCGGGATCGTCTTGTCGCAGCCGACCAGGCAGACGACGCCGTCGAGCAGGTGGCCGCGCACGACGAGCTCGATCGAGTCGGCGATGACCTCGCGGCTGATCAGCGAGGCCTTCATGCCCTCGGTGCCCATCGACACGCCGTCGCTGACCGACACGGTGTTGAACTCCATGGGCGTCCCGCCGGCCGCACGGATGCCGTCCTTGACGTGTTCCGCCAGTCGGCGCTGGTTGTAGTTGCAGGGCATGGTCTCGATCCACGTCGTGCCCACGCCGACCAGCGGCTTGGCCAGGTCCTCGTCCGTGAAGCCGACCGCCTTGAGCATCGCGCGCGCAGCCGCACGATCCGGCCCGTCGGTCAGCGCCGCGGAATGGCGCTTGGCCGGGTCGCTCGGTCGGTCGTACGGGTGCTGGGCGCTGGAGTCGGACATCTGGACGGCGTCTCCGGGTCGGGACTCTGGGGAGGTCTGGGGCCAGGACCGGTGAGCGCCCCTCGCGGTGGGAGAGGCCGCCTCAGTGTAGGACGGGCCGCTGGGTGTCCGCCGCCAGCCGTTCCTCGACCCGCGACGTGGCCACGGCCCGACTCACGGCGTGACCGGTCACGGCCTCCAGGAAGTCGGCCTGGTCCAGGCTGAACGCCGTCACCGGCCCGACCGCGCGGACCGACGCGGTTCGCGGCACGTGGCGCATCAGCGCGATCTCCCCGACGCCGCCACCGGGTCCCATCGTCCGGACGACGGTTCCTTCCTGCGAGACCTCGACGTTGCCCGTGTCGATGAGGACGTAATCCACGCCGGGCTCTCCTTCGCGCATGAGCCAGTCACCGTCGGCGAAGGCGACGGGGATGAGTGCCCCAGCGAGGTGCTCGACCGTCGCCAGCGAGAGCGGCGCGAACAACGGCTCGCCGCGGATGAGCTCCACCCGCCGTGCCCCGCCGACCCCGCCTTCGTCCATCCGGCGCAGGGCCGGCGTGAGCAGGACGGCGGCGACGGGCAGGATCAGCCCGCTCGCCACGAGCGCTCCGCGGATCCCCATCGTCTCGATGAGGATCGGAGCGATGACGCCGCCGAGAGCCACGCCCCCGTTGGCGACGCTGTCGATGAGCCCCAGGACGGCGATGCGCCTGGAATTCGGGGTCATCCGCTGGATGAGCGTGAAGCCGGAGACATCGATGAAGGCGTTGCTCACGCCGACGGCGGCCATGGCGATGAGCGCGACCGCCGGATGCACGACGATGCCGATCACGGCGATCGGCGCACCCCAGCCGGCCAGGGCGAGGCCGAATGCCGGGGAGAGACGCTCCCGTCCGGCGAGGGTGATCGCCGCGACCGCTCCGATGAGCCCACCAAGACCCAGGGCCGCGTTGAGCGCTCCGACGCCCGGTTCGCCAAGTCCAAGCAACTCGATCGCCGCGACGACCACGAGGACCGTGAGCAACCCGCGAACGAGGGTCTGCAGCCCGAGCGCGAAGACGATGATCCGCGGCCCCGGCAACTCGACCAACGCCCCGATCCCGGCGGAGAGCTGATCGAGGACGGCTCGTGCCGAGGTGTCGGACCGCCCGACCGCCGGGACGTGGAGACGGGCGATCGCCACCACGCTCGCCGCGTAGATCGAAGAAGGTCGGCGACGGTCGCGCCCAGCGGCCCGGTGGCGACGAGCAGGATCCCGGCCACCGCCGGGCCGAGGAAGGTGCCGAGGCCCTCGGCGGCACTGGAGGTGACGTTGGCCGCCACGAGTTGGGCCGGCGACGTGGCGACGGCGGGCAGCAGGGCCATGTGCAGTGGACGCGTGAACGCTCCGACGCCGGCTTCGAGGGCGACGACGGCGAACAGGAGCGGGATCGGCAGGTCCAGCCCCACCACGACGATCGCCAGGCCGATGGCCACGGTCCGGATCGCGTTCACCGCCCGCAGCACGACCTCCGGCCGCCAGCGCACCGTCGGCAGGCCGGCGAACGGCGCGATCAACGTGGGCACCAGGAAGCGGGCGAGCCCGAGGATGCCCACGGCGACCGTCCCACCGGCCTCATACGCCGCGAGGAGCGTCGTGACGAGGAACGCCCATTTGCCTGCGCAGATCGCGAACCACGCGACCGTCAGCCCTCGAAGCTGGGGGTCCTCGAGCGTCGTCCGGAGCGCGGTGACGGCTGCCTTCGGTCCAGCCGCAGGTCCTGCCATCCCTGGAGCATAGATGCCCGCCGTGCCCGTACAGGCCGCGTCCGTCTTCCCGGGCGGACGCGCGACGCGTATGCTGCCGCGACGCGACGCGATATCGGGCCGGCCGCTGGACGCGACAGGTGGAGGCGAGATCGAGACGATGGACGAAAAACTCGAGCTGCTGTCGAAGGTCCCGCTCCTCGCTGGACTCGACCGCCATGCCCTCGAAGAGGTCGGCCGCCTCGCCGACGAGGTGGATCTGCCCGCCGGTCGCGTCGCAGCCCGTCAAGGCACGTCAGGCGATGAGTTCTTCCTGATCCTCGACGGCACCGTGCGGATCGAGCGCGACGGGCAGCTCCTGCGCGACCTGGGCCCGGGCGACTTCTTCGGGGAGCTGGCCCTGCTCGGCCACACGGGACGGACGGCGACGGCCACCTGCCTGACGGCATGCCGGCTGATGGTCGTCGGTCATCGCGAGTTCCACCAGCTGCTGACCCAGTTCCCGACCATCCAGGGCGCGGTCCTCAAGACCGTCGCCACGCGGATCTCGCGCCTCGAGGAGCCCTCGCACAGCGGCGGTTCCACGGGGCCGAGCTGAGTCGTCGGCGGCCCTAGCGCAGACAGGGCCCCGTCTCGACCGGCCCGGTCCGACCGAGCGCCGGCGCGACCCGGACGGAGACCGCGGTCGGGCTGAGCGCGTACCCGACATCGGGGTCCGTGCGCGCCTCCGCGAAGATCAGGCCGCCGACCGTCCCGTCTTCGAGCACGAACGGGCCGCCGCTGTCGCCGCGGTCGATCTGCGCCCGGAGCTCCAGGACCCGGCGGGTCACGGTCGCCTGGTCGTAGATGTCGCGGCCGGTCGCGGCGTAGGCGCCGGTCACGGCGGCAGGCACGATCGTGAGGCTGCCACCGCCCGGATACCCGAGGGCCGCGCCGACCGCACGGCGGGTGGGGTCGGTCGCCGCAAACCGTAGCGGCGCCGCCTGCAGGTCCGGTGCGTACAGGACCGCGACGTCCAACGCGGGATCGAACAGGACGACGATGGCGTCCACCTTCCCGGCGATGCCGGTGACCCGGATACCCCGGGGGCGCGCGCCGGCGACGACGTGCGCGTTCGTGACGACGTAGCCGTCCGCGACGACGACCCCGCTCCCCGAGGATTCGAATCCGCACGTCGCGGCCGAGACCCGGACCGTGCTCGCCTCGGCGAGCTCGGCGATCTTCCGGGCCGTGGCGTCGGTCGGCGGGTCGACGGGCGGCTGGGGCAGTGGCTCCAGGCCGACGAAGACCTCCGGCAGACCGGACTCGTCCAGGAGCGACCCGAGCTCCGTCGCGATCTCGGCCGGTGGCGGCAGGGCGGCGTTCAGCGTCCGGATGGCGGTGGAGGTCTGGGCGGCCTCGGTCAGGCGCGGGATCGGCCCGATCGCCAGGAGGCCGCCGGCAAGCCAGACGATCAGCAGGGCCTGGGCCGCCCCGGTGAACCCGCCCGCGACGCGGTCCGCCGCGCTGAGGACGCCGGTCCCCAAGGCCCCCGCCATCATGCGCCCCAGGGTGGATCCCACCGATTCGCCGATCCCGACCGCGAGGAGGAGAACGGTCAGGACCGCGTACGGCCGCAGATCGGCCGGGACGCTGTCCAGCGGTTCGACGAGGAGGGGGAGGGTCAGGACGACGATCGCGCCGCCACCGATGGCGCCGAGCAGGCCACCGACCTGGGGGAGCGCCCCCGATCGGTACCCGAGCAAGACGGCCAGCACCACCAGGACGATGGCGACGAGGTCGAGTGGATTCACTGGCGGGATGGTCGCACAGGTCGGGCGGGGACGCGCCGTGCCACGCGGATGCGCCGGGACGCGCGAAACGCCCCGGACGCGATCGCCCGGGGCGTTACGACGAGCGAAGCAGGGTGAGCGGCTAGCCGACCGTGACCTCGATCGGGGCGGCGCCGCCGGTGCCATCGGTGATCTGGTACGTGCCGGGCGCGACGTCCGGGATGGCGATCTCGGTCTTGTGGAGCTCGGCGATGGCGATGCACGCCACGTCCTCCGGACCGCGGCCCTCGCGCAGGGTGATGGAGTAGGAACCCTGGCCCTTGGCGACGATGACCGTGTCGAGGATGTTGCAGGGCTCGACGCCGCTGAACCAACTCGCCGTCACCACGATCGTCGAACCGTCCACGCGAGCCGTGAGGCTGTCCGCGGACACGTCGTGGACGTCGAGCTGGCCGGGCTTTGGGACGACGACCTTCGCGCCGTCGACGATGCCGGGGTCCTGGCTGGGGTCCGCGGGATCGCTGGGCGGCGCCGTGACCGGCACGTCCGGTGCGGCGCTGACCGGCGGCTCCGAAGCCGACGGTCCCGCGGCCGCCGAGCAGGCGACCAGCAGGAAGGACAAGGACAGGAGGCCGGCGCCAAGGCGCGTGGAGCGGCGAAGTTCGTTCATGCCGCGGAGACGACCGACGGCGGCATCGGGTTCCCGAGCGGCTGGTCGTCGGCCCTACGTGAGGGTCTAACGCGTTCCGGCGAGCGTGTCGATGCGGGGTGGATGCGCGGCCTCCCAGACCGCGATGTCGTCGTCCTTCGAGAGCAGGTACCCCAGCTCGTCCGTGCCGGCCAGGAGCATCCGCTTCGCGAACGGGTCGATCGTGAAGTCGATCGTGGAGCCGTCGGGCAGCATCACGCCCTCCTCCGCGAGATCGACCGTCAGCTGCGCGTCGGGGTCGTGCTCGACGAGATCCCACAGGCGTCCGTGGGTCTCCGGGCTGACCACGATCGGCAGCACGCCGTTCTTGAGGCTGTTACTTCGAAAGATGTCGGCGAAGCCGGTCGAGAGGATCGCGCGGATGCCCCACGCCGTCAGGGCCCACGGCGCGTGTTCGCGCGACGAACCCGCCCCGAAGTTGTCGCCGACGAGCAGGATCTGGCGGCCTGCCATGCCGGGCTCGTCGAGCACGAAGGGCGGGTCCTTGAGGGAGCCATCCTCCTCGAACCGCCAGTCGCGGAACAGCGCCTCGGCGAGGCCGTCCTTGTCGGTGACCTTCAGGTAGCGCGCGGGGACGATCTGGTCGGTGTCGACGTTCTCGGCGTTGAGGGGGACGACCTTGCTCGTGAAGATGCGGAACGGTTCGGCCACCGGTCAGCGACCGCCGACCGCGGCCAGCGTCTCGATCCCGGGCAGCGTCCGCGGATCGGTCACGACGCCCGCGATGGCGGAGGCCGCCGCGGTCAGGGGAGAGGCCAGGAACGTCCGGCCGCCCTTGCCCTGGCGACCCTCGAAGTTGCGGTTGCTCGTGCTGACCGCGTACTGGCCGGGCGCCAGCTGGTCGCCGTTCATGGCGATGCACATCGAGCAGCCGGATTCGCGCCAGTCGGCGCCCGCGGCCTTGAAGATCTCGGACAGCCCTTCGGCCTCGGCCTCGCGCTTCACCTCGTCACTGCCGGGGGTGACCATGAGCCGGACGCCGTCCGCCACGTGGCGGTCCTTGAGCGCGGCGGCGGCCAGACGCAGGTCGCTGATCCGGCCGTTCGTGCACGAACCGACGAAGACCACGTCGACCTTCTGGCCGATGATCGCCTGTCCGGGCTGCAGGTCCATGTATTCGAGCGCGCGTTCGAGGGCTCGCTTCGCGGCCGGATCCGGCTCGTCGGCCGGCGAGGGGACGCGCGACGTGATCGGGATGCCCATCCCGGGGTTGGTCCCGTAGGTGACCATCGGCTCGAGGGCGTTCGCGTCGATCGTGATCGACTTGTCGTACGTCGCCCCGTCGTCCGTGGGCAGCCGCCGCCAGCGCTCGACCGCGGCATCCCATGCCGCACCCTGCGGCGCGTATTCGCGGCCGTGCACGTACTCGTAGGTCGTGTCGTCCGGGGCGATGAGCCCGGCTCGTGCGCCGCCCTCGATGCTCATGTTGCAGATGGTCATCCGCTGTTCCATGGTCAGCGCGCGGATGGCCTCGCCGCGGTACTCGAACACATGGCCCGTCCCGCCGCCGACGCCGATCCGGGCGATCAGCGCGAGGATGATGTCCTTGCTGCTGACGCCGGGCGCCAGGCGGCCGTCGATCCGGACCTCGTACGTCTTCGGGTCGCGCTGGAGGAGGGTCTGGGTGGCGAGCACCATCTCGACCTCGCTCGTCCCGATCCCGAACGCCAGCGCTCCGAACGCGCCGTGCGTGCTCGTATGCGAGTCGCCGCAGACGATGGTCATCCCGGGCTGGGTCAGCCCCATCTGCGGGCCGATCACGTGGACGATCCCCTGTGATGGCGAGCCGATCCCGTGGAGCGGCACCCCGAACTCCCGGCAGTTGTCTTCGAGCCTCGAGATCTGGGCGGCGGCCGCCATGTCGAGCATGGGGAGGTCCCGCGGCGTGGTCGGGATCGAGTGGTCCGCGGTCGCGACGGTCTGCGACGGCCGGCGGACCGTGAGGCCGCGCTGGCGGAGCCCCGTGAAGGCCTGCGGCGAGGTGACCTCGTGGACGAGGTGGAGGTCCACGGCGAGCACGGCCGGGGCGCCCGGATCCTGGCTGACCACGTGGTCGGTCCAGATCTTGTCGACGATGGTGCGCGGTCGGGGCGAGGTGGCGGCCATGCTGTGAGAGCTCCACGGGGTTCGGACGGGACGGCTGCAGACTACCAGCGGACGGCTCAGGCGTCCGCGAATCAGCCTGCGAGGCACCGATAGTCCTATGCCTGGGCGGTACCCCTGGTGTGCTGCACAAGGGCCGTCCAAGGGGTACAACCGTCCTAGTCATCACCATCCCTCCCGCAACCACACCAAGAGGGGGCGGCATCTTTTGTCGACTCGGATCCGGGGACTGACGGACCGAGGCCGGGCCACGTACCAGCGGACGCGACTCGCGCAGCGCCTGCGCCACCGACCGGCCACACGACGGCTGCAGTCGGACGGGAGCCCGATCCCGGCCGTCGTGCGCGTCTGGGGTCTGACCGTGACCCTCATCCTCGTCGCGGTCGCGATCTACGTCGCACGGCTGCACGGCCTCCCCGCGCCTCAAGTCCCGATCCAGATCCCGTGGCCCCTCCTCGCCATCGCCTTCGCGGCTGCCGAGCTGAAGGTCGTCGAGGTCCACTTCCGGCGCGAGACCCACTCGTTCTCGCTGAGCGAGTTCCCGGCCGTCGTCGGCCTGTTCTTCCTCTCGCCCCCCGACTACGTCCTGGCCGTCCTGACCGGCTCGGCCGCCGCGATGCTGTTCGCCTCCGGACAACGCCCCATCAAGGTGGCATTCAACCTCGCGAACTTCGGATTGATCGCGGTGGTCTCCTACAGCATCGTGTCGGCCCTCGTCGTCCGTGACGGGATGCCCGGCTTGCGCGAGTGGCTCGCGGCGTTCGCCGCGACATCGGCGTCGACGATCATCAGCTCCATCACGATCGCGACGGTCATCACGCTCTCGGGCGGCGCCCCGCAGTTCCGGAAGCTTCCCGAGATGATCCAGTTCGGTCTGATGGTGGCATTGGCGAACACGAGCCTCGCGCTCCTCGCCGTCGCCGCGCTTTGGTTGAGCCCGGCCATGCTCTGGTTGCTGATCCTGCCGGTCGCGATGGTCTTCCTGGCCTATCAGGCCTACGTCTCGGAGCGCGAGAAGCACGAGCGCCTGGAACTCCTCTACCAGTCGTCGCGGATCCTGCAGCACTCCCCCGAGATCGACTCGACCCTGGTGTCGCTGCTGAGCCACGCTCGCACGATGTTCCGCGCCGAGCTGGCGGAGGTCGTCCTGTACCCGCGAACCATCGGGGAGGCCGGCCTGCGGACCCGCTCCTGGCACGAACGCGAGGCCGACGTGATGGTCCCGGACCGGGACTACGTCGAGGACCCGATCCACCTGCGTCTCGCCAACTCGACGGCGCCGTTCTTCGAGGAGACCCGCGACCCGGATGGGCGTGTGTCGCAGCACATGGTGAGTGCGCTCCGCGGCGAGTCGGAGATGATCGGCTCGCTGATCATCAGCAACCGCCTGACCGAGGGCACGATGTTCAGCGAGGACGACCTCCGGTTGCTCGAGACCCTGGCCAACCAGGCCGCGGTCGCGCTGGAGAACGGCCATCTCGAGCAGTCCCTGGCCGAGCTGTCGCGGCTCAAGGAGCAGCTCCGTCATCAGGCCTACCACGACCCGTTGACCGGCCTCCCGAACCGGACCCTGTTCCTCGAGAAGGTCGTGGACCGGATCAGTCGTCCCACCGACAAGATGCCGGTCGTGCTGTTCATGGACCTCGACGACTTCAAGGTCGTCAACGACACGCTTGGGCACGCCGCCGGCGACCGACTGCTGTTCGACGTGGCGGCGCGCCTGCGGACCGTGCTGCGCACCGAGGACGTCGCCGCGCGCCTGGGCGGCGACGAGTTCGCGGTCCTCCTCGAAGACGACCCGGGCCTGTCCGAATCGGAGGCCGTCGCCCACCGGATCATCGAGGCGATGCGCGTGGCGTTCTCCATCGACGGGCACGACACGACCATCGGGGCGAGCATCGGCATCGCCGCCGCGCGTCTGGGGACGGAGCGGGCCGACGAGCTCCTGCGCAACGCCGACGTCGCGATGTACACGGCCAAGGCATCCGGCAAGAACCGCGTGTCCGTCTTCGAGCCCACGATGCACGCCGCCATCGTCGAACGGCACGCGCTCAGCGCCGAGCTCTCCCGGAGCCTCGGCCAGGGGGAGCTCGCGGTCTACTACCAGCCGATCGTGACGCTTTCGAACGCGGAAGTCACCGGCATGGAGGCCCTCGTCCGCTGGCGCCATCCGGTCCGTGGCCTGATCGGGCCCGGCGAGTTCGTCCACCTCGCCGAGGAGAACGGGATGATCCTGCCGCTCGGGCGTTGGGTCCTGTCGGAAGCGTGCCGTCAGGCCGCGGCATGGTCCAGGCTCGGGCCGACCGACCCGCCCCTGACGATGTCGGTGAACCTGTCCGCCCAGCAGCTCCAGGAACCCACCTTCGTCAGCGATCTCAAGTCCATCCTCGAAGAGAGCGGGCTGACGCCGTGGCAGCTGGTCCTCGAGATGACCGAGACCGTGATGTTCCACGACACGACGACGACGATCTCGCGCCTCGAGGCCATCCGCGACCTTGGTGTCCGGATCGCGATCGACGACTTCGGCACCGGATACTCATCGCTCGGCTACCTGCGCCGCTTCCGGGTCGACATCCTCAAGATCGCGCGTGAGTTCATCGGGCCCGCGGAGAGCGAAGAGGAGTGGGCATTCGCCGGCGCGATCGTGGCCCTCGGCCGGACGCTCGGGCTGAGCATCATCGCCGAAGGCATCGAGGAACCGGGGCAGTATCGGCGGCTCCACGAGCTCGGCTGCGAATACGGCCAGGGCTACCTCTTCTCGAGGCCGCAGGAAGCGGATGCCATGACCGAGATGCTGATGGCCCAACGGCCGCTGCGGGAGCCGCGCCGCCCCGCGTCGGGGATCCGAGCCGCGTCGTCGGCCCTGACCATCGACCACCTGGCCAGCTGAGCAGCCCGGGAGCGTCGCGTTGTTCATCCTCTATGCCGTCCTGATCGGACTCGTCGTCGGTTTCGTCACCGGCGGGCGTCTGTCCGGCCTGGCCGCGCTCCAGCTGCGCTGGTCGTGGGTCATCGTGGCCGGGCTCCTCACCCAGGTCGTCCTGTTCTCGGAGCCGGTCAGTGCTCGGATCGGCGGGTTCGGGCCGCCGGTCTATGTGGCCTCGACCGCGGCCGTCATCGCGGCCGTCCTGGCCAATCGCGCCATCACGGGGATGCCGATCGTGGCCCTCGGCGCGATCAGCAACCTCGTCGCGATCGTCGCGAACGGTGGCTACATGCCGGCGGATCCCGCGGCGCTGACCGCGTTGGGTGCGGCGCATCCGACGGCCTACTCCAACAGCACGATCGTCCCCGATCCCGTGCTGGCGCCACTGACCGACATCTTCGCGCTCCCGACGTGGGTCCCGTTCTCCAATGTCTTCAGCATCGGCGACGTGCTGATCGGTGTCGGCGTCGGCATCGTGATCGTCACCGCCATGCGCGCGTGGGATCGACCGTCGACGGTCGCAGCAGCGCCGCCCGTCGGCGCCTGAACGGCCCGGCGCGGTTCGGGGCTCCCAGGCCGCCCGGTGCGGGCCGACAACTCCCCCCAACGGCCGCGGGGTACTGGTACTACTGGGGTATCGGCACTCGGGGATGGATGAGCGACAGTGCGACCACAACGGACTTTCGTCCTGCACACCACGATCGCTCAGGGCAAACCCGTCGCGAGGCGGGGACGCAAAGCCAGGGATCTCGCAAGAGACCGCCCGGCCGCCGATCCGGCGTGATCCACTCTTCGCTCGAAGGGGATCGATCGTGAAAAGCACTCTGGCCCGCCTCTCGTGGGCACTCACGGTCCTCGCGTCACTGGCCCTCACGGTGGGCGCAGGTATGCGGTGGGATTGGTGATGACTATCGAGTCCGGTCACCGCTGGGAACTCATCACTACGCTCTAGGCGTACACCAGACAGATCAGGCCGCCGGCTCCGCCGGCGGCCTTTCACGTTTGTCAGGGCGTTGATGCCGCGCGATCAGGGGCCCACACGCCCGGCCCGCAACCGTTCGACGTCGTCGTAGCTCGTGTCGACGTGCGTACCGACGGTCAGGCGGTTGCGTTCCGCCTGGTCGTAGCTGCTGTCGGCGGGCGCGACGCCCATCGCCGCACGGTTCTGCTCGACCGTGTCGAAGAGTGGTCTTCGGCGGCCCCGGGCCGCTGAACGGAGCAGGCCGCGAGCGCCGTCATGGTGGAGAGCACCAGCACCGCCGCCAGAGCCGTTGTCGTTGAGCCGGTCCACTTTCCTGCTGCCATCTCGATCCCTGCCTTTCGGTCCGCTTGGCGCCGTCTGGCGACCTGGACGGACGATGCGCCGGCAGGGATGGCTGGCTCATCGGGGAACTCCCTCATTGCGATCGATGTCCGGCCCGAGCCCCCCGTCATCTCGGGCCGCCAGGACCGCGGATAGCTCAGCCCGGTTTCGGACACCCACCTTGCCCAGGATGTTGGAAACGTGACGCTCGACGGTCTTGCGCGACAGGAACAGTCGCGCGGCGATCTCCGGGTTCGTGTCGCCACGAGCCACGAGCCGCGCGACTTCCAGCTCCCGCGCGGTCAGCTCGTCGACGGCGCCGCCCGCCGCACCGCGCCGCCACGTGCGTACCCCGAGCGTGCGCAGCTCACGCTCGGCGAGCCGCTCGAGGACCATGGCGCCCTGGTCCGCGGCGATGCGCGCGGCCTCTCGGTAGGATTCCGCAGCCCCTCCGCGGTCGAGCGTCGCAATGATCCGGGCATGGTCGAGCCGGATGACGGTCGCCTCGAGGTGACGGCCGACGCCATCCGCCTCATCGACCAGCTGCGCAAGGACCTCGACCGTATTTGCGGTTCGCGCCGGGTCGTCCTCCAATAGCGCCTCTGTCCAGCGCCGCTGCATGGTCGACCAGGCATCCGGGGACGGGCGCTCCGCTGTCCAGTCGGCCAGGAGCCGCCGTCCCAGGCCGGGTTGGCCGATCCGAGCAGCCACCTGCGCGGCTGCGAGATGGAATTCCGCCGCGCAACGCGGGCAACCGCCGGCCTTGGCGTCGGCGATCCCAGCTTCGAGATACGACGCTACCCGTTCGGTCGGCCGGACCCGGGCAGACCAGCGCGCCAGCACCTGGTGATAGGGGATCCGGCGGTGGGCATCGGGCGCTGCTTCCACTCCACGAAGCAGCGAGGCGGTGGCGTCGGACCAGTCGCCACGCAACAGGCGTAGCTCGTCCGGCAGGCTCCGCGATCGGGCGCGGATCTTGCCGTGATCGCCGGCCCGGGCAACCAGCGCCTGGACGTCGGAGATCATCGCCTCGGCTTCGACCAGGCGACCATTGTCGAACAGGGTCACAGCGAGCCAGAATCCGGCCTCCACCGCCGCCGCCGGGACGATGAGCCGTCGGGCCTCGTCCCAGGCCAGCCGGAACCGCTCCTCCGCGATGTCGAGGTGCGTGTCCGCTGCTGCCGCATGGCCCGCCAGCACGATGGCCGAGAGGTGGGCGGAAGCATCGTGCGCGGTGACGGCCAGCAGTTCCTGGGTCAGGGAAGCAGGAACGCGGTCATCGCGCTGGACGGACGCGTCCCAACGAGCGCGCAAGGCGTCAAGCGTGGCCCGCCATGCCTCGGGAGGGAGATGCTGCGCTCCGCCCGCGTCGTGGATGAGCGCTCGCACCGCCCGCACCGCCCGGTCGGCGACGATCTCGCCCTCGGCCAGGCGATGTTCGAGCCAGATCAGGACGAGAGCATCGACGGCGTCGAGCGCGGCCTCCTGGGCAGGCGTGGCCGCTCGATCTGATCGCTCCCGGGCGCGTTCGATCCACGCACGGGCTACCGCGCCCCGCTCCAGCTCGAAGGCGGCCTTCGCCGCCCCGAGCGACGCGGTAGCCTCCATCGACGCGGCGACGCTCCGATCGGCGAGGTCGCCCCAGCGCTCGAGCGCGAAGGCGTGGTCGTTCAGCTCCACCGCCAGGCTCGCGACATCAACGGCCAGCTCGGCCCAGGCCGGCGTGCCGACTTCGTCGTCATCCACGATCTTGGCCAGGTCGCGGAGTCCGTCGCGCCCCAACCAGCGTCGGCGCGACGAGCGGAGGAGCCGCTCCGCAAGGTCGCGGGCGGCCAGACCACCGAGTCGCCGGTGATCGAGTGCCTCGCGCAGTTGCGCGACGTCGTCGCCGGCGGTTCGTTCGAGGCGCTCCGAGAGGGCCCGGTGGAGCTCGCGTCGCGCCTCGGGACGGAGGCGCCCGACGGCGGCTTCCCGCAGGAGGTCGTGGACGACCTGTAGCCCCGCGTCGCGTTCGACCACCAGGCCTCGGGCGGCGAGGCCGCTCGCTGCATCAGCCGCTCGCTCGGCGGGCCAGCCGAGGAGATCGGCGAGGTCGAGAGCGCCGATCGGCCGGCCGACCACCGCGATCGCCCCGAGCATCGTTCCGGCGTCGTCAGTGAGGCCTCGAAGCCGTGTTGCCACGACATCGCGGGCGTGCCGGTCGGTGCCTGCGGCGAGTGCGTGCAACCAGAACGGCGATCCAGCCGCGCGGCGCCAGACCTCGGTCGCGTCGGCGGACGTCAGGTCGGGAGCGGCCTCCCGAAGCAACCTGAGCCCAGCCTCCTCGCTCAGTGGTTGGAGCGTGATCGAGGCGACGTGGCCGTCGTCGAGGACATGACGGGCCGCTTCCTCGAAGGCCGCGATCGCTGGGGTGTCCCGGCCCGCGACGACGAGGAGCAGCGCCTGCGAACCGCTGGCGGCGGCCCGCAGCAAGTAGTGACACAGAGCGACGCTGAGGTCGTCGGCCCACTGGACATCGTCGAGCGTGAGGAGGGTCGGCCCCATTCCGCCCATCGCCTGCGCGGCTCGCTCGAAGATGCGGATCGGCTCGATGGATGAGCCGAGACGCTCAGGATCGGGGCTCACTGCGGCTGATTCGAGCGGGGCCAGGCGCCGAAGCAGGTCACCCGCCGCTGCGAGGGGCACGTTCCGCTCGGGCTCGAAGCCCTGTGCCCGCAATCGATCGATCCGTTCGACTCGGGCCGCGACCTCGGTGAGCAGCCTGGTCTTGCCTTGCCCCGGGTCTCCCGTGACGAGGGCCACGGCGGGCCCCTTGCGCCTCCGCGCGTGCGGCGCGAGACGCAGGATCGTTGACAGCTCCCGTTCCCGTCCGACGAGCGGTGGCAGATCCACGAGAGCAGGGTACGACCCGCTGGAAGGCGGCCGGACCGATCGGTCTGATCGCCGTCCGCGGCGGACAGGACCATCAGGGGGGCGTTGACGCACCATCGATCCCTGCTAGACTGCGCGGACCGCACGGCCCCACCGGGCGGAATACAGCGTGTTGGAGGCCAGCTTGGGCCAATTCGATCGGCAGGATCGCCGGATGGTCGCCGTCGTGATGACGACGGACGGTCGCCGCGTCCATGTGCCCGTCGAGCCGAACCCGCTCTCCGACGTATCGATCCTCGCGCTTCTTCGCTCGCTTCTGGGGCTTGATGGCCTTCTTGGCCTCATTACCGGCTCCCGGCGGGAGAACGGAGGGACGCGGAGGAACGGACGCTAAGGCGCCACGAACCCGCATCACCCGAAGGGACCCTCGCCGGTAGGCGAGGGTCTTTTGTATGTCCGTCACTACGAGGGCCCCCAATGACGATGAAGACCGATCCCGCGAAGCCGCCGGGTCCCGCCACGGGCCGACGCAGTCACGTGCCGGCCGACGGCTCGGCGGGCGCGGCGGCGATCGAGCGCGCCCGGAAGGGCATGCTCCATGAGGCACGCGACCTCAAGCGGACGCGCATCGGGGCGGACGTCCTGTGCGAGGCCCTCCTTCGCCAGGGCGTCGACATCTTCTTCAGCTACCCGGGCGGCGTGATCCTGCCGCTCTACGACGTCCTGGGCGACTACCCGGAGCTTCGCCACATCCTGGTCCGCCACGAGCAGGGCGGCGCCCACGCGGCCGACGGGTACGCCCGGGTCACCGGGACGGTCGGGGTCTGCATGGGCACCTCCGGCCCCGGTGCCACGAACCTCGTCACGGGCATCGGGACCGCGATGCTCGATTCGGTGCCGATGGTCGCGATCACGGGCAACGTGCCATCCGCGCTCATCGGCAAGGACGCCTTCCAGGAGATCGACATCAACGGCATCACCTTGCCGATGACGAAGCACAACTACCTGGTGCGCGACGCCGACGAGCTGCCGCGGGTCGTGGCGGAGGCCTTCCACATCGCCCGGACCGGTCGCCCGGGTCCTGTCCACATCGACATCACGAAGGACGCGCTCCAGCAGGAGACCCGCGCCGAGCACCCGACCGAAGATGAGATCGTGGCCGGCCTCCCGGGCTTCCGTCCGAACCTCGATGGCCACGGCCGCCAGCTCAAGACGGCCGCGACCGAGATCGCCAACGCGAAGCGGCCCGTCATCCTCGCCGGCCATGGCGTCCTCCACGCGGAGGCGTGGGACGACCTGCGGACCTTCGCCGAGAAGACGTCCATCCCGGTGGCCTGGACGCTGCTCGGCATCGGCGCGATGGACGAGACGCATCCGCTCGCCTACGGCTTCATGGGCATGCACGGCTGGAAGCACGTCAACCGCGCCATCCAGAGCGCCGACCTGCTGATCGCCATCGGCATGCGCTTCGACGACCGGGTCACCGGCAACGTCCGGACCTACGCACCGTATGCCCGCATCATCCACGTCGATATCGACCCCGCCGAGATCGGCAAGAACGTGGCGGTCGAGGTGCCGATCGTCGGGGACGCGAAGCGCGTGCTCCAGGCCCTGACGCCGATGGTGCCCGCGACGAGCGCCGATGAGCGCCGCGAGTATCTCGACCAGCTGGCCGATTGGCGACGCGACGCGGAGGCGTCCTCGTGGCACGGCTCCGGTGCCTGGCGCGACGGCGTGCTGTCCGCCGACTACGTCGTCGAGCGGATCGGCGAGCTGACCGACCACCAGGCGACGTACGTGGCCGACGTCGGGCAGAACCAGATGTGGCTCGCCCGCTACACGGGCTTCCGCAACCCGAACTCGCACGTGAGCTCCGGTGGCCTCGGGACGATGGGCTTCTCGGTCCCGGCCGCGATGGGCGCCGCGCTCGGGCGGCCGGATCGCGAGACCTGGGCGATCACGGGCGACGGCGGGTTCCAGATGACGTTCCAGGAGCTGATGACCCTGGTCGCCGACGACATCCCGGTCAAGATCGCCCTGCTCGACAACAAGAAGCTCGGGATGATCCGCCAGTGGCAGGAGATCATCTACGGCGGGAACTACCACTCGGCGAACCTGCCCGGGCCGGACTTCGCGAAGCTCGCGGACGCGTTCGGGATCCCGGCGTTCCGCGCCCGCACCCCGGGCGAGGTCGATGACGCGATCCGCGCCGCGCAGGCCGTCGACGGCCCGGCGCTGATCTGGTTCGAGATCGCCGAGGAGCAGAACGTCTTCCCGATGATGCCGGCCGGCAAGGGCCTGTCGGACCTGATCGAGAAGTGGGGCGGGGCGGACGAATGAGCGCCGATCCGGAGTCGAACGGAACGGGGCCAGGTCCGACCCCGGGTGTGACCCCGGCGGAGCCGCCGCCGCCCGCCCCCGCGCACGTAGCCCCGCCGCCTCGCTCGCTGCCGGGCGGCGGCGAGACGCGTCGGCATGTCCTCGTTGCCATCGTCATGAACCGGCCGGGCGTCCTCAACCGGGTCTCGAGCCTCATGCGCGCTCGCAACTTCAACATCGACTCGCTGGCCGTCAGCAAGACCGACCGCGAGGACACCAGCCGGATGACGATCACGCTCCACGGGGACGATGTCGCGGTCGAGCAGGCCGCCAAGCAGCTCTACCGGCTGATCGACGTGCTCAAGGTCCAGGACGTCACCTCGGACCCGACCGTGGAGCACGAGCTCGCGTTCGTGAAGATCCGGGCGACCGATTCGAACCGCGACGAGGTGCTCCGGCTCGTCGAGCTCTCGCGCGGCCGGGTCGTGGACCTGGCCGATGGCTCGGTCATCGTGGAGGTGACGGGCACCGAGTCCGAGATCGACACCTTCGTGTCGCTCGTGCGGACGTACGGCATCAAGGAGTTGGTCCGCACCGGCGCCGTCGTGATGGCGAGGGGTTCGGGGTCCATCGAGGAGGCCATAAAGCGATGACAGCGAAGATGTACTACGACAACGATGCGGACCCGAGCGCCCTGGCCGGGCAGACGGTCGCGATCATCGGGTACGGCAGCCAGGGCCACGCCCATGCGCTGAACCTGCACGAGAGCGGGGTCGACGTCATCGTCGGCCTGGCGCCGGGGTCCAAGAGTCGCGCGCTCGCCTCGGACGCCGGCCTGCGGGTCAGCGACGTTGCGGATGCCGTTCGCGATGCCGACGTCGTGATGATCCTCGTGCCCGACACCTCGCAGAAGGCCGTCTACGACGCCGAGATCGGCCCGCACCTGCGTGCCGGCCACCTCCTGATGTTCGCCCACGGCTTCAACCTGCGCTTCGGCCGGATCGACCCGCCGGGCATCGTCGACGTGGGGATGGTCGCGCCCAAGGGACCCGGTCACCTACTGCGGTCGGTGTACCAGGCGGGCGGCGGTGTACCGGCCCTCTTCGCGGTCGAACGCGACCAGTCGGGCACTGCGCGCGACCGCGTGCTCGCCTATGCCCGGGCGATCGGCTCAACGCGCGCGGGCGTGCTGGAAACCACGTTCGCCGAGGAGACCGAGACCGACCTCTTCGGCGAGCAGTCGGTGCTGTGCGGCGGAACATCGGCGCTCGTCAAGATGGCGTTCGAGACGCTCGTCGAGGCGGGCTACCAGCCGGAGCTCGCGTACTTCGAGACGATGCACGAGCTCAAGCTCATCGTGGATCTGATGTACCGGGGCGGCCTCAACTTCATGCGCTTCAGCGTCAGCGACACCGCCGAGTACGGCGACTACGTGTCCGGTCCGCGGTTGATCGACGAGAGCGTTCGGGAGCGGATGCAGGCCGTCCTCAAGGACATCCAGGACGGCTCATTCGCGGATCGCTGGATCGAGGAGAACGAGAGCGGCCGGCATGAGTTCGAGCGACTGCGCCAGGCCGACCACGACCACTTGATCGAGCGCGTCGGCGGTCGCCTTCGTGCCCAGATGCCGTTCCTCAACCCGGTCGAGGTCCAGGCCGGACAGGCCCAGGCCGCCGCCACGACTCCCGGAGCGGCCCGGTGAGCGCGCCAGTACCGCGGCCGGACGGCCCGTTCGTCGCCCCGGGCACAGTCCGCATCTTCGACACGACGCTGCGCGACGGCGAGCAGGCACCGGGCGCGGGCCTGACCGCCGCCGAGAAGCTGGAGGTGGCCCGCCAGCTGGCGCGCCTCAAGGTGGACGTCATCGAGGCAGGCTTCCCGGCGGCTTCGCCGGGCGACTTCGAGGCCGTGCGGAGGATCGCCCAGGAGACCCCGCAGGACATCGCGGTCGCGGCGCTCGCCCGCTGCCGCGACGGCGACCCGCAACGGGCGATCGAGGCGATCAAGGTCGCGCACAAGCCCCATCTCCACGTCTTCATCGCCACGAGCGATATCCACCTCAAGCACAAGCTGCGAGTCGATCGGGACACCGCGCTCGCCGAGGCGGTCCGCTGGGTCCGCCACGGCCGCGAGCAGCTCGGCCGCGACGCCGAGATCGAGTTCAGCGCCGAGGACGCGTCGCGGACCGACATCGACTACCTGCTCCAGGTCTACGAGGCGGTCGTCGAGGCGGGTGCGTCGACGGTCAACATCCCCGACACCGTCGGGTACGCGATCCCGGCCGAATTCGGGAAGCTCGTCGGCCGCGTCGTCGATCTCGTGGGCGATCAGGCCACGGTCAGCGTGCACTGCCACAACGACCTGGGCCTTGCGACGGCCAACACGCTTGCAGCCGTCCAGGCCGGCGCTCGGCAGGTCGAGGTCACGATCAACGGCCTCGGCGAGCGCGCCGGCAACGCGTCGCTCGAGGAGGTCGTGATGGCCCTCCGGACGCGGCCGACGCAGTTCCCGGATCTCGGATCCGGTGTCCAAACGGAGCACATCACCGCCGCGTCCCGGCTCGTGTCCTACCTGACGGGCTTCGCGGTCCAGCCCAACAAGGCGATCGTCGGCGGGAACGCCTTCGCCCACGAGTCCGGGATCCACCAGGACGGCGTCATCAAGAACCCGCTCACCTACGAGATCATGACCCCGCAATCGATCGGCCTGTCCGGGAGCCAGCTGACGATCGGCAAACTGTCCGGGCGACGGGGCCTGCAGGGCAAGCTGCGCGAGCTCGGTCATGAGCTCGAGGGTGACGTCCTCGACAGCATCTACCGCCAGGCCATCGAGCTCGCGGACGCGAAGAAGGAAGTCACCGATGCCGACCTCCTCGCGCTCGTGGAGCAGCGGACGTCCGAGGTCGAGGCGAGCATCGCGCTCGTTGGCTGGAGCGTGACCTCATCGCATGGCGGCAACGCTGTCGGGACCGTCACGCTCAGCATCAATGGCGATGAGCGAAGCTCCGAATCGACCGGGAACGGCCCCGTCAACGCGCTTTTCAAGGCCGTGGACGACACGCTCCAGCCGCTGCTCGGCTGGCACCCGACCCTGACGGAATACGAGATCAAGGCGGTCTCCGCCGGCGAGGACGCGCAGGGCCAGGTCCTGGTCCGCTGCCGCCGCTCGTCCGACGAGGGTCCGGGTGCGCTCGTCGTCTCCGGTCACGGGTTATCCACGAACATCATCGAAGCGTCGCTCGACGCCTACCTCGTGGCGACCAACAAGCTCCACGGGGCCGAGATCAACGGGGTCGACGTGGCATTCGCGAACCTCCGCGCCGGCGAGGGCCTCCCATGACGGAGGATGGCCTTCCCACCTACCGAATCGTCACCATTCCAGGCGACGGGGTCGGACCCGAGGTCGTCGACGCCGCGCGGCGCGTCGTCGATGCCGCCGGAAAGCGGTTCGGGTTCGCGGTGGACTGGACGGAGATCGTGGCCGGCGGTATCGCGATCGACACGTACGACGTCGCGATCCGGCCCGAGGATGTCGAGACCTGCCGCGACGCCGACGCGGTCCTCCTCGGTGCCGTCGGCGGACCGAAGTGGTCCGATCCGGCCGCGCCCGTCCGCCCGGAGCAGGCCCTGTTCGCGCTGCGCGGCGGGCTCGGGCTCTTCGCGAACCTTCGCCCCGTCAAGATCCACCCGGCGCTGATCGCGTCGTCCCCACTCCGACCGGAGCTCCTCGATGGCGTCGACCTCCTGATCGTCCGCGAGCTGACCGGCGGCGTGTATTTCGGGGAACGCCAGGAAGCCGGGGAGGAACCGGGCGACCGATTCGCCGTGGACACCATGCCGTACGGCGAGGACGAGATCCGGCGGATCTTCCTCGTGGCCGCGGCGCACGCGCTCGGGCGGCGTCGGCGCCTGACCAGCGTCGACAAGGCCAACGTCCTCGCGACGTCGCGTCTCTGGCGGCGGGTCGTGGACGAGGAGCACCGAAACCTGCCGGACCTCGAGGTGAATCACCAGCTCGTCGATTCGTGCGCGATGCTGCTCATCCGCCGGCCAGCCGACTTCGACGTCATCGTGACCGAGAACCTGTTCGGCGACATCCTCTCGGATGAGGCGGCCGTGCTTGCCGGGAGCCTCGGCATGTTGCCGTCCGCCTCGCTCTCGGATCGGCAGACCGCCCATGGCACGTTCGGGCTCTATGAGCCGATCCATGGCTCGGCCCCCGACATCGCCGGACAGGACCAGGCGAACCCGATCGGCACGATCCTCTCGGCGGCGATGATGATGTTCTCGTCGTTCGACCGAAAGGACGTCTCGGAAGCCATCGAGGCCGCCGTCAGCAGGGCGCTCGACGAGGGGTGGCGCACCGGGGACCTCGCGGATCCCGGGGACGCTGATGACGGGTTGGTCGTCGTCGGAACGACCGGCATGGCGACAGCCGTGATCGACGCTCTCGAAGCGGGGGTGCCGGCGTGAGCCCTGGCCCTGGCGACGCCCCCGTGATCCTGTACGACACGACCCTGCGCGACGGGACCCAGGGCGAGAACGTGACGCTCTCGCTCGCCGACAAGCTGCGGGTCGCGCGCATGCTCGACGAGTTCGGGATGCCCTACATCGAGGGCGGCTGGCCGGGCTCCAACCCCAAGGACATCGAATTCTTCGCGGCCGCCCGGACCGTGCGCTGGGAGACCGCGAAGCTCGCGGCGTTCGGGTCCACGCGCCATCGTTCGAACACCGCGAACGACGACCCCAACCTCCGGGAGCTCGTCGCGGCCGAGACCCCGGTCGTCACGATCTTCGGGAAGTCGTGGCTCCTGCACGTGACGGAGGTCCTCGGCGCGTCGCCGCAGGAGAACCTCGACATGGTCGCCGATTTCGATCGGCTTCATCGTCGACCGTGGCCGGGAAGCCGTCTACGACGCGGAACACTTCTTCGACGGCTACCAGGACGACGCCGAGTACGCGCTGGCCACGCTGCGCGCAGCCCGGGGGGCGGGCGCGCGCACGCTGGTCCTGTGCGACACGAACGGCGGGACGCTGACCGACGAGCTGACCCGGATCATCGGCGACGTCCGGACATCCCTCGACGGCGACAAGGACGCGCCGGCCGTGACCTGGGGCATCCACACGCACAACGACGCCGAGCTCGCCGTGGCCAACTCCATGGCGGCGGTCGCGGCCGGCATCCGTCACGTCCAGGCGACGATCAACGGCTACGGCGAGCGCGCCGGCAACGCCAACATGGTCTCGATCCTCGCGAACCTCGCGCTCAAGACGCCCCACACGCTCGTGCCCGCGGGTGGTGGCCGCCTCGAGGGCCTGACCGAGCTGTCACGGAGCGTCGCGGAGATCGCGAACCTCACGCCCAATGACTACCAGCCCTACGTCGGCCGGTCGGCGTTCGCCCACAAGGGCGGGGTCCACGGTGCGGCCGTCGCGAAGGTCGAGCGCTCCTACCAGCACGTCGAGCCGACCGCCGTCGGGAACATCGGCCGGCTCGTCGTCTCCGAGCTCGGCGGCCGGGCGAACACGTCCATCCGGGCCCGCCAGCTGGGGCACGACCTCGAGGGCATCGACCCGCGCGAGCTGTCCCGGCTCATCAAGCAGCTCGAGGCCGACGGCCTGGCGTTCGAGGGCGCCGAAGCCTCGTTCGAGCTCCTCATCCGCCGTCATGCGGCGGACTATGCGGCGCCGTTCCGGATCGTCGACTACACGTGCCTCGTCGAGCAGCGGGACGGCCGTGAGCTGCTCGCCGAGGCGACGGTCAAGGTGGCCGTCGACGGCGAGGTCCTGCACACGGCCGCCGACGGCAACGGCCCGGTCAACGCGCTGGACGCCGCGCTGCGCAAAGCGCTCCGCGCGTTCTATCCGGCGATCGACGACGTCCACCTCGTCGATTACAAGGTGCGCATCCTCGACGGTGATGCGGCCACGGCCGCGCGGACCCGCGTGATCATCGATTCGCAGGACGGCGCGCGAACGTGGTCAACGATGGGTAGCGACACGAACATCATCGCGGCGTCGGCGTCGGCCCTGGCCGACTCGCTCGAGTACGCGATCTGGAAGTCCGGCGCGGAGTTGCGCCGGCGCGATGAGCGACACTTCACGACGGAGACCGCAAGCGAACGCCCCGCGGACGATCCCGCCGCAGCGACCCGGAGGTAGGCCGGACATGCCCGAGCCAACGACCGAAACACCCACCCTGCACCTGGCTCGCTGGACCGTCCAGTCCGGCTCCAACGCGCGCAGCCGGGGGGCGGTGATCATCGATGCCGGTGACCACCACTGGCGCGCCTCCGCCGAGGGCAACGGCGCGATCGACGCGCTCTTCCGCGCGGTGGACCAGGCCCTGATCCGAGATCCTCGACGGCCACCCGCGCCTCCTGGCCTACGACATCCATGCGCTCGGGGAGGGGACCGACACGATCGGCGCCGTGACCGTCCGCATCGCCCCACCGGACGCCGCCGGCGAACGCGGCACGGGCGAATACGGCGGCGAGGCCCGCGGGACGAACATCATCGCTGCCTCGATCGAGGCCTACATCGTGGCGCTCAACGCGATGCTCGGCGAGGCCCATTGGGAGGGCGCACCGGAAGCGGCCGCCGCCACCGGGAAGCGTGCCCACGCCAAGGCGCCCGTGACCGCCGGCACGGCTCGCGAGCGTCGCGCAGAGCTCGACGAGGAGTCCGGCGAGATCGACACGACCGACTGGTTCAACCGCCAGGGCTGAGGTCGGCTAGAACTCGACGCCGGCGGCGCCCGACTCGTTCGCCACGGTGGTCTGGCAGGTGTTGCCGACGGCGTCCGTGAGGGACGACGGCACGTTGTCCGCCGTGAAGCAGGCGGCCGTCGTGAACGGCGCGCGGACCGCTTCCGTGACCGACAACAGCGCGAGCGTGTGGTGCCGCGGCACGCGTTCGTGCGTAAACTGCCAGTTGACCGAGGGTGTCGACCGCTCCGCTCCGTACACGAGGGAACATGTTCCACACCTTTGGTGGCGCGCCAGATGACACGCGTCGGGATCGATGACATCGGTCGCCTACGCGGGCGAGCCCGGGGCCTTCGCCGAGGACGCCGTCCTGGTGGCGTTCGGGGACGTCGAACGGCGCTCAGTGGCGAGCTTCCGGGCGGTCTTCGAGGCGGTCGCCTCCCGCGAGGCCGTAGCCGGCGTCGTCCCGATCGAGAACGTCATCCATGGCACGGTCCGAGAGAACTACGACCTCCTGATCGAACACGACCTCACGATCGCCGGCGAGGTCGTCGTGCCCGTCCAGCTGTGCCTCGCGGCACTACCAGGCCAGCGCGTCGATGACATCGAGCGGGTCTACTCCCACATCCAGGCGCTGGGCCAGGCCGAGACGTTCCTGCGCGCCCGACCGTGGCAGCTCCTCTCGACGTACAACACGGCCGGCGCCGGCAAGACGATCGTCGAGGCCGGCGAGCGGGGCGCCGCCGCGGTCCTGTCGCCGAGGGCCGCGGGGTTGTTCGGGCTGGAGATCCTCGCCGACGAGATCGGCGACCTCCCCGACAATCGAACCCGATTTCTCGTGCTGGCACGCCCCGGGGTCGCCGTGCCGCCGCTCGTGGCACTGCCAGCGCTTCGGCGGACCACGATCGTCGTCGCGGTCCGCAACGAGCCCGGCACGCTGCTCGCCGTGCTCCGGGTCCTCGCCGAGCATGGCCTGAACATGCGCAAGCTCGAGTCACGGCCGAGCCGCGAACGCGCCTGGGAGTACGTGTTCTGGATCGACCTGGACGGTGACGCGGCCGATCCGCAGATGGCCGCGGCGCTCGAGAAGGTCCGCGACGTGACGACGATGACGCGCGTCCTGGGCAGCTACCCCAGCCCGGACGCCTGACCCCGATCCGGGGGGCTCCGAGGCACCGGCGTCCGAGGCCGATGCTACCCTTGCGCTCCCCAGCTGGCCACCACGTTCGGAGGCGATGACAGCCCATGGATCAGGCGTTTCGCGAGGCGATCGCCGCCGGCTACACGTTCGCTGAACCCACGCTCGTCATCGGCAGCGCGATGCACGAGGGTGAACTCGTCAACGACGCGCGGATCCAGGTGGCCCTCTCGATGCTCAACCGCCATGGGCTCATCGCGGGCGCGACCGGCACGGGGAAGACCAAGACGCTGCAGCTGCTGGCCGGCCAGCTGTCCAAGGCCGGCGTGCCGGTCTTCGCGGCCGACATCAAGGGCGACCTGTCGGGGATCGCCCTGCCCGGTGACGCCGCCAATCCCAAGGTCGTGGAGCGCGCGACGTCGCTCGCCTGGGAGTTCGAGGCCCGAGGCCATCCGGTCGAATTCCTGTCGCTGACCGGCAAGCAGGGCGCCCAGGTCCGCGCCACGGTCCACTCGTTCGGACCGCTCCTGCTCGGCAAGGTGCTCGACCTCAACGAGACGCAGACGAGCATCCTCGCGCTCATCTTCAAGTACTGCGACGACAACGATCTGCCGCTCCTCGACCTCAAGGACCTGGCCACGACCCTCAAGTTCCTGGCCTCTGACGAGGGAAAGCCGATCCTCGAGGAGTACGGCGGGATGTCGGCGGCCTCGGTCGGGGTGCTCCTGCGTTCGATCGTCGTGCTCGAGCAGGAGGGCGCGGACGTCTTCTTCGGCGAGCCGGAGTTCGACGTCGACGACCTGCTCCGGACCACGCCCGACGGGCAGGGCGTCGTCAGCATCCTCGAGCTGTCGGACGTGATGGACCAGCCGCGACTGTTCTCGACCTTCATGCTCTGGATGCTGGCCCAGCTGTACGAGAGCCTTCCCGAGGTCGGCGACCTGCCCAAGCCGAAGCTGTGCTTCTTCTTCGACGAGGCGCACCTGCTGTTCGATGACGCGTCCGAGGCGCTGATGGACCAGGTGGAGCGGACCGCGCGGCTCATCCGCTCCAAGGGCGTCGGCATCTACTTCGTGACCCAGGCGCCGACGGACGTTCCGGCGTCCGTGCTGGCACAGCTCGGCAACCGGGTGCAGCACGCCCTGCGGGCCTTCACGCCGGACGACGCCGACGCACTGCGCAAGACCGCGCGGACGTTCCCGATGACCGAGTTCTACGACGTCGAGAAGACCATCACCTCGCTGGGGACGGGCGAGGCCCTGGTGACGGTGCTGACCCCGCGCGGCGTGCCGACGCCCGCTGGCCGCGACCCGACTGCTGCCGCCCGACTCGCTCATGGCCCAGATGCCAGCCGACGAGTTCGCCGCGACCGTGGCGGCGAGCACGTTCCACACGAAGTACGGCCCAACGGTGGACCGCGACAGCGCGCACGAGCGCATCACGGCACGGCATCGCGGCTGCCCGCACAGCGGCCGCTCGAGGCGGCCACGCGCGCGGGGCTCGATCCGACCACCGCCGGTGGGCTCAACGACATGACGCCCGCCCAGCAGGCACGCGAGCTCGCGCGCCAGCAGAAGGCCATCGAGGCCGCGGAGGTGCGCGCCAAGCGCGAGGCCGAGCGGCAGCGAAAGGCCGACGAGAAGGCCGCGGTGGCCGCCGCGAAGGCGCGCCAGAAGACGATCGACACCGCCCTGCGGACCGGGGGCAAGGTCGCGACATCACGGCTCGGCCAGGACGTCATCCGGGGGGTCTTCGGCGTGCTCTTCGGCGGCGGGAAGAGCCGCTGACGCGCTAGGCTCAGGTTGATGACGAGGTCGGCGGGCACGTCGTCGGCCACGGGCGGATAGGCTGGGCTTGAGCCCGGCCATCGTGTCGGCGAGGATCGTGGCCACGGCCAGGTTCCGGAACCACTTCCGGTTTGCGGGGATGACGTACCAGGGCGCGTGGGCCGGTCGACGTCTTCGAAAGGGCATCGTCGAATGCCGCCTGGTAGTCGTCCCAGAGCTTGCGCTCCTCGAGATCGCCCATCGAGAACTTCCAGCGCTTCGTCGGGTCGTCGAAGCGAGCCTGGAACCGCTCGCGCTGCTCGTCCTTGTCGATGGAGAGGAAGAACTTGACGATCGTGGTCCCGTTGTCGGCCAGGATCCGCTCGAACTCGTTGATCTGGTCGTAGCGCGCCGACCACACCTCCTTGGGTACGAAGTCATGGACGCGCACGACCAGCACGTCCTCGTAGTGCGACCGATTGAAGATGCCGATCTCGCCCTTGCGCGGCACCTTCTGGTGGACGCGCCAGAGGTAGTCGTGGGCCAGTTCCTCGGTCGGACGGGACCTTGAAGCTCGTGACGGGGCAGCCCTGCGGGTTGAACGCCTCCATGACCTTGTTGATCGTGCCGTCCTTGCCGGCGGCGTCGATGCCCTGGAGCACCACGAGGATCGAGCGTTTGCCTTCCGCCCAGAATCGGTCCTGGAGGTCGGCCATCCGGCCCAGCTGCGTCGCGAGCGCGATGGCCGCGGCTTCCTTGTCCCAACCGTGGGTCTCGCCGTGGTCCTGACGCGCCAGCCGGACTCGAGAGCCGGGACGCACCCGGAGGGCATCGCGCAGGTCGATCCGCTGGGCCATGGGCTTGATCCTCCGGAGATGGCGTCGAGGAGCTCGGACGTATGATGCGACCGTACCGCATCGCCTTCGCAGGAGCCTTTCGCATGACCGTCGTCGGCACCAAGCCGCATCCCATCTTCCTTGCCGGCCGCTGGGTCGAGTCGCCGGACGTGCTCGAGGTGGCCAACCCGGCCGACGCCGCGGAACCTGCCGGCGCCACGTACAACGCGACACCCGAGCAATACGACGAGGCGGTCGAGGCGGCCGTCGCCGCCTTCGAGGTCACCCGCCACCTGCCGGCGTACGAGCGGGGCCGGATCCTGCGCGACATCAGCTCGGGCATCCATGCCCGCCGCGAGGAGCTCGGACGGCTGATCTCGCTCGAGGCCGGCAAGCCGATCCGCGACGCGCTCGTGGAAGTCGATCGTGCCGTCATCACGTTCCGGCTCGGCGCCGAGGAGGCCGAGCGGATGACCGGGGAGCTGATCCCGCTCGACATCATGCCGTCGTCCAGGGACCGCGTCGGCATCACGCGCCGGTTCCCGATCGGCCCGATCGCGGCGATCAGCCCGTTCAACTTCCCGCTCAACCTCGCGGCCCACAAGCTCTCGCCGGCGATCGCCAGCGGCAACCCGATCGTCCTCAAGCCGCCGTCGAAGGACCCGCTCACGATGCTCACGGTCGCGGAGATCATCGAGGCCGCCGGCCCGCCCGCGGGATCCGTGAGCATCCTGCCGATGACGCGCGAGCTCGGCGACCGGATGGTCGCCGACGACCGGTTCAAGCTGCTGACCTTCACCGGCAGCCCATCGGTCGGCTGGCGGATGAAGGAGCGCGCCGGCAAGAAGAAGGTCGTGCTGGAGCTCGGCGGGAACGCCGGCGTCATCGTCGATTCCACGGCCGACCTCGACTGGGCGGTCAAGCGGATCCTCGTCGGTGCGTTCGCGTATGCCGGCCAGGTCTGCATCAGCGTCCAGCGCATGTTCGTCCACGAGGCGGTCTGGGACACCTTCATGGAGAAGTTCCTCGCGGGTGTCGGCCAACTCAAGCTTGGCGATCCGCTCGATCCGACGACGGACGTCGGTCCGATGGTCGACGAGAACCAGGCGTCGCGAACGCAACGCTGGGTCGACGAGGCGGTTGCGATGGGCGGCCAGGTTCTCGCCGGCGGCAAGGCCGACGGCACGTTCTTCCCGCCGACGGTCCTGACCGAAGTGCCGGTGGCCGCGCAGGTCTGCTCGAACGAGGCCTTCGCTCCGCTCGTGGTCGCGTTCAAGTTCCGCGACCTCGACGACGCGATCGCGCGGGTCAACGACTCGATGTTCGGGCTCCAGACCGGGGTCTTCACCAACGACCTTGCGGGCGCCTGGCGGTCGTTCAACGAGCTCGAGGTCGGCGGCGTCATCGTCAACGACGTCCCGACCTACCGGACCGACCACATGCCCTACGGCGGGGTCAAGGATTCCGGTCTGGGGCGCGAGGGCCTGCGCTGGGCGATCGAGGACATGACGGAGATCCGGATCATGGTGCTGGCCCAGCCGGGCTGACGGCGGCGAGCATGCGCGCCCCGTTGCCCGACAGGTGGCTCGGTGTCCTGATAGTGGTCGCGGTGGGCTCGATCGGATGCATCGTCGAGAAGCCCGCCCCGCCCAGGGCGGACGTCCAGGGGTCGATCGCGTTCGCCCTGACCCAGGAATCGCCGGTCGCGATCCGTGCCGTCCGGTTCGAGGCGCGACCCGGGGTGGAACCGCTCAGTGCGATCGCACTCAGGGCCAGCGTGGACGAGCCGTCGGTCGATCCTTCGGATCGAGCCGACGTGTGGGTCTCGATCGCCGACCCGCAGACCGGTGCGCTCCCGGGCCCGTCCCAGTACGGCTCCGCTGGACTTGGGAAAAGCGCATATGTCGGGACCTGCGAGGTGGAGGGATGCGATCGCACGTGGGTCGCGATCGCTCGGTGGATGGAACCGGTGGCGCAACGACGAGTGGACCTCGAGCTCGCGGCGTTCATCGCCGCGCAGGCCCGTGACGATCCACAGCCGGATGACCCGCCATTCGCCCTGGAGGAGATGTCGGTGACCGAGGACCCGGCGTACCGATTCGATGAGGGGTTGGCTGTCGAACGGGCGCTGATAGACGATCGGGTGCGGGTTGCCGCAGGTGAGCCAGATGTCGTCCGGACGTTCCTGCTCCGAGCGACGAAGGAAGCGGTCGATGTCGAGCGCCGCTACCCGACCCTCAGCCGGATGCGCTTCTGGTCGAACGTCGTCGACGAGAGCGGGGGCGACGTCGGCGCAACCGGGTCGATCTCGATCGACGGCGACATCGCTCTGGGCACCCCTGGCTACGGTTCCAGCGAGATCAACTGGCTCGACCGATGCGAGCCGGGCGCGGCGTGCGTCGTGCCGCTCGAGATGACCTGGTCGATCGACTTCGGTACGGCGACGCCTCCGCCCGACGCATGGGCAGAGCTGGAATGGCGACTGGAGGCGCGCCTGGAGGCCCCCGACGGGACGATTCTTCCAGCCGATGCGTTGGTCCTGGAAGAAGGGCCAGACGGCCCCGCCGTGCCGGGAGCCTCGCCGTGAGCACCGAGTTCCTGCTGACGACGTTCATCGTCGTCGCGACGCCCGGCACCGGCGTCCTCTATACGCTGGCGGCCGGCCTCTCGCGTGGCGCCAGGGCCAGCGTCATCGCAGCGATCGGCTGCACGCTCGGCATCGTTCCGCACATGGTCGCGGCGATCACGGGACTGGCCGCGCTCCTGCACACGAGTGCCCTCGCGTTCGAGATCCTGAAGTACCTGGGCGTCGCCTATCTCCTGTTCCTGGCGTGGAGCACGCTCAGGGACAAGGACGCCCTCAGCGTCGAGGAGGCGGCCCCGATCGCGCCGATGAAGGTCATCACCACGGGCATCCTGATCAACATCCTCAATCCGAAGCTGACGATCTTCTTCTTCGCGTTCCTGCCGCAGTTCGTGAGCGTTACTGAGACGCGGGCGTCGCTGCGCATGCTGGAGCTCAGCGCCGTCTTCATGGTCGTCACGTTCGCCGTCTTCGTCGTCTACGGGATCTGCGCGGCTGCGATCCGGAGCCGCGTGATCTCGCGACCTCGGGTGTTGACCTGGATGCGCCGCATCTTTGCCGGCACGTTCGCGGTGCTGGCCGGCAGGCTCGCCCTCGCCGATCGGTGAGGGTCGGCGGCTCACCACCGCCCGCACGGACCGTCCCGCGGCCCGCGACTGCGGTCGTGTCCGGGTCCCGGCGTGCGCCATGCTTGCGGGGTGGACCTGACACTCAGCGACGGCCAGCTCGAGCTCCAGGGTCGAGCGCGCGCGTTCACCCGCGAGGTGCTGCAGCCACTCGAGGGCGAGTTCGAGAAGGCGGGCGGGCGGTTGCCGGGGGCAGCCAAGGCACGGATCCGCGAGGCGTCGGTCAGTGCCGGACTCGTCGGCGGATCGTTTCCGCGCGATGTCGGTGGGCAGGGCTGGACGATGCTCGAGCAGGTGCTCGTGCATGAGCAGCTCGGCCAGTCGACCGGCGGTCTGTGGTCCTTCATCCCGGGGGCGTACAACGCCCTCATCCACTGCTCCCCGGAGCAGCGGGCACGCTATCTCGACCCGAGCCTGACCGGCGAGCGCTTCGGGAGCTACGCCGTCACCGAGCCCGGGGCCGGGTCCGATGCCCGCGCCCTCGCCGCCACGGCGGTCCGCGACGCCGCCACCGGGGAGTACGTGCTCAACGGGGAGAAATGGTTCGTGACCGGACCCCCGGACGAGACCGACTTCATGATCTTCCACTGCCTGGTCGTGGATGGATCGGAGCGCCTGCCGACGCTCTTCCTCGTGGATTACGAAACGCCCGGGGTGACCATGGCCCACGACCCCGACTACATGCACACCTTCGCCGACCGGCATCCGCAGTTCGTGCTGTCGGACGTCCGCGTGCCCGATTCGGCCGTGCTGGGCGGTGTGGGGCAGGCCGACGAGCTCACCAACGAATGGTTCGTCGAGGAACGCATCCATATCGGTGCCCGATGCACCGGGGCGATGGAGCGGCTGCTCACCCTGGCGGTCGAGTGGGCCGGCGAGCGGGTCCAGTTCGGTCAGCGCCTCCTCGACTTCCAGGGCGTGTCATTCCCGCTGGCCAATTCGGCCGCCGACGCGGCTGCGGCGCGGCTGCTCACGCGCGAGGCGGCCTGGCTGGCCGACACCGGCGCGGATCCGAAGGTCGTCCACGCCAAGGCATCCATCGCTAAGTTGTTTGCCTCGGAAGCGGCCTTTCGCTGCGCGGATCGCGTGGTCCAGGTGTTCGGCGGGCGGGGCTACATGCGCGAGTTCCCGGCGGAGCGGTTCTTCCGCGAGCTCCGGGTGGACCGGATCTGGGAAGGGACCTCGGAGATCCAGCGCCTGATCATCGCGCGTGCCATGGAGAAGCGCGGTGTCGACCGCGTGGTCGGGTGAGGGGCGCGAGGTGACCGACCTGACCGACGTGACGGCCGCGCCCGGCACGATCGACCTGCGGCCCCTGTTCGCCCCTCGCTCGATCGCGGTGGTCGGGGCATCGCCACGCAGCTGGATCGCGGAGACGGTCCGCGACAATCTGCGCGCGACCGGCAGCGCCACGCGCTGCCACTTCGTCAACCCGCGCTACGAAGAGCTCCACGGGCAACCCTGCTACCCCACGCTCGACGCGCTCCCCGAACGCCCGGACATCGCGCTCGTGGCGCTGAACCCGTTGCGGGCCGCGATGGTGACGCGGGACGCCGCCGCGGCCGGCATCCCGGCCGTGATCATCCCCGGCGGCGGCGTGGTCGAGGGCGGCGAGGCAGCCGCCACGATGCAGCGAGAGGTCGCGGACATCGCCCGGGAGCACGGGCTCGCCCTGGTCGGCCCCAATTGCATGGGAGTGATGGACCTCACGGTCAATTCCTCGGCGTACATCGGCGACGTCTCGCCGTACCTGCCGCGCGGCGGCGTGGCCGGCATCGCCCAGTCCGGGTCCGTCACCGACGCCTTCATCCATTCGGGATCGCGGGTCGGGTTCACGCGGATCATCAGCTGCGGGACGGAGGTCGTTCTCGACGTCTGCGATTACCTGGCGTATTGCCTGGACGACCCGGAAACGACGTCGGTCATCCTCTTCCTCGAGGGTTTCAAGCGCCCGGAGCGTTTCCTCGCCCTCGCCGATCGGGCGCTCGAGCTGGGCAAGCCGATCATGGTGGTGAAGGTCGGCCGGAGTGACCAGGCGCAGGCATCGTCCGTCGCGCATTCCGGCTCGCTGGCCGGCGAGACGCGCGTGACCGATGCGGCCCTCGACGCCGCGGGCGTGATCCGGTGCTCCGACCTCGACGAGCTGCTCGAGACCGCCGAGCTCGTGGAAGGACTCCGCCGGACGGGGCGATCGGTCGGTCCTGGGCGGACGGGTGTCGTCACCGTGAGCACCGGCGAGGCATCGCTCGTGGCGGATCTCGCGCCGCGGACCGGGATCGACCTGCCACCGCTGCCCGACAGCGCCCGCGCGCGCATCCTCGAGCACCTCCCGACGATGGGCTATGTCGGGAACCCGATGGACCCGTGGGGCGCGGCCGACCCGCCGATCGCCTACGGCGCCGCGTTCGAGTCGATGGCGGCGTCAGAGGCCTACGACGTCCTGGTGCTCGTGCACGACTTCCCGTACAAGTCGATGCCGGCGGAGGTCGCCACCGCGAACGACGTGACCCTCCAGCTCCTCGCCGCGACGCGTGAACGACCGCACATCCTGCCGGTGTACGTGTCATTGACATCCGGGGAACCGCCTCCGGAGACCAAGGCCGTGCTTGACGAGCTGGGAGACGGGGCCCCGCTGCTGCGCGGCGCGCTCGAGGCCTTCACCGCGATCGCGTCGGTCGCGCGCTGGGAGCGTGCGCGCACCCGGCGGCTCGACCGGGGGCCATGGCGGCCGGGGTGGCCGGAACTCGCCGCGGATCGGACGGCGTACGGGCTCGGCTCGGACGGGTCGACGGCCGCGGACGAGGTCGAGGGCGGGGTCCCGTCGGGGCCGCGCCGGGTCGACCGTCCTCTCGGAGGGCGAAAGCCTGGCGCTCCTGCGCGAGGCCGGCCTGCCGGTGACCGAGGCCAGTTCCGTGCCAGACGCCGCCGCCGCGGTCGAGGCAGCTCGATCGTTCGGCGGACGGGCCGTCGCGCTCAAGGTCGACGCGGTCGGATTGGCGCACAAGAGCGACCTCGGCCTGGTCCGCCTCGGGCTCGCCGACGATGCATCGGTCCGGGCCGCGAGCGACGACCTGTTGGCCACCGCCCGTGCGCACGACCTGGCCGTCCGCGGGCTCCTCGTCGAGCCGATGGCCGAGGCCGGCATCGAGCTCATCGTCGGACTTCGGCGCGACGCATCCTTCGGGCCTGCGGTCGTCGTCGGGCTCGGGGGCGTGCTCACGGAGCTGCTCGACGACGTGGCGATCCGCCTCGCCCCGGTCGATCGCGAGACGGCGCTCGCGATGCTCGATGAGCTGCGCGGTGCTCGCCTCCTCGACGGCGTCCGCGGCAGCTCGCCGGTCGATCGAGGTGCTGTGGCCGAACTGGTCGTCGCGCTGTCCCGGCTCGGCGACGCTCGGCCGGACATCGTCGAGGTCGACCTGAACCCGGTCATCGCGTCAGCGCGGGGCGCACTCGCGGTCGACGCACTGGTCGTGCTGGCCCCGCCGCCGACGCTTGCGGGACCGGAGGTGGCGATCGATGCCTGACGAGCCCGTGCTCCTCACCGCCCGAACGCCATGGGGCGTCCGGCTCAGGCTGAACCGCCCGGCGAAGCTCAACGCCCTCAACGGCGAACTCGTTTCCGCACTCGTGGCCGCCCTCGACGAAGCAGAAGCCGACGACGGCGTCCGGGTCATCGTCCTCGAGGGCGCCGGCCGGGCCTTCTCGTCCGGCTACGACCTGACCGAGGAAGCCGAGGGCACGATCGGCAGCCCCGTGGCCTGGCGCGAGCTGCTGGCGGCCGATGTCGCGGCCACGCTCCGGTTCCTTGACTCGCCCAAGCCCGTGATCGCGCAAGTGCATGGGTATGCGCTGGCCGGCGGCCTCGAGCTCGCGATGGCCTGCGACCTCATCGTCGCGGCCGAGGGCACGAAGCTCGGTGAGCCGGAGATCCGCTACGGGTCGGCGCCCGTGACGCTGCTGATGCCGTTCCTGATCGGCCAGAAGCGGACCCGGGAGCTGTTGCTGACCGGCGACCTCATCGACGCCGCGGAAGGTGAGCGGATCGGGTTGATCAACCGCGTCGTGCCCGCGGACGCGCTCGCCGCGGAGGTCGATGGCCTTGCCGACCGCCTTGCGCGGACGCCCCCGGAGGTCATGGGCCCGACGAAGCGGATGCTCAATCGAGCCATGGACGTCGCCGGGTTCCGCCTCGCCGTGGAGGCGGGACTCGACCTGGGCGCGATCATCAATGCCGCCGACACCCCCGAGCAGCGCGAATGGGACGCGATCGTCCGCCGCGACGGCCTCAGGCCGCACTCGCCTGGCGCGATCGCCGATACGACGAACGGCTCGCGGACGGCGGCCAGCCGGACGACCCTCAGCGCGGACCGGGCCCGCCGGACCACCCAAACCGCCTGGGCTGAGCGCGGACGGGGCGGTTCCGCCCAGTGGAACGGACCCGTCGCACGCCGGCCCCCCACCGGCCCGTTCCGGGCGCGCTCCGTGCGCAGCGGCTCGCCGGGGAGGGGGCACCCCTTGGCGGCGGTGGTAAGGTGCTGGTTCGGGCGCCCCCCAAGCCCGCCGCGAAGCCACAGGCGCCAGCAGGCAAGCTCGATCCAGATGGCTCGCCCATCAGGAGGAGTCTTAGCCTCGGGGTGGCGTCCGAGGGAGGTCTTCCATGAGCCCCGTCCGTCACTCGGGTATGCCATTGCCCAACGCTCCGTCTGGCCGCTCCGAATCGTCGGGCGCCAACGCATCGACACGTGGTCCACGCCGGCCGCGGCGCCCCCTGCCCGGCCTGATCGTCGCGTTCCTGATCGTCGCGGCCGTGGTCCCCTGGGCCGCATCCACCGCCTCTGCCGCGATCGATCCCCAGAACTGCACCGGGTACCCGACGAAGCGGATCTTCCTCGAGTCCCAGTCCTGGTGGTATCGGACACCCGGCATGGACGGCACCGATCATGGCCACATCCACGTCGGGACGTGCTTCCCACACGCCCAGAAGATCGCGGGCGTGGTTCGGTTCGACGTACGGGTCATCATGCACAACAACCCCGGTACGTTGACCCACGTGAACATCGGCATCGTCGGCGAGTCCTTCGAGCTGCGGTCGGTGGCCCTCAGTCCGAACTGGAAGTGCGCCTCTACGACGTGCACACGCTGGTTCACGACCTACGTCGATACGAGGGCGGCGGCCCGTGACGGCCGTCAGGAATTCCGTTTCCGGGCGCAGGTCAAGGAACCTGACGGCAAGGAGATGATCGCGAGCACCGGGTGGCTCGCGTACGTGCGAAACGGCAAGACGATCGAGCACTATCGCGACCTGTGGTCGGCGGAGGCGCGAGGCTGGTACACAGGCACGGGCTACGCGAACGCCAGCATCGGCGCCGTGCCGATGACGGCGATCAGCGGCATATGGTCGCCCCAGGTCAAGATGGGGCCAGGGTCCGGCGGGATCCGGGTCACGGCGCATCGCGCGCTCCTCGACGCGGACTTCCATGCCGGGAAGCCAGGCACGAGCATCCGGTCGGGAGCGGGCACCTTCAAAGGCACGATCAGGATCGATACCACGCGCCTGCGGAATGGGAACCACAAACTGGTCCTTATCGCCGACGCGAACGCCCCGGTCGGGTCCGTCAATCGCGGCCTGTTGGTCATCCCGTTCACCGTGCGCAACTGAGCGCCGCCGTAACGTCCGGGGCCTGCCGCAAGGCGGGCCACGTTCGTCGTGATGAGCGAAGCGGGCCTGGGGACTAGCCCTACCGCAGCCCGAAGGTAAGGGCAGATTTGCCCCGGATGGGTCGTTCCCATCGCCCGCAGCTGGGTCTAGGGTCGGGCGACTGTCACGGCACGCCCTCCCGGATCGGCGCCGGATCGCGCCCGCCCCGCTGTCCATGAGAGGCCGTACCTGTCGACGTTGCCACGCGGTCCCGGTCGGGCAGTCGATCGCGCCGCGCCGACAGGGAGGCCATATTGCCGAAGCTCCTGGCAGCGATCGCTTCCCTGGCGATCACGACCATCCTCGTCATCGGCGCGATCGGCGTCCAGCCTGCCGACGCGTCCCAGGGAGGCATCTGGATCAGCGACGCGGAACTCGATGCGTTGCCCACCACCGGTGCCACCTGGAACGCTTTGGCCACCGCCGCGTCCGCCACACCCATCGCCGGCAACCCCACCCTGACCGACCAGGACTCGCTGCACAGTCGCAATACGATGGCTGCCGCCCTCTACGCGGCCCGCGTGGACTCGGTGTCGGTGCGAACCAAGGTCCGCGACGCCATCCGCTGGGTCAAGGGGACCGAGCTCCGTACCGATGAGACCTCAAATCGCCTCTTGCAGCTCGGCCGGAACCTGCCCGGCTACGTCATCGCCGCCGACCTGATCGACCTGAAGACATTCGATCCCACCTTTGATGCCCAGTTCCGAGCGTGGATCGGCGCCCTCCGCACCAAGATCTTCAGCGGCTACTTCAAGACCATCGCCAACGGCGACGAGCACGACGCGGCCAACTGGGGCGCCTACGACGGGGCCGCCCGCGCGGCGATCGCCGCCTATCTTGGCGACGCGGCCGACCTCGCGCGCAGTGCCGCAGCCATGAAGTCCTTCACCGGCGAGGTCCATGACGGTCGCTGGGACTTCCGGCCGGACGTGCACGACATGTCGTGGCAGTGCACCTACCCGAACGAGGCCGGGTATGTCGCCATCAACGGTCCCTGCACTCGCGACGGCAGGAACGTCGACGGCTTCATGGCCCAGGACATGGCCCGGGCCGGTGACTACCAGTGGCCGCCGCTCATGACGCACTACGCGCGCGAGAATCTCAACGGCCGGGTGGTCCAGGCGGAGATCCTACGGCGAGCCGGATACCCTGACGTCTACAGCTGGGGCGCCCGCGCATTCCTGCGTGCGGCGGCCGCCTTGCGCCGCCTCGACGCCTACGACGAGGAGTGGTTCGAGCCGGACGCGTTGGTCCATCGCATTATCGCGACTCGGTATGCCATCACGACCTGGGGTCTCTCGACGAACGCCAGGGGCCGCGCCGTTGCTGGTGTCGACTGGACTCACATCCCAGGCGCGCCACAGGCTCCTGTCCCGGCACCGCCCTGGGCTCCGACAGCGGCCCCGACCGCGACACCACGGCCCACCGCAGCGCCCACCCCGACAGCCACTGCGGCTCCGACACCTGGGGCGACGGGCACGCCGAGCCTGGCCCCCTTACCGACACCGACCGGCGTGCCGACCATGGCCCCGACGCCCGCGCCGACCCCCACGCCCGCGCCGACCCCGACGCCACAGGCGACCGCCAAGCCGACCGCGTCCCCGACATCGGCTCCGACGGCCGACCCCACGGCCCGTCCGACGACCGCCGCGCCGGTCGCCGGTTCACTGTTGATCATCCCCGCCAGCGACGACGTGAAGGTCATGGCGGATTCTCCCAAACGGAACTTCTGGCGATCGAATCTGGAGGTCCGCAATGACGACCGGCAGGCGTTCGTCCGTTTCGATGTACGTGGCACCTCGACGGGTCAGATCAAAAAGGCAGTCATCCGCGTCTACGTGACTGACGCCTCCGCGTCCAGCGGCGTGGCGTACCAGACGGCCGCCGATTGGGACGAGAAACGGCTGAACTGGAACAAGCGGCCAGCCGTGACAGGGCCCGCGCTAGGTCGCGGCGGAGCGGCGGTCGTTGGTGGATATCTCACCTACGATGTCACCGCAGCGGACATCGACGACGGGCCGGTCTCCTTCGTCCTGCGGGCGGCAGCGAACGATGCCGTCGTCTTCGCATCCAAGGAATCGGACGTGGCCCGACGCCCCGAATTGGAGCTCACCTTCGGACCCTGATGGAAGGGGGTAGTGTGTCGTCGTGCAAGCCGACGACACAGCGGCGGAACGAGTCTCTTCGGGTCGACCGACACGTCGCGCCAACAATGGCGGGGCGGCCGTCCTGGCCGTCGCCGCCGTCCTGGCGATCGGCCTGAGCCTCCCGCCATGGGCTGCCCTCCCCGATGACAGCCCCGGCGCATCGCCGGTCGCATCCCCACCGCCAACGCCCGATCCGGGGGTCGCCATCAAGGCTGGTGGCCTGTGGCTCTCGCCTGAGGAGATCGCGGCGCTCCCGATCGGCGGTGCGGCATGGCAGCGGCTGGAGACCCTGGCTGCGGAAGGGCCGGGTCCTCCGACCGACGTGAGCAACCAGGACAGCGACCATGGGCTGCGGACGATGGCCCTAGCGCTCGTGGCGGCGCGGATGGACGACGACGAGGCGCGGGCCGAAGTGCGCGACGCCATCGACGCGGCGATCGACACAGAGCGCGGCAAGACCGGAGGGCACGGCAAGCGCAACCGCGTGCTCGGTGTCGGCCGCAACTTGGCGTCGTACGTGATCGCCGCTGACCTGATCGGGTTGCGCTCCTTCGCCCCCGCGCTCGACGAGCGATTTCGGACATGGCTGAGGAGCCTCCTGACGAAACCGCCCACGGTGGCCTTCCCGGAGCTCACGTTGGCCGCGCTCGACGACAGCGATCCGGGCAACTGGGGATCGTACGCAGGAGCCTCGAGGGCCGCGGCTGCCCTCTACCTCGGCGATCTCGTCGAAGTGCAGCGCTCCGCAGAAGCGCTTCGCCACTACGCCGGCGACGGCCTCGGATTCACGTGGCGCGACGATCGCGATCTCTCATGGGCCGTCGACCCGGCCGCACCGACACCGATCAATCCAGCGGGTGCGAAGCGCGATGGCAACGACATCGGCGGGATCATCATCGCCGACATGCGGCGCGGCGCCGGATATCGCTGGCCGCCCGCGTTCACCCGATACCCGCGCGAAGGACTGGTCGGACGAGCGATCCAGGCCGAGCTGCTGGCTCGGGCCGGGTATCAGGCCTACGAGTGGGGCGACCGCGGCCTGGTGCGGGCCGCGCAACGGCTGCTGGCGCTCGACGCCTTGGACGACCAGTGGTACGAGCCGGCGATCAACGCCTACTGGCTCATCGACGCGCGATTAGGTGGCCTGCCGCGCGAGGAGCCCGTCACCGGTCGCACGGTCGCAGGCGTCGACTGGACCCACCCGTGAGGCCGGCGCCGTGACGGTGGGTTGAAACGCGCTAGGTCGGGACGTCCGCTTGGGCCTCGCCTCTTGGCGATCGCGTGGTCGGCGTCGACGCGGTCGGATCCGGCGTCGCGGACTGCCCGTCCTCGGACGCGAGTTCGTTCCGGATGACGATCGCGGCGACCGCCGCGAGCGCGAGCAGGATCCAGAAATAGCGCTCGTAAGAGAGGTGTAAGAAGACCCCGGTGTACAGGTAGCCGAGTACGCTCAGGAAGAAGCTGGCAGCGATGTTGGCCAGGTCCGGGCGGGTCTGGGCCAGCCGCCGACGGAGGCGCCACAACGGGATCATCGTGGCCGCGATGATCGCCATGAACGCGCCGAACCCGAGCACACCGAGGTCGGCGGCCGTCTCGAGGTACAGGTTGTGCGCCCGGCGCTGATTGTCAAAGTGGCGCAATCCGAGCTCGTTCCCGTACTCCTGCGAATACCTGCGGAAGTACTGGCCCGGGCCGACTCCCACGATGGGATTGTCGAGGAACGCATTGAACGCGGCCAGGTTCGAGGTGGCGCGACCGACCAGGGCACCGTCCGCGTCCTCTTCGGACGAGCCTAGCAGGGCCCCCACGCCTGCCAGCGAGTCGAGCCGGACGAGCGTCTGCGGCGCGATGACGCCGATGAGGACGGCGGTCGTGACCCCGACCAGCAGGAGCTGCCGAACGCGGATATAGCGCAGCACGGTCATCGTCAGGAAGAGACCGGCCAACGCGACGGAGGCCCCGCGCGAGAAGGTCAGCAGGATCCCGCTCACGATCAGCAAGGTGCACAGACCGGCCAGGACACGGAGTATCAATCGGCGTTCGCCCCAGAAGCGGAACAGCGCGAGCGGCACGAGAACCACCAGGAGCTGGGCGTAGCGGTTCTGCTCTCCGATCGGTCCGGCGAGTCGCGGTCGGATGATCTTGCCGCCCAGGTCCTCGCCGACCTTGAACCCGATCTCGTTGACCTGCGCGAGGCCGCCCATGAGGTTGCCGTAACTCCCGGTGGACTCCTGCCAGATCGAGATCGCCCCCATCACGGCGCCCGCGAGCAATAGCGCCCAGACCACCTGCCGCAATCCATCCGTCGTCCGGATGACATTGACCACGAGGAAGTAGAGCACCAGGCCCTCGGATGCGAACAGGCTGATCGAGGCCGCCGCCGAAGAGACATCCGCCGACAGCAGCGTCGATGTCAGGGCTGCGGCGAGGTACGCCAGCATCAGTCCGAGCGGGGCGGGGAACACGACCGGCCGGTGCTCGATGAGGATCGCCTTGAGGGCCGGCAGGACCAGGACCAGTCCGAACAGGATCGAGACGATCACCGGGACCCCATGGAAGCGGGTCGCCAGCGTCGGCAGGTTCAGGTAGAAGACGAACGCGAAGATCGGCGTCGCGATCTCCGGCCGTCCGAGCAGGGCGACAGCGATGACCCCGAGCAGCACCAGGGCGAGCGGGGCAGGACCGCCGATCAGGGCGATGGCGGCGGCGACGACGGCGCCCACGAGAATGACGAGGACGGCCATCGGATTGGTGGCCCTGGAAGCGGTCATGCCAGCGGCGCCCACTCCAGATGCGAGGGGAGCGGGGAACGGGAGCTGGCGCCGACCGACGGTCATGGCGTGTCGTCGTCGCCGAGCCGAACCGGTTCGTTGTCGACGTAGCGCCGCACCGGCTCGTGCTCGCGCCCGGTCCGCGATGCGGCGTCCTCATGGACCGGGATGACCCGCAGGTTGGAGCGCAGGCGGTAGAGGAGATAGCGCGACAACTTTCGCCAGCCGCCGCGGAACATCCGTCCGGATGTCAGGACGACGTGGCGCGAATCGCCGCTGTAGGGGATCGGTCCGCTGAACTTGTGCATTGCCGGCCCGACGTTCATGTCCTCGGCAAGCATCCCACGTTCGTACAGGCCCAAGAAGAGGTCGCGATCCACAGCGTAGTTGCTGCCGCGGATCGTTGGGATCCGGAGCAGCACGCGCTTCACCCATCGCGACCCGTGATGGGCGGCCATCCGGGCACGGATCGACCAGCCTTCGCGGAGATCGTAGTAGCGCACGTTCGTGTAGGCCGCTCGCCCCCCGCCCGCGAACGCGTCCACATACCAGTCGATCAGTGCCGTCGGGTCGGGGATGCGACAGTCCGCGTCGAATGTCACCACCGCGCGCGCCCGGGCGGCTCGGATGCCGGGCAGCCGTGCCGAGAAGGGCGGTGCCTCGCCGTGTGTTCGGATGTTCGGGACGGCCACGACGCGGACACCCATCGCGCCGAGCCGGTCGATGGCATCGGGCGGCTCGGCGGGCGGGTAGTTGTTCACTACGAGGATCAGCTCGATGGATCTGGTGCCTGCGTAGCCGCTGATGTCGGCCAGCACGCGTTCAACGTTCGACAGGTCGCCCTGGGCGTTCACGGGAACGACGATCGATATGTCCGGGGTCGCGTTGGCCGCCGGCGCCAGCGCCGTCAGCCGGCGGGCCAGCTCGTCGCTGGGTATCGTCCGCGTTCCCGAGCCGGCGTCGCCGGCCCGGGCGACGTTGGGGTCCCAGCGGTCGATGCGGTGCCCACGCAGGATGTTCGTGACGGCCTGGATCGCGGCGACGTTGGCGGTCACGAAGAACGCCGGTAGCGCGAGGGCCTTGTGGCGTCCGATCGGCTCGCGCGCGAGCAGCAGACCCAGGGCGGCAAGACCATACGTGACTCCCTGTCCGAGCGCCGCGAGGCGATACACGGAACCTGATCCCCACAGCGTCGGGGCCAGAAGCGCCAGGCCGACCAATGGGAACGCCACGAGTCGGCGGAGCACCTTGTGCGTGGCCAGCTGGACCGCGTAGAAGCCGGAGCGGCGTGGATCGAGCAGGGCGCCGCGGACCATGACCCCGCGCAGTCCGCGGGTCATGACCCGGACCTTCCGGCCGTATTCAGCCCGGTCGTCGCGGGCCACCGGTTCGTACGCGATCGCGTCGGCTGCGAACACCAACCGCCGGCCCTGGGCGATGACGGCCGTGGAGGTGATGAAGTCGTCGGTCACGCCGGCGGGCACCGGCTGGAACAGGTCCCGTCGGATCGCGTAGATCGCTCCAGTCGCGGAGATCACGTTGCCGGCGTCGCTCTCGGCTCGTTTGAGCCTTCGGTCGATGTCCCAGTACTGGCGTTCGCCGGCTCCGTTGGATCGGCCCCCGTCGTCGCGGTAGCGCTGGTCGCCCGCGACGCCGCCGACGGTGGGATCCGCGAATGGGCGCGTCAACCTTCGGATGGCATCGGGCGCGAAATCGCTGTTCGCATCGGAGAAGACGAGGATCTCGCCCGTCGCACCCGCCACCGCTTCGTTGAGGGCTGCGGCCTTGCCGACCCGGGCCAGGTCCAGGACCCGCACCCGCTCGGGCGCGACCGAGGACGCGATGGCGGCGGTCCCGTCGTTCGAGCCATCGGACGCGACGATGATCTCCATCCGATCCGTTGGGTAATCCAGTCCCACGAGGTTCTCGATCCGCCGGCGGATGACCGGTGCCTCGTTATGCGCGGCGATGACGACGCTGACGGGTGGGCAGGCGTCCGCGGCGATGAATGGTTTCCGCAGCCAGCGGCCACGAGCGAGGACCACGAGCGGGAAGCCGACGTAGGTCCAGCCGACGGTGACCGCCATCAGCCAGAACAGGATGCGTCTCACGCCGCCGCCCGGATGCGATCGACCAGGCGCGCGGCGTTGGCTTCGACATCGAAGTCGCGCACGGCGGTCGCGCGTGCCGCCCGACCGAGCCGATCGCGAAGGGCGGGGTCGGTAGCGAGCTCGACGAGCGCGTCTGCCAGGGCGCTCGCGTCACCGGGCGGAAACAGGCGGCCGTTCTCACCGTCGCGCACGATCTCGGGGATGCCCGAGAGGCGGCTTGCCACGACGGGCACGCCACTGGCCATCGCCTCCATGAGCACGACCGGGATGCCTTCCCGCTTGCCGGACCGGGTCGGGACGCTCGGCGCGACGAGGACGTCGGTCACGGCCAGCAGGTCTGCGATCTCGCCTCGGGTCCGTGTCCCCAGCAGCTGCACCCGACCGTCGAGGCCCGCTGCCGCGATCCGCTCAGCGAGCACCGTCCGGTCCGGCCCGTCCCCGACGAAGCGGGCCCGTATGGCGACGCCCCGCGCGGCCAATTCGCGACAGGCATCCACGAGCACGGCCTGGCCCTTCACCTCGTGGAGGGTGCCGATCGCCAGGATTTCCAGGGCCCCGTCGCCCTCGCCGACGCCGGCCAGCCCGCTGACGTTCGCGACAGAGGCGGGCCGGAACACGGATGTGTCCACGCCGCAATGGATGACCTCGACCCGACCGGCCACGGCGGCTGGGCATTCGCGCTCGATGACCCGACGGTTGAAGTCCGAGACGGTCACGGCGAAGGAGGCCTCGGCCAGCTTCCCGCACAGCATCCGCCGGTCCTTGTGGAGGTCGGAGCCGTGGGCCGTGAAGCTGAAGGGGATGCCCAGGAGCCGGATCGCCAGCCCGGCCACGGCGGGGTGGTTGGCGAAGTGGCAGTGGACGTGGCGCACCCCCGCTCCCGCATCAGCCGGGCCATGTGCGCCACCTTGGGGAGGATCCCGAGACCGCCGAAGAGGAAGTTGAGGCTGCCGAAGGTCCCTCGCACCACCGCCCCATCTGCCCGGCGTAGCGGCCGGTGCCCGCCGCAGCCAATGAACTGGCTCCGCACGATCGGCCACGACAGGAACGGCAGGTAGTGCGCGCGCCGCCAGGGCCACCGCCTCCGGGTGCACCACGGGCTCCGCTCGCGGAGCAGCGGGAACAGCTCCACCCGACGCCCTGGTCCTCGACGGCGAGATCTCGAACAGGACGAACGTCTCGGTCAGCTTCGGGAACCGCGACATCACATAGGCGACGCGCAGGGGTCCCGTCCCGTCCGACGTCGCCCGAGCCTCCCCTTCAGACACCGGCGCGCATCCCCACATAGCCCTCGGGGTGGCTCCGATGCCAGCGCCAGGCGGTCTCCAGCATGGCCGGCAACGTCGCCGGGCGGTCCAACCCAGCGTCTCCGACGCACGACTGCGTCCGCCGACCGCCGGCGGATCGCCCGGTCGACGACCGGCGTCGACGGTCGGGATGGGATGGCCGACCACCGCCTCCGCGGCGGTGATCACCTCGCGCACCGACCAGCCGCGGCCGGTACCGACATTCACGGTGATCGAGGGTCCGCCGGCCGCCAGATGGTCGAGCGCTCGTGCGTGGGCATCAGCCAGGTCCGAAACGTGGACGTAGTCCCGGACGGCCGTCCCGTCCGGCGTCGGGAAGTCCGTGCCAAACACCCGGACGACAGCCTCGCGCCCGGCCGCGACGCGCAGCACCGACGGGATGAGGTTGACGGCGCCCGACCAATCCTCGCCGTTCGAGCCGTCCTGTGACGCCCCCGCCGCGTTGAAATAGCGCAGGGCGACGGTCCGCAGGCCGGTGGCCGCCTCGAGCGACGCGAGCAGGCCCTCGGCCGCGAGCTTCGTGTGGCCGTACGGGTTCTCGGGTGCCACCCGGCACCGTTCGTCGATCGGCAGTCGGTCGGGCTGGCCGTATACGGCGCACGACGACGAGAACACCATCCGATCCACGCCGCCGGCGACAGCGGCTCGGGCCAACGTCATGGTCCCGGTCACGTTGACATCGAAATACCCGAAGGGGTCGCCGACCGACGCCTCCACCGACTTGAGCGCGGCGAAGTGGATGACAGCCTCGATCGCTCGCTCGCGGACCACGGACGCGACGAGGGCTTCGTCGCGGATGTCGCCGACGACGAGCGGCAGATCCCCCACCGCCGCTCGATGGCCCGTTGCGAGCGAGTCGAGCACGACGACATCGTCGCCGCGGGCCCGCAGGAGGTGTGCCGTGTGCGAGCCGATGTAGCCAGCCCCGCCGGTGACCAGGACGCGCACGGTGGTCAGCCGGGACGTCGTCGACGGCGGGTCGAGCTGACCGTCACGGGCCGCTCCGCTGCGGTCCCCACGACAGCGATCGATGTGGCCGGCTCCAGCGGGACGACCGCGGCAGCCCGCTGCCGGCTCGCCCGGTCGCCCGGCACGAGCAGCAAGGAGCCACCGAGTCGAGCACCGATGAGCCGCAGCGTCTCGGTCATCCGCCGGAGCTCCGTTCGATGGGTCCGATCACGGACCGCCACGACGATCACCGCGTCGGCGATCGCGGCCGGGACGATCCCGGCGGGCGTGGTGTCCAGGGAGCCTCCGGCCACGATCAGGCATACGCCGGGATCGGCCAGCAGGAGCTCACGGAGTCGCTCGACCTGCTGGGCGGTGATGGCCTCTATCGCGCCACCGGCGCCTGCGGGGATGAACGAGACGTTTCGCGTCAGCGCCACATGAAGCGCGTCCACCGAGCGACCCGGATCGAGGAGCCAGTCGCGAAGTCCCGCCGCCTTTGTCGATTCGAGCCGTGCCGATAGCTCGCCACCGACGTCGACGATCACGACTCGACTCGACGACTCCGCGATCGCGATCGCGATCGCGACCACGGCGTCCGAGACCGCAGGCTGGCTGGCGGGCCCGAAGATCGCCAGCATCGGCGCTGATCCGCCTCTCGAGCGCTCGATCTTGGCGAGCGCCTGTCTATATGTGGCGGCCGACTGGCCGTCCGTCGGGAGCCGCCGGTGTGTCCGGGCGGTCCGCTCTCCTCGAGCGTTGCCTGTCCGAGGAACGGCGCCGGAATCAGGCGCTCCAGGTCCTCGCGGCCACGGACTGCATCGGACACGTACTCCACGAGCAACACGACGACGATGGCTGTGACCAGGCCGCCGAGTGCGGCGAGGAGCACGATCAAGGACATCTGCGGGGCGATCGGGTCGGTCGGCGTTTCCGGGAAGTCGACCGTCTGCAGCTCGCCCTCGGGTCTGGTCGTCCCGCCTGCGGCAAGCTGGATCAACTCATCGCCCAAGGTCGATGCGATCGCGACAGCCCGCTCAGGGTCCTCGTCAACGACGCGGATCGTCAGGAGGCGGGTGACGTCGTCGGCCGTCGAGCGGATCCGACTGCGCAGTTCGCCCGTGCTGATGGGCAAGTCCAGTTCCCGGGAGACCGACTCGAGCAGCGGTTGACTGGTGGTCAGCTCCGAATAGGTCTGGACGAGTTGGCCGGCGGCGCGCAGGGTCTCGATATCGGTGTTGATGGGACCGACCAGGAGGCGGATGCGCGTCTCATAGGTCGGAGCCACCTGGGACCCGAGCACGAAGCCCGCGAGACCCGCGACCCAGACCGCGACGATGAGGGTCCACCACCAACGTCGGAGGACCGCGAAATAGCCAGACAGTTCCAACGGTGCGACCCTCGCGCGTGGGCTGCATGATGGCCACGCTCGTCCAAGCGTGCCGCGCTCATACCGCCGGATCGCCCCAGTCCGGCGACGAGTCGGTCCGTAGTGTAGCCCGTCCGAGCATTCAGTCCCGTTCGAGGGCAGCCAATGGTGCGCCGACGCCACGGATGAGTTGCAGACGCAGCGCGGCGATCGACGTCGCAGCCCCGACGTTGATGCGCCGCAGCCGCAAAGGCTCGACGCGACCGAGGTCGACCAGTCCGCGCGCTGTCGTGAACGCCTGCTCGAAGCCGAGCATGGCAACGGCCGAGACGACCGCATCATCGTGATCTCCTGACGGGTAGGCGAAGACCGGCGGGACCGACCCGAGCTCACGCTCGAGGTCGTCGCGAGACCCGCCGATCTCACCCGGCAGCGCGGCCGCATCCAGGCGCGTCAGCAGCGGGTGGGTTCTCGAGTGCGCTGCGATCGTCACTCCCTCGGCCGCCAGGGCGCGCAGCGCTGCCCAGTCGAGCACACCGGACGGAGCATCGGGTAGGCCGAGCGTCGTGCACCAGCCGTCGACCATGGTCATGGCGCGACCGTGCGCCGTGGCCTTGACGAGCGCGCGCAGACGCCGGAACGTCGCGAGCCGCGATGACTGGTCGCCAAGGTCGTGGCGGACACCCTCCGCCTCGAGCACCTGTCGCGGACTCGTCCGCAGCGCATGCGACAGCCGATCCCACCAGAAACGACGGGTTGGATCTCCCGGGTATGCGGTCGGAACGAACAGGGTGACCGGCAGGCCGAGCCTTCGCAGGCTCGGCCAGGCGTGCTCGGCGAAATCCTCGTACGCGTCATCGACCGTGATCATCACAGGCCGCGCCGGGAGTTGACGCTCACCGCGCATCGCGGCACGGAGATCGGCAAGGTCGATCGGGTTCGCGCGGCGCGCGAGCTCCGTGAGCTGAGTGTCGAACACCCAGGGCGTGGCGCTGATGAGGCCCGGGTGCAGGTGGGGGCGGGCGCCCGGCTCGTCGACGCGATGATAGGTCAGGACAGCGACGTCGCTCGGGCGACGCCGGCCCACCGGCTCGAGCAAGGTCGCCGCGCCGGCCAGGATCGGCTCTGCGAGCGGCGACCGGGCGATCCGGCGGAGGGTGGCCCTCATCCGATCAGGCCCGCGCCTTGGCTGCCAGCTTGCCTACGATGCGGACGAGTTCGGCCGCGCCCGGCGCGGGGTCGGTCCACGAGAGGATATCGTCCCGAACCCGTGGATCGACGAGCCCGGCCAACGCGCCGAATGCCGCCCGACGGCCGGGAGGGGCAGCGATCGTCGGCCGGCGCGAACCGCGCAACACCGAGGCGATCCAGACCAGGTCAAGCTCAAGGTTGCGCGAGCGCACGCCGATCGCGTAGTCGGTCGCCGGCTGGCTGGCGCGAGGGTTTGCCTGGTCGCCGGCATAGAGGTCGGCCAGTCGGGCTGGGAAATCCATCCCGGCCGCGACGGCCAATGGCATCGATCCCCAGACCCGCCCGTTGACCTCCATCAGGGCCGCCCCACGGGGTCCTACGCGAAATTCGACCATCGCAAGGCCGTGGTAGGACAGTGCACCTAGCAGCCTCATCGCATGCTCAAGGAGCATCGGGTCCAGCTCCATGCTCTCGCGCAGTGAGCTTGCTCCACCGGTGACGGGCACTTCCCTGAGTCGTCGGTGCTGGAACGCTGCGACCGGTCGTCCGTGGTCCAGCAGCAGCTCGACCCCTTGGCCCTCCCCTTCCCAGAAGCATTGGACGAGGACCGCCGGGTCCGGGAGCGACGCGATCGCGCGCTCGAGATCGTCCGGGTCGCGCGCATAGGAGACGGCATGCTGGAGCACCGTCCCATCGGGGCGGCGGGTGCGAGATGCCGCCGGCTTGATGACGACCGGATAGCCGATCTGGGTGGCCGCGGCGCGGATGGCCTCGGCCGACGATGCGACCACCGAGTCGGGGACCGGGATGCCGAGCGAGCGGGCCAGATCGACCGTCGCGCGCTTGTCGCCGACCACCAGGGCGGCGGCTGGAGCGGGGGTCGCGACCTGGCAGCCCGCGGGCAGATCGGCGAGTCGGTCCACCAGGGTCATGATCACCTCGTCGGTGACCGGGACGATCAACTCGATCCCATGGGTGTGCGCGGCCCGGACCAGCGCCGCGCCGGTCGCTGCAGGGTCGTCCAACGGCGATGGATAGCGCACCCTGGCCGCCGCGAAGCGAGAGCGCATCCCTGCGCTCGGGCTGGCCGCGTCGGCCGCGACGACGTGATGACCCCGACGCCCGAGCGATCGGATGAACGCCAGCGCGCTGCCGCGCCGGGCATCGGTGACGAGGATTCGTGTCACGAGGGGCGCGAGCGTCGCTTCCGGGGTCGCCGCGCGAACGTCACGATCGCGTCGACGACGTCGGAGGTCACGGCGTCAAGGGGGCGGTTCGCGTCGACGATCGCGAAGTGCTCCACGTCCTCGGCCAGCGAGAGGTAGTCGGCCTGCCGCCGGGCGATCGATTCGAGCGTGCCCTCACCCTTGCGGGCAAGCAGGACCTCAGCCGGAGCGTCGAGATAGACGACCAGGTCCGGTCGTGGATAGAGGTGCTGCAGCATCCAGCCGTGGAAACGACGCCGACCCGATGTGGGCGCGGCCGCGATGTCGGCCGCGTGATAGTCGATGTAGAAGTGGCGATCGAAGAGCACCACCTCGCCTCTCGCCTGGTGCGCCCACGCGAGGGCCTGGCGGTACCACTCCTCGGCCAGGCGATTGCCGAGGCGGAGCCCGGCTCCCATCGCTTTGGCGGCGCGCTTCAGCGGGTGGCCGGGCCGGCGCCGTGGCTGGGTAGCGGACGTTCCCCCGGGGGTTCGATCGGCGGTCGTGCCCGTATCCGGCGTGGCGCGTGCGCGCCGTCGGGCCTTGAGCGCTTCGATCACCCGGGTCGTCGGCAGGAGCCGGTTGCTCGACTCCGCCGCAACACCCATATACAGGTAGGTCGTGGGCATCGGCAGGAGATCCGGGAGGATCCTGGCGATCGTCGTCTTGCCCGCGCCGTCAGGGCCGATCAGCGCGACCGAGAAGGTGCGGCGTCGGTAGCCGGGCGTCACGGCCGTGTCGTCGCGTCGGACGGTGTGCTCGCCGCGACCGTGTGCTTGCTCGCCACGACCGACCGCAGGATGTCGTCCAGCCGCCGTCCGCTCGTCTCCCAGCGGAACGACGCCTGGACATACGAGCGACCGGCGCCATCAGGCGCAGCCCCTGGGTCCCGTCGCACTGCCTCGAGCGGCGTCGATGATCAGGTCCGCCATGAGTGAGGGATCGTCGGCGACGGCCGCGGGCGGCGCCTCGCGACCCACCCGCAGGCCATCGATCGCGAGCGTCGAGGCCACGACCGGCACCTCCATCGCGAGCGCCTCCAGCAGCTTGTTCTGTATCCCGGCTCCGAACCGGAGTGGGGCGGCGAACACCGACGCCCCGTCGAGGTAGGGACGCACGTCGGGCACGTACCCCGTGACCCGAACGCCCGGTCGGCCCGCGATCGCGAGGAGCGCCGGTGCGGGGTCGCGACCGACGATGTCGAGCGAGGCTTCGGGGATGCGCCGCCGCACCAGGGGCATGACCTGGTTTGCTAGAACGAGGGCCGCGTCGATGTTGGGTGGGTAGTGCATCGCGCCGGTGAAGACGATGCGATCCCGGCCCAGCGTTGGGGCCTTCCGGCGCCAGAAGTCCAGGTCCACACCGTTGGGCACGATGGACGCCTCGGGCGTCGTGGCCGTGCCCATGATCAGGAGCCGATCACGCTCCGACGCGAACATCACGTGCGCCGCGCGACGCACGATGCGTGCCTCGATCCGGCGCATCGCCTGCAGGTCGAACCAGAGGGCCGGGCGGCGAACGGGCCGAGCGAACTCGATGGCCCCAGCCAGGCGGCTCGAGGTCGCGTCACAGAGGTCGGCCGCTACGGGGACCTCGGGGAGCCGGTCCAGCACCGGGTGCGTGGACTTGCCGCTATGGACGACCACGTCGAACGGCCGCTCTGCGTGCAGGGCGGCAGCCCTGTCGGACATCGCCGTCACCGCCGGGCTCTCCGCGCCACCGCTGAGTGCCCGCAATCGGCGGGTGACCTTGCCGACGGGTGTGCCTCTGCGGTTGGCGAACACCTCGACCTGCTCGACCATGGGTCTCAGGGCGGCGGCGTCTTCAACGCGGAAGGTGCCACCGGCCATGGACAAGAGGCTGATCTCGTGTCGGGCGGTGAGCTCACGGATGAGGTGGTAGTGCCGCAGGTAGCCACTCGTCAATGGATACGGGAAGCCGTTGGTCAGGTACAGGACGCGCATTGGCACTCGTCTTCGGGGGTCGCGGGTCTGGGCATGGTACCCAACCTCGCTCGCGGGGCTCGCTGCGGCTTCATCGGCCCGTGTCGAGGCGTGCAGCAGCCGCGTCCCACGACCGGACATGGCGGGCCGGCAGCCGCTCCCCGAGTGGCGTCGACGCGTCCGTGAAGCGGGTCAGCTGTCGGTCGGCCCAGCGAGTCCACATGGCCAGGTCGAGCGCGGGCACGATGGCGGGGTCGATGTCCAGGGCGGCGGCCTGCCGCGCGACGGCGCTCTGCGCCGGCGCCGTCGCGGGCGACATACCACCATCGACGGCACCGTCGGCGAGGACACTCGTCACGAATGCGGCGAAGAACAGGAGATCCCCGAGGGGCAGTCCCTCCGGATCGGCCACTTCCCAGTCAACGGCACCGAGGCCTCCGCCGCGAAGACGGAGGAGGTTGGGCGGCGCAAGGTCGCCATGCTCAAGGACGACCGGGAGCGCGACGTCTCCGCGCGCCTCGAGGATGGCAGCCGTTCGGGTCACCAGGCGCGCGAGGTCCTGCGGATCGCGGTTCTCGTTGACCGCGACCGCGTCCACGTCAGGTGCCATGCCGCCGATACCCACTTCGCGCGCGATTCGCTCGATCGCCGGGGCAAACAGCGCTCGGAACGGGACGCGGCGGGCATCCGGTGTTCCGGCCAGCGTGCGCGTCCACGCCTCGACCTCCTCGAGCAGCTCGCTGGGTCTGGCGCGGATGTCGCGGCTGCCGATGACGACCCCGTCGAGGGCCGACTCGACCAGCATCGGCCTGGGAGCGCCGTGGAGGGCGATCACCGCCGGCACGCCGGACACACCGGCTGCTGCCGCGCTCGCCAGGGCCGCACCCTCGCGGCGGATCCCACCGTCGTCCTCTGGGAGCCGCGGGACCTTGACCACGGTTGCGAGCGCATCGCGATCAGACCGAAGGACGAGTCCAACCACATGCCGAGATGCACGAAAGCGAGGCGTCAGGAGGACGACCCCCGACGCCGCGCGGTCGGGAAGTCTTGCGCGGATCGGGTCGAGCAGCGACGAGCCGCGTTCGTCGGCGGGGCCTCCACTGTCGGGCCGCCGCGCCACCACGCTCCAGCCGGGCACGATCGCGTCCAGGACGCCGATCCGTCGCGCGAGCATGGCGAAGCGACCCTTCAACCGGGCCGCACGGCCGCTCCGTCGTCGGTTGAGGACGAGCCGGATCGCACGGGCGTCGTCGAGCGGCACGATCTCCAGGGCGGATGGCTCGTCCGGCCAGTGCCACGATCGGCGGATGTCGACGAGGCCGCCCTCCTCAACCGCCCGTGCGACCTGCCGCAGCGATAACGGCCGCTCCGCCCGTCTGTCGCCCGAGCCGACATAGATCCAGCCACCGCCCGGAAGGCGATCAAGCGCCGCACGAAGCCCGCGATCGTCCGGACTGATGGTCACGACCAAGCTAGGTCGTTGCTGGTCGCCTGCCCGGCCGGCCCTGGCGACGCTCGCGGCGATCAGGTCGAGGGCGTCCAGCAGGCCATCGTCCGTCGGCTCCATGACGATCACCGTGCCGAGCGCCGCCTCCGGCAGCAGGAATCGCCAGTCGACCCGACGGATCGACTCGAGCCGTCCCGGGGGACGGGTCATCGCGCCCACCGGCCTCAGCCGAGATGCGGCCGGATCGCGTCGAACAGATCAGGGATGTCGACCGGATGCGAGTGGAGGACCTCGAACGCCGTCTTGCCCGCAAAGACCGTGCGCAGCAACTCGCGCTCGATGGTCTCGATCTCGTCGACGATCCAATTCGGGCGGTCCGGGAACGCGAACCGGTACTGCCAGTAATAGTCGAGGAACCCCAGGCGGTGATGAACGTGCGAGAAGGTCATGCGTTCCGCGACGTCAAGCGGATCGACCGGCTCGACGCGAATCCCGTCGACCTTCGCGTTCCCCAGGAAGACGAGCCGGTCGAAGGGCGCCTTCTCGACCCATCGGTCACGGCCGAACAGCTGCTCAGCGGGCGGGTCGACGTGGCGCTGGCCCTCGAGCAGCGTCATCACCCGATCGAAGGCATGAACGCCCGGCACGCGTCGGCGGGCGTTCCGCGGCAGTCCGCGATGCACGGACGCGACGGCCCCGATGGTCGAGAGCTTCATCCGGTCTTTGCGGGACACGTGCCCGCGATACTCGGGGATCTGTGACAGGTGCCAATCCCACAGCCGGATCGGCTCGGGGATCCCGTGGAGCCACTTCCCGTCGGCCGTCACGTAGACCCACTCGTCCCCGACGTACTGCGCACCCTGGCGCATGAACGACAGGAGTGTCTCGGTCTTACCGCCCTTCGACCAGCCGCAGGCAGCGACGCCGATACCGTCGATGACGAATGCCGAGGCATGCAGCGGCAGCGCGCCGCGTGCCAGGACGGTCAGGTTCAGGATCGGGATCAGCTGTGGCACGGCCGCGGCGCCACGTTCGCACAGGACCTCGAACCGGCCGCCGATCTCGTCGAGTGGCACGCGGACACGCCCCTGTGCCTTGTGCTTGCTGCGGAGCACGAGGAACGAATCGTCCGTGTAGCCGCCCTGGTCCAGCCCGACGATGCGCAACGTCCCGTTGACGGGGACGTCGTCGACGAATCGGATCGTGATGTCTGCGTCGCCCGCCACGGGAGCTTGGATCGGCCCGACCTGGCGGGCGACCGTCGAGATGTCCTTCGCGGTCGCGTCAACGAGTCGGATCCGCGCGAGGCCATGCAGATCGAAGTCGACGGTCTGGCGAAGATCGGCCTTCGAGCCCTGCAGTTGTGGCTCGAGCGCAGCATCAGTCATATGTCATTCCCCCTGAACAGGCGTTGGAGTGTCCCCCGGTCGCGGCGCTCGAGACCACGGCGGAGCAAGGCATAGAAATGACCCTCGCCAAGGTGGCCTGGTCGCAGCCGGGTCACTTCCTTGAGTGCCTGGTACATCCAGCCAAGGTGATACAAGGGTTCAACGAGATCATCGGCGACGCCGACCCGTGAACAGTAGCGCCTTACGGCCGCCACGATGAACGGGCTGAGTTCCGATTCGTCGAGCAGCGTGCGCTGTACGTGCTCCAGCCGCCGCTCCAGGATCCGTCGCGGCGAGTTGCCGACCCCCAGGGATCGAAGCAGGTAGAAGAGGTCCCAGAGCGGCATCCCGCGCCGCTCCAGGTTCTCCCAGTCGAGGATCCCGGTCCGATCACCAGGCAGCGCGACGAGGTTCCACGTGCCCGGATCGCCATGCTGGGCAACGACCGGGAACGGGACCCGGCTCCTCCGGATACGGTCGACCTGCGCTCGCAAGGCGTCACCAAGCTTGCGTCCCGGACCGTCCGCGGCGACGTAAGCGTCCAGCAGGTCGTCCAGCGCCGCCGCCGCCTCGCGAGCGTCGACGTGCGTCGCTGTGCACGCGCCGAGCTCCGTCAACCATCCGACCGCATCCGCGGCCAACGGGTGGTCGGCGGCCCCACGTGCGTGAAATCGCCCGCCCTCGAGGACGGTCTCGCCCACGACGAGCATGTCCGCATGCATCCCAGAGAAGCGGACTGCGGGGACGCGTTCGGCGATCGCCGGACCGAGCGTCGCGAGCCAGCGCAGGCCGTCGAGCTCGACCTGGAGCCGAGGGTTGACCGAAGGATGCCGGGTGATCTTCGCGATCAGGTCGGGCACGACGGCACCCTGCGCGAACAGCGGTACCAGCACCTTCTGTGTGCGATACGGCCCGGTCGCTGAGAGGGCCATGGTGTGGTCACCGATGTCCATGCCCGCCGAACTGGCCAGGTCGCGGAGGTACCGTACCGGACCATCCAGCTCGGCCCTCTGGTCCGGCTCGTTCGGTCGGAGCAGGTCGAGTGATCCCCAGGTGGTTTGCGCTGCGCGAGTCCGGCCACGCGCCATCGAGCCATAGCGACGGAAGCGGTCGACCAGGCTCATCGGCACGGTCCCGGCGAGGCCGTGGCCGCGAAGCCAGGCCTCGGCGGCATGATGCCCGGCCGGGATCGCGACCACGATGTCGCCTTCGCGCCGCAGCACGCGATATCGGATCGCATCCGTCGGTACCGGGGCGACCAGGTCAGGGCGCTCATCCACGATGAGACCCTCGGTGGACAGCCGTGCCGCCAGCGTTGTTCGGGCTGGCGCGGGCGCGTCCACCGATGAGGCGATCCAGATGAGGTCCACTGTGCCGTCTGCCGGCAGCCCGTCCATGACCTCGTCGGCCAGCTCGTCGAGTCGGACTCGCGCCGCTGCGGTGGGCGCGCCAATGACGGCCATCCTGTGCACTGGGAGCTTGGGCAACAGGAACGACCACGTCGCACCGGCCGCCGCCCCCTTGCTGTTCGCGCCGACGACGTAGCGGGTCCGTCGCGCGACATCCAGGATCGGCTGGACCGGGCTGGTGGCAGGCGATGTGGCCGCGGGCGACTCGGCGGCGGCGTCGGGGTCGTCCTCGGCGTCGGGGACGGGGTCTCGGGCTGCGGCGTCCGCTTCCGGTAGCATCACCGGACCATCCGATAGACGGACCCGACGATGAGCAGCACCGTGATGCCGCCGATCAGGATGGGTTCGACCGGACCCTGCCAGACGTCGGGGACGACGTCGATCTCACGGGCGAGGATGACGATAGCGCCGAGCAGCCCGAGCACCAAACCGATCACGAGTCGCGCCGCCCCTGAATCATCGCCGCCTCGGCTGAGCCGTCTGGAGGCCAGGAAGACGACAGCCGCGACGACGAGGAACACGATGGCCGCGATCTCGAACAGCTGCACGTGGCGATGATAGCGGTGGCACCGAGCGGGCCCGACCGCGGCCCGGCCCGGTCGTGAGCGTCCGCGTCCGGCTCGCCGTCATGGCGGCGATCGCCCTCGTATCGCTGTCCGCCATCGCCCTGCTGGCGGGGAAGGGGGAGGCACCGGCCTCGTCAGGCCGTCCGGTGCGGACGCCCGCGCCGACCGTGGAACGGCCGAGGCTCCCTGACGCCGTCACGTATCGGGACCATGAATTCGACCCCGACGTCGTGCCGTCACCGACCGCGAGCAAGTCGCAGTCGAAGCTCTGGTTCGCGCACGGTGCGTGGTGGGGCCTCCTGCACGAGCCGGTGTCAGACGAACTGCACATCTATCGACTCGAGGCCGACGGCTCGCGCTGGGTCGATACGGGCACGCTCGTCGACGAACGTCCACTGGCGCGCGGGGACGCACTCGCCGTGGGCGACCAGCTGTATGTCGCGGCCGCCGGACGCCGTGCTCGACCCGACGACGCCGTCAGGCTCGTGCGGTTCACATTCCGCGACGGGGCGTATCGGCTCGATGCCGACTTCCCGGTGCCGTTGAGCGATTCCGGCGTGGAGTCTGTCGTCCTCGCGCGCGATTCGACCGAGCGCCTGTGGATCACCTACACGCTCGATCGACAGGTATGGGTCCGCGCGTCCGAGGGCAGCGATCAGCGCTGGGGCCCGGCTTTCACGCCCGCGCTCGAAGGGACGACGGTGGCGCCCGACGACATCGCGGCGCTCGTGTCCTTCGCCGACTCGATCGGCCTGATGTGGAGCAACCAGGATCAGGGCCTCGTGCTGTTCTCCATCCATCGCGACGCCGACCCGGTCGATGCCTGGAGTATCGCCGAGGTCGTGTCCCGCGGCGAGAAACAGCCCGACGACCACATCAACATGAAAGCGGACGCCGATGGACGTGTGTACGCCGCGCTGAAGACCTCCCTCGACACGCTGCCCAACGCCAACCCGCTCGCGCCGCAGATCATCCTGGCCATCCGCGATCGCGAAGGCGTCTGGCACGAGCATGTCGTCGCCCGGTTGAAGGATCGCCACACGAGGCCGATCGTCCTCCTCGATGAGCAGCGCCAAGAGGTGTATGTCGTCGCCACGGCGCCATCGGCGGGAGGCGCGATCTACTACAAGCGCAGCCCGCTCGATGATGTGTCATTCGAGGCCGGCCGTGGCTCACTCCTCATCGGCAGCGAGGAGGATCCTCGGATCAGCAATGCCACGTCCACCAAGCAGGCGCTGACCCGCGGGACGGGTCTCGTGGTCCTCGCGTCCGACAACTCGACCGCGAAGTATGTGCATGGCGTCCTGGAGACTGGCGGGTCGGTGTCACTGCCGTCCCTGCCACCGCTGCCCGCCGATGAGGCGCAGGTCGTGGTCAATGACACCTTCGACAGCTGGCCCGATCGTGGCCAACTGCCCACGGGCTGGACCGGCCGGGACCTCACCGAGGACGCAGCGACCATCCGGCTCCGCAGCGGTCGCCGCGGCGTGGTCCAGGTTCGCGGTGTGGGCGATGGGCCGCCCCCTCGAGTCTGCCGCGGCTTCGTACCGATCACGGCTGGCCATGCCCGCATCTCTTTCGACGCCATGGCGCGCGGCAGCGGTCGCACGGAACCGGTGCTGGCCCTCATCAGGGGCACGGGCGGCGATGCCGCACAGCTGAGGTTCGGCTCGAGGGGCACGTTCGGCTTTTTCGATGGGGCTCGGCGGGTGGTCAGCGACGCTGGCTGGCGCCAAGGCCTCTGGTACGAGGTGACCGTCGACCTCGATGTCGCCAAGCGGACGATGGCGCTGACGATCGCCGATGATGACGGAACCGCCCTGCTCCGGCGCGCCGACATCGCCTTCCCCGGTCGCGCGACGACGGTCGATGAGATCTGCTTCCAGCCCGCCGCTGGCGCCCAACGGCCTTCACTGGAATTCGACTCGGTCGTTGTAGCGAGAACGGCCGGTGCCGATTGACCCGGGAGGCCCGCTCCAGCCCTGTCAGTGGCAGAAGCCGCTGCCGGTATCGGTAAACGTCTGGCCGGCGATCGGGACGAACTGCCACGTGTACCCGTTCGCGTGGAGCGTTAGCCGCAGCACCCCGTGACTCTGGTTGTCGCGGATCTCGCTATTCGGGTGGATCGCTCCGTAGGAAACCAGTGGGTGGCCTCCTGTCCCCGCGATGAACTCCCGGATGCCTTCGGGATCGGCGGCCCCCGCCGCTGTCTGTGGCGCGAACCGCTCGTAGTAGTGGTTGTGTCCGTTGAGAACGACGTCGGCGCCGTCGGCGTCCAGCGCCTGCCAGAGCGGACCGACCGACGTGTTGTTGCCTCCCAGCCCCGAGCTGAAGCGCGGATGGTGGAAATACGCGAGGGTGCAGGCATCGGCATTGGCCGCAAGGTCCTGGCGCAGCCAGGTCTCCTGCGCTGAGCCGGCCGCGCACGAGACGACCGAGCAGTTGCTATTGAGCACGACCACGTGCCACTCCCCGAGGTCGTAGCTGTAGTACCCCTTCGTTGATTCACCCGCGGCGGCACCGAAGTACGCGTAGTAGGGCGCGGCTCCCGCCTGCTCGTACTCGTGGTTGCCGACGGCCGGTCGCGTGCGGGCCTTGTGCGCTCCCCAGGATGGCTCGTAGCAGTTCGTATAGAGCGAGGCCGCGCCGTTCGACAGCACGACGTCGCCGAGCGTCGCCACGGTACCTGGGATCCCGGCGATGAGGTCCGCGGTCGCGCTATCGGTCGTCGCGCTGCAGGTCGCGATGTCGCCTGCGGCAAGCAATGTGGCGTCGCTCGGCCCCGCCACGGGCCCCGAACCGACCGTGATGTAGCTGGAACGGACCAGGCTGTGCGAGCCGCCGGCATTGGTGACCACCAAGCGTACCGAGTACGCGCCCGGGGCGGTGTAGGTGAACCGCGGGTTGCGCAGGTTCGAATCGACCAGGCCATCGTTCTGGAAGTCCCAGGCCCACGAGGTCGGGCCATTATGCGAGTCGTCGGTGAACTGGACCGTGAGCGGCGCCGTTCCGCTCGTCGGGACACCATCGAAGTCCGCGACTGGGGCGGGTGTGCCCTGGCCGGCGATCGTAAGGACCAGTTCGGGTGGTTCCAGCCCCTCCTTGCTCGTGTAAAGGACGCTGTCCCCGTTGCTGTTCAGCAGTCCGAAACTGTACGTGCCGTTCCCGTCCACGGCGGACGACACATCGAATTCGGCCCACGTGCCCAGCGTCACGGCGCCCACGCTCGAGAGGGCCGTCCCGCCGATCGCGGGAGCATTGTTCCAGGTGACGCCCGACTCGGTCCAGGTGTTGGCCACCAAATGGACCCGGCCACCGTCCGGCCCCGCGTCATCCACGTGCAGCCGCAGCTTCGCCGCGGTGACATCGCCGCCCACCCCCTGCGACCGTGAACTTGACGTAGCTGCGGTAGATGTCCGAGGCGAGGCGCAGCCGGAGCGTCGCCGCCGAGCCGTAATTGCCTGTCGCGCTCGTCGACTTGACCTGGGCGTCCGCCGTGGTCTGGAACGTCGTCGTCCCGGTGCCGCCGGTCGATGCGACCACGACGTATGCGGTCCGGGTCAGGGCGTTCGACCCGGTCGCGTTGGTGACACTCAGGCGGACCGCATACGTGCCCGGCGCGGTGTAGACGAACGTCGGGTGTCGCTCGGTCGAATCGATCGTGCCATCCGCCTGGAAGTCCCACGCCCAGCCGGTCGGACCGTTCGCCGACTCGTCGGTGAATGCCACGGACAGCGGGGCCGAGCCCGATGTGGGCGATCCGCTGAAAGCCGCGACCGGGGCGGGGGGCGGCGCGCTGGCTGTGATCAGGGCCTCGCGGACGAGGCTGTCGGACCCAGTGGCACCGGTCACGGTCAGGCGGACGTCGTAAGTGCCCGGGGTCGAATAGGTAAAGACGGGGTGCCGGATCGTCGAGTCGATGACACCGTCGTCCTGGAAGTCCCAGGCCCACGTCGTCGGCGAGCCGGTGGACTGGTCGGAGAAGACGACCTGCAGCGGCGTCGTTCCAACCTGGGGATTCGCCGCGAAATCCGCGACGAGGCTCGCCGGTGTCGGCGTGGGGGTCGGTGTCGGTGTCGGCGTGGGGGTCGGGGTCGGCGTCGGCGTGGGGGTCGGGGTCGGCGTCGGCGTGGGGGTCGGGGTCGGCGTCGGCGTGGGGGTCGGCGTCGGCGTGGGGGTCGGCGTCGGGGTCGGCGTGGGGGTCGGCGTCGGCGTGGGGGTCGGTGTCGGCGTCGGCGTGGGGGTCGGTGTCGGCGTCGGCGTGGGGGTCGGTGTCGGCGTCGGTTGCGTGCCGGTCGTGACGATCAGCGTCGGATCGTTCGCCGACTCCCGGCTCGCATAGAGCGTGCTGTTCGAGTTGAGGGGCATGATCCCGAAGTTGACCTCGCCAGCGCCCGAGACCGCGCTGGTCACGTCCAGGTCGATCCAGGTGCCTGCGGCCACGGCCCCGGTCGTGGCCAGCACACTGACGTCGAGCGCCGGGGCGTTGTTCCAATTGAGCCCGGTCTCGGTCCAACCGCCCGCAGACCTGTGGATCGTGCCGCCATTCGGCGAGGCATCGGTGACGAACAGTCGCAGGCGGGCGGACGCGACCGGTCCGTCCAGACCGGCCACATTGAAGCGCAGATAGGCGCGGTGAGCCGTCGACGCCTCTCGCACGCGGACGGTCGTCTGGGTCCCGTAGTTGGAGGTCTTCTTCGCGGAGTTCGTGTACGTATCGGCCGTCGACGTGAAGGTGTGCGTCGCGGCGAGAACCGGGATCGCCGCCGGCAGGCTCGCGGCCAGGAGAGCCAGGGACACCACGATCAGTGGCAAGGCACGCCGAGGGCGGCTCGGGCGCGACCGAACCCGGGACGACCAGGAGTAATGCATATGGACCGCTCCCCCAATGACGTGACGATAGTACCCTGCGGCACGCCCGATGGTCCGCGCGGAAGCCCTCGCCCGGTGCATCGGCGCACCACCGTCTCGCCGAATGGTCTCAGGCGGGTGGGTCGTCGTCGCGACGGCGATCGCCCACCAGGAGTCGCGCGAACGGCAGGCGCATGAGTTCTGGGAATGTCTCTGTCATCTGCAGTTGGTGGCGGCTGACGACGAGCACGACGAGGGACAGTCCGGCGGCCACGAGCAGTCCCACGAGGAGGGGCGGGCGGAGGATCGCCTGGATGGCAAAGCCCGCGACACTCGCAAGCACGATGACGACGTACACCCGCAGATAGGACGGCTCGAAGGCTGGCAGGGCGGTCACGCGGGCCATGGCCACCTGCTTGGCGATGTTGTAGAGCACCAGGGTGGTGGCAGTGCCGATCGCCGCCCCGAGCGCTCCCAGGCGCGGGATCAGGACGAGGTTGAGCCCGAGGTTCACGGCGGCAGCGAACAGGTTGACCGCGACGATCGCGCGCATGTTGCCGAAGACGCGGAGGGTCAGCCCGTTGAACCCGAGCGCCACGTCGACATATCGGCCCACAGCGAGCAGGCTGAGGAGGATGGCCGCGGAGGCATAGCGGGGTTCGTAAAGAGCCACGATCACCGGCTCCGCAAGAGCGAACGTCACGATGAAGATCGGGAACGTCGACACCGCCATCCAGATGGCTGTCTGCCAGTAGAGCCCGCGCATCTCCTTGTTCGCGCCGCGAACGAACAGACGCGCCGCGGCCGGCACAAAGAGCAACGTGAAGCTCGAGAGCACCAGCTGATTGAGGCCGCCGAGCGGCTGGACGACCCGCCACGCGGCGACCTCTTCGAACCCGTGGAACGCCTGCAGCAGCAGGGCGTCGGTCGTGTTCATCAGCAGGTACACGAGGTCGGTGCTCAGCAACGGGACCGTGTAGACCAGGATCTCCCGGACCGGCAGCTGCAGCCGGCGCACGTCCAGGTGCCGAAGTACGTCCTGTTGGCCCAGGACCCTGACCAGGAGGTAGGCGTAGATGGCTATGCCGATCGCCCCGGTCACGACGTACCCGGCCGCGAGGAACGGGACTCCAAACTGCCCCAGCACGAGCAGGATGACGACGGACAGGCGCAACACAGGTGACAGCACGAAGCGCCGGACGAAGATCGCACGTGGACTGGCGAAGACGGCGAGGATGTTCGCGAACATGGTGTCGGCCGCCTGGAGTGGGGCCAGCACGACGAGGATGACGATCAGCGACAAGGCCAGGTCGTCGTCGACGAGAAAGGTGCCGAAGGTCCCCGCCAGGCCCACGACGAGCACGATGAGAACCAGCCCGAGCGACAGGATGGTGCCGCCGACGAGCGCGATCGTCCCAAAGAGCTTCGGCCACTCCTGTCGCTCCTGGTAGATGGGGAGGAAGCGGCCTACCGCCCGGTCCATCCCAAGCGTGACGAGGGTTTCGCCGAAGGTGACGAGCGACAGGGCGTAGGCCCAGGCGCCGAACTCCGTCGGGGAGAGGTACCGGACGATCAGCACCTGTACCACGAAGTTGGTGGCCATCGCGATGATCCGCCCGAGGAGCAGCAGGCTCGAGCCGCGCACGTGTCGGCTCGAGGCGCTCGAACCATTCGGCTGCGTCGGGCTGGCGGCGGCGGGCGGGGCGGAGGGGGTCGCGGACGCGGACGTGTCAACCGGCGCCGCGAGGTCGCGCTCGTCGCTCATGCTGGTCGGATGGATGCAACGGGAGGCGGCACGGACGCTCCTGGGTCGTCCCGCGGTCACCCGGGGCACGCTGATCGGTCAAACGGGAGTGCACGATACAATGCGCGACTCATCCATGGTCGCCGAGGGATCCATGCACGCCCTGAGCTTCAAGACGTCGGCTCCCGGCACCCGCCATGACCGTGCCTGATCGCCAGTCGAGATGAGTGCCCAGCCCCCTCGCGGAGTCCTTCGGCGCCACCGATCGATGCTCGCGGTGTTGGCGGGCGCGAGCGCCCTTGCCCTGGTCACGGTTGCCCTGGCCGTCGCGGTCGCACCGGTGCCGCGCCGGGTTGCGAGCGCGCCACCACCGCTCGCGCGAGGGACGCTCATCGACGTCGATCACCTTACGGCCAACGGCCTACTTGGGCGGATCGGGACGCAGCCGTACGACGCCCTGATCGACGATGCGCGCTCCCTGGCGCGGCGCGCCCTCCAGCGCGATCCTCGCCCGGGGCCGCTCCCCGAGGCAGTGGGTGACTTCCGCGACGACGGCAGGGCAGTGCTCGCGCTGGCGATCGCGTCGGTGCTCGAAGGCGACCCCCGACACCTGCGAGGCACAGCGAAGTACCTCGATGCCTGGGCGACCGAATCCAGTATCGATCCTGCTTGCAGCCGGTCGACGTGTGACAGGCTGTGGCGCGTCGCCCGCGACCTGCCAGCGTTCGTCTTCGCGGCAGACCTGGTCAGGGGCACGTCTGCGCTCACGACCGACGAGGCAGACCGTTTCGCGGCGTGGTTGGTCGACATGCGCCCCGACCCGCCCGGTTCGCTTGAGATGCGCGGGGACGCTGTCGTCCTGGCACGCATGGCTGTGAGCGCCTTCCTCAAGGATGAGGACGGCCTTGACGCGGCCGCCGACGCGTGGCGCGGACGTCTCGACCTCCTGACGGCGGATGGCCGCCTCGCGTTGGACGCGGACGAACCAGCACCCATCGCCGCGACGCAGGAGGCCCTGACGTACCGCCTGCATGCCGCCCAGATCGCGGGATACAACGGACGGGACGTCCTTGGCGCCAGCGGCGTGACCGGCGCCACGATCCGCATGGCGGTCGAGCACCTGGCGGTCCACTGGGCCGACCCCAGAGCCTGGCCGGGCGCCGTCGAAGTGAGTCGGCCGCCAGCCGGCCCGCTCTGGGAGATGGCCTACGCCCTCTGGCCGGACAGACGATTCCTTCCGTTGCGAGAGGAGTATCGCGCGAGCACCGGGGGCGATCTCGTCGCGCTGCGTTGGTCCACCCTGTTCGAACCGGCCGTGGCGGTCGCGGCTGTGTCCGCAAGTCCGCAGGTGGCCGGGGTGGCCGCCACGCCACGTCCATCAAACCTCTCGAGCACGCCGGCGCCGACAGCGACGCCGCTGCCCACGGCGAGCCCGACCTCCGCCGCGGCGCCAACACCCATCGCCAGCCCGGCGCCCCGACCGGGACCGCGCGTCGAGGAACCCGCGATCGCCTTCGTGGGTGGCCCGAGCCGTGGTGACCGTGCCCTCGTTGTGCTCTCGTGGCCGAGTGGTGTCCGGGCCGAGGGGGACCGGTCCGCCCTCACGTACCGGCTCGACACGGCTGTGGACACCCGTCGGTACGGCGAGGTCGCCGAGGGGTCACGCCGGCGGGCGGAATTGAGCCTCATGCCCGGCCACCGGCATCGATTTCGGGTGCGCGCCGCGACCGAGGCGGCCGGATCAGGGCCCTGGAACGACGACCTCGTGGTCAGTCTCCATCGGCACGAGGACAGTGACGGCGCCGTACGCCCGGCCGGGTCGTGGTCGTCAGCCTCATCCGCAGCTTATTCCGATGGTCGAGTGCGGTATGCCACGCGGCGAGGGGCGACGCTGTCCGTGCGGTTTCATGGCCGGGCCGTGGCCATTCGCGCGCCGATCGGGCCCACGCGTGGTGAAGCCGACATCGTCGTCGATGGCGCGACCGTGGGCCGGATCGATCTCGGGGCCCCGGAGTTCGTCGGCTCCGTCGTCGTCTTCGAGCGTTCATGGGCCGCCGATGGTGACCATTCGATCCGCGTGCGAGTGGTCGGCACACCGGGACGCCCCGTCGTGGGGCTCGATGCCATCGACGTCCTCGACGGGGGCGATTGACCGAGCGACCGCTCGCCAACTGATGCTCGCCCGCACCGGATTCTGCGTTCGCGACGCTCATGTGGGCGCCGCACCTGTTGTCCGCCGGATAGGCGCTCGCGTATGTTGAGCCCGCCCACCAGCCGCCGGAGGTTCACGTGCCGTCCCGCCCATCAACCCGCATAGCTGCCGCCCGCCGATCCATGCCGACCGAAGGGGCTGCGGTGGTGGATCCGTCCGACATGGGGGCCTAGCACGTGCGCGTGCTCGTCACGGGTGCGGCCGGCTTCATCGGCTCGCACCTAGCCGAGGCGCTGATCGCGGCCGGGCACCAGGTCGTCGGGGTCGACGCATTCATCCCGTATTACCCGCGCGAAGCCAAGGAAGACAACCTCGCGGACCTCTGCCGGACCGCTGGATTCACGTTCCATGAGGCGGACTTGCGCACGGCGCCCATCGAGCCCCTTCTCGACGGCGTCGATGCCGTCATGCACCTCGCTGCGATGCCGGGTCTGACACGAAGCTGGGATGACTTCGACCTGTATCTGACCTGCAACGTCGCCGCGACGAGCCGACTGCTCGACGCCGCCCGGGCGCGTGAGGTGGGCCGCTTCATCTACGTTTCCACATCATCGGTCTACGGGCTCGACGCGATCGGCGGCGAGGACATGCCGACGACCCCGATCTCCCCGTACGGGGTCACCAAGCTCGCCGCTGAGAACCTCGTCACGGCGTATGTCCGGACCTTCGGGTTTCCGGCCGCGATCCTGCGCTACTTTTCGATCTACGGGCCACGCCAACGGCCCGACATGGCATACCGGATCTTCATCGAGGCACTAGCCGACGGTCGGCCCATCACCGTCTTCGGCGACGGTACTCAGAGCCGATCGAGCACGTATGTGTCCGACGCCGTCGCCGGCACCATCTCAGCCATCAGCGGTGGCCGGGTCGGCGAGATCTACAACATCGGTGGGGGTCGCAGGATCACCCTCAATGAGGCGATCAACACCATCGCCGATGAGCTCGGCGTCACACCGATCATCGAATTCGGCCCCGCGCGGGGCGGCGACCAACGCCATACGGACGCGGATACGTCGCGTGCCCGTGAGGCGTTCGGGTACGAGCCCACGATCGACCCCGACGACGGGCTGCGCCGCCAGGTGCGCTGGTTCGTCAGCGGCCGGGGGCGTCCGTGACCTGGACCGCATCGACCCAGCCGGTCACGGCCGACCGTCCGAAGTCGATCTCGATGACGGCCGATGGGTCCTCGACGAAGGCGCCGAACTCGAACTCGACGACCGTCCAGGTCGGTCCTACGTTGACGAGGCGCGTGCCGTAGGTCGCACCCGCCGTCGACGCGACGCGGACCCTCACGTCGCGTTCGGCGGCGGCGCGCAGCGCGAGGCGACAGACATAGCGGCGACCCTGGGCGACCTGGATGCCGCCTTGACGCAGGGAGATCGCCGACCGCGCCGCGGATGCCGCGGGGATGTCGATTCGGGCCGATCGAGTGCCCTCGTAGGCCGGCGTCGTCGCATCGATGGTGACGGTCGCCGTCCACGGGGCCTCGACGACCAGTGCCCACGGGCTCGCGACCCCTTCCTCGAAGCCCGGGTTGGCGATCTGCCCGGTCGATGGCAGCGGCGACCCCGACGACGTCGGTGACGGCATCGCCGTCGGGGCTGTAGTCGGGGGCAGGGGTGTCGCCGTCGCCGCAGGGGTCGGCGGGGTCGTGGGATCGACCGGTGAAGGAACCGGGGTCGCCGGCCGGGCGCTCGCGAGGGGGCTTGCCGCCGGGCTGGGCGTCGCGCGGGCCGACTCGACGAGCGCTTCGAGCTGCTCCTGGAGCGCGGCAATCGGTTCGAGCACCACCAGCAATCGCTCGGCTGCGGCCCGATAGCCCGCCTCGTTGGAGATGGAGATGCCGAGGGTCGCATCCGCCGACTTGCCGACGGATGCGTAGAAATCGAGCAGGGCTTGACCGACCTCGCGCGACCCCCTGACCCGCACGAGCGCGGCCGCCATGCTTGCGTTGGCGCTCGCCGTGGCGTTTACCTTGCGGACCGCCGTGACCACGCCGGCCGCATCGAATCCCGTGCCCTCCAGCTCGGCCGCCAATGCGTCCCGGTGCTCCGCGAGCCGCGTGAGCATATCGAGGGCCAGCTCCGCCTTGGACAGGAACGGATGCGGGGTCGGAACGGGCGTCGGGTTCGCCTGCTGCTCGCTCGGCGGTTTGGGGCCGCTGCCGGACGCGCCGATTGCCGAGGCAACGCCCAGCCCGCCGAGGACGATGACGGCCGACAGGATCGCAGCGACGTGCTCCGGGCCGAAGCTGCGTCGCCAGCCCTCCGAAGGCGATCCGGCCACGTTACGCCAGCCGCAGCCAGGCGACCCGGACGGGGCCGGGAGCGCACGATCGCTGCGATGGTCGGACGGAGAGGATGGGCATGATCAGCACCGCTCCATGTGGGAGGACGGATGACGCTGCATCGTAGCCGAGATCGCCGGGATGCTCCCACTCCCCGCCTGCGCGCGCGGCGGGCCGATCAGGCCCCCGACCTACGAAGGACGGCGAGCGCGGTCATGGCCATCAACTTGAGATCGAGCATGATCGTCCGCCGCTCCATGTACTCGATGTCAAGGCGCAGCCGTTCGTCGAAGGTCATGGTCCCTCGGCCCTTGATCTGCCAGAGGCCCGTGATCCCGGGCGTGACCTCGAGTCGTTCGGAATGCCACAGGTCGTAGGTGCCGGCGGAGAAGGACGTCGGGCGCGGGCCGACGATGGACATCTCGCCGCGGATGACATTGAGGAGCTGCGGCAGCTCGTCCAAGCTCGTCTTCCGGAGGATGCGACCCACCCGCGTGATACGGGGGTCATCCGGGATCTTGAAGTCAGGCGCCGGAAGGATGTTGAGGTGCTGCAATGACGCCTTGAGCGCGTCCGCGTTCTGGACCATCGTGCGGAACTTGAACATGGGGAAGCGGACACCGTGCTGGCCGGTCCGCATCTGGGCGAACATGACCGGACCGCTCGAATCGAGTCGGATGAGGACGGCACAGAGCAGCCCGACCGGCACGACGACCGGGAGCAGGACGATGCAGATGGCGAGATCGAGGGCGCGCTTCGTGGCGATGTAATGCCGAGGCGCCCGGACGATGCCTGGCGCTTGGATCATGTCCGCACCGCTTCGCCGACCGCGAGTTGCTCATCGATGGCGAAGGCCGCCCTGTCAGCCGCGTCTCCGACGCCCCCATGCTCGCCCGGATCGGTGTGGCCTGCGAGCCGCTGATGAGATCGGGATCGGCACCGCGTCCAGGGCCCCATCAAAGAGGGCCGCGATGATGGCGCCGCTCGTAAGGCCGTCCTCGGGAAAGGTCGCGATACGGACCTCCTCGGGCAGCTGCCCCGGCGATCGCTCGCGGATCCTCTCGATGAGGACGTTCGCCGCGGATCGTGGGGACTCGGGCAGGAGCACGTAGATACTGCCATCGTCGACCCAGGTGCGGTCGACGAGGCGCAGGTGCAGCCCCAGCCGCCTTGAGCGCGTCACTAGATCGTCGCTCCCGTCCGCCACTACCGTCGAAACCTCGCCCCCGGCGATGCGCAGCAGGGTCAGTGGACGACCCCCACGACGGGATCGTCGGAGCTCACGTCGGAACTCGGTCCAACCGACCTCCTCGGTGGCGGCGGCAGGATCATCGGACCGGGTGGGCCCCGCGACGACCATCGCGATGAGGGCGCCCATGCCCAGCACAGCGATCGAGAGGTCGAGGCCGGGGGTCACTCCCAGGCCGAGCTGGCCGGCCATGTGCCCCAGCCCGACACCGGCGATCGCGGCGGACACGCTCACTGCCGCCCACCGACGCCCCGCGCCGCTCACCCCTCACCCCATCGAAGGGCGCTCTGTCGGCTTAGACCCGGAAGGAGCCCATCCGCTGACTCGTCCCCGGGTAGCAGGCTTCCCCGCCCGAACGATGCGTAGCTGAAGCCGGATGCCGCGAGCTGCTCGCCAGACAGGACGTTGCGTCCGTCGATCAGGACGCGCCGACGCATCGTGGCGCCGATCGCATCCCAATCGATGTCGAGGAACTCGGGCCACTCCGTGATGAGGATCACCATGTCCGCACCGGCGACAGCCTCGACGACGGATTCGACGACCTGGAGCCCATCGACGATCCCGCCCGCTCGTGCCCTGGCGGTCGGCATGGGGTCGTATGCGACGACCTCGGCCCCACCGTCGATGAGACCCTTTGCGATCGTGAGTGCGGGCGCGTCTCGGAGGTCGTCGGTGTCCGGCTTGAACGTGAGCCCCAGCAGGGCCACCCTTCGGTGCCGGACGGTTCCATCGAGGAGCGCGGCGGCGCGCTCGACCACCTGCTCGCGGCGTCGATGATTGACCTCATCGACCGCACTCAGCAGCGGCGTCGCGACGCCCGCCTGTGCCGCCGTACGAATCGTCATCGAGACCTGGTTAGGCAGGCACGAGCCGCCGAACCCGACGCCCGCCTTCAGGAAGGCGCCACCGATCCGTGCGTCGTACGACATTCCGTCGACGACGGTGGCGACGTCCGCGCCGAAGGCGTCGCAGATCTCGGCGAGCTCATTGGCGAAGCTGATCTTGGTCGCAAGGAATAGGTTCGCACCCAGCTTCGTGATAGCCGCATCGATCGCGCCCATGACGACGATCGGAGCCGCGGCGCTTCGATAGATGTCGCGGAGCGCCTCCTCGCCGGAGCCCGAGGGGTCCGAGACGATGCCAAGGACCACGCGGTCTGGCGACTGGAAATCACGGACGGCGCGGCCCTCGCGCGTGAACTCCGGGTTAAGCAAGACCGCCAACGGTCCGCGGTCGGCCGCGGCGCGCCGGCTGCCGATCAGGCTGGGGAGCTGCCGGATGAAGTCGGGGGGCAGGGTCGACCGGATGACCAGCGTCGCGCCCTCGGCCATGGCGGGGATGAGCTCAGCCAGGCAGGCGCGGACCGTATCCGTCTGCCAGCCGCCATTGCCGTCGTGGGTCCCGACGGCCACGATCACCAAGTCGGTATCAGCAGCTGTGGACCGGAGATCGCTCCCGAACGACAAGCGACCCTTGGCAACGCCCTCGGCGACGAGCCCCGGCAGTCGCGGCTCATGGAATGGCATCCGGCCATCGCGCAGCGCGTCGATCCGCTCGGGGTTCGCATCGATCCCCACGACATCGTTGTCCCATTCGGCTAGGCACGCGGCCGTCACCAAGCCGACGTACCCCAAGCCGACCACCGTTACACGCATGACTGTCTCCCCCATGGCCGCAGCGGCTCCTGCTGCGACGTATCGCGAGTCCTTCCCTCCCCAGGGGCCGACTCGATCGCGAGTGCCATGGCCCTCCACGGGGCCTGGATGATTGCGTTGGGTCCGGCGGAAATAAGTACCGGCAACCCGATGGTATTTTAGTCGGCCCGACCTTGCATTTACACTAGCCAACTCTTACCAAATCCACCGTTAATCGCAGCCAGGGACGAGTTCCGTTGCGCCGCGGCAACACTCGCGTCCTTCGGCGAACCCAGGCCGACGACAGCTCGGGCGTCGGCGCTGCGCGGTAACCCCGAAGTACGATGGTCGCCCAGTCGTCAGCGGAGGCAGCGTGCAGCTCCTTCTGGACAACCTACCTTTGCTGCTCGTGGCCAGCGTCTTCGCGCCGCTCACGGCCTGGTTCGCTGCGCAGCGCGCGCGTCATCCGGGGATCTGGTTCATCTTCGGCGCGCTCCTCGGACCGGTCGCTATGGGGCTGATCGCCATCGCACCGCCCGGGCGCTGCCCGGCATGCGCCGCAAGGGTGCCGGGCTGGGTCAGCACGTGCGTCCGATGCAGTGGCCCACTCGGTGGCGTCTGGACGCCGACCGTGCCCGAGGCCGTGTTCGCCTCCGAGGACGCACCCATGCCCATCGAGGGAACGCGACGCCGGCCCCGGCCGTCGTCCAGGCGGGAGGAGCACCCCCCGGCGGTCGCCGTCAGCCCACGCATGGCCCCCGACCCGCCGATAAGCGCCGAGGTCCTCTCGACCGGCATCTATCTGTCCGGGAACGCAGGCCTCGAGATCGGCGCCTGCTATGCGCTGGCGCGCCTTCCGGCTCCCGATGGGGATCGGTTCCGGGTTTTCGGGCCGGTCGATACGGGCCAGATCACCGTCCGCCATGAACGGCTGCTCACCGACCTCGAGATCACGGTCCTCAACGAACGGGTCATCGTCACGGGACGCCAGAACCGGTCGTCCCCGACGTTCGTCTTCCAGTCCATCGGTGGCCTGCGCGGTGAGGACCTCGAGCGGGCGTTCACACCCGTCCCGCTCAGCCCGCCCTGACGGTCCCGCATATCTGGTCAGGCCGCTCCGACGGCCCCGCCCGGCGCTGGAGCGTGGACGGTCACGTCGTCGAGGCCACGTGCCTCAAGGGCCGCCCGCCACTGGTCCGGTCTGCCAGTCAGGATCGGGAACGTCCCGTAGTGGAGCGGAACGACGTCCTTGACGCCCAGCAGCTCCACGGCCAGCGCCGCGGCCGTCGGATCCATGGTGAAGTGCCCGCCGATCGGCAGCATGGCGAGATCCGGGCGGTGCAGGTCGCGGATCAGGGCCATGTCCCCGAAGACCTGGGTGTCGCCAGCGTGATACACGCGATAGCCATCCTCGAGCTCGATGATGAATCCCGCCGGCTCACCGAGATACAGGGTCGTCTCGCCGCCGGCGTTCCAGTCACCCGCGGAGTGATCGGCGCCCACCATCGTCACGCGCAGGCCCGCGGCCTCGACGGTACCGCCCTTGTTCATGCCGATGGCGGCATCGGCGCCGCCTGGCAACCGGCGCGCCAGCCACAGGCTCATCTCGTGCATGCACGGCCAGGTCGGTCGCAGCCGGCTGGCCAGGGCGACCGCGTCGCCCATGTGGTCGAAATGCCCGTGCGTCACGAGCAGCAGGTCGCAGCGCTCCACGGCGTCCGCCGACATCGGGCTCGTCGGGTTGGCGAACCAGGGGTCGATGAGCACGGTCTTGCCCCCGGCGGTGTCGATCCGGATGCAGGAGTGGCCATACCAGGTGATCGTCGTTCCGGCCGGGAGTCCCATGTCGCATGCCTCCTGCTGTTCGTGTCGATGCTAGCGGCCCGCCTACACTGGCGCCGTGCCCGCCGCGCAGATCGCCCAGAACCTCGCCTTCATCAATTGGACTGTCCTGACCGGTCTCGCCCTGGGCTCGTACGCGGCGGTCGTGCTGCTCCGGCGGCGCTCGAGTGCGACTGGCGGCTTCCTCGGATTCGTGACGGCCTGCGCGATCGCATTCGGCGTGCTCGCCTGGCTGAGTGACGGCGCGCTGCCCTCCTCACTCGGCGCGTCGCCGGTCGCGCTCGACGTGACCTGGGACGCCCCGCGGCGGACCGCCCTGCTGGCGTTCTGTGCGGCGGCAGCGCTCGCGCTTGATCGCCCGCCGGATCCGTCCGGGGGTCGCCGGTCCGCTGGAGCTGATCGCGCTGGGGGCCGGGTTCCTGACGCTCATGGGCGGAGCACTCGCCTGGGGTGGCGGGTCGCTCGGGACGCTGGGCCTGCTCGTCGAGTTGACCGCGTTGACCGCCGCGACCGGCGGTGTCTTCGCGGCGATGATCCTGGGCCACTGGTATCTCGTGACGCCGAAGCTCCCGGAGGCGCCGCTGCTCCTGCTGTCGCGCACGCTGCTGGCCGTCGTCTGCGTACAGCTCGTCCTGTTCGTGGCCTGGGTCGGGTCGGGTGCCGGACCCGCGGGCGGTGCGCCGTTCGGGGCGCTCACCGGCGACCTGGCGCTGTTCGTCTGGTTGCGCCTGATCGTAGGGCTCGTGTTCCCCTTGATCGTCTGCTGGGCGGCCGTCAAGACGGCCGAGACCCGCTCGATGGAGTCCGCGACGGGGCTCCTGTACATCAATGTCGGCACGATCGCGGCCGGCACGATCCTTGCCGCCGGCCTGTACTTCGGCTTCGGCCTGCTGGTGTGAGGAGCAACCCGTGAAGGATGACCGCGACTGGATCCCGGACGCCACCGATCTCGACTGGATCGAGGCGAACAGCGTCCCGCCGCCCGCGGCGGTGCTCGCCATCGAGGCCGCGGCCGAGCCGCTCGGCGTCCCCATCGTCGATCGCCACAGTGGGCGTGTGCTCGCGGCGCTCGCGGGGGATCGGCGCCGGATCGTCGAGGTCGGGACCGCCTACGGTCACTCGACGTTGTGGATGGCCCTGGGCCAGCCGGCCGACGGCACGATCGTGACGATCGACCCCGACCGCGAACGGACGGACCTCGCCCGCGGCTGGTGGCGCGACGCCGGGATCGCCGAGGACCGGATCACGGTCGTCACGGCCAAGGCGCTCGAAGCCTTCGCCAACGGGGAACCGGCGCTCGCGGGACCGTTCGACATGGCCTTCATCGACGCCCTGAAGCCCGAATACGAGGCGTACCTGGACGCCCTCGTGGACGGGGGCCGCTTGGCGCCGGGCGCGCTCGTCGTCGCCGACAATGTGCTCTGGAGCGGCCGCGTCTCGGGGTCGCGCCCGGCGGAACCGAACGACGCGAGCACGAACGCGCTCCGCCGGTTCGCCGAACGGGTCCTCGGCGATGATCGGTTCACCGCCACGATCCTGCCGGTCGGGGACGGACTGCTCATCGCCACGTGGCACGGCTAGCTCGATGCGCATCCGGGTCCGCCTGTTCGCGGTCCAGCGCGAGCTCGCCGGAACGCGTGAGGTGGGCCTCGACGTGCCGCCGGACGCCACGGTCGCGGACGCCTGGGACGCGCTCGTGAAGGAATATCCGGCGCTTCGCCCCGGCCGGGACTTCGTCCGGTTCGCGCGTAACGGGGCGTACGCGGATGCCACGACCGCTCTCCAGGACGGCGATGAGGTGGCGATGATCCCGCCGGTCTCGGGCGGGGGAGGGACCCGCCCGACGCGCATCCTGGAGCTTCGCGCCGACCCGTTCGACGCCACGATCCTCGGCGAGCTGACGGAGCGCCTGGCATCCCCGGAGGACGGCGCGGCCGTGGGGTTCCTCGGGCGGACCCGGGCCACGCCCGGTACTCCGGCACCCGGCCAGGAGGCGGAGGCCGCCCGGCACGCCGGCCGCGCGGTGGAGTCGCTTGAGTACGAGGCCCACGAATCGATGGCACTGGCGGTCCTCGCCGAGATCGCCGATGAGATCGCGGACCGCTTCGGCGTGGAGCGTGTCGCCATCGTCCATCGGACCGGCGCGGTCCCCTTGGGCGACACGTCGATCGCCGTCGTCGCCGTGGCTCCCCACCGGGACGCGGCGTTCGCCGCGGCCCGCTATGCCATCGACGAGACCAAGGCACGTGCGCCGATCTGGAAGGCAGAGCATTTCAGCGACGGCCACGTCTGGATCGGTCACCCCGCGCGACCGACTGCGGAGCGGGAGATATGAGGGTCTACATCAGCGTCGACATGGAGGGCATCGGCGGCATCAGCCACCCGGCGCCGACCGAGTCAAAGGACGCCAAGTACCCGGCCGCGGTCGACCTGATGGTCGCCGAGACGAACGCCGCCATCGAGGGCGCCCTGGCCGGTGGTGCCACGAGCGTCCTCGTCAATGACAGCCACGGCGGGATGTACAACCTCAAGCCGGCGGACATCCATCGCGAGGCGACGGTGCTCCAGGGCCAGAAGGCGTGGTCGATGGTCGCGGGCGCGCAACCGCGGCCGGACGGGACCCCCAGCTTCGACGTCGCCCTCTTCGTCGGCTACCACGCCCGGGCCGGTCATCCGCGCGGCACGATCGCGCATACGTACTCCGACGCGCCGGTCGAGTCCCGCCTCGACGGCCGCCCGACCGGCGAGTACGGGCTCAACGCGCTGGCGCTCGGTGCGTGGGGGATCCCGGTGGGTCTGGTGACCGGCGACGACGCGCTGGCCGAGGAGGTGCCGGACTGGCTGCCCTGGACAGAGCGGGTCGTGGTCAAGACCGCAGACGGCGGTCATTCGGCCGCATCGGTGCATCCATCCGTGGCCGCCGAACGTGTGCGGGCCGGTGCAGAACGTGCCGTGCAGCGTGCCGCACTCGGCGAGATGCACAGGCTCCAGGTCGGGCCGCCGGTCGTCGTGGAGATCGATTTCGCGCGGGGCGTCCTCGCCGACCACGCGGCGATGCTCCCCGGGGCGGAGCGCGTCGGCGATCGGACCGTCCGTTTCAGCGCCGACGACCCCCTGGTGGCCTTTCGCGCGTTCCTCGCGATGAACCGGCTGGCCGGGGCCGTCGGTGGCTGAACCCGGGCCCCTATCCTTGGCGGCATGAGTCCCTCGCCCGCGGCCATCGACGCGATCGACCGGCTGGCCGACCGCGCCGAGACGCTGGCCGGTGCCTGGGGCGCTCGCGCCCGCGCATCGACCACCCTGGGACAGGAGCGTGCGCTGCTGCGCCTGTTCGGAGTGAACGGCCTGGACCGCAACGGCCGGCCACTCGCCGGCGGGGCGGTCGACCGCTGGCTCGCGAGTGCCCACGACGGTCTCGGTAGCGGCGTGGCCCTGCCCTTCGCGATGGCGCTGCTCGAATACGACCTGGAGCCGCAGCAGCTCGCCATGGATGTCGCATCCGGCGCGGTCGACCTCGCCCTCGAGGCCGAGCTGCTCCGGGAACCCGATCGACGCGCCCTCGCCGAGGCCGAGGCGGCCCGCCTGGCCGGCGCGGCGATCGAGCGGATGGACACGGACCGCGTCGCGCGGCGCGAGCTCCTGGACCTGCTCGGCGAGGCCCGCCAGCCCTGGCTCGGCACCACGGTCGCGGAGCCGGATCTCGACGAGGCCCTTGACGAGGTCGCCGTGCTCGCCGCCGCGGGCTACGACCTGCTCCGCGTGGAGGTCCCCATCGGTCGCGAGATGGCCGACCGGTTGCAGGACGCCGGCCTCGACGTGCCGGAGTGGCACCCGCGCGATCGTTCCGCGTTGCGGTCCAGCGGCTCGGTCCGCAGTAGCGCGGCACGTCCTGCGGGCGACGCCGACGGGCTCGACCTGGCCGAGTCGGCCCCGTCCGGCAGCCAACGCGCCCTGGCCCGCCTTCGGCGGGTCGCCGATGGGGTCGCGGCCGAACGGCGCGGCTACGTCCGGCTCGCGATGGCCATCCCGCCGCTCGGGGTACCCGAAGGCGCGGTCGTCGCCTCGTTCGAGCGAGTCGATCTCGTCGAGGCGGATCCGGTCGCCGAGATCGTCGCGGGCGGCGTGGACCCGGATCGTGCGCTGGCGGACCACGCCTTCGCCCGGCGCCTGCACCGACGGGCGGACACCCTCATCTCGATCGGTCCCGGGCCGTTGGTCGTGGCGCCAGATCTCGCTTCGGGCGTGCCGTCGGACGTGGCGACCCGGTCCGGCCGAGCGCTGGCACTCCAGCTTGTCGGGGTCGCGCTCGCGCGCGCCGACGGGATCGCCGCCGGGCGGATCGTGGTCGGGGCCTATCCCAGCTGGCTGGCGGACGAGGCCTCCGCAACGGCGCGCGTCCTGGCCGAGGTCGTCATCCGTCGCCGGGCGTTCCCGGACCACCTGATGCGGTTTGACGAGCCGTCGGAGCACGCGGAGGAATCGGCTACGGTGGCGGCCTGGCCGTACCTCCTCACCGCGGCCCTGGCGAGGGCCGGAGCGAAGTCGATCGTCATGCGTCGCCGGTCCCATAGCGACCCGAGACGAGCCGTTGCGGAGGCCCGCGCCGCCGCGGCGACCGCAGCCGACGTCGCGGGGGTCGCGACACCAGGACCGATGAGCGGCGCGGCGGAAGCGCACGCCTCGGCGATGGTGGCCGCGGCGATGGCGACGCTGGAACGCCTTGCCGACCTCGGCTGGCGAGCGGTCGTCGGCGAGCCGCCGCGTCGGGACGACCACGGCGAGGGAGCCGTGGCCCGGGGCGCCATCGGCGGTGACGCCGTCGCAGAGCGGACCGAAGCCTTCGATCCGCTCCGTGGGCTCGATCGGGTCGGCTGACGAGGCCTCGCTCGGTCCCGCCACCCGCGCGCGTGGGTCAGATCGCTTCGGGGCCGGGCTCCGCGTCGATCTGGGTGGATGGGGAGGCCTGCGTGGAACGCGACGTCGATGTCGTCGCCGCGTCATCGGCCGCACTGGCCGCCTCAATGACCTTCCCCGTTGCGCTGCTCATGCCGGCGTAGAAGTCCTGCGTGACCTGCGCGGCCACGTCGCGCCCGCCGAGCCCGAAGGCCAGACCGAACGCGAGTGCCAATGAGGCCACGATGCCGATGAACAGGATGTTGATCAGGTCCGCGGCGATGCCGAGCTGGTTGATCGCGACGAGGACGGCGAACGAGACGATGGCGATCTCGGCCATCCGCCCCAGAAGCCGCCCGTTCGTGAAGCCCATCTGGCCCGCGCTCACCTCGATCGCCCCGCGCACGAAGCGCGCGAGCAGCGGCGCAAGCAGCAGGATGAGCGCCGCAACGATCAGGTTCGGGATCCACAGCAGCACCTGGTTGAGCAGCTCGCTGACCTGTGGCATCCCAAGCACGTTCGCGGCGGCGACCAGGAAGAAGAAGCGGACGATCCACTTCACGACTTCCGAGGCGACCACACTCGGCTGGAAGGCGTTCGATCGTGTGCCGTACACCGGCTTGCTGTGCTCGGCGAACACGCGGTCCGCTCCGGCGCGCTCCAGGACCTCGCGCACGATCCGCGCCAGGACGTTCGAGATCACCCAGCCGATGACGATGATCAGCAACGCGCCGATCACCTGCGGTATCGCGTTCAGGAACGAGTTCAGGGCATTCGAGAGCGACAGGAACAGGGCTTCTCCCCAAGTAGTGACTTCGGTCATGGCGTCCTCCCTCGGATCGGGCAGCGGCCGAACGGCCGGGCTGCCGGCGAGCGTGCGCCGCCGCGGGCTGCATCCGTGGCGGCTGTCCTCGCGGTCACGGTAACAGGGCCGTTACGGCATGGTTAGGTGATGTCTGCAGGGTTGCCCACGAACGTCACTCCGGCATCCGCGCGGGCCGCGCCGACCGCCTATTCGGACGCCGGCGCCGGCGCCTCGAAGGTCTCGAACCGCCCGGTGAGCCGGTCGACGACGCCGATCGTGCGCGTCCCCGGATCGAACGCCGTGGCCTCGAGGATGACGTGGTCGGGGGTGAGCTCCGTCACGTTCGTCGCCGTGCCGCCCGCAGGGTACGTCTCGCTCGTGCCGGCTAGGAGGTCTCGCACCTCGACCGCCTCGAGCGCGCCGTCGTCGCCGACAGAGGCCCAGGCGACGAGGCCCGAACCCGGCACCGCCAAGGGGTCGCTCTCCGGCGCAGCGAGCTCGACCAGCCGGTCGCCGTCCAGCCGATAGGCGTCACCGACACGGCCCGTGACTGCCACGATCCGACCGTCGTCCGCGACGACGAGCGGGGCGCCGATGTCTCGCAACCTCCCTGGCTTAGGCCCGATCACTTCGACCGGACCACCCACCCAGCCAGCGGCGACCGTCCGACCGTCCGGCGAGATCGCGAACCCGAACGGCCCCACCTGCGGCCCGTGATCGGGCACGGGCAGCTCGGCGATGACGGCGGCCGCCGACCCATCAAGGGGCACGCGCCAGATCGCGCGCACCGTGCCCACGTCTCGGACCGCGACCAGCTCCCGGGCGCCGCTCTGGACGAACGAGTTGACGTTGTCGAGCAGGAGCCTGGGCGGAGCGGTGGGCGACAGGATCCACAGCTCGGCCGTCGGCCCATCCCGGATGACGACGACATCCTCACCGACGAGCCGAGCGTCACGGAGCGAGGTGCCGACCTCGTCGAGGTCCGACCGGTAGGTGCGCACGTCCGCGCCGGCGAGGTCCGTCGTCCAGATGCCGAACCGGCCGGCTCGGTCGGCAAGCCACACGAGTCGGCCGACGCCAGGGCCGACGGTGGCGGGTGACCCGGGCGCGAGGTGGCTTGTGGACGGGACGTCCGAGGGCCCGCCCGACGCCGTCGGTCCGGTCGGGACGACGGGTGCGCAGCCACCTGCCAGCGCAAACACGAGGGCGAATGACGCGGCCGCGACGGAGGCGGACCGCGACCAGCGCTTCGGCGGCACAGGGCGTCGAGGCGTGGAGATCGAACCTACGGCGTCGTGAAGCTCACCCATGCCCAGCCCACGGGCTCCGTCGCGACCGAGCAGCCCCAGCGGACCGGGCTGACGACCGCCGCGTAGGTGCCGGGGCCAAGGGCCGCGCCGGTGAAGTCGACCCACTCGACGTTCGAGGCGCTCCGCGTCGAACGGCCGACCGTGGTGGCGCCCTTCCGTACCGTGAGGTTGAAATCGGCGTAGCGCTGCGAGAACGTCGAACCGGACCTCGGGTTGGCGTCGCCGGTGTGCGCCATCCAGTCGATGACGAAGCGCACCTTGCGGGACGCGTACGGCACCCGGAAATGGATCGTCTGGGACGGCGGAATCCTCCGGCAATCACCGTCGTCGATGCCGGTGAAGGTCATCCCGCCATAGCTTCCGGTGTCGATCCTTGTGTCTCTTTCCGCGACCCGGCTCGCCCACTTGGCAGATGCCGTCCCCAGTCCCTCGGCACTGATGCTGCGGCTGCCTCCCGGCGTGAGGGAATGGCGCGCGTGCGAGCCGGCCAGCAGGACCGCCTTCATCTGTTCGGGGAAATTGAGCAGGGAGGGACGCTGGTCGAGCAAGGCCGCTGCGATCCCCGCGACCATCGGCGTGGAGGCCGAGACGCCGCTGCCGTTGAAGAAGTAGGTGCTGACGTTCTGCGCCGGGGCGACGATCTCGGGCTTGATCCGATCGTTGATATCGCCCGTGTGCCCGGGCGGATCCTCCCAGCAATACGATGGCTCCGACCCGCTGCTGCGGTACCACAGCTTCTTCGCGTCGTTCGATGTCCCCCCGACCGTCAGCACGTTCCAGGCTGATCCCGGGCTGCGAACGCGCTCCGTGCTCCCCGGACAGTGCGAGTTCGACTCGGCGTAATTGTTCCCGCCATTACCGACGATGAGCCGATGGTGATCCCACACGACGGCGTCGAAGTACGCGTTCGAGGTCGAGAACCGACTGCCATCGTTCTGGACGAGGGACATCGTGACGAGGTGCGCGCCACCTGCGACGATCGCGCAGTCGACTGCTTTGAGGATCCGTGGATCCGCAGCATCCGACGATGGATTGAAGTCGGCCGAGACGTCGATGACCCGGGCGGCGTTGGCGATGCCCTTGTACGTCGAGCCGCGCCCGACGGCGATGGCGGTCGCCCAGCTGACGTGGCTGGTGGCCGCGGCGTTGTTGTAGGTCCCGCGCGCATGGACGCAGGACTGCCCGGTCGAGCTGACTCGGTAGCTGTCGAGGCGCGTACCTCGCAGCCCGGGGCGCGAGTAGTCGACACGTGCGTACTCCACGACGCCGACGACGACACCGCCTCCGGTATATCCCTTGCTGTCGGTCCAATTCGCTCCGACCGCGTTGTGGGCCGTGTTCATCGTCGGCTCCCAGCCGGCCGGTGCACGGACCTGGCGAACGGACTTGTGCTCGGCGAGCGCATCGACCTGGGCGGACGGGACGCGTGCGAAGACCATCGGCGCGAGGTCCAGAGACACGACGTCGCTCGCCCCGCGGCGCTGGGCGTCCTCGAGGAACGGGCCCCGTTGCTTGGCCACGAGCTTGACTTTCGCGCGGATGAGCTCCTGGCTCACGGCGGCGAGGGCCTCGAGATCGTCTCCGACCGGACGATCGCCATCCCACTCGACCTCGGGGTGCGCGGCCTTCACGGCCTTGATCGCCGGTGTGTAGTCCACGGGTGTCAGGACGTAGGCCAGCAGCGGGGAGGCGCCGGATCGCTTCGCATGATCGATGCGCGTTCGGGCCGGCGGCGTCACCTTCGGCTCGCGACCGATGGCTCGCTCGACCTTGGCCTGGTACGCGGCGGTGTCGAGGGTCTCACCGGACTCGAGGTCCACGGCGACGAACGCCTGCTCATCGCCACGCCCTCGGAACAGCCCGGTCCAGTAGCGTCGTCCGCCGACGGACGTCACGGGCTCGTCGTAGGTGAGCGGCCGCAGGTCCGCCGCCTTGCGTCCCAGGACCTCCGCCGCCCGGGCTCGACCCTCTTTCGCCGCGTCGCGTTCTCGAAGCTCAGCGGGGTCCGCACCGAGTGCGACCGAGACCGTCGAGAGGCTGAGCACGGTGGCCATCGAGAGCGTCAGCAGACGGCGCAAAGGCTGCTCCTCGTGCGAATCCCGGAGTGCCGCCGGTACGGAAGCCCTTGTACCTTAGCCCAGACCCGGGCGATGACGCACTCCACGGATGGCCGCCACGGCCGCCGGATCGTCCAGCGCCGAAAGGTCGCCCGGATCCTCGCCGAGCCAGGCTGCGCGGATCACCCGGCGCATGACCTTGCCCGAGCGAGTCTTGGGCAACGCGCGGACGACGGCGACGACCTCGGGCTTGAGCGGCTTGCCGAGCTCGGCCGCGATCGTCGCGGCGATGGCGCTCCGGAGCCCGTCGTCGTCCTTCTCGCCGGGTCGCAGGACGCAGACGACGACGATCGCCTCCCCCTTGATGTCGTGCGGCACCCCGATGGCGGCCGCCTCGAGCACCGACCGATGGGAGACGGCAGCGCTCTCGACCTCGGCCGGCCCGACGCGCTTGCCGGCGACCTTGAGCGTGTCGTCCGAGCGCCCGTGGATGAACCAGAAGCCGTCGGCATCGATGGACGCCCAGTCGCCGTGGGCCCAGGTCCCGGGCCAGCGCGACCAGTACGTCTCCTCGTAGCGCGAGCGGTCGTTCCAGAAGCCGCGGGTCATGCCGGGCAGCGGCGTCCGGATGACGAGCTCGCCGACGGCGCCACGGACTGGTGCCCCGGTCTCGTCCACGACATCCGCGGCGGTCCCGATGCACGGGCCGGAGAAGCTCGCCGGCTTGATCGGGCCGATGACGTTGCCGCCGACGATCCCGCCGGACACCTCCGTGCCGCCGGAGTAGTTGATGATCGGGCAGCGGCCCTCGCCCACCTCGCGGAAGTACCACCACCACGGCTCGGGGTTCCACGGCTCGCCGGTCGAGCCGAGGACCCGGAGCGAGGACCGGTCGTGGCCGCGGACCGGGCTCCTCGCCGTGGGCCATCAGCGCAGCGGATGACGGTCGGGGACAGCCCGAGATGCGTCACCCTGTGGCGCGCCACGATCTCCCACAGCCGGTCCGGGCCGGGAAAATCCGGGCGCGCCCTCGTAGATGACGAGCCGAGCGCCCAGCAGCAGCGACCCGGCGATCGCCCACGGTCCCATCATCCAGCCGAGGTCGGTGAACCAGAACAGCGCGTCGCCATCGGTCAGGTCGAAGGTGTGGGCGAGATCCTGGGCGGCCTTGATCGGGAAGCCGCCGTGCACGTGGACGGCGCCCTTCGGCCGGCCGGTCGTGCCGCGAGGTGTAGATGATCATGTAGGGCGTCTCCGGGTCCCGACCGACGAGCCCGGGGCCGTCCGGCTGCGTCGTCGAGTGCGGACGGCATGCCCCACCACTCGTCCCGCCCCTCGGTCCAGGGCACGTCGATGGCCTCGCCGGCGCGCGGGACCACGATCACTCGCTTGACGGATGGCGCCGCGGCCACGGCCGCGTCGGCGACGCTCTTGAGATCGACCCACGCGCCACGGCGCAGGAACCCATCCGCGGTGATCAGCAGCGTCGCCTCGCAGTCGACCAGGCGCGCGGCGATCGCGGGTGCGGCGTAGCCCGAGAAGATCGGGGTGAAGATCGCGCCGAGCCGGGAGACTGCCAGGACTGCGACGACGGTCTCGGGCAGCATCGGGAGCAGGATGCCGACGCGGTCGCCGGGCGCGACCCCGAGCTCGGTCAGGCGCCGGGCGGCCGCCTCCACATCGGCCGCGAGCTCGGCATTCGTGAGCTCCCTGACCGTGCCGTCCTCGCCCTCCCAGCTGATCGCCACCCCAGCGGGGTCGTGGGCCGCACGCGGACCGGTCGCCGCCCACGACCAATCGAACGATCCACCGATCCACCAGCGTGCCCAGGCCGGGCCATCCGAGAGGTCAAGGACTGTGGCCGGATGGCGGGCCCAGGCGACCCCGATGTCGTCGGCGGCGGCGCCCCAGAACCAGCCGGGATCGGCGACCGCACGCGCCTGGAGCGTGGCGAGCGATCGCTCGCCGGTGGAGCGCAGGAATTTCGCCAGACGGGAGGCCTTCGCGGCGGCCGGATCGGGCCGCCAAGCGACGCCGTCGCCGTCCCGCCCGAAGATGGGCCAGCGCGCGTCGCGCTTCGATGTCGACCTCACGGTCGAAAGTCTAGGCGGTGGTTGCCGCCTCCGGACGGACGAGCGGGAGACGGACCGTGAAGCGTGCGCCCTGCTCCGGTCGATTGGCGGCCTCGACACGGCCGCCGTGGCGCTCCGCGATCCAGGCCGCGATCGCGAGACCAAGCCCCGTGCCGCCACCCGGGGCGCCCGCTGCGCGATAGAAGCGGTCGAACAGCCGCGGCAGGTCCTCGTCGCGGATCCCGGGCCCCTCGTCTTCGACGACGAGCATCGCGTCCGGCCCCTCCGTCCGCACCCGGACCAGCACCCGGCCGCCGCTGGGCGAGTGGCGGATGGCGTTGTCGATGAGGATCATCACGAGCTGGCGGAGGCGGGCCGGATCGCCGCTGAGCTCGGTCGGCTGCGGATCGACGAGCACCTCCACACCGCGTTCCGTGGCCGGCCGCGTCAGCGCCGCCGCCGCGGTCGACGCGATGTCGCCGAGGTCGATCGGGACGCGCTCGAGGGCGACGGCCCCGGAGTCGGAGCGGGCCAGCAGCAGCAGGTCGTCCACCATGGCCGTCAGGTGGTCGACCTCGTCGCGGATGTCGGTCAGGGCGCTGCCCACGCTCGCCACCGGCTCCGATGCGTGGCGGCCCAGGTCGTCCACGCTGGCCCGGATCACGGTCAGCGGCGTCCGCAGCTCGTGCGATGCGTCGGCGGCGAATTCGCGTTGGCGGCGCAGCGCCTCCCGCTGGTCGATGAGCGACCGGCGGATCGGGACGAGGGCGCGCTGCGCGTACGCCGCCCCGACGCCCGAGGCGGCGAGCAGCGCCACCAGCCCGCCGACCACGAGCACGACGACGAGGATGCGGAGGGTGCGCTCCTCCGTGGTCCGGTCGCCGACGATCTGGAGGAAGTAGGGCTGACCACGGAACTCGACGGGATCCGTCAGGACGCGGACCGGGGTGGTCAGCACGGTCTCCTCGACCTCGCCGGGCGTGACAGTCGCCGGTTCGACCTCGGGCACGTTCACGGCCACGACGGTGACCGTGATCGTCGCGGAACGGATGTCGCGCTCGCCGCTCGCCTTGGCCGCGTCGACCGATTCCATGACCGGCAGGCCCTCCGGCACGCGGGAGCCGCGCCCGACCGGATCGCCGTCACCATCGACGACCATCGTGAACGTTCCGGAATTCGGGCCGCCGAAGCTCAGGCCGCCTGGCGGCGGCTCGCCGCCCGGGATCCCGCCGCCCGCCGGTGATCTGGTTCGCCTGGGCGACCAGCTGCGCCGTGCCCGACGCCGCCAGCGAACGCTCGACCGCGAGGTACAGGACCGTCCCGAGCACGAGCAGGACCGCCAGGGTGATGCCGCCGCTCCAGAGCGCGAGGTTGATCCGGACGCTGCGGAGGAGCCGGGCCTCCGCGGGGGTGACCTCCGACGGCGGATCGGCAGGGGGCGCCTGGGCAACGGCGCCGTCAGGCATCGGCGAGTCGGTACCCCACGCCGCGGACCGTCTGGATGGAGCGGCCGGCCGACCCGAGCTTGTCGCGCAGGTAGTGGATGTACGCATCGACCGCGTTCGGGGTCACCGCGACACCGAACGGCCACGCCTGGTCGAGCAGCTGGTCGCGCGAGAGCGTCTGGCCGGGATGCCGCAGCAGGCATTCGAGCAGCGAGAACTCGCGCGGGCTGAGATCGACGCTCGCGCCCTCGACGGTCACCCGTCGCGCGGTCTCATCGAGCGTGATCGGGCCCGACGACGATCTTGGGCGCGGTCCGCCGACCCGCCGGGGCACCTCGGCGCGACAGCGCGCGCAGCCGGGCCGACAGCTCCTCGAAGGCGAACGGCTTGACGAGGTAGTCGTCGGCCCCGGCATCGAGCCCGGTGACCCGGTCGCCGACGGTGTCGCGAGCGGTGAGCATGAGGATCGTCACGGCGGAGCCTGCCGCGCGTAGCCGCCGGGCGACCTCGAGTCCGCTGATGTCGGGCAGGCCGATGTCGAGGATCACGCATTCGATGCCGGGGGCGTCCTCGGCGATCTCGAGCCCGCTCTGCGCCATCGGCGGCGAGCTCGACCACGTGGCGGTCGTCCTCCAGCAGCCGCTTGAGCAGGCGCCCAAGGCGTGGATCGTCCTCGATGACGAGCAGATGCATGTCGTTCAGCCTAGCGCGGCGTCTGAGAAGCGCGTGAGAACCTGGGCGGCGGAGGGTCGTCGGCGTCGTCGCGCGGGACTCGCGCCACCGGGGGTTCCGTGGCGCGTAGCATCAGCCGCGCATGACCATGCCCGAGCCCCACGCCTCCCGGCGTCGACCGCGGCGCGCCGCGCCCGGGATCCGCCAGCTCCCGTGGCGGCGCCTGGTCAACCCGTATCGCCCGATCGAGATCCTCTCGGCGGACCAGGTCGAGGCGGTCCACGTCGCGTCGCTGCGCATCCTCTCGGAGATCGGGATGGAGGTCCTTGGGGACCGGGCGCTCGACGCGCTCGCGGGGGCCGGAGCGCAGGTGGATCGGGCGACACGGATGGTCCGCCTCGATCCCGCGCAGGTGGAATCCCTGGTGGCGACGGCCCCGCGCGAGTTCCGGCTGCACGCCCGGAACCCCGAGCGCGACGTGCTCTTCGGCGGCACGAACGTGGTCTTCTGCGCGGTCGGCGGGCCGGCGTTCGTGAGCGACCTCGACCGCGGCCGGCGACCGGGCAACTTCGCCGACTTCGTCGACTACGTGCGGCTCATCGGAGCCATCGACATCCTCCACCAGGAGGGCGGCGGGCCCCTGGAGCCGACCGACCTGCCGGTCGAGACGCGCCACCTCGACCAGTACCGGACGTTCGCGACCGAGCTCGACAAGACGTGGCACTGCCTCGGCACCGGCGCCACGATGGTCGACGACGCGATCGAGGTGGCGATGCTCATCCGCGGCATCGACCGGGACGCACTCGTCCGGGAGCCGTCGCTCATCACGATCATCAACACGAACTCGCCGCTGCGCCTGGACGGCCCGATGAGCGACGGCCTCATCGAGATGGCCCTGCACGGGCAGCCGGTCGTCGCGACGCCGTTCACGCTGGCCGGGGCCATGAGCCCCGTCTCCCTGGCGGGCGCGATCGCCCAGCAGAACGCCGAGGCGCTCTTCCTCGTGGCCCTGGCCCAGATCGTGCGGCCCGGGGCGCCGATGGTCTACGGCGCGTTCACCTCGAACGTCGACATGCGGACCGGAGCGCCGGCGTTCGGGACCCCCGAATCGGTCAAGTCGCAGTTCGCCAGCGGCCAGATGGCGCGGCGCTACGGCCTGCCGTGGCGATCGTCGAATGCGACCGCCTCGAACGTCGTGGACGCGCAGGCCGCCTACGAGGCCGAGATGGCCGTGTGGGGCGCCGTGATGGGCGGCGTGAACCTGCTGTACCAGGGCGCCGGCTGGCTCGAGGGCGGGCTGACGGCCTCGTACGAGAAGCTGATCGTCGACGCGGAGATCCTGCAGATGATCTCCGAGGTGCTCCAGCCGATGATCGTCGACGAGGCATCCCTGGGGTTCGACGCGATGGTCGACGTCGGGCCTGGCGGCCACTTCTTCGGGACGGCCCACACGCTCGAGCGGTTCGAGACCGCGTTCTACGAACCGATGGTGTCGGACGGGCGGAACTTCGAGACGTGGCAGGCGGACGGCTCGCGGACCGCGACGGAGCGGGCGAACGGGATCTGGAAGCGCCTGCTGGCCGAGGCGGTGCCGCCGTCCCTGGACCCGGCGATCACGGAGGCGCTGGACGCGTTCGTGGCGCGCCGCAAGCGCGAGATCGGCGGCGCGTCCGCCTAGCCCGCGGTCCGTGGTACAACCGGGACATCGCATGGAGGCACTCGCGGTGGAAGCCAGACCACCGCGCTGGTTCGACCGCATCGACCGGCGCATCACGGAATGGATGGCGGCGCATGGGCTGACGCTCCTGCGCTTCGCGCTCGGCATCGTGTTCTTCTGGTTCGGGGCGCTCAAGCTGTTCCCGGGCGTCAGCCCCGCCGAGACCCTCGCGGGCCGGACGATCGAGGCGCTCACGCTGGGCGCGATCCCGACCGCGGTCGCACTGCCGATCCTGGCCGTCTGGGAGATGACCATCGGCCTCGGCATGTTCCTCGGCCGCTGGATGCGGCTGACGCTGCTCCTGCTCTTCGTCCAGATGCTCGGCACCATCACGCCGCTGTTCCTGTTCCCGGCCGAGACGTGGACGATCTTCCCGTTCGCGCCGACGCTCGAGGGCCAGTACATCATCAAGAACGTGGTGCTGGTCGCGGCGGCCATCGTCCTGGGCGCCACGGTCCGCGGCGGCGAGCTCGTGCCCGAGCCGGTGAGCGAGCCGCAGCACCCCGATCCCGACCGCCCCCGTTGACCGCGACGACCCCGGACCCGTACGAGCGGATCCGCGCGATCTGCCTCGCGTTGCCCGAGGTGGCCGAGCGAGACAGCCACGGCGAGGCCACCTGGTTCGTCGGCAAGCGGGTCTTCGTGACCTCGGCCGACCGGCACCACGACGACCGACGAGCGGTCTGGATCGCGGCCCCCGACGGCGTCCAGGAGTCGCTCGTCGAAGCGGCGCCCGACCGGTTCTTCCGACCGCCATACGTCGGCGGCCGCGGGTGGCTGGGCGTGTACGTGGACGTGCCGGTCGACTGGGACGAGCTCGAGGCCCTGATCGTCGATGCCTACCGGCTCATCGCGCCGCGCCGGCTTGCCGCGCTGGTCTAGCGCCGCGGCTCAAGGTCCTCGCGCACGAAGGAATAGCCGACGAGGTCGTGATACCCGCCGGCGCGAAACTGGGCCCGTCGGACCACGCCTTCTCGCGTGAATCCGGCCTTGTCCAGGGAGCGCTGCTCGGCGACGTTGTCGACGTCGGTGCTCGCCTCGATGCGTTCCACCTCGAACTGCTCGAGCAGCAACTCGGCGAGCAGCCGTTGCGCCTCCGTGCCGAAGCCGTGACCGCGCGCGTCCGGGTCCAGCGCCGCGCCGATATTGAGGGCGCGCGACTGCTCGTTGGGTCCGTACATGACGGGGTGCCAGCTCACATCGCCGATGACCGACGCCGTCGTCGATGCGCTCGATGAGCAGTCGCCCCCGTTCCGGGCTCACCATCCGCTTGCCATTCGCGAGCTGCTCGGCGAGCGGCTTGGCCGGCGGCTGGCCCAGGTCGTTGAACTCCCCGCGCATGGCGGGATCCGCGTCACGCGCGTCCAGGTCCGCCGCGTCCGCCAGGGTCGCCTCGCGGAGGCGGACGGATCGTCCTTCGCGACCGATCGGCGCCTGCGGCATCGAGTCCGAGGCATCCGCCGGCGATGCGACCGCGGCGGCGTCCTCCGGCTCGATGGCGGCGTCCTCCGACGCATCGGTCGGCATCGTGGGTCAGCCGCCGCGCCGCGGGTTCCGGCGGCGGACCGGTCCCGCCTGCTGGGCGAGGGCCGCGGCCGTCGGCTCCGCGGCGGGCGGCACGTACGGCAGCTCGGTCTGCGACTCCAGGCCCGACACGATGATCCGCCGAAGCTCGGCATCGATCGCCGGATCCGTCTCGAGCGGCCGGTAGGCGGCGAGCCGCCCCTCGACCTCGTCGATCGCGCGCTGGTACGTGTCCTTGGCGCCGGCCTTCGTCCAGTTCTCGCGGTTGTCCCGCTCCACGATCGTCGAGGGCAGGTACAGCTCAGTCGGCCAGTGGGCCATCGTGTGGTCGGCCATGATCAGGTGCTGGTCGGCCATGAGCTGGTCGATGAGCGCACCCACCGGCAGGTCGTCGATCGGCTTGATCTCGCGCACGAAGCGCAGCGCCTGGCCGCACATCTCGTTGTCGAAGACGAGCTTGGGCAGGCTGAAGACGAGCAGGAAGTCGAGCATGCCGGGGCCGCTGACCGAGTTCACGCCGGCCAGCGCCGCGATCAACGCGCTGCCGAACGTCTCCGCGCCGGCCTGGGCGTCCAGGATCGGCCCGTCCGAGAGGGCCATGTACGACTGGCACGGCAGCTCGAGCGATTTGGCGACGGCCACGTAGGCGGCATCCAGCTGGAGCGCCTCGATCGCGGACATCGGCGAGCTCGCGACCTTCATGTGGAACGTCGCCGGCGCCCCGCCGAACAGCACCGGCGCCCCGGGCTTGATGACCTGGGCCATGGTGATGCCGGCCAGCACGTCCACGGTGTGGAAGACCGTCGCCCCGACCGTGGTGACCGGCGCGATCAGGCCCATCAGCGTCACCGGCACGATCTCGACCGGCACGCCCGCCTCGACGCAGTCGATGAGGTTCTGGCAGGAGTCCTCGCTGTACCGGAAGTTGCCGGTGGCGGTGATCGTGAAGATCGACATGGGGCGCGCGATGAGGTCGGCGCGGTCGGTCCGGAAGAGCTGCATCATCTCGACCATCCGGCCGACGCCGTGCTCGGTGAAGGCGCCCGAGACGACCGGCTTCTTCGAGTTGGTGAGCGTCATGTACAGGCGCCACGCGTCGGACACCTGGGGCTCGATGTCCTCGTTCGTCGAGAACGCCGTCGCGAGGTAGGCGATGTGCTCCAGGCCGTCGGCGAGGCGGACGTACTCGACGAAGTCGGTCGAGTTCGCGAGGCGGACCCCTCCGGTCCGATGGTCCAGGGTCTTGAGGCCTGACGAGCCCGGGACGAAGTGGACGCGGTCGCCACCGAGATCGGCGTGCGGCTCCCCGTCGCGCGTGTAGAGCGTGAACGCGCGCGGCGCGTCGGCGATCGCTCGTTCCACGACGGCCCTCGGGAACAGCACGCGCTCGCCCGTGGCGTTCGTCGGGAGGCCCGCCTCGAGCAGCCGGCGACGCATCTCCGGCCCGCGGATCTCCATCCCGACCTCGGCCAGCACTCGCTTCGCCTCGTCGACGATCTGCTCGATGAGCTCGGGGGCGAGCATGTTCAGGCTCGGGCGCACGTGGTCCTCCTGCGAACGGCCGCGAGCGTAGCGCACCGTGTCCGGCCCCGGTGGTCGGGCCCGCCTGATGATCGCGGTGATGGCCTACCCTTGGCGGCGATGACGACCACACCGCGCGCGACCCGTCGCGCCGCCGACCTCCTCGTGGACTGCCTCGCCGCCGAGGGCTGCGAGTACGTCTTCTCCGTGCCGGGCGAGGAGACGATGGACGTCCTCGACGCGCTGTCGCATCACGAGGGTGTCCGGCACGTCACGACCCGCCACGAGCAGGGCGCGGCGTTCATGGCCGACGTCCACGGACGACTGACCGGCCGCGCCGCCGTGGCGATGGGGACGCTCGGTCCCGGCGCGACGAACCTCATCACCGGCGTGGCCGACGCGTTCCTGGACCGCGCGCCGATGGTCGCGATCACCGGGCAGGCCGCGTCCTCCAAGCTCCACAAGGAGGCGCACCAGGTCGTCGACATCGTGCGGATGCTGGAGCCCGTCACGAAGTGGAACACGCGCGTCGGGCAGGCCGAGCTCATCCCCGAGATCGTGCGCAAGGCGTTCCGGGTCGCGACGCTGGAGAAGCCCGGGCCGACGCACATCGAGCTGCCGGAGGACATCGCGGCGGCCACCTTCTCGCCGGACGGGCCGCCGCCCGTGCCGCTCACCCCGGGGCGTGCCTACTTCCCCGAGCCCACCGACGAGGCCATCGCCCACGCCGCGCGCCTCATCGCCTCCTCGGAACGGCCGATCATCCTGGCCGGCAACGGGATCCTGCGCCGGGGCGCCGCGCCCGAGCTCCGGGCGCTCGCCCGCGGCCTGCACGTGCCGGTCGCGGCGACGTTCATGGGCAAGGGCGCCATCGACGACCGGTCGCACCTGTCGCTGATGGCCGTCGGGCTCCAGGCGCGCGACCACGTCCTGTCGGGCTTCGATCGGGCGGACCTCGTCATCTGCGTCGGGTACGACCTGGTGGAGTACGCGCCGTCGTCGTGGGATCCCGACGGTTCCAAGCGGGTCATCCACATCGACACGCAGCCGGCCGAGATCGATGCCGCCTACCGGCCCGAGGTCGAGCTGATCGGCGACATCGACGGGTCGCTTCGGCGGCTGCTCGAGGCGGTCCTGCCGCTTGGCGTCGGCGGGCGCGATGCGTCCGAGCGGCACGCGTCGCGCGAGATCCTCGTCCACGCCGACCTGCGCACCCAGCTGCTCGACGAGCTCGCGGCGCACGAGGCGACCGACGCCTGGCCGATCACCCCGCAACGGGCGATCGGGGACCTGCGCCGGGCGATGGGTCCGTCGGACATCGTGGTGTCGGACGTCGGGGCGCACAAGGTCTGGGTGGCGCGGCTGTACCAGGCGTACGAGCCGAACACCGTGATCATCTCGAACGGCTTCGCCGCCATGGGCATCGCGATCCCGGGCGCGATCGCCGCCAAGCTCGTCCATCCCGACCGCAAGGTGGTGGCGCTGTGCGGCGACGGCGGGTTCCTGATGAACAGCCAGGAGCTCGAGACCGCGAAGCGGATCGGCGCGAACATCTGCGTGATCGTGTGGCGCGACGACGGCTACGGCCTCATCGACTGGAAGCAGCGCAACGAGTTCGGGCGGCCGTTCGGGGTCGAGTTCGGCAACCCGGACTTCGTGGCGTACGCCGAGTCGTTCGGGATCGCCGGGTTCCGGCCGTCGTCGGCGGCCGAGCTGTACCCGATGCTCGAACGGGCGCTCGCGGTGGACGGGCCGTCGCTCGTGGAAGTCCCGATCGACTACGCCGAGAACCTGCGGCTGACCGAGCGCCTCGGGGAGCTGTCGCAGCGCGCCTGAGGCTTTCGCGGACGGCCCGTGGCATGAGCAGGATTCCGCGGCCCGTTGCAGGATGAGTCCATGACCGGCCATCCGCGACGGCCCGGTTCGGCGCTCCGGGTCCTCATCGCGCTCACGATCACGCTCCTCCTCGCCCGCGACCCCCGTGGCCGCGGCCCCGGCGCCGGGCGCGCGCCCCCGTCGCTGGCCGCGCCGGCGGCCCTCCTGCCGGCCTGGGACGGCAGCATCGATCTCTACCGCGACGGCGTCTTCACCACCCAGAAGAGCTGGCTGTGGTGCACCGCTGCCGGCGTCCAGATCGTCCGCAACATCGTCGAGCGAGACAACGATCACTCCACGAGCGGACAGCGGCGCTACTTCGACTGGATGCGCAAACGGAACCGCTACGACCTGCCCGAATCGGCCGGCGTCGATCCGCAGGGCTGGACCGCGGGGCTTCGCCACTTCGTCGACGACCGCTACCGGCTGGTCGCCAGCCGCTCGTTCTCGGCGGGCCTGCGGTCGGCGGCGGCGAATCTGCGAAGGACCGGCCTGCCGGCGGCGCTGACCGTGTCGAACGGCGGCCACGGCTGGATCCTCACCGGGTTCGAGGCGACCGCCGATCCGCTGCTGACCGACGAATTCGAGGTGACGAGCGTCCGCGTGGTGGGGCCGCTGTTCGGTCGCCAGAGCAAGAACGGCTACGACATGCCACCCGACACGGAGCTCAGCACCGAGCGAGTTGCGCCGCTTCTTCACGCCGTGGCGATACGCCCCGCTCGCGATGGTCTGGGACGGCAAGTACGTCTCGATGCAGCCGGTCGCGAAGGACCACAAGCGGCCGGTCGCCTGGGCGGCTCGAGCGGCCAAGTTCGCGCGCGAGATCCACGAGATCCAGGCGGCGGCCCGCTAGCCGTCGGGCCGTCGGCCAGCCGTGCCAGCCGGGCGCTAGCCGGATATCTCGGCCCGTTCGGTGAAGACGGCGGCGACGACGAGCGCGCCGATCAACCACGCCGCGACGACCAGGAGCGCGACATCGGGCTCGAGGGCGACCGGGCTGCCCCCGCCGCCGAAGGCGCCGCTGTCCGACGTCGCCACCACCGAGTTGGCGGCGCTGAACGGCAGGTATTGCACGACGTCGGGGAGGAAGATCGATGCGAACCCCTCGGCGAAGTAGAGCGCGATCCCGACGCCGATCCCGGCGAGCTGGCTGCGCGCGAGCGTGGCGATCGCGAAGCCGAGCGCACATGCCTCGGCGAGCGCCAGCCAGCCGCGACCCAGGAGCTCCGGCAGCGTGCCGAGGGTCGTCGCGTCAGTGACGCCGGCTCGTGGGGACCTGCGCGAGATTGGCAGCGACGACCGCCACGGCTACCCCGATCGCGAAGGCCACCAGCAGGCCGATCCCGACCATGAGACCGATCGACGCGAACGACAGCAGCTGATAGCGGCTGCGGCTCTCGCCACGCGCGACCGCGGCCTTGAGCGTGCCCCACGTCCATTCGGACCCCGCGACCGCCGCGCCGTAGATCATCGCGAACAGCCCGCCCAGGCCAAGGATGAACGAGAGCAGGAGCGCGTAGGCGCCTGGGAACGTGACGAGCAGCAACGCCTGTGCCCCGTCGCCACCGACAGCTGCCGCCTGACGCGCGGTCGCGCCGACCGCGATGTAGATCAGGGCAAGCAGGCCGACCAGCAGCCCGAGCGTGATGTACGTGGCCGGGCGTCGGACGAGCTTGCGAAGGCCGGACACGAACAGTCTCACTGCGCCGCTCCGTCGCTGGTCGTGCCATCGGTGCCGTTGCCGGCCGACGCGTCGTTCCCGGGGCGGCCGACGAACGAGCCCTCGCGACTGGTCGATGCCTCGCCGCCCGTCAACTCGAGGAACAGCGATTCGAGGTCGCTTCCGGTCTCGAGGCCGGAGGCGTAGATGCCGGCCGCAGCGAGGGTCCGATTGACCTCGGTGGATCGGTCTGGCGGGATGTGGACGGACAGCCAGCCGGCTTCGCCAGCGACGGGCCTGACCGCGCCCGGCGCGATCGGGTCGAGGACTCGGATGGCGGCGTCGACCTCGGCTGGCGCCACCCGCACCCGGACGGTGCCTTCGCCCTCGAGCAGATCGGCGATGCGACCCTCGCGCACGATGCGCCCGGCCGCGATGATCCCGAGGACGTCGACGAGCTGCTCGACCTCGCCGAGGATATGGCTCGACACGAACACGGTCTTGCCCGTTGCCGCGAGTTGCCTGAGCGTCGTGCGCATGGCGACGATGCCCGCCGGGTCGAGCCCGTTCGATGGCTCGTCAAGGAGCAGCAGGCGCGGGTCACTGAGCAGGGCGGCGGCGATGCCGAGACGTTGCTTCATCCCGAGCGAATAGGTCTGGACGCGATCCTTAGCCCGCTCGCGCAGGCCGACGAGCTCAAGGAGCTCCTCGATCCGCGTCTTCGACGTCCTGGCCCCGGTCGCCGCCAGGGAGCGAAGGTTCTCTCGCGCCGACAGGTAGGGGTAGAACGACGGCGTCTCGATGAGCGCACCGACATCGAACAGGCGGCGTCGATCGCCGCGTCCGAACGGCCGCCCGAGAACCTCGATCGTGCCCGCATCGGGGTGGATGAGCCCGGTGAGCAGCCGCATCGTGGTCGTCTTGCCCGCGCCATTCGGGCCCAGGAACCCGTAGACCACCCCGGCCGGAACGGACAGGTCGAGCCCGGCGAGGGCCGTCCTCGAGCCGTAGCTCTTCTGCAGGCCGCGCGTCGCGAGCGCGAGTCCGTCGGTTCCGGTCATGGGTGTCCTCTGGGTAGGCCGCCAGCCACGGTTACGAGACGGGCGGATCGTCACGCCATCGCTGGACGTCCGCTCCCGGGCGCATCCGATGATACGAGCGACCGGGCCTCCGCGACCTCACCGCGCGGGCCCACCGCAGGACTTCGTCAGGGGAGACGGCGTGCGTCCAGCACCAGATGCAGCAACACAGCCGTGTGATCCACGGCGTCGATTCCTGACGATTTCGCCAGACCACGCTATCCTCCGCCGGCCGTGCGACTGCTCATCGTCGAGGACGAGCTCGACCTTGCCACTGCTCTTGCCACCGGGTTACGCCGCGAAGGCTATGCGATCGATACCGCCGCGACTGCCGCCGAGGCGCGCGAGCGCCTCCAGGACACACCTTACGACGTGGTGTGCCTGGATCTCGGACTGCCCGACGACGACGGTCGCGCGGTCTGCCGCGAGATCCGCGCCGGCGAGTTGGTACTACCGGACGCCACGCCACCGCGCGTCCTGATCCTGACCGCACGGGACGGTCTCGACGATCGAGTGGGAGGCCTGGACGACGGTGCCGACGACTACCTGGTCAAGCCGTTCAGCTTCGCTGAGCTCGCGGCACGGGTTCGAGCCCTGGCCCGCCGGTCGACGATCAACGGTGGCGCGACGATCAGGCTGGAGGGCCTCGAGCTCGACGCCGCGCGCCACGAGGCCCGCCGCTACGACCAACGTCTCGACCTGACGCCCAAGGAGTTCGCGCTCCTCCGCTACCTCATGCTCCATCCGAACGATGTCCTGACACCCGAGCGCCTGCTCGAGCATGTCTGGGACGATCGCGCGGACCCGTTCACGAACACGGTCCGGGTAACGATCAGCAACCTCCGCCGGAAGCTTGCTGAGGCCGGCCCCGGGCAGCCCATCGAGACGGTCGTCGGGGTGGGATATCGCCTCGCCGAGGGCGTCGGATGAGTCTTTCGCCCTTCGGACGCCTCATCGCCTCCGCCCGATCGGTGCGCTTCCAGCTTGCGATGCTGGTGACCACGGCACTAGTCGTCACGGCGGGCGTGCTCGTCCTGGGCATGAACCTGGCCCTCGATACGGTGGCCGCGACGATCCCGGAGGCGCAGCCGACGAGCCTCGAGGATGAGCTGCTGCGGATCCTCGGCATGAGTCTTGCCGAGCTCGACGGCAGCGGTGACGCCGGGGCGACCGACGCACTCCTGAGCGTGGAACAGGCAGTGCGTGAACAGACCCTCCAACAGGTTCGGAACCTCTCGGCCGCGGCGCTCGCCGTGCTCGTGCCCGTCGGTCTCGCCATCGGTTGGGTCGTCGCAGGTCGGGTCGTGCGACCCGTCCGCACGATCGCCAACGTCGCGCGGGACATCGAGGCGACCGACCTCTCGCGTCGGATCCGCCTTGGTGGTCCAGCCGACGAGGTACGCGATCTCGCCGACACCTTCGACGCGATGCTCGACCGGCTCGATCGAGGCGTCCGGACCCAGCGCCAGTTCGTCGAGGACGCTTCGCACGAATTGCGGAACCCCCTGGCGGTCATCCGGACGACCCTCGATGTCGCGCTCTCGGAGCCAGAGGATGCCGAGGGCCTGCGCCAGGCAGCCGAGGTGGCTCAACGGACGGCCGACCGGATGTCGACCACGGTCGACGAGCTCCTCGCGTTCGCCCGGACGAGTGTCCAGCCCGAGCGACGAGTCCCCGTCGATCTGGCCGAGGTCGTAGCCGATATCGCCCAGGAATACGATGCGGTGGCCTCGAACCGAGGCATCCGCCTGTCCCGGCTGGCTCCCTCCGGTCTGGTCGTCGATGGGGACCGGTCCGCGCTGAAGCGGGCCCAGGCGAACCTCGTCTCGAATGCCCTCCGCGCGGCCCCTCCGGGCTCGGTGGTCCATTGCCGCGCCGGGCGAACTGGTGGGTGGCTGTGGTTCGGCGTCCGCGACGTCGGGCGCGGGATCGCGCCGGAGGATCAGGCGCTCGTCTTTCGCCGCGCCTGGCGCGACGGCGCACTCACGGCGGAAGGTGACGGACAGGGCCTGGGACTTGCCCTCGTTCGCCAGATCGCCGAGGCACATGGCGGCACGGTCAGCGTGGCCTCGGTCCCTGGGCACGGCGCAAGCTTCGTCGTGTGGCTGCCGGACCGACGGGCGAGTGCGGACGCGGTGCCGGCCGCCGAGCTCCGCGCGATGGTCGACCCGCTGTGGGCCGTAGACGCGGCCTCCTGACCACCGTTCAGGGCCCTCTTTAGGCCGTATTTATACCGTCCGAACGGCCACGTTATCGCCCGATCCGTAGCCTCCTGATCACTGGCTGGATCGGCTTCGGTCCGAGCCGCATACGACCGCACCCGATCCGGAGGCCCCCTCACGTGGACGATCCCTTCGCCGGCGACGAGCGCCAGCACAAAAGCTGGCGTGACCTTCCGCCAACACCACCGCTCGTCTGGTCCACCACCGCACCCGCATTCGCGACCGCAGCGGTCGGTGCTGCGGCACCCCCGGTGCCGACTGCGCTACCCCTGAGGCGACCCCGACGCCGGCTCGTCATCGGCACGGGACTCCTGGTCGGGGCCTTCGCCCTGGTCGGCACCGGGATGCTTGTTGCCGGCAGCCAGCTCGAGGCGATGCTTCCATCGCTCGCAGCAGCCAGGGCCCAGGGCGCGCCGGATGACGAAGCCGCGGCCGTCCCGCCAAGCGACGAGCCGCTCGCGGAGACGGCCTCGCGACTGCTCCCCTCGGTCGTGCAGATCGAGGCCGGCAGCGGGGTCGGCTCTGGGTTCGTGGCGGCCGATGGCGGCCTCATCCTCACCGCATCGCATGTCGTCGGCCGAGCAGACAGCGTCACGCTCCGGCTCTACGACGGCACGAGCATCTCCGGCGCCGTGGTCGCGGTCGACAAGTCCGTGGACATCGCCGTCATCCGGGCCGATCAGAGCGCTGCGCCCGATCTGAAGCCGCTCGCCCTCGGCGCCCTCGCGGATGTCCAGGTCGGCGAGATGACGATCGCCGTCGGTAGCCCGTTCGGCCTGAGCCAGACGGTCACCACCGGGATCGTGAGCGCACTCCGCCGCACGGTCCCCACCCCGATGGGTGAGCTGCACGACCTGATCCAGACGGATGCTGCGATCAACTCCGGCAACTCCGGTGGTCCGCTCGCCGACCGGGAAGGTCGGGCGATCGGCATCAACACCGCCATCGCGAGTGCGTCCGGCGGGAGCGACGGCATCGGCTTCGCCGTGCCGGTCGATCAGGCGACCCGGATGCTCGACAAGGTCAAGGACGGCACGTGGAAGTCCGAGGACAACGACCCCGCCGACGACCTGGACCCGCTCGGTGGGCTCTTCGACCAGTTCTTCGGTCCCGACGGGCTGGACGGCCTGCGCGACCTGTTTGGACCCGGGCCCGACGGATCGCAGACCCCGGACGGCCCCTCCGGCGGATCGGACTCGGCCGACCGACTGCTCCGCCAACTGCTCGACGAGCTCCTGCGTGAGCTCGCACCCGCGGCTCCACAGCCGGCACCAGATGTCGCGCCGGGTCCGGACGCGACACCAGCCCCGGACGGTGCGGATGACCCGGCCGCCGATGCCATCGACCGCCTGCTGCAGCAGTTCCTGGACGATCTGATGCAGGGGCTGAGCCCGAACGGGACGTCGGATCCCTTCACCCCGGATGGGGACACCGACGGCCAGGGAGCATGACCGTGAGCAACGACCTCATCGCCACTCGTCTCGCCCAGGTCCGCCACGAACTGGGCCGAGTCATCGTCGGCCAGGATCGGGTCGTCGATCGGCTCCTCGTCTCCGTGGTGGCAGACGGACACGTCCTCCTCGAGGGCGCGCCCGGCCTGGGCAAGACCCTGCTGCTCGCGACCCTGGCGCGGATCCTCGGTGGCTCATTCAATCGCATCCAGTTCACACCGGACCTGATCCCGTCCGACATCGTCGGGACCCGGATCTTCCGGCCTTCGTCGGAGGCGTTCGACGTCGAACCCGGGCCGATCCTCGCGAACGTGGTCCTGGTCGACGAGATCAACCGCGCCCCCGCGCGTGTCCAGTCGGCGCTGCTCGAGGCGATGGCAGAGCGGCAGGTCACGGTCGGCGGTCGCACCTTCGCGATGCCGCGACCGTTCCTGGTCGTGGCGACGCAGAACCCCGTCGAGTCGGAGGGCGTCTACCCGCTCGCCGAGGCGCAACGCGACCGGTTCCTGATGCGCGTCCCGGTCGATTACCCGACGCCGGCGGAGGAGTGGGCGATCGTCGCCCGCATGGCGGATGAACCACCGCAGGCGGCTCGCCTGCTCGATCCTGCCGACGTCGTTGACCTTCAGCTCGCGGCGCGGCGAGTCGCGGTCGACGATGCGGCGGTCGACTACGCGATCCGCCTGGTGCTCGCGACGCGCGACCCTGCGGCGCACGGGCTGCACACGCTGGTCGGCCTCCTCGAGTACGGCGCGAGCCCGCGAGCATCGTTGGGGCTGGTCCGGAGTGCCCGGGCCATGGCGCTCCTGCGCGGACGCGAGCGGGCGGTACCGCAGGACGTCTACGACGTCGCGTACGACATCCTGAACGCGCGCCTCGCGCTGTCCTACCGTGCATTGGCCGAGGGGTTCACGATCGACGACGTCCTCGTCGAGCTGCTAACGACGGTGCCGGCTCCCGGTTCGACCATGTGGTCACCGCCGGTGTCGGCGGCATCCTCGGTCCCGGCACCGACCGGCGTCTTAGCCCCGCGGGCCCATCCGATACAGGTGGCCTCGGGCCATGCGGACCCGGCCGCATCTGCGGATACGGTCTCGTACGCCCAGCCTCCGCAGGCGATGCAAGGACCGGTCACGGCCGTCGGCACGCCAACGGGCGCGTCCGCGCAGGCGCCGCCGATCGTCCTGCCGGGCGATCCACCGGCCGCGAGGTGACGTCCGCACCGCGTGCCGGTCTCGACCTGCCGGCACGGCTCCGCCGTATCGAGCTGGCGATGGGCCACAGGGTGGTCGGTCGCCGAGACGGCCGTCACGCTTCGCTCGTGCTCGGCCACGGTGTCGAGCCCGGAGAGGCACGACCCTACGAGCCGGGCGACGACGTCCGCCGGATGGACTGGTCGATCCTTGCCCGGACGGGCGAACCGCACGTCCGGGATGCGATCCAGGAGCGCGACCTCGACGTCGCAGTCCTGGTCGACCGATCCGGCAGCCTCGACTTCGGGACGGTCGGATGGCGGAAGGCCGATCTGGCGGTCAACGTCGCATCGGCCGTGTCGGGGCTCGCCGTCCTCGGTGGCGACCGGATCGGCGCGGTCATCGTGACGGCCGGCGGGCCACGGATCGTGCCGGTCCGCGGAGGTCGAAGGCATCTGATGGGCCTCGTGGGCAGCGTCGCGCGGTCACCACTAGGGGGACAGGTCGATCTCGGTCGAGCCATCGACGGCCTCCGACGAGTGCTGCCACGGGGTGGACTCGCGATCGTGATCTCGGACTTCATCGCGGCGACCGAGACCTGGAGTCCGGCGCTCGCCCGGCTTGGGCGTCAAAGCGAGATCATCGCCGTCGAGGTCCTCGATCCGCGCGAGCTCCGATTGCCTGATGTCGGCCTGCTTGTGATCGAGGATCCCGAAACCGGCCGCCAGCGGACGATCGATACGAGCGACGAGCGCTTCCGGGTCCGCCTGGCCGAGGTTGTCGATCGACGACGAGCTGCGAGGTCGTCCGCGATCCGGCGAGCAGGCGCCACCCACCTGCGACTTCGGACGGACCAGGAGTGGACCGGTCCGCTCGCAGCCTGCCTCGACCGACGCCGTCGCGCGCGAGCGTTGGGTCGGCACGTGGCGTCCCATCCCACGACCGGAGCTGCCCGATGATCCCGTTCGCGCCTGATCTCACGTTCCTTTCGCCCGAGCGGTTCGCACTCCTCCTGGTGCCACTGCTGTTCGCGCGCGCTGTACCTCGTCAGGCAGCGCCGGCGCCGGGCCTACGTGGTCCGATACACCGATCTGGACTTGATCGACGCGGTGGCGCCGAGACGCCCGGGCCTTCGGCGCCATGTCGTCGCCGCCGTCTACCTGACGGCGACAGCCCTGCTCGTCATCGCGGCTGCTCGCCCCGCCCTGGCGACCGAGGTCGCGAATGAGCCGACGGTCGTGCTCGCGTTCGATACCTCGCTGTCGATGGAAGCGACGGATGTCACGCCCAGCCGTATCGTGGCCGCCCGAGATGCGGCCCATCGGTTCATCGATGTCGTCCCCGCCGGTGTCCGAGTGGGCCTGGTCGCGTTCGACCAGACGGCCCGGGTGATCATCCCTCCGACGACCTCGAAGATGGTCCTCGACCGGGCGATCGACCGGCTGTCACTGGGCCAGGGAACGGCGATCGGCGAGGCGATCTATATGTCGCTGGACCTGCTCGAGTCGGACGTGCCTGCAGATGCTGAGGACGCCGGTTCCGGGTCGATCGTGCTGATGTCGGACGGCGACACGACGACCGGACGACCGGAGGGGCAAGCCGCCCGTGACGCGGAGCGCCGCGGCGTCAAGGTGAGTACCGTCGCCTTCGGCACCGACCACGGCTCCGTCGTGGTCGACTTCCTGACGGTCCCGGTGCCGGTCGACAGCGATGCGCTGCGCGAGATCGCCGAGACCACTGGTGGCAAGGCGTTCGAGGCCGACTCGGCCGAGGAGATCGTGTCCGTGTTCGAGGACATCGGCGAGGGGGTCGGTACGCGGACGGAGCCGCGGGAGATCACCGACAGCCTGGCCCTCGCCGCGCTCGTGGCGGCCGCTCTCGCCGCGGCGGGCTCGCTCGCCTGGTTCGCTCGCATCCCGTGAATGCCGGCGTGCGTGTCCGGTCGGGCTGTCTGGTCAGAGGAGGTCCTCGCCATGGCGGTCGCTCCGGCTGACCGCAAGGACACCCCCACAACGTAGCCCGGGGAGGGATTCGTGCGGATGGGTGTAGACGTATCGGGTTGACGGGCCTCGCCCCAGGTCGGACGCTCTCGCGACCGTTGTAGGAGCGAAGTCCGACATGAACCACAAGACCGTCGTCATCGCCGCCCGAACGATGCTCACGATGCTGCTGATCGCCGGCCTCGTCGTGATCGGTCTCGGTGCCGCGACGCTCGTCCTGGGCGACCCGCCCGAGGTGGAGGGCTGGCTGCGCGCGGTCTTCGGCGACGTGTTCGCGGTCGTGGCGTTCGGGCTGGGCACGATCCTCGCGGTCCCGAGCGGTGTCGGCCTATGGGCTATGGCGGGCGCCACGGCCGACGACGCCGCGCCGGCGCTCCCACGATCGCTTCGCATCGTCCTGGCGGGCATCGCCTTCGCGGTCGTCGCGGCGACCGTCGTCATCTGCATCACGACTGGCAGCGCCGTCCCCATACTCAACCTCGGCCTGATCGCGCTGGTCACGCTCGCGGCGCTGGGGCTGGCGGGAGCGGCCTATCGGTCGCCGCACGTCCACCGAGCCGCCTTATCAGGCGTGGCCTTGGGGTTCGTCGTCGTCGGGACGTCGTGGGTGCTGTTCAACGCGTTCATCGGCACGCCGGGACCAGCCTAGGACGGGACGGCGGACCCAGGCCGGTTGGGATTGGAGCGGGAGACGGGATTCGAACCCGCGACCTTCTGTTTGGGAAGTAGCGGCCAGCGAGCGTTGTGGCGTGAGCGTGTCGATTTGGGCGTGAAGCTGTCCAGTTAGCGTGTCGCCTTGCGAGGCTACAAATGGCGCCTCGTTCTCGTTGTCGCGACCCCGACGCGACGGCGACTGCGAAGCTGCAGAGGCGCGAACCGCGGCGCTGGCCTCATCGGCCGGATCGCTCAGGTGAGCACCGTACCGGGCCCGCGCTACCGAGCCGTGACGGGGGCGTCACCGCACAGCGCCCGCGTGCGCGAGGTGGGTCCGCGTACAGTTCGCCGATGCCGAGCAGGACCTCGACTCACTCCTGGACGACCCTGATCTATGGCTTCGCCCAGCCGAACGGACTGAGCCTGCTGAACACCATCTTCCTCGTACCCGCCTTACTGATCGACCTCGGCACGTGGGGGATCGGGTTCTTCGCGAGCCGCCAGCATGTCTTCTCCTACCGGGGAACGTAGGATGGTCGAGATGGCACCGATCGAGCGTCCGCTGGGTCAGGTCCACGTCCTTGGCGCGGGTCCCGTCGGCCTGTTCCTGACAGCGCTCCTCCAGTCGATCGACGGTCCGAGCGGTCCGCCTCTACGAGCGGCGGGCCGGGTACACGCGGACCCGGATGGTGTCACTCGCCGACTACCTCGTCGCCGACTCGATCGAGAGCTACAAGGCGGACACGATCGACGGGAGCAGCGTCGAGGCCATCTTCGACGCCAACCGAGCTCGAGACCCGGCTGGCCTACCGGCGAACAATCGCCGAGGACCTGCGCGCGCTGCTGCGACGCGTGGACGCGTGGGTTCGTCCCCTTGAACACGATCGAGCGCTCGCTGAGCGAGCTCATCGATGCCCGCGCCACCGGGACGGTCGAGCGGATCGCCTGGCGAGGTCACCGCCGAGCAGGCGCTCGCGATGCTGGAGCCCGGCGACATCCTCGTCGACTGCACAGGCTCGCGGTCGCTGATGCGTGACCTCCTGCTCCCCGGCGATGACCTGACCGTCCGCGGCCGGAACACGGCGCGGTTCCGGCTCGAGTACGCCCTGGTGGTCACCTTCCTGTACGACCAGCACTACGTCTGCAACGAGTACTGCAAGTACTACAAGAACGTCGAGAACGCCGACTACAAGTTCATCCCGGCGGTGCACCGCACCGTACTACGACGGCTCCATCAGCCACGTGACGGGCATCGTCAGCATCAGCGAGGCTGAATTCGAGGCGATGCCGCCGTCGTTCGACGGCGCGTGGCTGCGCGACCAATTCCCGAGCGTCGCGCTGTCGATGGACCGGTTCATCGACAAGGTCAGGGCCGAGACGCATGGCGAGCTCGTCGGCGACCTGGAGATCATGCGGATCCCGCTCGACCTGTACCACGCGAGGAACGCGACGAGCCGGCGCTGGCATGAGTCGGGCCTCGATCACCCGCTGGCCGAGGCGCCGGTGTTCCTGCTCGGGGACTCGGCGATCGGCTCGCCGTACTTCCAGTCGATCTCACTGGGCCTGGAGTGCGCGTTCTTCCTGGCCGGCCACATCGCCAACCGAACTCTGTCGGTCGAGGAGATGTTCGAGCGGTACGAGGCGTTCATGTACCAGCAGTGGCTGCGGGTCTACATGCGCACCCAGATGATCAAGCACAACAAGGACCTGCTCGAGTCGGTCGACGACACCTTCGGCCTGCTGGAGAAGCTGCACGTCTTCTGAGATCGCGTGGTTCGCGAGGAACAAGCCGGTCGGGTCGTATCGCGCCTTGGCGCGCTTGAACCGGTCGTAGCTCTCGACCGGGAAGATCGACCGCGAATCGACGCGTGACTCCGCGAAGTTCAGGTACCTCCGGCCGCTGTCCCACGGCCCAAGCGCTCTGAGCACGAGCTCCGCGTGGTGATCGACTGCCGCATACGCGTCCGGATCCGGGGCGAGCCCGAACGTGAAGACGACGAACGGTTGATCGATCGAATCGAGCACGCCGTGATCCGGCGAACGGATGCCGGCGGCCCCACCCAGGTGACGAACCTCGACATGCAGGAGCGGTGATCCGACGAACGCCTCGACCATCGCGTCGATCGCCGCGGGAGGCAGGTCCGTCAAGCAGGATCCCATCGCCGGTGTACGGCAACGGGGTATCGGGATCCATGTTCACGACGCTCAGCTCGCTCGTCGGCATCATGGCGATGGTGTCGAACTCCGGCCCGAGGTCACGAAGCGGCTGGACGAGCGCAGCGCCATCGCTGGCTGTCCCGATGAAGGCCACCTCGACCAGGACGAACGACCGGCCGCGGAGATGGTCGGGCAGGAACGGGGCATCCGGCAGCTGCAGCATGCGACCGAGGGATTCACACTCATCGGGCACGGTCTCGATCCATTCGCGCCAGGCGTTCAGGATTTCCACTGCGCGCTCGATCGGCCAGAACAGGGCCCCGGCGTAGATCTCGCGCGACCGGGAACAGATTGAGCTCGAGCGCGGTCACGGCAGCGACGTTGCCGCCTCCGCCGCGGAGCGCCCAGAACAGCTCGGGCTCGGTGTCGCGGTCGGTGCGGACACGCCGGCCGTCGGCGGTGACCACGTCAGCCGCGACGATGCTGTTGCAGGCGAGCCCGAATTTCCGGATCATCCAGCTGAGGCCGCCCCCGAGCGCGTATCCGAGCACCCCCACGTCCGGGGACGTGCCGGCGAGATAGGCGAGACCGTGGTTGCCGGCTGCAACCGCAAGTGGTTTCGACAGGACCCCCGCCTCGACGCGCGCGCGTCGCCCAGCCACGTCGATCTCGATCCCGCGCATCCGCTCCGACTTCACGAGCAGCGTGTCCCTGCTCCAGTCGATCGGGCCCGCGTTGTGGCCGCCCGCATTGAACGCGATGCGCAAGCCGCGCTCTGCCGCGAGGAGGACGGTGGCTGCGATATCGTCCGCCGACTCCGGGTAGACGACGGCGACGGGCCGCTGGTCGACCGCGAGGTTCCAGGCCTGCCGCGCCGTGTCCCATGTCTCGTCGCCCGGCATCACGACGTCGCCTGCGAGACGGTCGCCTAGTTCGCGAAGGTCCATCTGCAACCCTCACCCGGCAGGACACGGAGGCTGATCGGCGCTCGGATGGAAGGAGTGGAGCGGGAGACGGGATTCGAACCCGCGACATTCTGCTTGGGAAGCAGACACTCTGCCAGCTGAGTTACTCCCGCTCGGGAGGCCGAACCGCGCTCGGTTCGTGCGGGCACGAGATTACCTCAAGGGGCGCGCGGCGGCCAAGGGCACGTGCGATGCTTCCGAACCCAACGCCACGCCCGATGAAGAGAGTGCCAAACGGTGCCGAGACTTCAAGCCAGGCGATTCGCCGCGCCAGATGAGACCCGGGCGCTGCCGCGGGCGCACGTCGACATCGTGACGCTCGATGAAGTGTCGGTCGGGTTGGCTCGGTGGGAGCCAGGTTGGCGCTGGTCGACCGACCTCGGGCCGCAGACAGGCACCGCCTCGTGTCAGGTCCATCACCTGGGCTACGCGATCTCCGGCTCGCTCCATGTCGAACTGGACGACGGCCAGGCCCTGGACATCGGCGGCGACAGTGTGTTCGAGATCCCGGCCGGCCATGACGCGTGGGTCGTCGGGTCCGAGCCCTTCGTCACCGTGGAGTGGACCAGCGTGGGGGCGGTCGGTATCGATCCCGACGGCCCCGCCGAGCGCCTCCTCGCAACGGTCCTGTTCACCGACATCGTCGATTCGACCGCGACCCTCGAACGGATCGGCGATGCGGCGTGGCGAACGCTGCTCGCCGCCCACAATGCTGCCCTTCGCGAACAGATGAATTGGTTCCGCGGCCGCGAAAAGGCCACGACGGGTGACGGTTTTCTCGCGATCTTCGACAGTGCCAGCCGAGCGGTCGGATGCGGTGCCGCCATGGTCCGGGCGGCCGAGAACGTCGGGGTGGCGATCCGGGTCGGCATCCACACGGGCGAGGTTGCGCTCGTGGGGCCGGACGTCCGAGGCGTCGCCGTCCATACAGCCGCGCGGGTGCTGTCTGTTGCCGGCCCCGGCGAGGTCGTGGTGAGCGCCACCACCCGGGATCTGCTCGAAGGGTCGGACTACGCATTCGCCGACGCCGGCAGTCACGAGCTCAAGGGCCTGAGTGGAGTGCGCTCGCTCCATCGCCTTGTCGGACGCGCTGGCGGCGGTTGATCTCCCGGATCAGCGACCCGCTGGGCGGGCTTCAACGGAGCGCGGGGTGCATCGTGAATTCACACGCGCCCCGACGGTCATCGTTCACCCCCTGCACTCGCGCCGTAGGTGGCAGGCACGATCTCGCTCGACCATCAGTTGACGGAAGGCGTCGGCCTGCTCGAACGCGACCGCGTGGCCGGCATCGGCGTAGGTGATCAACTCCTTGTGCGGCGCCGTCAAGCCGCGCGAACCACTCGTGGGCCAGCTCTCGCCGCCCGCGCAACTCGTTCGCCCCGTCCAGCACGTAGACGGGTACCTCGAGCGCAGGGACGTCGGTGCGGAAGTCGATGTCCTGCAACTGCGGATACATGAGCGAGAACATGTCGACCAGGCCCCGGATGAGGTTCGCGTTCTCGATGAAGCTGTACTCGCTGCCGAAGAGACCGAATTGACCGACACCGGAGGCTTCACCCCGCGCGACATAGGCTGCGGGCGGCGTGTACGACGGTTCCAGCAGCGGGTAGTAGCCCATGACCAGGCTGTTCGCCCACGGGGTGTCGCGGTAGGGCGGCTCACCGAGGCTCAGGATCTGGTCGTACAGCTGACCGTCGCCGGTGCGATCTGGCGTAGGCCAGCAGGTCGCGCCAGATGATGCGGTCGGTCTCGCGCTGGCTGACCATCTGGCCGGAGCCGATGTAAGCGTGGAACAGGTCGGGGCGCTCCTGTACCGCCAGCACGCCAAGCGTCGAACCCCACGACTCGCCGAGCAGGTAGATCTTCTCTTCGGCGAACCGGTCGCGCAGGTACTCGGTCAATCCGATCGTGTCGGCCACCAGCGCATGGAGCGTATACGTGGCGGTTGGATCGAGGGCCGCGTAAGACTTGCCACTCCCGCGCTGGTCCCAGACCACGACGACGAATTCGGCGGTCAGCGGCTCGAGCAGCGCCCGGGCGAAGGCGATGTCGCTCTGGCCGGGACCACCGGACAGGTAGAGCAGCACCGGCTTGTCCGGATCGGCCGCTCGGATCGAGATGGCCTGCTCGTGACCGCCGAGCTCAACGCGTGGTCAGCTCAGCGATGCTGCCGGGCACCGGCTGACCGCTCGAGCCCAGGATCGGCGGCGTCGAGGCCGGCCGCGCGACCAGGACCGCGAGCCCGATGACCGCCAGCGAGAGCACCGCGGTCGGCAGGTGTCGGACGACGCGCCACCGTCGAGATCGGTCACGGTGGCCGCGTTCCGCAAGTCCGACCCCGATGCCGACCCCGAGCACCATGGGCAGCAACGCAAGGAGGCCGTGCAATCCACGACCGGTGGCGAACGCCGCGATGCCATATACAGAATCGAATCGGATGACCTCCAGGCTCGCCCCACGGATGCCGATGCGGGCCAGCTCGTAGGCGGCGACGTAGGCCAGTGGGGCCAGCAGCAGCGCCCAGCGCGAACGCATGACGTATCCGCCAGCGGCGCCGATCAGGAGCGAGAGGGCGATGACGATCAAAGCCTGGCTGTCCGTCACCGGGCCTCGCGGCATGGGCACGCTGCTCGCGAGTGCGCTCAACGCTCCCAGGGCGCCGGCACAGGCACCGCCGAGCCAGCGATTCGTCCAGACGGTGGCTCGCCAGTCCAGAGGCTCGGTTGGTGGTGTCTGCGCACGCCGCAGTGCGTCGTCGCGTGTCGCCACAGACATTCCTTCACCTTCCTTGATGCGTTGGACGCCGTGCGCCGATGGTCAGCAAACGACTGGTGACGGACCAGAGCGCCACTCATAGAATCGGCCCCCGGCGGCGGTCGCAACAGGGCCAGACCGCCCTGGCTAGCGGCCACCTGGCCTGTCGCTCTCATGTCTGGGTCGTCATCGCAAGCGCGTTTCGCTTGCCGCGGCGCGGTCGCCTTGCAGCGACCAAGCGTCTCGTCGGGGTCAGGCGGCCGCGACCGGCAGCCTGGCCGCCACGAAGGCGATGAGGTCGGCAACGCGGCAGCTGTAGCCCCACTCGTTGTCGTACCAGCTGATGACCTTGACCATGTCCCCGCCCAGGACCATCGTCGAATCGGCGTCGATGATCGACGAACGGCTGTCGCCCTTGAAGTCCATCGAGACGAGCGGCTCGTCCGACACGCCGAGGATGCCCTTCATCGGGCCGGCGGCGGCGGTTCGGAACGCGTCGTTCAGCTCCTCGACGCTGGTCTCGCGCCGGACGGTCGCGGTGAAGTCGACGACGCTCACCGTCGGGGTAGGCACGCGCAGGCTGAACCCGTCGAACTTGCCCTTCAGGTCGGGGATCACGAGCGCGAGCGCCTTGGCCGCGCCGGTCGTCGTCGGGATGATGTTCTGGCCGGCGCTTCGAGCCCGCCGCGGGTCGCTGTGGGCCACGTCGAGGATGCGCTGGTCGTTGGTGTAGCTGTGGATCGTGTTCATCAGCCCCTTCTCGATGCCGAGCAGGTCGTTGACGACCTTGGCCGCCGGGGCGAGGCAGTTCGTCGTGCACGAGGCGTTGCTGATGATGTGATGGCTGGCCGGGTCGTAGCGGTCCTCGTTGACGCCGAGGACGATCGTGATGTCCTCGTTCTTGGCCGGCGCACTGATGATGACCTTCTGGGCCCCGGCGTCGATGTGCGCGCGTGCCTTTTCGGCGCTGGTGAAGATGCCGGTCGACTCGAGGACGATGTCCACCCCGAGGTCGCCCCACGGGAGTGCCGCCGGGTCGCGCTCCTGGAAGACCCTGATGTGACGGCCATCGATGATCAGCGAGATCGTCCGTATGGTCGACGACGCCAGGGTAGGACCCGTAGGTCGAATCGTGCTTGAACAAGATCGCGTCGAGCGCGACCGGGACCAGGTCGTTGATTGCGACGACCTCCACGTCCGGCGCGCGCTCGATCAGCGCCTTGAGCGACTGGCGGCCGACTCGGCCGAAACCGTTGATGCCGACGCGGGTTGTCATCTGGATCCTCCACGTTCGTGTACCGGAGATCGGTGCTCTGGCGTTGAGTTCGCCGCACGGCGAGCAGCCCATCGACGGACGCAATCCCATCGACGTGAGCGAACGAGACGATCGTCCATCAACACCTCGCGTTTGGCGCAGGGCCGACCGTCACGGCCGGAAGGGCCGGTCGGCATGTTGTGCGTGGGCTCCCGTAGAAGGGAGCCGGCAGGCGCCATGTCGCTGGGCGACGACACAAGCAGGCCGTCCCCTCGGCGGCCCAGGATCCGAAGGCGCGACTGATCTGGGGGGCCGCCGAAAGGGGCGAGATGGCCCGCGACCTGATGCCCATCGGCAATGCCGTCCGCATCCCGAGGCGAGGACCATGGCAGCCACACACGGCCGACGTCCTCGTGTACATCGGAAGGAGTAAGCCAGATGGGATCCTCCAAGCCTGTGCCACCGACTGGGGGCAGCATCGGTATCGGCGCCGGACTCGGTGCGGGACTGGGCCTCGTCTTCTCGCTGCTCGTTGGCGCGGAGCTGGCTCTAGGGCTGGCGCTCGGCGCCGGTGTTGGCGTGCTGGTGGGGCTGCTCCTCGAGCGACTCGTGGCCGCTCATCCCGACACCTGACGTTGGTCGACTGGCATGCGCGCGTTCACGGCATCGCAGGCCTTGCGACGGGGAGTCGGGGACGTTACCGCGCGGCGCCGCGCGGGGCTGCTCGGGATCGGCCTCTACGCAGGATTCATGGCGCTCCACCTCCTGCTTGCCTTGGACGGGGGACGGCTGGTGAAGGCGGTGCTGCCCGGCGTGGACGTGTGGCTCGGCCCTGTCGACTGGGCGATCTACGCCGTGTTCGCCGTCGGGGCTGCCGCTGCGGTGAGGGCAGACACGGGTATCGGGCGGCGTCCGACCACGGGCTGGGCACGACTCAGCCTGCCGTTGATCGCGGCGGGATCACCATTCCTGCTGTTCGGCTACAACCTCGATGCGAGGTCGGCCGTTCCGCTCCTCTTGATCGGCGTGCCGCTCGTCGCGCTCAACGAGGAACTGTTCTTCCGCGGCGTGCTCCTGGATCTGCTCAAGCCGTTCGGCTGGCGGCGGGCGGTCCTATGGTCGTCCATCGCGTTCGGCGCATCGCACCTCGTGAACCTCGTTGCTGGCGCCTACCCGCCCTTCATCGCGATGCAGGTCGCGGCCACGACGGCCGGAGGCGTCGCTCTCGCCGCGATCCGGATCCGGACAGGCAGCCTGTGGCCTGCCCTGTTCGTCCACCTCGTCATCGATCTCATCGCGGTCAGCACGTTGACCGGCGCGGCAACGACCAGCCCGATCCTGCTGCCGGTTCTGTTCATCTGGCTGGCGGCGAACCTCGCGATGTGGCGCTACGGGTGGCGACTGCTCGGGCGCGCTGCATCGCTCAAGCATCATGTGGAGCAGTTAGCGGCGCGAGACCCTGACTGGTCGTAGAGCTGCCGAGAAGACCGTCAAGCACTACAGGAGGGCCGTGCTTGCCAAGGTATGCACTCGGGAGGTCGCTCGAGGTCGCTCTCGCCAGGTACAAGGCCGGACTCGGCCGGAACAGAGCTCGGCCAGAACCTTGGCGCAGCGAAGGGCCGGGTCCCCAAACCCCGGCCCCAGTCACGAATCAGGCGCTCGTCGACGATCTCGTACGTCGGAATGTTCCAGCTTGGATGCTGGCTCAGCGCAGGGCCGACCGTCCTGATGGGCGTGGGCCGAATGGCACCATTCGTGACCCCCGTCCCACCCTGCAGGAGTATCCGGTCATCAGGGCTGGTAAGCCGCGAAGCCGGCCCGAGGGCAGACCGGCAGTGGTGGATGGCCCGCTGGTCGCCGGATCTTTCGCGTGCTCACGCAAGCGTGGGCGCGGAGCGCCGGATCGTTTCCAGGTCGAGGGCGATGCCCTCGGCCCAGGCTTCGATCTGCGGCCAGTCGCGGAAATCGCCCGCCGGCATCGCCTCTCTGATCGCCGGCATTCGCATGAATGGCGCCCCGAGCCGCTCCATGAGCCCGACCGGCTTCGCGTCCGGGTCGAAGGCTCCGAAGAAGATGGCTTCATCACGAGGATGGATCGATCCGGCAAACTCGGCGAACTCAGCCGGTCGCGCGGCCTCGAGCACGTCGCGTCCCTTGGCGTCGACCAGATCTGTGCCGATCGGGCCACTACTGAACAGCCAGACCGGGCTGCTCGCCAGGACCTCGTGATGCTTCCGCACGAATTCCGAAGCCTCCTTCAGCCAGTGACCAGCGTAGGCGGCGCCACCGACGATGAATGCGTCGTAGCCGGCGACGGCGGAAACCTGGTCTGCCGGCTCCAGCGTCACCTCGTGCCCGCGGGGTCCCAGTGTTTGCGCTACTCGTTCCGCGATCCCCTTGGTGGCGCCATGGCGGCTGGCGTATGCGACGAGGACCTTCATGACCGCTTCCTCCGATGCGGGCACCTTGCAGGCTGGCAGACTCGCTCCCGCCGACGTGCGATGCCACACGGCCAAGCCTGCTCGTCGATCACCCTTCGCCCAAGAGTCGCGCGAACCCAAATGCCAGGGCCATCGGTCAGTTTCGGCTCAGGGTGACGTTCGGAGCGGCGGCAACGACACGAGAAGCTCGCTGCTCGACGGCATGCAGCCGAGATGAACGACGGTGTTCACGTTTCCCGGGAAGACCACGGCCGGACTGTTCGTGCCGAGTCGTCCCAGACGTGCATATTTCCCGAACGCTCGTGTCAGACCTATGTCGACGGGACGACCTCTGGCACTACGTGGGCTCCGCGTCGGACCGCGAGCGAGCCACGGCCTCGTCGAGCCCACGCGTTGCGGACTCCGGCAGCTCCGTTGTTACGCCGAAGCCGCCAAAGATGGCCAGACCATCGATCGTCAGCTGCGGAGCCTCAGCCTCGTACTCCACCCGCGGGCGTCCGTCACCCAAGCCGCCGATCCCGACGACCTTCGAGCTGACCCGCCAAGACGCGGGGACCACGATCTGGGCCCCTCCGAAGACCGCTCGGGTCTCGAGCCGTGCCCCGCCCGGATCGAGAACGGCCTCGCGAAGGTCGATGACGCCGCCGCCGTACCAGCAATCCACCGTGCCCCCGCGGAAACGCGTCGCGGTGCTCCGGAAGTGCACCGGCTCGAAGATCGCGGCAAGGCGGATCTCGTCGGCGTCAGGGGCGTCCATGACCTTGATGCGCTGCTTCGCAGCTCTGGCGAAGAACAGCCCTACGACCGAGGCGAGCATCAGCCCGCCGGTGAGCAGCGCTACTACTCTTCGGACAGCGTTCATCTGTGTCTCCTTCACGTCAAGGGTCCATGGCCGTGAGGCGGCCAAATCGTCATGTCCGTTCTCCTCGAAGCTGAGTCAATGGTCTCCCGCCCACCTGCTGGATCCGGTTCAAGAGCGCTTCGCCGGCAGCCCACGATGTGGGGTCCTTTGCGATGAGACGATGCTCCTCGGAGCGGAGCAGCGTCCACAGCTCAGGCTGCTCGCCGCGCAGTCGCGGGCTGGCGCGATACCGGGCCATCGCATCGATGAGGAACGCCGCGTAGCGGCTGACCGGGCTGGCTCTCCCCGCGAGGTCCTCGAACCCGGCCCCATAGTCCACCGCCAGCAGGAGCCGACCGAAGAAGGCACCGAGGCTGTCTGCTCCCAGGTCCCAGATCTGGGAGTGCCCTCCTCTCCTCAGGAGAGGCGCCGGGGAGCTGAACACAGCGACAACGACGCCCTCGACGAGGGCGGCCGACAGGTGGCCGCCGAACGTCAGGTATTCGTTCGTCACATGCAGCCGATCGACGATCCGGATGAGCCCCCACGAGAACTCGGTCTCGACGGGAAGGTCGCGTCTCTCGCGTCAGCGTCCGGGGGATCCCGCGGCCGGACTCGTTGGTCCAGTATTGGACAGCCTCAGGATCGTAGTGATGCAGTGTTGGCACCTCGCGGAGCGCCACCACGAGGGAGGCAGGACCTGGCCGATCGGGCAGGTCCGACGTCGCCAGGAAACCGAAGTTCGTCATCCGGGCCGCTGCGGACGCAGGATCTAGAGCGGCCGAAGGGGGCGCGAGGGTGTTCATTGCCGGCCCCAGGTCAGGGTGCGCCGTTCGCCGATGAAGTCGTCCTTGGCTGAACGGGCCTGCGAGCCTCCTCGAGCAGCGGGAGGAGGAACTGCTCTTCACGCTTGAGATGAGCGCGGATCAGCGCTTCGAGGCGAATCAGGTCGGAGCCGATCGTTGCGCTCTTGTCACCAGGAACGCCGTGATGATCGAGACGATCGTGGTCGGCGCGCAGCTGAGCGATCACCTCGCGGATCTGCCGATGCTCGAACCGCGCCGCCGGAGTCGCCGCCCGAAATCCGGTTCGCGCATCGATCTCCGGGAACAACCATCCGTCTTCCCACGCGATGTGCGGTGCGAGCGTTCCGTCCAACCAGCGGAGGACGTCGAGGACGCGAGCGGACAGCTCGGGCGTGGGTAGCTGGCCGACGTCACACGCCACGTCGTGGATGCGGTCGATCCCGCGCGCGAGGTCAACGTGCTCGTGTTCCGCGAAGGCCCACACCGCCCGGTCTTCTTCTGCGCTGATCGTCATGGGTCGGATCCTCGCTGCATTCGGTTCTCCTCAACGGTCGTCCGGCGCGGACCCGTGCGCCAGAGCCGTTCGTCACATCCACCGGGTCCATCGGCCCGCTGCGGGGAAGAGGACGGCAGTACGCCTCGCGCCGCCATCTCTGGCGGGAGCAGCGCGTCCGGACCCAGCTCGGTCATGTCTCGAGGAAGAGCGTCACCAGGTCGATCGCCGACAGCACGCCCACCGGGCGTCCGGCGTCGTCGGTCGCGACGAGCCGATGCACCCGGGAATCGACCATCGTCCGGGCAGCGTCGCGCAGCGATCCAGTCATCGGAACGGTCATCGCCGGCGAGCTCATCAGCTCCCCGACGCGCAGTCCGCTGGGCCTCGCTCGGATGAGACGCCCGACCGGCGAGTCGCTTGACGCCGACGAGATCGGTCTGGCTGATCACGCCCACGAGCGCGCCGAGCGCGATCGACCACGGGCAGACCGCTGATCGAATTCGCGTGCAGCAGATGAGCAGCGTCCTCGATGGATGCGTCGACTGCCACCACGACCGGATCGATCGTCATGAGGTCGGCGACGACGAGATTCGTGCTGTCGGTGAATTCGATCTGCGAGTCCACGGTTGCACCCCTTCGCACGGCAGGGTCTCGAACGGCCGATCGCGTGCGACAGGGCCGAACGGACCGAACCGGTGGTCCGCGCGACCCGTGAGACATCGCCAGTCACCGGGTCAGGGCCGGTGATCGCGGATCGGCGCGCGAGGGCAGGGGCGCATCGGCCCCCACGGACGTGACATTCGGCTTTGGCGAACGTCCGCGACCACGCCGATGCTCTTCGTGGGCGCCTCTGCCCTGCCCAGTCGCCGCGGGGCGACCCACGAAGGAGTGATGACGATGAAGCGCATCCTGGTTGCATACGACGGCAGCGAGCCGGCTCGTCGTGCCCTCGAAACGACGATCGAGCTGGCGAAGGTGTCCGGCGCAGTCGTGACGGTCGCGAGCGTCGTGCCCGTCCATCCCGGTCGCGTGCCGATCGATCCATGGGACGACTCCGCCGTCCACACGCAGGAGCTGCAGGAAGCGAAGCAGATCCTCGGTGAGCACGGGATCCAGGCCGAGTTCGTGCGGCCCTCTGGCGATCCGGCGAGGAAGATCGAGGAGCTTGCCGAGAAGTGGCGGCTTTGACACGATCGTCCTCGGTTCGCGGGGCCTTGGTGCGGTCTCGCGCTTCCTGCAAGGCAGTGTGTCCGAGCACGTCGCGACCCACGCGGACGCGACAGTCGTCATCTCGCGCTGACGCCCACGCGGCGCGCACCGCCGTTCAGGCCGTCCATCCCGACCGATCGGGCCCCACGGCACTGTCGCCAGCCACGTCCGCAGAAGGACGATTGAGGTCGAGAGGACGTCGCGTACAGGACGTCAAAGAGAAAGGAGCAGACCGATGGAGTTTGCCATCACGCTTGGGATCGTCGGTTGGTTGGTGCTGGTCGTGGGCGCCCTGGTGTTCGGAGTGATCGCTCAGTTCGTCGGGGAGACCCGGACCGGCTTTGAGTGGCTCGGCGACGCGATCGGATTCGGCGTCGGCGCCCTCGTGGCGAGCGAGTTCATCGTCGCCCTGCAGGCAGTCGGGCCCGTCTTCGATGGCCTTGCCCTGGTCCCCGCCCTCGTCGGCGGTCTCGTCCTGGGTGTGGTCGTCGAGGTGGCGACCCGGTATCTGACGGGAGGGACCTATTCGGATCGGCCGGTCACCGCCTGACCCGATCGTCGTCCCCGAATCCCGCAAGGCGACCCGCCGGCCGGAGGGCCGGCGGGTCGCTCGTCCCTTGCACGTTTCGGCAGCAGCGAGCCCGCGGGATGCCGGTGGCCCATCAAGACGTGACCTTCGACCCTGTCGGGCGCGGCGGCGCGTCCGCATCCTTGTCCTCGGAAGGTGAGGTGATTCTGATGTTGAAGGTTCGTGATGTCATGGCGCGGGAGGTCGTTACCGTCCATCTCGAGACGCCCCTCAAGGATGTGGCCGGGCTGCTCGTCGAGCAGGCGGATCAGCGGCGTGCCCGTGCTCGACGCTGACCGTGCCGTGGTCGGCGTCGTCTCGGAGGCCGACCTGCTGATCAAGGAGCAGGGAGCCGAGTCGATCCGCCACCGACGCATGGCTCGGCTCTTCGGCGACTCGAGCGAATCCCGCCGGCAACTAGCGAAGCTCACAGCTGTCACCGCCGGTGAGGCGATGACGGCGCCCGCCGTGACGATCGGCTCGGATCGCCGCGTCGCCGAGGCGGCCGCACTCATGATCGCCCGAAAGGTCAATCGGCTCCCCGTCGTGGACGACGGGCGGCTGGTCGGCATCGTGACACGCGCCGACCTGGTTCGTGCTTTCGTGCGCTCGGACGCCGAGTTGGCCGAGACCATTCGCGACGAGGTCCTGCTCCACATCCTGTGGCTCGACCCGACGCTGTTCAGGGTCGCCGTGAGCGACGGCGTAGCGACGATCACGGGCCGCGTCCAGCGGCGCTCGACCGCCGAGATGATCGCGCCGACCGTGAGCATGGTGCCGGGCATCGTCGATGTCCGAGCCGAGGTGACCTGGGCGGTGGACGACAGCCAGTTCAAGCCATCGGCGCCCGATCCCGTCTTCCCATTCGGCCAAGTCTGACGGAGGCCCGGGGCCGGATGGCCCGCGACGGCGTGACCTTCGCCACTCGGCGGGCGGGTCGCCCGCGACCATGCTCGGTCGATACCCGGCCCACCCGGACCGGACGAGGCGCTTCGCGGAGGTGTGACATGACTCGCGTCCTCGTCGTTCATCACGATCTCGATCTCGCCGGCCAGGAGGCCGATTCCCTGCGACGCTTCGGCTACGACGTCGTCGAATGCGGCGGACCGACGCGAAGTCGTTGTCCCGTCCTCGCCGGACACCCGTGCGACCTCGCTGAGCGGGCCGATGTGCTCGTCTACGACGTCTGGGCGAGCGGCGACGCGGAGGGAGCTCGCACGCTGATCGAGAACATCCGCGAGATCCATCCGGAGACGCCGGTGGTCCTGACATCCCCCGGTCTCCAGCTGGCCTGGGAGGAGAGCATCGGCCCCCACGCGGTAACCCCGTTGCTCGGCCAACCGACCGGAGCTCGCCTGCATGAGGCGATCCAGTCCGCCCTCGGGTCCGTGACGCCGCGCTGATCAGGGCTCGGGCGCCACCCACGAGCGAAGCGTCTGCATGTAGTTGGCGCGTTCGAACGCGGACGGATCCTCGACGGTCGCCTGGCTCGCACTGCCGCGCATCTGCGCGACCGACTCGTATTCGCGCTCGATCATCCACGCCCGAAGCTCCGCCTCCACGGTCGCCACGTGCTCGGGGCCGTGGCGCAGCAGCGCCGAGGTCATCATCACGACATCGGCGCCGACCATGAGGCCCTTGACCACGTCGCTCCCGGCCTGGACGCCGGACGTCGCCGCGAGCGAGATGCCCGGACCCAGCTGCGGTCGCAGGATCGCGATCCAGCGCGCCGGCAGCCGCATCTCCCAGGCGTGGCTCAGCTCGAGCCGCGGAACGACTTCGAGCGAATCGAGGTCGATGTCCGGTTGGTAGAAGCGGTTGAAGAGCACGAGGCCATCGGCGCCGGTCGCGGCCGCCATGGTGGCGAAATTCGCCAGTGACGAGTAGTAGGGGCTGAGCTTGACCGCAAGCGGGATCGTGACCGCCGCTCGCACGGCCGCGATCACTTCGAGGTCGGTCGCGTCCATCTCGGCCGCGGTCCGAAGCGGATCGGCCGCGAGGTGGTACAGGTTCAGCTCGAGCGCATCCGCGCCCGCATCCTCGATCCGTCGTGCGTAATGGACCCATCCCCCGGCCGTGCTGCGCGTTCAGGCTCGCGATGATGGGCACCGTCGCCTGGGCCTTGATCCGCTCGATCGCGGCAAGGTAGCGGTCGGCCGCGCCGATCGAGACCCTCGACGTTCGGGAAGTAGTCCAGTGCCTCGGCGAAATGCTCGGTGCCCTGTTCGAGCGAGCGGTTGAGCTCGATCTCCTCGGCCAGGATCTCCTCTTCGAACAGCGAGGGAAGCACGATCGCACCGACGCCGGCGCGCTCGAGTCGACGGACCATAAGCGGGTCCGCGTTCTGCGGGGCCGCCGAGGCGACGATCGGCGAACGGAGCTCCAGCCCGAGGTACCGCGTGGCGAGGTCCACCGTCATGCCGGGCCACCTTCGCTCTCATACCGATACCCGGCGTCGCTCTCGACCTCGGGCACGATGTCCGGGTCGGGACGATGGACATGCGGGACCGTGCGCTCGATGCCGGCCAGCTGTTCGTAGTATCGCCAGCGCTCGTCGGCGTCGGCCTGGGCCAGCGCCGCGAGCTCGGCCGCCCGTTCCGGATGCGTCCGCTGCAGGACGGCGAAGCGCGTTTCGGTCGCGACGAAGTCGGCGATCGGGATCGACGGGGCGTTCGAGTCGAGCTTGAACGGCTTGCCGCCCTCGATCTCGGAGGGCCGGAATCGATACAGCGGCCAGTAGCCGCTCTTGACGGCGTCCTTCTGGTGGGTCATGGACTTCGACATGTCGATCCCATGCGCGATGCAGGTGCTGTACGCGATCACCAGCGAGGGTCCGGGCCAGGCATCGGCCTCGAGGAGCGCCTTGGTCGTCTGGAGATCGTTGGCGCCCATCGACACTTGGGCGACGAAGACATTTCCGTAGGAACGCGCGATCGCACCGAGATCCTTCTTGGCGGTGCCCTTGCCGGCTGCAGCGAACTTCGCCACGGCGCCGCGCGGCGTCGCTTTCGAGGCCTGTCCACCCGTGTTCGAGTAGACCTCGGTATCGAGCACCAGGATGTTGACGTTTCGACCAGATGACAAGACCTGGTCGACGCCGCCGAAGCCGATGTCATACGCCCAGCCGTCGCCCCCGATGATCCAGACGCCCTTGCGGACGAGATCGCCGGCCAGGGTGAGAAGGTGTCGCGCGTCCGATGCTTCCGGGCCGTCGATCGAGGCGAGCCGGTCGCGCAGTTGGGCGACGCGCTCGCGCTGGAGATCGATCTCTGCCTCGGTGTCCTGCGCCGCCCCCATGAGGCCCTCAACGAGGTCCGAGCCGAGTTCGGGTGCGAGGCGCCGGAGCAGCAGTCGGGCATGGTCGGTCTGGGCGTCGAGCGCGAGTCGCATGCCCAAGCCCGAATTCGGCGTTGTCCTCGAAGAGCGAGTTGTTCCAGGCAGGGCCCCGTCCGGCCGCGTTGACCGTCCAGGGCGTGGTCGGCAGGTTGGCGCCGTAGATCGAGGAGCAGCCGGTCGCGTTGGCCACGATCATCCGATCGCCGAACAGCTGGCTCACCAGCCGGATGTAGGGCGTCTCGCCACAGCCACCGCACGCCCCCGAGAACTCGAACAGTGGCTCGAGCACCTGGGATCCCTTGACGGAGTCGACCGGGATCAGGCCGCGTTCGAGTGGCGCGATCGACTGGAAGAAGTCCCAGCGCGGCCGCTCGACATCTCGGTGGTCGGCGACGGGCTCCATGTTGATGGCCTTGTGGCTGGTGTCGGTCTTGCTCTTGGCCGGGCAGACGTCGACGCAGACACCACAGCCGGTGCAATCGTCCGGCGCCACCTGGATGGTGAGCCGATGGTCGAGCAGGTCCCGGGAGCGGAACTCCTTGTGGAGGAAGTCGGCCGGCGCCGACTCGACGGCGGCCGACGGGAAGACCTTCATCCTGATCGTCGCGTGCGGGCAGACCATCGCGCATTTGCCGCAGTCGATGCAGATGCTTGGATCCCAGATCGGGATCTCCTGGGCGATGGCCCGCTTCTCGTACTTGGCGGTCCCGGTCGGGAAGGTTCCGTCGACCGGGAGCGCGCTGACCGGTAGCAGGTCGCCCTCGCCGGCCATCAGCCGCGCGGTGAACCGCGCGACGAAGTCCGGCGCGCCATCCGACCATCGATGGCAGCGCTGCAACGCGACCCCCGACGCTTCCCGGCACGACGTGGACGAGGCGTTCAAGCGACCGATCGATCGCGGCGAAGTTGCGCTGCACGATCGCCTCCCCCCGCTTGGCGTAGGTCGTCTCGACGAAGCCCTTGATCCGCGCGATCGCCTCGTCGGCGGGCAGGATCCCGGCCAGCTGGAAGAAGCACGGCTGCATGACGGTGTTGATCCGGCTGCCCATGCCGGCCTCCTGGGCTACCGCCAGAGCGTCGATGACCCAGAAGTCGATCTCCTTGTCGAGGATCACCTGCTGCACGTGCTGCGGCAGGTGATCCCAGACGTCATCGGGCCCGTAGGGGGCATTGAGCAGGAACGTCGCGCCGTGCTTGGCCGTCGCGAGCACGTCGATCTTCCCGAGTAACCCGAACTGGTGGCACGCGATGAAGTCCGCGTCCTCGACGAGATAGGTCGACCGGATGGGGTCGGGGCCGAAGCGCAGGTGCGACACCGTGACGGAGCCCGACTTCTTGGAGTCGTAGACGAAGTAACCCTGCGCGAATAGGTCGGTCCCCTCGCCGATGATCTTGACGGACGCCTTGTTCGCGCCGACTGTCCCGTCCGAGCCAAGGCCGAAGAACACGGCCTGGACCTCGGTGGCGGGACGGGGGACCCGGAAGTCGGTGTCGATCGGCAGGCTCAGGTGCGTGACATCGTCGTAGATGCCCGACCGTGAAGTGCCGCTTGGGCCGGGAACCGTCGAGCTCCTCGAAGATCGGCTTGATCATCGACGGCGTCATCTCCTTGGAGGAGAGGCCGTATCGGCCGCCGATCACCCGCGGCATCCGTCGCGAATGGCGGCGTGTCACCGTCCATCGCCTCGGCGAGCGCTCCGACGACCGCGAGATACAGGGGTTCGCCGACCGCCCCGGGCTCCTTCGTCCGGTCGAGCACAGCGATGGCCCGCACGCTCGTTGGCAGGGCGGCGACGATCTGATCGGCGGGAAACGGCTGGAACAGGCGGATCCGGAGCATGCCGACCCGCTCGCCCGCGGCGACGAGTGCGTCGACGGTCTCCTCGACCGCTCCGCTGGCCGAACCCATCACGATGATCACCCGTTCCGCGTCGGGGGCGCCGTGGTAGTCGACCAACCCGTATCGGCGGCCCGTGCGGGTCGCGAGCTCGTCCATGACCTGCTGGACGATCCCGGGAACGGCCAGGTGGAACGGATTCGACGCCTCGCGGGCCTGGAAGAACACGTCCGGGTTCTGCGCCGTGCCTCGGACCACGGGCGCGTCAGGCGTCATGCCTCGGCCGCGGAAGGCCAGGACATCCTCTTCGCGAACCAGCGCTCGGATGTCCTCCTCGTCAAGCACCGCGATCTTGTTGATCTCATGCGACGTCCGGAAGCCGTCGAAGAAATGGAGGAAGGGCACCCTTGCCCGGAGCGTCGCCGCGTGCGCCACGAGTGCGAAGTCGTGGGCCTCCTGGACCGAACCGGCCGCGAGCATCGCCCAACCGGTCGTCCGCGCGTGCATCACGTCGCTGTGATCGCCGAAGATCGAAAGGGCGTGGGTCGCCACGGTCCGAGCGGCGACATGGATGACCGCCGGCGTAAGTTCGCCCGCGATCTTGAACATGTTCGGGACCATCAGCAGGAGTCCCTGGGAGGCGGTGAACGTCGTCCCGAGTGCGCCCTTCTGCAGGGCGCCGTGGAGCGCTCCCGCTGCGCCCGCTTCTGACTGCATCTCCACGACGTCGGGGACCTTGCCCCACAGGTTGGGACGGCCAGCCGCCGACCAATCGTCGCAGTGCTCCGCCATCGGGGAGGCCGGGGTGATCGGGTAGATCGAGATCACCTCGCTGAGGGCATAAGCCACGCGGGCCGCCGCCTCGTTGCCGTCCAGGCATGCGTGCTGTTGATTCACGTGTCGGGCCCTCCTCGTGGGGAGCCATTGTGGCGTTCCCCCATCCGGCTCGGCCGTCACAGTCGATCCGGCGTGGCGCAAAGGTCGAGCCGGGCGGCGATCATCCGCCCGGCTCGTGTGTGGCCGGAGGTCAGGGGTGGATGACCACCTTCAGGACGCCGTCGCGGCGGTTGCTGAACAGGTCGTAGGCCGCGACGATGTCGTCGAGGGCGAACCGGTGGGTGATGAGCGGGAGGGGATCGAAGCGACCGGCCTGGACCGTCGCGATGAGCCTCCGCATGCGCTCCTTGCCACCCGGGCAGAGCGTGGTCACGACGCGGTGATCGCCAAGGCCGGCGGCGAACGCCTCATAGGGCATCTCGAGCTTGCCGGAATACACGCCCAGACTCGAGAGGGTGCCGCCCGGTCGCAGGCAGCGTAGGGCGTTCTCGAACGTCCCCTGCGTGCCGAGCGCCTCGATCGTGACGTCCGCACCGCCGCCAGTCAGGCGCTTCACCTCGGCCACGACATCGACCTGGGTGAAGTCGAGCACCACGTCGGCACCCATGCGCTGCGCCATCTCCATGCGGACCGGGTCGCTGTCGACGCCGATGATCATGCGACGCGCCCGAAAGCTTCGCGCCGGCGACCGCGCACAGGCCGATGGGCCCGAGCGCGAACACGACGACCGAATCGCCGATCCGGACGTTGCCGGACTCGGCGGCGCTGAAGCCGGTCGAGGCGATGTCGGCCAGCAGGACGACCTGCTCGTCGGTGACGTCATCCGGGATGGGCGTCAGGTTCGCCTGCGCCGACGGTACCAGCAGGTACTCGGCCTGCGCCCCGTCGATGGTGTTGCCGAAGCGCCAGCCACCGAGGGCTTCATATCCTCCTCCGTGGCCGCACTGGCTGAGGTTCCCGGATAAGCATGCGCGGCACTGACCGCATGGCGTGATCGCGCCGACGAGGACCCGGTCGCCGATCTCATAGCCGGTCACGCCGACGCCGAGCTCTTCGATGACCCCGACTGGCTCGTGGCCGATGACCAGTCCCGGACGGACCGGATATTCGCCCTTCACGATGTGGACGTCGGTGCCGCAGATGGTCGTCGTGGTGACTCGGATGACGGCTTCCCCAGGACCGGCATGCGGACGAGGGACCTGCTCCACGCGGATGTCGCCGGGGCCATGGAACACCGTCGCCCGCATAGTGTCGGGAGCGACGATCGCCGATCGGGGAGTTGCTACAGCGAGTGTCATGGCTGGCCTCCAGATGCCTGCGTGGCGAAGTACTTCGCCGGCCCGGGCGCGACTCATTGACGCGCTCCGGCTCTGGGACCACCTTGGATGTGCCGGCCCACGACCGACAGGGCCATAGGTCATCTCGAATGCTCCGCCAGGTCATGACGGAGTTCCGGAGCCAGGCGGTCAGCGGTCGCACGGTCCGGTACGCATGGGTAGTCCACGAAATCGATTGGACGAGCCATTCGGCCCCTTCTGCCCGGGGCGCCCGGCCGCCCTTTCGTGCCCGACGGCACCTTGGCCGCTGCGCTCGCATCCATGAAAGTGGCTGGAATGCACGCCACGGACGACCCCACGATCTCGCCACGGCCACTCGCCGCCGTTTCGGGCACGGCCCACATGGCCACGGGCCTCCGGGCGGTGCCGCACACGATCCAGCGCATCCTCCTCGCAACTGACCTCAGCAAAGCATCGGAGGTCGCCACCGAGTGGGCGTTCACGCTCGCGGAACGGAATGGCGCTGACTTGCTGGTCGTCAGCGTCATCGACCCGCACGAGCTGCGCCAGGAGAGCCAGCGCACGGGTCTGCGTTGGGACCAGGTCCGCGATCGCCGCCAAGCGGCAGCGCAAGAGCTCGTGGCGCGGGGCCGTCCGACGGGCCTCGACGTCACCGTCCTCGTGTGGACCGGAGACCCGGGAGAGTCGATCGTGTCAGCGGCTGAAGCGGAGGGAGCCGACATGATCGTGGTGGGGACCCACGGACGTGGACCGATCGGCCGCCTGTTCCTCGGCTCTGTCTCCGAGCACGTCGTGCGCCATGCACCGTGTCCGGTGCTCGTCGCGCGCCCCGAAACCGCCCCACGATCTCGAAAACCCTGACCCGGGGATACGTCGCGGCGCACCTCCGGCCGGACTCGCGCATCCCGCTGGATGACCGGCGCTCAGGCGTGCGCGACCGCGTTGGCGATGACCTGGGCTCGAATGCGATCGATGGCATCGTTGATCGCGACACGCAGGCTGCACAGGCCGCTCGCGACAGGCCAGCTGAGCTGGGCGCCCGGGCCGAACGACGACCCGCCGATCGCGACGAGCACACCGATCAGGGGACGCCCGCGGATCATCGAGGCGACTCCGACCGTCTCCGGCCGGGATAGCGCATCTGACGATCGCGCGTGGATCCCCGAGTCACGACCCGCGAACCCGATGAAGGGGATCTCGACCACCCACCCGGGGTCGATTCCAGTCGCGGTGTCGACCACGACGGCGCCCGCGCCATTCGGGATCGCTAGCAGGTCGTCGATGTCGAGCCGGCCGACGAGCCGTACGGTCACGTCGTCGGGAAGGTCGGGTGCGAGCGCGACGAGGGCGGCGAGCGAGGCACCGTCGTCACCACGGTCGGCATCCCCACACGCCAGCACCTCGACGAGAGCCGGGCCGAGGGCCGCGTCCAGGGCTGGATCGGCCATTATCGCGACGGTTCGATCGGGCCTGGTCGCGACCAGGGTCGTCACGGGACATCCTCGACGGGACTGCCCATCTCAACGATTCGTGGTCGCGTCCGCGGCGACGTCGCCAAGCGGCCAGCGTGCGGCGATGGAGAGGAACACGGGCTCCGTCCCGCAGATGACGCCCTCATAAGGGCCTGTGGTCAAACCGCGGTAGGCCGGGCACTCCCAGCAGGTTTCGATATCGACGATCCCGCGGCGCGGGCAGACTACCTGGCCGCTTTCGACGGCGAGGGCTCGCGCGCGTGGCGGTCGCATCCGGTGTGGGTCGCGCAACTTCATCGGGCTCTCCTTTGAGCCAATCGTCGTGGAGTGGCCGGTCGTGGACACGGGCCATTGGTCACGATCCCGCGAGCCGCACGGCATCGGCTCGGACGCCCGCTCGCATCCCGGTGCGACCGCCGATCAGGCGGCCGGACGTAGGACCGTGGGCAGGTCGATCGTCGCGTCCACGACGCCCGCTCCAGGCATCGACAGCGTGACCGCGAGGCCCATGGATCGGAGGAGGCCGAGGATCGCGACGTTCGTCGACAGCATCGATGCGCGAAGGCGCTCGATCCCGTTACGTTCGGCCCAGCTCAATGCGGCCAGAAGCAGGCGTCGCCCGATCCCATGCCGTTGCCAGGCATCTGCGACGGCCACGGCTACCTCCACCTCGTGGGCGCCGGAGGGCTCAAGCGATAGGTGACCCACGATGGTCGACCCGAGGACGCCACGCACACCGGGCTCCTCCAGGACCGCCACCAGCCCCTCGCGATGCTCGTGGTCTGGGCCGCAGAAGAACACGGCGACACGATCCACGATCCCGAGGCTCGCACCGTGGAAACGCAGGGCGAGACTCTCGGCCGAGAGCGTTTCATAGAAGCTGATCAGTGCGTCCCGATCTCCAGGCCCGATGGGTCGGATCCGAATCGTCGGCAGCGTGGCGACGGTGACCATGGGTGCATCGTGGTATCTCGCTCGATCGCTCGGTAGTGCCGAACGTCCCGTGGCAACGGTCCGGGTGGCCGGTGTCTGTGGGTCACGACGTGTCGGTCAGGCCACCCAATCCTGGTTGGTCCGCCACCGGATGAGTTCGGCCAGTGCTGCGGGGGCCAGGGCCACCAGCGCGACGAGCAGCCAGTCCTCAGCCCCGAGGGGAACGGCCCGGAAGGCGTCTGCCATGGGTGGCAGGAGCGGGATCGCGGCCTGGATGATGATCACGACGATGACCGCGGCGGCGAGGAACCCGTTCGGTCGGAGCGACACCACAGGCCGGCTGATGCTCCGGTTCGCGTATGCCCTGACCGCCTGAGCCACGACGAGCATCGTGAACGCGAGCCAGCGGACTTGCTCCGGAGGACCGTCGTGCAGAACCAGCACCAGGAACGCCGCGGTGGCGCTGAAGCCGCCGGCGCCCGCGATCCTGGCAAGCAGCGGTGTGGTGAGCAGCGGTCGGTCACGGGGCCGCGGTCGGCGATCCATGGCGTCGGGCTCCTCAGGTTCACGCTCGAAGGCGATCGACGTCGCGAGGTCGATGAAGAGTTCCAGCCACAAGATCTGGATCGGCAGGAGAGGCTGGTCGTAGCCTCCGACCGTCGCGATCAGGATGAAGCCCAGGAGCGCCACATGGGTCGAAACAATGAAGACCAGCCCCTTCTGGACGTTCGCCACGATGCGACGGCCCTCGCGCAGGCCGAAGATCAGCGTCGCGAACGCGTCGTCACCCAGGACAAGGTCGGACGCATCCTTGGCCACGGCCGTCCCGCTGCCCATGGCGACAGCGACGTCGGCATGCTGCAGCGCGGGCGCGTCGTTGACGCCATCGCCCGTCACGGCAACGGTCCGGCCTAGTCCTCGGGCCGCATCGACGAGACGCAGCTTGTCCTCCGGCGCCGCCCTGGCGACGACGGCGAGGCCGCCGAGCTCGCGCCGTAGGTGATCGACATCCCAGGTCCCGAGCTCGGCCCCGGTCACGACCCGTCCGGATTCGATGCCGGCCCCGCGGGCGATGCTCGTGGCGGTCGCGACGTGATCGCCGGTGACGACCATGGTCTGGATCCCGGCCCCGGTCGCGATCCGCAACGCCGCCTCGACCCCTGGACGCAGCGGATCGGCGAAGGCCAGAACGGCTATGGGCGACCAGCTGTCGGGCGCCGCGGCGCGGGCCAGGAGCAGTAGTCGGGTCCCACTGCTCGCCTCACGATCTACGAGTCGACGCCAGTCCTCCGCCGCCGCATCGCACCCCGGCGGGAGCGCGAGGATCGCCTCCGGAGCCCCGATCGCGAGACCCTCGTGTTCGTCCCCACCAGGCGAGCGGGACCAAGTCATCGAATAGGGACGGCCGTCAGCCGGACCGGCCGCCGAGCGAAGGTCCGCGATGTCGAGCTGCATGACCTCGCCGGGTTCGTCCGCCGCCTCGAGCAACGCGCGCGTGAACGAGCCCGGTGGGGTGCCGGTCGCGAGATGCCAGGCGTCGTCCTCGGCCCGCAACGCCAGGGCAAGCGTTGCTCGGCGTGCCTCGCCTTCGCACCTGCCCTCGGGCGTCAGGACCTCCTGCAGGGCCAGACGGTTTTGCGTTAGGGTCCCGGTCTTGTCGGTGATGATGAGGTCGACCGCCCCCAGGGTCTCTTCCGCACTCAGGCGGCGTACAAGGACGCCGCGTCGCAACAGTCGATATGAGCCCAGCCCGAGGATGACCGCCAGGAGCACCGGGGGCTCCTCCGGGATCGCAGCGATCGCCGCGGAGATTCCCGCCAGAAGATTCGCGCCGGCCGGGTGGCCCCGCAGGAACCCGAGCCCGACGGTGACGACGATGAGACCGCCGGCCACGACCAGCAGGATGCGGACGAGGCGGTCGAGCTCTCGTTGCAGGGGGGAGCGGCGGCGCTCGGTCTGGGCGAGGCCGCGCGCGATCCGGCCCAGCTCGGTCCTCAGCGCCGGTCGCGACGACGATCCCTTCGCCCCGGCCACCGACGACCGCCGTGCCGGCGAAGATGATCGATCGGCGGTCCGCGACGGCGGCGCTGACTTCGTCCGGTTCGATCGAGGCGAGCTCGGGCACGGACTCCCCGGTGAGGACGCTCCGGTCGACGAAGAGTGCATCCGCGCGGCTGACCCGGAGATCAGCAGGCACGACATCGCCCGTCCGGAGCAGCACGACATCGCCGGGGACGATGTCCGTGGCGAGGATGTCGTCCGCACTCCCAGCGCGACGCACCAGGGCACGGGGAGCGGTGGCATCGCGAAGGGACGCTAGCGCGCGCTCAGAGCGGTAGCTGATGAGGACATCGGCGCCCACGATCGGCACGAGCCCGGCGAGCACGAGGATGCCGTCGCGCACTTCGCCGAGTGCGATCGCCAGGACGCCCGCCGCGAGCAGCAGGAGGACGAACGGTTCCATGACCGCGTGGCGGACCGCCCCTAGGACCGTCGGACGTGGGACCGCCTCGAGCTCGTTCGGGCCGGAGCGCGCACGGCGCGAAGCGATCTCCTCCCGCTCCAGGCCACGCCGCGGGTCCACGTGCATCTCGCCCGCCACCGCGGAGACGGTCCAGCGCATGGGGGTCGGAAGGTTCCGCCCGCGATGCTGATCCGGTCGTCGGCCCCGGCGAGAGAGCGGGCGCTGTCAGATCGGCCATGTTCCCGATCGTGCCACGCACCTCCCGATCCGAGGTGGGCCACGCGTCACCCCGCCATGGGCCGTGTGGCACGTGATAAGCGGCCGCCACACGAGCACGATCTCGGAGCAAGGAGGCTTGCCATGAAGATCCTGCTCGCTGTCGACGGTTCCGAGCCGTCGCTCACCGCCGTCTCGCTCGTGAAGGCCCTGTCGCTTCCCGCCGACTCCATGATCGAGGTGATGACCGTCATCGCCGATCAGCCCTTGACCTACGGTCCCATGGCCGGCCGTCGGCGCCTGATCCAGACGCCCGCCGCTCTGGATCGAGCGTCGCCGGACGTCCGCGCACGGCTCGACGAGATCGCAGCTGGCCTCGCTGACCGACGGCCGAACCATCTGCACCATCGGTGCGCCACGGTCGTCCGGCATCCGAGATCGTCATCGAGGCCGACCGGTTCGGCGCCGACCTCATCGTCGTCGGCGCTCGCGGCCATAGCGCGGTCGAACGCCTTCTCGTCGGCTCCGTGTCGTCCGAAGTGGTCGACCAGGCGCATTGCCCGGTGCTCGTGGTGCGGACCTCCCAGTTCGCGCGACTCCTCCTCGCCACCGATGGGTCCCCCGACGGCTCCGCGGCGGCGGCCTTTCTCGCGACCTCGCGGATCTTTGGCGAGCCGGCCGTGAAGGTGGTCAGTGTCGTGGATCCCGGCATGCCGTGGTGGGCCAGCATCTCGCCCGTCGATGGCGCGGTCGCAGCCGACGCTTACGCGAGCGCTCTGCGTGCGGCGGCAGATCACGCGCGCGAGGTCGCGAGTTCGACTGCGGCGAGCCTTGGTGCCGAGCACGTCGTCGCCGAAGCGTCCCCGCTCAGCGGAGAGGTCGGTTCGACCATCGTCGCCGAGGCGACCGACTGGCAGGCGGACATCGTCGTTCTCGGCACGCGAGGTCATGGACTGCTACACAGGGCGCTCGTGGGAAGCACCAGTCGTCACGTCCTGCATCACGCGCCCATCTCAGTACTCATCGTCCGGCCGGCGCGCGCCGCTGATACGTCGGTGCGGGTGGATGCGGCCTGACGATCCGGAAGGAGTTCCCTGATGCTACCTAGGCTTGTCTTGGCGGCCTTCCTGCTCGGCCACGCCGCGGTCCACGCCGGCTACCTGTCACCGCGTCCAGCTCCGACCCTCGGTGGGCCGGCATGGCCGTTCAACCTGGCGCATTCCTGGATCCTGTCTCCCCTCGGCGTCGGAGCAGACACGCTCCGGATCTTGGGATTTGCGCTGTTTGCGCTCGTCCTCGCGTCATTCGCGTTGGCTGCCATCGCCGCGGTCGGCTTCCTGCCCGCAGGTGTGTGGGGTTGGTCGACGGTCATCGGCGCAGCGGGATCGCTGGCGATGCTGATCCTCTTCTTCCATCCGTATCTCGCGGTAGGCGTGGCGATCGACCTGCTCGCGCTGTGGACCGTACTGATCCTCGGTTGGACACCGACCGATACCCCCACGACCTGACTGGGCCGCGAGCCGACGCTTCAGGACCTTTGGCGGCCGACGTAAGGTCGAGCGGCACTGTCCACGTGGCGGGTCAGGGCAGACGATCTGCACGAACGAACGGGGGCCATCCCGGCTCGGCTGGGGAATGACGGGCCCCCGAGTGGAGGTGTCTCATGCGATCCATCCGACGACATGCCATCCACCGTCCAGTGGCCATGCTGCTCGGCCTCGTCCTCGGCATGTTCCTGCTAGCGCCACTCGCCGTTGCGGCCGAGGAGTCGCCGCACAGCGGCAGGATCCTCATCTCGACGCAGGGCGACATCACGCTCCCCGCGGGAGAGCAGGCTGACTTGGTGTTGGTGACGAACGGCACGGCGCACATCGCCGGAGACGCGAACACGGTGGTCGTCATCGACGGTGTCGCCGACCTCACGGGCGCGACTGCCGAGACGGTCGTGGTGATCCGGGGCCAGGCCGCGCTGGACGCGTCCAGTTCCGTCTCAGGCGACGTCATGACGCTCGACGCAACCGTCTCCGTGGACCCGGCCGCGGCCGATCGGTGGTCAGATCCGCGATCTCGCCCCGGAAATCGCCGGGATCGGCTTCGTCCTGGGCCCGGCCCTGGTCCTGCTTTACCTCGGGTTTGCCCTCGCCGCGATCGCCGCTGCGCTCCTGCTGGCCGGCCTCGCCGCCCGCCAGGTGCGCTCCGCCGAAGCGCTTATCCGTCGCGAGCCGCTTCTCACGGCGGGCGTGGGCCTTCTCGGCCTGTTCGTCCCGATCGTGTTCCTGGTTCTCCTGACCGTGACGGTCATCGGCGCGCCGCTCGCGTTTGGCATCGCGTTCGGTCTCTGGCCCCTGGCCGCCTTCATCGGCTACCTCGTGGCCGGCATCGCGATCGGTGACTGGATCGTCGGACGCCTGTCGCCCACCGTGACGCGTGAGCGCCCGTACCTCGCCGCCGTAGTCGGGCTCGTCGTCCTGGAACTCGTCGGCATCCTGCCGCTGGTGTCTGCAGTCGCGACCCTCTTTGGCTACGGCGCCGTGTTGCTGCTCGCCTGGCGGACCCTTCGAAGCGCAACCAGCCGGGTCGCCCACGGCCCTGCCGCGCCAGGCTCCCGCAGCGACCGCCGGCTGATCCAGCACCAGACCGCAAGGAGATGATCATGAAGATCCTCGTCACCGCCGCCTCACGACATGGCTCGACCAAGGAGATCGCCACGCTCATCGCGGGGCTGATGGAAGACGCCGGCCTGGAGGCTGACGTTCGTGAGCCCGACGACATCATGTCGCTCGCTGGCTATGACGCTGCTGTCATCGGCAGCGGTGTCTACATGGGCAGATGGCTCGATCCCGCCCGCCAGCTGATCGAGCGATGCCACGGCGAGTTCGCCGGTCGTCGGGTGTGGCTGTTCTCGTGCGGCCCGCTCGGGGAGCCCGCAAAGCCGGATAGCGAGCCGGCCGAGGTCGAGGCCCTGCGAGAGGCAACCGGGGCTATCGATCATCGGGTCTTCCCCGGAAGGCTCGTCAGGAGCGAGCTTGGCTTCGGCGAGAAGGTCGTCGTGGCCGGTGTCCGTGCCCCGTACGGCGACTACCGCCCGTGGGACGACATCACGATCTGGGCGCGCCGGATCGCGAACGGTCTTCGCACGGTCGACCTCGCCGCGACCCTGGACATCCCGGTCGCCGAGCCCATCGGGACCTGATCCGTCAGTCCGAGGTGTGGCCCTTCATCCGGGCCACGTACGCGGCGGCCTGGGCTCGTCGCTCGAGGTTGAGCTTGGCCAGGATCGAGCTGACGTAGTTCTTGACCGTCTTGTCCGACAGGAACACCTCGGCCGCGATCTCCTTGTTGGTCTTGCCCTCCGCGACGAGCGCGAGGATCTTGCGTTCCTGCTTCGTCAAGGCCGCAAGCTCGTCGTCGTCGGTCGCGATCCGGCGCATGCGCTCCAGGACCTTGCCGGTCACCGCGGGGTCGAGCAGCGAGCCGCCGTCGGCCACCGTCTCGAGGGCGGCCACGAGATCACGGGCTCGCACCTGCTTGAGGAGATAACCGCTGGCGCCGGCGACGATGGCCGCCAGGACTGCGTCCTCGTCCGGATAGCTCGTGAGCATCACGACGCGCGTGTTCGGCAGCTCCGAACGGATCTCGCGACAGGCCTCGATGCCCGATCCGTCGGGCAGCCGGACGTCCATCACGACCAGATCCGGCTGGAATCGACGCGCCTGCTCCAGCGCCTCGGCGGCCGTTCCGGCCTCGGCGACGACCTGGAAACCCGTGCGACGGTCGAGCAGCGCGACGAGACCCTGGCGCACGACCTCATGGTCGTCGACCACGAGCAATGTTCTCGGTGCGGACCCTTCGGTCGGTGTCGTCACCCGGCTTCTCCCGTCCCTGCCCCGTCCAGGTCGAGCGTGACCCGGATCTCGGTGCCCTGCTCCTCTGCGCTGCTGATGTCCATCATGGCGCCGATGCCCGCGGCGCGCGACCGCATGTTGCGCAGGCCCTGGTGTCCGAGTGCAGCAACGGCAGCGGGGTCGAACCCCCGGCCGTTGTCCCGCACCGCGACGGTCAGGCCACGATCGTCGCCCACCACGTCGATCCAGGCACGCGTGGCCCCGGAGTGACGCGCCACATTGCTCAATGCCTCGTTGACGATGCCCAGGAGGTGGCTTGTGACCGCCTCCGCCGGCTCATCCGGCACGCGCGCCCATTTCCAGCTCGACGTCCACGATCGAGTTGTGCCGGAAATCTTCGACGAGTGCTGCGAGACCTCCGGCCAGCGTGGTCCCGCCCAGGAGTTCCGGGCGCAACCCCAGGATGAAGTTGCGGATGTCGCGGATCGTCAGATGGAGCGTGTCGATGGCCCGCTCGACACGCTGCACGACCTCGTCGGGATCCTCAGCGATGAGTTCGGGCACGTCTTCCAGCGACAGTCCGACGGCGTAGATGCTCTGGATGATGCCGTCATGGAGGTCCTTGCCGATGCGCTCGCGCTCGTCGACGATGGCGAGCCGATGGACCTGCTCGTGCAGCCGGGCATTTTCGATCGCGATCGCCGCATGCCGGGCGAACGTCTCGACGAGTCCCTGGTCGTTCGCCGTGAACTCGGCGGCGCCCTGCTTGTTCGTCAGGTACAGGTTGCCGACCGACCGGCCCTTCACCGTGACGGGCACGCCAAGGAAGCTCGTCATCGGCGGGTGGTGCGGCGGGAAGCCATATCGGCGCTCGGATCGGTGTTGATGTCCGGGATCCGGAACGAGCCGTTCTCCCGGATGATCAGGCCGAGGAATCCATGTCCGCGAGGCAAGGGGCCGATCCTGGCCCGGGCCTCATCGGACAGGCCGCTGGTGATGAAACGCTCGATGACGCCGCGGCTATCGACGATGCCGAGCGCCGCGTATTGGGCGCCGACGAGCGGACGGACCTGGTCGACGATGACCTGGAGCACCTCGTCCACCGACAGGACGCTGGCCACGGCCCGCGTCGCGGCGTCGACCGCACCGAAGAAGTCCGGGCCGTCGCGCGTGGCCTCGACATCGCCCGTACGGGTCGCTCATCGGTCCGAGCGTAGCATCCGGTCCATGCGACACGGGCCGGACGGCCTCCGAGGATAGGCCGAGTGGCCGCTGTGAGGCGGGTTCCGGCGGGCGACCATGGCGGCATGGAGACCTACACGATCACCCCCGCTCACAACCGGCTCCGTCACGTCTTGCTCGCTGCGGATCTTGACGGATCCTCCGAGCATGCCGCGGACGAAGCGATCGACCTCGCCGCCGCACAGGGGGCTGTCTTGTTCGTCCTGACCGTGGTACCGCCCGATGTGCTGCCTCGGCCGTTGCGCCGCGGCAGCCCGAATGCCGACCCGGAGCGACGTGACCGCGCCGCGCGTGAGATCGTCGCGCGCGCTGTTGCCAAAGGGGTGACGGCCACATCGATGGTGTGGTACGGCGCACCGGGCGAATCCATCCTCGAGGCGACCCGCACAGAGCATGCCGATGTGGTCGTGCTCGGGTCGCGCAAGCACACGAACCTCCATCGGCTGCTTGGGAGCGTCTCCTCTCATGTCGCCGGTGAGGCGCCCTGTCCCGTGGTGATCGTGCCAGCCTGACGCTCGACGAGTAGGCTGATGCAGACCCGAAGCGCGACGACGAGGGCGCCATGGTGACCGAGCGTCTCGCCTGAAGCGAGCGAGCCATCCTCCCCGGTCGAGACTGACGAGCTGCACCGGCTCGACGCCTACTGGCGGGCGGCCAACTACCTCTCGGTCGGCCAGATCTACCTGCTCGACAACCCGTTGCTCCGCGAGCCGCTGCGCCCTGAGCACGTCAAGCCGCGGCTGCTCGGCCATTGGGGCACGACGCCCGGGCTGAACCTGATCTACGCGCACGCCAATCGGGTGATCAAGGCCCGCGACCTCGACGCGATCTGGATCGTCGGACCCGGTCATGGCGGTCCGGCCGCGGTCGCGAACGCGTACCTCGAAGGGACGGCCGCCGAGGTCGATCCGGAGCTGACGCCGGACGAGGACGGCCTGCGCCGCCTCTTCCGCCAGTTCTCGTTCCCGGGCGGGATCGGCAGCCACGTGACGCCCGAGACGCCTGGCTCGATCCACGAGGGCGGCGAGCTCGGCTACGCGCTCGTCCATGCGTTTGGCGCGGCCTTCGACAACCCGGAGCTGGTCGTCTTCTGCGTCGTCGGCGACGGCGAGGCCGAGACCGGACCGCTGGCGGCCAGCTGGCACTCGAACAAGTTCCTCAACCCGGCGGTCGATGGCGCCGTCGTCCCGATCCTGGCACCTCAACGGCTACAAGATCGCCAACCCGACGGTCCTCGCGCGGATCCCGGACGACGAGCTCATCGAGCTATTCGAGGGCTACGGCTACGAGCCGCACATCGTCGCCGGCGACGACCCGATGGCGGTCTGCACGAGCGTTTGCGGCGGCGATGGACGCGGTCCTCGACGAGGTCGATCGCGATCAAGCGGGCAGCCCGCGACGGCGTCACCGAGCGGCCGCGCTGGCCGATGATCGTCCTCCGCACGCCCAAGGGGTGGACCGGACCGAAGACCGTCGACGGCCTGCCGTCGGAGGGCACGTTTCGGTCGCACCAGGTCCCGATCGCCGACGTACGAGGGAACCCCGAGCACCTCGCGCTGCTCGAGACGTGGCTCCGTTCCTACCGACCCGAGGAGCTGTTCGACGCAGACGGGCGCGCTTCGGCCTGAACTGGCGGCGCTCGCGCCCGCGCGGCGACCGCCGGATGAGCGCGAACCCGCACGCCAACGGCGGCGTGCTGCTGCGGACCTGACGCATGCCCGATTTCCGCGATTACGCGGTGGAGGTCTCGGCGCCTGGAACGACGATGAGCGAGGCGACGCGGGTCCTTGGAGCAGTTCGCTCCGCGACGTCATCCGCGCCAACCCGCCGAACGTTCCGCCTGTTCGGGCCCGATGAGACGACGCTCCAACCGGCTCGACGCCGTCTTCGAGGCTACCGACCGGGTCTGGATGGCCGAGACGCGCCCGGACTGACGACCACCTCGCGCCCGACGGCCGGGTCATGGAGGTCCTGTCCGAGCACCTCTGCCAGGGCTGGCTGGAGGGCTACCTGCTGACGGGCCGGCACGGCCTGTTCAGCTGCTACGAGGCGTTCATCCACGTCATCGACTCGATGTTCAACCAGCACGCCAAGTGGCTGAAGATGACGCGCGAGATCCGCTGGCGGCGGCCCATCGCGTCGCTGAACTACCTCCTCACGAGCCACGTCTGGCGGCAGGACCACAACGGCTTCAGCCATCAGGACCCGGGCTTCATCGACCATGTCGTGAACAAGAAGGCCGAGGTCATCCGGGTCTATCTGCCGCCCGACGCCAACACGCTCCTGTCCGTCGCGGACCACTGCCTGCGGAGCCGCGACTACGTCAACGTCATCGTCGCGGGCAAGCAGCCAGCCCTGACGTACCTGTCCATGGACGACGCGATCCTGCACTGCACCGCGGGCTCGGGATCTGGGACTGGGCCAGCAACGACGGCGGCGATCCGGACGTCGTCATGGCCTGCTGCGGGCGACGTGCCGACGCTCGAGGCGCTGGCCGCGGTGGCGCTGCTCCGCGAACAGCTTGCCGGAGCTGCGGATCCGGTTCGTGAACGTCGTCGACCTGATGCGGCTCCAGCGACGAGACGAGCACCCGCATGGCCTCTCGCGATCGGCGAGTTCGACGCCATCTTCACGACCGACAAACCGATCGTCTTCGCGTATCACGGCTATCCGTGGCTGATCCACCGCCTGACTTACCGACGGACGAACCACGCCAACATCCACGTCCGCGGGTACAAGGAGGAGGGGACCGTCACGACGCCGTTCGACATGGTCATGCGCAACGACCTCGATCGCTTCCACCTCGCGATCGACGTCATCGACCGGGTGCCCGGCCTGGGTTCGCGTGCCGCGGCGCTCCGGCAGCACCTCGTCGACGAACGCCTCCGCGCTCGCGCCTATGCCTACGAGCATGGCGAGGACGCGCCGGAGATCCGCGACTGGACGTGGCCGCACTGACAGCCGGCTCCGGGAGCACGGCGCCGAAGCGCCACGCTCGCATCCTCGTCTTCAACGCCGGGTCAGCCACGCTCAAGTCGACCTTGCTGGACCTTCCGGTCCTGGACCCGGTCGGCGAGCACGAGGTTTCCTGGGCGGCAAGCGCCTCGCCATCGGAGCGCGCGGGGGCCATCGGCGCATCGGTCGACCGCTTGGGCGTCGCCAGGACCCGGGCTGGGGTCGACGCCGTCGGGCATCGGGTCGTCCACGGTGGGGACAGGTTCACGCAGCCGACGTTGATCGATCACAGCAACCTGGCGGCCATCGAAGGACTGGCTGATCTGGCGCCCCTCCACAATCCCGCCGCCGTGGCGACCATCCGTGCGGCGCTCGAGGCGTTGCCGGACGTGCCGCACGTTGCGGCCTTCGACACCGCGTTCCATGCCACGCTTCCCGAGGACGCCATTCGGTACCCCATTTCCGATGCATGGGTCCACGAGCACGGCATCCGCCGGTATGGCTTCCACGGCCTATCAGTCGGTTGGGCAGTCAGACGGGCAGGGGAGTTGCTCCACCGCGAGACGGCGGACCTGCGCGTGGTCGTCGCGCATCTGGGCGGCGGGTCTTCGGTGACGGCCGTGGATGGCGGCCGGTCGGTGGACACGAGCATGGGTCTGACCCCGCTGGAAGGCCTGATGATGGGCACCCGCGCCGGGTCGATCGATCCCGGGATCATCTTCCATCTCGCGCGCGGTGGCCTGTCCCTGACCTCCATCGAGGACGGATTGACTCGCCAGTCCGGTCTGCGTGGGGTCGGTGGGACTTCCGATGTCCGGGGGCTGCTCAAGTCAGAGGCTGAGGGTGACGCGCGCGCGGCACTGGCGATCCGCCTGTATGTCCGCCGGGCGGCCGCCGGCATCGCGGCTGCGGCAACCACACTGCCGACCGTCGACGCCATCGTCTTCACGGGAGGGATCGGGGAGCATGCCGGCTCCGTTCGGGCGAGGATCTGCGCACGTCTGATCCTCATTGGGGTATCGCCGCCTAGCGATGCGGACACGGGAGAGGGCGTCCTGACGATCGGTGGGCCAGGCCCGGCGATCTTGGCGGTCCACAGCCGCGAGGACGTCGTCATCGCCGAGGCGGCGGCCGGATTCCTCCGCGCATAGGTTCCGCGGGGATCCGCCCGGCCGCTCGGCGTCTCGGGACGCAGCTTCTGCCAGATCGGGACTGACGGTCCAGACCCCATCGAGTGAGTTCCAAGGCGCCGCGGAAGCACCGCGGGAATCGGGCGCGACGGCCCGCCGCTTCGGGCCGTTCGGCCGTCGTCTCAGGTGTCGCACCGTTGGACGATGTGGACACGCAGTAGCGGCGAAGTCGCAGCTGAGGATCGAGGTCGACGCGTGAGCGTCCCGTCTCATCCGTTGG
>CAWKLT010000003.1:0-16123 GCA_963850555.1 uncultured Chloroflexia bacterium | reverse complement strand
CGTCCCTCGCGGCTTGACGGATCCGAGGGTCGTTGCGCCGCGCCTGGGCTCGCCGCCCGCTCAGCGGTTCGTGAGATTCCATCTTTACAAGATAGCGGTTCCTGGTCCATAATGGAACGGAACACTTCATTCCGTTCCAAACGGCAAGACGAGAGGAAGGACCGACCGATGAACGCCTCCACCGACACCGCGATCCGACCGTTCAAGCTCGACATCCCGCAGGCCGACCTCGATGACCTGCGCGACCGGCTCGACCGCGCTCGCTGGCCCGACGAGCTCCCCGGCGACGTCGACGACGGCATCAAGCAGTCGTACGTCCGATCGCTCTACGACTACTGGCGGAATACGTACGACTGGCGGGCGACCGAGGCCCGGATCAACGCCCATCCGCAGTTCACGACCGAGATCGACGGCCAGAACGTCCACTTCCTCCACGTCCGCTCCCCCGAGCCGAACGCCCTGCCGCTGATCATGACCCACGGCTGGCCCGGCTCGATCCTCGAGTTCTTCGACATCATCGGGCCGCTCACCGACCCCCGGGCGCACGGCGGGAACCCTGCCGACGCGTTCGATCTCGTCATCCCGTCGATGCCCGGCTACGGCCTCTCGGGCCCGACTCACGAGCGGGGCTGGACCAACTACCGGATCGCCGCGGCGTGGGTCGAGCTGATGCGGCGCCTCGGCTACGAGCGCTACGGCGCCGCGGGCAACGACGCCGGCTCGATGATCTCGCCGGAGGTCGGCAGGCTCGATCCCGAGGGCGTGGCCGGCGTCCACGTCACCCAGCTCTTCTCGTTCCCGTCGGGCGACCCCTCCGAGTTCGAGGGTATGACCGCGGAGGAGATGACCGAGCTCGGGACGCTCCAGTGGTTCTTCGAGAACAAGATGTCCTTCAACAAGGTCTTCTCGGAACAGCCGCAGACCGTGGCATACGGCATCACCGACTCGCCCTTGGGGCTGCTCGCCTGGAATGCCCAGCTTCTGGGCGAGGACCTCGACGCGGACTTCCAGCTCTCGAACGTCATGCTGTACTGGCTGACCGGGACCGCGGGCTCGGCGGGGCGCCTGTACTACGAGAACGCCCACGCCGTCGATCGGCCGACCGAGCCGACGACGGTCCCGATCGGCCTGGCTGGCTTCGGCGGCGACTTCAGCGGCATCCGGCGCTTCGCCGAACGCGACCACAGGAACATCGTCAGCTGGAACATGTACCCGAGCGGCGGCCACTTCGCGGCCCACAAGGCTCCGAACGAGCTGATCGGCGATATCCGGGCGTTCTTCGCTTCCGCTTCGCTGACCCTTGGTCAGGGCGGGAGGATCGGTTCGCCGGTCCTCCCGTTACCATTTCGCGGATGGTCGACTGGAGCGAATTCGCCCGGGAAGCGCCGGGGATCGCCGAGGTGTTCGTCCGCCGGCACAAGGCGACGGGCAACCTCTGCTTCCTGGCCACGCTCCGGTCCGATGGAGCTCCCCGCATCAGCCCGATGGAGCCGCGGATCCTCGAGGGTCGCCTGATCCTGGTCGGCATGCCGAACACGACGAAGTTCCGCGACCTGGCTCGCGACCCGCGGTTCTCCCTGCACACGGCCACGGTCGATACGCACCTCGCCGACGGTGACGCCAAGGTCTGGGGCGAGGCACGGAACGTCCAGGATCTGGAGTTGCACGCGCGGTTTGCCGAGGACCTGTTCGCGGAGTCCGGGTTCGACCTTCGGGGGCAGAAGTTCGATCCGTTCTACGTCGCCGACCTCGCCGGTGCCTCGTCGGTCGAGTTCCGGGACGGCCAGCTGACGATCACGATCTGGAAGCCCGGCGAGGGAGAGCGAAGCCAGCCGCTGAGCTGACGCCGTAGGTGGCGGCGGCTCAGTCGGTCCGCGGCTCCAGGACCACGACCGCCGTCTCGGTCGGGCGTCGGGTCGCGTAGCCGTCGGGGGCGTCGCCAAACTCGCTCCACCTCGCCCACAGACGCGCCCGCTCCTCGCCTTCGGCCGCCCGACCCCTGACCGCTCGAGTGCCGTCCTTCAGCTCGACGGTCACGTTCGGTTGGGCCTGCAGGTTGAGCCACCAGGCGGGCTCGGGTTCCGCCCAGCCGTTCATCGCCATCGTGACGAGGTTGGGACCGTCCTCGTAGTAGCCGAGGATCGCGCTGCGCTCCTTGCCGGTCTTGCGGCCGACCGTCGTGAGTCGCATCGTCCCCCACTTGCCGGCTCGCGGCTTCCAGAGTCCGCGGCGGCCGCCGGTCAGCCGGTGCGCGGCGCGGTGCAGCCACCCAGGCGGCACGAACGATGAATCGCGGTGGAAGCCGTGGGGACTTGGGCTGGGCCGCGGTCATGAGGCTTCTCCATCGTGGTGCTCGCGTGCCGGCTGGTCATCCAGCATAGAGAGGGCAGGAGCTGCGCGCAAGCAATGTGTTGGAACATCCACAGTTCCGGACGTCGCTCCGACGAGGCAGTGGCGTCGGCTACGCTGCCGCGATGCGTGCGCGACTCCCGTCCAATCTGCGGACCTCCGACCCGCAGTCGGTGACGTTCGTCGAACTGTTCTTCGACCTGGTCTTCGTCTTTGCGGTCACGCAGCTCACGGCGCTGACGGCCCATGACCTGACACCCGACGGCATCCTCCGCTCGATCCTGCTGGGGTGGCTGATCTGGTGGGCGTGGACGCAGTTCACGTGGACGCTGAACCCGGCCGATACGACCCATCCCGGCGTCCGGGTGGTGACCCTGGTGGCGACCGGCGTCGCGCTCGTGATGGCGGCGTCGGTCACGCGCGCTTTCGCCGAAGACGCCCTGTGGTTCGCGGTGCCCTACGTCCTCGTCCGCGCACTCGGGCTCGGCCTCCAGGTGGGCGTGGATCGCGAGCGGGTCGACGCCAGCCACACCGTCGTCATCGTCTGGACGGCCCTCTCGATGATCGGCCTCGCGCTCGTGCTGATCGGGGCCGTTGCCGATCCATCGCTGCGCCCCTGGTTCTGGCTCCTCGCGATCGTCGCCGACGTGATCGCCGCGGCGTGGGCGGGCAGGGGCGCGAGCTGGGACCTCAACCCATCGCATCTGGCCGAGCGGCATGCCCTGTTCGTGATCATCGCGCTCGGCGAGTCCCTCATCGTGGCGGGGACCGCGGTGGCCACTGACGAGCGCACGTTGGCCCTCGCGTCCGCCGCCGTCGTCACGATCGTGGTCGCCAGCCTGCTCTGGTGGACCTACTTCGGCTGGTTGAAGGAGGCGCTCGAGCATCGGTACGCGGCGGCTCCGGCGGAGCGCCTGGGCCCGCTGGCGCGCGATGCCTTCAGCCTGGCCCACTTCCCGCTGATCGGCGGCATCGTCGGCTTCGCCGTGGCGATCGAAGAGATCGCGGCACATCCCGACGAACCTGCGCCGGCCGTCGTGTTGGCCTCACTCGGCATCGGGGTGTCGCTGTTCGTGGCTTTCTCAGCGCTGTCGTATCGATTGCTCGGCGGCCGGATCCTCGTGCCCCGGCTCCTGATCCTTCCCGTGATGCTCGGCGCGCTCGCTCTGGTCGCGCCGATGGAACCCTGCTGGCCACTGGTCGTGGTGGCGGTGGCGCTGCTGGCGATCGTGCTGATCGAGGGCGCGGGTCCAGCCGAGGACGCGGCGGAACCACATCAGGAGGTCAGCCCGGGACCGTCTCCGGCAACCCGAACTGCGGGAACAGCGACCAGCCGAACGTCGTGATCTCGGCGATGCGGCCGTCGACCACGCGCAGGACGTCGAGCTTGAAGGCGCGGTACGTGTCGTCGCCGGGCGCCTTGAGGTAGCTCGCGGCGGTCGGCATCCGGTTGGCGATGGTCGGCAGCAGCCGCCACGAGCTGCCGTCGGCGAACGCGTTCTCCAGCAGCGGCCGGATGACGCCGATCCCCTCGAACAGCAGCGGTGCCGGCGGCATCGTGATCCGCAGGTCCTTCGACGCGATCGACACGGCCAGAGCGGCATCGCCGCGCTCGTGGGCCTCGATGAAGCTCGCGAGCAGCGCCCGTTCGGCCTCGCTTGGCTCGCCCGCCGACCAGTCCGTCCGCTTCGCGGGCATGTGCGCCTGCAGGGTCGCGCGCGCCCGCTGCAGCGCGCTGTTCACCGAGGCCACCGTCGTGTCCAACGCCGATGCCGTCTCGCTCGCCGGCCAACCCAGCACGTCCCGGGCGATCAGCGTCGCGCGCTGACGCGGCGGCAGCACCTGCAGCGCCGCCAGGAACGCGAGCTCGATCGTCTCGCGCGTGACGATGACGGCGTCGGGCTCATCCTCGGTCGGGGCCATCTCGTCGAGCAGGCGGTCGGGATACGGCGTGATCCACGGCACCTCCCGCATCGTCTCCATCGAGCTCAGCCGCCGCCCGGCGCGCCGGATCGCGTCCAGGCACACGTTCGTGGCGATCTTGTACAGCCACGCCCGGACGAGATCCCCGCCCTGGAAGGTGTCGCGTGACCGCCACGCCCGCAGGAACGTCTCCTGCACCGCGTCCTCCGCCTCGTCGAACGAGGCGAGCATCCGGTAGCAGTGGACGTGGAGCTCGCGCCGGTATCGCTCGGTGAGGGCCGCGAATGCGGACTCCCCACCGGCGAACGCGGCCGTGACCTGATCGGTCACGCGGCGGCCTCCTCGTCGATCTTGACGGTCGTGACCTTCCAGTCGCGCTTCACTTCCTGGACGAGCCAGGTGTTGCCGTCGGGATCCTGGAACGGCATGAACGTCGCGTAGCTGCGCCGCTCGGGGTCGATGCCGGGCGTCTGGCCGGCCTCGCCGTAGTGGAAGGTGTCGGACAGCTCGACGCCACGGCCGGACAGCTCCTCGCGAGCCGCCTCGATGTCGCTGACGCAGAGGTGCAGACCGTGGAGCGAGCCCGGCGGCATCGAGCCGATCCCGGTCCCGATCGCGATCGCGCACGCCGACCCTGGCGGGACCAGCTGGACGACGCGGAAGTCCGGGCCGGCGCTCGAGTCGACGAGCAGCTCGAAGCCAGCCTTGTTGATGTAGAAGTCCTTGGCGCGATCGACGTCGCTCACGGGGACCACGATGAGTTCGAGGGTGTAGTCCATGGTTCGAGCCTCCATTCGTGACCGGTCGGAATGGCCGATCTGGGAGGTGTAACGACGGCCTTGCGCCAAAACTCATCGGTCCCCTCGTCAGACGCGGCCAGCGCTCGTCGCAGGCGACGACCGATATCTTGACGCCCGCGGGTCGACCGGCCACTGTCGCGCGGATGGATACGGAGACCGAGCTCGCAATCCAGCGTCGCGACGAGTTTCGCAAGCTCAGTGCGATGACCGTCGTGACGATCATCGTCATGACCGCGTACGCGCTCTCAGCTCCCGTCCACGTCGACGAACGCACGCCATCAGAACCGCCCAGTGCAGCCGGCTTCGACTGGATGCTTCCGCTCCTCATCGTCGCTTCGGTCATCGGGACCTGGTTTGCCTGGGTGGTCCTGGTGGAACGCCGCTGGCCGTGGCCCATCGGCAAGCGTTCCGAGCGAGATCGACGATCGGAAACCTGGTGGACGGCCGTTCCCGCGCTCACCGCTTGGGTGGTCGCTCAGTTCATCAGGTCGTCGTGGACGCCTGCGTCGGGGGTGTACTTCCGAGGGGAGAACGAGCCGTACCTCGTTGTCTCCACTCCGGTCGACCTGGCCCGCGATCTCGTGCTCTTCACCCTCTGTTGTCGATCGCGCTAGGTGTCAGTCGCCTGATCGAATTCGTCGTCCGACGCCGCCGGCGCGTCGAGCCTGCCTCGCCCGAGGTGACTCGACCGGCGGCCTGAACGGTCGATCCTGCAACATCCGCCGCAGGGCATGGCCTTAGGATGTCGAGTTATCCGGAGGGGGGCGTCGACGCTGCAGGACCGCCATGGTCGCCCTGGTCGCAGCCGAGCCACTGGCGAACCCGACCCGCGCCGGATATCGGGAGGTGCCCAGAGATGCGTCGCGCGTTCGCATTATTCGCCGCACTTGGACTGATACTTACATTGGCGGCACCGGCCGCTGCCAAGGGAAAGCCGGAGATCATTCGGTTGGAGCCGACGGTCCTCGACGAGGCCTTCCTCGCGGGCACGTGCGACTTCCGAGCGGAGCTCGTTGATTCCTCGACGAACGGCAAGGTGATGCTCTTCCCGATGGCCGAGGACGGCTCGCAGCTCATCCGATCGACCGGCGGCTACGTGTCGACACTGACCAACCTCGACACCGGCGCATCGATGGAGATCCACTACTACAGCAAGATCGACTTCGACGTCCAGGCGGACGGCACCCAGCGCATCCATTCCAGCGGATCGGTGTTCGTGTACGTCTACGAAGGAGACGTCCTCTCGGTGTTCGATCCGGGCTTGTACCTGGTGACCGGCTCGATGCGGTCCGTCGCGGGTCCCGACGGCTTTGCCCTGGCCCCGGAACAGGTTCGCGGCAAGGTCCTCGATCTCTGCGCCGCCTTGAGCTAACGGCCGCCATCAGGGCTTCCTGACGAGCGTGCTTATCGCGAGTCGAGTCGGGGGGCCTACCAACCTTCGCTCCACCGATGAGTTCGGCGACCACTCCCGGTCTAATGGGTATCGTGATGCTCAGCTGAAGATCGGAGGAGGCCGCATGACCACCATCGACTGGACCAGTGAAACCATGGGCACTGGCGAGTACGCCGATGTCAATGGCCTCCACATGTACTACGAGACCCACGGGACCGGGCGGCCGCTGGTGCTGCTGCACGGCGGGCTCGCGTCGAGTGAGATGTTCGGCCCGATCATCCCCATCCTGGCGGCAAACCACCAGGTCATCGCGCCGGACCTCCAGGGACACGGACGGACCGCCGACATCGATCGGCCGATCGACCTGCAGCTCATGGCCGACGACGTCGCGGCGCTCATCGACCACCTCGGGCTCGACAAGCCGGACATCGTCGGCTACTCGCTCGGTGGCGGGGTCGCGTTCTTCACGGCCGCGAAGTATCCCGACAAGGTGGGCAAGCTGGTCATGGCCTCGGCAAACATCAGGCGTGACGCGATCCCGGCAGAGATGCTCGCCCAGCAGGGCCAGGTGAACGCCGCCGCGGCCGAATTCATGAAGGACACGCCGATGTACCAGCTGTACCAGAAGGTCGCGCCGCGGCCGGACGACTTCGGGCGGCTGCTGGACAAGATCGGCGTATCGATGGCGAAGGACTTCGACTTTTCCGAGGAGGTCCGCGGCCTAAAGGTGCCGACGCTCATCGTCGCCGCCGACGCCGACATGGCGCCGCCCAGCCACTACGTCGAGGCCTTCAGGCTCCTTGATGGCGGCCTCCGCGATGGTGGCTGGATGGGCGAGAACCGGCCGAAAGGCGGTCACGCCCTCGCGATCCTGCCCGGCCTGACCCACTACAACCTGGGCGCATCGCCACTCTTCGCGACGGTCACCCTGTCGTTCCTCGACGCGCCGGCGGATTAGGTCGCCCTGTCGACCCGAGTGGATCGGGTCAGCCGATCCCGCGCCGCTTCTCCAGCACGATCTGGAGGTCCTGGCTGATGCCAGAAGCGAAGCCCGCCTCGCTGAGCGCGAGGTAGTACTCCCACATCCGGATGAACCGCTCGTCGAAGCCCATGGCGCGGACGTCGTCGAGCCTGGCCATGAACCGCTCCCGCCAGGCCCGCAACGTCAGAGCGTACGAGCCCGCGATGTCGGTCACGCCGGTGATCAGGAACTGCGTGTCGTGGGTCGAGCGTTCGATGACCGCAAGTGACGGGCACAAGCCACCCGGAAAGATGTACGTCTGGATCCAGTTCGCACCCCGGCGCTGCCGTTCGTAGGCCGCGTCCGGGAACGTGATCGACTGCAGGCTCATCCGACCACCCGGTCGCAGTGCCCGGTCGCAGACCTCGAAGAAGGTCCCGAAGTACTCTGCCCCGACGGCCTCGAGCATCTCGATGGAGACGATCGCGTCGTACGTCCCCTCGATGTCGCGATAGTCGCGCAGCTGGATCTCCACCAGGTGGTCGAGGCCGGCCGCGTGCACCCGCTGCCGAGCCAGGTCGTACTGCTCCTGCGAGATCGTGACGGACGTGACGCGGCAGCCCAGTTCACCGGCCGCATACAGCGCGAAGCCACCCCAGCCGGTCCCGATCTCGAGAACGTGCTGGCCCGCCTCGAGGCCGGCGTTGGCGGCGATGACCCGGTACTTGTTCCGCTGTGCATCGGCGAGATCCTGGTCCGGCTCGCGAAGACCGCGCTCGAGTAGGTCAGCGTCTCGTCCAGGAAGAGCCGGTAGAAGTCGTTGCCCAGGTCGTAGTGGGCCGCGATGTTCCGGCGACTGCCGGTCCTGTTGTTTCGCCGCGTCCGGTGGCCGATGGTTCGCAGCAGCTGAGCCGGCACCCGGAACCAGCCCCTCGAGAGCGCCAGCGCGTCGCGGTTCCTGGCCGCAAGCCGCAACAAGGCCGCGAGGTCCGGGCTGGACCACAGCCCGTCCATGTACGCCTCACCACCCCCGGTCTCGCCGCCGAGAAGCATCTGGGTGAGCGCCGGCGCCATCGTGGATGTGGATCTCGGCCCGATCGGGCGAGGCCGGGTCGCCGTGGACCGACCGCGATCCGTCGGGCAGGACGACGGTGAGCCGCCCGTAACGGATCCGCTCGGCGGCGGCGAGGGCGACGCGCCAGGCGCTGCGCTCGAGGATGGGGCCGACGCCGATCGGGCGGCGCGACGGGACGGTACGTGCGGTCATCGGACAACCTCTCGATGGCGGTGGAACCGAGCGCCGCGGAGCCACAGGCGGAGTGCGTGCCAGTGGATCATCAGCGTGGTCTTGTGGGTCACGAGCGGCTGCCGGAGAACCATCCGAACGAGGTTTCGGTCCGTCAGCGGGCGCCGGACCAGGTCCAGGCTCGCATGCAGGACGAGGCCGTCCGGCTGCTCGTGGTTGATGGTGATCCGCAGCCGCGACGCCTCGTCGCGGATCCGGACGGTGTATGCGCCGTCAGCTTCCATGAACGGCGAGACGTAGAACGCCTTCCCCATCGAAGCGTGGAACGTCGGGGCCTGGTCCCGCGACCGCAACGTGTAGAGATGGCGTTCGCCATGCGTGTTGTGGACCTCTACGACCACGACCCGGAGCGTGCCCTCCCCGTCACGGCAGAGGTAGAAGCTGGCGGGGTTGAACACGTAGCCGAGCACGCGTGGGTTCGTGACGAGCGTGATCTGCCATCCGCTTGGATCCTCGCCATGCGCCCGAAGGTGCTCGAGGAACGCCGCCCGGAGATCCGCCGCGGGCGGGTCGAGATGATCGCCGTCCCGCACGTCCAGGACCCGTCGTCGGTTGCGACCGAGCAGCCGCGAGACGCGGTTGAGGTCGTCGAGCTCGTCCAGGTCGAGCGCCACGTAGTGGACCCGATGCTCGAGGGAGTAGACGAACGGTCGGGCGCGACGATGCCGGACAACGCCTTCCAGGAGATGGGTTTTCATGCCGCCCGCTCCTCGATCCGCCCGATGACGCTGACGTCCGCGGCGGTGATCCGATCGGCCGCCTCGAGCCCTGACCGACAACCGTCCTCGTGGAAGCCGTAGCCGAGGTGCGCCCCGGCATAGAAGGTGTTGCGCCAGCCCTGGAGTTCGGCGACGCGAGCCTGCGCATCGAGCGTCTCGAACGTGTACACGGGATGACGCATGGCCCGGTCCGCGAGGACTCGCGCCGGGTCCAGCCGTGCATCGGGGTTGACCGACACGAAGTACTGGTCCGGCCCGGCGAGGGCCTGGAGCCGGTTCATGTGATACGTCATCGAGAGCGCCTCACCGGGCGCGCGATGATCCTGTTGATCGATGTTCCATGACGCCCAAGCCCCCTGGCGCCGAGGCATCAGGGCCGGGATCGGTATGGAGGACCACGCGGTTCTCCGAGTACGCGAACGCTCCGAGGGCGGCCCGTTCCCGGGCGTCGACGTCGTGCATGACCCGCAGGGCATCGTCGGCATGGGTGGCAAGCACGACGGCATCGAACGAGTCGCTGGAGCCACCCTCGGTCCTGACGGTCACCCCGAGTTCGGTTCGCGCGACGTCCACGACCGGATCGCCGGCACGGACCGCATCCTGCCCGATCCGATCGATGATCCGCTCGACATAGGTCATCGAGCCGCCGACGATCGTTCGCCACTGCAGCGCTCGGCCGACGCCGATCAGCCCGTGGTGATCGAGGAAGCGCAGGAGGTAGTCGACCGGAAAGTCGAGGATCCGGTCGGACGCGGTTGACCACACCGCGGACGTGATGGGGATCAGGAAGTGGTCCTGGAACCCCGGACCGACCCTGAGATTCTCAAGATAGTCGCGTAGCGTCGCCCGCGAGACAACGTCGCCGTCCAGCCGAGAGCGCGCGTCGCGGTAGAACCGCAGGATGTCCGCGAACATCCGCCAATGGCCCGGCCGCAACGCGGCAGCTGGCTGTGCGAACCAGCCACGTGCGCCGCGGGAGCTGAACTCGACGCCACAGGCCCGGCAGGCGGACCCGAGGGACATATCGCTCGCCTGCGTCTCGACACCGAGCTCGGCCATCAGCCGCAGGAACGTGGGGTACGTGACGTCGTTGTGGACGATGAACCCCATGTCGACCGGAAGCGCTCCGTTCGCCGTGTCGACCATGACGGTCTTGACGTGGCCGCCGACCGGCGACTCCCCGTCGTACAGCGTGACCTCGTGCTCGCGATGCAGGCCGTAGGCGGCGCTCAGGCCGCTGATCCCGGCACCGATGATCGCGACGCGCATCAGCTGGCCGCCTCGTCGCGTCGGGCCGCGAGGTCCTCGAGCGCGGCGTCCATGCCTGCGGCGGCGTCGCGCCCGATCTTCTCGAATGCGCCACCGAGAAACGGCTCGGCGAGGCGCAACAGCCCACCAAGGCTGATGTCCGCGGTGTAGTAGACGACCGTGCCGTCACCGGCGCGTTCGAAGCGGATCTCGTCGACGGCCTTGACCTTGGAGCCCGATCCGACGAGGACGACCCGGCGCGGCCGATCGAAGTCGCGAATCTGGTACTCCATGGGGGCCACGCGGCCGCCCATCCGGACCGTCAAGCCGTACCGGGCGCCGGGCCCGAATGGCCCGTCATCCAGTCGACGGGATGAGGTGGTACCCGGATCCCACTGCTCCGAGTTCGCGAAGTCAGCGACGTAGTCGAATGTGGCCTCGATCGGGAGGCTGGTGGCGATGCGCTCGTGGATGCGGGTCATGTCCTTGCTCCTTGAATGGGTGGATCGCTCGCGGGCGATCGATCGGATCCCGGGGCCGGATCGGGCACGCCCGTGAGCCCGACGACCGCGTCCCACAACCGCACGCGGTCGACGGCGGAGACACGGGTCGTGGGCAGGCGGTCGAACGGCCGTGGCCGCCGGTCCAGGAAGACGCGGCCTGTCACATCGGCGGCGGCCGGATCGGCGGCGAGCCAGACCGTGGTATCGGCACCCTGCTCCGGCGTCCGCAGGATCGGATCCATCAGGCTGTAGAACCGCGGCAGCGCCGCGGAGATGCCGGGCGTGTCCGCCCAGCCCGGGTGCATGGCGTTGAATACGACCTCGTTGGCGGGGACGCGCCGCGCCCACTCCCGTACGAGTGCGACCTGGGCGCGCTTGGCGTGCGCGTAGGCGCGCGCGCCTTCGAACGGTGTCTCCTCCCACTGGAGGTCGTCGAGTCGGAGTGGCTGGGCATACATCCCGCCCGAGGTCACGGCGACCACGCGCGCGCCATTGGTCGAACGGAGCAAAGGCAAGAGTCCGGCGATCAGGGTGAACGGACCCAGGACCAGGGTCGCGAAGGTCGCCTCGAATCCGTCCGGGCTCTCGATCCGCTCCGGGAAGATGGCGCCGGCGTTGTCGATGACGACGTCGAGCCGGGGTTCCGTGCCCAGGACCCGCGTGACCGCCTGCCGGACCGAGGTCAGCGAGGCCATATCTGCGACGACCGTTGCGAAACGGTCGTCCCCGTGGGCGCGGATCAGGTCATCCCGGACCGCGGTGAGCCGGTCACGGTCTCGACCGACCAGAACGATGCGGGCCCCCAGGCCGGCGAGCGCGTCGGTCGCCGCCCGGCCGAGGCCGGAAGTCGGTCCGGTGATCAGGACCGTCTGGCCGCGCAAGGCGTCGGCGGGTGGTGGCGTCCACCCGAAGAGGCGACGGCGCACTGAGTACCCGATGGCCGAAAAGCTGGGGACGACCGTGATCTCGAGCGCGTCATCAAGGAGCTGCTGGATGTTCATCGTGCAAAGGGATGCGCGGACCCGGCCGAAAAGGATCGGTCGGGTCCGCTGCAGACCATCGACTACCCTTCGTCCCGCGCCGCGCGGCTGGTGACGAGACGCCGGGTGGTCAGCCCGAAGGCGGTGAGTCCGACGACCGCGAGCAGCGCCAACGCGGCCGCCGAGCCGGCGCCCTCGGCCGTCATCGAGGCTTCGGGCGCGACCGTGTCGGTCGGAGGCGGCGTCGCGGCGCCCGCGTCGGTCGGAGGGGCGCGTGCCGGCGCCCGCTTCGGACGTGGTCGCATCGACGGCCACGACGACCCGGAGGGCGTTGTCGCCGACCGCCGGCGAGGCGGCGGAGCCGATGGCGAACACGCTATATGCGTTGCACGCCTCGACCTCGACACCCGGGAGATCGAGCGCGACGGTCGTCGTCCCCGCGAGGCGGACCTCGAGGTCATAGGAACCTGCCGGAAGGGCGACGTAGGCCGTGGCGTTCGGATACTCGAGGTTCTTGACCACGGCATCGGCCGGATCCGAACCGGCGGTCGCCACATCGATGGCCGGGGCGTCGGCGCTGAAGTGGACCACGCGAACGGAGGCGCCCTCGCAGTCCGGTGCGGGCTCGTCCTCCAGGACCTGGGCGGTGATGGAGGCGACCGCGTCGGTGGCGGCGATCGTGTACTTGCCGCCAGCCGAGACGGTCACATCGGCGTCGATGACCGGGCTGTCCGTGGTGCCGGTGGCGAAGACCTTGATGTTGTGCTCCCCGGAAGGGATCTCCAGGTAGTCGGAGATCGTCCCGAACGGCACGTTGGTGAGTGCGTCCACGATGGCGTCGTCGAGATGGACGTCGACCGCGGGGGCATCCGGCGACCCATGCAGGACGCGGACCATGGCCGTGTCAGCCGCTGTGGCGGTTCCCGCGAGCGAGAGCGTGAGGATTCCGGCCGCAAGGACGCGGAATACTGGATGGATCCGTCGGTTCATCGATGTGTCTCCTCTGGTGCTTGGGCCCTGGTCGCCTGCGGCTGCCGGCGAGCGGGGTGGAGTGGATGTGCACCCTTTGTCTAGGGTGGTCGCCACTGTAGAGGTGATGTAGAACCCTTGTCAAGTGTCTGCGACGTGTTACTCTGCGCAAACCATGTACACCATCAAGCAAGCCGCCGCCCGCAGCGGGCTGAACGTGCCCGACGGTCCGCGCGTGGGAGCGCCGCTATGGCGTCGTGCACCCGGCGCGAACCCCGGCGGGCTATCGGCTGTACGACGACGCGGCGATCGATCGACTGATCGCGATGCGCCACCTCGTCGAGCGACAAGGACTTCGGCCCAGCCAGGCCGCAGATCAGGTCCGGGCCGGCGGTGCTGAGCTCGCGGCGCTGATCGACCGAGCATCCGCGGAGACCGAGACGACGGCCATTCCCCATTCGACGGCGACCCGGAGCGGTGAATTGGTCGACGCCTTCGTTACGGCTGCCGGCGCCCTCGACGTCGCGAGGATGGATCGCCTATTGGACGAGGCGTTCGCGGCACAGCGATTTGAGGCGGCCCTTGAGGACGTTGTCTTCCCCACCCTGCGTCGCGTCGGCGAGGGTTGGTCCGAGGGATCGATCGATGTGTCGATGGAGCACGCGGCAAGCGAGACGATCCGACGACGGCTGGTGCGGTTCTACGAATCGGTCGCGTCCTCGCCCGCGCCGCAGGTGATCGTCGGCCTGCCTCCGGGCTGCCACCACGAGATCGGCGCCCTCGCATTCGCGATCGCTGCCCGTCGCGCGGACCTCGAGACTATCTACCTCGGCGCCGATGTCCCGCTGGCGAGCTGGCTCGTTGCCGCCCGGACGACTCGGGCGCCAGTGGCCGTGGTCGGGGTCATCGATGCATCCGACGTGCCAGCGGCGACGGAGGTTGTCAACGCCCTGCGCACATCCCCGGCACGGATCGCCGTCGTCGTTGGAGGGCGGCGCGCCCACGAAGTCGGCGGCACTGGGTCAGTCGTGCTTTCCGGCTCGATCGACGACGCGGTTGGTGTCGTTCGGGGGCTGCTGCCTCCGAGCTGACGGCCCTCGATGGCTGCGCGCGCCTGGCGACTCCGGTCATTCGAGACACGAAGCACACAGGACCGCATTGGGTCATCCTTGGGTGTGTCAGCGCAGATCGCCACTTGGGAGGCCACATGGACTTGAACAGCATCCTCATCGGGTCCGAGGACCCGGCGCGCCTGGTCGACTACTACACCAAGCTCTTCGGTGAGCCGGCGATGTCCGATGGCGGGTATACCGGATGGCAGCTCGGCACGGGCTGGGTCACCGTCGGGCCGCATGACCAGGTCAAGGGCAAGAACGCCACCCCCGGACGGATCCTCTGGAACATCGAGACCCCCGACGTGCAGGGCGAATTCGACAAGTTCAAGGCCGCCGGCGCGATCGTCGTCGCCGAGCCGTACGGTTTCGGGGAAGACCAGCCCGGCCAGATCGCGACCCTCGCCGATCCCGACGACAACTACTTCCAGCTCATGAGCCCGATGGGTCCGGCGTAGCCGGAAGCTCGACCGCCCGTCCCATCCGCACGAACCGCCGCACCTCGAGTGCGGCGGTGATCGAGGTGAGGACGATCGTCGCCGCGATCGAGATCCGGACGATGGCATTGATGGTCGAGATGAGGTTCGCCTCTTCCCCGCTCGGGAACGCCCCGTCGGCCATGACGACCCAATCCCCGAGCATCAGCGACACGATGCAGAGGCCGATCACCGCGAAGTCGACCGCAGCGTGTGACGCGGACCGGAACCGCGTCCACCGCGGGCGGATGATGTTCACGACGGGGGTCAGGAACGCGACGACGATCACCGCGATCGACGGCCAGTAGACGGCGCTCCACCCCGGCCCCGGCTCCATGAAGCCGATCTGTTCCGGCAAGCCGATGTTCAGCGCCACGGTCAACACGATCGCGAGTACACCGATCTCCAGGACCGACGCCGCGATGGACACCGAGCGCGTGTACTCCTTGCCGAGCAATTGGACGGCAAGACCATCGAGGGTCGAGACGTCGATGTCCGGGCCCATCGCGTTCACCGTCCGTGGATCCCAGCCATCGGGGTCGCGCACCCAGCGTCGATCGATCCACACGAAGATCGCGGTCACGATCATGAACTGGATCGCGAGCGGCACGAGGATGCCGGCAAATCCTGACCAGAGCGTGGCGCCCGCCACGAGCGCGATCAGGCCGATGAGCACGGTGACGGCCACGTTGATGGCCAGCACCTTCATGTAGATCGAGAAGAGCTCCGGGCCGATCAGCCGCCGCCCGAACGTGACCGTGCGTTCATCCCCACGGTAGCGCGCCGCGACCGCCATCGGGTGGCCGAATTCCTTGAGGATCGCCACTTCCTCTTCTTCCTGGAGCGGTCGGCCTCGGGCGGCCTCCTCGTCCTCGAATCGCGAACGGAGGTTGTCCGAGAGCTCGTTGATGATGTCGTCCTGTTCTCCGCGGGGAAGGTGGTCGCGGACGGCGCTCAGGTAGCGAACGATCAGGGTCATGTCGGATCCTCTGTGCTGATGCGGCGGAGTGAGGCGTCGAGGTCGGCCCACTGCTCGAGGAGCCGTGCCAGCGTCGTCCTGCCGTCCGCCGAGAGTCGATAGAAGCGCTTTGGGCGCCGATCTTCCTCACGCCACTCGCTGTCCAGGAGACCCTGCGTCTCCAGCCGGCGCAGCAGCGGGTAGAGGGTGTTCTCGTCGATGTCCATCCCCTGCTCCGTCAGCGCCTTGCGCAGCGCGTAGCCGTAGTGCTCCGTCCGAAGCCGCGCCAGCACGGCGAGGACGAGGGCGCCGCGGCGCAGCTCGAGACGCAGGTTCTCGAACGCGATGTCGCCGGCGACTGGCTTGGGGTCGGTGGTTGTCATGTCTGCCGTACAGTGTGCGACACACAGTGTGTGACGTCAACCC
>CAWKLT010000002.1:0-191230 GCA_963850555.1 uncultured Chloroflexia bacterium | reverse complement strand
CTCACACCGAGTACGGCCTGGCGACCTACTACATCGTGGCCCCGGCCGAGGCGTCCGCGAACCTCGCGCGCTACGACGGCATCCGCTACGGCCCGCGACTGGGCGAAGGCCGTGACGTCCTTGCCGACTACCTCGCGACCCGTGGCCGGCTCTTCGGGCCAGAGGTGAAGCGCCGGATCATGCTCGGGACGTATGCGCTATCGGCGGGCTACTACGACGCTTACTACCTCAAGGCACAGAAGGTCCGCACGCTCATCAAGGGCGACTTCGACGCGTTGTGGGCGGGGGGCTTCGATGCGCTCGTCGCCCCGACGTCGCCGACCGTGGCCTTCCGGTTCGGCGCGCGGCTCGACGATCCGGTCTCGATGTACCTCTCGGACGCCTGCACCCTGCCGGTGAACATGGCCGGGCTGCCGGGCATCTCGATCCCGGCTGGGCTGTCGGAGGGCCTGCCGGTCGGGCTGCAGCTCATCGGCGCGCCATGGTCGGAGCTCGAGCTGTTCAGGCTTGCGCGCGGCTACGAGGCGATCACCGCCGACGCGGACTGGCGCACGTTGGAGCCCGCCGACCTTGCCGGCGCTCGCTGATCCCTCCACGTCCACGCCCGCCGAGCGGATGGCCGCGATGTCGATCGTGGACCGATGATCCGCCGAGCCGCCGCTGGCCGACGGGTGCTCGCCCAGCGCGTGCGTGCGTGCCGCCGTCGGGCATCCGCCGGTTCTTCGACATCGCCGCGACGATGGACGACGTCATCAGCCTCGGCGTCGGCGAGCCCGACTTCGACACGCCGCGGGTCATCGTCGAGGCGGGCGTCGAATCGCTTCGCGCGGGCCGGACGCACTACACCAGCAACTACGGGACGATCGAGCTGCGCCGCGCCCTCGCCGACCACCTGGAGCGGCGCTACGGCGTCCGTACGACCCGGCGACCGAGATCCTCGTCACGGTCGGTGCCTCCGAGGCGCTGGACCTCGCGCTGCGGGCGACCTCGACCCGGGCGACGAGGTCATCCTGCACGAGCCGTCGTACGTGGCGTACGTGCCGGCGATCGTCTTCGCGGGCGGCGTGCCGAGGCTGGTCGCCACGCGCTTCGAGGACGATTTCGCGCTCGACCCGGGCGCCGTGGAGGCCGCGATCACGCCGCGCACCAAGGCGCTGTTCCTGGGCTACCCCTCCAACCCCACGGGCGCGGTGCTGCCCGAGACGTGCAGGACGAGCTGGCGGCCATCGCCGAACGCCACGACCTGCTCGTCTTCAGCGACGAGATCTACGACCGGCTCGCCTACGGCGACTACCGCCACCGAGCGTTCAGCGCGCTGCCCGGCATGCGCGAGCGGACGATCCTGATGGGCGGCTTCTCGAAGGCGTATGCGATGACCGGCTGGCGTGTCGGATACGTGGCGGCCCCGGCCGGCATCCTCGAGGGCCTCGTGAAGGTCCACCAGTACGGGATCATGTCCGCGCCGACGACCGCCCAGGACGCGGCGCTCGCCGCGGTCCGCGACGGCGAGGCGGACGTCGAGCGGATGGTGGCCGAGTACGACCGGCGCCGGCGCCTGCTCGTCGACGGCCTCAACGCCCTGGGCCTGGACACGTTCGAGCCGCGTGGCGCGTTCTACGCGTTCCCCAGGATCACCTCGACGGGCCTCGACGACGAGACGTTCACCGAGCGCCTCCTTTCGGAGGAGCGCGTGGCGGTCGTGCCGGGGAGTGCCTTCGGGCCGTCGGGCGCCGGTCACGTGCGCATGTGCTACGCGACGTCGTATGAGGGCCTGGAAGAGGCCCTGCGCCGCATCGGCCGCTTCGTGGCGGCCGCCCGCTCGAGCTAGCCCCGGGCGCGCCGGGCGAGCGCCTCCTCGATCGCCCAGATGGCCAGCGGCCGGAGGTAGATCGAGGCCCGGTAGTTGCCGTTGGCGTCGTAGGCCTCGGGTGTCCGGAACCACAGCCCGCGCTCGTAGGTGACGGCGACCGCACCCTGGCGGTCTCCCAGCCCTCCTCGAGCAGGCCGCGGCCGATCATGAAGGCGGCCAGCGCGTAGGTCGTGCCGACCCAGACCTCCGCCGATTGCTCGCTGGATCCGTCCACGGAGCCGTCCGGGCGCATCCCGTTCACGGCGCCCATCCGGCCCCCGCCGAAGCCACGGACGTTGCGGGCGTGGACGGTGCGCAGGACCGCATCGACCCGCTCGGGCGGCAGCAGATCGCCCAGACCGGTCGCGTCGGCGTACCACTGACCTGCCAGCTGGTCGGCCATGATGCTGTCCGAGCTCGGGCCGCCGCCGTCGTCGTAGGCGTAGTGGTCGCCACGCCACAGGCGGACGTCGAACGCGACCTGTCCGCGCTCGAACCAGCCGGCCCAGCGACCCTCCGCCTCCGTGTCGCCGACCCGTCGCGCCATGGCCTCGGCCGCCGGGTGGCGGCCAGCCACAGCGAGCCGCCGTAGGCCGATGGACCGCGCATCGGCCAGGTGTCGTACGTCTGGTCGGGGACGCCGTCGTGCTCGGGCAGGCCGTCACCGTCGCGATCGCTCGCGGCCAGTTGGCCCAGCACCCGCTCGACCGTGGGAAAGGCGTCGCGGATCAGGGCGTCGCCGGCGTCGGCGCCGGCCGCGAGCGCGTCGCGCCAGACCTGCAGCACGAACTTCGGGCCGAGGTCCTTCCAGATGCTGACGTCCTGGAAGCGGTACCAGTTCGGGCGGTAGAACGGGTCGTCATCGGGGCCGCCGACGTCGTGGGGCACGGTCCCGCCGACCTTGCGCGGTGCTGTCAGTCCGGATGCTTCGATCGTCACGATCTCGGGGTCATCGTGGGGGATCGCCGCGAGCTAGGTCGCGGATGCCACGCAGCTCCAGCTCGGGATACAGGGCGAGCAGCGCGAAGGAGGCGTAGAAGTCGACGTCGACCGTGTCGTAGAACGGGTAGTCGATGCACTCGAGCAAGGCGAAGTGGCCCGGATCGTCGCGCGGCGGCTCCGGCTCGCCGACCTCGCCCCGCCTCCCAGAACGTGCCGCCGTCGACGAGGAAGTACAGCTCGTTGAACAGCGCCGCGCGATACCAGTCGGGCCGCTCTGGGTCGTCAAGGATCGGCCGCTGCCAGGCCTCGATCGCGGCGCGCCAGGCCGGGGTCTCGGCGAGGGCGTGGCGGGCCAGGTCCAGCGCCCGGAGCCCTGACCGGCCCCAATCGCGGGTGTAGCGCTTCCACCAGCGTCGCCCGGCGCCGAACTCGACCATCGGCAGATCCCAGGCCAGCGCGAACCGGACCGATCGCCGTTCACCGGGCTGTAGCGTCGTCGTCGCGGAGATGGCGGCGCCCACCGGTCCGTCCGTGGGGGCGGCAGCACGGACCGGCGGGGCCGCGGACGGCGGTTCGAGGCGGCCGTCCCGGGAGAAGTCGTTCCAGAGCTCGCAGTCGGCGAGCGGGTCGAAGTCGGCGCGGGCGGTGAGGGTCCAGCCGTCATCGGCGAGCGCGGCGAGGGCGAGCGTGCCGCGCAGGGCGGTCGGGCCGTCCGGTGCGGTGTCTCCGAGGCGGATCGCGATGGTGCCCCCAGAGCCGTCCCCGACGACATCGTGGGCTCGGCCCGGCGCGGCGCCATGGTCCGGCCCACCGGGCGGGTCGGCCCAGGTGCCCAGGATGCCCGACGGTCAGCGGCTCGTCGGTCCGGGTTCTCCACCCACCACTCGACGACGCCGACCGGCAGCGCGCTGCGCTCGAGGTCGCCGGCGATGACCGGGCGACAGCTGCTCCGCCACGAGGCGGACGCCCAGATGCCCGTCCTCGGGCTCGAACGTCTGCCAGGCCCGCGGGAACAGCGCGTGGTAGGTGCCGGCACCGATGGGCAGGTCCCAGCCCCACTCGGGCAGGACGTCGGCCGGCGGACGGTAGGCGGACAGGACCGTGGCTCGGGACGAGCCGTCGGGCCGCCCGACGAACAGGGCGAAGCCATCCGCCGCGACAGGCTCGAAGCGATGCCGGCCGATGTCGAGGTGCCAACGCGCGGTGTCACCCCGGAACGTGCGACCGATGCTGCCCGTGCCCAGGCCGCCCATCGGGATGCCCGCCCACTCGCCATCGTCGATCATCGGCGTGTGGACCCGCGGACGCCCGACGTCGGGGCAGGGGAGCCCGATCGCGCGCCGCCAGGCGACGTCGGGGATGGCCGGCCACGATTCGGCCGCGGTGTCGCGCTGCCGGCTGGACGCCGAGTCGTCCGATGCCGCCTCTGGGTCGAGCGTGCCGGTCACGCCGACACCCCGCTCACTTCTCGACCCCGGTCACCACGACGCCGCGCATGAACGCGCGCTGGGCAAGCAGGAACACGACGATCGGCACGGCCATCGTCATGAGCGACGCCGCCTGGATGAGCGTCGGCTGCTCCGCGTATAGGGCGTTGTACTGCTGTATCGCGATCGAGAGCGGCTGCAGTTCGGGCTTGCTCGCGAGGTAGAGGAGCGGGACGAAGAAGTCGTTCCAGGCGAAGAAGAAGTGGAACAGGCTGACGGCGACGATGGCCGCGACCGACTGCGGGACGATGATCGAGCGCAGGATGCGGAACGGCCCGGCGCCGTCGATCATCGCGGCCTCGTCGAGGTCGCGCGGGATCGTCAGGAAGTACTGGCGCAGCAGGAACACGTTGTACGCGTTCGCGAAGAAGTGCGGGATGATCAGCGGCAGCCAGGTCCCGTTCCAGCCGAGCCAGGTGAACAGCACGTACTGGGGCAAGAGCGTGACCTGGAACGGCAGGATGATCGTGGCGATCAGCACGACGAACATCGCGTTCTTGCCGGGGAACCGGAAGCGCGCGAACCCGTAGGCCACGAGGATCGACGACAGCACCGCGCCGATCGTGCTCAGGATCGCGATGCCGAACGTGTTCTGCAGCAGCCTCGGGAAGTCGAGCTGGTTCCAGGCGGTGGAGAAGTTCTCGACCAGCGGCGCGAACGTCCACGCCTGCTCGAGCGTCCGCCACCGGCCCTGCCATTCGATCGGCGTCGGGTCGGCGGCCGCCGGGTCCACGAACACGCTGGACTCGCGCCCGGCGTCGATGAGGATCAGCTGTCGCATGGTCCCGTCCGGGAAGGGGACCGTGTACACGGGGTAGGGCTGGCCTTGGTACTCGGCCGTCTGCGGCGCCGCCGGCCACACGGGCGCGCCGGGTGTGGTGGACTGGCCGGGCTGCTGGAACGCCGTGGTAACCATGTACAGCAGCGGGAGCAGATAGGCTCCGACGATCACCAGGGTGATCATCAGCAGCATCGACCTGCCCAGGAAGCGCCGGTAGGACTTCGCCACCGGGCCCCGGTCGCTGAAGGCGCGGTTGCGTGCCTCGCCCTTCTCCTGCACCCGCGCGGTCGTTGTCATCGGTCGTCGCCGGCGTAATAGACGCGACGCCGAGCGAACCTGAACAGCAGGAGTGCGAGGCCCAGGACGATCGCGAACAGCAACCAGGCGATCGCGGCCGCGTAGCCCATGTTGTTGAACACGAAGCCTTCGCGGAACAGCACGAGGTTGACGAACAGGGTCGCGTTGTTCGGGTCACCGCGCCCGTTGGTCATGACGTACGCCTGGGTGAAGTACTGGAACGTGCCGATCAGGACGATGACCAGGTTGTAGAGCAGCACCGGCGACATCAGCGGGATCGTGATGTTTCGGAACGACTTCCAGGCCCCTGCCCCGTCGATCCGCGCGGCCTCGTACAGCTCGGTGGGCACCGACTGGAGGCCCGCGATGTTGATGATCATGAAGTTGCCGATCGCCCACAGGCCGATGATCGACAGCGTCGGGTAGATCCACGTCTCGCTGTTGATCCAGTCGGGCTGGGGAAGGCCCAGCGAGCCTAGGATCTGGTTGAGCCAGCCCGTCTCGGTGTTCATGAAGCCCGTCCAGACGAGCGTCGAGGCGACGAGCGGGATCATGACCGGCAGGTACACCAGCGCCCGCAGCGGGCGCTTCATCGGCAACTTGGGGTGGTTCAGGAGCAGGGCGAACCCGAGGCTGGCGAGCATCGTCACCGGGATCGCGATCAGCGCGAACTTGAACGTTGCGACCAGCGACTGCGCGATCGTCGGGTCGTTGGCCATCCGGATGTAGTTGTCGAGGCCGACGAACGTCGTCGCATCCGGACGGACGAGGTTGAAGTCCGTGAAGGACATCACCAGGGAGGCGACCATCGGGCCGGCGGTGAACAGCACCAGGCCGACCAGCCAGGGGCTGATGAACACGAAGCCCCACATGGCCTCGCGAACAGACGGCCGGAGTCGCCAGGGACGACCGGCCGGCAGCTGCGTGGTCGGCAGTTCCTCGATCGTCGAACTCATGGGTCCTGGTCGGCTCCGTGGGATTCGGTGGGCCCGGTAGGGGCGGGATCGTCGGGAGTGGATCGGCCTCCCGGGTGGTCGGATGACCGCCCCGGGAGGCCCTGGAGGAGGAGGTTGCTAGGGGTTCTTGTCCGGGGCAGCGTCGAAGATGCCCTGGAGCGTGGTCTGGAGCTTATCGAGGTCGGCGTCGATGTCCGCGCTTTCGGCGGTTCGATAGCCGATACCGAAGGCCTGCCAGGCGGCCTTGCTCTTCGCATAGTCCGGGACCCAGGCCTGGTGGTTGGGGATGTCCGGGTTGCCGAGCATCGCCTCCGGGACGGCCCAATCGAGGTCGGCATTCGGGTAGGCCGCTTCGATGGCGTCCTTGAACGGCTGTGTCTGGGCCGGGTCGGCCGGCATGGCGCCGTAGATGGTGGCGAGCTCGCCGGAGGCCGCCAGGGCGGACAGGACGGCGAATGTCTCGTCGGGGTGCTTGGTGGTCTTGAGCATGCTGAACGTGTCGGCGTGCAGCTTGGCCGTGGTCTTGCCATCGAACGACGGGGCGACGGCCCAGCCGAAGTCGTCGCCGACGATGGGCTCGGCCGGTGCCGCCGGGTTCACGCAGCACGAGTACCACGTGTGGATCTCGGTCATGGCGAGGTTGCCCGACTGGAACGGGTTGCCCTTGGCCAGCAGGTCGCCGTTGACCTGGTTCTGGTTGGGGATGAAGTGGTCCTTCCAGACGCCGTCGTTGAACCAGTGGATACCAGTTCGCATCGGGTCGGGGATCTGGGCGGTCTTGCCGTCGTCGGCAAGGAACGAGCCCGCGCCGAACAGCGCCGTCTCGGCTGTCGGGGCGTTGTCGGCCCACTGGGAGTCGAAGCCCCACTGGACGATCTTGGCGGGATCGAAGTCCGGGCTCGTGGCGTCGTTGCCGCTGGCATCGACGGTGAGCTTCATGCCCAGCTCGCGAACGGCGGCCATGTCCCACGGCTTGCCTTCATACAGGTCACCGACCTTGGTCGGCGGGTACGGCAGGTCGGCCTCGTCGAACAGCTTCTTGTTGTACCAAAGGAAGGATGGATAGGTCCCGAACGGCACGCCGATCGTGGCGCCGCCCTTGCCGATCTTGAAGAAGTCGGCCAGGGCTTCGGGGTACTTGCTCATGTCGTACGCCGTCGAATCGATCATGCGGCTGCAGGTCGGCGACCTGGTCGATGAACAGGTTCAGCCCCTCGACGCCGACCGGACCGATGATGTCCGGCGCGTTGCCGGCCGCGATCTGCGTCTTGAGGATGTTGGCCGCGACGTTGTTGTCGAGGATCTCGAGCGAGATGTAGGCCTTGTCCTTGTTCGCGGGATCGTTGTTGAACGCGGTGACGAAGTCCTTCTGGACCTGGATCTGCTGCGGCTGACCGCCCGCGCCCAGACCGACGAACCAGCGGATGATCTGGCCGCCGTTGGGGCCGGGCACGCTGGCGTCGATGGGTTCCGGGGTGAGCAGCGGGGTCGGTTCCGGCGAGGCGCTGACAGCGGCCTCTGATGGGGCGGTACTTGGTGCGGTGGAGGCGGTACTGCCGCCGCATGCTGCCGCGATGACGGCGATGATGCCCACAAGGGCGATCAAGGCTCGCGGTCCGGATCGTGACTGGTTCATCGCGATCGACTCCTCCTGTGCGAGATCTTCTGCGATCTCCTACCTCTCGTTGATGAGGCCGAAGTGGGTGGGGCCCGATCACCCTCGGATCGGTGCCCGCCGGTCGCCGGCCGGCTCAGGGCATGCGCCTCCCGGCGCTCGAGGCGCGTTGGATGAGCTCCGTGGCAAGGATCACCCGGCGGGCGATCCGGTCGCCACGGTCCATGCTCTCGCCGAGCAGATGGACCATCTCTCGACCCATCTCCTCGACCGGCTGCCGAATGCTGGTCAGCGGGGGACGGGTGGTGGTGGCGACCGGTGAATCGTCGTAGCCGACGATGGCGACGTCGTCGGGGACGTGTCGGCCGGACGCCTGGAGCACGCCGAGGGCGCCCGCGGCCATGAGGTCGGAGGCGCAGAACACGGCGTCGAGGTCAGGGCGGCGGGCGAGGAGCTGCTCCATCGCGCCGGCGCCGCTGTCGTGGGTGAAGTCGCCGACGGCCACGAGGGTCGGGTCCTGGGCGAGGGACGCGTCGGTCAGGGCATCGCGATAGCCGGCCAGCCGGTCCTGGCCGGCGACCATGTCGGCCGGGCCGGCGATCGTCGCGATGCGCCGCCGACCGCCGTCGACGAGGTGACGGGTCGCCAGCTTGGCGCCGCCCCGGTTGTCGGCGTCGACATGGTCGACCTCGCTGCCGCGGGGTGGCCGACCGACCACGACGAACGGCACGCGGCGGGCGGCCAGCTCCTGGGGGAGGGGGTCGTCGCCGTGCAGGCTGACGAGGATGACGCCGTCGACGTGACCACCGGTCAGGTAGCGCACGGTGCGCGCCTCTTCCTGCGGGTCGTCCGGCATGAGCAGGACGAGCTGCAGGTCGCGAGCGGCGAGTGCCGTGCTGATGCCGCGGATGATGCGCGGGAAGAACGGATCGCTGAACAGACGGGTCGCGGGCTCCGTGATGACCACCGCGATCGACTCGCTGCGACGGGTCACGAGGCTGCGCGCCGCGCGGTTCGGGACGTAGCCCAGGCGGTCGACGGCGCGCTCGACGGTGCGTCGCACGTCGGGGCTGACCTTGGGCGAACCGTTCACGACCCGGGAGACCGTGGCTCGCGAGACGCCGGCCACGCGCGCGACCTCGTCGAGGGTCGCCGGTGGGCGCGTGCTGGGGGTCTCGAGTTGCGACATCGTACCCTTCGTGACGACGCTGTGAGAGCGCTCTCACGCTTCCGGGGTGACTCTAGCACCCGCTGTCAAGAGAGCGCTCTCACGAACTCGCAGAGTTTCGTTCTGGAGTCGGACATACCCGCCTCGTGCCCATCCCGATCGGCCGCCGCCACCCTGGCTCGGCGACCTCCCGGGGCCGGTGCGACGGCCGCTCCGACGGATGTGCGAGACTCGCGCCGTGAGCCCGAGCGCGACCGCATCAGCCGCCGATCCGCTTTCCCGGTACGAGGCCGTCATCGGCATCGAGGTCCACTGCCAGCTGCGGACGGCCTCGAAGATGTTCTGCCCGTGCTCCACGGCCTACGACGGCGCCGCCCCGAACAGCCACGTCTGCCCGGTCTGCCTCGGCCTGCCGGGCGCCCTGCCTGTCATCAATCGCCGTGCCGTGGAGCACGTCCTGGCGACCGGCCTCGCGATCGAGGCCACGACGCCGGATGCCACGCGCTGGGACCGCAAGAACTACTTCTATCCGGACCTGCCCAAGGGCTACCAGATCAGCCAGTACGACCTGCCGCTCGCGTCGGCCGGCCGATTGGCCATCGAGACATCCGAGGGGCCATTCACCGTCGGGATCACCCGGGCGCACCTCGAGGAGGACACCGCGAAGCTCGTCCATGCCACCGATGCGGATGGACGCAAGGTGAGCCTCGTCGACTTCAACCGCTCTGGCGCGCCGCTGATGGAGATCGTGACCGATCCCGACATCCGCACGGCCGAGCAGGCCCGGCGCTACGCCGAGGAGCTGCAGTTGCTCCTGCGCACGATCGGCGCGTCGGACGCCGACATGGAGCGGGGCCAGATGCGGGTCGAGGCGAACGTGTCGCTGCGCGAGCGCGGCACGGAGGCGTTCGGGACCCGGGTCGAGGTCAAGAACATGAACTCGTTCCGCTCGGTCGAGCGGGCGATCGAATACGAGATCGACCGCCAGGCGGCCGCGCTCGATGCGTCGGCAGCCGCTCGCCCAGGAGACGCGCGGCTGGTCCGACGACCGCGGCGAGACCTACCGGATGCGCTCGAAAGAGACGTCCGACGACTACCGCTACTTCCCGGAGCCGGATCTCCCGCCGCTCCACGTGGATCCATCCTGGTTGGAGACGCTGCGGGCCGGTCTGCCGGAGCTGCCGGCGGCCCGCCGAACCCGGTACGGGGCGTCGTTGGGCCTCGGGCCGTACGACGCCGGGGTCCTCACGTCCGATCCCGATGCCACGGCGCTGTTCGAAGCGACCCTGGCCGCCGATCCGTCACTCGCCGCGAAGTCCGTCGCGAACTGGGTCACCGGGGAGTACCTGCGCCTCCGCAACACGGCCGCGGCGGACACCACGGTCCAGGTCGAAGCCGCCGAGCTCGCGGCGATCGTCCGGGCGGTCGAGGACGGATCGATCTCGCGCGCGAACGCCAAGGAGGTGTTCGAAGCCCACGTCGATACCGGCGAGGCCGCCGCGGCCATCATCGCGGCCCGCGGATTTCGCCAGATCACGGACACGGATGCCGTCGGCGCGGCGGTGGACGACGTCATCGCGGCGAACCCGGCCGCGGTCGCCGACTATCGGGCCGGCAAGGTCCAGGCGGTCGGCTTCCTCGTGGGCCAGGTGATGAAGGCGACGCGCGGCCAGGCCAACGCCGGCCTGGTCCAGGCCGCGGTCCGCGAGCGCCTCGACCGGACGGAGTAGGGGAGCGCATGGGACCCATCAACCTGCTGCTGTGGGGCGCCGGCGTCGCGCTCGTGGCGATCGGCTACACGCGCGCCCGGGGACCGTGGTCGCGCTACCAGGCGCTCAAGGCCCAGGACGAGAACGTGGCCCGCTACGAATCGTGGCGCGGCGGCCTGCGCACCAATGAGTCGACCGGAGCTTCGGTGGCCATGGCGATCCTGCGCCGCCAGGCCCAGATGGGCGGAGCCATCGCGATCGTCGGCGCGGTGCTGATCTTCCTCGGCTTCCTGATCAAGTAGCCCCCACCTAGCCCCACCGAATCGGAGTCGCCACGTGAGCACCATCGTCGACAAGAGCAGCATCGGGCTGGGTGGCCGGCAATTCCACATCGGGGTGGCCCCGGGCGAGGTCAGCACGGTCGTCCTCATGCCCGGCGATCCGTTCCGGGTCCCGTTGGTGGCGGAGTACCTGGACGATCCGGTCGACGTCGCGCACAAGCGCGAACACCGCACCATGAAGGGCACGTACCAGGGACGCATGATCACGGTCACGTCGACGGGCATGGGCTGCCCGTCCACCGCCATCGCGGTCGAGGAGCTCGCTCGTGTCGGGGTCACCAGCTTCATCCGGGTGGGTAGCACGGGCGCCCTGCAGGAGGGCATGGAGCCCGGTGATCTGGTCATCAGCCAGGGCTCATTTCGCAACGACGGCACGACCGACGCCTACGTCCCGAAGGGCTATCCGGCCGTGCCCGACCTGGAGATCACGCTCGAGCTGGAGCGGGTCGCCCGGGAGCGGGCCCCGGCCCACGATCTCGCCGTCCACGTGGGGCTGAACATCACCGACGACGCGTTCTACGCCGAGTCGCCGGAGTGGACCCAGCAGATGTCCGGCCTGGGCCTGCTCAATGTCGAGATGGAGTCCGCCGCGATGTTCGTCGTCGCGCGCCAGCGAGGGCTCCGCGCCGCGATGATCTGCGCGGTCTCGAGCAATCTCGTCGCCGGGACGAGCGTCTACGCCGAATCCGCTCACGAGCGCCTGGCCGTGGGCTGGCGCGCGAGCATCGAGACGGCGCTCGAGACGGCAGTTCGGCTCTCGCTCTAGCCGTCCCGTGGGCCTGAACCTCCACACGCATCTCGAGGGCTGGGTCCGACCAACCACGGCGGCAGAGCTCGCCCGCGAGGCCGGTGTCCCGGCTCCCGCCGGCGGGTGGGACCGTGCGTTGCAGATGGACTCGCCCGGAGACCTGACGATCTACCTCGCCCATGTGGCCGCCGCCTACCCGGTCCTCGGATCGGCCGAGGGCCTGCGGCGCGTGGCGCGCGAGGCCGTGGAGGACGCCGCGGCCGACGGCTGCGACTTCCTCGAGATCCGCTTCGGACCGTCCACGCACCGACGGCCCGGCTTCGATCTCGCGGCCGTCATCGCGGCGACCTGCGAGGGCCTCGCCGAGGGAAGCCGTGCGACCGGCCTCCCGAGCGGGCTCGTCGTCTGTCTGCTCCGGCACGACGACGACGAAACGAACCTTGCGGTCGCGCGGGCGGCCGCCGCTGCCGCCGGAGCCGGCGTCGTGGGCCTCGATGTCGCCGGCGACGAGCTCGTCTTCCCGTCGATCGCCCCGTATCGAGCACCGTTCGGAGTCGCGGCGGCCGCCGGTCTGGGGCTGACCGCCCACGCCGCCGAGGCGGGTCCGGCCGAGAGCGTCATCGAAGCCGTCGAGGGGCTCGGCGTGACCCGGATCGGGCATGGCTCGCGGGCAGCCGACGATCCGGCCATCCTGGCCTGGTCGGCCGATCACGGGGTCACCTTCGAGGTCTGCCCGACCTCGAACGTGCTGACCGGCGCGGCGCGATCCGTCCGCGAGCACCCGCTGCACGCCTTCCTGGCGGCGGGCTGCCAGGTCGTGCTGGGGGACGACGATCCGGTCACGACCGGCAGCACGCTCGCGGCCGAGGAGCGTCTCCTCGTGGCGGATGGCGGCCTGAGCGACGAGCACGTCCGGACCATGCACCGCACGGCGTGCGAGGTCGTGTTCACGGACGCCTCGACGCGGGCGTCTCCTGCGCGAACGGTCTGGCTTAGCGGCGTCCGGCGAGGCGCCGCCACTCGATGGCGGTGCAGCGGTCCATCACGACCGACAACCCAGCGTTCGCGGCGATCGCGGCCGCCTCCCAGTTCACGACCCCGAGCTGGAGCCAGAGACAGGCCGCGCCGGCCTCGACGGCCTCCTCGGCGTGTGGCACGCACAGCTCCGAGCGGCGGAACACATCGACCATGTCGAACGGACCCGTGGCCTCGACCGCCGCGGCGAGCGTCTCGAACGCGGGGACCCCGAGGACCTCGGTTTCGTTCGGGTTCACCGGGACGCACTCGAAATCGTTATCGAGCAGGTAGCGGAACACCCCGAACGACGGTCGGCCGGGGTCGGACGAGGCGCCGATCACGGCGATGCGGCGGGTCCTTCGCAGGATGACCTCGATGCCGGCGTCGTCGAGGAGCCGGACCGGGCCGCGTCCCTCCTGCAGGTCGAGGAACGCCCGCGTCCGGGCCATCGCCATCGGATCCTTGCTGCTCGTCAGGAGGCGCCTTCCTTGACGTAGGGCTTGCCCACGGCGGCCGGGGCCACGCTCCGTCCGACGACGCCGGCGAGCACGATGAGCGTGAGCAGGTACGGCATCGCCCCGAAGGCGTTGTTGTAGAGGCTCGGGTAGGCCGCCTGGATGCCGGACAGGAAGACGCCCAGGTCGCCTGCCGGGGGGTTGGACCGGATGGCGATGCCGAGGGCCTCCGAGAACATGAACAGCAGCGCCCCGCCGAACGCCCCGATCGGGGTCCATCGCCCGAAGATGACCGCGGCCAGCGCGATGAACCCGCGGTTGGCCGTCATCCCGTTCTGGAACGACTGGTTGAACTCGAGGGTGAGCCAGGCGCCGGCCAGGCCCGCGAAGATGCCGCCCAGGATGACGTTGCGGTAGCGCAGCTTGAGGACATCGATGCCGACCGTGTCCGCTGCCCGCGGATGCTCGCCCACGGCCCGGGTCCGCAGGCCCCACCGTGAGCGGAAGAGCAGGACCTGCAGGATGATCACGAACACGATCACCGACATCGTGATCGGCCCGACCGCGAGGAACATCCGGAAGATCCAGCCGATGACCGGCAGGTCCACGAGACAACTCGGGCGGGCGGAAGGGATCGAGCGTGCCGGCGCTTCCGGTCGGCTGGATCAGGCGGTTGAGGTAGCCGGTCAGCCCGAGCGCGATGATATTGATGACGGTGCCGCTGATGATCTGGTCGGCCCGGACGGTGACGCACAGCCACGCGTGGAGCGCCGAGACGAGCATCCCCGCGCCGATGGCGGCCAGGATGCCGATGACCAGGGCCGGTGTGAACCCGAAGATCGCGGTCGGTACGCTTTCAGGCATCGCCTCATGGACGACCATCGCCACCATGAAGCCGACGAACGCCGCCGTCAGCATCATCCCCTCGATCCCGATGTTCACGATGCCGCTGCGCTCGTTCATGATCCCGCACAGGGCGCCGAGGGCGATCGGAGTGGCGAGCTGCAGGGTCTGGGGCGCCAGGTTCGTCGTCGTGATCGCCTCGATCAGGTAGGCGATGAACTGCAGCACGAATCCCAGGACCGGGATGTCGAACAGGACCTCCATCAGACCGTGCCCTCACCGTAGGTCTTGGCCACGGTCCCGAGCTCGCCTGGGGTGACCCGCTCGGCGCGGATCCGGAACGTCCGACGGATGACGACCTCGGCGGCGAGGAACAGCAGGATGAGCCCCTGGATGACGTCGATGATCTCGATCGGGATGTTTGCGGTGATCTGCATCGACGGCGCGCCGGCGCGCATGCCACCCAGGAGGAGCGCGGCCAGCAGGATGCCGACGGGGTGGGCCCGACCCAACAGCGCCACGGTGATGCCCGCGAAACCGATCCCCGTGCCGAAGACCGCCGGGTAGTAGCCGAGCGTCAGGATCTCGATCGATCCAGCCAGGCCGGCGAACAGTCCGCACAGGCTCATCGTGAGGATGATCAGCCGGCGGGGGCTCATCCCGGCATAGCGAGCGGCGCTCGGATTGGCCCCGACCGTCCGGATCTCGAAGCCGAGTGTGGTGCGATAGATGAGGAACCAGGTGATCGGGACAGCCGCCAACGCGATCAGGACGCCGACGGTGCCGTTCCGCCCGAACAGGACGGGCAGCGCCGCGTTGCCGACGTCCGCCGTGCGAGCGAAGCTCGGGCCGACGATCTTGAAGATGTCGTTGACCAGGCCCACGATGATGAAGAACGCCAGCGAGTTGAGCATGATCGTCGAGACCACCTCGTGGGCACCCGTAAAGGCCTTGAGCGCGCCGGGGATGAACCCGTAGAACGCCCCCCCGAGCGCGCCGGCTACCAGCGCCACGGTGACCGCGATGGGCACCGGCTGGTCACCGACTGCGGCGCCGACGATCGCGGCAACGAACGCGCCGACGAGGACCTGTCCGGTCCCGCCGATGTTGAAGAGTCCTGCCTTGAACCCGACTCCGACCGCGAGACCGGTCAGGACCAGGGGCGCGGCGGCTGCGACGGTGCTGGTCAGCGCGCGCGCGGCGCGTTCCGGGTCGATCGAGAACGCGAAGCTGGGCACGCCCGCCGCGTTCACGTCGAGCAGCGACAGCCCGGTAGCCCCCTCCAGGAGGCTCTCGTAGGCGATGAGAGGCAGGAGCAGGTTCAGGGACTCGCCGATGGCCAGGCTCGAGGCGATGATGAGGAGCGAGCCGAGCAGCAACGCGAGGACGATCGAGATGATCGGGATGACGGCCAGCGCCCACAGCCGACGAAGCGTGCTCATGCGTCTTCTCCGGCACTCGTCCCGTGGGTGACGGCTGCCAGCGCCGCCTCGGCAGCCGCGCCACGGCGGCCGGTGGCCATGAGCAGGCCCACGTCTTCACGCTCCGCGGTCGGCCCATCCACGACCGCGACGATCTCGCCGCGGTACATCACCGCGACCCGGTCTGACAGCTCGAGGACCTCATCCAGCTCCGCCGACACCAGGAGGATGGCCGCGCCCGCGTCGCGCTTGGCGATGACCTGGCGATGGATGAACTCGATGCTTCCGACGTCCAGGCCACGGGTCGGCTGGTCGAGGATCAGGGTCGTGAGCTTGCGGCTGAACTCTCGGGCCACGACGGCCTTCTGCTGGTTCCCGCCGGACAACGTGCCGGCCGTCACGGTCGCGGACGGGGTCCGGATGTCGTACTCGGCGATGGCCTGCTTGGCCCAGGCATGGATCGCCGCGTCGTTGCGCACCATGCCGCGCGAATACGGCGCTTCGTCGTACTGGGTGAGGATCAGGTTGTCCTCGAGCGGGAACGAGAGAACGAGGCCGAAGCGATGGCGGTCGCCTGGCACGAACGACATCCCGGCTTGCTGCAACGCGCGCGGGCCGTGGCGGGTGACGTCCCTGCCGCCGATACTCACCTGCCCGGCGCTGGGCGAGCGCAGGCCGGTGAGCGCCTCGACGAGCTCCTCCTGACCGTTGCCGGCCACGCCGGCGAGGCCGAAGATCTCTCCGGCCCGGACCTCGAAGCTCACGCCCTTGACGGATTCATGGCCGCGATCGTCGGTGACCCGCAGCTCGCTGACGGTCAGTGCCGGCTCGGCCGGGTGGGACTCGCCACGGTCGACCACGAGCTGGACGTTGCGACCCACCATCAGCTCCGCCAGGTCGTCCTCGTTGGTCTCGGACGGGATCCGCGTGCCGACGACCTGACCGCGGCGGATGACCGTGATGCGGTCGGCGATCTCCAGGACCTCGAAGAGCTTGTGGCTGATGAAGATGATCGAATGACCCTCGGCCGCGAGGCGGCGCAGGACCAGGAAGATGTCCTTGGTCTCCTGGGGCGTCAGCACCGCGGTGGGTTCGTCGAGCACGAGGATCCGGGCGTCGCGGTACAGGGCCTTCAGGATCTCGACCCGCTGCTGCCAGCCGACCGACAGCGATTCGACCTTCATCTCGGGGTCGATATCGAACCCGAAGCGCTTGCCGAGCTCCACGATGCGCCGGTGGGCTTCCCGTCGATCCAGGAAGATCGGATTGGCCATCGTCTCCTCGCCGAGGAGGATGTTGTCGGCGACTGACAGGACCGGCACGAGCATGAAGTGCTGGTGGACCATGCTGATGCCGCGGGCGATGGCATCGGCCGGGCCGGCGATCGTCACCGCCGTGCCGTCGAGCAGGATCTCGCCGGCGTCCGGGGTGGCGAGACCGTACAGGATGTTCATCAGCGTGGACTTGCCGGCGCCGTTCTCGCCGAGCAGGGCGTGGATCTCGCCGGGCCGGATCTCGAGATCGATCCCGTCGTTTGCGACGACGCCCGGATAGCGCTTGGTGATCCCGCGCATCTCGAGTGCGGGAGCGCTCACGGTCTGCGTCACGGCGTCCTCAGCTTCGACTCGGCGGTCAGGACGGAAGGTGCGGGCCCGGGGTGGAGCGCATGATAAACGTCCGCTGGAACGCCCGAGAGGCGGTCTTGCGACCGCCTCTCGGGGAGTTGCGCTGGGGAACGGAGAGCGGAGACTAGGTGCCGCTCACCGTGCACTTGGTCGGGGCGCACGGATCGAGCGTCCCGGCCTTCAGGCCTTCGAGCGCCGTGTCGAGCAACGCCTGGATCTCAGGCGTGATCAACGCGGCGTTGTCGTGGTAATCGGACAGGCCGATCGCCGGCGGCGTGGACGCCGCGTTGTACGCGACGGTGCCCGCCTGGAAGGTGTCACTGGCCACGCTCGTGACGACGGCCTGGACCGTGTCCTTGAGCTTCTTCTCGGCGCTGGTGACGATGCACTTCGCGAGGTTCGGCAGGCTCACGGCCTGGTCGACGTCGACGCCGATGCCCACGAGGTTCGCATCGCAGGCGGCCTCGAGCACGCCCACGCCGGTGAGGCCGGCGACCTGGAACAGGACGTCGGCATCCTGGCCGATGAACTGACCCGCGATGGCGCGACCCTTGGCCTGGTCGTTGAAGCCGACTGACGGGGTTCGGGTCGGTCTCCTGGTAGAGGACCTTGATGTCCGCGTTGACCGACTTGGCGCCGTTCTCATAGCCGCGCCAGTAGTTGACGACGGCCGGGACGTTGGTCCCGCCGACGGCACCGATCGTGCCCGTCTTGCTGAGGCTGGCGGCGACGATGCCGGCCAGGTAGCCGGGCTGCGCCTCGGCGAAGACGATGCCCTGGTAGTTCGGGATCAGGGTCGCCGCATCACCGGCACAGGCGAACGTCGGATCCGGCACGCCCTCGGCGTCAACGCAGACGCCCTGGTCGACACCGACGAACTTGATGTCCGGGTTTGCCTTGGCGGCGATCGCGGTATCGGTCCCGATGAGGAAGCCGACGGTCACGATGACGTCGAAGTCGGCATCGATGAGCGTCTGGATGTTCGCGGCATAGTCGCCGATCGCCTGGGTGACGATGACGTCGTGGGTACCGCCGGTGGCCTCGGCCGCAGCGAGCGCCCCTTCGTTCGACGACTGGTTGAACGACTTGTCCTCGAGCTGACCGACGTCGGTGACGACACCGACCTTCAGCGGCGTCAGGGCCGCCGACGGCTCCGTGGACGGTGCCTCGGACGGCGCCACGCTTGCCGGCGGGGCGACGGACGCGGGGGCACTCGGTGCGGTCGATGCCGCGCCGGGGCCGCATGCCGCGACGAGGATGGCCATACCTGCGAACAGGGTCAGGCCGAAGCGCTTCTGCATGTGTTCTCCTCCTAGCCGGGTCCCCCGCGGCCCTGACGGGCGCGCCCGGGGGACAACCCGGATCCGAACCGACCGCTTCTCCCCGGACGGCATCGATTGCGCATCCTACCGCATGGTGACCCTGCGGGCATACTGCCAAGGTGAGCCATCGGTGCCGATTCCTTCACGTTCCCGGGCAGGTCATGAGGGCCGATGGCCATGGTGCGAAGTGAGCTGGCGATCGCGGCCTTGGCCGTCCTCTTCGGATTGGCGGGTTGTGGGGTGAGCGAGGCGCCGACCCCGGTGGCGGGTCCGGACGGTCTGAGGTACGTCGCGCTCGGCGACTCGTTCACGATCGGGACGTCGGTCGAGCCAGCGGAGCGCTTCCCGGACCAGCTGGTGGCGGCGCTGGGCACGACGGCGCCGACCCTGGAGCTGGTCGCCAACCTCGGCGTCAACGGCTACACGTCTGCGGACCTCGCGCGCGATGAGCTGCCGGCCCTCGCCGATCTCGAGCCCGAGTTCGTGACCGTGCTGATCGGGGTCAACGACGTCGTGCAGGGCGTCCCGATCGAGACGTACGAGACCACGGTGACGACGATCCTCGACGCGCTCGTCGCCCGCCTCCCGGCCGATCGGATCGTTACCGTCGCGATCCCGGACTACACGGTCACCCCGGCCGGTGCCGACTACGGCGACCCGACCCAGCAGCACGACGCGATCGTCGCGAGCAATGCCGTCATGGAGCGGCTCGCCGGGGCGCGCGGGATCGCGTATGTCGACATCTTCGACCTGTCCCTGCGCGCCGCGGACGACCGCTCGCTCGTGGCCGATGACGGCCTCCACCCGAGCGGCAGGCAATACGCGCTGTGGGTGGAGCGGATCCAACCGGTCGTGGAGCGGCTGCTCGGCCGCTAGTCGCGCGGATCGATCAGTGGCCGTCTCGCAGCTCGTGGAGCCGCGCGTCGCTGATCCCGAAATGGTGGGCGATCTCGTGATAGACCGTGTCCGTGACCGCCGCCGCCAGCCGCGCGGGCGTCCGATTCGCGCGGGTCAGCGGTCCGCGGAAGATCGTGATCTTGCTGGGGTAGCTGGCGCCATCCGCCGCCCAGGCCGTCCGGGGCACGCCCTGGTAGAGCCCGTACAGGCCGTGAGCGCGGACGGATTCCAGCTGCTCGGGTGTCGGCTCGTCCTCGATGACGATGGCGACCGATCCGAGACGATCCCGGAACGGCGCCGGCAGCCGTTCGAGCGCCTCGACGACGATGGCCTCGATCTCGGAGTCGTCCGCGGGCTGTTCGATGTCGACGTTCACACCTGGGAGCGTAGTGGGTCACCGCGACATCCGCCGTCCGCGCACTCGCCAGGCCTCCAAAAGTCGCGCGTGGCTCACTGCCCGACTCCATAATGCTGACCTGCACCGCGAGCGGGATCGCTCGGGCGTTACATGGACGGGAGGGTCACGTGACAACTGTGCAGATCACCGGTCTGACGGGCGAGACCCGGGATGTCCCGGGAGCAACCCTCGAGGCGCTGGCGGCCGATCTCGGCGGGCCCCTGATCTACCCGGACGACGAGGCGTTTGTCGAAGCGACGGCCATCTGGAACGGGATGATCACGAAGCGGCCGGCACTTGTCGTGCGGGCGGCGACCGTTCAGGACGTCGTGCGAACCATCGAGTTCGTCCGCAACAACGAGCTCCAACTGTCGATCAAGGGCGGCGGGCACAACATCGCCGGCCTGGCGCTCTGTGACGGCGGTGTCACCCTGGACATGTCGACCATGAACAAGGTGGAGGTCGACGTCGAGGCGCGGCGTGTGCGAGTCGGTCCCGGCTGCAACCTCGGCGACGTCGATCGAGCGACGCAGGAACACGGTCTGGCCACGACGCTTGGCTTCGTCTCCGCGACCGGCGTGGCCGGACTCACCCTCGGCGGAGGGTTCGGCTACCTGACCCGTCGATTCGGATGGACGGTCGACGATCTCGAGGAGGTCGAGATCGTGACTGCCGACGGGACGGTGCGGCGCGCCTCCCGCACGCGAGAACGACGACCTCTTCTGGGCGCTCCGAGGAGGCGGCGGCAACTTCGGGGTCGTCACCGAGTTCGTATTGCGACTGCACGAGGTCGGGCCGCAGGTGACGGCCGGCGTCATCGCCTGGCCGGCATCGGAGGCCGACGCGGTCCTGGCGCTCTTTCGATCGGTTGCCGAGTCGGCCCCGCGCGAGCTGACCTCGGTCGTGGTCCGGCGGAATGCGCCGCCCGCGCCGTGGCTTCCCGAGTCCGCGCACGGCACGCCGGTGATCATGGTGGTCGTGTGTCACTCGGGGTCCCTGGAGCAGGCCCAGGCCGACCTGGCCCCGATCAAGGCGCATGGCGAGCCACTGGCCGACCTCATCGTGGTCAAGGACTACGTCGCCCAGCAGACGCTCCTCGACGCGACCCAGCCAAAGGGGATGCACTACTACTGGAAGTCCGAATTCGTCCCCGGCCTGAGCGACGAGCTCTTCGCTGCCTACAACGCGCAGTTCGTCGGCCTGACGGCGCCGGCCAACCAGATGGTGCTGTTCCAGATCGACGGCGCGCTCAACGAGCACCCCGAAGATGACGGAGCCATGGGCAATCGGGAGGCCGCATTCGCCTGCGTGATCCAGGCGATGTGGAAGCCCGACTCCGGGGCCGACGACGCCAATCGCGAGTGGGTACGGAACGCCTGGCAGGCGATCAAGCCATATTCCACGGGTGGCAACTACGTGAACTTCCAGACGGAGGACGAGGCCGACGAGCGCACGGTGGCGTCGTACCGGGACAACTACGCGCGCCTCGAGACGATCAAGGCAAAGTACGACCCGTCCAACGTCTTCCGGGTGAACCGAAACATTCGACCATGACGTCCCCGGCGACGATCGCCGGCACCTGAGTCACGGTCGGGCCGCTACCATGGATCCTCCGTGACGACCCTGGCTCCCAACGACTTCACCCACCTCCACGCCCATTCCGAATTCAGCCTGCTCGACGGCCTCGGCCGGATCACCGAGCTGGTCGACGCGGCGGCCGCCCAGGGCATGGATTCGATGGCCATCACGGACCACGGCGCCCTCTACGGCGCCGTCGCGTTCTACCAGGCGGCGAAGAACAAGGGCATCAAGCCGATCATCGGCGTCGAGACCTACGTCGCCCGCCGGTCGATGACGGACAAGGAGGGCAAGGCCGACAGCCAGCCCTTCCACCTGATCCTCCTGGCCAAGGACTACCGCGGCTACCAGAACCTCTGCCGCCTCGTCACCGACGCCCACATCGATGGCTACTACTACAAGCCGCGCATCGATCGTGAGCACCTTGCGAAGTACAGCGAGGGCCTCATCGGCCTGAGCGCGTGCCTCGGCGGCGAGGTCGCCAAGGCGCTCGAGGTCGAGGACTGGGAGCTGGCCCGCCAGGTCGCGGGCGAATACAAGGAGATCTTCGGCAAGGACGGCTTCTACCTCGAGCTCCAGGACCATGGCGTCCCGGAGCAGGCCCGGCTCAACGGCCAGCTGCTCCGGCTCGCCCCGGAGATCGGCCTCCCGCTGGTCGTCACCAACGACCTTCACTACGTCCGCCAGGAGCAGTCCGAGGCACACGACGTCCTGCTGTGCGTGGGTACCGGCAACAACCTCGATACGCCGGGCCGCCTGAAGTTCGAGACCCACGAGTTCTACGTCAAGTCGGCGGCCCAGATGGCGGCCCTCTTCCCGGACCAGCACGAGGCGATCCTCAACAGCCGCCGCATCGCCGAGATGACGGACATCGAGCTGCCGCTCGGGCAGCTGCGCATCCCGCATTTCCCGGTGCCGGACGGCCACACGGTCGAAAGCTGGCTGCGCGCGGAGTGCCAGGCGGGGCTCGAGCGCCGGTACGGGACGGTCACGCCGGCACTCCAGGAACGGCTCGACTACGAGCTGGGCGTCATCATCCAGATGGGTTACGCGGCCTATTTCCTCATCGTCGCGGACTTCATCGCGTTCGCCCGGCGCGAGGGCATCCAGACGACCTGCCGCGGCAGCGCCCCGGGCAGCATCGTCACGTACACGCTCGGCATCACGCCGGTCGACCCGATCCTGTACCAGCTCCCGTTCGAGCGCTTCCTCAACCCCGATCGCGTGACGATGCCCGACATCGACGTCGACTTCGAGGACGGCCGGCGCGACGAGGTCATCGCCTACGTCGGGCGCAAGTACGGCCAGGACCACGTCGCGCAGATCATCACGTTCGGCACGATGCTCGCCCGGGCCGCCATCCGCGACGTCGGCCGGGTGCTCGGTCACTCGTACGGCGAGGTCGACCGCATCGCGAAGGCCGTCCCGAACCAGCTCGGGATCACGCTCGAGGAGGCCATCCGGACCGCCCCCGCGCTGCGCGAGCAGGTCGAGGCGGACCCCGCGATCAAGCGGATCACCGACTTCGCACGGCATCTCGAAGGCGTCGCCCGGAACGCCAGCACGCACGCCGCCGGCGTCGTCATCAGCCGCGAGCCGCTCACCGAGCTCATGCCACTCCAGAAGGCGACCAACTCGGACGCGCTGATGACCCAGTACGAGATGCACGCCATCGAGGCGATGGGCCTGCTCAAGTTCGACTTCCTGGGGCTCTCGAACCTGACGATCCTCCGCCAGGCGGTCGATTTCGTGCAGGAACACCGCGGGATCACCATCGATCTCGACGCGATCCCGCTCGACGACGCGAAGACCTTCGAGCTCCTGGCGTCGGGCGAGACGACCGGCATCTTCCAGCTCGAGTCCGCGGGCATGCGCCGCTACATCCGTGAGCTCCGCCCGACCTCGGTCCACGATCTCGCCGCGATGGTCGCGCTGTACCGCCCCGGGCCGATGGACAACATCCCGGCCTACATCCGCCGCAAGCACGGGCAGGAGCCGGTCACCTACCTCCATCCGCTGCTCGAGCCGTACCTGGAGAAGACCTACGGGATCTTCGTCTACCAGGAGGACATCATGTCCGCGGCCGTCGCTCTCGGCGGCTTCACCGGCCCCGAGGCGGACACGCTGGGCTACGCGATCCGAAAGAAGAAGTCGTCGGTCCTGCGCGCCCAGAAGGAGCGGTTCGTCACGCAGGCGGCCGAGCGTGGGGTCGACGCCGGCGTCATCGATGCCGTGTTCCATGCGTTCGAGCCCTTCGAGCGCTACGGCTTCAACAAGGCGCACGCGACCTGTTACGGGCTGATCGCGTACCAGACCGCGTACCTCAAGGCCAACCACACGGTCGACTACATGACCGCGGTGCTCACGGCCTTCCGAGCGAGCGAGGAAAAGGTCGCTGCCGCCGTCGCCGAGTGTCGCCGGATGGGCATCGACGTCTTGCCACCGGACGTCCATGCGAGCCACCTGGAGTTCACCGTCGAAGGCGACGCGATCCGGTTCGGCCTGCTCGCCGTCAAGAACGTCGGCCAGGGGGCGATCGAATCGATCATCGCGGCGCGCGCCGAAGGCGGACCATTTCGCTCGCTGACCGACCTGTGCACCCGCATCGACCTGCGGCTCGCGAACCGGAAGGTCCTCGAGGCCCTCATCAAGGTCGGGGCCATGCGGGCGTTCGGACATCCGGCGCAGCTCCTGCTCGGGGTCGACGACGCGATCGCGTCGGCGCAGGCGACCCAGCGCGACCGGATCACCGGCCAGACCTCGCTCTTCGACCTGGGCGCCGGGGACGCGGACGTCCTCGAGCGGCCGTTGCCGGCGGCCACGGAGGTGCCGGTTCGAGAGCGGCTGCGCTGGGAGAAGGAGCTGCTCGGCCTGTACCTCTCCGAGCACCCGATGGGCGAGGTCGCCGAGCAGGTCGGCCGCTACGTCAACGCCTATTCGGGCGACCTCAAGGACGAGGCCCTTGACGGCCAGCGCGTCGTCATCGGCGGCATCGTCACCGGGATCCGGACGGTCATCACGAAGCGCCAGGAGGCGATGGCCATCGCCACGCTCGAGGATCTCCAGGGCTCGATCGAGGTCGTGGTCTTTCCCCGCCTGTACGAAACGAGCCGCCCGACGTGGCGCGACGGGGCGATCCTGCTGGTCGCCGGACGGGTGGACCACAAGGGTGAGGAGGTGTCGCTGCTGGCCGATCTCGCGGCGGACTGGGACGACGCCTCCGCTCGCGGGCCCGAGGCGTTCGCACGCGAGGTCGCAGCGGGCGATCGTTCCGGCGGGCGCGGCGGCCCGCGACGTCCTCCGGTGCCGGTCGGCCCGGGGCCGGGCTGGGGACCCGGCGGCAACGGCGTCGAACGACCGGCGACGGTCTCTCCCCGACGGGAGGACGGCAACGGCGGGCCACCGCCCGACGCGATGCCGCGGATCCAGCCCGCGGAACCGATCACGGCCTATCTCGAGCCGGCCGGTGCCGTGGCGACGGCCGGCGATGCCCACGACCTTCATGAGGAACCGGCCGTGCCTGACGAGGCCCGTGCCCGCATCGTGGCCGACGCCACCGCCGACGCCCCGGTCGCGGCCGGTCCGGGCGCGATCCTGCACGTGCGGTTCGAGCACGCCGCCGCGCCCGACCGGCTGGTCAGCGCGATGGAGGCGCTCAAGGCCCTGCTGCGTGACCGGCCCGGGGCGACGCGGGTCGTCATCCACGTGCCCGCGCCGGGCGGGGGACCGACACTGCCCATGGAGCTCCGACGGGGCGTCGCCTACGACGCCGAGCTGCTCGCCGAGGTCCGCCGTCGTCTCGGCGACGGCCTCGTCGACCTGCGCCTCTTGAGCGCCTGATCGAGGCAGGGTTCCCGCCTCAGGACGCCGGTTCGATCTCCACGACACGCGCCGACCACGGGCAGTAGCGGTCGCTCGTCAGCGTCCGGCTTTCGACGTCGCTCGGTTCACCGTCGCACACCTCGGTGGTCAGGTCGGCGAACTCGAAATCGGCGGGATCGAGCGACCACGACCAGCCCTCGTTCACGCCCGTGTCGCGCACGATCCGGCCGTTCGGGATGTCCGGACCTTCGCCACCGTCAAGCAACGTGAGCGCGATCGCCTGGTCGGCCGGATCGATCAGGAGCACGCGGAACCGTTCGCCGTCGTTGACCTCGAAGGTCACGACGATCGCGGCGGAAGGCGTCGGCGAGGCGACCTCGGGCTCGGCGCACGCGATCGGCGCGACCGCGACTGCGAACAGGAACGCAAGACCGGTCGCACGCGTGCTCCCGCGCACCTGGATCAGCTCTGGCCGGCGAGCCGGCGGACCTCCTGGACGGACGACAGCCGCTCGCGGAACTCCGCCCGGATCGCTGAGATGACATCGGTATCGAGCATCAGCTCGCTGGCGATCTGATTCACGGCCGCCGACTCCTCGGCCGAGATCGTGCCGCTGGCCGCTCCGACCGCGAAACAGGCGCGGAGCATGTTGATCCGCTGCTCCTCGGTGGCGATGCTTGTGAATTCCCGGGTCACGACGTAGTTCTCGGTGCCGCCGACCGTTCGTGCCTGGAGCTTGGCCATCTCGGTGACGAGGACGGCGGTGGGTTCATCGAGCGCGCCGCGAGTCTGCAGCTCACGCTCCATGACGGCGGTCTCTTCCGCGCTGATATCGAGATCGGCCTGCGCCGCTCGGGCGAGGGTGTAGGCGGCGGATGCGACGAGCCGCGCCCGCTCGGGGGGCATCTCCTCCAGCCGCGCCACGATCCGGCGGACGGTGGCGGTCTCCCCGGCCGTGGTCGATGCGGCCGTCAGTGCGGCCTCGGCCTGGTCCGCGGCCTGCTCATGCTCGGGTCCGGGCCCGAAGATCCGTCGAAACATAGGTCTCCTTCGATTGGATGGCGCCCGTCACGATACCCGTTCCGGCGGTGAAGCCCACGGTTGACCTGGTTCCGATACGCTCCGGACCATGAACGTGACCCTGACCACGATCGGCCGCCGCAGCGGCGAGCCACGATCGGTGCCGCTGTACGCGTGGGAAGACGCCGATCGTCTCGTCGTTGTCGGCTCGCAGGGCGGGAGCCCGGAGGACCCGCACTGGGCTCGCAATCTGCGCGCACATCCGCGAGCCACGGTCAAGAAGGGGCGCACGGTGCTCGACGTTCGCGCCAGCGAGGTCCCTGCGGCCGAGCGTGACCGCCTCTGGAGGCTCGTCGTCGAGGCGTTTCCTTTGTATGCCACGTACCAGCGCAAGACCGAGCGGGTCATCCCGCTGTTCGTGCTCGAAACGGTCGACGCGGCCTGAGGGTCGCGGCGCCTGTCGGTCAGCGGCGCAGCAGGCCGGGAACGCTCGGCTCGGGGCCGCGCCAGCGTTCGATCTCCTCGGTCGCGAAGCGGCCGTAGTAGTTGATGAAGTGGCCACCCCGCTCGCGTAGGATCGGTGATGGCCGCGGCCTTACGCGGCTCGTTACGCGGCTTCACCATCAGCACGGCCTGACCATCGCGCACGGCCTGCTCGTAGGTGGCCATGTCGACGAGCTGGTCCATGAGCGTGAACGAGACCAGGCGCCGCAGCCGGGCGATCACGCCATTCGCGGCACCCGTGCCGTCCAATCGGTCGGCGCCCTCGGCGCCGCGCAGGATCGTGATGTCCCGGTCCGGGATCCCCGCTGAGCGTAGAGCCGCCGCAGCGGCCGCAGCCGACTCAGCGTCGGGCAGCACGGCCATGAGGGAATCGGTCGGATAGCCGATGAATCGACGCGTGGGCCGGGCTGGCATGGCGCGCCCATCGTAGCGGGCCTGAGAGGCGAGATTGGCAACGACCGCGACACGGCGGCGCCTGCGTCGATGGTGGTGCCGAAGGTGGGATTCGAACCCACAAGAGGTTGCCCTCAACGGTGTTTGAGACCGTCGCGTATACCGTTCCGCCACTTCGGCTCGACCCGGTCGCATATGGTAGCGCCGCCCAGGGACGTTCGCGCCAAGCGGAACCCGATCCCACGTACCCGCGTCTCCCGACCGATGCTAGACTCCCCCCGCCTCACGTCCGCCAGCATCGCCGTCCGGAGGGACCCCCAGACCGTGGAGGACCTTCGCTCGACGACGGTCACCGACGACCCCGTCCAGCGCCGCGACCTCATCCTCATCGAGCGTGCCCGATCGGGCGACCTCGATGCATTCAACGACCTCGTCGTGCTGTACCAGGATTCGCTGTTCGCGCTGGTCGTTCGGATGGTCCCCGATCGCGATCAGGCCTCCGACTGCGTCCAGGAGGCGTTCTTTTCCGCGTACCGGAATCTGGCCTCATTCCGCGGCGGCAGCGTCAAGTCCTGGCTCAACCGGATCTGTGTCAATGCCGCGATGGATACGCAGCGGGCCCGGAAGCGCCGTCCCGTCCAGCCATACCCCGAGTTCGAGGACGAGAGCTGGCAGCCACCCGCCGGGGAGGAGGCCGACCCCGAACGCACCGCGGTCCACGCCGAGCGAAGCCGGGCGATCGCGGTGGCCCTGACCCGCATCACGGACGATCAACGAGCCGCCATCGTCCTGTACGACATCGAGGGCTACGACTACGGCGAGATCGCGGAGATGACCGGCGTTTCGCTGGGCACCGTCAAGTCGCGGATCCACCGCGGCCGGCTGGCCCTCCGGGACATCCTCGCTGAGCGTATGGAGCTGTTCCGTGGCTGAGGGGATCGGTCACGCCGGGCACGATCCGATGCGAGTGGCCGAGGCCGTGGATCGCGGTGGCCGGCTCGCCCCGGTGCTGGACCTCTGTGCACGTTGCGTCAGGTTGTACGTCGACCTGATGGCGGTGAACGCCGCACTGCCGATGTCGGCCGTGCCCCTGCGTCCGCGCTCGTACACGCTCACCCTCGACGACGCGCGCCGCCTGCGGCCGCCCGGCTGGCGAGGGTGGTGGTCGGCCGTGGGTTCCGCGCGCGATACCGTGACGCGTCCGCTCGCCGTCGGCCTCACGACGCTCGGCGTGGTCGGGCTGCTGCTCACCGCGGCGCCGACGCTGTCGCTCGGCTCGGGCGCAGCATCTCCAGAGGTTGCGCAACTCGCGGCGTCGCCGATGCCGAACGACCGGACGCCGGCCGCATTGGCTGGCGACAACAACGGCGCACGTGACCACGGCCGAGGCGGACGCGGGGCCGCCTCCGGTCCTGACGCTTTCGGTCGGGCTGCTCGTGGTCGGCGGCGGGCTGTTCGCGGCTCGCCGGCTGGCCCTGCACGGACGGCCGATGCGATGATGCAGATCGACGATCGGGCGCCACGCGGGAACCACCTGGCCGCCGAGGTCGTCTGGTGGAGGACATGACGGAACCGAATCAGCCTGCAAACCCCGCGAATCATGCCGCCCATGACCCCACATGGATGGCTGCGCTTGCTACCCGCGACCCCGACCTGAGCCCCGCCGAGCGCAGTCGCGCCCAGGCGGCGCTCGAGTCGTGCGGACCGTGCGCGGATCTGTTCGCGGATCTCGTCGCGATCTCGGCGGCGATCCCGTCGGCCGCGACCCCGGCCCGACCGCGTGACTTCACCCTCACCGCCGCCGATGCGGCGCGGCTTCAGCCGCGCGGCCTTCGTCGCCTGCTCAAGGCCATCGGATCGGCCCGCGACGGCGTCACCTTCCCGCTCGCGATGGGCCTGACCACGATGGGCATCGCCGGCCTGATGCTCGCGACCATCCCCTCCGCCTTGAGCGGCGCCGGGGGAGGGGCAACGTCTGACAACCTGTCGGCGGTGGGGGAGGCCGCGCCGATGCCCGCGCCTGCATCTGCGGCTCCTGCCGCATCCGCGGCTCCTGCCGCCGAGGCTCCGGGCGCCCAGGCGACCGACGTCTATGCATTCAGCGCAGCCCCGTCCTCCGAGACGACCGGCGGCGGCGAGGTCTTTTCCGGCGACGACGGCGATGCCGCGCTCGAAGCACGACTGGATGCGGCCGCGACGCTGCAGGCGATCCGCGACGATGCCACGGGTCGCTCGGCGCTCCTGGTCGCGGCGGCCACGTTGCTCATCGCTGGCCTGGGGTTGTTCCTCCTCCGCTTCACCGCCCGCCGCCTCTAAACGCGGCCGCCGCCTGCCGGCCGCTGGCGGCGCCTGCGCGGGTACAATTTGTGAGCGTCGCCCCGGTCTTGCCCGCATCTGCCGCCGGCCGCCGCGACGCCACCCTGAGGCCAAGCCATGGAACGCCTGATGCTGCTCGACGGCTACGGGCTCGTCTACCGCGGCTACTACGCGTTGCCGCCGCTGACGACGTCCCGCGGCGAGCTCGTGAACGGCGTGTTCGGCTTCGCGAGCATCGTGCTGCGCGGCCTCCAGGACCTCCAGCCCGACTACCTCGCGGTCTCGTTCGATCTCCCGGGTCCCACGTTCCGCCACGAGCAGTACGCCGAGTACAAGGCGACCCGCCAGCGCATGCCGGACGACCTGCGCGACCAGTTCCCGAAGGTGCGCGAAGTCGTGAAGGCGTTGCGGATCCCGGTCTACGAGATGCCGGGGTTCGAGGCCGACGACGTCATCGGGACCATCACCAAGAAGCTCGAAGGCAACGAGGAGCTCGAGACGACGATCGTCACCGTCGACCTCGACATGCTCCAGCTGGTGACGCCGCGGGTGCGACTGATGACGACCCGTTCCGGCGTCGAGAACACCGTCATGTACGACGTCGCCCGGATCGACGAGCGGTTCGGCCTGCGGCCCGACCAGATGGTCGACTACAAGGCGCTCAAGGGCGACCCCACCGACAACATCCCCGGCGTCCCTGGGGTGGGGGAGAAGACCGCGGCCAAGCTCATCCGCGAGTTCGGCAGCCTCGATGACATGTTCGCCCGGATCGACGAGGTCACGCCGGAGAAGCTGCGCGACAAGCTGCGCGAGCACTTCGACCAGATCCAGATGGGTCGCGAGCTGTCGCGCATCGTCTGCGACCTCCCGATCGAGCTGGACCTCGAGGCGGCTCGACTCGGGGACTACGACCGCGACACCGTCGTGCGGCTGTTCCGCGAGTACGAGTTCCGCACGCTGATCGAGCGTCTCCCGCCGATGGCGGGCGAATCGGCCGAGCAGCGCTCGGAGAGCTTGCGCAGCGTGGTCGATAGCGGGTACGTGCCGGCCGCCCGGGTCGCGGGTCGGCCCGATGGCTGGGGCCCCGGCCGGGCCACCGCGCGACCAGCCGGCAGCGAGCTACAGCTCCGGCTCGACTTCGACGCGGTGGCCGGGCCCGCGACCGGCGATGGGGCCACCGATGGGGCCGAGCCTACGGCTGACCGCTCGCTCGAGCCCGCCGACGACCTGCCGACGGCCCTGGCGGCCGCGATCATCGATCCGGGCCGCATCGAGGTCCGCGCACGCCGACCGGATCGCCGACCTGGAGCCATGGCTGATCGCCCAGCCGGCGGTCGGCGTGTCACTCCTCCTCGACGACCCGCGGCCGCGTCGCGGCACGCCGCTGGCCCTGGCGGTCGCGGGCACGGACGGTCGGGTCGTCGCGGCAGACGGCGCCGAAGCGGCCGACGCGCTGCGGCGGCTGCTCGAACGGCTCGGCACGCCGCTCGTCGGGCACGAGGTCAAGCCGCTGATCGTCGCGCCGATTCGCCGACGATCCGGCGTCCACCTCGCCCGAGATCGCGTTCGACACGCAGATCGCCGCGTATGTCCTCAACGCCGCGCTCCGCAGCCAGACGATCCCGGATGTCGTCGCGGAGAACCTCGACCAGATCCTCCCACCGGCCACGGACCTCCCGGCGACGGCCCGAGCCGGACTGGAGGCGCTGTCGGCGATCGCGGTCCGGGAACCGCTCGAGAAGCGCCTGGCGGAGGTCGGGCTCGAGCGACTGTTCCGCGATATCGAGCTGCCGCTGATCCCGGTGCTCGCCCGGATGGAGGCAGTCGGCGTTGCGCTCGATCTCGAAGCGTTGGCGGTCCTGGACCGGGAGTTCGCCGCCGAGACGTCCCGGCTCGAGCAGGAGATCTACGTCGACGTCGGGCACGAGTTCAACCTCGGCAGCCCCAAGCAGCTCGAGCAGATCCTGTTCTTCGAGCTGAACCTGCCCAAGGGCAAGCGCACGAAGACCGGCTTCTCGACGGACGCGTCCGTGCTCGAGGAGCTGCGGCCGGCCCACCCGATGATCGACAAGCTCCTCGAATGGCGCATCTACACGAAGCTGCGCTCGACCTATGTCGAGGCCCTGCCCACGCTGATGGCCGCCGACGGTCGGCTGCACACGACGTTCCACCAGGCCGTCGCCTCGACGGGTCGCCTGTCGTCGTCCGATCCCAACCTGCAGAACATCCCGATCCGCACCGAGCTCGGGCGCAAGATCCGCCGCGCGTTCGTGGCCGGTGAACCGGACCTGGTCCTGCTCGCCGCCGACTACTCGCAGATCGAGCTGCGGATCCTCGCCCACGTGTCGGGCGACGAGCACCTCAAGGACGCCTTCGCGCGCCAGGCCGACATCCATCGAGAGACGGCCGCCCGCGTGCTCCACAAGGCCCCCGAGGACATCACCAAGGACGAGCGGTCGATGGCGAAGATGGTCAACTTCGGTCTGGCCTACGGGATGAGCGACTTCGGGCTGGCGTCGCGCGCGAACATCCCGCGGGGGGAGGCGCAGGAGTTCATCAACAGCTATTTCGCGGCGTACTCGGGCATCAGCTACTACATGATGGCGATCAAGGAGCAGGCCAAGGCGCAGGGCTTCGTCGAGACGCTGCTGGGACGCAAGCGGCAGATCCCCGAACTCCGGGCGTCCAATCCGGCGCTCCGTGGCGCGGGCGAGCGGATGGCCATCAACATGCCGATCCAGGGCACGGCCGCCGATATCCAGAAGATCGCGATGATCCGCGTTGCCGAGCGTCTTGCGGCCGAGGGTTCGCGCGCCCGGCTCCTGCTGTCCGTCCATGACGAGCTGTTGTTCGAAGTCCCGCGCGAGGGGGTCGAGCCGCTCGCGGCGCTCGTGCGCGAGACGATGGAAGGGGCCCTGCCGCTGTCCGTGCCGCTCACCGTCGACGTGAAGGTCGGCGACGACTGGGAGTCGATGACGCCGCTCACGCGCGAGGACGCCATCGCCGCGGAGGCCGACGAGATGCCGCTCGAGGCGCCGATCGCGCCCCTCGTCGGCTAGCGCCTCGCCATGCCTGAGCTTCCCGAGGTCGAGACGGTCGCGCGCGACCTGCGGCCGCGACTCGTCGGGGCGACCATCGTGGGTGCCCGCACGTCGTGGGCGCGGACGCTCGCGGACGCACGACCCGCTTGCCTTCGCCGATGCCGTCGCCGGACGCACGGTCGAGTCGGTCGAGCGGCGAGCCAAGCAGCTGGTGATCGGCCTGAGCGGGGAGGCGGCGCTGACGATCCATCTCAAGATGACCGGGCAGCTGTTCGTGGTGCCCGCCGACGCGCCCGAAGACCCGTACGTCCGGCTGGTCCTGGAGCTGGCCGACGGGCGCGAGCTGCGTTTCCGCGATATCCGCAAGTTCGGCAAGGTCGGCTTGTACGGGCGCGACCCGGTTTCCGGCGAACTCGTGGCCGAGGTCGGGGGCGCCGCGGTGTTCGCGGCCATCGGTCCCGAGCCGCTTGCGGACGAGTTCACCGTGCGCGAGTTCCGTCGCCGGCTGCGCCGGCGCAAGGGCCGCCTCAAGCCGCTCCTCCTCGATCAGTCGTTCGTCGCTGGGATCGGGAACATCTACGCGGACGAGTCCCTGTGGCGGTCCCGCCTGCATCCGCTGCGGTCCGCCTCGTCCCTCCGACCGCCCGACGAGCGTCGGTTGTACGAAGCCGTCCGAGCCGTCCTGTCCGAAGCCATCGAGCGTCGCGGCTCGTCGATCGACGACTACACGGCACCGGACGGCGACGGGTCGATGCAAGAGCGGCTCGACGTCTACCAACGGACCGGGGAGGCCTGCCGGCGCTGCGGCCGGCCGGTTCGGCGCGTGGTGGTCGGGGCTCGGTCGACCCATTTCTGCTCGTGGTGCCAGCGTCTGTCGGCGGCTGACCGCAAAGCCGCACGGGCCATCCTGCGGACGCTCAGCGGGGGCGAGGTTCGGCGCGGTCCGCGCTGGACCGAGCTGGCAGGGGAGGGCACGGTCGGCCTGACCCCGGATGAGGCGGCGCGAGCCGTCGCTCGTGCCCGGACCGATCGCACGAAGCGGGCGGCGGCGACCCGGCGGGCCGCGGCCCGGGCCTCGGTCGCGGGTAGCGGCTGATGTCCATCCTGCGGTTCGCGGCGGTCACCAGGGAGATCGGGGCGTTCGTGATCCTCGACGCGATCGAAGGCGCCGTCGCGCTCGGGGACCGGATCGGCCTCGTCGGTCCGAACGGCGCCGGCAAGACGACGATGCTGCGACTCGCGGCGGGCCGGGACGAGCCGGACCGCGGGTCGATCGTGCGCAAGCGCAACCTGTCGATCGGCCTGCTGGCGCAGGAGGCGCACTTCGACGCCGCCTTCATGGCCGCCCCCGACCTGCGCACGGCGGTCCGTACCGGTGCGGCGCACCTCGACGCCATGGCCGAGCAGCTGGCGGCGTACGAGCGTGATGGCCGGGTCGCGCAGTCCGGGTACGCCGATCTCCAGCATCGGTTCGAGGTCCTCGGCGGGTACACCCTGGACCAGCGCGTCGAGGCCACGCTGAGCGGCCTCGGCTTCACCCGGGACGAGTGGGTTCGGCCTCCGACGGGCCTGTCCGGTGGCGAGCAGACGCGCGCCGCGCTCGCCCGCCTGGTGATCGCCGATCCGGACCTCCTCCTGCTCGACGAACCGACGAACCACCTCGACCTCGATGCGCTCGAGTGGCTCGAGGAGCATCTCCGTCGCCGGTCGGGCTCACTCGTGGTCGCGTCGCATGACCGGGCGTTCCTGGACGCGACCGTCACCCGGGTCTGGGAGCTGCGCGACCGACGGCTGACGGCCTTCCGCGGCGATTACAGCGCGTATCACCGGCAGCGCGAAGAACGCGACGCCCGGGCCGCCAAGGACGCGGGCACGCAGGCCGAGCAGATCGCCCGCGAACAGGAGCTCGTGCAGCGCTACCGAAGCCACCGCAAGTTCTCGAAGATGCACGAACACGAAGCGCGGCTCGAACGCCTCCAGGCGGACCGGCGTGAGGCGCCGCGCCAGTCGCGCCGGCTCGCGCTGCCGCAATCGGCGCTCGCCGGGGGCGGCCCCGCGCGCTCTGGCGAGATCGCGGTCCGGATCGAGGACCTCGTCATCGGCTACCTCCCGGGGCGGGGTGCGGTGCGGCCGGACGGGGAGCCCGCGACCGAGCCGCAAGTCGTGGCCCGGGTGCCGTTCCTGGCCGCCCAACGCGGCGACCGGATCGGGATCGTCGGGCCGAACGGCGCCGGGAAGACGACGCTCCTGCGGACGATCGCCGGCGACCTGCCACCGCTCGATGGAGCGCTCACGTTCGGTCATGCCGCCCAGATCGGCTATCTGGCGCAGCTTCGCGGGGCGGCGATCCCGGGCACGACGGTGCTCGATGCGCTGCTCGACACGATCCCGGTCACGGCGGGCGAGGCGCGCGCCTATCTGGCGCGCTTCCTGTTCCGCGGCGACGACGCGTTCAAGGAGGTCCGGGCCCTGTCGGGCGGGGAGCGCTCGCGCCTCGAGCTTGCGCTGCTCGGCATCCAGCCATCGAATCTGCTGCTGCTCGACGAGCCGACGAACCACCTCGACATCCCGGCGCGCGAGGCGATCGAGGCGTTCATGCGCGACTCGGCGGCGACCCTGCTGGTGGTCTCGCACGACCGGCGGTTGCTGGAGACGGTGTGCGACCGGTTGTGGGTCGTCGGGGATGGGGCGGCGACGGCGTTCGATGGTGGGTACAGGGCGTGGCGGCAGGCGGTGGCAGGTGGGTGGACCGTGGCACAAGGGGTCCAGGAGCAGCGGGCGCGGTTGCGCCCCGGCGCGGTCGCGAGCCTCCCTCCTTCATCGCCTGCCGGCGCTGGCAGTCGGTCGGCTCGCGCCGCCGCCGGGGCGAGCACGGCCGTCGCCGGGACCGTCGCCGCACCCGCCACCGCCCCGCCCGCACGGACGCGAAGGAAGTTGGAGAAGTTGTCGAAGGATGCGTATCGGCGGCAGAAGGTGGCGCTCGATGCCGAGCTGACGCGGCTTGGATTGCGGAAGAGCCATCTGGAGCTGGCGATGGGCGATCCGGGCGTGGCGGCGAACTTCGTCGAGATGCGCCGCGTCACGAGCGAGCTTGCCGATGTCGACACCGCGCTCGCGGCCGCCGAAGACGCGTGGCTCCAGCTCGAGGAACGCGCCCCGTGACACAGGGAGCTCGCCCCATCGTCATCGGGCTGACCGGGCCCATCGGGTGCGGCAAGTCCACGGTCGCGCGCTGGCTCGGCGAGCAGCCTTCGGTCGTCGTCATCGATGCTGATCGCGTGGCGCGCGACGTGCTGGCCGCCGGCACCCCCGAAATCGGCGGCCGTCTATGCGCGCTTCGGGGACGAGCTGCGGGGCCGCGACGGCGAGCTGGACCGCGCGGCGCTTGGGTCGCATCGTGTTCTCGGACCCGGCCGCCCTGCGCGACCTGGAGGCGATCGTCCATCCCGCCGTCCGACCGCGCATCCTCGCGGAGGTGGATGCCGCGCGTGTCGCGGGTGCCGTGGCTGTGGCGATCGAGGCGATCAAGCTGGTCGAGGGCGGGCTCGCGGATATGTGCGACGAGGTGTGGCTGGTGACCTGCGCGCCCGACGTGCAGCTGGAGCGCCTCGTGGCGCGCGGCATGGGCGCCGAAGACGCCCGCGACCGGATCGCAGCCCAGGGCGATCTCACGACGCGACTGCGACCGGCAGCCACGCCATCGTCATCGATACGAATGACGCGCCGGCAGCGACTCGATCTCGGGTCGTCGAGCGGCTCGACGCGGCCCTCGCTCGCCCCTGAAATCGAGCGACCGCCCGGGCCACGCGAGGCAGCCCGGGCGGTCTGGAGGCGCGCCGGGTCAGCGGCGCGGAGATGGATTCGCGCGAGGAGGCTAGGGGGAGGGGCTGGGCGAGGTGAGTGGCGTGGCCGTCGGCGTCGGGCCGGGGGTGGCGATGGGCGTCGGCGCGGCGGTCGGCAGCGGGCCTTCGAACGACGGATACACGACGGGGATCGGCAGCCCGTAGCGGATGATCACCTTGTTGGTCGTGGTCCCAAGGAGCGACGCATCGACCTGGCGCGTGTCCACGTCGGGCCGCAGGGCGAGGCTGAACGACGAGGCCCCGGTGGCCTGCAGGTGCGAGATCTCTTCGGCGACGTCGATCGGGGCCTTCAGGATGTAGGACTGGCCGGCCTTCGCGAGGATCAGCATGTTCTGGTAGCTGATCTTCGTGGAGCGGTCGGAGTAGTAGCCCTCTTCGCCGATCCCGACCTCGGAGTCCGTGAGGACGTTCACGCTGGCGGTCACGAAGACGTCGACGGTCTGGTTCGGGGTCAGCAGCCCGCCGACGGCCCGGTCGTCCGGCACCGTCATCGAGATCGCCCGCCAGACGGGCGTGTCGGGCCCGACCGATTCGTCAGGGCCGAGGACGGAGAACTGACCTCCCTCAGAGCTCGACGCGAGCAGGTTGGTGGTCACCATCTGACCGGCGAGGATCGTCACCGCCGGCACGCGTCCGATCACGCGGTCGGGTGTCGACACGATGCCCTGCTCGTTCGTGGGATCGAGCGGCACCTCCCGAACCTCGAGGTCGGCCGCCTCGATGATCTTGCGCGCCGGGATCGTCTGCAGGGCGACGACGACCGACACGCGCTGCAATCCCGCCTGCCCGGCCTGTTGCTGGGCCGTGCTGATCAGATAGAAGGCCGCCGCGCCCGCGACGACCGCGAGGATGACGCCGATGATCACGATGTAGCGGCCCCGACGGCTCGGGTCCTTGTATTCCATCTCCACGAAGGTGCCTCCGATGTGGGTTGTGCCGTGCCCGCCCGGCTAGTTCCAGGGCACGAGTCGCGCCACCTGACCGCGGCGCAACGCGGGATCGTTCATGTCGGCGTACACCCCGGAAATGGCGTAGCCGTAGACGGCGTTGCTATCCATCGCCGGTGATCCGGAACGTCGCAAAGCCGAGGATGTCGACGTATTCGTTGGAGCTGCTGGCCGTCGCGATCGTCAGCGTGATCGGCACCAAGCGAGTCACGGGCTGCCCGGCCGAGTTCGTACCGGTCACCCGCAGCGTCAGGGAGTACACGCCCGGTCCGAGCGTCCCGCCGTTGACCGAGACCGTGACGTTCTGGCTGGTGCCCCGGTTGAGCGTGACGGTGGATGGGCTGACGCTGACCGTGCCGATGCCTGAGGGCAGGACGCCGTTGTCCCCCGCACCACCCTCGACGCTCAGAGTCACGTCCCCACCGAAGAAGGTGCCGTTGTTGTTGGTCGTGCTGACCGTTACCGGCGCGGTTCCGGTCGAGCCGGTCGTCGCGAGCGAAATGGTCGCGCCGGAGCTGGTGGAGAAGTCACGGTTGACGCTGCCGATGGCGATGCCGACCGGGTAGTAGTGGTCGAGCAGGACCGGATCCGACGAGTGACCCTGGATCCAGACCGTGTAGACGCCCTGCGGGGCGCCGCTGGTCTGGAAGGTGGACCAGACCACGGAGCCGTTCGGCGTCATCGGACTCGGCGTGAACGTCAGCGGGGCAAGGGTCGTGCCCCACGGGTGGGCGGCGTCGCCCCAGTCCTTGAACGCACTCGTCGCGACGACACCGGTGAACGACGCGTTCTTCGTGACGCTCATGGAGATCGAGTTATTGCGGTTCTGATTGGTGTTGATCGTCGCCGTCGTCGCCACGGTGTACGCGAAGTCGGGGATGCTCTGGACGGTCCCGGAGTACACGGCGGCGAGGATCTCGTCGCCGGGGGCGTAGCGGGCGTCGATCTCGTCGATGATGATCCCGGACGAGTTGCCGTCGATGATCCCGACCTGGTCGTTCGGATCGGGCGGAAGCGTGACGGGCGGGAAGTCCGGGCCGGGGTATCCGGCGGCGACCCAGCCGGCTTCGATGGCCTTGATCGTGTTCGCATTCATGCCCGGCGTGACGCCGTTGTAGTACACGTTCGACGGGGGCGACTGGTACTGGAAGTTGCGGATGTCGAGCGCCACGAACCCGCGGAAACTGGCCGCATTGGACGGAGCGGCACCCTGGCCGACGAGGGCGATGATCGGTCCGTGGTTGACCGGATCGTTGTCCGGGGTGGACGCGTTGAACGGTGCGCCAGGGTTCGGCGCGGTCCGCGGGCTGGCGTCGGTGGTGCTCCCGAGACAGGACGTGTTCTCGGTCGCGATCAGGTCCTGGAAGTGGTTCGTGTTCCCGTCGCACGGCGCCACGGCGCCCGCGTACGGACCCGGCGCGTTGATGTAATGGCGGACGGCGATCGGCAGCAGGTCGCCCTTCGTCGCGACCCGCGCCTGCCCACCGACCACCGTGGAGCCGAGCCCCACGACCCGGCCGAAGGTATAGCCGACGTCGCTCTTGATCGCGACGCGCACGTTCCCACTCGAATCGATCAGGATCCCGGAGATCAGGTAGAGCTCATCGCCGGGGTGCCCCGTCTCGTACTGCGGCGTCATCGCGACGCTGGCCGTCGTGCCGGTGGGGCTGGACGCCAGGTTGCGAGTGAGCACGTCACGCCCCTCGGCTTCGGCATCGGTCGAGGTTTCGCCGCGGATGAGCGCATTCGCGACCGCCAGAGCGCCGGAATCGGCGGCGTTCTGGAGGAAGCGCTTCTCGCTGTAGAACCGGCCGATGTCGAAGGCCAGGCCGGCGATGCCCATGAGCGCGACCAGCGAGATGGCGAAGATGACGATGACCTGTCCGTGGGCGCGGTCCGGACGACCACGACCACGACCACGACCGTGACCGCGACTGCGATCGGTCATCAGTTGGCGACCATCGTGACTTCCGACGTCAGCCCGAGGCGGCCGTTCGCGTCGCGCGGCAGGAGCTGGGCGATGAGCGGGATGATCAGGTCCTGGTGGTAGAGCGCCCGGACGGTGATCTGCTGGCCGACTCGCGGGTCGGTCTCGGGCACGCCTGCCGGGTTCGAGTACGTCACGACGAGATCGCCGTTGGTGAACGTCGTCCCGCTCTGGGTCCAGGTCGTGGAGGTCGAGAACTGGGGAGCGGTCTTGGTCAGGAGGTTCATCGACCCGAGGACCCGGTCCTTGATCGCGTTGTTTCGGGCGAGGTCGTTCTGTGACTTGGAGAAGCCGGGCTCGTAGACGTAGACCGTGCCGAGCCGCGCCCCTTCGCGGGTCGCGTTGGTGATGGTCACGTAGGCGTTGAAGATGAACCCGAACTGGATGATCCCGAGCAGGATGATGAACAGCGGCATCATCACGAGGGCGAACTCGACCAGGCTCTGACCGCGCTCGGCAGGCAGGTGATCGAGACCGGCGGACCCGGCGGGCGCGAGGGCGGGACGGGAACGGCGGACGATGCGCATGGGTAAGTCGGTCAACCTCCTGTGGTGACGGGGGAAGTGTCCGGTCGGGGGCGCGATCGCCGGTATCACTCGTTCGTCCCACCGCGGTCGGCAACGGGGGTACGGGCGCGGCCGAGCACGACGATCCGCCTCGGCGGCTCGGGGCCGGCACCCGGCGGCGACACGGACCGAACACCCGTTCGAAACTGGCCGATTCCGGTACACTTCCTTCGTGCCCGATTTCGAACTCGTCGCCCCATTCCAGCCGACCGGCGACCAGCCCACCGCCATCGAGCGCCTGAGCAAGGGCCTCGTCGCCGGCGAGCGCCACCAGACCCTGCTGGGCGTGACCGGATCCGGGAAGACGTGGACGCTGGCCAACGTCATCAAGGAGCACAACAAGCCGACGCTCGTGCTCGCCCACAACAAGACGCTGGCCGCCCAGCTGTACGCCGAGTTCCGCGAGTTCTTCCCGAACAACGCGGTCGAGTACTTCGTGAGCTACTTCGACTACTACCAGCCGGAGGCGTACCTGCCCCGGAGCGACACCTACATCGAGAAGGACTCGTCACGCAACGACGAGATCGACCGGCTGCGGCATGCCGCGACGCACGCCCTGTTCGAGCGGCGGGACGTGATCATCGTGGCCAGCGTGTCGTGCATCTACGGCCTGGGCGCGCCCGTGGACTACGGGGCGACCGTCCTCAAGCTGCGCGTCGGCGGCAAGTACCGGCGCGACGCGGTCCTGCGTCACCTCGTCGACCTGCAGTACCAGCGCAACGACCAGGCCCTGACCCGCGCTCGCTTCCGGGTGCGGGGCGACACGCTCGAGCTCCAGCCCGCGTCGGAGGAGACGCTCGTCCGCATCGAGTTCTTCGGGGACGAGGTCGAGCGGATCACGGAGCTGGACCCGCTCACCGGTGAGCTCCTGGCCGAACGCAAGGAGACGAACGTCTACCCCGCGACCCACTTCGTGACGCCGTCCGACAAGCTCAAGGAGGCCATCGTCGACATCGAGGTCGAGATGGAGGAGCGGGTCGGCCAGCTCGAGACGGAGGGTCGGGTACTGGAGGCCGCGCGCTTGCGACAGCGCACGACCTTCGACCTCGAGATGCTGCGCGAGCTCGGGTACTGCACGGGCGTCGAGAACTACTCCCGGCATCTCGCGCGCCGCGAGGCGGGGTCGCGGCCGTGGACGCTGCTCGACTACTTCCCGCCGGACTGGCTGCTCGTCGTCGACGAATTGCACATGACCATCCCGCAGGTCGTGGGCATGTACAAGAACGACCGGACGCGCAAGGAGATCCTCGTCGACTTCGGCTTCCGCCTGCCCTCGGCGCTCGACAACCGGCCACTGACGTTCGAGGAGTTCGAGGCGACCGTCAACCAGGCCGTCTACATGAGCGCGACGCCCGGACCGTACGAGCTGGAACGCAGCCAGGGCAACATCGCGCAGCAGCTCATCCGCCCGACCGGCGTCGTCGACCCCGAGATCACGGTCCGTCCCACGGAAGGCCAGATCGACGACCTGCTCGAGGAGATCCGGGGACGCGTGGAGCGTGGCGAGCGAGCCCTGGTCACGACGCTGACCAAGAAGATGGCCGAGGACCTCACGGACTACCTCAAGGAGCTCGGGGTCAAGGTCCAGTACCTCCACAGCGAAGTCGACACGCTCGAGCGGGTGGCGATCCTGCGCGACCTCCGACTCGGCGTCTTCGACGTCCTCGTCGGGATCAACCTCCTGCGCGAAGGCATCGACCTGCCCGAGGTGACGCTGGTCGCGATCCTCGACGCGGACAAGGAGGGGTTCCTGCGCTCGGCCTGGTCGCTCATCCAGATGATCGGGCGCGCCGCCCGCAACATCGGGGGCGAGGTCGTGATGTACGCCGACCGGGTCACCGAGTCCATGCAGGTCGCCATCGAGGAGACGAACCGTCGGCGGGCGATCCAGGTCGCCTACAACACCGAACACGGCATCGAGCCGACCACGATCGTCAAGGGCATCCACGACATCAACGAACGCCTGCGTGCGGTCGCCGATTCGACCGTCGTCTACACGTCGGAGCGCGGCGCGTCCGGCGGCTCGTTCGACGAGGCGGACCGCAAGAAGGTCGAGGCGCTCGTCGGGCGGATGGAAGCCGAGATGCGCCAGGCGGCCAAGGAGCTCGAGTTCGAACGGGCCGCGGCCCTGCGTGACGAGATCCAGAACATCCGGCTGCGGGTCCTGGAGCAGGACGCATCGGTGACCGTTGCCCGCGCCGCCGAGCGAGCCGCCGCCACCGCCGGGCGAAGGCAGGGGCGGCCTGACCGGCGCCGCGGACCGGGCCCGTGGCCGCCGAGCCGACGAAGCCGCCGCGGCGGCGGGACCGGTGATGGAGGTCATGAGCGTCACCGTGCTTCCCGCGGAGGAGGAGCCGTCCGAGACCCTGGACGGCGAGCCGGTCGGCGTCGGCGATGGGACCGCCTCGGACTGGCTGCCCGGGATCCGCGACGAGCACGACGATTCGCCCGGCGGGTCCGGGCGCTGGACCGAGCGACCCACCTGGGACCGCACGGTCACGCCGAACATCCGCAAGCGCACCGGGCAGCGCCCGAGCCGCCGCCGGCGGTGACGTCGCCCGGCGCACGAACACCTGTTCGAAATGGGCCGTATCCGGTAGACTCCGTTCGTGCCCCAGGATCAGCTCGTCGTGCGCGGAGCGCGCGAACACAATCTGAAGGACGTGACGGTCGCCTTCCCGCGCGATCGGCTCGTCGTCATCACCGGCCTGTCCGGCTCCGGCAAGTCCAGCCTGGCCTTCGACACGATCTATGCCGAGGGCCAGCGCCGCTATGTCGAGAGCCTGTCGGCCTACGCGCGGCAGTTCCTCGGCCAGATGGAGAAGCCGGACGTCGACCAGATCGACGGCCTCTCCCCGGCCATCTCGATCGACCAGAAGGGCGCGAGCCGCAACCCGCGGTCGACGGTCGGGACCGTCACCGAGATCTACGACCACCTGCGGCTGCTGTTCGCGCGGATCGGCATCCCGCACTGCCCCAACGGCCACGCGATCGAGCGCCAGAGCGTCCAGCAGATCGTCGACCAGGTGGTCGCCCTGCCGGAGGGCACCCGCCTCCTCGTCCTTGGCCCGCTGATCAAGGACCGCAAGACCGAGGGGGACCGCATCGTCGACGCCGCCCGGCGTCAGGGGTTCGTGCGCGTCCGGGTCGATGGGGAGCTGTACGACATCGCCGACGCCCCCAAGCTCGACAAGTACAAGCGCCACTCGATCGAGGTCGTGGTCGACCGTTACGTCGTGCGCCACGCCGAGGCGCCGGAGGGCGCGAAGCGCGCCGACGACGGTCGGCCGATCGATCCCGAGACCGGCCTGGTCATGCCCGACCCGGACGCCGCCCGGCTGGCCGATTCGATCGAGACCGCCCTGCGTCTCGGCGAGGGTGCCGTGCTGATCGCCCCCGCGCCCCGCGACGGCGAGCCCCCGGCATTCGAGGAGCAGCGCTACAGCGAGAAGTACAGCTGTCCGTACGACGGCTTCACGATCGACGAGCTCGAGCCCCGCAACTTCTCGTTCAACTCCCCGCACGGCGCCTGCCCGAGCTGCGCCGGCCTGGGCACGAAGCTCGAGATCGATCCCGCGATCCTGATCCCGCGACCGGAGAAGAGCCTCGGCGGGGGTGCGCTCGGGATCGGCGGCCTGCTGTCCACGGACGCGTCGTGGCGGATGAAGATCATCGAGGCCGTGTGCAAGGCCCATGGCTGGGACTTCGATGCGCCGGTCCGCAAGCTGCCGAAGGAGGCGCTCGACTACCTGCTCTACGCGAAGAAGGACCAGGAGCGAGTCCTCGTGCGCTACCGGCACGAACGCGGGGAGAGTACGTACAAAGCCAACTTCGAAGGGATCATCACCAACCTCGAGCGCCGCTACCGCGAGTCGGATTCCGACTACGTCAAGACCGAGATCGAGAAGCTGATGGTCAGCAAGCCCTGCCCGACGTGTGGTGGCAAGCGGCTCCGGCCCGAGATCCTCGCAGTCACGATCGGCGACCTGGACATCTGGGACGTCTCGACGATGTCGGTCAAGGACGCCCTGCGCTGGGCGGGCGGGCTGCGAGGGGAGCTCAACGAGCGCGAACGGGCGATCGCGGCCCAGGTCGTCAAGGAGATCGCCGCCCGGCTGGGGTTCCTCGTCGATGTGGGTCTGGACTACCTGACGATGGACCGCACGAGCGTGACCCTGTCCGGCGGCGAGGCCCAGCGCATCCGCCTCGCGACCCAGATCGGCACGACGCTGATGGGCGTCCTGTACATCCTGGACGAGCCCTCGATCGGGCTCCACCAGCGGGACAACGCGAAGCTGATCGCGACGCTGACCCGCCTGCGCGATCTCGGCAACACGGTGCTCGTCGTCGAGCACGACGAGGAGACGATCCGAACGGCCGACTGGGTCGTCGACATCGGGCCTGGGGCCGGCGAGCACGGCGGCGAGATCATCGCCAACGGCTCGCTCGAGGTGCTGCTTGCCGAGCCACGCTCGATCACCGGTGCCTACCTGCGCGGCGAGCGCCAGGTCCCGATCCCCAAGAAACGCCGGAAGGGCAGCGGCAAGGCACTCGTCGTCAAGGGCGCGCGCGAGCACAACCTCCGCAAGGTCGATTTTCGGGTGCCGCTCGGTGAGTTCGTCGCGATCACGGGCGTGTCGGGCAGCGGCAAGAGCACGCTCGTCACGGAGGTGCTGTACCGCGCCCTCGCTCGCGAGCTGAATGGGTCGCGCGAGCCCGTTGGTGCCTACGACAAGCTGACCGGGTCGGAGCACGTCGACAAGATCATCGAGATCGACCAGAGCCCGATCGGCCGGACGCCCCGCTCGAACCCCGCGACCTATGTCGGGCTGTTCACCCCGATCCGGGAGCTGTTCGCGGGCGTCCCGGAGTCGCGTGTCCGCGGCTACTCGCCGGGACGCTTCTCGTTCAACGTCAAGGGCGGCCGCTGCGAGAACTGCAAGGGCGACGGCATCCTCAAGATCGAGATGCAGTTCCTGCCCGATGTCTACGTGCCCTGCGAGGTCTGCAAGGGCAAGCGCTACAACCGGGAGGCGCTCGAGATCCACTTCAAGGGCAAGTCGATCGCGGACGTGCTCGAGATGACGATCGCGGAGGCGCTCGACTTCTTCGCGGCGGTGCCCAACGTTCGGACCAAGCTCCAGACCCTCTACGACGTCGGTCTTGGCTACGTCCACCTGGGCCAGCCGGCGACGACGCTCTCGGGCGGTGAGGCCCAGCGGGTGAAGCTCTCGACCGAGCTGTCGCGGCGTGCGACCGGCCGGACCCTGTACGTGCTCGACGAGCCCACGACCGGGCTCCACTTCGCCGACGTCGAGAAGCTGCTCGAGGTCCTCCATCGTCTCGTCGACGGCGGCAACACGGTGCTCGTCATCGAGCACAACCTCGACGTGATCAAGACCGCCGACTGGATCGTGGATCTCGGGCCCGAGGGCGGCGACCGGGGTGGCCGGATCATCGCGGAGGGTACGCCTGAGCAGGTAGCCAGGGTGTCCGGGTCCGCGACGGCGGAATACCTCGACCGGGTCCTGCGCGGGGAGCCGCTCGTGCCGCTCTCGGACGTGTCCTTCGCCGAAGAGGCCGGACGCCTGGACCCGGAGCGGACGAACGGCCATCGCCCCGCGCCGGCCGTGCCGGCCACCCCGTCGCGCAAGCGCGCGACCGCCGCGGCCAAGGCCAGCCGCTGAGGCCGCCTCGGGCCGTCATCGGGGGGCTAGCATAGGGACGTGCCAGACATCGACTTCGCGTTCCTCGCCGACGCGGCGGAGACCGTTCCCGGCCAGAAGTTCCACGTGCTCGGTGGGGGGATCGCCCGGATCGGCGGGCGCCGCTTCCCGCTTCGGCATCCACACCTGGCGCTGGTCATCGGGCTCGCCATCACCGCACCCGAGACCGAGCGCGAGCACGAGATCCGGTTCGTGCTCCTGGATCCCGACGGCGGCGAGGTGGCCGGCGCGACCGGCAGCCTCGTGGCCCGCAGCCAGCGCGACGGACGCGACGCGACCCTGACCTTCTCGATCGACCTCTGGAACCTGACGTTCCCGTCGCCCGGTGACTACTCGTTCCGGATCCTCGTCAACGGATCGGAGCGCAAGCGCCTGCCGCTCCTGCTCATCAAGCCATCGGATGGGACCGGGCCCGACGGCGCCGCGGCCACGCCGCAGGATGGCTGACCCGGCCCGGACCGTCGTCCCGGCACGCCATCAGTACCCGGTCATCGACGACCTGGGTCTCGCGGCGGCCCGGCATGCGGATCGCCTGCTCGCGGCCGCTCGGGAGCGGGGTCACGCACGCTGGACTGCCTATCTCGAGCCGCTGCCGGATCGGCTTCGCGACGACGACCTGCGCGGGTTGCGGACCGCGGCGCTCCGCTCCCGGGCGGCCTACGGCCCGAAGGACTCGATCCGGGACGCGCTGCCCGAGGACCTGACCGAGCCCTTCCTCGAATTCGATCGATCGACTGCTGCGCGAGATCAACCGGTCGAGGGGCTGAGCACGGGGCTCGGCGGTTCGGTGTCGAGGCCGAGCTCGTCGCGATCGAACGCTTCGAGGAGGAACGGGGACGGGACGGCTGGGTCGTAGCTCAGCGTGAGGGTGCGTCGAGCGCGGGTCCAGGCAACGTACCCCAGGCGTCGCTCCTCCTCCAGGGCGCGATCAGGTTCGTCGGACTCGGCGACCGCGCGTCCGCTCGGGAAAACGGCCGACCTCCATGCCGACGACCGCGACGTGGTCGAACTCCGCACCCTTGGTCGAGTGGGCGGTGGCCAGGCTGAGACGGGCGTCGTCACGCCGTAGCTCGGCCAGGCGAGCGCGCATCGTCCCGATCGCGGCAACGAGGGAGGGGAGGTCGGGATACGGCGGGGCCCAGGCGAGGAGGGCCGTGGCGAGATCCCGTTCCGCCTCGGTCCCGTGGCTTTCCACGAAGCGCCGGAGTGCCCCGAGTCGCACGAGCAGCGGATCGTGCGGGTCCGTCTCCGCGGCTCGCGCGCGCGAGCAAGCCGTCCAGCGCGGGATCGTCGACGAGCAGCTCGACCGAGGGCGCCCGGAAGGGTTCACCGAGGGCCAGCGCCGCGAGCACGGCCGGCCGCAGCTCCCGGTTCGTGCGGGCCAGGACGGCACGCGTTCCGCCGTCGTCCGGCCAAGATCGGAGCAGGCGTTCGGTGCGGGCCGGCTCGTCGGTGGGGTCCGGGGCCAGGATCAGCGAGCCCGGGGCATCGGGTCGCGGGCGCACGACCTTCGCGAAGCGTTCGCGGTTGTGCTCGATCAGCCGGACCGCCCGTTCGACGACGGGGACCGGGCAGCGATGGTTGACCTGCAGGTCGACGCGCCGGAGGCCCGGAAGCGCCGCATCGAGGGCGAGGACGCGACGCACGTCGGCCAGGCGCCAACCGTAGATCGACTGGTCGTCGTCGCCCACGAGGAAGATCCGATTGGCCGGCGCCGCGAGCAAGAGCGCCAGACGCAGCTGCGAGCGGTCGACGTCCTGGACCTCGTCCACGAGCAGATGGGCGCAGCGGTCGCGCCACCGCGCGAGCAGGACCGGATCGTCGTCGAGAGCGTCCAACGCGCGCCGGACCAGGTCGTCGAAGTCCAGACCGCCGCGCTCCGCGATCGCTCGCTCGTAGGCAACGAAGGCCCGCGCGAGCGGGCCGGCGTCGGGGTCGGCGGCGACCGCGGCCGCCGTCGCAGCGAGGTCGAGCTTGAGTCGGGAGAACGCGGTGTCGAGGCGCCCGATCTCGGCCGCGGTGACGTCCGGCCAGAGCTCCCTGATGATCTCGGCACGATCCACCAGCGGCTCCACGGCCACGCCGGCATCGCGCAGGATCTCCCGACCTAGGGCGTGGAAGGTCCGCACACGGACGGTGCGCGGCGAGACGCCCAACGGTGCCACCGCGGCGTCCAGCCGCTCCCCGAGCTCTTCGGCGGCCCGCTTGTTGAACGTGATCGCGGCGATGGTGTCCGGTGCGACGCCACCGTCGATCAGCCAGGCGATCCGGGCCACGAGTGTCGTCGTCTTGCCACTCCCGGCGGGAGCCACGCACAGCACCGGCCCGGGCGGCGCGATGGCGGCTGCGCGCTGGTCGGCGGTCAGGCGGGCGAGGCGTTCCTCCACGAAGGGGTGCATCGGCATCGCGACGCAGCATGCCCAGCGCCCCTTATCCCACGCTCAACGGTGCCCCGGCGCACCGCAGAGGTGCGGAGCGGTGGGGTTTTGGCGTTAACAGGGCGGTCATATCGCGCTATCGTTGACGACCGAGTCTCGGCAGTGTGCCGCCTGGAGGAGGCCGGCCACTCGCCCGCACCGCCGCCACCGTCCCGGTCGTGCCCCCATCCCTGGAGGAGCTTTCGTGAATCGCTCTCGTGCTTTCCGCCGCCTTGTCGCGCTGTCGAGCGCCATGGTCATCGTCGCGTCCATCGCGGTCCCGGCCGCCTGGGCGAAGCCGCCCGACGACGGCCCGGCCGCCAACAAGGCGAAGACCACCGCGGTCCAGATCCTCAGCCTCAACGACTTCCACGGCCAGCTTCGGCCGCCGGACTCCGCGAGCTCGGGCGGGCGCATCGGCGCGACGCCGGCGGGCGGTTCGGAATACCTCGCCAGCTACGTTCGCGACCTGCGGGCGACAAATCCGAAGAACACGCTGTTCGTCTCGGCGGGTGACGTGATCGGTGCCACGCCTCTAGTCTCGGCCATCTTCCACGACGAGCCAACGATCGAGGCCATGAACCTGATGGGTCTCGACTACAACGGCGTCGGGAACCACGAGTTCGACGAGGGCACGGCCGAGCTCACTCGGATGCAGGAGGGTGGCTGCCACCCGGTCGAAGGTTGCTTCGCGGGCGACGGCTTCGAGGGCGCCGACTTCCAGTTCCTCGCGGCCAATGTCACCTACAAGGACACCGGCGACACGATCTTCCCGCCGTACGCCATCCATGAGTTCCCCGGCGTCGATGTCGCTGTCGTCGGCATGACCCTTGAGGGCACTCCCAGCATCGTCACCGCTGCGGCGACTGCGAACATCGACTTCCACGACGAGGCCGATTCGGTCAACGCGCTGGTCCCGGTCCTCAAGGCGCAGGGCATCGAGACGATCATCGTCCTGCTCCACGAGGGCGGCTCCGCTGGCCCCCTCAACGAGACGACCGTCAACCAGTGCAACAACCCGACCGGTACCGCGATCACGGACGTCATCACGCGCATGGACCGGGAGATCGACCTGGTCGTCACGGGGCACACGAACTGGGCTCTGAACTGCCCGGACTTCGCCGGCACCGGGATCATGGTGACCGGGGCGGCATCGGTCGGCCGAGTGGTCACCGACACGGACCTGGTGATCAGCCGCGCGACCAAGGAGGTCGTCAGCGCGACCATCAACAACGTCATCGTTCGGCGGGACGTCAAGCCGGCGGCCGCCGATCTCACGGCGCTGATCGACAAGTACGGCACGATCGCCGCACCGACCGAGAACCGCGTCATCGGCAACGCGCCGTCGGCTCTGACCCGAACCCAGAACACCGCGGGCGAATCGTCGCTCGGAGACATCATCGCGGACGCTCAGTTGTGGGCGACCTCCGGCGCCAGCTGGCCAGCGGCGAACGGAGCTCCGGCCGTCATCTCGTTCATGAACTCCGGCGGGATCCGGGCTGACATCAATGTCGGGCCGATCACGTACGGTGAGGCGTTCAGCGTCCAGCCATTCGCCAACGTCCTCGTGACGATGGACATGACCGGCACGCAGATCGACGCCCTGCTCGAGCAGCAATTCACCGGCGGGAATGGGATCCTCCAGATCCCCGCATCGCTCACCTACGATCGTTACCCGGCGACCGCCGCGCCGGACCGCGTCCGGAACATCAGGATCAACGGCGTCCCGATCGTGCCGGCCACGACGTACCGGGTCACGGTGAACAACTTCCTCGCGGACGGCGGCGACGGCTACTCGGTCTTCACCGGCGGCACGAACCGGTTCGTCGGCGAGATCGACCTCGACGCCTTCGCCCGCTACGTCGAGAGCCTCGGGACCGTCAATCCGGGCCCGCAGAACCGCATCACGCTGGTGCCGTAGCGGAGCGCAACCGCTTCCCGCAAGACCGCCGAACCCGGGCTTCCAGCCCGGGTTCGGTGATTCCACGCACCGAAACGGTACGGATGGGGGGCGCAACGGCGCAACGAACCGCCCTATCCGCCTATTGGGCTCCTACGCCGGGTGGATGACGATTTGCCTGCGCCAGGCCCGACGGCGCGTCGATCGGGCCCGGCGATAACGGGGAGTCCTCGTCATGAATCACCGACCCCTCCGCCGAGCGATCGCGTTGTCCCTGCTAGCCCTGCTGGCGTTGGCGGGCACGGCATCGGCCGATCGCCTGTTCGCCGACGGCGATGTCCTGACCCCAACCATCGAAGGCTCCAAGCACCTGGGCAACGTCTCGCCAGGCGCCGAGGTGTCCGTGGACATCGGTTTTGTCATCAACTGCACCGGCGTGGCCCATGTCGACGCCGGCCAGAGCGTCGTCCTGAGCGCGAACGGCGGGATCCAGCCAGGTGACGGCCTGATCGTCTCGGTCTCGACGGCGGTCCTCGATCCTGCACCCATCGGTTGGGCGGCGGATGGAACGGGTTGTCCCGATCCGGTGCCGTCGCTCCCTGGCGGGGCATTCAGCCACGTCACCCTCCGCGCCCCCACGGCGCCGGGCAACGGCTACACGTTCACGGTCGCGTGGGCTCGATCCTTCCAGCCGGCCGGCAATGGGGATAGCGCCGCCCTCGGCCCGTCGATGACCTCGATCAACCTGACGATGAACGTCGTCGGCAACATCGCACCCCGGCTGGTTCTCCCCGCCAGCTTCAGCGTCGAGGGCAACACGGCGAACGGCTGGACCGCCGATTGGTCCGGTGTCCTGGCGACCGACCCCGAGGATGCCCCGGACCCCATCCCGACCTGCACGCCCGCGGCCGGGAGCACCCTTCCCGTCGGGACCAACCCCGTGACGTGCTCCGTCACGGACAGCGGCGGGCTCACCGCGACGGGTGGTTTCAACGTCACGGTCATCGACACGACCGACCCGGTGCTCGCCGGCGTCCCGACCGACTCCGAGGTCATCACCAGCGACCCCACCGGCACCACGCTCTCCTATGCGACGCCGACGGCGACCGACGTCGTCGATCCGTCGCCGGACGTGACGTGCACACCGGCGACCGGCGATCACGTCGGCACCGGCACGACGACGGTCACCTGCACCGCGACCGACGCGAGCGGCAACAGCGCCTCCGACACGTTCGACGTGACCGTCACGTTCCGGGCGCCGCATACCGCCAGCGCCACGTGGCAGGACCCGATCGATGTGTCGGGGAATACGTTCTCGGCAAACCACGGGCGCACGCTGCCGATCAAGGTGCGGCTGTTCGTGGACGGCGCCGAGGTGAGGACAGGCTCCGCATCCCTAAGCGTCACGCCGTGCGGCGGCGGGACCGGTCTCGACCTGCCGCTGACCATCGGCGGAGGCCGCTGGAACGCGTCGCTCGACACGTCGCTGCTGGTCGGTTCCTGCCACATGGTCACGGCCTGGGTGCAGGGACATCGAGGCCGGAGGCTTCCGGCTCGAGCTGCGCGGCGCCGAGCCGACAAGAGCCAACAAGACGCCGGCGCCGACGCCGACGACGGCCCGACGCCGGCGTCCACGAGCGACACCAAGTCCCCCAAGGCCACCGAACCCAAGAGCGCAGGGCCCGACACGGCGAAGCCCGACAAGGCCAAGGACCCGAAGCCGAACAAGGCCGGGAAGAAGTGACCGCGCCTCCTCGCTACTTGTCCTAGCATCGGGGGCGTGACCCCCGAGCTCGAAGCGACCCTCAAGCGCCTTCCGGACCGCCCCGGCGTCTACCTCATGCGCGACGCCCGGGGCGACGTCCTGTACGTCGGCAAGGCCCAGAGCCTGCGCAGCCGCGTGCGGAGCTACTGGCAGAAGCAGGCGCCCGGCGGCGAGATCCACCGCATCCGCAGCGTCATCGACCGGGTGGCGGACGTCGAGGTGACCGAGGTCGACAGCGTGTCCGAGGCGCTGCTGCTCGAGGCGAATCTCATCAAGCGGTTCAAGCCACGGTTCAATGTCCGGCTCAAGGACGACAAGAGCTACCCGTACATCAAGGTCACGCTGGGCGACGACTTCCCGCGGGTCGAACGGACCCGCAAGCTCGTGAACGACGGAAGCCGCTACTTCGGGCCCTACGCGTCGGCGTCGAGCGTCGACGAATCGATGAACCTCGTGCGGCGGCTCTTCCCGTTTCGTACCTGCACGATCGACATCAAGGACGGCGAGCGGGCCCTCCAGCGGCCGTGTCTGCTGTACCACATCAAGCGGTGCCAGGGTCCGTGCATCGAGGCCATCTCCAAGGACGACTACCGCGCCGACATCGAGCAGGTCGAGCTCTTCCTCGAGGGGCGCCAGGAGACCCTGGTCAAGGCGCTCCAGGTCGAGATGGCGGCCGCCTCCCAGAAGCAGGACTACGAGCGCGCGGCTCAGCACCGCGACAAGATCCGGGCGATCGAACGCACGATGGAGAGCCAGAAGATGGCCGCCTTCGCGCGCACGGAGCTCGACATGGTCGGGATGGCGCGCCAGGACAACCAGGCCGCGATGACGCTGTTCGTGATCCGCGACGGGAAGATGATCGGACGGGACGTCTACCTGCTCGACGCGGTCCGTGAGGCGTCGGACGACGAGGTCCTCGCGAGCTTCCTCGAGCAGTACTACGCCCGAGCCACCTCGATCCCGCGCGAGGTCTACGTGCCGGCCGGGGTGGGGGAGGGCATGGCCGACCTCGAGCACTTCCTCGCCGAGAAGCGTGGAGGTCCGGTCTACCTGCGCGTTCCCCGACGAGGCGAGAAGCGGGCGCTCATGGGATTGGCCGCTCGGAACGCGGCGGACACGCTCGCCCGCGAGCACGCCCGCTGGCTGGCCGATCACGGCAAGACGCTCGCCGCCCTGGAGGAGCTTGCCGAGGCCCTGGGTCTGCCCGGTCCGCCCCTGCGCATCGAGTGCTACGACATCTCGAACTTCCAGGGCGCGGAGTCCGTCGGGAGCATGGTCGTGTTCGAGGACGGCAAGCCGCGGAGCGGCGAGTACCGCCGGTTCCGGATCAAGACCGTGCAGGGTCCGAACGACTTCGCCAGCCACCAGGAGGTCCTGCGCCGCCGATTCCGGGTCACGCGATCCGGCGAGGAAGGCAGCGAGGAAGAGCGCCGCTGGGCGATGCCGGACCTCGTGATCGTGGATGGAGGCAAGGGCCAGGTCAGCGCGGCCAAGGCTGTCCTGGACGAAGTCGGGCTGCACGACCTGCCGCTCGCCGGGCTCGCCAAGGAACGCGAGGAGCTGTTCCTGCCCGATCGCGCCGACCCGATCGTGCTGCCGTCGACGTCATCGGCGCTCTACCTGGTCCAGCGCCTCCGCGATGAGGCGCACCGGTTCGCCATCACGTATCACCGCTCGCTTCGCGACCGGCGCACGGTCCGCTCGGCCTTCGACGACCTGCCAGGCGTCGGCCCGAAGCGCAAGCGCGAGCTCCTGAAGGTGTTCGGCTCGATCAAGCGAGTGCGCGACGCGCCCGTCGAACAGATCGCGTCTGTGCCTGGCATCAGCCGAGCGCTGGCCGAGCGCATCAAGGCGACCCTGGAGGCCTAGCGGACGGTCCTCAGGCGTTCGCGGGACGCAGCGTGTACCATCCCGCCGGTATGCGAAGAGCCGGACCCATCATCATCGTCGTCATCGGGGTGCTCGCCCTGCTGATCGTCTTCTTCCCGAACCTCCGCGTGCCCGATTCGACGGCGAGCGACGGCCAGTGGCGCCTTGTGGAGACGAAGCTCGGGCTCGATCTCGAGGGCGGATTGCGGGTCGAGTACCAGGCGCTGCCCAAGGACGGCGTCGCGCCGACCGCGGAGAGCATGGGCGTCATCAAGGACATCATGGAGCGCCGCGTGAACACGACCGGCGTGTCGGAGCCCGTCGTCGTCGTGCAGGGCTCGGACCGCGTCGTGATCGAGCTGCCCGGCGTGTCGGACGTCGATGCGGTGCGCCGGCTCGTCGGCCAGACCGGGGAGCTCGACTTCGTCCCGCTCGGACAGACCCAGGCGACGGACGGCCAGGTGCTGGATCGGGAGGAGTTCCCCCCGTTGTTCAGCGGCGACCAGATCTCATCCGCGGCGGTCGGCACCGACAACAACGGCGGTCTCGCCGTGAACTTCCAGCTCAAGGACGACGGCCCGGAATTGGGGGCGCAACTGTTCGCGAAGTTCACCGCGGAACATGTCCGGGAATACTTCGCCGTCACGCTCGACGGAGCCGTCATCACCGCACCGGTGATCGAGAACGCCATCCCGAACGGTCAGGTCCAGATCAGCGCCGGCGGGATCGGGGGCTTCCCACCCGCGGAGGCGAACGAGCTCGTCACGGTCCTGAAGTTCGGCTCACTGCCGTTCAAGGTCCAGGAGCTGTCGAGCGAAGACATCTCGGCCAGCCTCGGCGAGCAGTTCCTCAATCAGAGCCTGCTCGCGGGCTTCCTCGGGATCTCCCTGGTCATCCTGTTCATGCTCCTCTACTACCGGCTGCCCGGGCTGGTGGCCGCCTTCGCGCTCATCTATTACACGATCGTCGTGGTCGCGATCTTCCGGCTCGTGCCGGTGACGCTGACGCTGGCCGGGATCGCGGGCTTCGTGCTCTCGGTGGGCATGGCGGTCGACGCCAACATCCTCATCTTCGAGCGCATGAAGGAGGAGCTGCGCGTCGGCAAGTCGCTGCCGGCCGCGGTCGAGGCCGGCTTCAACCGCGCCTGGAACTCCATCCTCGACTCGAACGTGTCGAGCCTCATCACCGCGACCATCCTGTACGCGTTCGGATCGTCGGTCATCCGTGGGTTCGCGCTGGTCCTGATCATCGGCGTGCTCGTCTCGATGTTCAGCGCGATCGTGGTGACCCGTTCGATCATGCGCGTCGTCGTCCGCCAGGAGTGGGCTCGCAAGGCATCGCTGTTCGGCCTGCGCGACGACGAGTTCGTCGCCGTGACGTCTGGCCGCCCATCGCGCCGCCCCCTGCGTGCCGATGTTTGACGTCATCGGCAAACGCCGCTGGTTCTACGCCCTGTCGGCCCTCCTGACGATCCCCGGGCTCATCTTCATCCTCATCTCGCCCTTCTCGGACGCGGGGTTGCAGCTCACGATCGACTTCACGGGCGGGACGCGCTGGGAGATCAAGTTCGAGGACCCGGCCGTGACGCCGGAACAGGTCGAGGAGGTGTTCGCCGAGAACGGCCTCGACGCCGTCGCGATCCGGACCGGCACGGGGTTCATCGAGATCAAGACCGAGCCGATCGGGTTGCAGGTCGAGCCGGTCGCCACGCCCTCGGCATCGCCATCGGGCTCCGCGAATCCGAGCGCCTCGCCCGGACCGTCGGCCTCGGCGTCTCCGGCCGCCTCACCGGGCGCCTCATCATCGCCGGCTCCGTCCGCGGCGGCCTCGGCATCGCCGGGCGCCTCCGCATCGCCGTCGGCATCGCCGGCCGCCGGCCCGGTTGGCAACACCCGACTGCCGACCGACGGCAAGCTCGGGGAGATGGTGATCGCCCTCGAGCGTGACCTCGGAAAGATCGAGTCGCAGGCGAGCCTCACGACGATCGGCGCGGTCGTCAGCTCCGACCTGCTGCGCCAGGCGCTCATCCTGATCGTCGTCGGCTCGCTGGCCATCGTCGGCTGGATCACGTACCGCTTCCGCGACGTGAAGTTCGGCGTCACGGCGCTGGTGTCGCTGGCGCATGACGTCGTCGTGGTCGTCGGCGCCTTCGCGATCCTCGGCACCTTCCTCCACGTGGAGATCGACGCCCTGTTCGTGACCGCGATGCTCACGGTCATCGGGTTCTCGGTGCACGACACGATCGTCGTGTTCGACCGGGTCCGGGAGAACAAGGCCCGCCATCTGGGCGAGCCGTTCGACGAGATCGTGAACCACTCGATCCTGCAGACGTTCGGGCGATCGATCACGACCAGCCTGACCGTCGTCATCACGCTGCTGGCCCTGTTCCTCTTCGGCGGGGCGGCCATCAGCGACTTCGTCCTGGCCCTGCTGATCGGCATCGTCATCGGCACGTACTCGTCGATCTTCGTGGCGAGCCCGCTGCTCGTGGACTGGCAGGCCTGGGAGGACCGCAGGCACGGCCGGCTGGCCTCGAACCGAGCCCCGCGGCCCCGCCGCGCCACGCCCTGATCGCGATCAGGCACCGCGACGTGATCGATAGAGGCGCAGGTGAGCGCCCCGTGGCATCCTGAGGACGTGCTGGAACCCCGCTTCCGCTGGAGCTTCCCCGAGACGCAGCTGATGGCCCAGGATCTCGCCGACGCAGCGCTCGGACGCGGCATCGGGGAGCGGATGACGGGCCTGCTCGCACGGCGAGGGGTGACGGACGCGGCCGGCCTGGATGCCTGGTTCGCCGATCCGCTGGACGGCCTGCACGACCCACGCCTCCTGCCCGATGCCGATCGAGCGCTCGCTCGCCTGGCCACTGGCTCGCGAGCGATCCGAGCGGGTCATGGTCTTCGGCGACTTCGACGCCGACGGCCTCGATGGCCTCGCGATCCTCGTCCTGGCGCTGCGGCGCTACGGCCTGACCGTGGATCCGTACGTCCCGAGCCGGCTGGACGAGGGGCACGGCCTGTCGATCGCGGCCGTCGACGCGGCCGAGCGGAACGGCGTCCGCGTCATCGTCACGGTCGACACCGGATCGAGCTCCGCGACCGAGATCTCCGTCGCGGCCGAGCGTGGCATCGACGTGATCGTCACGGACCACCATCGGCTGCCGCGCGACCCTGCCGCCGGCCGTCGCCGTCGTCAACCCGCATCGCGCCGACTCGCGGTACCCGGACGTGCGCCTGGCCGGCAGCGGCGTCGCCTTCAAGGTCGCGCAGCTGGTCCTGGCCGACGAACCGGGCGGTCCCGCGGCCGCGCTCGCGCTCGCGGACCTGGCGACCATCGGAACGGTCGCCGACGTGGCCCCGATCGTGGGCGAGAACCGATCGATCGCGCGATTGGGCCTCGAGCAGATGCGCCGCGCACCCCGGCCCGGGATCGCCGCGCTCCTGGAGCGTGCCCGGATCGCCCCGGCGGACATGGACCTCGACACCATCGCGTTTGCGCTGGCGCCGCGCCTGAACGCGGCCGGGCGCGTGGGTGAGGCGCTGGAGGCGGCGCGGCTCCTGCTCGCGGAGGATCCCGCCGAAGCCGCGACGCACGCCGACGCGCTCGAGGTCGCCAACCGCACCCGCCGCGACCTCATGGGCACGGCCGTCGAGGAGGCACGCGCCCTCGTCGCGGCCGACCCGGACCGGCCCGCGGCGATCGTGCACGGTCCGTGGCCGGTCGGCATCGTGGGTCTCGTCGCGGCGCGGCTGGCGGAGGACGGCTCGCGGCCGGCGATCGTCGGGGCGGAGCTCGGCGACACGATCCGCGCCTCGTGCCGGAGCGACGGGACGGTGGACCTCGGGGCGGCCCTGGAGTCGTGCGCCGACCTGTTCACGCGGTACGGCGGTCACGCCGGGGCGGCCGGGTTCGAGCTGCCCGCCGAGCGCTGGCCCGCGTTCGTGGAACGCTTCGAGGCGATCGCCCTCGGTTCGGTGCCCTCGGATCCGCGGGCTGTCCTCGCCATCGACCTCGCGCTGCCGGCGCTCGGCGTCGACTACGCCCTCTACCGCGAGCTGGCTGCCCTGGCCCCGTACGGACCCGGCAACCCGCAACCGCTCGTGGCGGTGCTCGGGCTGACGGTGCTCCGGGTGCGCCAGGCCGGCACGGACCACACCTCGATGACCCTCCGGCGCGATCGTGACGTCCTGGACGGGATCGCGTTCGGGCGAGTCGACATCGCCGCACTCGTGCACGAGGGCGACGTGATCGATGTCGTCGCGCGCCTCGCCAGCCGCACCTTCGGCGGGTTCGAATCGCTCCAGCTGGAGATCCGCGACGCCGCGCCCAGCGGGGCGCACGCCGAGGCGGCCGTCGTCCTGGCGGGCGCGGTGCCCGGGCTCGTGGGGGCGGCGTCATGACGCGGGTGGTTCGGTCGCGGCCGCCGCGCGCCGGCGACCCGTACGGCATCGGGCCGATCGGCACGGTCGCCGCGCCGCTGCTCTCGATCGTGGGCCTCCTGCTCATCGGGATCGTGACGTTCAACCTGCTCAACGGCGACGTGCCGTTCGGGATCGGTAGTTCCGACGGAGACGGTGGCAGCGGCGTCGGGCCGGACCGGACGGCCGCCCCGTCGAACGTCGTCGTGGTCCCCGAGGAGGCCACGTTCGAGGGCGCGATCGTCTACGCCAAGAGCGGCAACATCTGGGTCCAGACCAACGACGACGTCAAGCAGGTCACCTCGAGCGGCGGCGACTCCATGCCGTCGTGGTCGAAGGACGGGCAGTGGATCATCTACATCCGCTCGACGCGTGAGCGCGGGCTCTGGCCGGTCAAGGGCCACAACGGTCGCTACGACATCGACGTGCCGGATCTCATGCGCGTGCGGGCGGACGGCAGCGCGCGAGCCGGAACGGCTGGCGACCGGATTCGTGAAGGACGGGCAGCTCGAGTGGTCGGCCTGGATGCGACAGCCGGTCCTGTCGCCCGACGGCAAGACCATCGCGCTCATCACCGACGCCCCGAACCCGGGCGAGGACGAGGTCGTGCTGAAGTTCTTCAACACGGAGACCAAGAAGTTGCGGGCAGCCGGCGTCCGGGCAAGCGGCGTGCTCGGGCATCAGGATCCCGAGTGGCGCCCGGATGGACGGCATCTGCTGTACGTGCAGAACGGCCGCGACGGTGCCCGCGGGGCCCCCAAGATCATGCGCTACGACACCAAGACCAAGAAGGCCGGGACGCTCAGTGCGGCGGGCTACATGCAGCCTTCGTATTCCCCGGACGGTCGCTATGTGGCCGCCACCCGGACGACGCGTGTTGGGCACCGACGTCGTGATCCTCGACGCGCGGACTGGTCGGGAGCTGCTTCGCCTGACCGACGATGGCGCCTCGTTCGCGCCGACCTGGTCGCCGGCCGGCAACGGCATCGCCTTCCTCCATATCGTCGGGCAGACGGTCGACATGCGGCTTGCCGTGCTCGATGGCGCGGCCCCGGCGTGGACCGTGAAGGAGACCGTCGACCTCACGGAGGTGTCCGGGCTCGACGCGGCCTCGCGGCCCGACTGGTACATCCCGGCCGAGCTCCTGCCCGCGACGCCGGCGCCGACCGTGACGCCGAGCGCGTCCGCGGCCCCAGCCGCGAGCAGCCCCGCCCCGTGATCGCGGGCGGCCGAGAGCAGGAGCGCGGGGTCGCCGCGCCCGGCGTGGCAGCGACGTACCTGGAGCGTCTCGGGGCACGCTCGAGGAAGACCGGGACCGTGCTGTGCCTCGGCCTGGACCCCGACCCGGACGCGTTGCCCGCGGGCTTCGGCCGCGATCTGGCCGGCCTCGAACGCTTCGCGGCCCTGCTGCTGGAGGCCGCCGCCCCGTATGCCGCGGCCGTCAAGCCGAACCTGGCGTTCTTCGAGGCCTATGGCTCAGCGGGCATGGCGGCCCTGGAACGGTTGCGCGCCAGCCTGCCGTCCGACCTGCCCGTGATCGCCGACGCGAAGCGGGGCGACATCGGGTCGACCGCAGCCCGCCAGGCCACCGCCCTGTTCGATCGTCTGGGTGCGGATGCCGTGACCGTCAACCCCTATCTCGGCGCCGAGGCCGTGTCACCGCTGCTCGAGCGCACCGACCGGTTCGCGTACGTCCTGTGCCGGACCTCCAACCCCGGGGCGGGCGAGCTCCAGGACCTCGAAGTCGCAGCCGACCCGGCCACCGACAGCCCCACGGAGCGGCTCCACGAGCGCGTCGCCCGGCTGGCCACGAGCTGGGGACCCGGTGGCACGGTCGGCCTCGTCGTCGGTGCCACGGCGCCCGACGAGCTCGCGCGGATCCGGGCGCTCGCCCCGGGACTGGCGTTCCTCGTGCCCGGGGTCGGCGCCCAGGGTGGTGCGGTCGAACCCGTCCTCGAACACGGACCGGCATCGGGTGCGCCGGCCCACGACCAGCCGGGCCGCGGGCTGCTGGTCAACGTGTCACGGGGCATCGCCGGGGCCGCCTCAGCGAGCGCGGAAGGGGACCCTTTCGAGCGTGTCCGGGCCGCCGCCGCCGAGTGGGCCGCGCGCCTCCCTGTGCTACCCTAGCCGCCGCAGCCGACCTATCTGAGGACTCTCGCCATGCTGCCGACACCCGGACCTCTCGAGCTCGTCATCATCCTCGTCATCGCCCTGCTGATCCTCGGCCCGGGCCGGCTTCCCGACGTCGGATCGGCCCTCGGCAAGAGCATCCGCGAGTTCCGCAAGGCGTCCACCGACCTCGGGGACTCCATGAAGGTCGACACGTCGCCCCTGCCGCCCGAGACGCCAGACGCGCCGACGGCACCGGCGACACCGGCACCCGCCGTGGCCCCGCAAGGGGCGGCCCTGCCCGACGCCCCGGCGGCTCCGACCCCCCCGTCGACCGCAGCTTCGCGCCCCAGCGAGCCGACGCCCGGCACCAACTAGGCGCGCGGTCCCTCGCCCTCGATGGCCGACGCCGACGCCCTGCGCGACGCAACGAGGCCCGGCGTCCCGGCGACGCCCGAACCCACCCCGCCACCGCCCGCGACGGCGCCGGACGGCTCCGTCATGTCGCTCGTCGATCACCTCGGCGAGCTACGGACGCGCCTCTTCCGGGTGATCCTCGCGGTCGTGATCGGTGGGGTCATCGGCTTCATGCTGGCCACGCCGGTCCGAAACTCCCTCTTGGACCTCGTGCCCGACGGCACTGCGCAGACCCTCGGACCGGGCGACGGCTTCGCCATCCAGCTGCGGATCTCGCTCATCATCGGGATCATCCTGGCGATGCCGGTGATCCTCTATCAGGTCTGGGCGTTCGTCGCCCCGGGCCTCACCCAGGCGGAGCGCAAGACCGTCCGACCCTGGATCCCGCTGGCCCTGCTCTTCTTCGCCATGGGCGTCGGGATCGCGTATCTGGTCCTGCCGTACGCCCTGTCGTTCCTGTTCAGCTTCAATGACGAGCGGCTCGTCGAGAACGTCGCCGCGGGACCCTTCTTCGACTTCGTGACGACCACCTTCCTGGCCTTCGGGCTGGTCATGGAGTTCCCGATCCTTCTCGTGGGCCTGTCGCGCGTGGGCATCGTCACCTCCGATCGCCTCCGCCAGGTCCGACGCTATGTGATTCTCGCGATCGCCATCTTCTCGGCCGTCGCCACGCCCGGTGGCGACCTCGTGAGCCCGTTCGTGCTCGGTGGGACGATGTACCTGCTGTACGAGGCTGACCGTCCTGTTCATCAAGCGCACGGGCCGGTGAGCGAGCCCGCGGAACACCCCATCACGGACGGTGCCGAGGATCAGGCGGTCGTGATCCTGTCGGGCCTGTCGGGCGGCGGCAAGACCGCCGCGGCGAAGCTGTTCGAGGACCTCGGGTACACCGTGGTCGACAACCTGCCCGGTGAGCTCCTGCCGGATCTGGCGGAGTTGGTGTCGTCGGACCTGGGCCGGTTCGCCCGCGTGGCGATCGTCGTCGACGTGCGGTCCGGGGACGCGTCGCTCGCGCTCGCGGCGATGCGTGGTGCCCTGGAGGGCCGCGGGATCGTGCCGCGCATCGTGTTCCTCGAGGCCCGCGACGACGTCCTGATCCGGCGGTTCAGCGAGACGCGCCACCGCCATCCCCTGAGCGATCACCGCGGCATCGCGAGCTCCATCGCGGAGGAGCGGCGCATCCTCGATCCGGTCCGCTCGGAGGCCGACGTGATCGTCGATACCTCCGACCTGTCGTTGCGCCAGCTTCGCGAGCGCCTGTTCGCCCAGCTCGCGACGACGACGCGGCCCGACCAGCTCGCGGTGCAGCTGATCAGCTTCGGCTACAAGTTCGGGATCCCGCTCGAGTCCGACCTGGTCTTCGATGTCCGGTTCATCTCGAATCCCGTATTACGTGCCGGACCTGCGACCGCGCTCAGGCCTGACCGACGAGGTCCGTTCCTACGTCCTCGATCAGCCGGTCACGAGCAAGTTCCTCGACCTTCTGCGGGACTTCCTGGAGTTCGCCATCCCCGCGTACATCGCGGAGGGCAAGACGCGGCTCACGATCGGGATCGGCTGCACGGGCGGCTATCACCGCAGCATCGTGCTCGCCGAGGAGCTCGCGGGCTGGCTGCGAGGGCAGGACACGGGCCCGGTGGCGGTCTTCCATCGCGAGCTGGATCGGTCGTGAACCTGCGCCGCTGGTTGACGCCCGGGATCGGGGTCAAGCGCTGGCTGCTGGTCGTGTTCCTCGGCCTGCTCCTGCTGGCGCTCGCGTTCGCGCACCTGATCCGCCAGGTCGGGCTGGGACTGGAGCCCGGCGGGCTTGCCGGGACGTTCATCGATCTCGTGACCCTGCAGTTCCTGCCGTACCCGTTGCGCGGCCTGATCGTCGGATCGATCGGCGTCGGTCTTCTCGCCATCGGCGGCTACCGGGCCATGCGGAGCATGACCGATCCGCTGCGCAGCGTCCGACGCCGATCAGCCCCTCGTCGAGGTCATCTACCAGAAGCGGTTCCTGGCCCGCGGACCGCGCATCGTGACCATCGGTGGCGGGACCGGGCTGTCCTCGCTCCTGCGCGGCCTCAAGGAGCACACGAGCAACCTCACGGCGGTCGTGACCGTGGCCGACGACGGCGGCTCGTCCGGTGTCCTTCGCACGGAGCTCGGGATCCCGCCCGTCGGCGACATCCGCAACTGCATCGCCGCCCTGGCGGACGCGGAGCCGTTGATGAACGAGCTGCTCCAGTACCGGTTCCCCGTCGCCGGTGCCGATACCTCGGCTGCGGATGGACCGGGCCTGGCGGGCCACGCGGTCGGCAACCTCCTGCTGGCGGCGATGACCGCGATCGAGGGTGGCGACTTCGAGGAAGGGGTCCGGCGCATCAACCGGATCCTCGCCGTTCGCGGCCAGGTGGTCCCGGTGACGGCGACCCCGTTGACCCTACACGCGCGCTGCCGCGACGGCTCGGTCGTCGACGGGCAATCGCACATCATGCTGACGCCCGACATCGAGCGGGTCTGGCTCACGCCCGACGGCGTGGATGCGTCCGAGGATGCGCTCGCGGCGATCGCCGACGCCGAGCTGATCGTCCTTGGTCCGGGCAGTCTCTTCACCAGCCTGCTGCCGAGCCTGCTGTTGCCGTCCATCCGGGATGCCCTCCTGGCCGCTTCGGCGCCGCGTCTCTATGTCTGCAACGTCGCGACCCAGGACGGCGAGACCGCTGGTTTCGACCTCGCGGCGCACGTCGAGGCGCTCGTGGCCCACACCGCGCCAGGCCTCGTGGACATCGTCCTCGCCAACAACCGGTTCGACCCGCGCTATCGCGACCGATGGGTCCGCGGAGACCGTTCGCCTCAACTGGCCCCCGGCCGCGCTGCAGCCGGTCCCACGGCTGATCCTCGACGACGTCGTCGATGCCGACAACGCCCGTCATCACGATCCGGCCCGTCTTGCCGCCGCCATCCTGCGCGCCCTGGAGGCGGAGACCGCGGCCCGCCGGCGCACCGTGGGACGGACGGCCTGACGTGACTCGCTCGGAACGTGATCTCGTCACGGCCCTGCGCAACGAGCTGGCGGCGATCGACCCTGCGCGATCGTGCGACCGGCTCGCAGAAGCGGCCGGTCTCGGCACGGAGGTCGGCGCCCGCGAACCGGCGGTGGCCCGCCTGGCGGTGCGGTTGCGCCGGGCGCGCGAGGAGGCCAACGCCGCGCCGTTCGACTGGTCCATCGCGGCCGAGCACTGCCGTACGGCCTGGCTGCGCGGCCGGTTCCTGGCCCGCGGCTCGCTGAGCCTGGCCGGCGGCCGCACCCATCTCGAGTTCGTCGTGCCGCCCGACGACGCCCCGGTGCTCGCGGCCCGACTTCGGGAGGTCGGCCTGCCGGCCGCGTGGCGGCTCCGGCGCGGTCGCGGCGTCGTGACGTGGAAGAGCAGCGAGGCGGTCGGGACCTTCCTGCGACGGATCGGTGCGGCCGGTGCCCTGCTCGAGCTCGAGGCCCGCCAGGTGTCGCGCGCCCTGCGCGGCGAGCTCAATCGCGTCCTCAACGCCGAGTCGGCCAACCTCCAGCGGGCCGTTGCGGCGGCCGGGCGCCAGCTCGACGCGATCGCGGTGCTCGACGCCGACGGGCGCATGCCGGAACAGCCCTACGTCGTGCGGCTCATCGCTGACGCGCGCCGCGAGACCCCCGAAGCGACGCTCACGGAGCTCGCCGAACGCCTCGAGCTCCACAGATCCGCCGTCCAGCGCGCCCTCGAGCGGATCGAGCGGCTCGCCGAGGAGGAACCCGCGCCGCCGTCGGGACGCCGTGGCGATGGCATGATCCGCGCCCATGCGTGAGGTCGTCGTCGCCGCCAACTGGAAGATGCACACGACCCCGGCGGACGCGGGCGACCTTGCACGAACGATCGCCGCGCGGACGCGCGAGCCCGGCGTGACCCGGGTCATCTGTCCGCCCTACCTCTGTCTCGCGGCGGTCGGTGCCGCGCTCGCAGAGGCCGATCCGGACGTGGCGGTGGGGGCGCAGAACGTCCATCACGAACTGGCCGGGGCGTATACGGGAGAGATCTCGGCGCCGATGCTCGCGGGCCTGGCGACGTGGGTCATCGTCGGACACTCCGAACGGCGGCGGGACGCCGGGGAGACGGACGAGCTGATCGGCCGCAAGCTCGGTCGGGCCGTGGATGCGGGCCTCCGACCGATCCTGTGTGTCGGCGAGCAGCTCGACGAGCGAGAGGCCGGGCTCGCGACGGAAGTCGTCGACCGTCAGCTGCGCGGCGCCCTTGCAGATCGCGATCCCGCCGGGACGAGCGAAGCCGGCTTGGTGATCGCCTATGAGCCGGTCTGGGCGATCGGCACCGGCCGCAACGCGACCGGGGCGGATGCCGCCGCGATGTCCGACGCGATCCGGACGAGCCTCGAGGCCCTGGGCTGGGACGACCTCGCCGCCGGCACGCCGGTCCTCTACGGCGGCAGCGTCACCTCGACGAACATCGACACGTTCCTCGCCGAGCCATCGATCGACGGGGCGCTCGTCGGTGGCGCGTCGCTCAAGCCGGACGAGATGGCAGGGATCGTGGCACGGGCCGGGATGACCGCCCGTGCCCGCGGGCTGGCCGGCTGACCGGCGGGTGACGGAGACCGCCGGCCGTGCCGGGACGCGGCCCCGACCGATCGTGCTCGTCGTGCTCGACGGGTTCGGGATCGGCGACGGCGGTCCGGGCGACGCGATCGCCGCGGCACCCATGCCGACGTGGCGAGGGCTGCTCGCCCGGTGGCCGCACAGCGTGCTGCGCGCGTCGGAGGACGCGGTCGGGCTGCCGCCGGGCCAGATGGGCAACTCGGAGGTCGGCCACCTGAACCTGGGCGCCGGCCGGCCCGTGCTCCAGGACCTGCCGCGCATCGACGCGGCGATCGATGACGGTTCGTTCTTCACCCGGCCCGCGCTGCTCGCTGCCTGCGAGCGGGGGCGCGCCGACGGCGCGCTGGACATCGTCAGCCTGATCGGGCCGGGCGGCGTGCATGCCAATGACCGGCACCTTGTCGCGCTCGTGGAGCTGGCCGCGCGGGAGGGCGTTCCCCGGGTGCGCGTCCACGCGCTGCTCGACGGTCGCGACACGCCGCCATCGTCGGCGGGCGGGTACATGCTCGACCTGGAGGCCCGCCTGGCCGACGCCCACCCCGGCGCGGCGATCGCGACCGTCGGCGGGCGCTACTTCGCGATGGACCGCGACCGTCGCTGGGAGCGCGTCGAGTCGGGCTATGACGCGATCGTCCACGGCGAGGCGGCGCACCGTGCGGCCTCCGCGTCGGCCGCCATCGAGGCTGCCTATGCCCGCGGCGAGACCGACGAGTTCGTCAGCCCCACCGCTGATCGATGGCATCGCCGAGCCGCTGTCGGCCGGGCACCCGATCGTGATCGCGAACTTCCGCGCGGACCGGGCGCGCCAGCTGACCCACGCGCTGACCGACGGGCCGGACTTCACGGGCTTCGACCGCACGTCGCCCACGGGTCGGCCGGCGCCGGACGACCTGCTCGTCGTCACGATGACCGAGTACGAGGAGGCGCTCTCGGCGCTGGTCGCGTTCCCGCCCGAGACGGCACGCTCGCTGGCGCAGGCGATGAGCGAGGCCGGCTGGCGCCAGTTCCACGTGGCGGAGACCGAGAAATACGCGCACGTCACGTACTTCTTCAACGGCGGGATCGAGACGCCCTGGCCGGGCGAGGACCGGCGGCTGATCCCGAGCCTCAAGGTCGCGACGTACGACCTGGCGCCCGCCATGTCGGCGGTCGGCGTCACCGATGCGCTCGTGGAGGCGATCGACTCGGGCGACTACGACTTCATCGTGGCGAACTACGCGAATCCGGACATGGTCGGCCACACCGGGGTCTGGGACGCGACGCTCGAGGGCCTTGCCGTCGTCGATGCGTCGCTCGCTCGTGTCGTCGAGGCGATCGAGCGGACGGAGGCCGCCGACCCGAGTGGCCCCGCCGGCCCCGGAGCGATCCTCGCCATCACCGCCGACCACGGCAATGCCGACGACCTGCGCGACGCGGAGGGCCGACCCGTCACGGCCCACTCCCTGAATCCCGTGCCGTTCCTGCTGATGGGCCGCTCCGTCGCTGGTCGGACGCTCGTGGACGGCGTCCTCGCCGACGTCGCGCCGACGCTCCTCGAGCTCGCCGATCTCCCGACCTGGCCGGCCATCACCGGTCGCTCACTCCTGGCGCCCGAGTGACGCTGAGGCCTCATGTGATAGCATCGGCCGCCGTACGAACTGAGGTCAACGACACGTGAATCCCATCCTGGCCCTCGGCCAGATCATCGTCAGCATCGCGCTGATCGCCGCGATCCTCTTGCAGGCGCGCGGCACCGGCCTGTCCGGCACCTTCGGTGGCGATTCCGCCGTGTACCGGAGCCGCCGAGGCGTCGAGCGCCGGCTGTGGCAGTTCACGATCGTCCTCTTGGTCCTGTTCGTCGTCTTCTCGCTGGCGTCGTACATCCTCGCGCCAAGCACGACCGCCTGACGGCAGCGCTCGCGGGCAACCCGCGGCGCGCCCCATCGGAGCCTCATGACCCGAACCGATACGTTCGTGGTCGGAACCCTCGTCCTGGTGCTCGCGCTTGTCGCGGCCCTCATCGGTGTCCCGGCCCTCCAGCTGTCCTCCTCGACCTCGCCGCTCGCATCCGCGCCCGGCGGCAGCGGCCCCGCAACCGTGACACGGCCGTACGTCGAGGGCGCGCTCGGCGCGCCGTCATCGGTCATCGCCGCTCACCGCGCGGACCCAGGTCGACCGCGACCTCGTGGCCCTGCTGTTCTCCGGCCTCATGCGCAACGGCCCGGACGGCACGATCGTGCCCGACCTCGCCGAGCGCTGGTCGGTCGACAAGAGCGGCAAGACCTGGACGGTCGACCTGCGCGACGACGCACGCTGGCATGACGGCCAGCCCGTCACGAGCGACGACGTGCTGTTCACGATCGAGACGCTCCAGGATCCGTCGTATACCGGTCCCTCGTCGACCTCGTGGAACGAGGTCACGGTCAGTGCCAGCGGGCCGCACCGCGTGGTCTTCACGCTGGAGACGCCCCTCGGCGGCTTCCTGCAGGCCCTCACCCAGCCGCTCGCCCCGGCGCACCTCCTGGGGGACGTGCCGGTCGACGCCCTGGCGGATGACCCGTTCGGCCAGCAGCCGATCGGCTCCGGGCCGTTCGCCCTCGTCGAGCTGACCGATGAGTCGGCCTCGCTCGTGCCGGCAGGCGACTTCGTCCCCGTGGAGGAGGACCCATCGGCCATCCCCTCATCGTCGCCCGCCCCTCCGGACTCCCTCAGCACCCCGGCCGCGACCGGTCGCCCGTCGCGGCCGCAGCCGTACCTGGCGGGCATCGACTTCCGCTTCTACGACGACAGCGCCAAGCTGGCGGCCGACTTCCGGAGCGGCGTCGTGGACGGAGCGTCCGGGATCTCGCGCCAGGAGGCCGCAGAGCTGGGATCCGACGCCGGCACGCGCCTGCTGCGCTACCCGGGCGCCACGCTGACCACGGTCCTGCTGAATCTCCGGCCGGCGCACCCGGAGTTCGCGTCGCCCGCGGTCCGGACGGCCCTCCTGCAGGCGATCGACCGGGTTCGGATCATCGACGAGGCGTACGCGATGTCCGCGGCGAGTGCCACCGGCCCGATCCCGCCGTCCTCGCCGATGTTCGACCCGGCGGCCGATCCGGTCGTGCCCTACGACCGGTTCGGGGCGAGCCGCGCCCTGACGAAGGCCGGGTGGGACGCACAAGGACGACGGCTGGTACCTGCCCGACGCCAAGAAGCCCATCACGCTCGAGGTCATGAGTCCGACGCAGGACACCAACCCGGGCCTCTTCGCCGCGGCCGAGGCGGTGGTCCGCGACTGGAAGGCCCTCGGGTTCAAGGTGACCCACGTGCCGCTGCCGCCGGCGGAGTTCGTGACCGACCGGCTCGCGACCGGCGACTTCCAGGCCGCGGTGGTCGACGTCACGGTCGGCCTGGACCCTGACCTCTACCCGCTGCTCGCATCGAGCCAGACGCTGACCGGCGGATCGAACGTCATGGGCGTCCAGGATCCGGAGCTCGACGCGCTGCTCGTCAAGGCGCGCGCACCCGGCACCGAGGCGGCCCGCAAAGGCGCCTACAGCGCGTTGCAGAAGCAGCTGGCGAAGGGTCGATACCTGCTTCCGCTGGCCTTCGCGGACGAGGTCGTGGTGGCCCACGACACGCTCGAAGGACCCGTTTTGCGGCAGGCTTCGGACCCCTCGGATCGATTTTGGGATGTGCTAACATGGCGCCTCGCCGTCGACCGGTAGCGGTCAATAGCGGGTCCGTGCCGAGGTGGCGGAATGGCAGACGCGCTGGTTTCAGGTACCAGTGGCCGCAAGGTCGTGTGGGTTCGAGTCCCTCCCTCGGTACCATTCCCCTCGGACCGCTGAACGGCGAACACCTGGCCCAGGTGGCGGAATTGGTATACGCGTACGTTTGAGGGGCGTATGAGGCAACTCATCCGGGTTCAAGTCCCGGCCTGGGCACCACTCTCGCACTCCCTGACGACCGCCGACCGGGCGGTCGTTCGCATGTCCGGGAGCCGTTCGTCGCTCGCGCGGCGTTGTAGGCTGCACGTCCCGGGCGGTTAGCTCAGTTGGTCAGAGCGCCTCGCTTACACCGAGGAAGTCGGGGGTTCGAGTCCCTCACCGCCCACCACCTTCGACGCCGGGCGACGCGTGCCGGCTAGCCCTCGTCGGGCACTGCTAGACTGATGCGGACGGGTCGCCGAATCGTGCGCACCCGACTGGAGGAGGGGCAGTGGACCCACTCGTACTCATCGTCATCGGTGTCATCGTCGTCCTGGTCGTCCTGGCGATCGGCATCTACAACGGCCTGGTCCAGAAGCGCCTGCGCATCGACGAGGCGTTCGCCCAGATCGAGGTCCAGCTCAAGCGCCGTCACGACCTCATCCCGAACCTCGTGAACGCGGTCAAGGGCTACATGGGCTTCGAGCAGAAGGTCCTGACCGACGTCACCAACGCCCGCGCCGCGGCCGTCGCCGCCGGCGCGCAGGGTCCCGCCCAGCAGGCCGCCGCGGAGAACGCGCTGACCGGCACGCTGCGCTCGCTGTTCGCGGTCGTCGAGAACTACCCCGAGCTCAAGGCCAACCAGAACGTCCTGGAGCTCCAGGAGCAGCTGACGACGACCGAGAACCAGATCTCGTTCTCGCGCCAGCACTACAACGCGACGGTCCTCGACTACAACACCGCGATCGCGACGTTCCCGAACGTCCTCCTCGCCGGACCGCTGGGCTTCGCGAAGCGCGAGTTCTTCGACGCCGAGCCCGAGGCCGCCAACGTCCCGAACGTCGACCTCAGCCTGACCTGACCCGTCGACCGCGGGAGGCACCGTGGCCGGCTCGTTCTACGACCAGATCGCCGCCAACCGGCGGAACTCGTTCCTCATGGCGGCGTTCGTCGTCGTCCTGCTGGGACTCCTCGGGTTCGCGATCGGCTTCGCCGTGTCCGGCGAACCGGCCGGTGGAGTCGCCCTGACCGTGGGCGCGGTGGTCCTCGGAAGCCTGGCCGGCGATCGGGACGTACTTCGCGGGCGACTCGCTCGTGCTGGCGGTCAGCGGCGCGCGAGAGGTCGACGAGGCCGCCGCCCCGCAGCTGATGAACGTCGTGCGCGAGATGGCCATCGCGGCCAACGTGCCGATGCCGCGCGTCTACCTGATCGACGACACGGCGCCCAACGCGTTCGCCACCGGCCGCGACCCGAAGCACGCGTCGGTCGCGATCACGACCGGGCTGCTCGAGAAGCTCGACCGCGAGGAGCTGCAGGGCGTCATCGCGCCACGAGCTGTCGCACGTGCGCAACCTCGACATCCGGTTCTCGCTCATCGTCGGGGTCATGGTCGGGGCCATCGCGATCCTCGCCGACTTCTTCCTGCGCTTCACGTTCTGGGGCGGCGGCTCGCGCGGGCGGGACCGCGACAGCGGCGGAGGCGGAGGGGCGCAGACGATCGTCTTCATCATCGCCATCGTCCTGGCGATCCTCGCGCCGATCATCAGCCGGTTCATCCAGCTGGCCGTCAACCGGCAGCGCGAGTACCTCGCCGATGCGTCGGCCGTGGAGCTGACGCCGCAACCCGTACGGCCTCGAGCGGGCGCTGGCCAAGATCTCGGCCGACCACGGAGGTCCTCGAGGTCGCCAACCGCGGCACCCAGCACATGTACTTCACGAACCCGATCAAGAAGTTCGAGGAACGCGCGTCGGGCCTGATGTCGACCCACCCGCCGATCATCGACCGGATCAATCGGCTGCGTCAGCTCACCGGCGAGGCGCCCATTGGGCACGGCGGAACAGGCGCAACTCGCCGGTCTGGAGTAGGGGAGGGCCGCATGGCAAAGCCTCGAAGGGCCGTGGTATCCTGCCCTCCGCCGACGGGCAGCCAACGCGGTTGGCCATCGGGCCGAGGTAGCTCAGTCGGTAGAGCACGCGACTGAAAATCGCGGTGTCGCCAGTTCGATCCTGGCCCTCGGCACCACCTTTCGAGGCGGTCGACCTCCGAGCGGAAGTGGCTCAGTTGGTAGAGCATCACCTTGCCAAGGTGAGGGTCGCGGGTTCGAGTCCCGTCTTCCGCTCCATTCATCCTCCCCGAAGGCGCCGCTGCCCCTTCGTCTAGTGGTAGGACAGCGGACTTTGGATCCGTGAACCGAGGTTCGAATCCTCGAGGGGCAGCCAACACCCGGACCGAACCCCGGGTAAAGTCTTGTCTGGCGACGTGGTGAAGTGGTTCAACACGGAGGTCTGCAAAACCTCTATTCACCGGTTCGAATCCGGTCGTCGCCTCCACAACCTGAGCACGAAACGACCCGCTGGGTGACCGGCGGGTCTTCGTTCGTCCTTCAGTGTGGGTGCCTCGGATACGTGGCAGGTAAGCGCGGCTGACTACCCTTCTGCCATCTACTGGCACCGCCCACCGGACCCGCTGCATCCCGTCGGCACGAGGAGCCATCGATGCATCGATCCATCAGCGCGTTTCGGATCATCAGCCTCGTTGCCTGGATGGCGACCAGTGTGCTCGCCCCGGCGACCGTCTCCGCGGCTCCCAAGGCAAAGGAAGTCGAGGTCCTCTTCATCAGCCGCGCGGAACTCGAGGCCGCTGGCTTGATGACCTCCGACACCCTCGCGCCGACACCGCAGCTTTGGTGCCTGTGGGACTGCAACTACGCTCGAAACAGTCGGTCGGTGGGCACGACCAACGAGTTCGTGACGAGGGTTTCTGGCCCTGGCCCCGGCACACTCGCGATGGACATCACGCGCCAGGTCAGCAACAGCTTCACGGCAACGGTCACGGTGGATGCCGACAAGATCTCTGCGGCGGTGGGCTTCAGCGTCACCTGGACAGACACCCAGACCTACAAATACAGCACGACGCTTCCCAGCGGTGCGTGCTGGACGATCCGGGCCTACAACACCATGGATAACTACGCATTCGAGGTCTGGCAGAACGCCTTCATCGGGCCCGATTTCAAGGTCGGCACCGGCAGGGCCAAGCGCTTCATGGGAATCAAGTTCACGCTCACCAAGGCCTGCTGAATCAGGGCGTCCTTCCTGCCGGAAGTACTGGGCCTCAGGCGTACAAGTCTCACCCGAATAGATGGATATGGCGCCATGGGTGGGCCCGCTATGCTGCCCCGGTCGCCAAGCTTCGCCGTCGAATCCTCGACCGGCGCTCGGCGCGAGGGAGGTGGTCGCATGATGGCGATCTTCGGGGCGCTTCTGCCACGGTTCGCGCTCCTCGTTGGCTGGTCGAATGATCCTGCTGGTTGGCAGGCGATCTTCGGTTCACCCGTGTGGTTTCTGGGGGGATTCCTGTTCTTCCCCTGGACGACCCTGACCTACGGCTTCGTTCAGCCGAACGGATTGAGCCTGCTCAACATCATCTTCCTGATCGCGGCCCTGTTGATCGATCTTGGCACCTGGGGCGTCGGGTTCTTTGCGAGCCGCCAGCAGGTCTCGAACTACCGAGGCACGTAAGGAATGCGCGGGCCGCGATCAGCCTTCCGCTACGCTTGGCCCTCGGCCGGAGTGGCGGAATGGCAGACGCAGCGGACTTAAACTCCGCGGCCCGCAAGGGCGTCCGAGTTCGAATCTCGGCTCCGGCACCACTCTCGGTAGCATATCGGTAGCTTGACGGTCACAGTCAGCCGCGTACACACCGGACGCCAAGAACGTCGCATCCGCCGACGCCTTGGGCCGCGTCTCGGTCAAGCGGATCATCCGCGACAGCGAGGGTCGCATCGACGGGATCGTAGAGGTCCTGGAGGACCCCAAGGGATGGTGACCACGACCGACTTTTAGGGACGCCCAGCACAGGCATAGCCCGCTGCCGTTCTCCATACACACAGACACGGGTCGGCTTTTTAGGAGGCAGGACCCACAGGCATGACCTGCTGCCGTCCTCTCTCTCCCCCGCCTCGAACGCAACGGCAACGGCCTCTCACGGGACTATCGCCGGAACCGCCAATGATCGTCGCCATCATCTGGGTCGCGCGTGATGCGGCGGAGCCAAACGAATCCGACTACGAACAGGACGACCGCGGAGCCGAGCGCGACGATTTGTATGGGTATCCCCAGGATGTCCATCCCACCCGGGTTGAGAAACATCTGCCGAGAATACGCGCCGGCACAACGCCCGTCCGCGGTGCCCGCTGGTGAACGGCCGTGACCGCGGAGCGTTCCGGCCGGTCCGTCCTGAGCTGTCTCGGGCGTCGTGGCGCAGGACTCGCGTGTTCGTTCGTCGCCGCGACAGGAACACCTGTCAGGTCTGCGGCCGCGTCCAACCGCCCTACGCCAAGCGCTCGTTCCCGGTCGTCGCATCGTGCCGCCAGAGCGCTACGCCGGCCACCACGACGATCCGGGCAACCTTCGCACCCTCTGCTTTGCTTGTAACTCGTCGCAGTCGAACCGCACCGACGAGGAGTGGCGCGCGGCGCGCTCCGGTCGCCTCGTCAGCCTCGGCCTGGTCGACGGACCGAAGCCGACCCGGTACTCCTACGGCCGGCGGCAGAGGGTCTGGTGATCGAGGCCGTCCCGCATCTCGGAGGCGCGGAGGTCGAGTACGTGGAGGCAAACACGGCGGCGAACGGCCCCGAGTGGTCGGCCGACTTCAAGCGCGGCGGTCGACCCCTGCGGCCCAACGGCTCATATGCCCACCCGTGGGAGGACCCGGATCGCCAAGACTGGCCAAGGATGGGCTTGCCGTGACCCTGAGCCCTTATGCATGCCCCGTTACGGTCGTCACCGGGACCTTGAACCGCCGCTCGACGCGGTGGGGCACGTCGAGCCCAAGCCACCGTGACACGCCGAGCGGGAGCGTCGAGATGATGACCTCGTCGAACGCTCCGCTCCTCATCACGGCCTCGATGGCCTTGAGCGGGTCGGCGTCGCCGATGTCCCCCTCGGCCTCGCCGCCTTGAGCACGGATCTGGGTCAGGAGTTGGGATAATCGTCTCTCGGACATCGACAAGGCCCGGTGACGAAGCGTCTCCTCGCGCTCGACGAGGCCGGTCACGGCATTCGCCGGGATCCCCACATCAGCATGCGCTAGTCGTTCCATGAACGAGGCGCTGACCGGAATTGCCGGCACGACCACGTAGAAGGAGCTTGGTCCCACCGCGATCCGGTTCTGGATCTCCTTCAAGAGCGGCTCGCTCCCGAGCGTCTGGTTGGCGACGACAAGGTACCTGCCCACCACGCACGCTCCTCTCGCTTGGCTGGCCCTCGCAGGCCACTCGATCGGTCAGGGATGCGATTGGTGCCCGATTGCCGATGCCTCAGAGTCACTCTTACACCCGGCCCACGCCGATGGTCAACTTACCGCCAGATGCGGGCTGTCACGCTTCGACGTCGAACGACTCCGGTTCGAGCTCCAACGGTCGCGCGACGCTCGGCGTGTACCGTGCCTAGCCTCCATCTACAGCCCGCTGTTCGGCTACCTCGAAGTCGAGATCCGCGCCGGGGTGCCGATCGGCTTCGTCGCAGCACTTGCCTCGCGCACCTGGCGGGGCCTGCTGACGTTCATCCTCGGTCTGATGGCGGCGGGCGCGACGGTGGGCATGCTCAGCGTCCTGAATGGTGGGGACTTCGACCTCAAGCTCTTCGTGGTCGGCCCGTTCTACTTTGGGCTCACCTTTGGAATACTCGGTGTCCCCACCTACGTGGTCGTCACCCTTTTTGCATCCGCCGTCCGGTGGGCGCGCGGCCGGAGACTCCGCCCATGACGAGTCCACCCCCCACGACGCCCAGCAGGACAGCGCGGATCGTCGCCATCGTCGCCGTGGCCCTGCTCGCAGTCGTCGGCGTTGGCGCGTTCTTCGTGTTCACGGCGATCGGATCACTCGGGTCGCACACGAGCAGCCGTGGAACCGGGCATCTTGAAGTCGCGGGCCATGGCGCAGAGGAAGGTCAGACGACCGTTAGCTGTGCCTGGACGAAGTACGAGGCCGGTGGGTACGTCGAGCTGGTCTCGTCGATTCCATTGACGGGTGACTTCCCACTCACGGTGATCGTCTTCGTCGAAGACCAACTCGACAGCAGGGTCGTGATCACCGCTCCCTTCGGGGAGTCGGACGGGGTGTACTTACAGTCGACCGCCGACAGCTACACAGTCCAGCTTCAGGATGGCGGACGCTCTGGAAGTGCCACCTTCAGCGCGTCCGATCCGTCGTTCCGCACCGTGTCAGGCAGCCTCACGTGGTCCTGCGAAGAGGGGCCTGTCATGCCGGCTCAGTGACAGAGCTTGGCGATGAACTTGGCGTCATGTGTCGACCTCCCAGGCGGAGCGAGATAGTCAGCTTCCCGCCTGCAGGGCTGCTTCGCGCATCTGTTCCTCGCTGACGTGTCGTGCCACGAGGGCGGCCCTCGTCATCCCCTTGAGCGAGACCTCACGCGCCCGCCGGCGCCGGGCCTCCGCCTCGTCCGGATCCTCGGGCTGGACCGGTCCCGCGCCGAGCCCGGTCCCCTCCATCTGCGCCCACCCCGCAGCGTCAAGGATTCGTTCTGGAAGCCGCCCTATGCCGCGAGCCAAGCGCACCAGGAGATTTGCCATCTCAATTCCCTCCGTCCCGTGGCGCGATGATTCGCCCCCGGTTCACGCCCGCTTGACTGACCACTACCCGCTCCGTGTCCGGACGTCGATCCCGGCTCGCCGGTCAGTCGAGCCGGTAGCGACGGGCGAGCCCCCAGGTGACTTTGTCGATGATGTCGGGAGCCGATCGAACCACGTCCGTCAGCACGCGCGTGAGCGTCTCCTGGCTGACCTTGCCAGCGATTTCCCTCAATCGCTCCAGCTTGGAACGCTCTCCTTCGTCATCCTCCCGCTCGATCGCTCTGTCGAGAACCACGATAAAGGCCTGACTCACAGACGCGGGCCACTGGCCGATGGCGCGCCGTGCGGGCGCCGTGAGGCCGATCCCCTCAATGTGAATGATCGGATGCGAAGCGTCTCTGTTGATGCGCTGCCCGGTCACATACCCTCCGTCGTGGAGGGCTTTCAGGCCACGCTGGAGGCTGTCGTAATCGACCTCATGGGCGGTGGCCATCGCCAACGCGTCCATCGACACCGCACGCGTCGTCGTCTCCTCTAGGCCGGGGATGGCATTGAGGATCGGAAGCTCTCGTGACTGCCACGTGTCGACCACATCGGACTCATTGGTAGCACCAGCGGTAGCATCAGCGGCGCACGGCCCAGGTCAACGAGGGCCGCCATCGCTCAATCCGTGTTCGGAGACGATACCGACGGACGCCCGCGGACGCTACGGCTGGCACTTAAACTCCGCGGCCCGAAAGGGCGTCCGAGTTCGAATCTCGGCTCCGGCACCATCGCGATACCCCGCGTCGGCTGGGGATGTGTGAGGTCCTATGACCGAGTTCGTCCGCGCATCGTTTGACCCGCCCCTCGGCCTTGCCCATGTGGCCTTCCGGCTCCAGCCGCTCGGCCCCGAGCACAACGCCTCCGACTATGCCGCGTGGAGTTCGAGCATCGACCATATCCGCTCGACCCCAGGTTTCGAGGGCTGGTCCTGGCCCCACCCGATGACACTCGAGGAAAACCTTGGCGACCTCGTCCGCCACGCCGACGACTTCGCGACGCGGACGGGTTTCACCTACACGGTGCTCGCCCCGGATCAGGACCGTGCCACCGTCATCGGGTGCGTCTACATCTACCCGAGTAAGCGGCCCGGTTACGACGCTGACGTTCGGTCCTGGGTCCGGGCGGCCGACGCACCCCTCGACGTCGTGCTCTACCGCGCCGTCAGCGATTGGCTCCATCAGGCTTGGCCGTTCGAGCGCGTGGATTACGCCATCCGACCCGACGCGATGTAAACCTGGGCGTGATTTCATCCTCATCCCGCTCCGCGGCCGACCGACAGGATTCGTCGTGGCATTCCCAGGCTCGGCATGGCCCGGTGGGGGCGCGTCACACGCGTAGGACCGTATCTGGGGGCGGGACTCCGGGCCGCCGAGCACCTACTCGAGGACTCGCCACGTCCGAGCGGTACACGACCAAGGCGTCCGCCAAGAACGGCATCGAGTCTGTCAAGGAAACCCGTCGATGGCGGCCAGATGATTTCGTCGTACCCGACCTCCCCGGCGTACCCCACGCCCTTGGCGATCATGTTGAACGTTCCGGCACGAGGATGGCACGGCGAGAGCCTAGGCCCGCAGGCGCCCCGGTACCAGGGTCCACGCCATTCGGTAATACTGAGCGGGTCTCGCCCGCTCGACGGACACGTCCTCGGCGGAACAGGGGAGGAGGATCCGAACGATGAGAGCGTCTGCGTTGAGAGCCTCAGCGTTGGTTGCACTCCTGCTGGCGGGGTGCACCGCGGCTCCCGGCGCGCCCGCGTCTCCGGAATCGACTGCCGCTACCGTCACCGCCCCACCCGCCACTCCGACGCCCACCCCGTCGCCTACGCCCACCCCTGCGGCCGCCTCTCCCGTGGTCAGCACGGTCTACACCGCCGACGACACCGAGATCGCCAAGCTGATCAAGGCAGGCGCCGACGAGGCGATCCCCGATCTCAAGGGCCTCAACAAGATGGACCCGAGCAAGCTGGAAGGTCAGTTCCTGCCCCTGGGCGAATGGATCACCAGCCAGAAGGAAGGCGTTGCCGCGTACACGCCGACCACCTGCACGGCGCCCGCGGTCGAGCAGTTCCTCGACGGGATCGACCAATACGACGCCATCCGGAAGCAGTTCCTGGCCTGGAGGGACTGGGGTGCCACCGGGCATGCGTTCCCGGTCGCGGCTCCCGGCCAGGCCGTCGTGGCATTCGAAAAGGCGGTCACCGAGCTCGAGGCCAGCTGCCCCGCCTGAGCTACCGCGCGCGACGCGAGCCAGATCGACCGGCGTGCCGGAGCGGGAATCAGGCCTTGCGGCGCAACCCGAATAGCCCCGCCTTCTTCTTCGGCTCCGCAACCGGGACGACGACGCCATCGGTACCGAACGCCGTCGAGCTCAGCTTGCCCAGTCGCTCGGCGGCTGCCGAACGCGGCGCGCCCATGACGATCGGCACGCCCTCGTTGACCGCCTTGAGGTACAGGAACGCGTCGTACGGCAGGTCGAGCCCGATCTGGGTCCCGAGGGCTGCCTCGATGTCGCGCCGCTTGAGGATGTCGCGCGCGAACATGTTGTTGAGCACGATACATGGCCTTCGAGCCGATCGAGCCGGCCTCGGCCAGGTGGTCGACCAAGCCGTGCATCGCCTTGAGGGCCGGGATCTCGGGGTACACGCCGAGCACGATGGTCTCGGCGGCGTCGAAGACGGTCAGCGTCCGCTCGTCGAGCGTCGAGCCCGCGTCGATGACGACCGACTCGTAGCCCTCGAGCAGAGCCGCGATCAGCAGCGAGATGTGATCGGGCGTGATGAAATCGGCCGACTCCGGCGTGGGCGGTGCGGCGATCACGTGGAGGCCGCTGTCGTGGCGCATCGCGAAGGTGCGCAGGAGCTCCGGCTCGCGCAGGACCGCCTCGTCACGGACGATGTCGGTCAGGGTCTGCTTGGCGGACAGGTTGAGATGGGTCGCGACCGCACCGAACTGCAGGTCCAGGTCCACGAGGACAACGCGGTCGGGCCGTCGCTGTGCCGCCGCCACCGCGATGTTCGTCGCGATGGTCGTCGTCCCGACCCCACCCTTGGGGCTGAAGACGGCGACCACTCGGCGGGCCTGCGTGATCGTGAGGCCGTCGGACGAGACGACCGGCGCCTTGTGCTTCGATCGCTGGAAGCGCAGGAGGAGCGCCTCGACCCGCGCCTCGACCTCTCGTGCGTCGAACGGTCGGGCGATGACGTCGTCCGCTCCGGCCTCCAGGAAGCCGATCCGCTCCTCGACGTCGTCGCTGTTGGCCACGCACAGGATGGGCACCGCGGCCATGGCCGGCGTGGCCCGGATCTCGCGGCATAAGTCGATGCCGGTCCTGGTGGGGACGGCCTCCTTCTCGGCCTCCTTCTTGGCGTCCTTTCCGTCCTTGGGTTCCTTTGCGCCCTTGGCCGGTTTGGCGGGTGCATCGGGGACCCCGACATCCAGGATGGCGAGCTGGTGCTCGACGATCTTCGCGAACGCCTCGTCCGGGTCAGTGGTCTGCGTGACGGTATAACCAGCGGACGTGAGCTGAGGAACGAGCGATGCGATCGCCGTCGCGGCGCTTTCGAGGACGAGGATCGTGCTGGCGGGCAAGGGGCCTCCGGTCGCGTGCGAAAAGGGACGTGTTCTGGGGGTCGCCGTGAGGATACATCGGCAGGACTCGGCCTCTGTTTTCGAGCCCGCAGGACGGCCATGCTAGACTACGGCCCGTTTCCTTTCCGCTCCGTGCCGAATCGGCGCGTCCGACGTCAACGGGGCATACCCTTTGGAAGGAGTGTCTGCGCGCATGCGCCGTTACGAACTCATGCTCGTGATCCGTCCCGACGTCGCGGACGACAAGAGCCAGGCGGTCATCGACCGCGTCACCCGCCAGATCACGGCCGGTGGCGGCCAGATCGTCAAGGTCGCCCCGTGGGGCCGCCGGCGACTCGCCTATCCCATCGATCGATTCCGCGAGGGCTCGTACCACATCGTCCTGTTCGCGGCACCGGCCGGCCTGCTGACCGAGCTCGAGCACAGCCTGCTCATCACCGAGGAGGTCATCCGTCACCTGGTCACCCGCGACGAGCGCCCGGCCAAGCCGAGCCGCCGCGAGGACGGGGATGGCGAAGGCGCCGAGGATGGCGAGGACGCCGAGCTGCCCTCGAACCTGTACGAGGACGAGGACGAGGACGACGGGTCCGAGCGGATCGGCGAGGACGAGAGCGAGGCGGCCCCGGCCGCCATCGACTGAGGAGCGCACGACGATGGCCCTGTGCAAGGTGATGATCATCGGCAATCTCGGGTCCGATCCCGAGATGCGCTACACGCCGACCAACCGCGCGGTGACCCAGTTCAACGTGGCGGTCAACCAGAGCACCAAGAACCAGCAGACCGGCGAGTGGGTCGAAGAGACCGACTGGTTCCGCGTCAGCGTCTGGGGTGACCGCGCCGAGCGCATGGCCGAGAGCCTGCGCAAGGGCAACAAGGTCTTCGTGGAGGGCCGCTTCAAGACCCGCACCTTCGAAGGCCGGGACGGCCAGACCCGGACGGCCCTGGAGATCACCGCCGACTCGATCGTGAACCTCGAGCGACGTCCCCGCGACGACGAGGGCTCCTTCGGCGGGCCCTCCGGTGGTGGTCAGGCCGGCCAGGGTGGTCCTGACGGCGAGGGCGGCGGCTACTCCGGTGGAAACCGTGGCGGTGGCGAAGGCGCCCCAGCCGGACCCCCGGCCGGCGGCAACGTCCGTCCCACGCGTCCGACCGACGACAGCGACCTTGACGACCTTCCTTTCTGACGACCGACTGACCAGGAGAACCTGACCATGCCTCCCGCCCGATCCCGCAAGCGCGACGACTTCTACCGCGACCGTCGACGCCGCAAGGTCTGCGCGTTCTGCGCCGACAAGACGTCCGCTGATCGACTACAAGGAGGTCAACCGCCTCCGCCGCTACCTGTCCGAGCGGGCCAAGATCGAGCCGCGCCGCAAGACCGGCACCTGCGCCGGGCACCAGCGCGAGCTGGCCGTCGCCCTCAAGCGCGCCCGCCACGTGGCCCTGCTGCCGTACGCCCCCCAGCACCTCCGCCCGTAGCCCGACCGGCGTGCCGGTGCCTCGCCGGACAGCCGTCACGCGCGCTCCGAGGTCGGAGGCGGAGCCCCGCGACGCCATCCGCCCGAGGATCGCTGAGGTGGACGTCGGGCTGCTGATGCTCGTCGGCGGCTTCGCTGCCGGCGTCTTCGGATCGTGCTCGGACTGGGTGGCGGCACCCTCATCGTGCCGCTGCTGACGCTCGTGTTCGGCCTCGACCTGCGCACGGCCGTCGGCGTGTCGCTGGTCTGCGTGATCATGACGAGCAGCGCGGCCGCGGGCGTCTACCTGGAGCGCCACGTCGCCAATCTGCGGCTGGGCATGAGCCTGGAGCTGTTCACCGCGATCGGCGCGCTCGTCGGCGGCTCCATCGCGTTCCTCGTCGACGAGCGGCTGCTGTCGGTGCTGTTCGCCGGCCTCCTCGGGTATGTCGCCTTCTCGATGGCGCGTGGCGCCGATCTCCAGAGGCCGTCGTCGACGACCTCGGGGCGGGGGAGTCGGCGACCTGACAGACCCGACCGACTCCCGTGCGCGACGACTCGTCCTCGGCGCAGGCCTCGCATCGGTCGACCGGCCGACGGGCGGCGATGCTCGCGAGCGTCGCGGGTCCCGACTACGCAGGTGCGAAACCTTGGCCGCGGCATCGTCGGCTCGGCCGGAGCCGGTGTGGCTTCGGCCTTGCTGGGGATCGGGGGCGGCACCATCAAGGTCCCGCTGATGCACCTGGCCATGGGCGTGCCGCTGCGTGTGGCCACCGCGACGAGCAACCTGATGATGGGCATCACGGCGGCCGCGGGCGCGGTCATCTACCTGCTCCGCGGCGAGATCGACCCGTATGTCGCCGGCCCGACGGCGATCGGCGTCTTCGTCGGCGCCACGCTCGGTTCGCGTGTGGCGCACCGGATCGGGCTGCGGTACCTGCGCCTCCTGTTCGTGGTCGTCATCGGGTACACGGCGATCCAGATGCTGCTGCGGGCCGTCTCGTGACGCGCGTACCGGGTCCGACGCCCGGACGCGGTCGCGAGTTCGACCGGTTCATCGGCCGGCTGCTCATCGCGGTCACCTACGTCGCGGTCGGGCTGCTGTCCGTGGGCGTCGTCCTGATGCTTGCCGCCGGGATCTCGCCGCTCGCCGGCGGGCCACCGCTCGATCTCGGCAGCATCCTCGCGGATCTCGCGGCGCTCGCGCCGGAGGCGTTCCTGTGGCTCGGGATCCTCGCCGTCATCGCCACACCGATCAGCCGGGTCATCGTGGCGGCGATCGGGTTCGCCCGCCTGGGCGATCGCTGGATGGTCGCCATCTCGCTCGGGATCCTCGCGGTCATCGCGCTCGCCATCGCCTCGGCGCTCGCGGCGGGCTGACGCAGCGCGCAGGAGCGCGGAAAGCCGCTGCTATACTCGGCCGACTTCGCCGCCCCGCGACCGCGTCGCGCCCGTCAGCGCAGGAGTCCCAGCCGAATGACCACCGACACCACGGCCGGCACTTCGGCCCCGTCGCCCCACCACGCGCCGAAGACCGCCGCGCTCGACGAGCTGATCTGCTACTTCGAGGGCGAGTTCGTCCCGATGAAGGACGCCAAGGTCAGCATCATGACCCACGCGTTCATGTACGGGACGGCGACCTTCGAGGGCATCCGCGCCTACTGGAACGAGGAAGAGGGCCGGCTGTACGGCCTGAAGCTGCGCGAGCACGTCGAGCGCATCCGCCAGTCCTGCCGGATCCTGCTGATGGACGACATCCCGTCGGTCGACGAGCTGTCGGCGCTCATCATCGAGACCGTTCGCCGCAACGCGTTCCGCGAGGACTGCTACATCCGGCCCTCGTTCTACAAGTCGACCCGGGCGATCGGCGTGCGCCTGCACGACCTCGAGCACGAGCTGTACATCATCGCGCTGCCGTTCGGGAACTACATCGACACCGAGAAGGGCGTCCGGCTCATGACCTCGTCCTGGCGCCGCAACGCCGACGAGGCGCTGCCGGCCCGCGGCAAGATCGTCGGCGGCTACGTGAACATGGCCTTCCAGAAGTCGGAAGCCGAGCTCAACGGCTACGACGAGGCGGTCGTCCTGACCTCACAGGGCCACGTCAACGAGTCGTCGGCGGCCAACATCTACGTCGTTCGCGATGGGGTCGCGATCACGCCGCCGGTCAATGACGACCTGCTCGAGGGCGTGACTCGCAAGGCGCTCATGGAGCTGCTCGGCAACGAGGGCATCCCGGTCCAGGAACGCTCGATCAACCGGTCGGAGCTGTACGTCGCCGACGAGATCTTCGTGTGCGGGACCGGCGTCCAGATCTCGCCCGTCATCGAGGTCGACCACCGCAAGGTCGGGTCGGGCGCCGTCGGCCCGATCGCCCGGCTCGTTCGCGATCGGTACTTCGAGGCCGTCCGCGGTCGACTGCCCGAGTACCGGCACTGGCTGACGCCCATCCAGTAGGGCTTCGCCGCGGCGGTCGGCGACGCGGCGACCCACCTCAGGCCTGGGGCGGCGGCTCCAGCTCCGGCGTGTCGTTTCCGATCACGATGACGATGTCCGCCCGCACGGTGCTGTCGGTCGCCGTCTTGACCTTCACCCCGAACAGGTCCTCGAGGTAGGCGATCGTGTCGGGCATCTCGGCCTCGGCGCCGTTGTAGACCGTGATGACCGTGTCCTTCGGCACCTTGCCCTCGGGGGCCTGGCGCGGAGCCGATGCCGCGAGGCCATGGAACTCGAGGTAGCCGGCCAGGCGGGTCCCGCGGTTGCCTGAGTTGGTGCCGTTCAGCACCCAGACCCCGGCTCCCTCGCCGGCGAGTCGCTCGCGCAGCGCCTGGTCGGCTGGGTCCGCCGTGAACGCGTCGCGGACGGCCTCCCGGATCCGGTCCACTCGGGGCTCCAGCCAGTAGCCCGACAGCACCTCGTTCTGGTAGAAGTCGGGCGTGAACACGTAGGAGCTGGATGTTCGTCGTGTCGACCTCCGACGCCAGGCCGAGCAGCTCGTCGAGCTGATCGAGCGGGATGTCCGTCCGCACCGCCGACTTGAGCGCCTCGACCAGCTCGGGCAGCCGCGGCAGCAGGATCTGCGGGTCGGCCTGCTCGCGCAGCGACAGGAGCACGCGCTGCTGTCGAGCGCCGCGGTCGAAGTCGTCCGACGTGTTGCGCGATCGGGCGTAGCGCAGGGCCTGGTCGCCGTCCATGTGCTGGATGCCGCTCGGGATGTACAGCCGCTGGGCGCGACCCGTCGACCCTGGGAACGCGTCGTCCACGACCGGCACCTGGACATTGATCGTCACGCCGCCGACCGAATCGACGACCTTCTTGAAGCCGTTGAAGTTGACCTCGACGAAGTACTTGATGTCGAGGTCGTAGAGCTCACCAAGGGTCGCCTTGAGGCCGTTGTAGCCACGGGTCCGATCGTTGCCCGGCCACAGGTCGGAGCGCTTGCGGTTGTTCACGAAGAACGAGTTGATCTTGTTCGGGTATGTCCGGCCCCAGAACGATCGGGCGTTTCCGGCCGGGAGGGGCACGAACTGGGTGTCGCGCGGCAGGCTGAACATGGCCGCCTGCTTGGTGACCGGGTCGATCGACACCGTGATCAGCGTGTCGGTGTTGTGGCCACCGCCCTGCTCGTCGGAGCCGATGAGCAGGATGTTGAGGCGCTCCTTGCCGTCCCACGGCGGCACGGAGACGTCCGGGACCTGGCTGCCGATCGGCGTCGGCTCGGGCGTCGGGCTCGGCGTCGCTTCGGCGCTCGGGTCCGCGGCGTCCGAGGGCTCGGGTGAGGCGGTCGGATCGCCGGCGCATTCCCCCTGGTCCTCACCGATGAAGATGCAGCCGCTCGTCAGCGCATCGAGGGCGAGCATGTCGTAGCGGGCGACCACGACGTGGCTGCCGGCCATGACCAGCACCACGGCGAGCAGGCCGGCGATCGACAGGGGATTGCGAGGGAGGCGCGCCTTGCCCAGCCGCCCACCGCCCGACATGGCGTGCGCGTTGAGGTACTCCGCGACGCGATACGCATCGATGATCGCGACGAGGCGGTAGAGCAACGCAACGAGGTTGAGGACGAAGATCGAGCTCAGCAGGAACGGGCTGAACAGCAGCCCGACGAGCTCCAGGCGGTCCATCCGCAGCACGAAGCCGGCGAGGAGCGCGAACAGCAGGATGGGCGCGGCCGCGAACCCAAGAGCCCGCGTGTAGGCGCCCAGATAGAGGTGCCCGAGGCCCGGGAAGAGGAGCGAAAGGAACGCCGCAGCGAAAGGCGACCGGGCGCGCGGTCGCGCCTCCTGCGGATTCTGCATCGCGCGTAGGATACTCGGACTCGCCCGACCCGCCCGAAAGGGCCGGTCAAGACCCGTCGCCCCCGACCCACCGCGCCCCGGAGATGCATGTTCCGACCCGTCACCGCGAAGCCCGACTTCGTCGCCCAGGAGCACGACATCCTTGCGACGTGGCGCGAGCGGCGGACCTTCGCGCGCCTGCGCGCCCAGAACACCGGGGGCCCGCGCTGGAGCTTCCTCGACGGGCCCATCACCGCGAACAATCCGATGGGCGTGCACCATGCCTGGGGGCGCACCTACAAGGATCTCTACCAGCGCTTCCACGCCATGCTCGGCGAGGACCAGCGCTACCAGAACGGCTTTGACTGCCAGGGCCTGTGGGTCGAAGTCAACGTCGAGCGCGACCTGGGCTTCACGAACAAGCGCGACATCGAGGCCTACGGGATCGACCGGTTCGTGACGCTCTGCAAGCAGCGCGTGCTCACCTACGCCGCGCGCCAGACCGAGCAGTCCATCCGCCTCGGGATGTGGATGGACTGGAACGACCCGGACGAGCTGCGCCGGCTCCACGACCTGCTCGGCACCGATCCGTCCGCGGTCACGACGATCGAGGGCACCGACGGTCCGGTCACCGACACCGTGGAGATGCTCGTCGGCCGGCTGGGCATGCCCGAGGTCGGCGGCTCGTACTTCACGTTCAGCAACGAGAACAACGACCTCATCTGGGGCTTCCTCGCCGAGGTGCACCGGCGGGGCTGGCTGTACAAGGGCCACGACACGATGCCCTGGTGCGCGCGCTGTGGCACCGGCCTCTCGCAGACCGAGGTCAACGAGGGCTACCAGGACAAGGACGACCCGGGCCTGACCGTGCGGTTCCCGCTGATCGACCGCCCCGGCGAGGCCCTGCTCGTCTGGACGACGACCCCGTGGACGCTCACCTCGAACGTGGCGGCGGCCGTCGGCGAGCGACTGCGCTACGTGAAGGTCCGCCAGGGCGACGACGCCTTCTGGCTCGCGAAGGGCACGCTCAAGACCGCGCTCGAGGGCCCGTTCCAGGTCGAGGAAGAGCTTGCCGGCGCCGATCTGGTCGGCTGGCGGTATGCCGGCCCGTTCGACGAGCTACCCGCGGTGCAGGCTGCCTTCGCCGAGGGCTACGAGCACCGCGTCGTGCCCTGGGACGAGGTCGGCGAGGACGAGGGCACCGGCATCGTCCACATCGCCCCCGGCTGTGGCGCCGAGGACTTCCAGCTCGCCAAGGCGATCGGCCTGCCCGTCATCGCGCCGCTGGACGAATCCGGCATCGTCCTCGAGGGGTTCGGTCCGTTGAGCGGTCGCGACGTGCGCGACGTCGCGGAGCCGATCGTCGAGCACCTCAAGGCGACGGACCGGTTCTACCGGCTCGAGACCATCAACCACCGCTACCCGCACTGCTGGCGATGCGGCACGCCGCTCATCTTCCGGCTCGTCGACGAGTGGTACATCTCGATGGGGCCGGTCTACGACCAGCCGCGCGACACCCTGTCCGCGGCCCAGGTCGACGCGAGCCTGCGCTACCAGATCATGGACGTCGTGGATCGGATCCGGTGGATCCCGGACTTCGGCTACGACCGCGAGCTCGACTGGCTCATGAACATGGGCGACTGGATGATCTCCAAGAAGCGCTACTGGGGCCTGGCCCTGCCGATCTACGACTGCGCTGCCTGCGGGCAGATCGACGTGGTCGGCGGGCGCGAGGAGCTCAAGACGCGTGCGGTCGAGGGCTGGGAGCGGTTCGAGGGCCACACGCCACATCGCCCCTGGGTGGACGAGGTGCGGATCGCCTGCTCGGGGTGCGGCGCCCCGGTCGAGCGCATCAAGGATGTCGGCAATCCATGGCTGGATGCCGGCATCGTGCCGTTCTCCACGCTTCACTACCGCGAGGACCCCGAGTACTGGGCCCAGTGGTTCCCGGCGGACTTCATCACCGAGAGCTTCCCGGGACAGTTCCGCAACTGGTTCTACTCGATGCTCGCGATGTCGACCGTTCTCCGACGCGAGGAGCCGTTCAAGACGATCTTCGGCTACGCCCTCGTCTTCGGCGAGGACGGCCGGCCGATGCACAAGAGCTGGGGCAACGCGATCGACTTCGACGAGGCCGCCGAGCGGATGGGCGTCGACGTCATGCGCTGGATGTTCACCAAGGCACGCCCCGAGGAGAACATCCTGTTCGGCTGGCACGCCGCCGACGAGGCGCGCCGTGAGCTGCTGATCCTGTGGAACGTGTACTCGTTCTTCGTGACCTACGCCCGCCTGGCCGGCTGGACGCCGAAGGCCGGCATCGACGACGTCATCGCGGCGGCTCCCGCGTGGCCGGCGATGGACCACTGGATCCTGTCACGAGCCGCGGGACTGGCGGGCGAGGTGGCGAAGGACCTCGGCGATTACGACGCGGTCGATGCCACGCGCGAGATCAGCACGTTCATCGACGACCTCTCGACCTGGTACCTGCGCCGCTCGCGCGACCGGATGCGGGCCGGCGCCGATCCGGCCGACCGCGACGCCGCGTTCGCGACGCTCCACGCGGCCCTCGTCACGCTCGCGCGAACGCTCGCTCCGATCCTGCCGTTCCTCTCGGAGTCGATGTACCAGAACCTCATGGTCACGGTCGTCCCGGGCACGGCCGACAGCGTCCACCTCACGCCGCTGGCCTGCCGATGACATGGCGGCGCACCGCGATCCCGACCTGGAGCGCGCGATGGCGACGGTCCGCGGCGCGGTCGATCTCGCCCGGACGCTTCGGGCGCAGGCGGGCCTGCGCAATCGCCAGCCACTGGCCCGCGCCTGGCTCGCCCTGCCGGATCGCGGCATCGCGATCTCCGAGGAGCTGCTGGGCCTGTTCGCCGACGAGGTCAACGTCGAGGCCGTGGAGCTCATCGCCGACGGCTCCGAGCTCGTCGAGCGTCGCGTGAAGCCGCTGCTCCCGAAGATCGGCAAGCGCCTGGGCGCGGCCATCCCGGCGGTCATGGCCGCGGCCCGTGAGGGCGCCGTCGAGATCGCGGACGACGGCTCGGTGACCCTGGCCGGGGTGACCCTGGCGCCGGACGAGGTCGAGATCCAGGCGACGCCGCGGCCGGGCACGGCCGTGGCCGAGGATGACGGCCTGGTGGTCGTCCTCGACACGGAGCTGACCCCGGAGCTGCGCGCGGAGGGCGATGCCCGCGAGCTCGCCCGGGCCGTCCAGGACCTGCGTCGGGAAGCCGGCCTCGAGCTCGACGACCGGATCGAGCTGTGGATCACCGGGGCGCCGCCCACCGTTGCCGCGCACCTGCCGGCGGTCGCCGCCGACACGCTGGGGGAGCTCGCCACGGGAGAGATCCCGGCAGACGCGACGCGCACGGTCCTCCAGCTCGACGATGCCACCGTGACGATCGCCCTGCGGCGGGTCGGATGACGCCGACGACAGCGCCGAGCCGCGAGCGAGCCCGCTGGCCGCTGTTCCTCGGCGTCGCGGCGATCGTGGTGGTCCTCGACCAGTTGACGAAGGCGCTGGCTCGTCTCGATCCTGCCGGCCGAAGGGCAGCAGCTGTCGGTGATCGGCGATCTGGTGCGGCTCGTCCACTCACGCAACAGCGGCGCGCTCTTCGGCCTGTTCCAGGACCAGGCGCTGCTGTTCGGGCTGGTGTCGATGGGCGTCGTCGGGCTCATCGCCTGGTACCACGGCAGCTCGGGGCGGAACACCCTGCTGTCGCTGGCGCTCGGCCTGCTGCTCGGGGGAGCGCTCGGGAACATGCTCGATCGCCTGCGGCTCGGGTACGTCGTCGATTTCGTGGACGCCGGGCTCGGCGACCTGCGCTTCTACACGTTCAACGTCGCGGACAGCGCCATCTCCTGCGCCATCCTCCTGCTGCTCGCGACCGCGTTCCTGCCCGGCCGGTTCGGGCTGCCACCCATCGACGCGCCGCGGCGACCGGGTGACCCGGCGGACCCGGTCGATGCCTGACGCGCCCATCGCGGCCGGCGTCCGCACCGTCCGGGTCCCGGATGGCCGGATCGGGCGGATCGACCGGTACGTGGCCGACGTGACGGGCCTCTCGCGGAGCCATGTCCAGAAGCTGATCTCCGACGGACGCATGACCGCTGAGGGCATCCCGTTGCGGGCGAACATGATCGTGCCCGCCGGAACGGAGATCCGCCTCGACGTGCCGGAACCGGTCGCCCTGGACCTCGCCCCGGCCCACGACATCCCGCTCCGGATCGTGTACGAGGACTCGGACCTGCTTGATCGTGGACAAGCCGTCCGGGATCGTGGTCCACCCGTCTGCGGGTCACCACGACGGCGACACGATGGTCAATGCGCTGCTGGCGCGCGCGGGCGGGTCGGAATACGGGGGCATCGCCGGGGTCGCGCGCCCCGGGATCGTCCACCGCCTGGACCGGGACACGAGCGGGCTCCTGATGGTCGCCAAGCACGATGCCGCGCAGCACTCGCTGATGGCCCAGCTCAAGGCGCGGCGGGTCCGCAAGACCTACCAGGCGCTCGTCGCCGGGAACGTGGCGGCGGCGGTCGGGCGGATCGAGGCGCCGATCGGGCGTGACCCGAAGCACCGGACCCGGATGGCGGTCGTGCCGGACGGGCGGGCCTCGACCACCGGCTACCGGGTCCGCGAACGGTTCGCCGGGTGGACCCTCCTGGAGCTCGACCTCGTCACCGGGCGGACCCACCAGATCCGCGTGCATCTCGACGCGATCGGGCATCCGGTCGCCGGCGACCCGGTCTACGGGACCGGCACGTCGCGGCGCGGGCCCGAGGGCCTGGGACGGCTGTTCCTGCACGCGTGGCGCCTGGAGCTGACGGCCCCCGCCAGCGGCGAGCTCATCCGCGCGACCGCGGACCTGCCGGCCGAGCTCGAGGTCGTCCTCGAGTCGCTGCGCGCATCCGAGACCGCCCGATGACCGACGACCGGGGCCTGGCGCCGCCCGACCTGAACGGGATCCCCGAGGAGCCGGAGCGGATCTCCGACGATCCCGGGCGGCCGAGCGGCGTCATCCTCGGCGACCCGGGGGCGATGCTCGTCATCATCTCGGGGCCTTCGGGCGTGGGCAAGGACACGATCATCGACGCGATGCGCGAGCGCACCCACGACCCCGAGTACGTGTACGTCGTCACCTGCACGACCCGCGCGCCGCGGCCGGGCGAGATCGATGGCGTGGACTATCACTTCGTGTCGCGCGAGGAGTTCCTGCGGCTGCGCGCGGCCCGCCAGCTGCTCGAGACGAACGAGGTCCACGGCAACTGGTACGGCGCGCCGCGCGACCAGGTGCGTCGCGCGGTGCTGGCCGGACGCCATGCGATCCTGAAGATCGACGTCCAGGGCGCACAGATCGTCAAGGAGCAGGTCACCGAGGCGCTGCTGATCTTCGTCGTCCCGCCGACGCTCGAAACGCTGTTCTCGCGGCTGCGCACGCGCGCGACCGAGAGCGCCGACGAGCTCGAGCTGCGCCAGCGCAACGCGGCGATCGAGCTCGCGCGCCAGGACGACTACGACTACGTCGTCGTGAACGAGACCGGCCAGGTCGAGCACACCGCCGAGCGCATCGACGAGATCATCGCCGAGGAACGCCGCCTGCATGCCGACCGCCGAGTCCGGGTCTAAGCCGGGGCGCCTCGTCGAGGTCGCGGTCGACGCGGCCGGCGCCGGTGGCGCGCGGCCCTTCACCTACAGCGTGCCGGAGTCCCTGGCGGATCTCGAGGATGGCGAGGCCGTGCTGGTCGAGTTCGGCCGGCGGCAGGCGCTCGGGGTCGTGCTGGGCGGAGCGGTCGAGGCGCCGTCGACGACGACCAAGCCCCTGGTCGATCGGGTCCGGGCCGACGGACCACTCCTGCCGCCCTTGACGCTCGCACTGGCGCGCTGGGTCGCGGAGCACTACCTGGCGCCGCCGGCCCTCGTGATCCGGGCGATGCTGCCGCCGGGCCTGCTGGAACGCCTCGAGCTGGTGGCCGAGCGGACCCCGCAGCCGATCGACGGGGAGCTCGACGCCGTCGACGCCGACCTGCTCGACCAGCTCGGGGGCGGAGCGCGGCCCGCACGCGACCTCGCAGCGCCCGATGGCCGGGCTGGCCTGCTTCGTCGGCTTCGGGGCCTTGCGTCGCGCGACCTCGTGACCCTGGACTGGACGCTGCTCGGGGCGGGCGCCGGGCCTCGCTACGAACGCTGGATCCGACTGCTACCAGCCGGTCGTGCCGCCGCGAGCGCGCTGGCGGCGGGGGAGCGGCAGCCGGGCCGTCCCCTGGGCCCACGCCAGGTCGACGCGCTCGCGGAGCTGGCCGGTGAGTCCGTGGCGGCGGATGGCGTCCCGGCAGCCGACGTGGCCGGGCGGCACGGGACGGCGACCCTCGCCTCCCTGGTCCGGCGCGGCCTCGCCGAGACCGGCGTGCGGGAACGACCGCGCCGGCCGCTGGCCGCGCGAGCGCCCGGATCGCGCGGCGGTCGGCCACGGTCGGCCGAGCTCTCCGGGGCGCAGGCCACCGCCGTGGATCGCGTCACGCGGGCGATCGAGGCGCGGGATCCGCGCCCCTTGCTCCTCGACGGCGTGACGGGCGGTGGCAAGACGGCGATCTACGTCGAGGCGATCGGTGCGGCCCTCGCCGCGGGACGCCCCGCACTCGTGCTCGTGCCCGGAGATCGCGCTGGCTCTGCCGCTCGTCGATCGGCTCCGGGCCGACCTCGATGCGCGGGTCGCGCTCGTCCACTCGGGCCTCGGCGACGGCGAGCGCGCCGACGAGTGGCGCCGCATCCGGAGCGGCGAGGTCGACATCGTCGTCGGGACGCGGCTGGCCGTCGTCGCGCCGCTCGCGGACGTGGGTGTCGTGATCGTCGACGAGGAGCACGACCCGGCGTACAAGAGCGACCGGACGCCGAGGCTGCAGGCCCGCGACACCGCGATCCGGCTGGCCGAGCTTGCCGGGGCCGCTCTGGTCCTCGGCTCGGCGACGCCGGCGGTCGACAGCCTCGGGCGGGCGCTCGAGGGGACCTACGACCGGATCGTCCTGCCCCAGCGCCCGACCGGGACCGCGCCGACCGTCACCGTCGTGGACCTGCGCGCCGAGCTCGCCGAGGGGAATCGGGGACTGCTGTCGCGAACCCTCGACGGGGCCCTGGACGCGCTCGACACCGCGGCAGGCGAGCAGGCGATCCTCGTGCTCAACCGGCGCGGGACGGCGTCGGTGGTGCTCTGTCGCGACTGCGGCCACGTCCAGGCCTGCCCGGACTGCGAGCGGCCGCTCGTCTACCACCAGGCCGGCACGACCTTGCGTTGCCACCACTGCGGGCGGGCCACGCCACTCGCGACGCGCTGCCCGTCGTGCGGGTCGCCACGGATCCGGTACCTGGGCGGTGGCACGGAGCGGGTGGAGCGTGAGGTCCGCGCGAACCACCCGGACCTGCGCGTGGCGCGGCTGGACCGTGACGTGGCAGAACGCCGGGGAGCGGCGGCGCGGGTGCTGGACGCCTTCGCGGCCGGTCAGACGGACGTGCTCGTCGGCACGAGCCTTGTCGCCAAGGGACTCGACGTGCCCGCGGTCACCCTCGTCGGGGTCGTGTCGTCCGACGTGGCGCTGAACCTTCCCGACGAGCGCGCGGCCGAGCGGACCTATCAGCTCCTGTGCCAGGCGGTCGGTCGGGCGGGGCGGGGCGATCGTCCCGGTCGGGCGATCCTGCAGACCTACCAGCCCGACCACCCGGTGATCCGCGCGGTGGCCAGCGGCGACGGCGAGACCTTCTACGCCGAGGAGCTCGCGATGCGTCGACGGTTCGGGTCACCGCCGTTCGGTCGACTCGTCAAGCTCACGGTCGCGCTCCCGGATCGCGAGGCCGCCGAACGCGAGGGCGAGGCGATGGCCGGGCGGCTGCGGGAGCGGGCCGGCGAGCACGGCACCACGGTCCTGGGGCCTGCGCCGGCCTACATCGCGCGGCGGAACGACCGGTGGCGCTACAACCTGGTGCTGCGTGGCGCCGACCCCGTCGCGACCCTCGGCGGCGATCCGGGACCGCCGTGGTCGGTCGATGTCGACCCGGAGTCGCTCCTCTAGTCGGTGGTGCGCCCGTCAGTCGACGTCGCGCCGGTAGGCCACGAGCACGCCGCCGACCATCCGCTCGAGGCCCTGGAGGCACTCGAGCTGGCTCGACTCGAGGTCGACCGGGTGCAGGCCGTCGGCGACCGTCTCGGGATCGACCGTGCCCCACCGGCTCGGCGCGTAGGCCATGACGACGTCGGTGTCGAGCGTCCGCTCGGCTTCGTTGAGCAGGTCCAGCTGGGCGGGCTCGAGGTCCGCGAAGGTCCATCCGTCTGTGCTCATGGCAGGTCCTCCAGCGGGGCGACCCGCTGATGGATCGTCCGTCGCGCCGATGATACGCGCAAGGCCCTCGGGTTCTCGCGCGGTGACCTCGTTCGTGCGACGATGCACCACCCAGAGGAGGTATTTCCACCATGACTGACCCGACCAGCCCTCAACACGACCAGCCGGTCGAAGGCGCTCGCAGCGAGTCCTACACCCGACCCGATGATGGCAATCTCGGCGGCACGAACGGATCGACCGATGCCGGACGCCGGCGCCGCAGCCAAGGCGAACGACGTGATCGAGCAGATCCGCGTAGCCGTCGAAGAATTCGCCGAGAAGGCCGACCCCAGTCGTCCGCCAGTTCTCGGTCAAGGCCGCCGACGCCGTGGCGGTCGCGGCCGACAAGGCCGGCCCGCTCGCGCACAAGGCCGGCGATGCCGCGGCCGATGCCAGCGGCAAGCTCGCCGAGAAGTCCCGCGCCTGGGCTGCCGGCACCCGCGCGTCGATGGGTGACTATCGAACCGACACGTACGACACGACGACGACCACCGATACGACCGAGACGCCGCCGACCATCTGAGCCACCGGGGCGCCCATATAATCCGCGGCATGTCCGTCCGACCCATCGCCCTGCTGGGCGATCCGCGCCTGCGCCTGAAAGGGCTGCCTGTCGACAGCTTCGGCAAGTACCTGCACGAGCTGCTCGACGACCTCGCCCACACCATGCGCGACGCCCCGGGCGTCGGCCTGGCTGCGCCGCAGCTGGGCGAAGCCGTGCAGGCCTGCGTGATCGAGGTCGAGGACACGCTCCACGAGCTCGTCAATCCGCGCATCGTCCGCTCCACGGGCGATGATCGCGATCTCGAGGGCTGCCTCTCGATCCCTGGGTACGTCGCCTATGTCACCCGCCGCGAGAAGGTCTGGGTCGTGGCCCAGAACCGGCACGGCAAGAAGATCAAGGTGGCCGGGTCGGGGCTCCTCGGCCGGGCGCTCCAGCACGAGCTCGACCACCTCGATGGCAAGCTCTACATCGACTACCTCGACTCGATGGACGAGCTGATGCTGGTCGACGGGAGCAACGAGGACGACGCCGAGGTCCGCGAGGCGACGGGCGCCCTGGCGTGAATCCTCGGACCGATGGCCTCCACCGAGCGGCCTCGGTCCTCGGAGGGTCCCGGCGCGTGCGGACGATCTTCCTTGGTAGTGGTGGCTTCGGGCGCGAAAGCCTGCGGCGCCTGAACGAGCACGAGGCGATCGACCTGGTCGGGGTCGTCACGGCGCCGGGCTCGGTCGTGCAGGGGCTCGCCGGTGAACTCGGGATCGAGCGGGTCCTGACGCCCGCGCGCCTGCGCGCTCCGGAATCGCTCGCGAGCATCCAGGAGCTCCAGCCAGAGTTGCTGGTTCTCGCCGACTACGGGCAGATCGTCCCGTCCGAGTTGCTGGAGCTGAAGCACGGAGCCCTGAATCTCCACCCGTCGCTGTTGCCCCGGCATCGCGGCGCGACGCCGATACCAGCGGCGATCCTCGCGGGCGATCGCGAGACCGGGGTCACGCTGATGCGCATGGACAGCGGACTCGACACGGGCCCGATCGTCGCCGTGGAGCGAGGCCCCCTCGACGGGACGGAGATCGCCCCGGAGCTCGAAGCGGACCTCGAGCTCGTCGCGGCGTACCTGCTCGACACGAACCTGGGCCCATGGATCCGGGGCGAGCTGGTGCCGCGCCCGCAATCGAGCGAGGGCGCGGATCTCACGCGAACGCTGCGCCGAGAGGACGGCCGCATCGATCCACGAACGTCCGCGGTCGAGCTGGAGCGCCAGGTTCGGGCGTATCAACCATGGCCGGGCTCGTTCGTGGAGACGCCGTCGGGCAGGATCGTCGTCTGGTCGGCGAGAGCCGAGGAGTCCGGCGGGCCGGCGAGCGGCACCTTCGACGAGCGCGGCCTCGGCGTCGGCGATGGTGAGCGCCTGGGCTTCATCGAGGTGCAGCCCGCTGGCGGCAAGCGCATGACCTGGGAAGCGTTCCTGCGCGGGAAGCCGTCGATCGTCGGGAGCCGCGTGCTTCCGGGCCCGTGACCCACCTGCGCTAGCCTTGACCTCGTGACGACCGATGCACGACCGGGGCTCTCCGGCCTGACCGCGGACGAGCTTGCCGCCTGGGTCGAGGCGCAAGGCGAGCCGTCGTTCCGTGCCCGGCAGATCGCGGACGCCATCTGGAAGGACGGCGGGGTCACGGACGCCGCCGAGATCCGCACCCTGCCGGCGCCCATGCGGGCAGCGCTGGAGCGCGACTTCCGCCTGGACACGGTCCACGACTCCGAGCTTCGAGTCGCGGATGGCGGGCTGACCGAGAAGGCCCTCCATCGACTCGATGACGGTCAACTCATCGAGTCCGTCCTGATGCACTACCCGGCCCGCGGTGCGTCTCGGGAGCGGCACACGCTGTGCCTCTCGAGCCAGGCCGGCTGCGCCGTGGGGTGTCCGTTCTGTGCCACCGGCGAGCTCGGCTTCGGGCGTGACCTCGAGACGGCCGAGATCGTCGACCAGGCCCGTCACGCCGCTCGCCGGCTCGCGACGGACGGCAAGCGGCTGACCAACATCGTGTTCATGGGCATGGGCGAGCCGTTGCTGAACCTCGACCGCGTCCTCGCGGCCGTGGAGGCGCTGAACGACCCGAAGCGCTTCGGCCTGGGGGCGCGGCACATCACGGTCTCCACGTCCGGGGTCGTGCCCGGGATCCGCCGCCTCACGGCGCTCGGGCCGCAGTTCACGCTGGCGATCTCGCTCCACGCCGCGCGCGACGCCCTGCGCGACGTGCTCGTCCCGCTGAACCGGCGCTGGCCGGTGGCGGAGGTCGTCGATGCGGGCCGCGACCACGCCCGCGCGACGGGCCGGCGGATCAGCTACGAGTACACGATGATCGGGGGCGTGAACGACACGGACCTCGATGCCCAGGCCCTCGCCGATCTCCTGCGCGGCGACCACGCGCACGTCAACCTCATCCCGATGAACCAGGTCGCGCATACGCCGTGGCAGGCCAGCCCGATGCCGGTCATCGAGACCTTCGCGGCCGTCCTCACCGAGGCCGGGATCGGCACGACCATCCGTCGCAACCGCGGCCAGGAGGTCGGTGCCGCCTGCGGCCAGCTCGCGGCGGAGCGGGCCGGGGAGCCGCCCGCCCCGGCGGTCGCGCGCCGGCGCGAACGCCTCGAGACCGCGAGCGCCGCCGCGCTCCGTGGTGAGCGGAGCGAGGAGCCGGCCCCGGCATTGGTCGGCGGCGAGGGATGACCAGCGAGAACCCCACGGGGCGTGGCACCGGGCGGGCCCGCATCGCCGCGAGCATCCTCGATGCGGATCTCGGGAACCTCGCGCACGCCGTCCGGCGCGTGACCGGCGCGGGCACGGATCGCGTCCACCTCGACGTCATGGACGGCCACTTCGTCCCGAACCTGACCTTCGGGGCGAAGACGATCAAGGCGTTGCGGCCGCGGACCCAGGTCCCGTTCGACGCGCACCTGATGATCAGCGAGCCCGGCCGGTACATCGAGGAGTACCTCGATGCTGGCTGCGACTCCGTCACGTTCCACGTCGAGATCGAGGAGCCCATCGCGCCGACCCTCAAGGCGATCCGCGCCGCGGGTCGCGCCGCCGGTCTCGCCGTCAAACCGGGGACGCCGCTGTCGGCGCTCGAGCCCTACGCGGAGTTGCTCGACATCGTCCTGATCATGACCGTCGAACCGGGCTTCGGGGGGCAGGCGTTCATGAAGGACGTCCTGGCGGCGAAGGCCGCGGGCGCCCGCGAGCTGCTGCGCCACAAGCTCCACGGCGGCGAGGTCCATGTCGATGGCGGCATCAACCGCGAGACCGCGGAGTTCGCCGGGTCGCAGGGAGTGGACGTCTTCGTGGTCGGCTCGGCGCTGTTCGTCCGCGGTCGTGACATGGGCCGCGAGATCCGCCTCGTCCGGGCGCTGGCCGACGAGGGCTACCAGTACGGCATCAACGACGGCGAGCCGCCGATCCCACGGGACCGGATGACGCCGATCACGTCGTTGCCGAAGCACCTGGCCCATCGACTCATGGCCGAGATCGAGGCGACCGGCATCCCGGTGATCATGTTGCGCGGCGATGGGCAGATCAATCCCGACGGCGTCCGCGACTACGACCTGCTCGTGCCCGCGAACGTGGAGGCCCACGTCAATACCGTCCACGGCGCGTCCCGCGACCGGCTGCTCGCCGAGGCCGACGACTGGCGGGCGGGCCTGCTGGCCAAGAAGGGGTGAGGGCGCTTCTCCAGCGCACGACGGGCGCGACGGTCACCGTGGCGGGCGACGTCGTCGGGGCGATCGATGGCGGCCTCGTCGTGCTGCTCGGCGTGGGGCCGGCGGACGACGAGGCGACGGCGGATGCGCTGGCCCGCCGGATCGTCGAGCTGCGGATCTTCCGCGACGCCGAGGGACGCACGAACAGCTCGCTGCTGGACGTCGGCGGTGCGGTCCTGCTGGTCTCGCAGTTCACGCTCTTCGCCGACACGCGGCGCGGCCGCCGGCCCGGGTTCACGGGCGCGGCGTCACCGGAGCAGGCCGAGCGCCTCTACGAGCGCGTGGCCGCCGCCCTGCGAGGGCTGGGCGTGGAGGTCGCGATGGGGCGATTCGGTGAAGAGATGGCCGTCCAGCTCACGAACGACGGCCCGTTCACGATCTGGCTCGACACGGACGACCGCTGACATGCAACGACCGGGAACCTCGTGGGTGCCCGGTCGGGAAGCGGCGAAGCGGATCAGCGGGCGATGGCCCGCGACGCTACTGGGAAGCCTTGAGCAGCGTGCGTCGGCAGCGGGTGCAGACCAGGGACTTGGTCGGCGAGCCCTTCACGTCGATGACGAGCGGCTGCAGATTGGGCTGCATGCGGCGATGAGCTCGGACGCGGTTCATGCCCGACGACTGCGGGTTGAAACCGCCCATCGAAGCCTTGCCGCAGATCGCGCAGGAGCGGGCCATGCGTATCCTCAGAGATGGTGTCAGATGGAGCGCGCGGGCAGGTCTGCCCGAACGGGGCGGTATGATAGCACACGCTCCCGGCCGCTCCGCCGAGGCGGTACACCCGGCCCGGCCCACCATCGCTCGAGCAGCGCCCGACCTCGCTCCCGCAGGGAGGACCCAGCCCGCGTGGCCATCCGTCCGACACCCGGCCGATCCCTCGTCACCGGTCGAGCCATCGCCGATATCGTGCGCTCCGCGACCCTCGGGTCGTACGGGGTCAGCGCGTTCGCGGGTGGGCCGATCGCGCGGCTGCTCGCCCGACTTGGCCTTCGACAACCGGGCCTGACGATCCGGGTCGAGGACGGCATCGAGATCGAACTCGACCTCGAGGTCGCCCTCGGCGTCCCGGTCGCGGAGGTCGCCCGCCAGGTGGATTCGGCGGTCCGCTACGCCGTGCAGACCGCGCTTGGGGCGGCCCGTCGGCCGCATCGTCATCCACATCGGTGGACTCCACGTGCCCGCCGACGGTGCCGTGCCGTCCGGACCCGCAGCACTGCCGACCGGTATCCGCCCGCGCGATCTCGCCGACAGCGGGACGGACGTCGCCTAGATGGCCCGTCGGGCATGCGACGGGAGCGGTCTGCTTGACGCATTCCGCGCGGCCGTCGCCAATCTCGAGGCGCACGTCGACGAGATCAACGGCCTGAACGTCTACCCCGTGCCCGACGGTGACACCGGATCGAACATGTTCGCGACCGTGAAGGCCGCCCTGGACGAGGCGGAGGCGGTCGCGGGTCAACCGGCCGACCGTATCGCCGCAGCGATCAGCTTCGGGGCGCTGATGGGCGCCCGCGGCAACTCCGGCGTCATCACGAGCCAGATCTTCCGGGGCATGGCCGATGGTCTGGGCGGCAAGCGGCGCTTCAACGGGCTGGACCTGGCGCACGCCCTGTCGGAGGGCGCCCGAACCGCCTACGGGGCCGTCGCCAAGCCCGTCGAGGGGACGATCCTCACGGTCATCCGCGAATCGGCGGCGGCCGCGGTCGAGGCCGCAGAGCATGACAACGACATCGAAGCCGTCCTCGGCGCAACGCTGGCCGGAGCCGAACGGTCGGTCGCGAAGACGCCGACCCTCCTTGCGATCCTGCGTGAGGCCGGTGTCGTGGACGCGGGCGGGCAGGGCCTGTACCGGCTGTTCCAGGGGGCGTTGCTGCACCTGCTCGGCCAGGCGCCGGTCACCACCGGTCGGCGACGCGCGGCGGCTGGAGCCAAGCCGTCGACGCTCGTCGCGCACGCCGATGAGGGTTTCGGCTACGAGACGATGTTCCTGCTCCAGGCCGTCGGTCGAACCCCGCTCGACCTCGACGCGATCCGCGATCACCTCGAGACGATCGGCGAATTGGTGCTCGTCGCCGGCGACGGCCGCGCGCTCAAGGTCCATGTCCACAACGAGCGGCCGGATCTCGTGATCGGCTACGGGCTGGGGTTGGGGACGATGAGCCGGATCAGCGTGGAGAACCTCGACAACCAGGCTCGCGACGTGCGCGAGACGCGGGCGGCGGCCTTCACCGGCGGCTCGGGGTCGGATGGCGCGTCACCCGCCACCGTCGTGGCCGACCTGCAGCCCGGCCCCCCGAGCACGGCCCCCATGGACGGCGCCGACGCTCCGGCCCTGGCGGTCATCGCGGTCACCGCGGGAGATGGCCTGGCCGCGACCTTTCGCGATTTCGGAGCGGCTGTCGTCCAGGGCGGCCAGTCGGCCAATCCGAGTACGGGCGAGCTTCTCGACGCCGTCCGAGCGGTGCAGGCGCGCGAGGTCCTGCTGCTGCCCAACAACCCGAACGTCGTCCTCGCCGCTCGCCAGGTCGCGGGGATGAGCGAGCGCCCGGTCTCGGTCGTCCCGACCCGCAATGCCGCCGAAGGGTTCGCGGCACTGCTGGCGCTGGACCCCGGGATGGACGCCACGGCCAACGTCGGACCGATGACCGAGGCCGCCCGGACGATCCAGAGCCTGGTCGTCACGGAGGCCGTCCGCGACGCCAAGATCGGCGGCAAGAAGGTCAAGCGCGGGCAGACGATCGCCCTCGACCCCGACGATGGGCTGATCGCCGTCGACAGCGACCGCGAGAAATGCGTGCTCGCTGCCATGACGGCCCTGACTCCCGGGTACGAGCTCGTCACGCTGTTCTACGGCGACGGCGCGGACCTCACCGAGGCGGAGTCGATGGCCCGCCTGATCGGCGCCGCGAGCTCCGGAGCCGAGATCGAGGTCCGGCACGGTGGCCAGCCCTTCTACCGGTACCTGATCTCGGCGGAATAGGGCGGGCGATGGCACGGACCGCGACCGTTCGGAAGTCACCGCCCGCCGTCACTCCGCCGACCGACCCGGTCGAGCTGCTCGAGACGCCGCTCGCCAAGTCGGGACTGGCCGCCGGTGCGCAGCTCCGTCGCGCGGGCATCCGCCTCGACTTCTACACGGTCCGCGACCTCCTGTTCCACCTCCCGCGCCGCTACGACGATCTGCGCGAGATGCGGCTGATCCGTGATCTGTACATGGAGCAGGACGGCGCGGTGGTCTCGATCCAGGCGACGGTCGGCGACGTGCGGGTCGAGCCCGGGTTCCGGGGACGGATCCAGCGCACGATCGCCCGGCTCGAGGACGACACCGGGAGCGTCGATGCGACGTGGTTCGGCCGGCGTTTCATCGAGCGTCGGTTACCGGTCGGCGGCGAGGTCGTCGTGTCGGGGAAGATCAAGCACTTCGGTCGCCGGCTGACGCTCGACAACCCCGAGTTCCAGGTCCTGACCGGCGAAGCGGAGGTCCTCCACGCCGGCAGGATCGTGCCCGTCTACCCGCTGACGGCCGGCCTGCCCGCGGCCCGACTGCGGTCGGCCATCCGCGAGGCGCTCGACAAGGCCGGGCACGCCTACCCCGAGTACCTGCCCGCCGTCGATCCTGGCCGAGGAGGGACTCGTGCCGATCGCCCGGGCCATCGAGGAGGCGCATTACCCCGAGACGTTCGAGGGCCGCGACGCTGCCCTCGAGCGGCTGGCGTTCGATGAGCTCCTCGCGCTCCAGCTCGGCATGGTCCAGCGGCGGCGTCAGCGGGTCCGTGACGCCGCCCCGGTCGTGACCCTCGACGCGGACGTGGACGAGGCCGTGCGGACCGCGCTCGTGGACGCGATCGGAGCGAGGGTGGGGCAACCGATCGAGCTGACCGTCGACCAGGACTCGGCGATGGCCGCGATCCGCGAGGACCTGGCCCGACCGACGCCGATGCTTCGCCTCCTGCAGGGCGACGTCGGTTCGGGCAAGACCGCGGTGGCCGCGTACGCGCTGGCCGCCACGGCTCGCGCGGGACTCCAGGGGGCCCTGCTGGCGCCGACCGACCTGCTTGCTCGCCAGCATCTCGAGACGGTCGGGGCCCTGCTCGAAGGCGTCGGGATCGGCGTGACGCTGCTGACCGGCTCGCTCAAGACGGACGTGAAGGCCAAGGCGCAGGAAGCGATCGCCTCGGGCCAGGCGCTCGTGGTCGTGGGCACCCACGCGCTCATCCAGGAGGCGGTCACGTTCGCCGATCTCGGCCTCGTGATCATCGACGAGCAGCATCGCTTCGGGGTCGATCAGCGCGGCCAGCTGGAGGCCAAGGCCGGCGGCCGATCGCCGCATGTCCTGCTGATGACCGCGACGCCGATCCCGCGAACGCTGGGGCAGGTCCTGTACGCCGACCTCGACGTCTCCGACCTGCGCACGCCGCCGGCTGGCCGCGTGCAGATCCGGACCGGCATCCGACGCCCGGCCGAGCTCGAGGGAACCTGGCGCAAGGTGCGCGAGGAGGCGGCGCTCGGGCACTCGACGTTCGTCGTGGTCCCGCTCATCGAAGAAGGCGCCGACGAAGCCGAGGGCGCGGTCGCCGCCGAGTCCGAGGCGGTCCGGCTGAGCGCGCTGCTCGACCCGCTCCGCGTGGGCATGGTCCACGGCCGGATGAAGCCCGCCGAGCGTGACGCCGAGATGACCCGGTTCCGGGACGGGGAGCTGGATGTGCTGGTCGGGACGACGGTCGTGGAGGTCGGCGTCGATGTGCCGGCCGCGACGATGATGGTCATCCAGGGCGCCGACCGGTTCGGGCTGGCCCAGCTGCATCAGCTGCGTGGCCGCGTCGGGCGCGGTTCCGTGGAGTCGTTCTGCGTCCTCGTTTCGGAGTCCGCCGACGAGGTGGCTCAGGCTCGACTCAAGGCCGTCGCGGAGACGCATGACGGGTTCGCCCTGGCCGAGAAGGACTTCGAATTGCGCAAGGAGGGCAACGTCCTGGGCCTCGCCCAGAGCGGCTTCCCGAGGCTACGTGTGGCGTCGCTCCAGGAAGCGGCCCACCGCGACCTCGCGGTACGGGCGCGGGCCCACGCGGAGTCCGTGCTCGACGCCGATGGACGGATGGAGCCGCCTCGACCCGCCCTCGCCGCGGAGCTGGAACGCGGCTGGCTCCGGCACCTCGTGGCCGCGGAACCGGCGAGCGGCACGTGACGGCGGGTTGCGAGAACCCCGACCGTGCCTGACGCCGGCCGGGTGATCGCCGGGACGGCCCGCTCCGTCCGCCTGGAAGCCCCGGGGGAGGGGACCCGACCCCTGGCCGATCGGGTCAAGCAGACGCTGTTCGCCATCCTGGAACCGGACCTGCGGGGAGCCACGTTCCTGGACCTGTTCGCCGGCAGCGGAGCCGCCGGGATCGAGGCGCTTTCGAGGGGCGCGGCCCACGCCACGTTCGTCGAGCGGGACGCTGGCGCGATCCGAACGATCAAGGCCAACCTGCAGCGAACCGGCCTGGCCGAGCGCGCGACGGTCACCCGCGGCGAGGTCCTCGCCTGGCTACGCGACCCGGCTCGCGCCACGGAACCCGCGCGCGATCTGGCCCTCCTCGACCCACCGTACGAGGAGACCGCGGCGCTCAGCGCCGCCCTCGAGGCCCTCGGGACATTGCTCACCCCGAACGCCCGTGTCGTCGCGAAACACTTCTGGCGAGACGCCCCGCCGGCCCGCGTCGGGCTGCTAGCATCGGAGCGCGAGCGCCGCTTCGGTGAGACGACGCTCACGTTCTATCGCCCCGTCGGCGACATCACGGAGGACGCATGAGCGTCGCGGTCTACCCGGGCTCGTTCGACCCGATCACGAACGGCCACCTCGACATCATCGGGCGCGCCGCCAACGTCTTCGATCGCGTCATCGTTGCGGTGCTGGCGAACCCGCGCAAGACGCCGCTCCTGCCGGTCGAGGAACGGATGCGCGTCATCCGCGAATCGATCGCCGAGGACGGCGCGCCCGCCGATCGGATCGAGGTCGCGAGCTTCGATGGCCTGACCGTCGACTTCTGCCACGCGCACGATGCGACCGCCATCGTGCGTGGCCTGCGCGCGATCAGCGACTTCGAGACCGAGATGCAGCTGGCCCACAACAACCGGGTGCTCGCGCCCGAGATCGACACGGTCTTCTTCATGACCTCGATCGCGAACGGCTACGTCAGCTCGAGCCTCGTCAAGGAGATCGCGAGCTTCGGGGGCGACGTCAGCGCGATGCTCCCGAAGCCGGCGGCCGCGGCCCTGGCGACCGCCCTCGGTCCCCGCTGACCGTCGGCGGCGCCCCCGTCGCTGACCCACCGGCCCGTGCCATAATCGCCCGGACCGGCGCACGATCGACAGCCCAGGCAGGAGGGCACCAGCCATCGACATCATCTTCCTCGTCGAGCGCCTCGAGTCGCTGATCGCGAACGGCAAGAAACTGCCGCTGACCACCAACGTCGTGGTCGACCAGAACGCCGCGCTGGGGCTCATCGATGAGCTCCGAGTGGCCGTCCCCGAGGAAGTCCGCGCCGCCAAGCGCATCAACTCCGAGGGCGAGCGGATCATCGAGAAGGCCCAGGAAGAAGCGGAGCGGATCGTTGCCCGAGCCCAGGAGCAGGCCGCGTTCCTGATCGACGAGCGTGGCCTGACCCAGGCCGCCGAGGCCGAGAGTCGTCGCATGATCGCCGAGGCGCATGAGGACGGCGAGCGGATCCGGGGCGGCGCCGACGAGTACGCGGTGAGCGTCCTCGAAGGGCTCGAGGGCGACGTCACGAAGACCCTCCAGAGCATCCAGAAGGGCATCGCGATGCTCGACGACCGCCGGGCGACCCTGATGGCGGCGCCTGCGGAAGACGGAGAGACGGGCGATTTCAAGGACGGCGACTGGGACGACGAGGCGGAGGACGCCGTCGAGCCCGCCCGGTCGTGACGCCGGGCCGATGAGCGTGCCGGCCGACGACGAGCCGTTCCTCTGGAACGTCGCCGGGCTCCTCAGCGATACGGTCGGTGCCGATCGCCACTACGACGTCGCGGATGCCCGCGTCGACCTGCCGGACGAGCTCACGCTTGCCGAGCCCATCGCCGGCCACGTCCGGCTGACGCACACGAACCGCGGCATCCTCGCGCGGGCGAACCTCCGCACGGCGCTCGCGATGGAGTGCGTGCGCTGCCTCCGGCCGACGACCGTGCCCCTGGACCTGGCGATCGAGGACGAGTTCCTGCCCTCGCTCGATATCGCGACGGGCAAGCCCGTGGCCGCCGACGATGAGCCCGATCTCCTCCGGCTGAACGACCACCACGAGCTCGACCTTGCGCCCTCGGTGCGCGATGCGATCTCGCTGGCCGAGCCGATCGCCCCGCTCGATCGCCCGGACTGCCCGGGCCTGTGCCCGACCTGCGGCCTGCCGCTCGATGAGGGGACGCACGACCACCCGACCGACGACATCGACCCGCGGCTCGAGGCGCTGCGCGGGTTCCGGCCCGAAGGCAAGGACTGACGAGCCGGGCGGTTTCGCGGTAGACTCCGCGCTCGGTGCGGCCCGGCGCCATCCATCCCCGCGCGCCTGACTTCGCGCGCCGCGCCACGACATACGACACAAGGAGCCCACGACCCCATGGGTGTACCCAAGCGACGCGTCTCGCACGCCCGCCAGGGCGAGCGCCGCTCGCACCTCGCCATCGACCTGCCCAAGCTCGAGGAGTGTCCGCACTGCCACGAGATGAAGCTGCCCCACCGCGTCTGTCCCAACTGCGGCTACTACCAGGGTCGCCTTGCGGTCCCGCCCAAGCCGGCCGGCGGCCCCACCGACGACGCCCCCCGCTGACGCGGTGACCGAGCCTCGGCGAGCTCCGACCGAGGTGACCAGCGACGCCGTTCGCGTCGCCGTCGACGCCATGGGCGGTGACCACGGCCCGGCCGAGGTCGTGCCCGGCGCCCTGCGACTTCGCCCGGAGCCACCCGCGCGACACCCTCATCCTGGTCGGGGACGAGGCCGTCGTCCGCGGCATCGCCGGCGACCTCCCCGCGAACGTACGGATCGTGCACGCGAGCCAGGTCATCGGGATGGACGAGCACCCCGCGATGGCGCTGCGCGAGAAGAAGGACTCGACGATCCTCGTGGCGACGGACCTGGTCCGGCGGGGGGAAGCCGACGCGGTCTTGACGGCCGGTCACACCGGGGCTGGGATGGCCGCCGCGATCCTGCGCCTGGGCCGCCTGCCGGGCGTCGACCGCCCGGCCCTCGCGGTCCAGATGATCACCGACTCGGGGCCCATGGTCCTGCTCGACATCGGCGCCAACCCCGACTCCACGCCCGAGAATCTTGTCCAGTTCGCCCAGATGGGCGCGATCTTCGCGGAACGGGTGCTTGGCGTGGCCAGGCCCCGCGTCGCGCTGCTGTCGATCGGCGAGGAGAAGGGCAAGGGCGACGCTCGCATCCAGGCGGCTACGGAGCTGCTCGATGCGTCTGGGCTGCATTTCGTGGGCAACGTCGAGGGCAGCGACCTCGCGAAACACCCGGCGGATGTCGTCGTCTGCGACGCCGTCCTCGGCAACGTGGTCATGAAGTTCTTCGAGGGTCTGTCGGGCTTCATCTTCGACCTGTGGCGGGCCGAGTTCGCGGGGTCGTGGCGTGGCCGGTTGGCGTACACGCTCATGCGTCCGAGCATCGCCCGGATCCGTTCGGTCTTCGACTACGAAAAGGTCGGCGGCTCGCCGCTGCTCGGCGTGAAGGGCACAGCCGTCATCACCCATGGCCGGGCAAAGCGACGGATGATCGGCTATGCCTGCGAGGTGACGGCGACGATGGCGCGGACGCGTGTCCCCGAGCTCATCGCCGAATCGCTGGCCGCCGATCGAGCGACCCGCTCCTTCGCAGCGGCCGACGGCGGCGCCAGCGGCGCCGACAGGGGTCGCAAGCGATCCGCAGCCGACCGAAGAGGTGCCCATGTGAGCGGACCGGAACTGACCGTGGGACAGGGCGTCATCGCGGAGCTCGTCCGGCTCGCCGCCTTCGAGGTCCCGGGTGTCGCGCGGGTCGGCCACGGCGGACCGTTGTGGCGGAGATGGCTCGCCGGTCCGCCGGTCCGCGTGCGCGTCCGCGACGACCGGGTCGTCGTCCGGCTGCGGATCGTCGCGCGGCCCGGTCAGGCCCTCGGACCCTTGACCGCGCAGGTCCGGTCCGCGGTCGCCGCGACCGTCGAGCGGTTGCTCGGACTGGACCTCGGCGCCGTGACCGTCGTCGTCGATGGTGTCGGAGGCTGATCGCCAGCGCGGACGACGGACGGGACGTCGACTCGCGCTGGCCGCCATCTTCGAAGCCGACTTCGGCCAGCGCACGGCCGACGCCATCCTCGAGCGCCACCTCGCGGAGTCCGAGCGTGACGAGACCGCCGCGGCCCTGGCGCGCGAGCTGGTCGAAGCCGTCGTCGCCCACCGGGACGAGATCGACGCCCAGATCGGGCGCGTCGCGCCGCAGTACCCGGTCACCGGTCTCGCCAAGATGGACCGCGCGCTGCTCCGAACGGCCCTCGGTGAGGTGCTACACTCCGCCACGCCGGCCCGGGTGGCCATCGCCGAGTGGGTCGAGCTGGCACGCACCTACAGCGGAGAGCCGATGCGGCGCCTGATGAATGGCGTTCTCGGGACCATCTCCCCAGCACCCAGCTCCGAGGAGGGAGTCAGTGGCCACAACGTACGACCGGCTCAAGAAGATCGTCGTCGAGCAGCTCGGCGCCGACGAGGATGAGGTCAAGCCGGAGGCGTCGTTCGTCGACGACCTCAACGCGGACTCGCTCGACCTGGTCGAGCTCATCATGAGCCTGGAAGAAGAGTTCGGGACCGAGATCTCGGACGAGGACGCCGAGAAGATCCGGACCGTCCAGGACGCCGTCGACTACATCGACGAGAAGTCCACCTAGCCCGGCTTCGGCCACGCCGGAGGTGCGACCGGGACGGGGGCTCGCGGATCGACTGGGTCTCCCCGTCAGGGACCTCGACCTGCTGGAACAGGCCCTCGTCCATTCGAGTTGGCTGCACGAACACCCGGATGCGGCCCGCGGTCACAACGAACGCCTCGAGTTCCTCGGCGACGTCGTGGTGAACCTCACGATCTCCGAGGCGCTCTACACCCGCCATCCCGACGACGACGAGGGCGCGCTGTCCGCGCGGCGGGCGGCCATCGTTTCCACGACCGGCCTCTCGCGACTCGCGGGTCGCATCGGTCTCGGTGCGGACGTCATGCTCGGCGAGGGAGAGTCCCAGCGCAGCGCCCGGCGCCGACCGTCACTGCTCGCCTCCTCGTTCGAAGCCCTGATCGGGGCGCTGTACCTGGACCTCGGATATGACCTCGTGCGGGACTGGCTGATCGACCTGGCCTCGCCCGAGCTGGAGCTGGAGGCACCGATCACGAGCCTCAAGAGCCCGAAGAGCCGGTTGCAGGAATACACGCAACGGCGCAGCGGCGCGCGACCGGAGTACCGGCTCCTCGGCGCGACGGGGCCTGACCACGAAAAGTCCTTCCGGATCCAGGTCTGGGTGGACGGCGAGCTGCTCGGCGTCGGCGAAGGGGCGTCCCGGCGGATCGCGGAGACCGCGGCCGCCGCCGAGGCGATCGAGCACATCCGTACGCAACGCGAGCTCGATCGCGCGCGCGACGAGCCGGTGAAGGCGTGACGGACGGCGTCGAGACGCGACCGGCGGCCAGCGCCCCGCCGACGCGCGGCGTCATGGCCCGGCCCTGCCGGACCGCGCCTGCTCGCGCTCCGTCTCCAGGGGTTCAAGTCGTTCGCGGAGCGGACCAACGTCGAGTTCGGTGGCGGGATCAGCGCGGTCGTCGGGCCGAATGGGTCAGGCAAGAGCAATCTCGCCGACGCACTCCGCTGGGCACTCGGGGAGCAAGGCCGCGCCCTGCGATCGCGCAAGGCCGAGGACGTCATCTGGGCCGGGTCGGAGAAGCGCTCCGCCCAGGGCATGGCGGACGTCACGCTGGTCCTCGACAACAGCGATGGGCTCCTGCCGGTCGATTTCCAGGTCCTCGAGCTCGGTCGCCGGCTCTTCCGCAGCGGCGAGAACGAATACCTCCTCAACAAGCAGCGCATCCGCCTGCGCGACCTCGTCGACCTCCTCGATGGCGCGCACCTGGCCGACAACGCGTTCCTGTTCATCGGCCAGGGCATGGTCGACCAGGCCCTGGCGTTGCGGCCCGAGGAACGGCGTCCGCTGTTCGAGGAGGTGGCCGGCGTCCGACGGCACGAGCGCCGGCGGCGGAAGGCCGAGGAGCAGCTGATCGAGTCGGAGGCGAACCTCGCGCGCGTGGAGGACATCCTGGCCGAGCTCCGCCCGCAGGCGCGACGACTGGCGGCACAGGCCGACCAGCAGGCGACCCGATCGAGCATCGGGGACGAGCTCGCGACGGCGCTCCTGGCGGCGACCCACGCGCGATGGCATGAAGCTGCGACTCGGCTCACGCAGGCGGGCGGGCGACACGAACGGGCGCAGGCCGAGGCCGATCGCGCCATGGCGGACCTTGATGCCGCCGAGGCCGGTGCCGCCGCGCTCGCCGCGGAACTGTCGGCCCGGACGGCCGTGGAGCGCGAGCGCCGCGAGGCCCACGAGGTGGCGCAGGCGACGTTGACCGGGTTGCAGCTACGAGACGGGCGACTGGCCGCGGATCTCGAGGCGATCGAACGGGACCGCGCCCGGCTCTCGGACGAGCGTTCCGCCGCCGAGGCGGAAGCCGCCGTCCAGCGCCGGGCGATGGCGACGCCGGTGCCGGCCCGTGATCTCGACCTCGAAGCGGCCGTCACCGAGGCCGATCGAGAGTTGGCCGAGGCGCTGGCCGAACTGGCCACGCTCCGCACCGCGTCGCAGGCACAAGGGGAGCAGCTCGCCGCCCTGCGTCGGGCGGAAGGGGCACGGCAGGCCGAGTCCGAGACCGCTCGGCGGCGGCTGGCGGAGGCCGAACGTCGGGCGGCCGAAGAGACGGCGGCCGCGGCGGACGTGGAGGCCCGCCGCGCGGAGGTCACGGAGCGGCACGAGACGGCGAGGGCATCGCTGGAACAAGCGCTGACCGCAGAGTCGACGGCCCTGGCGACGCGCGAAGCCGCGCGGACGGCGCTCGAGACGGCCGAGGCGGAACGCGCCGCGACGGCCGATCGGGCGGCCACGGCCTCCGCGGCGGTCGCGGGGCTGCGCGGTCGAGCGGAAGCCCTGGCGGATCATCTGGCGGAGGAGGAGCGTCGCCCGATCGCGCGGGCGGCACGCAAGGCCGGCGGCCGCCGGCTGGATGAGGATCTCGCCGTGGATCCGGGTCTGCGCGCGGCCGTGGAGGCCGTCCTGGCCGACCGGGCGCGGGCCTACCTCGTCGCGACGGACAAGGTCACGGACCTCGCCGCCGAGCGCGGTCGCTTGCTGGTCGAGGAACGGCTGTCGGGCGAGGTGCCGATCACGGACGCGGCGACCCGCCGCTGCCTGGACGCCGTCGCCGAGGCCGGCGGTGGTCGGTTGATCGAAGCGGTCCGGCGGGATGCGACCGGTGGCGTGCGGCGCCTGCTCGCGCGGGCCGTCTGGATGCCCGATCTCGCCGCATGCCTCGCCATCCAGGCATCGTTGCCGGCGGGCTGGGTGGCGGTCGCCCGAGACGGTTCGGCCGTCGTCGATGACACCGGCGTCACGCTCGGGGCCGCGGATTCCGTGCTGGAACGGCGGGCAGAACACGCTCGCCTGAACGCCGACCTGGAACGCGCCGAGGTGGAGCTCGCCGAGCTGCAGCGCGCGGTCACGACCAGCGTCGCGGCGGCGACGCAGGCCCGCAGCTCGCTGGATGCCGCTCGCGCCCACGAAGCGAGCCTGACCGCGGACCGCCGCCGAGCCGAAGAGGCGGAACGGGCCGTGGCCCGTGAATCCGAGGCGATCGCCCGGGAAGTCGCCTGGCACGAGGCGCAGCGCACGCGCCTGGACGGCGAGCTCGCGCGTCTCCGCGAGGCGGTCGAGGGCATGACAGCGACCGCGCCCCCGGCGACGCCTGACGGAGGTCGAGGCGGGCCGGCAACGGACGACGCCCAGCGCAGGTCTCGCCGCCTGGGAGACCCGATCCGCCGATCTCCGCGAGCGTCGCGACCGGCTGGCGGTGCGCCTCACGACCCAGGACGCGGCGCGTCTCGAGGCGGAGCATCGTCGGGCCCGCGCCGAGGCGGCCGCGACCATGACCGAGGAGCGGATCGCTCGAGCAGAGCGCGAGATCGCCGCGCTCGCGGAGCACGAAGCCCGGCTGACCGCGGAGCGCGACGCCCTTCGCGGCGACGTCGCCACCGCCACGGCGGTCGAATCGAGCGCTCGCGAGGCCCTGACCGTGCTCCGCGCCGCCGACGACGCCGATCGGACCCGCTTGTCCGAGGCGGAGCGGGCGGCGTCGGGCGCCCGCGAGCATCTCCGCTCGGCGGACGATCGCCTTCGAGCGGCGGACCACGCCGAGCTCGAGGCCCGGCTCGGGCTCGACTCGCTGCGCGAAAGCGTGCTCGTGGAGCTCGCCGGGATGGGCGCGCTCGGGCTCGCGAGTCTCGGTGTGAAGAGCACGGCAGTCAGCTCGGATGCCGGCACGGGGAGCGAGGACGTCCGGGCCGCGCCCGACGATGCCGACGCATCGGACGAGGGCGCGGACGGCGACGGGTTCGCCGAGGACACGGCGGCGCTCGAGCGCGCCCTGGCCGCGGTCGCGGGGCGCTGGGCCGACGAGCCGCCGACGGTCGCGCCGCCGTCGCCCGGGCGGCTCGCACAGCTGCGCCGTCGCTACCACGAGCTCGGGGCGGCCAATCCGTACGCCGTCGATGAGTACGCGGAGCTCAAGACGCGGCTCGAGACCCTCGAGGCACAGGATTCGGACCTGCAGTCGGCGATCGGCAAGACCCGCGAGCTCATCGCCGAGCTCGACACGATGATCGCCGACCAGTTCCGGACGACGTTCCAGGCACTGGAGACCGCGTTCGAGCGACGCTTCGAGCAGCTCTTCGGCGGCGGCTTCGCGCGCCTCTCGCTGACGGACCCGACCGACCTGGGATCGACCGGCGTCGAGATCGTGGCGCGCCCGCCCGGCAAGAAGGCCCAGGCGCTGGCGATGCTGTCGGGCGGGGAGCGCGCCCTCACCGCGGTCGCCCTGCTGTTCGCGATGCTCGAGGTCCGACCGGTGCCGTTCTGCGTGCTCGACGAGGTCGATGCGGCGCTGGACGAGGCGAACATCGACCGGTTCGCCGACGCGCTCCGGAGCCTCGCGCACCAGACCCAGTTCATCGTGATCACCCACAACCGCGGCACGATCGAGGCCGCCGACGCGCTCTACGGGGTGACCGTCGGGGACGACTCCGTGTCGCGGGTGATCAGCCTGCGGCTCGAGGAGGCGCAGGCCCTCGCGGCCGAGCGCGGCCACGAGCTCAGCGTGGCGGGCTGATGGCCTTCTGGCGTCGCCGGCGGGAGGCAGAACCAGAGGTCACGACCGAACCAGCCGCTCCGGATCCACCCGCCTCGGAGCCGCCTGCACCGGAGGCGCCCGCGCCGTCGCCGCCCGCCCCGCTCCCACCCGAAAGCTTCGAAATCGAAGGATCTGACGGCCGACGCGCTTGGCGGAGCGGCACTCGAGCCGCCGATCGCCACGCCCGCCGAGCCGGCTCCGACGCCGGCGTACGCGCCCTTCGACCCGACCGCGTTCCTCGCCGTCGTCCCGGAGGGTTCGCTCGAGACCGGCCTCGAGAAGACCCGCACAGGGCTAGTGACCCAGCTCCGTGGCTACCTCGGGAACGCCGATGGCCCGCAATGGGACGAGGTCGAGGAGACGCTCATCGCCGGCGACGTCGGTGCCGCGCTGTCGATCGATCTCGTCGAGCGCGCCCGGAAGCGGCGCGAGCCAGGCGGGCCGGAGGCGGCGATCCGCGCCGAGCTGGCGGCCCTCCTGGTCGATCGCGACGTCGACTGGCAGCCCCGCTCCGCGGTCGAGGGCGGGCCCGCGGTCGTGCTCGTCGTCGGCGTCAACGGCACCGGCAAGACGACGACGATCGGCAAGCTCGCCGCCCGCTACGCCGCCGGAGGGCGGAGCGTCATCCTGGCCGCAGCCGACACGTTTCGCGCGGCCGCCATCGATCAGCTCCGGATCTGGGCCGACCGTGCCGAGGTGCCGATGATCGCCCACGCACCCGGCGCCGACCCCGGCGCGGTCGTGTACGACGCGCTCGATGCGGCCGTCGCCAGGGGCGCGGATCTCGTCATCGCCGACACGGCCGGTCGGCTGCACACGAAGTCGAACCTCATGGACGAGCTCACGAAGGTGCGTCGCATCATCGACAAGCGCCTGCCCGGCGCGGCGCCCGAAACCCTGTTCGTGCTCGATGCGACCACCGGCCAGAACGGCCTCGCCCAGGCCAACGCCTTCCATGAGGCCGTCGGGCTGACCGGGATCGTCCTGACCAAGCTCGATTCGACGGCCAAGGGCGGCATCGTCTTCGCCATCGAGCACTCGCTCGGCGTCCCGGTTCGCTTCGTCGGGGTGGGGGAGGGGGTCGGTGACCTGCTCCCGTTCGACCCGGACGCCTTCGTGGACGCGCTATTCGCCTGACCCTCGATCGGGATCCCGCTGGCTACGCGACGGGTTTCGACCCCAGGACATCGTCGGAGGTCGTCGTCGCGAACAGGTGCATCGCCCGGGCGACGACGCCGGTCCACCCGGTCTGATGGCTGGCCCCGAGACCGCTGCCGTCATCGCCGTGGAAGTACTCGTAGAACAGGATGAGGTCCCGCCAGTTCGGGTCGTCCTGGAACGTGCGCGAGTCGCCGAAGACGGGTCGCCGACCATCCTCGTCGCGCAGGAAGATGCTGCTCAGTCGGCGACTGAGCTCCGCGGCGACCTCGTACAGGTTCATCAGGTTGCCGGAGCCCGTGGGGCATTCGATCTGGAACTCGTCCCCGAAGTAGCTGTGGTACTGGAGCAGCGCCCGGATGATGAGCGCGTTGACCGGCATCCAGATCGGTCCGCGCCAGTTCGAATTGCCCCCGAACATGCCGCTATCGGACTCGGCGGGGAGATAGGCGACGCGGAATTCCTGGTCGCCGACATCGAACACGTAGGGATGCTCGGCGTGGTGCTTCGACAAGGCACGGATGCCGTGCGGGCTCAGGAACTCGTCCTCGTCGAGCATCGTGGCGAGGACCCGGCGGAGCTTTCGCTCATCGAGGATCGATGCGAGTCGCCGGCCCCCATGACCTTGCTGGATCGGGTCGTGGATGAACGCGCGCACTTCGGGCCGGCCGTCGAGGAAGTCGCGCGCCCGACCCGCGAGCTCCGGGTACCGATCGAGCAGCCGGCCATCGAACGTGGTGGCCGCACAGAGCGGTAGCAATCCGACCATCGAGCGGACCTTGAGGCGCTCGGCGGTGCCATCCGGACGTCGGAGCACGTCGTAGAAGAAGCCGTCTTCCTCGTCCCACATTCCGGTGTCGGCGCCGGCGTGCATCATCGAGGTGGCGATCCACAGGAAGTGCTCGATGAACTTCTCGGCCATATCCGCGTACGCGGGTCGCTCGAGCGCGAGCTCGACCGAGATCTCGAGCATCGTCTGGCAGTACAGCGCCATCCAGGCGGTCCCGTCCGCCTGCTCGAGGTAGCCCCCCGTCGGCAGCGGCGCACTCCGATCGAAGACCCCGATGTTGTCGAGCCCGAGGAATCCGCCTTCGAACAGGTTGCTGCCGCTGCGGTCCTTCCGATTCACCCACCAGGTGAAGTTCAGGAGGAGCTTGTGGAAGACGCGCTCCAGCCAGTCGACATCACCGTGGCCGCGGTGCGCCTTCTCGAGCCGGTACGTGAAGATCGTCGCCCAGGCGTGGACCGGCGGGTTGACGTCGCCGAAGTTCCACTCGTAGGCGGGCAGTTGACCGCTGGGGTGCAGGTATCGACCCTGGAGCATGAGCTCGAGCTGGGCCTTCCCGAAGTCCTCGTCGACGAGGGTCAACGCCACGACGTGAAAGGCCAGGTCCCAGGCCGCGTACCACGGGTACTCCCACTTGTCGGGCATCGAGATCACGTCCGCGTTGGCCATGTGGTCCCAGCGGTCGTTGCGCGTGGACCCGAGCGACGCCTCGCCGAAGGGTTCGACGCCGTGCTCCTTGAGCCACCGATCCACGTCGTAGTGGTAGTACTGCTTGGACCACAGCATCCCGGCCAGGGCCTGCCGCATCACGAGCGCCGAATCGGCGTCCAGGGACGCCGGGATGACCTCCGCGTAGAACGCGTCGGCCTCCTGGCGACGAAGGTCGAAGAGCGTATCGAAGTCGGTCCGAGTGCCGACGGGGGTCCGTGCCGGCCGAGGCCGGGCCACGGGACGTCGGGCGCCGTCTCCGACAGGCGCAGGCGAACGGTCTGCGATCCACCCGCCGGAACCGTCAGCGCGTAGTGGGCCGCGGCCTTCGTCCCGCTCCGCTCCGGGTTCACCGCGCCGGGTTCGCCCTGGACGATGAACCGGTCGATGCCGTCCTTGACGTACGGGGTCGGCGAGGGAGTCCCGAACAGTCGGTCGGTGTTGGTCTCGTTCTCCGTGAAGAGCAGCGAGGGCGAGTCCGCGCAGGCGAGGTATCGGTCGCCCAGGTCCGGGTGCGACGCCGCGATGACCGTGCTCGAAGGCGTGCTCGCGTCGCGCAGCAGCGGCCGCGGCGCGTCGCCGCCCCACGACCAGGTGTTCCGGAACCAGATGGTCGGCAGGACGTCGAGGGTCGCGGCCTCGGGCCCGCGGTTCGTGACGGTGATCTCGACGAGGAGGTCGTCGGGAGTCGCCTTCGCGTACTCGACCAGGACGTCGAAATAGCGGTCGTCGTCGAACACACCGGTATCGAGCAGCTCGTACTCCGCGTCGCCACGGCCACGGTCGCGGTTCGTCTCGAGGAGGTCGCCGTACGGGTAGGCCGCCTGCGGGTACTTGTAGAGGTACTTCATGTACGAGTGCGTGGGCGTCGAGTCGAGGTAGAAGTAGTACTCCTTGACGTCCTCGCCGTGGTTGCCCTCGCTGTTCGTCAGGCCGAACAGACGCTCCTTGAGGATCGGGTCCTGGCCGTTCCAGAGCGCGAGCGCGAAGCACAGCCGCTGCTGATCGTCGGAGATGCCGGCCAGGCCGTCCTCGCCCCAGCGGTAGGCGCGCGAGCGCGCGTGATCGTGCGGCAGGTAGCTCCACGCGTCGCCGCTGTCGCTGTAGTCCTCGCGGACGGTGCCCCACTGTCGTTCCGAGAGGTACGGGCCCCATCTCGCCCACGGGACGCCGCGTTCGCGCGCCTCATCCTGCCGCTGCCGCTCGGCGCTCACTTCCCCTTCGTCATCGAACTACCTCATCGCAGTCGGGCGTGCCCTGGCGAGCAGCTGCAGAGCACGAGCCGCGTCTGCCGATCCATCCGTTCGCCCCCAGTCTGGGGGACCGGCCGCGCTCCTGCACCAGCCGGGCCCAACGTGCCCGGTCAGGCACCGACCGGCTGATCTCGTTCCGCGTCGAGGGCCATCTGGGCCGCCGATCGATGGTCGGTCACGGGCAGCTCGATCAGATTGCGGACCGGCGACCAGTACAGGATCGCCCCGGCCAAAAGCCCGCCCAAGGGGGCGAGCAACGAGGTCGCCCGCAGCCCGATGACCTCGGCCAGCAGGCCGGCGCCGATGGTCGCCACGAGCTGGGCTCCCGCCGACAGGACCTGGAAGGTCGACGCGACGCGGCCGAGCTCCCGGTCCGCGACGAGTGCCTGGCGCACGGACGTCTCCGTCACGTCGTAGACCGTGATCGCGGAGTCGGCGATGAGCTGCTGGGCGACCAGGCACGCGACGGCGACAAGCGGCAGGCCGGCAGGCGCGAGCGGGATGAACAGGTTGCCCAGCGCGGCCAGCAGCATCGCGGCGATCGCCACCGGCCCGATCCCCCAGCGACGTGTCGACCGCGTCGCCACGATGGCCCCGATGAACGACGACGCGCCGCCGACCCCGGCGACGATGCCCACGAGCGCCGGGCCGACGCCGAGCTCGTCGATCGCGAACAGGAACCAGGTCGCCCCGAAGATTCCCCACAGCATCGACATGAGCATCTGGGCGCCCGCGAATGCCCGAAGCACCGGGTTGTGGCGGACCAGCCGGAGTCCCTGGCGGATCTCGTCGAGCACGGGCTCGCGATCCTCGCGAGGCGGCGGCGGCGCCTCCACGTGCCGAACGGTCAAGAGCAGCACCGCCGAGACCAGGTACGTGACCGCGTTGATGACGATGGTGATCGGCCCGGTGAGGAGCTGGACGAGGATGCCGCTGATGCCGAAGCCCGCGAACTCGGCCACGGAACCGCTCGCCGCGAGCGCGCTGTTCGCCTCGAGCAGGCGCTCCCGCTCGACGATCGTCGGCAGGTACGCGTTGTCCGCGGCGTCGAAGAACGTCGTCAGCACGGCGGTGAGCGCGGCGACGACGAGGAGCTGCCACAGCGCCAGCGTCCCGAGCATGAACGAGACGGGGATCACCAGCAGCAGCGCCGCTCGGCCCAGGTCCGCCCAGATCAGGACCGGCCGCCGGCGCAGGCGATCCACCCAGGCACCGGCGACGAGCCCGACGATGAGCGCCACGGCAAGATCCATGCCGCGCAGGACGGCGACCTCGATCGGTCCGGCATCCAGGGTCAGGATCGCGACGAGTGGCAGCGCGATGCGCGTGATGAGCGAGCCGAAGATCGAGATGCTCGCAGCCGTCCACACCCGGACGAAGGCGTTGTTGCTCCAGAGTGGGGACGAGAAGGGATTGCGCACGAACGCGGAGCCTACATCGACGTCCGTCGTCCGGCGCGTTCCAGCGGACCCTGCGCTACACTCCGCACGCTCGGTGCGTCAGAACTCGCGCACCACCGGACCGGTCACGGCACCCGCCACGACTCGCCCGGCCCTCACCAACACCTGGGAGCCCTGATCGGACCGTGTTCGACACCCTCAGCGAGCGACTGCGAGCGACGCTCGGCAACCTGACCGGCCGCGGCCGGATCAGCGAGGCCGACGTGGAAACGGCCATGCGCGAGGTCCGGCTCGCCCTGCTCGAAGCCGACGTCAACTTCAAGGTCGTCAAGGACTTCGTGGCGCGCGTCCGCGAGAAGGCCATCGGCGGCGACGTCCTCGACAGCCTCACCGCCGGTCAGCAGGTCGTCAAGATCGTCCACGACGAGCTCGTCGACCTCCTCGGCGCAGGCGACCGCGTCTTCCACCTGTCCGGCAACCCCGCGGTCGTCGCGATGGTCGGCCTCCAGGGCTCGGGCAAGACCACGAGCACGGCCAAGCTCGCCCGCCACATCGTCAAACAGGGCCGCCGGCCGCTGCTCGTGGCTGCGGACCCGTACCGCCCTGCGGCTGCCGATCAGCTCGAGACGCTCGGCAAGCAGCTCGACATCCCGGTCTACCGTGCCCCGATCGGCACCAGCGTCCCCGACATCGCCCGTCAGGGCGTCGAGGCCGCCAAGCGCCAGGTTCGCGATGTCGTGATCCTCGACACCGCCGGGCGGCTCAGCATCGACGAGACCCTCATGCAGGAGATCGCGGCCGTGAACGCGGCCGTGAAGCCGATCGAGACGCTCCTCGTCGTCGACGCCATGACCGGCCAGGAGGCCGTCGGCGTCGCGCAGGCCTTCGTCGCGGCGGTGCCCGTGACCGGGCTCATCCTGACCAAGATCGATGGCGATGCCCGCGGTGGCGCCGCGCTCAGCATCTCGGCCGTGACCGGGATCCCGGTCAAGTTCCTGGGCACCGGCGAGAAGACCGACGCGCTCGAAGTCTTCCATCCGGACCGGCTTGCGGGCCGGATCCTCGGGATGGGCGACATCCTGACCCTGGTCGAACGAGCCCAGGAAACCTTCGACGTCAACCAGGCCGAGAAGCTCGAGGAGAAGATCCGCAAGTCGAGCTTCACGCTCGAGGACATGCTCGAGCAGCTCCAGGCGGTCCAGAAGATGGGGCCGATCGGCCAGATCATGGGCATGATCCCGGGCATGGGCAACATGGCCGGCGAGGCCCAGGCCGCGGTGGACCGCGGCGACCTCAAGCGGACCGAGGCGATCATCCGGGCGATGACCCCGGCCGAGCGCCGCGACCCCACCGTGCTCAACGCCTCCCGCCGACGCCGCATCGCGGCCGGTGCGGGCACGGCCCTTCCAGAAGTCAACAAGCTCGTCAAGCAGTTCAGCGAGATGCAGAAGCTCATGAAGCAGCTTTCCGGGGGTGGCAAGCGCGGCGCGCTCGGCGGCCTCATGGGGAATCGGCGCTAGGCGCCGGGGAGACCACGCGATGACCGACTACGAACGACCCGCTTACGACCCGAACACCGAAACGACCTCGACCGAGGTACCGGCTCCGCCGATCGCAACGACGCCGCTGACGCCCCCCGGCACCCCCGCGAGCGCCAAGCCGCGCCGCAGTCGCGTCCGTTGGCTGGCGGCGGCCGGGATCGTGGCCCTGATCGTCGGCGTGACCGCGATCGCGACGCTGTCGCTGACCGGCTCCTCACCCACGTCCACGGTCGCCGGATACGTCCCGACTGACAGCCTGGCCTACGGCGAGCTGCGCCTCGACCTGCCGGGCGACCAGCGCCAGGAAGTCGGCGAGTTCCTCAGCAAGTTCCCGGGCTTCGCCGATCAAGCCGCGCTCGAGACCAAGCTCGACGAGGTGCTCGATCGGCTGCTCTCCGAAAGCACGGACGGCAAGCAGACCTATAGCCGCCGACATCAAGCCGTGGTTCGACGGCGAGCTCGCCTTCGCGATGGGACCGTTCCCGGAGGGCGCTGACGCCGCCAATGCGGCGACCGATACGCCGCGAGCCGTCGTGATGCTGTCGATCAAGGACGAGGCGCTCGCCCGCACGTGGTTCACGAACGCGCTGACCGAGATGGGCGTCACGACCGTGCCGGAAACCTACGACGGCGTCGAGCTCCTCACGTTCACGAACCCCGAGGAGGCCAGTGGCCGGGCGGCGTTCGCCATCGTCGACGGCAAGGTCGCGATCGTCGGGGACATCGCATCGGTCAAGGCCGCGATCGACACCGGCGGGACCAGCCCGATGTCGACGAGCGACGAGTTCGCCGCGGCCCAGTCCGCCATGCCCGGGGATGACATCGGGTTCGTGTTCGTCGACCTGCGCTCGATCATGGATGCCGCCCTCGAGATGACGGAATCGCTGGCGTCCGCGCCTCCGATGAGTGACACGCTCACGGCCCTCGTGCCGGAATGGGCGTCATTCCGCCTCCGCGTCGAGGGAGACGCCCTCGTCATGGACAGCGCCATGCCGCACGTCGAGGCAGCACCGGGCCCGGGCGACAACGACACGAACGGCGTTGCCGCGTACGCGCCGCCGTCGACCCTGGCCCTCGCGGCCGGCAACGACCTCGGGGCGACCCTCAACGAGACCATCGCCCTCTACCGCAGCGACCCGGCCATGGCCGAGGCATTCAAGGGCATCGACCAGGCCGCAGGCCTGCTCGGCGGCCTGGAGGCCAGCGTCGGCTGGATGGGCGACACCGGGATCGTGATCGCGCGCGACGGCGACTCGGTCGAAGGCGGGATCGTGTCGATCCCGGCGGATGCCGCCGCAGGCGCACAGTTCATGACCACGCTGCGGACCTTCGCGACCCTCGCCGGCGGGCAGGCCGGCATCACCGTCCGCGAGGAGCAGTACGCCGGGACCGTCATCACGATCATCGACCTCGGCAGCGCCGAGGACCTGGCCGCCCTGGCCGCCGGCCTGGGTGGCGTCCCGATCCCGGATGACGCCACGACGCAGCTCCCGGAAGGGAACATCGAGATCTCGTATGCCGCCACCGACGGCGTCGTCGTCATCGGCGGCAGCCCCGATTTCGTCAAGCACGTGCTCGATGCCGGTGCGGGCCAATCCCTGGCCGACGATGCCCGATATACCGACCTCGTCGGGCGTGTCGGTGCATCCCACACGGGAGTCAGCTTCCTCGACATCACCGCCGTGCGCGGCCTCGTCGAGGGCCAGCTCTCGGAGGCGACGCCCGAAGAGCGTGCGGAATACGAGGAGTCGATCAAGCCATTCCTCACCCCCTTTGATGCGTTCATCGCGGCCGGGGTCATCGAGAACAGCCTCGACGAGCAGCACGCCGTCATCACCGTCAAGTAGGCACACCAACCAGAGCCAGACCAGCCCAAGAGGAGGCACCACAGCATCCATGGCAGTTCGTATCCGGCTGACGCGCGTCGGCGCGAAGAAGCAGCCCAGCTATCGAGTCGTCGTCGCCGACGGCCGCAGCGCCCGCGACAGCCGGGCGATCGAGACGCTCGGTCACTACAACCCACGGACCGAGCCGATCGAGTTCAACGTCGACGCCGACAAGGCCAAGGCGTGGCTGGCGAAGGGCGCCCAGCCGTCCGACACCGTCGTTCGCCTGTTCAAGCAGGCCGGCATCCTGCCCAGCGGCAAGTAGGAGCATCCACATGGCAGCCAAGGAACTGATCGAGTACGTCGCGAAGTCGCTGGTCGACGATCCCGATGCGGTCAAGGTCGAGGTCGTCGAGGAGGACGGCGCGACCGTCATCGAGCTCCACGTCGCCGAGGACGACATGGGCAAGGTGATCGGGCGCAACGGCAGCGTCGCGAAGGCGCTGCGGACGCTGCTCAAGGTGACCGCGGCGCGCGACGGCGAGCCGGTCCAGCTCGAGATCGTCTGAACGAGGCTCCCGCCATCGCTACCGAGCGGCTCGCGGTCGCGCTCGTCCGGGGCGTCCACGGGCTCCGCGGTGCCGTCCGCGTCGAGGTCCTGACCGACCGACCGGAGGCACGCTTCGTGCCCGGGGCCGTGTTGTTCCGGGAGGGATCCGAGGAGGCCCTGACGATCGCCTCGGCCGAGGCCGTGGCCGATGGCCCGGGCTGGCGCATCCGGTTCGCCGAGATCGGCTCGCGTGAGGCGGCCGACACGCTGCGCGGCGCGTACCTGGAAACGACCGTCCGGCCCGAGGCGGACCTCGCCCGCGGCGAGGTCTACTGGCACGAGGTCCTGGGCGTGGCCGTGCGCGGCGTCGATGGCGCGGAGCTCGGCGTCGTCAAGGACATCTACCGAGTGGCCGAGAACGAGGTCTACATCGTCGGTGGCGGGGCGTACGGGACGTTCGACGTGCCGGCGGTCCGGGCCTTCATCCGGATCTTCGCGCCGCGCCGCGGGGAGATCGTCGTGGACGCGGAGGCGCTCGACCTGCAGCTGCCGAAGGAGCGTCGCGCCGACCCTGATCGGCCGAGAGCCCCAAGGCGGACATCCCGGAAGCGCCGCCCCGCAGCGAGCGAGGCCTCAAGCGAGGCGTCGTCGGATGGCGGTATCGCCGCCGAGTCCGAGGCCGCGGATCGGCCGGAGCCGTCGCCATGACCCTCGAGATCGACGTCCTGACGCTCTTCCCGGCCATGATCGAGGGGCCGCTGTCGCAGAGCATCCCCGGACGCATCCAGGAACAGGGTCTCGCGACCGTGCGCATCCACGACCTGCGCGACTTCGGGCTTGGCCGCCACAAGTCGGTGGACGACACGCCGTACGGCGGTGGGGCCGGGATGGTGATGCGCGTGGAGCCGGTCGTCGCGGCCATCGAATCGGTTCGACGTCCCGAGTCGACGGTCATCCTGCTCGACCCGGTGGGCGAGGTGTTCCGCCACGACCGGGCGGCCGACCTGGCCCTCGCGAGAGCACCTCGTGTTCGTCTGCCCGCGCTACGAGGGCGTCGACGAGCGGATCCGGGCGTTCGTCGACCTCGAGCTGTCGATCGGCGACTACGTCGTCACGGGTGGCGAGTTGCCGGCCCTGGTCGTGATCGATGCGGTCATCCGGCTGCTGCCCGGGGCCATCGACGACCTGTCGACGGCCGAGGAGTCGTTCAGCGCCGGGCTGCTGGAGTACCCGCAGTACACGCGACCGCCGTCGTTCCGCGGCATGGACGTGCCCGAGATCCTCACCTCCGGTGACCATGGCGCAGTCGCCCGCTGGCGCGCCGACCAGGCGGGCACCCGGACCCGCGAGCGCCGCCCCGATCTGCTGCCACCCGAGGACCGCGGCTGACGATGGATGCGACGACCGCCGCAGCGCTCCTTGAGCTCGCGGAACGGGCCAGCGCCGGGCCACCGGCCCGAATGCCAAGGACTCGCTGGAGCAGCTCGAGCGAGCGCTCGGGCGACCTGCAGGAGGCGATCGACTGGTTCGTCGACGCGGGGCGCACGGACGAGGCCCTTCGCACGGCCAACGCGCTCTATCGATTCTGGATCACCAAGCAGCGGTTCGACGAGGGCGCCGTCTGGTTCGATCGAGCCCTGGCGTCGCCGGGTGGCGACGACCGGCTTCGCGGGAAGGCGTCCCTTAACGCCGGGTTCATGCCCTTCTGGATGGGAGACGACGAGCGAGCGGCCGAGCTGTTCGCCCAGGCCCTGGAGATCGCCCGCCGGCTGGACGATCCGCCGTTGATCTCCGGCGCCCTGGGTGGTCTCTCACGCGTCGCACTGCGCACCGACGTGGCCGAAGGCCGCCGTCTCGCCGCCGAGGCGTTGGCGGTCAGCGACGCGGCAGCGGACGAACCCGGACGCTCGAACGCGCTGCACCTCCTCGGCGTCGGCGCCCAGATCGCCGGTGACCTGGCCGAGGCTCGCGAGTGGATGACCCAGCGGCTCGCGCTGCTTCGAGAAGGGGACAACGAGTTCCTCATCGCTTCGGAAGCCGCCAACCTCAGCATGGTCGAGCGCCAGCTCGGGAACCTCGACACGGCGGAGACGCTGGAACGCGAGGCGCTGCAGATCGCCGAGCGCATCGGCGACCAGTTCGTGCAGGCCGTTCGCCATCGCCGGGCTCGCCGCCATCGCCATGGAACGCGGCGAATTCGAGCGTGCGGCCACGCTCGTCGGCGCGGCCGAGGCGATCATGGAAGCCCAGCACATGGCCTGGCCGCCGGACGAACGCCCGCACTACGAACACATGCTGGCGGAGCTGCCCGTGGCCATGGGGTCGGACGCATTCGATCGGGCTCGGCGCCTGGGGCAGTCGATGGGTGCGAGCGACGCCGTCCTCCTGGCCCTCGGCCCTCGCCGCTGAGCGCCGAGCACCGGTGATCCTTCCCAAGATCCGGGATCCGCGGTTCATCACCGTTCGTCGCGGCGGGACCCTCCAGGACGAGGATCATCGTCTCCTCGCGATGTGGGCGGCGGACTGCGCGGAGCACGTGCTGCACCACTTCGAGGAGGCGCGGCCGAAGGACGACCGTCCACGTCGGGCGATCGACCTCGGGCGGGCGTGGGCGCGAGGCGAGATCCCGTGGGCGGAGGCGCGCACGGCGGCCGGCCACGCCAACGCCGCGGCCAGAGACCTGCGCGGGGCAGCACGGCATGCCGCGTACGCCGCCGGCCAGGCCGCGGCGGTGGGTCATGTGGCGGCCCACGAGCTTGGAGCCGCGGCCTACGCGGTCAGGGCGGCGCGAGCGGCAGCGCCTGAAGACGAGAGCGAGGCGGCTGGCCGCTCGGAATGCCGGTGGCAGCGCGCCCGACTCCCCGACGAGATCCGGGAACTCGTGCTCGACGACCAGCGCCTGCGCAACGAGTTGTGCTGGTTCGCGTTCGACTGCTGACACGGCTCGCCGCGGGCAGCCGCCCGCCGTTCCCAGTCAGCTGGAACGGGAGCCCGTGCTATACTCCCGCACCGGTCGCCAGTTTCGCGGCCGTTCCATTTGCCCAGCCCGCAGCTTCGGCTGTCCACCAACCAAGGAACCGCCGCGTGAACGTGCTCGACGAGATCGTCCAGGACCAGCTCCGCACCGACCTGCCGGAACTCGCCACGGGTGACACCGTGAAGGTCTCGGCCAAGGTCGTCGAGGGCAACCGCGAGCGCATCCAGGTGTTCGAGGGGACCATCATGCGGCTGCGTGGCGGCGGCATCACCCGATCGATCACCGTTCGCCGGATCGCCTCGGGCGTCGGTGTCGAGCGCACGTTCAAGATCAACAGCCCGCGCATCGAGAAGATCGAAGTCCTGCGTCACGGCCAGGTCCGCCGAGCCCAGCTGTACTTCCTGCGCAAGCGCGTCGGCAAGGCGGCCACCCTGCGCGAGCGCCGCAGCTGACCCCCGACCCCTCGCAGACCCATCGACCTCGCCCGACCGGCGGGGTCGTTCGATTCCGGGGTCGGCGAGCCGATCGACGGCAGCCGAACCCCCAAGCGGGGTACCCTTGCGCCCGATGACCGTCATCGTGCCGACCCTCCGTTACGAGCGCCGCCTCTGGAACGACGGGCTCACCCGGGTCGCCGGCGTCGATGAGGTCGGGGTGGCGCCGACCTGTGGCGCCGTGGTCGCGGCGGCCGTGATCATGCAGCCCGGCTGCCACCGGATCCCCGGCGTGCGCGACTCGAAGACCCTGTCGATGGCCCAGCGAGAGCGTCTGGCGCCGATCATCCGCCGGCGTGCCATCGCGGTCGGTGTCGGTGCCGCGAGCGTCCGCGAGATCGACCAGCTCAACATCTACCACGCGACCCACCTGGCGATGCGCCGGGCCATCGCGCGACTGGGCGGTCACGAGCACGTCATCGTGGACGGCAATCGGATCGTCGGCTTCGAGGCCCAGGTCGGTCCGTACAGCAACGTGGTCGATGGCGACGCGAAGGTCTACTCGATCGCCTGCGCATCGGTGGTGGCCAAGGTCGTCCGCGACCGGATGATGATCAAGCTGGCCGCCCGGTATCCCGGCTACGGCTGGGAGCACAACCAGGGCTACGCCACGCGCGACCACCGCGACGCGATCCGCGCGATGGGCCTGACGCCGTTCCACCGGCGCTCCTTCCTGGCGCTCCAGCGGACGCTGGCGGGCGACCAGCTGGATCTCGACCTCCTGGGCGATCCGTCCGCGTCGCCGGATACCCACGATCTGCTCGAGCGCGAGCTCGTGCCGGTGATGGCCGACGATGCCGCGTTCGACCTCGTCGGACCTGACTCGCTGGAGTCCGCGCCGGCCTGACCCGGCTCCCGCCGCCTCAGGCGGCCGCGGAGAGCCCCGGTGCATGCCCGGATACGTCCGCAGATGAGCGCCGTCTGCGACCCTGCGACGCGTGGACGACCGACCCGCATCGATCCGGACCACGGCCCAGCTGGCGGGTGACGCCGCCGAGACGCTGGTCCTGACCCGGCTGGTCGAGGCGGGCTGGACCGTCCTGGCCCGGAACGTCCATGTCGGCCGCCGCGAACTCGATCTCGTGGCGGTCGACCCGGGTCCGCCGGCAGCCCTCGTGATCGTCGAGGTCAGGTGGCGGCGTTCGCGGGCGTTCGGCCTCGCCGAGGAGACCGTCGACCACCGCAAGCGCGCCCGGATCCGGCAGGCGGCATACGGGCTGATCGACCGCGGTTCGTTGCCAGACGGGACCGCGCTCCCGCGCCTGCCCCTCCGGTTCGACCTCGTCGTGATCGAGCCCGGCGACCGGGGAGGGGAGCCGCGGGTGCGCCACCACCGGGCGGCGTTCTGAGGCACGCCGCAGGCCTGCGCCCCAACCGGCCCGAAACGGACCCTGTGCTACACTCCGCCGCGGCCCGGATCCCCGAGCCACGCCCAACAGGAACCGCCCGCGGGCACGAACGCCAGCGGAGCTCACACGCGAGCCGTCCCGACCGGGGTGGTGCCGGCCTCACGAGGCCGGTCCCCGTCGACACCAGGGGCTCGCGGAGGAACGAACCGAACAGGAGGTCTCACACCGTGCCGTCCGTCTCGATGCGGCAGCTGCTGGAAGCCGGAGTCCACTTCGGCCACCAGACCCGCCGCTGGAACCCCAAGATGCGCCCGTTCATCTTCGCCGAGCGCAACGGGATCCACATCATCGATCTCGCCCAGACCGTCCAGCGCCTGGACGTCGCCCTCGAGGCCGTCCGCGAGACGGTCGCCCGTGGCGACCAGGTCCTGTTCGTCGGGACCAAGAAGCAGGCCCAGGAGCCGATCGTCGCCGAGGCGACGCGCGCCAACATGCCCTACGTGCAGAAGCGCTGGCTCGGCGGCATGCTCACGAACTTCTCGACGATCAAGAAGCGCATCGGCCTCCTCGAGCAGCTCGAGGCGCGCCAGCAGGCTGGCGACTTCGAGCGCATGACCAAGAAGGAAGCCGCCAAGCTGACCGAGGAGATGATCAAGCTCCAGGGCACGGTCGGCGGCATGCGCAAGATGAAGCGACTGCCCGGTGCCGTCTTCATCGTCGACCCGCATCGCGAGCGGATCGCGGTGACGGAGGCGAACAAGCTCGAGATCCCGGTCGTCGGCACCGGCGACACCAACGTCGATCCCGACGAGCTCGACTACATCATCCCGGCCAACGACGACGCCATCCGCGCGATCAGGCTCCTCTGCACGCTCGTCGCGGACGCGGCCATCGAAGGCGCCCAGCAGCGCTCGGCCCGAGCCGCGTCCGAACCGGACGTGAGCGAGTCCATGCCGATGCCCGAGACCGAGGAGGAGGCGCCCGGCGCGTCCGACGAGCTCGTCGCGGCGCTGGCCGGTGGAGCCGCCCTGACGTTCGAGCCCGACGCGGACGACGACGACCTCCTACCCGGCGACCGCGTCGCCCGGGCCGAGGCGGCCGTCGCGGAAGCGCCGTCCGAAGCCACGCCCGAGGAGATCGCCGCCGAGCTTGCGCGCGAGGCGGCCGAAAAGGCCGAGGGCGACAACCCGGCCTGATCCGACGGCACCACGGTTCGTCGGGCTCGAGCCACGACGATCCGGCCACCTGATCAGGCACGCATCCAGCACCACCCGCGGACGCCAAACGCGCCCGCACGACACCACGAACAGGAGCACACACGCACATGGCGGACATCTCCGCAGCGCTGGTCAAGGAACTTCGAGAGCGCACCGGCGCGGGCTTCATGGACTGCAAGAAGGCCCTGACCGACGCCGATGGCGACCTCGACAAGGCCATCGCGCTGCTGCGCGAACGAGGCCTCGCGGCCGCGGCCAAGAAGTCGGGGCGTGACGCCCGCGAGGGCCTCGTCTCGAGCTACATCCACACGGGCGGCCGCGTCGGCGTCCTGATCGAGGTCAACTGCGAGACCGACTTCGTCGCGCGGACGGACGAGTTCCAGAAGCTCGTTCGGGACCTCGCGGTCCAGGTCGCCGGGCTCGCCCCGGTCTATGTCGACGAGGCGAGCATCCCGCCGGACGCCCTCGAGGCGAAGAAGGCCGAGCTGCTCAAGGACGAGTCGGTCCAGAAGAAGCCGGAGAACATCCGCGCACAGATCGTCGAGGGCCAGCTCAAGAAGTGGTACTCGCAGGTCTGCCTCGTCGATCAGCCGTTTCGCGACGAGGAGCGCACGGTCGGCGAGCTGATCACGGAGAAGATCGCCACGATCGGCGAGCACATCCGCGTGCGCCGGTTCGTCCGATATGCGCTCGGGGAGGAGCTGTGACCCAGGCGGCGACCACCACGGCAGCCTCGGACTCGGCCGTTCGCTATCGCCGGATCCTGCTCAAGCTGTCCGGTGAGGCGCTCCTGGGCGATCGCTCGTACGGGGTGGACCCCGCGTACTGCATGTTCATCGCGAAGCAGGTCGCCGAGGTCCATCGCCTCGGCGTCCAGGTCGGGATCGTCGTGGGCGGCGGGAACATCTTCCGCGGCATGGCCGCGGCGGCATCGGGCATGGACCGTGCGACCGGCGACTACATCGGCATGCTGGCGACCGTCATGAACGGCCTCGCGCTCCAGGACGCGCTCGAGAAGGCCGGCATCACGACCCGCGTCATGTCGGCGATCGCGATGAACGAGGTCGCCGAGCCCTACATCCGGCGTCGCGCCATCCGTCACCTCGAGAAGGGCCGGGTCGCGATCTTCGTGGCCGGCACCGGCAACCCGTACTTCACGACCGACACGGCCGCTGCCCTTCGCGCGGTCGAGATCAACGCCGAGGTCCTGCTCAAGGCGACCAAGGTCGATGGTGTCTACGATCATGATCCGGTGACGCATCCGGATGCCCGGCGGTACGCTCAGCTCGGCTACGCTGACCTGCTCCGTGACCAGCTCAAGGTCATGGACGCCGCAGCGGTCAGCCTGTGCATGGAGAACGACCTGCCCATCGTCGTCTTCGACCTCAATTCACCTGACAACATCACGAAGGTTGCGGCCGGAGAACCGGTCGGGACCCTCATCTCGAGCGGAGGTGCGGTCGCATGAGCACCGAGATCCTCGCAGAAGCGGACCAGAAGATGGCACGCGCCGTCGAAGCGATGGAGCGTGACTTCCAGGGCGTCCGGACGGGGCGCGCCTCGACCGCGCTCGTCGAGCGCATCACGGTCGACTACTACGGCACCCAGACCCCGCTCAACCAGCTGGCCGGGATCAGCGTCCCGGAGCCGCACCAGATCGTCATCCAGCCGTGGGACCGCGGGGTCCTCGGCGCCATCGAGAAGGCGATCACGAAGTCCGACATCGGCATCACGCCCAACGTCGATGGCACGGTCGTGCGGCTCAACATCCCGCCGCTGACCGAGGAACGTCGCAAGGACCTGGTGAAGATCGTCCACAAGCGCATGGAGGAGGCCCGCGTCGAGATCCGCAATATCCGGCGCGATGCCAACGACCACCTCAAGAAGGAAGAGCGCGACGGCACCGTCGGAGCCGACGAGGGGCATCGCCAGATCGACGTGCTCCAGAAGACGACGGACCGCCATATCGCCGAGGTCGATCGACGCGGCGGCGCGAAGGAACAGGAGGTCCTCGAGGTCTAGTGGGCCGCGTACCGCTGGCCCGGCCGACCGACGCGCCCCCGTCCGCTCACGAACCGGCGGCGGCGCCGGTGGCCCCCGCGCCCGCGATCGAAACGCCGCCCGCGACGGACGACGGCGCGGCTGAGACGGCATTCCTGCCGCCCGACGAGCTGCCCCGTCACGTCGCGATCATCATGGACGGCAACCGTCGCTGGGCCCGCCAGCAGGGCCTGCCGGAGCTCGACGGACATGCCGCCGGCGTGGAAGCCATCCGCGAGGTCCTCCGCCACGCCGTCCGGCGCGGTGTCCCGGTGCTGACCCTGTACGCCTTCAGCCGCGAGAACTGGGCCCGCTCGGACGACGAGGTCCATGGCCTCTTCAGCCTGCTCGAGGGCGCCATCCGCAGCGAGACCGACGAGCTTCGCAGCCAGGGCGTCCGCGTTCGGCTGCTCGGCCGGGTCGACGAGCTCCCCGACGAGACGCGGGGCTCCATCGACGACGCCCTCGACGCGACCTCGGAAGGCCAGCAGCTGCTGCTCAACATCGCCTTCAACTACGCGGGCCGGACGGAGCTCGTCGACGCCGTCCGCAAGCTCGTGGCATCGGGTGCCCCGCCGGAGTCGATCGACGAAGCCGCGGTCACGCAGGCCCTGTACACGGCCGGTCTGCCCGATCCGGACCTCGTGATCCGGACCGGCGGGGAGCAACGCCTCTCCAATTTCCTGATCTGGCAATCGGCCTACGCCGAGTTCTACTTCTGTGAGGCGCTCTGGCCGGACTTCGGCCCGGACGCCTTCGACGAAGCCCTCCTCGAGTTCGCCCGGCGCCAGCGCCGGTTCGGGCGGTAGGCGGGGCAGGGGTGCGCGACCGAGCCATCGGCGCCGCGATCCTCGTCCCGGTCCTGCTGGTCGTTCTGGCCCTCGGCGGGATCGTCCTGGCGGTCGGCCATTGCCGTTGCGACGGTCTTCGCGGCCCGGGAGGCATTCAAGCTCCTCACGGATGCGGGCTTTCCGACCATACCGCTGCTGGGATCGGTCCTGGCCGTCACCGTCGTCGCGGACGCGGCGTTCCCGGGCGTGCTCGAGGGAAGCGGTCTGCTGTTGATGGCCGTGGGGGTCGTGCTCGTGGCCGTTGCCGCCTTCGCCCTGCCGAACCCGCGCGATGGACTCGTCAGCTGGATGGCGACCGTCTTCGGGGCGCTCTATGTCGGCCTGCTCTCATTCGTCGTCCGCCTTGGCCACGCCGCCCCCGCCGTGCCGGACGACGCTCCGCTGGTCGTGCTCGGCGCCGAGCGGGGCTGGATCCTGTTGCTGCTCCTTTCCGTGTGGGCGTACGACACCGGCGCCTTCCTGGTCGGCAGCCAGCTCGGGCGCGAGAAGTTCCTGACCCACATCTCCCCGTCGAAGACGTATGCCGGACTGGTCGGTGGCGTGATCGCGTCGACTGTCGTCGTCGGGGCGATCCTCTGGGGGCTGGGCCAGATGCCGCTGCACGCGTTGGTGCTCGGGCCGCTGATCGCGCTCACCGCCCAGGCCGGTGACCTTGCGGAATCGATGCTCAAGCGCGCCGCCAACACCAAGGACTCGGGCACGCTGATCCCGGGTCACGGTGGGATGCTCGACCGCGTGGACTCCTTCCTGTTCGCCGCCCCGATCGCGACGCTGTATGTCCTCGCCTTCCTCACCTGAGCGGCGCGGCGTCGCGCTTCTCGGCTCCACGGGCTCGATCGGCACCCAGGCAGTCGAGGTCATCGCCGCGCATCCGGAGCTCTTCCGGGTCGTCGGATTGGCGGCCGGCCGGGATGGGTCGACGCTCGCGGAACAGGCCAGGCAGTTGCGGCCGGCGGTCGTGGCACTGGCGGAAGGCGACGCCTTCGCCGGGCTGGACGTCCCGGAGGGCACGGAACGGGCCGCGGGCGACGCAGCGCTCGTCGAGCTTGCCACGCGCGACGATGTCGATCTCGTCGTCGTCGCGACGGGGGGCGTAGTCAGCCTTCGGCCGGTCCTCGCCGCGCTTCGTGCCGGCAAGGTCGTGGCCACGGCCAACAAGGAGACGCTGGTCGCCGGCGGCCACATCGTCATGCCCGAGGCGCGCCGTCTTGCCGCTGGCACATCCATCGAACACATGACGAGCCCGCTCGCCTGGCTCCGGCCGATCGACTCGGAGCATTCGGCGATCTGGCAGTGCCTCGTGGGCGAATCCATGACCGACGGTCGCGGCGCTCGTGCTCACCGCGTCCGGAGGGCCGTTCCTGAACGCCACCCTCGACGAGCTCACGGCCGTGACCCCGGAGCGCGCCCTGCAGCACCCGACCTGGACCATGGGAGCCAAGATCACGATCGATTCCGCGACCCTCGCCAACAAGGGCCTGGAGGTCATCGAGGCGCACTGGCTGTACGATGTGGACTACGACGCGATCGAGGTGGTCATCCACCCGCAGAGCGTCGTCCACTCCGCCGTCCGGTTCGTCGACGGCTCCCTGAAGGCCCAGCTGGGCACCCCGGATATGCGACTCCCCATCCAGTACGCCATGACCTACCCCGACCGACGGCCCTCTCCGGCGGCACCGCCCGACCTGATCGCGACCGCGCGACTGGACTTCCGCGCACCGGACACAGCGCGGTTCCCGGCGCTGCGCATCGCCCGCGAGGCCGGCATCGCGGGACCGCGCGCCTCCGCCGCCTTGATCGCCGCGGACGACGTGGCGGTCAGCCGGTTCCTCGACGGTTCGCTCGACTTCAACGGGATCCCGCGTCTGCTCGAGGCCGCCGTGGAGCGCTTCGGCGGCGCCGGTGTCAACGATCCTGACGTCGAGGACCTCATCGCGCTCGATGCGGAGGTCCGCGCCGCGTTCTCCAGCGGACCCATCGGGAGCGCTGCATGACCGGATTCTTCCAATCGATCATCACGATCGTCCTGTTCCTGTTGATCCTGGGGATCCTGGTCGTCATCCACGAGCTCGGCCATTTCGTGACCGCCCGCATGGCGAACGTCCGCGTGCTCGAGTTCGGGATCGGGTTCCCGCCACGGGCCAAGGTGCTCCGGGCGAAGGGCGAGACGCTCTACACGCTCAACTGGCTGCCGATCGGTGGCTTCGTGAAGCTCGCCGGCGAGGACGGCAACGACGCCGACGATCCCCGCTCCTTCGCGGCCCAGCGCTGGATCACGAAGATGGTCATCCTCGCGGCCGGCGTGGCGATGAACGTGCTGCTCGCGTTCGTGATCTTCGCCGGGATCGCCTGGCTCGCGTCGCCGCTCATGGGGATCCGCTTCCACGAGGTCGTCCCAGGTTCACCGGCAGAGACCGCGGGGCTCCAGCCGGGCGAGGCGATCGTGGCCGTCGACGGGGAGCGATACCAGTTCATCGCGGGCCTGACGGTCCTCGACGGCCTGCGCGCGAGGCCCGGAGAGACCGTCGTCCTGACCGTCGACAGCGCCGACGGCACACGGCGCGATGTCACGGTCACGCTGCGCGACCAGGCGGCCATCGATGCGGGACAGGGCGCCCTCGGGATCTCGCAGGAGGAAAAGCCGTGGGAGGCCTACTTCGATGGCGCCACGACCTCGAATCCCTTGCCCGACGCCATCGCGATCGGCGCCGAACAGACGGTCGGAGCCCTCGGACTCATCCTGGGCGGCCTCGGAACGCTCGTGAGCTCCGTGGCGGCCGATCCGACGGCGCCGCCACCGGTCGCTGGACCAGTCGGGATCGCGACGCAGATCGGTGACGTGTTCTGGAACGCCGGGTGGATCCTGACCCTGTACGTCGCCGGGATCCTGTCGGCCAACCTGGCCCTCGTCAACATCCTGCCGTTCCCGCCGCTCGATGGTGGCCGGATGCTGATGATCACGCTCAAGCGGCTCTTCGGGCGTCGCATCAGCCTCCGCGCGGAGCAGCTGACCTACGTCGTCGGGATGGTGTTCCTGTTCGCCTTCATCCTGTGGGTGACGGGCTACGACATCATCCGCAGCCTCACTGGGGGAACGCTGGGCGCCCCGTGACCGCCCAGGATCTGCTGAGGCCACGACGCAGGCCCACGGTCAGCGTCGACGTCGGCGGCGTGCTCGTGGGCAGCGCCCACCCGATCGTCGTCCAGTCGATGACGAACACCGACACCGCCGACGCGGACGGGACCGCCATCCAGGTCGCGCGACTCGCCCACGCCGGATCGCAGCTCGTGCGGGTCACCGTCAACACCGAGGAAGCCGCGGCAGCCGTTCCCGAGATGGTTCGCAAGGTGCGCGGCCTGGGCGTGGACGTGCCGATCATCGGCGACTTCCACTACAACGGCCACAAGCTGCTGGTGGAATACCCGGAGATGGCCGGGCTGCTGGCGAAGTACCGGATCAACCCGGGCAACGTGGGCGCAAAGCGCCACGACGAGCATTTCGCGACGATCGTCCGGGTCGCGATCGAGAACGACAAGACGGTCCGGATCGGCGTCAACTGGGGCTCGCTCGACCAGGCCATCCTCACCGAGCTCATGGACGCCAACGCCCGGCTTCCCGAGCCACTCGACGCGCGCGACGTGATGATCGAGGCGATGCTCCAGTCCGCCCTGCGCTCCGCCGAGCTGGCGGAGGCGACCGGCCTGCGCCATGACCGGATCATCATCAGCGCCAAGGTCTCCGGGGTGCGCGACCTCGTCGACGTCTACCGGCTGCTGGCCGCGCGCTGCGACTACCCGCTCCACCTGGGCCTGACCGAGGCCGGGATGGGCGACAAGGGCATCATCGCGTCCACCGCCGGGCTCGCGATCCTGCTCAACGAGGGCATCGGCGACACGATCCGGGTGTCGCTGACCCCGGAGCCCGGTGCGCCGCGCGAGCGCGAGGTCGAGGTCGCGCAGCAGGTCCTCCAATCGATGGGGCTGCGCTCGTTCCTGCCCCAGGTCAGCGCCTGTCCGGGCTGCGGCCGCACGACGAGCACGTTCTTCCAGGAGATGGCCCAGCAGATCCAGGGCTACCTGAAGGAGCGGATGCCCGAGTGGAAGGAGACCCATCCCGGCGCCGAAGAGCTGCGCGTCGCGGTCATGGGCTGCGTCGTGAACGGCCCGGGCGAGAGCAAGCACGCCGACATCGGGATCAGCCTGCCCGGCACGTTCGAGGAGCCGGTGGCGCCCGTCTTCATCGACGGCAAGCTCGACCGCACGCTGCGCGGGGACGGCCTGGTCGCCGAGTTCATCGAGATCCTCGAGGACTACGTCGCGAAGCGCTATCCGGGTACCGGCCGTCGCGGGTGAACCGCCACGGACCGACAAGGACGCGGCATCGGTGACGCCGATCGGCTGAGCGGGCCCGAGCGGCCGGCCGTTGAGCCGTCCACGCGTCCGGGTGTATACTCCCCGCAACTGAACGGCCGCTCCGTGACGTGGGTGACCCCCGCGTCTTTTTTTCGGACCGGCCGTGATTTGGCATTACATGCGCAGAAGAGGAGGCGATCGTGAGTCGAGACTTCGTGGGCGCCCTCCTCCAGCTCAACGCGGAGAAGCAGGTCTCCCGTGAGCAGCTGATCGGGGCCGTCGAAGACGGCATCCAGTCGGCGTATCGCCGCGTCGCCGGCGACGAGGACATCCACGTCCAGATCGACGCCGAATCCGGTCGCATCCGCGTCTATCGCGCACGCCGCGTCGTCGACGAGATCGAGGACGAGATGACCGAGATCACGGTCGACGAGGCGCGCAAGCACCTGGCCGAGGCCAAGGTCGGCGACATGGTCGAGACCGAGCAGCTCGATGGCGACGTCTTCGGGCGCATCGGCGCGCAGACCGCCAAGCAGATCGTCCTCCAGCGCATCCGCGAGGTCGAGCGCGACCAGGTCTTCGACCAGTTCGCCAGCCGCGAGGGCGAGCTCATCACGGGCACGGTCAACCGCGTCGAGCCGCGGGCGATCATCCTCGACGTCGGCAAGATGGTCGAGGCGATCCTCGCCACGACCGAGCAGAGCGCCCTGGAGCACTACCGCATCGGGCAGAACGTGAAGGCGTTCGTGCTCGAGGTGCGGCGGTCCGTGCGCGGCCCGCAGATCTTCGTGAGCCGCACGCACAAGGGCTTCCTGCGACGGCTGTTCGAGCTCGAGGTTCCCGAGATCCATAGCGGCACGGTCGAGATCAAGGCCATCGCCCGGGAGGCGGGGAGCCGTTCGAAGGTCGCGGTATCGTCGCGCCAGGACGGCCTCGATCCCGTGGGTGCCACCGTCGGCCAGCGTGGCGCGCGCGTCCAGGCCGTGGTCGCGGAGCTCGCCGGCGAGAAGATCGACGTCATCCCGTGGAGCGACGACGCCGGCGTGTTCGTGGCCAATGCGCTGAGCCCGGCACAGGTCCTCTCGGTCGACATCGACGAGGAACACCGCATCGCATCGGTGACCGTGCCCGAGCGCATGCTCTCGCTGGCGATCGGCCGCGAGGGGCAGAACGCCCGGCTTGCTGCACGACTGACCGGTTGGCGGATCGACATCCGGAGCGACGTGTCGGTGGCCGAAGCCAAGGCCGCAGCCGATGCGCCCGCCGTAGCAGAGCCGGCTGCCGTCGAGGGCGTCGAGGCCGACACGCCGGCCGAGGATGCCGTCGCCGCGGTCAAGCCGAAGCGCGCGACGAAGGCGAAGGCCGCCGCCGCTGCAGACACCGAAGGCGAAGCAGCTCCGGCCGAGGCCATGACCGAAGCCAAGCCCAAGAAGGCCGCCGCGAAGCCCAAGACCGCCGCCACGAAGACCACGGCTACGGCCAAGACCACCGCGGCAGCCAAGACCGCCGCGGCCAAGACGACGGCCGCGAAGCCCAAGGCGGAGGCCGCCGCAACCGCCTCCGAAGCCGCCGCCAAGCCCAAGCGGACGACCAAGAAGACCGCCGAGGCCGAGGCCGAAGCGCCCGCCGCCGAGGAGGTGGCGTCGTAGCCCCCGCCGCGCGACCGGCGGCGAGGTCGGCGAGCACGCCGCGCCGGACGCCGGCCCGGATGTGCGTGGCTTGTCGGACGTCGCGCCCCAAGCGCGAGCTGCAGCGCATCGTCCGCACGCCGGCACGTGACGTCGTCTTCGATCCAACCGGACGGCTGGCCGGCCGTGGCGCCTACGTGTGCCAGGACCCGGCCTGCCTCGAAACCGCCATCAAGAAGGGCGCCCTCGCACGGGCGCTCGAGACCCCGCTCCCGGCCGCGTTCCTCGAGGCCGTGACATCGGGAGCCATCACCACGAACACCACACAAGGAGGAGCCCGTGGCCAGGAGTAGGAGCGGCACCCGCGGCCGACGCGGCCCCCGCAAGCCGCCGCGTCGCGACGGAGGACTCGCGTCGCAGGTCCAGACGATCGATCCGAGCGAGCGTGGCGCGATCGAGCTGCCCGGAACCATCACCGTCAAGGAGCTCGCTGAGCTGCTGACGGTCAACGTCGCGGACATCATCCGCGAGCTGATCAAGAGCGGGATCTTCGCCACGATCAACCAGCTGATCGACCGCGACACGGCGTCCCTCGTCGCGTCCGAGCTCGGCTACGAGGTGGCCGAGACGATCGCCGCATCGACGAACGGCACCGGACCGGACGGCGAGGCCGAAGGCCCCGCGCCCGAGGCCACCAAGGAGTCCCTCTTCGACGAGGACGATGCGGCGGACCTCCAGCCGCGCGCCCCGATCGTCACCGTGATGGGCCACGTCGACCACGGCAAGACGAGCCTGCTCGACGCCCTGCGCTCCACCGAGGTCGCGGCCGGCGAACGTGGCGGCATCACGCAGCACATCGGCGCGAGTGAGATCGACCACGACGGCAAGCGCGTCGTCTTCCTCGATACTCCGGGTCACGAGGCCTTTACCGCGATGCGCGCCCGAGGCGCCCGCGTCACCGACATCGCGATCATCGTGGTCGCGGCGGACGACGGCGTCATGCCCCAGACGCTCGAGGCGATCGCCCACGCGAAGGCGGCCAAGGTCCCGATCATCATCGCGCTCAACAAGATCGACAAGCCCGACGCGGACCCCGTCCGCGTGAAGACCGAGCTGACCGAGGCCGGCGTCGTGATCGAGGAGTACGGCGGCGACGTGCCGCTCGTGGCGGTCTCGGCCAAGAGCCGCCAGGGCCTCGATGAGCTCATCGAGATGGTCCTGCTCGTGTCGGACCTCCAGGAGCTCAAGGCCAACCCCGATCGCCCCGCCATCGGCACGATCGTCGAGGCGCAGATGGACAAGAGCCGCGGCGCCGTCGCCACGGCCCTGGTCCAGACCGGCACCCTCAAGGTCGGCGACATCATCGTCGTCGGCGAGACCTTCGGTCGCGTGCGCGCGCTCGAGAACGACCGTGGCAAGCGCGTCAAGCAGGCGGGTCCCGCCAGCGCCGTCGTGATCCTCGGTCTTTCGGAGGTCCCGGAGGCCGGCGACATCCTGCGCGTCGCCGCGGACGACAAGGAAGCCCGCACGATGGTCGAGCAGCGCAAGGCGACCGTCGCCGCGAAGGGCGGGGAGGGGAGCGGTCGCGCCACCCTCGAAGACCTCTACCGCCAGATCCAGGCCGGCCAGGCCAAGGAGCTGCGCATCATCCTCAAGGCCGACGTCTCAGGCTCGCTGGGCGCCATCACGCATGCGCTCGAGCAGCTCGACCAGGACGAGGTCCGGATCAACGTGCTCCACGAGGCGGCCGGCGACATCACCGACAACGACATCATGCTGGCCACGGCGTCCGACGCGATCATCGTCGGGTTCAGCACGAACATCACCGAGACGGCCCGCCGGGCCGCCGAGGCCGAAGGTGTCGACGTCCGCATGTACGACATCATCTACAAGCTCACCGACGACATCGATGCGGCGCTCAAGGGCCTGCTCGAGCCGGTCGTCGTGGAGGTCGTCGAAGGCCGCGCGGAAGTCCGACAGGTCATCCGGGTCGGCAAGAACACCCAGATCGCCGGGTCGTACGTCACGGACGGTCGCATCGTTCGCGGTGGCGCCCGGATCTGGCGCAACGGCAAGGTCGTCGCGACCGACCGGATCGAGTCGCTGCGGCGCTTCCGCGACGACGTCCGCGAGGTCCAGGCGAACTACGAGTGCGGCATCGGGCTCGCCAGCTTCCACGACCTGGAGGAGGGCGACATCATCGAGTGCTTCACCTCGCAGACCGTCACTCGCGCCCCTGCCGGCTGACAACGGACGCCCACATGGACGCCCCGGCGCGCGTTGCGCCCTCCGTGCCGTCGCTCACGCACATCAGAGTGCGCTCGCTCCGGTACTCGGTCGCGCCTTCGCCGGAACGCCCCTGCGGGCGTCGAGGCAGTTCGGCGGGCCGTGACCCAGCGAACGGACCGAGTCGACGAACTGCTGCGGCAGGAGATCGGCGCCATCGTCACGCGCGATGTCGCCGATCCACGCATCGGCTTCGTGACGATCACGAAGGTCGAGACGACGCCGGACCTGCGCCACGCCAAGGTCTGGATCAGCGTCATCGGCCAGCCGAAGGAGCGCCAGGGGACCGTCACGGCCCTGCAGCGGGCGATGCCGTTCGTCCGTCACGAGCTGGGCCGCTCCCTGCGGATCAAGCGCATCCCGGACCTGCACGTCCATCTCGACGACACGGCCGAACGCGGCACGCGCGTCCTCCAGCTGCTCAACGAGCTGGGGGCCGGCGCGGCACCCGAGGGCGACCTGCCGCTTGGCGAGACGCTCCCGACCCCGGTCCAGCGCGTCCACCACGAGGGCGACGAGCCCGACGAGCCGCCGTCCGCGGTGATCCCGCCCAAGCCACGCGCCCGCCGACGGACGGGTCCCAAGCCCGGCGGCATGCCCGGCTCCAAGGCGGGCTCGAAAGCCCGACCGGGAAGGCGCCGATGAGCATCGACCTGGGCCCGTACCTCGACGCGGTGCCCGACGCCGTCGTCGAGCGGCTGCGCAGCGCCCGCCGCGTCCTGGCCGTGGGTCACGAGAACCCCGATGCTGACACGCTCGGGGCGACGCTCGGCATCGTCCGGATCGTCGAGACGCTCGGGGGTTCGGCCGACCCGGTCTGCACGGACCCGGTCCCGCCGCTCTACGACTTCCTGGCAGGTGTGGAGCGCGTCCGCACCGACCCGGATCCTGCGGCGCCGTACGACCTGCTCGTCGTGTCCGATTGCGGCTCGCTCGATCGGATCGGCGATGTCCGTGGGCGTCATGCGGAGCTGTTCGAACGCCTGCCACGCGTCGTCATCGACCACCACGCCTCGAACGATGCCGCGGGCGAGACCGACTGGATCGAGCCGCACGCCGCCGCGACCTGCGAGATGGTCGCCCTCCTGGCGACCCGCATGGGCGTGCCGCTGGATATCGGAGATGGGGCAATGGCGGCGGCCCTGATGGCCGGGATCGTCATGGACACCGCCACGTTCGCGCACCCGAACGCGACGCCCCGAACCCTGGCCGTGTCCGCGGCCCTGGTCGAGGCCGGTGCGCCGCTGTCCGACATCTCACGCCGGCTGTATCGCTCCAAGCCGGCGGCACAGCTCCGGCTGTTCGGGCGGGTGCTCGATCGGCTCGACTCCGTCGACGGCGGCCGCGTCATCTTCTCGACCTTGCTCGACGCGGACCTGGCCGCGACCGGCACGCTCGCGCCCCAGTCCGAAGGGATCATCGATCTCCTGGCCCAGGCCGACGAGGCCGAGGTGGCGATCCTGTTCAAGGAGGCCGGCGAAGCGACACGGATCAGCGTTCGAACGAAGCCCGGTGGGGTGGATGCCACGGTGCTGACCGGGAAGTTCGGTGGCGGCGGGCACGCCCGGGCGGCCGGGGCGACCGTGGAGCTCCCCGTGGACCAGGCACGGCCGGCAGTCCTGGCCGAGGCGGATCGCCTCGCCGCCGAGGTCGCTCGCTGACCGTGGCACACAAGTCCCTGGGACCAGGCCTCGACGGCATCCTCGTGGTCGACAAGCCGATCGGCCCGACCTCGCACGACGTCGTCGGCCTCGTGCGCAGGCTCGCGGCGACCAGACGCGTCGGCCACGGGGGCACGCTGGATCCGTTCGCCTCCGGGGTGCTGCCGCTGTTCCTGGGCCGCGGCACCCGCGTCGTCGAGTTCCATCTGGCCGATCGCAAGCGGTACCGGGCCACGGTCTGCTTCGGCGCCTCATCGTCGACCGACGACCTCGAGGGCGAGCTGACACCCGCTTCCACGCCGGCACCGACGCGCGAGGCGACCGAGACGGCCCTGGCCGGGATGACCGGTCCGATCTCGCAGCGCCCGCCGGCGTACTCGGCCATCAAGGTCGGTGGCCGGCGCGCCTACGCCATGGCGCGGGCGGGCGAGACGGTAACGCTGGCGGAGCGGCAGGTCACCATCCACGAGCTGTCACTCGTGTCGTGGGACGGCACGGACCCGGACCGCCCGATCGCCGTACTGGATGTCGCCTGCTCGGCGGGCACGTACATCCGTGCGCTCGCTCGAGACCTCGGGGAGCGGCTCGGCGAGCGCCGCCTACCTGGGTGCGCTGCGACGAACGGCGGCCGGCCCGTTCCCGGAGGCCGAGGCCATCCCGCTCGAAACGGTCCGTGCGGCGGCTGCCGACGATCCGGCCGCGATCGCACGCCTGCTGCTGCCGATCGATACGGGCCTGGACCGCTTTCCCGACGTGGCGCTGACGTCCCCGGAGCTCGACGCCGTCGCTCGCGGCCAGTTCATCCGCCCCTCGGCGGGTTTCGAACCCGGCGCGGAGCGCTACCGGCTGCGTGCGCCAGACGGCTCCCTTGCAGCCGTGGCCATCGAAGCCCCGCACGGCCGGCTGGCGCCCGACAAGGTCCTCGTGACCCCGGCCGGATCGGTCGTCCCCGCCTGATGGACGTCGTCGCCGGGGTCGACGGGCTGCGGCCCGAGCACGGTCCGATCTTCGCGGTCGTCGGCGTCTTCGACGGCCTGCATCGCGGTCACGCCTACCTGCTCGAGCACCTCGTCAGCGAAGCCGAGCGCCGCTCGGCGCAACCGACCGTCATCACGTTCGACGCCCATCCGGACGAGGTCCTGACCGGCTCCGCGCCACCGCTGCTGATCCATCCGGACGAACGACTCGAGCGCCTGGCGGCGGCCGGCGTGAGGGTCACCGTCGTCCAGCATTTCGACGAGGCCGTCCGACGGACGCCCTACGACGTGTTCGTCGGGCGGATCGAGGCCGCGACGTCGCTCGCCGGCCTGCTCATGACCCCGGACGCGGCGTTCGGGTTCGAGCGGCGCGGGACTCCGGATGCACTCGCCGCGCTGGGTCGCGAGCGTGGCTTCGACGTCGTCGTCGTGCCTCCGTTCAGCCTCGAGGGCCGCGCGGTTCGAAGCTCGGACATCCGGAGCGCGATCGCGTCGGGAGACCTGGCCGGCGCCGAGGAGCTGCTGGGACGACCGGTGACGCTCCGCGGCATCGCTGCGTGACGGGACGATCGATCTCGGGTGGCCGATGGCGCTGCCGCCCGACGGCGAGTACCCGTGCCTCGTCGAAGGCGCCCAGGGGCAACTGACGATCAGCGGCGGTCAGGCGCGACTGGCGAACGCACTCGGCGTCGATGCCGGGACCGTGTTGGTTCGACTGCTCGCCTAGAGTCCCGGCTGCCAGAGCGGCTCGTCGACGCCGCGCTCGTGGTTCTCGAAACGGGCCATCACGAACAGCGCGTCCGACAGGCGGTTCAGGTAGGGGAGCACGTACTCGCCGATGGGCTCGTCGCGGGCCAGCGTGATGGTCTCCCGCTCGGCCCGGCGGCACACGGTCCGGGCGACATGGAGCTGCGCGGCACCGGCCGATCCCCCGGGCAGCACGAAGTTCGTCAGCGGTCCGACCACGGCGTTCAGCTCGTCGATCAGGCGCTCGAGGCTCTCGACGTGGTGTGGCTGGACGGTCGGGATCGCGCCGCGCCGCTCGTCGTCCTCGGGCCAGCACAGGTCGGACCCGAGGTCGAACAGCTCGTTCTGGATGCGCTTGAGCTCGGTCGTCAGGCGGTCGGTCAGCCCCAGCGCGAGCGCGACGCCGATCGTGGAGTTGAGCTCGTCGACCGTGCCGTAGGCACGCACCCGCGCCGAGTCCTTGGACACCCGGCGTCCGCCACCGAGGCCGGTCATGCCTTCGTCGCCGGTCTTCGTGTAGATCCTCGTCAGTCGCGGCATGTGCTCGATCGTACCCGACCGATGCGGGGTCGGCCGGACGCCAGCCACGGACCGCGAACGTTTGCCGCATTCCCGGCGGCCTGCTAACATCCGCCGGTCATAGATGGAAGAACATCAAGCACAGATCGTGTCGGAGGACCGAGTGCCGCTCGCGCGGGAACAGAAGCAGGAGATCATCACCGGGTATGCCACCAAGGAAGGTGACACCGGTTCGCCCGAAGTCCAGGTCGCGCTCCTTACCGAGCGGATCGCGGAACTGACCGGGCATCTTCGCAGCTTCCCCAAGGACAACCATTCGCGCCGCGGCCTCCTCAAGCTCGTCGGCCAGCGCCGTCGCCTTCTCGCCTACCTGATGAAGAAGGACAGCGCGCGTTACCGGACCGTCATCGGACGGCTCGGACTCCGCCGCTAGCACCCGCCGTTCCGGACCTCGGGCGTTACCCCGAGGTTCGCGTCTACCTAGGGGCCAGCAGCGCAGCAGGCCGACCCGCCCGCGGGTCGTCTCCCTCCTCCACGACAAGGAGGATCGTTTCCCTTGTCTCAAACATTCGAGACACAGATCGGTGGTCGCACGCTGACCATCGAGACCGGCAAGCTCGCAACGCTCGCCGGCGGTTCCGTCACCGTCCGATACGGTGACACCATGGTGCTCGGGACGGCCAACCGCTCCGAGCCGCGCCCCGGCCTCGACTTCTTCCCGCTCACGGTCGACTTCGAGGAGCGCATGTACGCCGCGGGCAAGATCCCGGGCGGCTTCATCAAGCGCGAGGCGCGCCCGTCCGAGAACGCGATCCTGGCCGCCCGCCAGACGGACCGGCCGATCCGCCCGCTCTTCCCGAAGGGCTACAAGGACGATGTCCAGCTCGTGATCACGGTCCTCTCGACCGATCAGGAGAACCTGCCGGACGTCGTCGGCACGATCGCCGCATCCGCGGCGCTCACGATCAGCGAGATCCCGTTCAACGGCCCGATCGCATCGGTCCGCGTCGGCCGGATCGACGGCGAGTTCGTCGTCAACCCGACCTTCAGCCAGATGAAGGACTCCGAGCTCGACCTGATCGTCGCCGGCACCCGCGACGCGATCATGATGGTCGAGGCCGGTGCGAACCTGCTGCCCGAGGCCGTCATGGCCGAGGCGATCCTGTTCGGCCATCGGGCCCTCCAGCCCATCGTCGACCTTCAGGAGCAGCTCCAGAAGGCCGTCGGCAAGGCCAAGCGGATCCCGTACATCGAGCCGCTGACCGACTCCGTGCTGGACTTCGCGTCCGCGACGGACGCCAAGCGCGAGCTCGTCGTCATCGACGTCGAGACGACCGGCACCGATCCCAAGATGTCGGACCTCGTCGAGGTCGCCGCGGTCAAGATCAAGGGCACGAAGATCGTCGACCGCTGGTCGACGTTCGTGAACCCGGGCCGATCCATCGTCGGGAACCAGATGCACGGCATCACCGACAAGGACGTCCAGGGCGCGCCCAGCCCCAAGGAGGCGGCCGACAAGCTGCTGGCCTTCGTCGGGGACGCGTTGATCGTCGGCCACAACGTCGGCTTCGACCTCGGCTTCATCGAAGAGGCCAGGGGCGAGGGGTTCCGGTTCCAGACCGGGCAGCTACCTCGACACGCTGGTCATCGCCCGCGAGGGCTATCCCGGCGCCGAGTCGTACAAGCTCGGTGACCTGGCGCGCTTCTTCGGCGTCGAGCTCTCGCAGAGCCATCGCGCCCTTCCGGACGCCGAGGCGACCGCGGAGCTGCTGCTCTGGTTCGCCAACGACCTGCCCGGTCGGATCACGGCCCTTCGCGAGTCGATCGGCAACGCCGTCCGCGCTCAGCGCAGCGGTGGCGACACGCCCGCGCTGCTCGAGGCGGCCCGGCGCGAGGCCCGCGTCAGCAAGAACCTGTTCAGCCTGGTCCAGAAGAAGACCGTCCGCCAGATCGTCCTCGACGAGGGCATCCGGATCGACGGCCGCGGCCTGACGGACATCCGTCCGATCTCGGTCGAGGTGGGCCTGGTCCCGCGAGCGCACGGCTCCGGCCTGTTCACGCGCGGCGAGACCCAGGCGCTGACCGTCGCCACGCTCGGCTCGTCCTCGGACGTCCAGCGGATCGACACGATCAGCCCGGAGACCGAGAAGCGCTACCTCCACCACTACAACTTCCCGCCCTACAGCACCGGCGAGAACAAGATGATGCGCGGGCCCAGCCGGCGTGACATCGGCCACGGCCACCTCGCCGAGCGCGCGCTCGTCCCGGTCCTGCCGAGCCACGACGAGTTCCCGTATGTCATCCGCCTCGTCAGCGAGTGCGTGACGTCGAACGGGTCCACCTCGATGGCCTCGACCTGCGGCTCGACGCTTGCGCTCATGGACGCCGGCGTGCCGATCAAGGCACCCGTCGCCGGAGCGGCGATGGGCCTGATCAGCGAGCCTGATGGCCGGTTCGTCGTCCTGACCGACATCCTCGGCAAGGAAGACTCGATCGGCGACATGGACTTCAAGGTGACCGGTACGCGGGACGGTGTGACCGCCCTGCAGATGGACATCAAGGTCCAGGGCATCAGCGAGGCGATCATCCGCGACGGCCTGGCGCAGGCCCTGAACGCGCGACTGACGATCCTCGACAAGATGGCCGAGGTCCTCCCCGAGGCCCGCGCCGACATGAGCGACTTCGCTCCTCGCATCATCACGATCAAGATCAACCCCGAGAAGATCCGCGAGATCATCGGCAAGGGTGGGTCGATGATCCGCAAGATCCAGGAAGAGACCCAGACCGAGATCAACGTCGAGGACGACGGCACCGTGGAGATCGCGGCCGTCTCCGGCGAGAACTCGCGCAAGGCGATCCAGTGGATCGAGTCGCTGACCCGCGACGTCGAGGTCGGTGCCCTATACATGGGCAAGGTCACCCGGATCATGGGCTTCGGCGCGTTCGTCGAGATCCTTCCCGGCAAGGAAGGCCTCGTGCGCATCGGCGAGCTCGCCGACTACCACGTGCCGACCGTCGAGGACGTCGTGTCCGTCGGTGACGAGATCATGGTCGTCGTGCTCGAGGTGGACCGGCAGGGCCGCGTCAACCTCTCGCGCAAGGCCGCGATGCAGCGCCACCTGGCCAAGGAGACCGTCTAGGCCGAAACCGCCGGGCGATCGCGCCCGGCCCCTCAGCTGCCCAAGACGACCGGTCGGTTCCCTCGGGAGCCGGCCGGTCGTCACGTTCCGGCACACGGGCGCTACGGGCATTCGAACCGGGCCTGTGCTGGAGCGGCCGAGCCTCGCTGGTATACTCCCGCCGTGCCCGACCAGACCCAGTCCATAGCCGAGCCATGCCCACGATGAACTCGAAACCCCTCAATATCGCGGTCGTCGGCGCCACCGGCGCCGTCGGCGGAACGATGATCCGGATGCTTCGTGAGCGCCGTTTCCCGATCGGGGAGCTGCGACTCCTCGCCTCTGCGCGCTCGGCTGGCCGGACGGTCGATATCGATGGGACGGAGCATCCGGTCAGCGAGGCGACGGCCGAGTCCTTCGAAGGCGTCGATATCGCGCTCTTCAGCGCCGGCGGCGATACCTCGAAGGCGTTGGCGCCCCTCGCGGCCGAGCGCGGCGCGACCGTCATCGACAATTCGTCGGCCTGGCGCATGGACCCGAACGTACCGCTCGTCGTCTCGCAGGTCAATCCGGACGACCTGGAGCGGCACGAGGGCATCATCGCCAATCCCAATTGCTCGACGATGCAGCTCGTGCCCGTGCTCATGGCGCTGCGCGACGCCGTCGGCATCGAACGGGTCGTGGTCGATACCTATCAGGCCGTCAGCGGCACCGGCGGGAAGGCCATCAAGGAGCTGCAGGCCCAGCTCGAGGCGTACGTCGGCGGGCATCCGCTCGAAGCCAGCGTCTACCCCCACCAGATCGCGCTCAATGCCCTCCCGCAGGTCGATGTCTTCCTCGACAACGGCTACACCAAGGAAGAGTGGAAGGTCGTGACCGAGAGCCGCAAGATCCTGCATCTGCCGGACCTGCGCGTCTCGTGCACGGCAGTCCGCGTGCCGGTCTTCGTGGCGCACAGCGAGGCGGTCCACGTCGAGACCCGCGAGCCCATCACGCCCGACCGAGCCCGGACCCTGTTCGCCGCCGTGCCCGGGGTCGTCGTCCAGGACGACCCATCCACCTCGACGTATCCGCTCGCGACCGAGGCGGCCGGATCGGACGAGGTCTACGTCGGTCGAGTTCGGCAGGACCCGTCCATCGCGGATGGTCGCGGACTCGCCTTCTGGGTCGTGAGCGACAACCTGCGCAAGGGCGCGGCCACCAACGCCGTGCAACTTGCCGAGATCCTGGTCGAGCGGGGCTGGGTCAAGGCCGCCGCGGCACGAAACGCGGCCGGAACCCCGGCGTGACCGACGCCGAGCGCCGCGCGGCGCTCGAGGAGATCGCCGGGGAGGTTCGCGTCTGCACGCGGTGCCGCCTCCACGAGACCCGCACGAAGGCCGTGCCCGGTGAAGGCGATGCCTCCACGGAGGTCGTCTTCGTGGGCGAGGGCCCGGGCATGAACGAGGACCGCGAAGGCCGGCCGTTCGTCGGCCGCGCCGGCGGCCTGCTCGTGAACCTGCTCGGCCACATCGGCTGGAGCCGCGAGGACGTGTTCATCACGAACATCGTGAAGTGCCGTCCGCCCGGCAACCGCGATCCCGAACCGGACGAGGTCGCGGCCTGCGCCCCGTACCTGGAACGGCAGCTCGCGACGCTCGACCCGTCCGTGGTCGTCACCTTGGGCCGGCACTCGATGGGCCGGTTCATGCCGGGCACCCGGATCTCACAGGCGCACGGCACGACACGCGTCGCCGACCCGGCGACCGGTGCCCGGGACGCCACGGTATTCGCCATGTATCACCCGGCGGCTGCCCTGCGGACGCCCGGCATCGAGCGAGAGAGCTACGAGGACGTGGCGCTCATCCCCACCGTTCTGACCGAAGCCCGCGCCCGTCGCGCCGAGGCCCGCCGTGCGGCGCGAAACGCCCAGGCGACGCCGATCGCCGACGGAGCAGCGGCCGCCCCGAGCGCTGGAACCCCCGACAAGGCGCCATCACCGGTCGACCCCGAGCCGCAGGCGGACCCGCTCGACACGGGCCCCACCGTCCCCACGACGCCACCCACGTCGGCCGCTACGCTCCCGGACACCGAGCCCGCCGCCGACCAGCTCAGTCTCTTCTGACCCCTCACACAGGAACCCAATGACCTTCAACCAAACAACCAATACCGACCAGCCGCTCCGCATCATCCCGCTCGGCGGGGTGGGGGAGATCGGCAAGAACATGTACGTGTTCGAGTACGGCGACGATATCGTCGTCATCGACTGCGGCCTCATGTTCCCGGACGAGGAGATGTTCGGCATCGACCTCGTCATCCCCGACATCAGCTACCTCAAGGAGAACCGCGCCAAGGTGCGGGCGTTCCTCATCACCCACGCCCACGAGGACCACGTCGGCGCATTGCCCTACGTCCTCCCCGAGTTCCCGGGCGTGCCGGTCTACGCGAGCACCCTCGCGCGCGGCCTGCTCGGCAACAAGATCAAGGAGCACAAGCTCCACAACAACCCGCTCATCGCGCTCGAGCCGGGTGACGAGACGGACATCGGGCCGTTCCGCGTCGTGCCATTCCGGGTCGGCCACTCGATCCCGGACGCGATGGGCATCGCCCTCAAGACCCCGGTCGGCACGATCGTCCACACCGGCGACTTCAAGTTCGACCACACCCCGGTCGACGGCAAGCTGTCCGACTTCGCGATCCTGGCCAAGCTCGGCGCCGAAGGCGTCATCTGCCTCCTGTCCGACTCCACGCGAGCCGAGAACCCCGGCTACACCCCGTCGGAACGGACCGTCGGCGAGGCATTCCGCGAGATCATGGAGCCGCTCGACGGGCGCGTGATCGTCGCGACCTTCGCCAGCAACATCGCCCGCGTCCAGCAGGTGCTCGACGCCGCCGCGTCCATGGGTCGCAAGGTCGCGGTCATCGGCCGCTCGATGGAGCAGAACTTCCGGATCGCCACGGACCTCGGCTACCTGAAGTACGAGGCCTCGCAGATCGTGTCGAAGGACAAGATCAAGGACCATCCGGACAGCAACCTAGTCATCGCGACGACCGGCGCCCAGGGCGAGCCCATGGCCGGCCTTGCGCGCATGGCCAACCGCGACCACCGATTCGTCGAGATCCAGCCCGGCGACACCGTCATCGTCAGCGCGAGCCCGATCCCCGGGAACGAGGAGTACGTCTCCCGGACTATCGACAATCTGTTCAAGGCCGGCGCGAACGTGTACTACCACACCATCAAGCGGGCGCACGTCTCGGGGCACGCCAGCCAGGAGGAGCTCAAGCTGATGCTCGGGCTGACCAAGCCGAAGTACTTCATCCCGATCCACGGCGAGTTCCGGATGCAGGTCCAGCACGGCCGCTTGGCCACCGAGACGGGCGTCGAGCCCGAGAACGTGTTCATCATCGAGAACGGCATGCCCATCGAGTTGTATGCCGACGGGTCCGCCCGGCGCGGCGCCCCGGTCACCGCTGGCTACGTGTTCGTCGATGGGCTGTCGGTCGGCGACGTGGGCGACATCGTCCTGCGCGACCGCCGATCCCTGGCCAACGACGGCATGTTCATGATCGTCGTGACCGTCGACAAGCAGACGGGCTCGGTCGTCGGCCGACCCGAGATCGTGACGCGCGGCTTCGTCAAGCTCAACGAGCAGGATCCGCTCATGGAAGGAGCCGTCGAGCGCGTGATCAAGGCGATCGATACGCCAGGCGACCACATCGCCGAGCATGCACTCCTGAAGTCGCAGATCAAGGAGGGCGTCTCGCGCTACCTCTACGAGCAGACGAAGCGCCGGCCCATGGTCTTTCCCGTCGTGGTCGAGGTCTAGCCTTGGCGACACGACGACGGTCCAGCACCACGCGATCGGCGAAGACGGGCGCGACGCGGGCGCCGCGGCGACGCAAGACGAACAACTTCTTCGGCCGCGTCAACCCGGAGGTCGTGCGCTCGATCCTGGGGACCGTGATGATGGCCCTCGGAGCGATCACGCTCATCGCCCTGGTCCTCCCCGGTGAGGGCGCCCTGACCGACTGGTGGCGCGACTCCATCGCGCCGTGGTTCGAGGCCGGCCGCTGGCTGCTGCCGTTCCTGCTCCTCGCCGGTGGTTGGTGGATCGCGGCTGGACCGGGCAAGAAGGCGGGCTCCGGGTGGGGGATGACCCTGGGTGGGCTCGCCATCGCGTACATCGCCGCGCTCGGCGTCTTCGAGATCCTCGCCCTCGACATCCTCGGCGAGGAGCGGGGCGGCGGCCGGATCGGGCGGTTCCTCGGGGGAACGCTGGAGCCCCTGCTCACCGCGCCCGGGGCGATCGTGCTGCTGACGGCGATCGGACTGCTCGGGCTCATGCTCGCGTTCAACCTGCAGCTCCGCCAGCTGGTCTCACCGTTCACCGGCACGGCCCGCTGGGTCGGCTCGACCACGGCGGACTCCCTGCGGCGCGCCCAGGAGGCCCGCCCGACGGACGCCAAGGCCGCTCCGACGAACGGCACGGCCAAGGCGAAGGCGCCGACCAAGGAGCCGGTCGCCATCCCTATCGCGGCCGCGGTCCTCGACGACCCGGCACGCAGCATCCTGGACGAACCGGCACCACGATCCGGCCAGTCGCCGATGAGCCAGACGGTCTGGACGGGTCCTTCCGACGGCGGCAGCGGCTCGCTGTCGGCGCGACCCGCTCGCGCCGCGACCGCCCTCGCGGGCGACGCCCCGACGGCCCTGGAGTCCCTGAACGCGATCGACTGGACCCTGCCGGCCATCGACCTGCTCGAGCCGCGACCGGTGGCGCTCGTCGGCGGCACGCTCGACCATGAGTCGAACTCGAGGCGGATCGAGGAGAAGCTGCTGAGCTTCGCGATCCCGGCCAAGGTCGTGAAGGTCAATTCCGGGCCGGTCGTGACCCAGTACGAGGTCCGCCCGGAGCACCACATCAAGGTCTCGCGCATCGAGGCCCTGGCCGACGACCTGGCGATGGCCCTCGCGGCCCGCTCGATCCGGATCGAGGCGCCGATCCCGGGCAAGGACGTCGTCGGCATCGAGATCCCGAACTCGGTCAGCGAGGTCGTCGGCTTCAAGCCGCTGGTCGATGAGAGCCAGATGCTCGACTCCACGAGCCCGTTGACGTTCGCCCTGGGCCGCGACGTGTCGGGCAAGGCCTACGCCGTCGACCTCGCCAAGATGCCCCACCTGCTCGTCGCCGGGGCCACGGGTTCCGGCAAGAGCGTGTGCGTGAACGCGCTCATCACGAGCCTGCTGATGCGCGCCCGCCCGGACGAGGTCCGCATGATCCTGGTCGATCTCAAGCGGGTGGAGCTCGCTCCCTACAACGGCCTGCCGCACCTGCTCCAGCACGTCATCGTCGAGCCGGGCGAGGCGAAGGCCGTGCTGAACTGGGCCGTCCGCGAGATGGAGGATCGCTACAAGCTGCTCGCGGCGCACAGCGTCCGCAACATCGCGGCCTTCAACGCCCGGCCGGAGGCCAATGCGGCCGCTGGCGCGACGGCGGATGGCGTGGGCGCGGGCTCGGGCTCGGTCGCGGTCGACACGGAGAGCGCCGCCGAGCGCATGCCCTACATCGTGCTGATCATCGACGAGCTCGCCGACCTGATCATGCGCGAGGGTCGCAAGGTCGAGGACCCGGTCGTCAAGATCGCCCAAAAGGCGCGCGCCGTCGGGATCCACCTGGTCCTTGCGACCCAGCGTCCGTCGGTGAACGTCGTGACGGGCCTGATCAAGGCCAATGTCCCGTCGCGGATCGCGTTCGCGATGGCCTCCAACGTCGATTCGCGGACCGTGCTCGATTCGCCGGGCGCGGAGGACCTCATCGGCCGGGGCGACATGCTGTACCAGCCGGTCGACCTGCCACGACCCGTCCGCATGCAGGGCGTGTTCGTGAGCGATCACGACGTCGGCGCCGTCACGAAGCACTGGATGGACCAGACCGGCGGCAAGACCTTCTACGACGAGGACATCCTCGCGTTCGCCGATCCGGAGGACGGTGTCGGTGGCGACAACGGCCAGTTCGCCTGGCTGCGCAAGCGGGACGTCGATGAGATGACCATCCCGGCGGCCGAGCTCGTCACGACCATGCAGAAGGCCTCGACCTCGATGCTCCAGACGAAGCTCAAGCTCGGGTTCTCGCGAGCGAGCCGGGTCATGGACGAGCTCGAGCGGAACGGCATCATCGGGCCGCAGGATCCCCGGAATCCGGCCGTCCCACGCCAGATCTACGGCCGCGAGAACTGGTTCATCACGCAGGACGACGTGGATGACCCGGGCGACTGAGATCACGGCGCCCATTCGGGCATCGATACGGATTCCGAACGTCGCTGGGGTATCCTTTCGCCACGGTGGTCGTCGGGGTGGCACGGGACCAGGACGACCGGGACACGACCGCGCGCGATAAGGACGGAACTGCTCGATGACGACACGGGACCAGGTCCGGCGAGCCGTCAGAGCCGAGCGCGGCGAGGCACGCCCGATCACCGCGGAACCCGCTCCGGGGCTGCCCGAACGGCTTGCTGGCGGCCCGCGAGCGCAAGGGCGTCGACCTGTACCGCGCCGAGCGCGACACGAAGATCCGGGTCCGCTACCTGGCCGCCCTCGAGCGCGGCGACTATCGCGAGCTGCCGGGGAACGTCTACACGAAGGGATTCCTGCGCAACTACGCGCTGTATCTCGGGCTGGACCCCGATGACGTGCTCCTGCAGTGGCGACGCGAGCGCGGCGATCCGCGCGAGCCACAGGCCGTCATCACCGTCCCGCGACCGATCGCCACGCCGCGCAAGGGCCTGACCTTCTCACCGAGCCTCGTCGTCTTCGCCCTGCTGTCCGTGGCGGTCCTCGCGTTCGCCGCGTATCTCGGCGTCCAGCTGCTGCGCTTCGCCAAGCCGCCCACGATCGCGGTCACGGCGCCCGGCGGCCGCGGTGACCGAGGTCGATGAATCGGCCACCGAGTACCTGCTGAAAGGCACGTCGGCAGCGGGCGCCACCATCAACATCGCCACACCGGGGCGCGACCCGTACAGCGTCAGCGCCGACGCCGACGGCGACTGGAGCGCGAGCGTGGAGTTGCGCCGCGGGCGCAACCAGTTCGAGGTCTCGGCGGTCGACCCGGATACGGGCAAGCAATCGGAGGCTGCGGTCAGCCTGTTCATCGAAGTGCCGTACCTGGTCTTCGTCTCGCCGACCCTCAGCATCGACCAGCCGGCAGAGGGCGCGACCTTCGAGAACGGGGCGATCCCCGTCCAGGGCCGCACGACGAATGCGGACTCGGTCGTGGTGAGCGCCGCGTACTCGGGTCCTGCGGAGCCCGTGAAGGCCGGTGCCGCGACACCCGCACCACCGGCCGTGCCGGCGCCCGTCACGGTCCCGGTCGCCGAGGACGGCACGTTCACCACGCCATTCGAGCTGACGGCCGGCAACTGGGCGATCACCGTGACCGCCTCGAGTCCCGAGGGCAAGACCTCATCCCTCAGCCGCGCGGTGACGGTCGCCTTCAAGGGCGTCAACCTCGTCGTATCGATCGACGGCGGTCGTGCGTGGATCAAGGTCTGGGTCGACGGCAAGATCCATCCCGACATCGGCGCGGCCGGCCGGGTCTACAACGATGGCAAGACCCTGACCTTCAACGGCAAGAAGTCGATCGAGGTTCGCACGGGCTCGTCGGGCGTGACGAAGTTCGCGCTCAACGGGACGTCGCTCGGGGCGCTGGGTCGCAGCGGCACGCCCGAGACCTGGCTGTTCGAGCCACCCGCCAAGCCCGAGCTGACCCAGCGTCGCTGACGGACGTGCCACCGACCGACGAGGAGCTCCTGGACCTCGCCGAGCGCGTCGGGGCATCGTGCCGTGCCGGCAACCGCACCCTCGCCACGGCTGAGTCGTGTACCGGGGGGCTGGTCGCCCACCTCATCACCGAGATCCCGGGCTCGAGCGCCTATTTCGTGGGCGGCCTGGTCACCTACGACGACGACGTGAAGACGGCGCTGGCCGACGTCCCCGCGAGCGTCCTTGACGCCCACGGTGCCGTGTCCGCCCAGGTGGCTGTCGCGATGGCCGAGGGCACCCGGCGCCGGCTCGGCGTGGACGTCGCGGTCTCCGTCACCGGGGTCGCCGGACCGGATGGCGGCAGCGACACGAAACCGGTCGGCCTGACGTACGTCGGCATCGCCGACGCCGGCGGCGATGACGTTCGCCGGCACCTGTGGTCGGAAGACCGGAGTGGCAACAAGCGGGCGAGCGCGGCGGCCGCGCTGTCGCTCGTGCTCGAGCGCCTCGCCGCCAGCGACACGTGACGCGCGACGCGGCCGCCATCGGTGCGGGCCTCGCGCCGGCCCGTCCCGCACGGCCGATCCCCGCCGGCCAGCGGCTGCACGTCATCGGCGTCGCGGGTGCCGGTGCCAGCGCCGCGGCCCTCCTCGCCCACCACGCGGGCGCGCTCGTGACCGGGTGTGACGCCGGTGGGGCGTCGCCGTACACGCCGCCGCTCGAGGAGGCCGGGGTCACGCTGGACTGGCAGCACAGCGCCGATCACATCACGAGCGAACCCGTCCCGGATCGGGTGGCGGTCACCAAGGCCCTGACCGCGGTCCACGCCGATCATCCCGAGCTTCGCGCGGCGATCGAGGCCGGCATCCCCCTGGAGTCCTGGCAACAGGCCGTCGCGGACGCCGCCGTCGGGCGCACGCTCGTGGGCGTCGCGGGGACCCACGGCAAGAGCACGACCGCCGGCTGGCTCGTCCATGTGCTCGTGAATGCGGGCCTGGACCCGGCGGCGTTCGTCGGGGCGTTGCTGCCCAGTCCGATCACCGGCGGCCTGCCGTCCACGGCCCGGACGGGACGAGGCGCCCCGTTCGTCGTCGAGGCCGACGAGTACGCCGGCAACTTCGACCCCTACCGGCCGGATCTTGCCGTGCTCACGAGCGCCGAATGGGACCACCCGGACGTCTTCGCCGATTCGGCCGCGGTCATCGATGCCTTCGCGACCTGGCTGGGGCGGATGCCGGACGGCGGCACGATCGTCGCCAATGCCGGCGACCCGGGCGTCGAAGCCGTGCTGGACCAGGTCATCCGGGATCGGCCGCTCGACGGTCGTGGCCTACGCGCTCACCGAGGTCGACCCAGCGCGAGGCGGGTACCTCGCGCGGCCTCGCCGACCGGTTCGGCGTCGATGGTCGGCCGGCGACACCGCTCATGGGTCGCATCACGAGCGCCGACCGCGAGGGCACGACGCTCGAGATCCACGGCCTGGACTCCCCGACCGGGCCCGTCGTCGCCCGGCTGAGCACGGCTGGACGGCACAACGCGGCCAACGCGCTCGCCGTGGCCGGCGCGGCCATGTCGTTGGGCGTGCCGGCCGCCGAGATCGTCTCGGCGCTCGGATCCTTCGAGGGCGTCGGGCGTCGCCTGGAGCACAAGGGCGAGGCGGGCGGTGTCGTGGTCTACGACGACTACGGCCACCACCCCACCGCCATCCGCGAGACGCTCACGGCGATCCGGCAGCGCGAACCGGGTCGGCGCGTGTGGGCGGTGTACGAGCCGTTGACGTACCATCGGACGGCCGCCCTCCTGCCCGCCTTCGCCGACGCGCTCGCGACAGCGGACGCGGTGGTCGTGGCGGACATCTGGGCCGGTCGAGACCCGGACACCACGGTCGCCTCCGCCGCCGGCCTCGCGCAGGCCGTGGCCCGGGTCCGGCCGGGGATCCTGGTCGAGGCCCCAGGCTCGGTCGACGAGACCGCGGAATGGCTCGCACACCAGGTCCGGCCGGGGGATGCCGTCCTCGTGATGGGCGGGGGCAACAGCTACCGGATCGCCGAGGGCCTGCTACGGCGACTCGGATCGGAGGAATGACCGTGGACCACGCTTCCGCCGCCGACCTCCTGGATCGCTACAAGCGCGCCTGGGAGACCTTTGACGGCGACGGCTGGACCGATCTTTTCACCGAGGATGCCGAGTATCACGAGGATCCGTTCGAACCGCCACTGGTCGGGTCCAACGCGCTCCGGGCATACTTGCTCGAAGCGGCCGAGGCCCAGGACCAGGTCGAGATGACCGTGGAGCGGCATTGGGTCGTGGGTGACACGGCACTTGCCGCGTGGCACGCCAGCTATGTGCAGCGCACGAACCGCGCCCGCGTCCGCCTTGCCGGCTTCATGACGCTGGAGCTCGCGGGCGACGGCCGCATCCGTCGCTTCCGCGAGTGGTGGCATCGACGCGAGACACCGGCGACCGGATAGGGAAGAGCCGGATAGGGAAGAGGAGGACCATGGCAGGCGATGCCTCATTCGACGTCGTGAGCGACTTCGACGAACAGGAACTGCGCAACGCGCTCGATCAGGTTCGGCGCGAGGTCGGCCAGCGCTACGACTTCAAGGGCGTCACGGTCGACCTGACGCAGGCCAAGGAGGAGATCGTGCTCGTCACCGACGACGAGCATCGCGCCAGCGCGGTCAAGGACCTCATCGAATCGAAGGCGATCAAGCGGAACCTGTCGCTCAAGATCTTCGACTGGGGCAAGGTCGAGCCGGCCGGCGGCAACAAAGTGCGCCAGGAGATCAAGCTGCGGCGCGGGCTGCCCGAGGACCTCGCCAAGCGCATCACGAAGCTGATCCGCGACGAATTCCCGAAGGCCAAGTCGCAGATCCAGGGCGACGCGGTCCGCGTAACGAGCAAGAGCAAGGACGAGCTCCAGAAGGTCATCACCCGCCTGCGCGAGCTCGATGAGGCCGTTCCGTTGCAGTTCCAGAACTACCGCTGAGGTGATGGGTGCTGCCTGGATCTCGCTTCGCCCGCATCGTGATGGTCATCGTGACCGTCGTCATCGTCCTCGGCCTGATCGCCTCGGCGGTGACCTATCCGGTCGCGGTCTGAGCCCGTTCGCACCGTGGAACGCCTGATGACCGAGTCCGAGACCGAGGTGACCGAGGATCCCGTGGCGGCGACGGACGATCCGACGATCGACGCGCCCGAGGTCACGCCGCTCGAGGCCCCCGGGGAGCCCGGTGAGTCGGATCCGCCGACGTCGCCACAGGAGGCACCGGGCGATGGGCCGCCAGTGGACCTGCCACCGTCCGAGCCACCGAGCTCGCCTGAATGGCCCCCGTCCGAACCGCCGGGCGAGCCGGGGGAGCCGACGCCGCCTGACGAAGCAGCAACCGCCGCCGATGGAGGCACCCGGTGCGCCAGGCCAGCCCCCGGCCATCGAGGCCACCGTGGGGCCGGCCGAAGTGGCGCCCGCTTCAGATGCGCCTGCCGAAGACGCGCCTGCCGCCCAGGGCCCACGGACTGTCGGCCGCCTCGTCGCCGACGCACTGCGCAGCGCCGGCGTCCGCTACGCATTCACCGTGCCCGGCGAATCGTTCCTGGGCCTCCTCGACGCGCTCGGCGATGCCGGCATCCGCGTCGTCGCCACTCGCCACGAGGGTGGCGCCGCGTTCATGGCCGAGGCCCACGGCCAGCTCACGGGTCGGCCCGCCGTCTGCCTCGGCACGCGCGGCGTCGGGGCCGCCAATCTCGCCATCGGGATCCACACGGCGCGCCAGGACTCGACCCCGATGTTCGCGATCATCGGCCAGGTCGAGAACGCGCACCGCGGGCACGAGGCGTTCCAGGAGATCGAGCCCGTCGCCACCATCGGCGGGCTGGCGAAATGGGCCGCCGAGCCCAGCCAGCCGGCGGACGTCGCCCTGGCCATGTCCGAGGCCATCCGTCAGGCCCTCGGCGGGCGTCCCGGGCCGGTCCTGCTGTCGTTCGCGGAGGACCTGCTCGATCAACCGGCGCCAGACGATGCGCGCGTGGACGCTGGGCGACCGGGCCCGGCACGACCAACCGACGAGGACCTGCGTGCGGTCATCGAGCTGCTCGCGTCGGCCGAGCGCCCGGTCATCCTCGCCGGTGGCGGCATCCTGCGTGCCCGCACGTCGACCGAGCTGCTGAAGTTCGCGGAATTGCTGCAGGTCCCGGTCGTGGCCGCCTGGCGACGGGCCGATGTCATCTCGAACGAGCATGCGCTCTACCTCGGGATGGCCGGTTTCGGTGCAGCCGCGTCGGTGCGCGAACGGCTCGCTGCCGCCGATGCGATGCTCGTGATCGGCTGCCGCCTGAACGAGCCGACCTCGTACGACGACGCGATACCGGCGGAAACCACCCGCTGGGCTCATGTCGACCTCGAGCCTGCACGAGCCGACGGCCTGCGCGAGGCCACCCTGACCGTAGCCGCCGACGCGCGTGCCTTCCTACGTGCAGCCAACGAGCGGTTGCTCGGCAAGGCCGTGCTGGATGCCGCACTCGTCGCGCGGCGCCAGGAACACAACACCGCCGACCGCGCCGCCTGGGAGGCCGCGACGATCGTGGACGCTGGCGCGGATGCCTGGGCTGGGCCAGGCGTCCACCCCGGGCGCGTCATCGCGACCATGCGCCACGTCCTGCCCGACGACGCGATCGTCACCACGGACGCGGGCAACTTCGCCGGCTGGGCCGGTCGTGGATTCCGGTTCCGCAAGCCCGGCACCTTCCTCGGGCCGACGTCCGGGGCGATGGGTTACGGCGTGCCGGCCGCGATCGCGGCGTCGCTGGTCCATCGCGACCGCCCGGTCGTCGCACTCGTCGGCGACGGCGGCATGGCGATGACCATGGCCGAGCTCGAGACCGCGGTCCGCGAGGGAGCCCGGATCATCGTGCTCGTCTTCGACAACGAGCGGTTCGGGACGATCCGGATGTGGCAGGAGACCCGTGGGACCGGGGAAGGCGTGGCGACAGAGCTCGGACCGGTCGACTTCGCGGGCATCGGCCGGGCGCTCGGGGCTCGTGGCGTGCACGTGGAGCGCGATGCCGACTTCGAGCCCGCCCTTCGCCAGGCGCTCGTCGAGGAGCGCTCGACCGTCGTTCACCTCTCCCTGGATCGTGCCTGGGTGTCGGTGGACCAGCCCGCAAGCCCGACCGGCTAACCGTCGCGCCGCGCCAGCACCGAGAACGACAGGGGGATCCGACCGCGCTCGTCGTTGCGGACGTCGGCGTGGCCGCCCCACCAGTCGGTCGGGTGCTCGGCGAGCCGCTCCACGCGGAGTCCGGAGCCCAGGATGGCCGTGACGATCTCGCCGAGCGTCCAGGCTCTGGCGAACTTCCAGGCCTGATCGTCGTCCTCGATCGAGAGCCGGTCGATGTACTCCGGCGCCCAACCCTTCGATGCTTCCGGGCCCGCGAAGTAGTCGTAGTCGGTCGCGATCCAGGCCCCGTCCGCATCCACGTCGAACAGCCACTCGGCGGGATGGCCCTCGAACAGCACTAGACGGCCGCCCGGAGCCAGCAAGCGGTAGAGCACGACGGCCCACGCTTCGAGGTCCTGCAGCCACATCAGCGAGCCGCGACCCGTGTAGACGAGGTCGGCCGTCCCATCGAGCTCGTGCGGCGTGTCAAGCACGTCGGCTTCGATCCAGCGTGCTGGCGCTCCCACGGTTGCCGAGAGGCGCTCTGCCAGCGCGAGCATGCGAGGGCTGAAGTCGACGCCGATGACCTCGTCGGCGCCCAGGTTCCAGAGCGACAGCGTGTCGCGACCGCCGGCGCACTGCAGGTGGATCGCGCGCCGGCATCGTCCGTGCAGGTCGCCGATGAGCTCGAGCTCCGGGGGGAGGAGGTTCGTGCCGCCCGACGAGATGAGCTCTACCGCTTCGGCGAACCAGCCCTCATAGCGCTCGGCGGCCTCGTCCCAGGCCCGGCGGTTGGCGGCGTGCATTCCTCGCGTGTTCGACCGCTCGGCGGGCGTCGCGGGGCGGACGTGCGGGTTCGAATCCTCGGGTCGCATGCGGACGAGTCTAGAGCCCGTCATTCGCCGCGCTAGGTAGTTGACACCACAACTACCTAGGCAGTAGCATCATCGCAATCACCCAAGGAGCTCGAAACCCATGCCCGCCGTCGTCGTCGAAGACATCACCGTCCTGCCAAGGATCCCCGCACCAGACCCTGCGGTCTCGCATGAGCGAGCCGTCCGCAGCATCACGAACGCCCCGCACGGCTTCGAAGGGGAGGGGTTCCCGGTCCGCCGCGCCTTCGCCGGCGTCGCGCTCGAGGATCTCGATCCGTTCGTTCACCTCGACCAGATGGGCGAGGTCGAATACGCCCCCGGCGAACCCAAGGGCACGCCGTGGCACCCGCATCGAGGCTTCGAGACGGTCACGTACATGATCGATGGCACATTCGAGCACCAGGATTCGAACGGTGGCGGCGGGCTCATCACGAACGGCGACACGCAGTGGATGACCGCTGGCTCGGGGATCCTCCACATCGAGAAGCCGCCGGAGGCGCTCGTGCTGAGCGGTGGCTTGTTCCATGGCTTCCAGCTCTGGGTCAATCTCCCGGCCGATCAGAAGTGGTCGGCGCCCCGGTACCAGGACATCCGGGCGCAGGAGGTGGCGCTCCTGTCGTCGCCGGACGGTGGGGCCCTGGTCCGAGTCATCGCCGGCGAGGTGGCGGGCCATACCGGCCCGGGCTCGACCTACAGCCCGATGACCCTCGTCCACGCCACGCTGAGTCCCGGCGCTCGTCTGTCGCTGCCATGGCGACCCGACTACAACGCCCTCGTCTACGTCATGGCGGGGCAGGGGAGCATCGGCACGGACGGTCGTCCGATCGCGACGGGCCAGCTCGCCGTGCTCGGCGCGGGCGATGCGCTGACTGTGTCCGCCTCGACGCAGCAGGAGCAGCGGAGCCCAACGCTCGACGTGCTGATCCTGGGCGGCCGACCGATCCGCGAGCCCGTCGCCTGGATGGGCCCGTTCGTGATGAACACGCGCGAGGAAGTGCTCCAGGCCGTGGCGGACTACCAGGCCGGTCGCCTCGGCAGCATCCCGGCCGTGCACAACACGCCGTCGACGCTCATCCAGACCGAGCCCGCTGCCGCGAGCGACCCCGGCTGACCGGTCGGCCGCTCAGTCGAACGCGTCGACGACGGTCGTCTCGCCCGGGCCCAGGATCCGGAGCTCCGTTGCCGGCGCCAGGCTGGCGCACGCCGCCCTGAAACGGATCGCGGGCCGTTCCTGCGGTCCTCCCCACACGCGCGCCAGTCCGGCTGGGTAGAGCGTCCCCCAATGGATCGGGACGACCAACCGCGCGCCGATCATGTCCGCCAGCCTGGCGGCCCCACGCGGCCCCAGGTGCCATGGCGCCGAATGCGGTCCCCAGCTGCCGATCGGGAGGAGCGCCACGTCCACGCGCCCTGTCAGCGCCCGCAGGCCCGCGAAGGCGGACGTGTCGCCGGCGAAGTAGACGCTGGGCGTGCCCTCCACGAGGTAGCCGAGCGCGCCCGCCGATGGATAGCGCGGCCACCGGCCGTGATGGGCCGGTACGGCGGTAACGCCCACCCCTCCGATGTCGGCCGATTCGTGCTCCGCGAGCTCCCGGGCGCGAAATCCCATGCGTTTCGCGACCTTGCCGAGACCCGCGGGAACGATGATCAACGGATCGCCTTCCAATCCGGCCAATGACGACCGGTCGAAGTGATCGGGATGCGCGTGCGAGAGCAGGACGGCATCGATCCTCCCGATCAACGTCGGATCGACGGACCGACCGCTGCGACGCAGCGGCCCCAACCGATCACGCAGGAACGGATCGGTCAGCAAGCGGAGCCCCCCGACCTCGAGGAGCACCGTCGAGTGGCCGATCCAGGTCAGGCGCAGGGGTTCAGGCACCCAGGATGGCGCGCCAACCGCGCCGTTCGCGGGTCGACTTCTGCCGAGGCGCCCGGGTAAGGATGTACAGCGCGCCGACCACGGCACCGATCCAGGTGCCGATGATGTCGTCCATCGTGTCCTCGTACGTGAGGTCCATGCCTCCCTGGCCAAGCCGCCACGCCAGGTACTCCATCGTCTCCCAGAGCGTCTCTCCCGCGATGGCGATCGCGCCCCCGGCAAGTGCCGCCTGCCAGCGCTCGTCCACGTGGGGCGCGATCAGCGATCCGCTGACACCCGCGAGGAGCGCGGCGTTCGCCGTGTGGACGGCATCATCGACCCGCACGCGCTCGTAGACGCCGAACGCGTTGCCGGCGGCGTCCGCGAGCAGAGGCAGCGTCACCGCGAGATCGAGGGCCCGCGGGTATGGATCGCGCGGGCCCGGCAGCACGCGCCAGGCGATCGGGACGAGCAGCAAGGCCGCGCTGTAGCCGATGGCCCGCGTCCGGATCGCCTTGCCGCGCAGGCGGGGCGACGCGTGATGGAGCAGGGCATCGACCCCGAAGCCGATCGTGGCGACCTTGGCCGCCAGGGTCACGGCGTCGAGGACGCGCTCGTTGCGCGTCGTGGATCGGCGCTCGGGGATCAGATTCACGGTCCGGGTAGCCTGCGTCGGGTCGGCTCACATCGATGGTCCATGGCCATACCGTACCCTTGCACGCGCGAACCAGGTGCCCGGGCCGGACGGCGACGTCCGAGCGTCAGGGCACGATCCGTTTCCGCGCATCGACGCCCCCGATCCCACGCTCGGCGAGGGCCGCCGCGAATCCCTCGAGATCGTCGACGGTGACGTACAGCGCCGGGACCCGGAGCGGCCCGACCCGGACACGCTCCACGAAGTCCAGCCGGACGCCGCCGTGAGGCGATCCTCCGAACGTGATGTCCCGGTGGCGCAGGCTCATCCGAACGCCGATCGCCGTGATCCATAGCCACGGGCCCTCGATGCGCCAGCCGGCGATGTTCGCCAGGGGCGTCACGCAGCCAGCCTGCCCGAACCGCGCCTCCAGATCGCTCATCGCGGAGCTCGACCCAGGCATCCCCCGGGCCGCCGACCCCGAACAGGCGGAGCAGCGGCCGCGATCGTCGTCCGAGGCGGATCGGGAACCGCACGGTTGGCACCCCGGCAGGCTAGCGGGCCAGGATCGGACCGTCCAACGCGGGCACCTGCGGCCGGCAGGCAGACCGCTCGGAGCGTGTTCGGTATCGTGGTGCCATGCCCACGCCGACCGCCCAGCTCCGGCTCCGCCCCTACACGGACGAGGATCGCTGGCTGACCGAAACGATCGAGACGAGCCCGGTCATGATGGCCGACCTCGGCGGCCCACTCCCCGAGGCCGACATCCCGGGGATCCACGCTCGCCGGCTGGAAGGGATGGCCGCGGATCGGCTGTGGTACTTCACCGTGGAGCTCGAGCCCGAGGGCACGGCGGTCGGCACGATCTGCCTCTGGTCGGACGCCGTGGCCGGGGAGCTGCGCAGCGAAGCCGGTTGGGCGATCCTCCATGAATACCAGGGTCGCGGCCTGGCGACGGAGGCCCTGCGGCTGCTCATCGCGCGAGCGCGCGAGGATGGACGGTGGGGTGACATCCACGCATTCCCGGGCGCCTCGAACGGCCCATCCAACGCGGTCTGCCGGAAAGCCGGCTTCGAGAATGTCGGGGAGGAGACCGTGCTGTACGCGGGCCGGCGACTGGCCTGCAATCACTGGGTGCTCGACGCCGACGCGTATGGGGCCGGCTGACGGCCGAGGCGCGATCTATCGCCGGTCCCGGTCACCCTGAGAGAGCGCCGGCAGCCACCCTCCGAGAACGAGGCTTGTCAGGAGTCGGCGCGGATGGCACACTCCGCGGACGATGCACCGTCACGCGATCGCCAAGCGCCGCTGTCTGTGTCCCACCCATGCCGAGCAGGGCAGGTGGTGTATCTAGGCGTGCGAACCGCGTAAACCGCACGCCGCTCACCCACCGGACCCCTGCACGGCAGGGGTTTTGTCTTGTCCGGCGCAAACGCCACGAGCACTACTGAGGGACACACTACATGACCATCCTCCACGAGATCGCGAGCACGACTCCCACGATCTCGACCACCGAGCTCCGTGATCGCCTCGGCGATCCGCAACTGACCGTGATCGATGCCCGTCCGCTGACCGGCTACAACGGTTGGCGCCTGGAAGGGGAGGCCCGTGGCGGCCATCTCCCGGGCGCCGTCGCGTTCCCGAGCGCCTGGCTCACCAGCGTCGATCAACCCGAGATCCGCCGCATCCTCGACGAGAAGGGCGTCGTCGCGGGGCGGGACGTCGTCGTCTACGGCGCCCGGTCCGAAGATGCCCAGGCCGTCGCAACGGGCCTGGCTGAGCTCGGCATCGAGAACGTCCGCATCTACGCCGACGGCTTCTCGGCCTGGGCGGCCGATCCGGACCTGCCGGTCGAGCGCCTGCCGAAGTACGACAAGCTCGTGCACATCGACTGGCTTCGTCAGGTACTCGCGGGCGAGCGCCCGGAAGCTGCGCCTGAGGGCAAGTTCCTGCTCTTCCACGTGAACTTCGGGGTGCCCGAGGAATACGCCGAGGGCCACATCCCGGGTGCCCACTACCTCGATACGAACTGGCTCGAGGATCCCGCTGACTGGAACCGCCGGTCCCCGGAGGCGATCGAGACCGCGCTACGCGCCCTCGGCATCACCCACGACACCACGGTCGTGGTCTATGGCCGTGACACGGAGGGCCACGCCAACGAGAAGTGGCCCGGACGTCGGGCCGGCCAGATCGCGGCGACGCGGGCACTGATGATCCTGCGCTACGCCGGCGTCGACGACGTCCGCCTGCTCGATGGCGGCTACGACTGGTGGGTCCGGACCGGCAATCCCGCTCCAGATCGAGCCGGTCGAGCCGACTCCCGTGGCTGAGTTCGGCGTGCAGATCCCGCTTCGGCCGGAGGTCATCGTCGACATCGACGAGGCCAAGCAGATCATCGCGGACCCCGAGGGGGCCGCGCTCGTCAGCATCCGGACCTGGCGCGAGCACATCGGCAACGTCAGCGGCTACAACTACATCGGCCCGGCGGGCCGGATCAAGGGCGACGTCTGGGGCAACTGCGGGACCGACGCGTACCACATGCAGCACTACCGCAACGTCGACAACACGATGCGGGCGTACCCGGAGATCGCCGCCAACTGGGCCGAGGCCGGGATCACCGCCGACAAGTGGGTCGCGTTCTACTGCGGCACCGGCTGGCGGGCCAGCGAGACCTGGTTCTACGCGTACCTCCAGGACTGGCCGCGCGTCGCGGTCTACGACGGCGGCTGGTTCGAGTGGAGCCAGGACCCGATCAACAACCCGATCGAGATCGGCGAACCCGTCGAGGTGGACGCGGCGTAACCGTCGGCTTTAGACACGCCACGCCGGGTCGCCCGGCAACCGAGGTCGGCGGCGGGTAGGCTCCGTCCATGCCCGCCGCCGAACCCAAGCTCAGGCTCGCGATCGTCGGCACGGGCGACGTCGCGTACCGCCACTACCTGCCTGCGCTCGAGCCCCTGGCCGCGCAGGTCGCCATCACGGCGTTCGTGGATCCGCGGCCTGGTGCCGCCGAGCGCGCTGCAGCGAGCGTCGACGCCTGGTCGCCCGGGGCAGCGCCGTACACGGATCTCGACGCGATGCTGGCCGACGGCGTTGCGGAGGCGGCCATCGACCTGGTCCCGGCGCCCCGGCACGGCGCGGTCAACCTGTCGATCCTCGAGGCGGGCCTCCACCTGTACTCGGAGAAGCCGCCGGCGGCCAGCGTTGCGGAGGCGGACCGGCTGATCGCCACGGCCCGGGAGCGTGGTGTCCGGTTCCTGTGCGCCCCCGGCGTGGCCGTCACGAGCCGCTTCCGCTGGCTGGCCGAGCTCATCGCTTCGGGACGCTACGGCGCGCCCACGCTGGCCGTGACGCACCACGCGGATCCCGGCCCGGCGGCGTGGCGCGAGTACACCGGCGACCCGACACCGTTCTACGGCGAAGGCGTGGGCCCGGTCTTCGACCATGGCGTGTATCGCCTGCACGCGCTGACGATGCTGCTCGGGCCGGTCGCGCGGGTCCAGGCGATGGGCACGATCGCGTCACCGACCCGGGTGGTCCGCGGCGGCCCGCTGACCGGCCGCACGATCGAGGTCACGACGCCCGACCACGTCCTGATCAACCTGCAGTTCGCGAACGGGGCCCTCGGCCAGCTGCTGGCGAGCTTCGGCACGCCCAGCTCGCTCGCCCCTTGGCTGGAGCTGCATTTCCCGATGGCCACGCTGAGCTTCAGCGGTCCGGGCTACGACGAAGACGATCCGGTCAGCCTGTACGTCGATGACGACAGCCCCGCGGCACGAGAGGGCTGGCAGCACGGCATCGAGATCCCGAAGGACGGCTTCGGCATCGTCGAGGCCGGGGCACGCCATTTCGTCGCCTGCCTGCGCGACGGGTGTCGAGCCGGTCCTGACGGCCGAGCACGCCCGCCACGTCCTCGAGGTCACGCTCGCGGCGTACGCCTCGATCGATGACGGCCGCTCGCACGAGATCGACACGACCTTCTGAGCGATCGGCCCGGGCTCAACCGACGCGGGCCGCCTCGAGGATCGCGGCCAGGGAGCGGTCGATGTCGTCCTCGGTCGTCGACCAGTTCACGATCGAGATCCGCATCGCCGCCATGCCGTGCCACGTCGTGCCCGACAGCCAGCACGTGCCGTCAGCCTGGACGCGCGAGATGACCTCGCCGAGTCCACGCATCGGCGTCCCCGCCGTCCGCAGGGTGGAACCGCGCGAGGATCTGGTCGAGGACGACGTCGTTGAGGATCTCGACCCCGCTGGCGCGCAGCCCATCGGCCATGCGACGTCGCCAACCGGCAGCCGCGCTCGACCATCTCGCGCACGCCGTCCCGGCCGAGTGACCGAAGCGCCGCGTACGTCGGGAAGCCACGCGCCCGGCGCGAATACTCCGGCACCCAGCGGAACTCGTCGCGTTCCGCCGACCCGTAGACGATGTAGGCCGCACCCTGCGGCGACAGGGCATCGGCGTGGGCGCTCGGGTCGCGCACGAACGCGTAGCCGCAGTCGTACGGCACGTTGAGCCACTTGTGGCCGTCGGTGGCCCACGAGTCGGCTCCCGCATGCCCGTCGAGGAGGTGGCGGTAGGCGGGGCTCGCCGCCGCCCACAGGCCGAACGCCCCGTCGATGTGGATCCACGCCTCGGGGTGCCGGTCGCGGATGAGCTCGATGGCCGGCCCGATCGGGTCGAACGAGCCCGTGTTCACGTTGCCCGCCTGGAGCGACACGATCAGCGGCCCGTTTCCGGCCGGGAGCGCCTCGGCGAGCGAATCCAGCCGCATGCGGCCCTGCTCGTCGGATTCCACGGAGATCACCCGGGAGCGGCCCATCCCCAGGTACTGCAACGCCGTCGGGATCGTGGCGTGCGCCTCCGAACCGATGACGACCGCGATCTCGGGGGCACCGAACAGCCCGCGGTCCTCGACGTCCCAGCCGGCCCGCTCGAGGACCCGGTGCCGCGCCGCGGCCAGGCACGTGACATGCGCCATCTGGCAGCCCGTCGTGAGGCCGATGCTCGTGCCTTCGGGGAGGCCCAGCAGGTCCACCAGCCAGGATCCGATCACCTCCTCGACGACGGATGCGGACGGACCCGCGGCAAAGAGCCCCGCATTCTGGTCCCAGGTCGACGTCAGCCAATCGGCGGCCAGCGCCGCCGGCAAGGACCCGCCGATCACGAATCCGAAGTAGCGCGGCCCGGCCATCCCCACGACGCCGGGCTCGCCATCTCGAGCCAGGTCCTCGATCACGTCCGTCGCCGGTATCCCGGCCCCGGGCAGGGGACCGCCGAGCGAGGCCAGGAGCTCGTCGCGTCCGGCTCGCGGGGCGACCGGCCGCTCGTCCAGCGACTCCAGGAAATCGGCGGCCAGCTCGGCCGTCCGCTGCAGGAGCGCTCGATCCGTTGATCGCCGCGTCGAGCGCGTCAACCCGTCCGTCATTGCCCACCCCTCCGTTTCCTGCGTCCCGCTCGTGACGGCTCATCTTGCCCCAAGCGCGGACGAGTCGGGCTGCGGTAGCGTGCACGGATGCCCGAACGACCCGCCCCGGACGTGCGCATCCCGCTCGGCGTCGTCGTCGGGCTGTTCCTGGCATCGGTGGCCCTGCGCCCGCAGCTGCTCGCGATCGGGCCGCTGCTGCCCCTGATCCGCGAGGATCTCGACCTGCCGGCGAGCCTGGGCGGCCTCCTGACGACGATCCCGGTGCTGTGCATGGGGATCTTCGCCCCGATCGGCCCGCGCTTCGCGGCGCGACTCGGCCCGCGGACGGCCTTCGCGGTGTGCCTCGGGCTCATCGTCGCGTTCGGCTTGCTGCGCGCCGTGGCACCGAACTTCCCGCTCATCCTCCTGGCCACGCTCGGGCTCGGGGTCGGCGTCGGGATCGCCGGCGCCATCCCGTCGATGATCGTCTCGCAGCGGATGCCGGAACGGCCGGCGCTGGGTACTGGTGCCTACGCCGGTGGCATCGTGACGGGCTCGACGATCGCCGCCGCGGTGGCCGTGCCACTGGCGCTGGGCGGTGACTGGCGGCTCTCCCTCCTGCTGCTGTCGGCCGTGTCGATCCTTTCGATCGCGGCCTGGCTCCTGCTCGTCCGCGGAGAGGGCAGGGTCCCGAGGCTGGATCCCACGGCGAGGCGGCTCCCGTGGCGCAGCGGCACGGGCTGGCTGCTCGTGCTCCTGTTCGGGCTCCAGTCCCTCATGTACTACGGGATCGTCGCGTGGTTGCCCAATGCGTTCGTGGAACGGGGCTGGTCGACGGCGGACGCGGGCTCGCTCATCGCCGTGTTCAACGGCGTGGGCCTCGTGACGACGATCGGCGTGCCCCTCGTGGCCGACCGGCTCGGAGCCCGGCGACCGCAGCTGCTCGCCTCATCCGTCGTCGCAACCGCGGCACTCGCCGGCATCATCGTCGCGCCGACGCTGGCCTACGGCTGGATCGCCGTCCTTGGCCTCGCCCTCGGCGCGGTCTTTCCCCTCGTCCTGACGCTGCCACTGGACGTGACCGACGATCCCGGCCAGGTGGGCTCGGTCGCCGCCTTGATGCTGTTCGGGGGCTACATCCTGTCGTCCCTGGGCCCGTTCATCCTCGGTGCGGCGCGAGACCTGACCGGCGATTTCGAGACGAGCCTCTGGTTGCTCGTCGTGATCGGCGTCGTGCTGGTCGGGTGCTGCACGTTGCTCTCGCCCGAGCGACTGCGCCGTGGCATCCGCCGACCCATCCTGCATGGGGCATGATTCAACCGATGTACCTGGTGATCCTTGCGGACGGCCGGACCCGGCAACGACCGCCGACCGGCGGTGAGCTACCGGTCGCTTTCCAGCAGACCGCGGATGGGCGGACCGGCCTGGAACGGACGGTCGAGCGGCTCGCGCCCCTGATCGACTCGCTCGACGTGGTCGTCGTGACCGACCGCCGGCATGGGCAGACGGTCCGAAGCCTGGTCCCGAATGCCCTCGTGCTTGCCGAGCCGATCCATCGCAACACCGCTGCCTCGGTCACGTTGGCGACCGTGGCCGTCGAGCGACCCGAGGACGAGGCGATGCTCGTGGTCATCGCCGATCACGAGATCGAGGACGACGACGCGTTCCGTGGCGCCGTGAGCACGATGGCGGAGTCGCTGACCGCGACCGAGACCCCGAGTGGGCTGGCGGCGCCCCTGGTGGCATTCGGCGTGACCCCGACCGACGGGGACCCCGGCTGGAGCTACATCCGGCCGCGTTTCGGCGAGGCCTTTCGGGCCGGCGCGCTGCGTGGCTTTCCGGTGGATGGCTACGAGGCGCAACCGACGGCGCCGCGCGCCCGCGAGTTGTTCGACTCGGGGACGACGTACTGGAGCGCCGGGATCTTCCTGTGGCGGCGTGCCGACATCCATGCCGCCATCGAGCGCTACACGCCGCTCCTCACGCTGATCGAGCCGGCCTATCGATCGGAGCTCGCGCTTGCCGCCGCGTATGACCGGATCCAGCCGCTCTCGATCGACGAGACCGTGCTCGCGGGGGCCGCAGGCGATGGAGCCGTGGTCGCGATCCCCCTCGACGTCGGCTGGAAGCCGAGCGGCGAGTAGCCGCACGCCCCCCGGCGGACACGCATCGACGCTCGCCGGGTGCGGGATGGACGAAGGTCCGCTCCCAGGATGCGACCAGCGCGGATGCTCGGCTCGCGCGCCATGGTGATCTGATGCCGGAAGTCAGTCCCGACGTTCCGGGGCTCACCAGGTATCAGAAGGAACCCAGATGAACCGCTCCTCCAACATCTCCCGCGTGGCCCTTCCCGTGGCCGCGCTCTTCGCCGTTCTCGCCGTGCTCGTCGTGGTCGCCGGCGGCGCCCTCGGACGGTCCGCCGGTCCATCCTCGACCCCGAGCGATCGCCCGTCGACACCGCCAAGCGCCGCCACGGGCGCGCCATCGTCTCCGCAGCCGACGGCCCAGCCTACCGCCCAGCCGACCGATGATCCGGCAGACGGCCCGATCACGGTCGATCTCGACAACCTCACCGACCACGACGTCTCCGTCGTCATCGACGACGAGACCGGCATCCTCGACGGAGCGGTCTCCGGCAAGCCCGGCGACGGCATGTCGGTCCGCTGGTTCGACGTCAAGGTCGAGAACCTCGACTCGGCGACGCTCCGCGTCGTCTGGGTCGGCCTGCCGCGTGACGAGCAGGTCGAACTGTCGATCTCCGAGGACGATGGCAAGTACCACCTCGGTTTCGTCCAGGCAGCGCCACCGGCGAACTCCGATGCCGTCGGCTACGACCGCATCCTCGTCCTGCGCTTCGACACCGACGTCAACGCCGACGACGTCAAGGTGACCTTCGAGGAGGCCGCCGCCAGCGCCGGCTGACCCGCCCCCGGCAGATCCATCGCCCGGTCATCTCGGCCGGGCGATGCCTTGCCCGCCGTCCGCTGCCATCATCAGGCGGTGACCGTCCGGACCCTCAGCCCGCGCGCGTTGAACCGCGCGCTCCTGGCGCGCCAGCTCCTTCTCGAACGCTCGACGCTCTCGATCCCCGAGGCGGTCGAGCAGGTCGGCGGCCTCCAGACGCAGTACGCGCCGTCCGGCTACGTCGGGTTATGGACGAGGCTGCGCGAGTTCCCGCGCGACTCGCTCACGACGGCCCTCGAGGATCGGAGCGTCATCCAGGCATCGTTGATGCGGGTGACGATCCATATCGTGTCGAGGCGCGAGTACTGGCGCTATGCCCTCGGCGTTCGCCGGGCGCGACAGCAGTGGGCCCTGCGAATCCCGGGCGGAACAGGGGAGGCCGCGATGGTGGAGGCCGCGGGTCGGATCCGCGAAGCCCTCGCGGACGGCCCACGAACGGTCAAGGAGCTGGGAGAGCTCGGGGCCGGGTTCGTGGGAAACCTCGGACTATGGGTCGACCTCGTCCGCGTCCCACCATCGGGCACCTGGGAGCGCCGCCGTGCCGATCGTCTCGCCCTCGCGGACGACTGGGTGGGCGCGCGCGGACGCGACCGAGGCCGAGGGCCTCACGCACCTGGTCCGCGCCTACCTGCGCGCGTTCGGCCCGGCATCGTGGCGAGACATCGGCTCGTGGGCCGGCATCACCGCCACGGACGCGAAGCGCGGCGGCGAGGGCTTGACGCTGGCCTCCTACCGCGACGAGGAGGGTCGCGCACTCGTCGACCTGCCCGATGCGCCGCTGCCCGACGCGGACACGCCGGCGCCGGTCCGGTTCCTCCCACACTGGGACGCGAACCTGCTGGTCCACGCGCGACGGACCCAGGTCTTGCCCGAACCGTATCGACCGCTCGTGTTCAGCATCCGCAAGCCGTTCTCCGTCGGGACCTACCTCGTGGACGGCGCCGTGGCGGGCGCCTGGTCCGCGAAGGACGGCCGGATCGTCCTGGACCCGTTCGAGGACCTCTCGGCGAGCGATCGACGCGCCGTGGAGCGTGAACGCGAGGCGCTGGAGGCTTTCAGCGCATGACCCGGACGGGGCGGCGCTACCGGCGGCTGCGCAGCAGCAGGTGGCGATACCCCCAGCCGTCCTCCTGGTCGTAGCCCTCGCTGACGACGTCCAGCTCCTCGGCGTCCAGCCACGCGGCAACCTGCTCGGGTCGCGGGTAGTAGTGGTAGCCGGCGGTGTCACCCTCGATGACCTCGCCGTGCACGGCCGGCAGGCCCGTCGCCCTCGCCTCGGCGAACGCCGCGTCGATCTCGCTGTCGTCCACCACCTCGACCGTCAGGTAGAGGTGGCCTCCGGGACGGATCGCCCGATGGAGGTTCGCCAGGACACGGGGCCAGTCCTCCGGTGGGACGTTCTCCATGGCGTCGATGGTCATCGCGCCATCGAACTCCGCGTCGAACGTCAGCTCCTGCAGCCCGACCTGTTCCAGCCTCGTGGCGATCTCCTTGGCGCGGGCCTGCGCGAGCATGCCGGCCGACTGGTCGATCCCGACCACCTGCCGGCCTGACGCCCGGACCAGCTCGAAGTACGCGCCGGTGCCGCATGGAGCGTCCAGCACGGTGCCACCCGGCGGACACGTCTCGAGCAGCCGCCGAACGAACGACGCGTGCGACGTCGCCGGGTAGGGATCGTCGTCGTAGCCCTCCGCCTCCGCGTCGTACTGGGCCTCGACGGCCGCGCGTCGTTCCTTGAGCCACGCGGCACGGTCCCGCTCTGCCGTCATGACACGATCTCCACGATGTCGTTGTCGGCGACCACGTGGTCGCGCCCGACCCGCTGTCCGTCGAAGCGAGCCGACGTGCCCCACACCCGAGCGGCCGTGAAGCTCGCGCCGAGATCGTGATGGACCCAGTCGGCCACGTCGGTGACCGTCGCTCCCGGATGGAGCGCGAGGGGCTCCTCGTCGACCGTGCCGTCCTTGCGCAGCCGGACGCGGAGAAGGCCGGTCAGCCGCCAGACCGCCGCACGGAAGGCATCGAGCGACGCTTCGTCGATGATCGATACCGGGACGACGTCGAGGTCGGGGAAGGCCGCCGCCAGTCGACGGAGAGCGTCGGGCTCCGGCCTCGTCGGACCGTGTCGCGGCGAGCAACGCCGGCTTCTCGATGCCGGCGGCGGCGATCTCGGCCACGACGACCTCGAGCTCGGCCGGGTCGGCGTCGCTGCGGCTGCAGTAGACGATCGCGTCGGCCGACCGCAGGACGCCCAGGAGCGCCCGACCGCCACCACGGTCCTCCGACGCGCCTTCGATCAGCCCCGGGATCTCGACGAGCTGGATGAGCACGCCGCCGATGCGGGTGAGCGCCGGGACCGGCCGAAGGGTCGTGAATGGGTAGTCCCCGGTCTTGATCTGGATCTCGGACAACGCCTGGAGCAGCGACGACTTCCCGACGTTGGGCGGCCCGACCAGGGCGATCTGCGCCGCGCCCTCGCGGCGGACGGCGATCGAGTCACGGTGGACGGCGCTCGCCCGGACCCGCGTGTCCTCGATCTCCGACATGAGCCACTTGCGCAGGTCCGCGTACGGCCCGTTGCGATAATCCGGTAGCTCGCCGAGGAGCGTCTGGACCTCGCGGATCCGCTCCCGACCTTCCTTGCCTGTCAGTCGACGCTTCGCCACCTGCGCGAACGTCCTGTGCGGCATCGGCATGCCGATCTCCTTACCTCACGCGGGAGGGCAACGCGGCGCGCGCAGCCGAACAGGCTGCGACGGCGGCACGCGTCGTCCCGCCCCTTCCACTGACGCTGGTTCTGGAAGGGGCGGCTCAGCCGGTGATGTCGAAGAGGGAGGCGAGCCAGGCGCTCTGCGCCGCCACGCCGATCGGAGCGGTCATCGTGGGCGCAGCGTACACCGCTCGCCCGGGTGCGGCGCAAGCGGCGGACCTACAGGGCGAGCGCCGTCACGATCGCAAGGAGCGGCGGCCCGGCCTGGATCGCCGCTGCCGTGAGAAAGCGCCGGTCGGTCGCGAACAGCACGAGTCCCGCGCCCACCATGCAGGCGCAGGCGAAGATGACGATGGCGCGTCCCGCGTCCTGCTGCCCGGCAGCGACAAGCACGAACCCCGCGACGATCCCCAACGCGAGGAACAGGTTGTAGAAGCCCTGGTTGAACGCCATGGGCCGCACGATCGCCGCATCCTCCGCTGAGCGGAGCCCGAACCGCCGAAAGACGGTCGGCCGAGAGAAGAGGACGCTTTCGAGCGCGAAGAACCAGACGTGGATGAGCGCGGCCGCCGCAGCTGCGAGCACCGTGACGATCGGCATGACGACCATTCTGGCGATCGCGTCGAGTGGTCGTGCGGCACCTGCGATGCCGCTTGAACATCCCGTGCCGGTTGTGTGAGGCCGAGCGACCCGCGCGTCGGGCTACGGTGCTGCGGATGAAGACCTTCAAGGGCCTTGTGCTCATCTCCGCACTCGTCGCGGGCGGCGTGCTGTCGGCCTGCAGCAATACCCCGGGCGCGAGCGCGTCCCTGCCCGCCGTGTCCCTGCCCGCCGTTTCGATCGATCCGTCCGCGGCCGCCGGCGCCGTCGTCGGCTTCCTGGAACAGCTCGACACCGAGATCACAGCCAACCAGACGGCCACCGCGCTGACGGCCGAGGAACGTGACGCGCTCAAGGAGACGGTCGCGAAGATCCGCACGGCCGTCCAGACCGGCGACTTCTCTGCCGCGCAGCCCGCGGTCGACGAGCTCAAGGCCAAGGTGGCCGAGCTCGACGCGAAGCTCGGCACCGCCGAGGGGCTACGCCTGAAGGCCGCGCTCACGCAGGTCGAGGCGCTCCTCAACAGGTAACGGGGCCGCGGGCGTCAGTCCTGCTTCCGGTCGATCGCCCGCGCGAGCTCCAGCTTGTCCATCTTCGATCGACCCTCGACGCCAAGGTCCCGAGCTCGCTCGTAGAGCTCGGCCTTGGTGTGTCCCAGGTAGTCGACCCCGCCGAGCGACTCGCCCCGTCCATCCCGCGCGGCCTTGCCCCGATGGGTCGAGCGCGGGTCCGACGGCCCCTTCTCGTCCTTCGGCTCCCAGTGGTCGTCGACCTTCTCGAACGAGTGCTTGAGCGACTTGAACGCGGTGCGATGGGCCCGTTCGCCGTCCCCGTACTGCTCGGCGGCGCTGTCGTGCGTCTTGAGCCAGGTCTCCTGGGCCTTCTTCGGCGAGCGTTTGAGCGTCCCGGGCAGCGATTCGTCAGCAGGCATGAAGGTCGTCCTCCCTTGCGGTCATCAGGACGAGGAGCATCGTAATCCCGCCGCGCGGCTGACTCCAGGCACGCCCTCCTGAACCCGACGCGACGACGGCGGGCCTGTCGGGGCAAGATGGCGCCATACGCCGGCCGCCGGTCGGCCGAATCGAGTGGTCGTGGCCATGTTCGAGCAGCTCGACTACATCTATCACCCCAGCCGTGACGTGGCCGCCGACGTCACCTACTTCGTCGACCGGCTCGGTGCCAGGCTCGTCTTCGCGATCGAGGGGATGGGCACGCGGGTCGCGATGGTCGAGCTGACCGATGGACCGCCGCAGATCGTGCTCGCCGGACATCTGGAAGGGTGACCACCCGATCCTGGTCTACCGCGTCGCCGGATCTCGACGTGGCCACACGTGAGCTCAAGGCGCTCGGCGCCGACCTGGGCCACGCGCTGGAGATCCCGCAGGGCCCCGTCCGCTCGTTCGTCGCCCCCGGCGGCCAGCGCGTCGCGATCTACGAGCTGGCTCGCCCCGGCGTCGTCGACAGTTTCGCCGGCCGGCGTGACTTCTGACATGCTCGCGCTGTGAGCCGATGACCAGTACGCATCAGGAGAAACCCATGGATTGGAAGCTCGAGCTTGTGGTCGTCCCCGTCTCGGACGTCGACCGTGCGAAGAAGTTCTATGCCGAGCAGCTTGGCTTCGTCGTCGACGTCGACGACAGCCCGATGGAAGGCTTCCGCGTCGTCCAGCTGACGCCGCCCGGATCGGCCTGCTCGATCTCGATCGGCCAGGGCCTCACCGAGGCGGTTCCCGGCACCCTCCAGGGCATGCAGCTCTGTGTCGGCGACATCGATGCCGCCCACGCCCAGCTCGTCGAGCGTGGGGTCGACGTCACCCCGATCCGCCACGTCGATCAGGAACAGGGCGGCTGGGCGGACGGCAAGGGCGGCGTCTACAACTCGTTCATCTTCTTCAAGGACCCCGATGGCAACGGCTGGGCCGTCCAGGACAGCCCGCTGCTGGGAGGCGCGGGCGCGGAGAGCTGATGACGGACGCGAACCGGATCGACGAGATCCTCGCCAAGCTCCCCGCCGACCAGCGGGCCGCCCTCCAGGATCTGCGCGAGACGATCGCAACGACGGCCCCGGACGCCGTCGAAGCCATGAGCTACGGCGCGCCCGCCTTCCGATACCTCGATCATCCGCTCGTCTCGTACGCGGCCGCCAAGGCGCATTGCGCGTTCTACGTGATGAGCCCCGAAGTCATCGTCGCCCACGAGGCCGATCTCCAGGGTTTCGACACCTCCAAGGGCACGATCCGGTTCACCCCGGACAAGCCCCTTCCGACGGAGCTCGTCACGAAGATCGTGCGCGCGCGGATGGCCGAGTCGGACGAGCGCTGGGGCAGCCGGACCTGAACGTGCCCGATCCGGCGAAGGTCCGCAAGGCCAGGACCGAGGATCTGAGCACGTCCGAGATCGCGGCGATCCGCGATCTGCTGGTGGCCGCGTTCGGGACGGACGAGGAGGAGGCGTTCACCGACGACGACTGGGAGCACGCCGTCGGTGGGGTTCATTTCGTCGTCGACCTGGGCGGCGAGATCGTCGCCCACGCGTCCGTGGTGGAACGCACGCTCCATGTCGGACGCCCGGGCTCTCCGGACGGGTTACGTCGAGGCCGTGGCGACGGCGCCCGACCGTCAGGGCGCGGGCTTCGGCTCGCTCGTCATGATCGAGGCGAACGCCTACATCCGCGGGCGCGTTCGAGCTCGGCGGCCTTGGCACGGGCCGACAGACGTTCTACGAGCGCCTCGGCTGGCGGATCTGGACCGGGCCAACGGCCGTGCGCACGACCGACGGCGTGCGCCCCACGCCGGATGAGGACGGCTACATCATGGTGCTCACGACACCCACGTCGCCACCGCTCGATCTGAACGCGACCATCATGTGTGAGTGGCGCCCCGGCGACGTCTGGTAGGGTCGGGGCAGGAGCAGGAGGTCCGCATGAACCAGTTGATCGTCGTCGGTTTCGATCACCTCGATGACGCCCGCGCCGCGATGAAGCGCATGCGTGCGCTCGAAGGCGATGGCCATGTCAAATTCGAGGACACCGCCGTCGTCGAGCGGGAGCTCGATGGAACCGCCCACGTGCGCAATGAGGCGAGCGGCACGACGGAGACGGCAGCCGTCATCGGGGCCGCCATCGGCGGCCTTGTCACCTTCATGTTCCCGGTCGCCGGGATCGCGATCGGGGCGGCGCTCGGAGCGGCCGTGGGCGCCGCGATGGACAAGGGTGTCTCCGGCGACTTCGTCGACGAGGTCAAGAACACGCTCACGCCCGGCAGGTCCGCGCTGTTCCTGGTCGTGAAGGACGCGGATGCCGACGCCGTGATCGCGTCGCTCCGAGACTTCCACGGCGACGTCATCCAGACGTCGCTCGACAGCGAGGCCGAGGAGGCGCTCCGCAACGCCCTCGGCTGAGCGATCCGCGCGCCGCTGACTAGCCGGCGTCGACCGTCGGGACGACCGGGTCGCGCGCCCACGGCATGAGCGTGGGTGGCACGAAGGTCGAGCTCGATCTCGATCCGCCGGCCGCCGTCCGCCATGGAGATCGCAGCCGCCTCGAGGATCTCGACGACGTGGGCGGCCTGTTCACCGCTGGCCCGGTGCGGTCGATCCTCCGCGATCGCCGCGGCCATCTCGGCGACACCGCGGGCCCACGCCGTCCCGCGATACCCCGGCCGAACGAGTTCCACGGGCTGGTAGTCCTCGCCATAGGCTCCGAGCTCGACCGTGGCGTCGAAGTCCTGGAAGCTGCCCAGCGCCAGGGACGCGTCGTCGCCGTGGAATTCGATGCTGCCGGTGAGCTTGGTCGGGCGCCCGACGTAGAAGCTCGCGCCAAGCCGGACGACCGCGCCACCATCGAGCTCGATCGCCGCGACGATGAGATCCGGGCTGCCGATCCGGAAGGGCGTCCCGTCGACCGTCACCCGATCCGGCTTCAGGTCCCAGCCCCATGCCTGGACCGATCGAGCTCGCCCCAGCATCGTGGTCACGAGCGTGATCGGGTAGACGCCGACGTCGACCAGGACGCCGACATCGAAGAACGGCGCGGGGGCCGGGTGCCACGTCTCGATCCGTCCCCAGTTCACCTCGGCGTAGACGGCCCGCACGGTCCCGAGGCGACCGGTCTGGATCATGGCCGCGGCCGTCTGCTGGGCCTCGCCAAGGAACGTGGCCGGTGAACAACCGAGACGGAGGCCCCGTTCCGCCGCGAGCTCCACGAGCTCCTGCGCCTCGTCGGAACGCAGCGCCAGCGGCTTCTCGCTGTAGACGTGCCGACCGGCCTCGAGGGCGCGCTTCGTGACCTCGTGATGGGCGTGGTGGATCGTGAGGTTCACGACGATGTCGACCTCCGGGTCCGACAGGAGGTCGTCGAGCGAGGCGTGGGCACGGCATCCGTGCTCCGCAGCGAACGCGACCGCACGCTCGGGATCCAGGTCCGCCGCGGCGACCAGCCGGATCTCCGGGTGCGTGATGGCGTCGCTGGCATACCCGCCCGCGATGTTGCCCGTTCCGATGATGCCGATACCGAGTGGTGTCATGGAGCAGAGGCTACGTCAGTTGGATGCCCTATCGTGCGCGGATGCGACATGACCAGATCGCGCTCCAGCTCTACACCGTGCGCGGACTGATGGCCGAAGATCTGTCCGGGACCCTCCAGGCGGTGTCTGCGGCCGGCTACCGGGCCGTCGAGCTCGCCGGCCTGCCCGAGATCGCGACGACGGCGCTCGCCGGGCTTCTGAACGCGTCGGGGTTGCGCGCCGTCGCCTCGCATGAGGGCATCGAGCGACTGCGGGACGACGTGACGGCCGTCGCCGAGCGACTGGCCGAACTCGGGTGCCCGCGCGTGATCGTGCCCTGGATGCCGGAGGAGGATCGTCGGACGGCGGATGACGTGCGCCGCTTCGCCGCCGAGCTCGGCGGTTTCGCCACGGAGCTCGCGACCCACGGGATCCGGCTCGGTTACCACAACCACGACTTCGAGTTCGCGCCGCTGGACGGGACCACGGTCTGGGACGTCCTGCTGGCCGAACTACCGCCCGAGGTCGAGATCGAGCTGGACGTGTACTGGGCGGCGTTCGGTGGCCGCGATCCCGTCGGCCGAGATCCGGGCGAACGCGCGATCGCGTGCGCCTGCTCCACATGAAGGACCGGGCGGCGGGCCCGGAGCCGCGCGACGCGCCGGCCGGGGAGGGGACCCTGCCATTCGAGGCGATCGTGGAAGCGGGCCGAGCCGCCGGCGTCGAGTGGTACGTCGTCGAACAGGACGTGCCGCGCGACCCGCTGCTCGACATCGCCAGCGCCTATCGGTTCCTGCAGACGCTCGCCGGCGAATGAGGATCGCGTCGTGAGCCAGTTCATCCGACGCCTGCTCGGTGGTGGCCAACCGTCAGATGACGCCCCGACCCCGTCGACAGGACGCCGTCGCTCCCACAGATGCGACCGAGCCGGCGGACGATCGACGCCGCCGAGCGTGCGCACGAGCTTGACCTGCTCCGGGAGGAGCAGGCGCGCCTGGATGACCTGGCACAGCGCCAGCTCAAGTACGCGCGCTACTCCTGGGAGCCACCACCGCAGGGTGGCGAGCGCCGCGCCGACGACGCCGACGAAACGACGTGATCGCTGATCAGTTCGTCAGCTTGCCCTGGTAGACGTCGATGATCCCGACGTCGGTGTACGTCCCAACGAGGTGACCACCGCCCCGCAGGCCGGTGTATTCACCGGTGCCACCGAAGACCGTAAATCCGCCGACCGTGCCCGTTGAGTTCGGCGAGGACCCGGCGTTCACCCGGATCTGGAACGTCCCGGAGCCGTCGTCGCAGGTCAGGGTCTTGATCAGGTGGAAGGTCCCGGCGCCACGTCCCATCCGGCCAAAGCCCGCGGCGAAGACGGGATCGGTCACGGCCGTCCCGGATTCGCAGATGACGCCGCCGGTGGCCGTGAACTCCTCCGAGACGTCGAACACGATGTCGATCGTCAGGACGGTTGTCGGTGGGGCCGCGGCGCTCGCTACCGGCGCCACGAGGAGCGCGAGCAGCAGGCCGATCGTCGATCCGAGTCGGAGGATGCGCATGGCGTTGTCTCCCTGTCTGGGCTTCGGAACGCTCCATGGCCCCGACTCACCTACTCCAGTAGGCGTGCGAACCACCCAAAACGGTTCTCTTTTCGAGTCGAACGATCGCGGGTGGCACAATGCCCGGCATGACCGACGTCAAGCCACCGACCTTCACGCCGCACGCTGACCCGTTGAGTGCCGGGCGGGACGCGTTGGCTCGGCACGCGTGGCTGGAGGCGTTCGAACAGCTGTCGCAAGCCGATCGCGACGGCGGGCTGTCGGCGGGCGCCGACCTCGAGGCACTCGCCCTGGCCTCGTTCTTCGGCGCCCATGCAGACGGCGAGCTCGCGGCCAAGGAACGGGCGTTCAAGGCGTACGAGGCGGACGGGAACGAGCTTCGTGCGGCCTACCTCGCGATCGACATCGCCCGCTGGTACGGCTATGCGGGCAAGTACTCGATCGCGACGGCGTGGAAGCGCCGTGCGGAGCAGCTCATCGGGCTCGAGGGCGACACCTACGCGCATGGCTATCTGGCACTGATCGCACAGCGAGGCCGCCGGGGCGATGGGCGACCCCGACAAGGCACTCGCCCTTGCCGAGCGGGCGGTCGAGATCGGCAAGGCCGCCGACGACGCCGACCTGACGGCGTACGGGCTGACGAACCTCGGCGCGCTCAAGATCGCCTCGGGCGCGACCGATCGACGGGCTCGCCCTCATGGAGGAGGCGTCGATCGCCGCGGTCAACGGCGACCTCTCCCCGTTGACGAGCGGCGTCACGGCGTGCCGGATGATCAGTGCGTGCCGCGACCTGACGGACTACCGCCGTGCGAGCGAGTGGATCGAGGCGACCGAGAAGTACTGCGAGCGGCAGTCGGTCTCCGGCTTCCCCGGGATCTGCCGGGTCCATCGCGCCGAGGTCTCGGTCATCAGCGGCGCCTGGGAACAGGCGGAGCTGGACCTCGAGCAGGCGACGATCGAGCTCGGCGCCTACAACGCCACCCCGCCCCAGGCCGACGGGTTCTACGCGATCGGCGACATCCGACGCCTCAAGGGCGATTTCGAAGGGGCCGAGGTCGCGCTCCGCGAGGCCCACGCCCGCGGCCGGTCGCCGCAGCCGGCGCTCGCCCTCGTCCGGCTGGCGGAGGGCAAGGTCAAGGCGGCAGCTTCGGCGATCAACGCCGCCGTGGCCGAGGAGACGTGGGATCGCTGGGCTCGAGCCCGGCTGCTGCCCGCCCAGGCTGAGATCGCGATCGCGGCCGGCGACATCGCGCTGGCCCGGACGGCGGTCGATGAGCTCGTCGGGGTCGTTTCCGGGTACCCATCGCCCGCGCTCGAAGCGGGCCGCCAGGCGGCACTCGGCCGAGTGCTCGTCGCCGAGGGCGACATCCCGGCGGCGACGCGCGAGCTGCGCGGCGCGATCAAGGGCTGGCGCGAGGTCGGTGCCCCGTACGAAGTGGCTCGGGCCAGAGCGGTGCTGTCGCGGGCGCTCCGTGCCGTCGGTAACGACGACGACGCCGAGCTCGAGCTTCGCGCGGCGCTCGACGAGTTCCGGCGGCTCGGCGCCCGCGTCGATGTCGAGGGGGCCGAGCGCGAGCTCCGAGAGGCCGAGGACCGTCGGAGCGGCCCGCTGAGTGCCACGAAGACCTTCATGTTCACCGACATCGTCGGCTCCACGAACCTCGCGGAGATGCTGGGAGACAAGGCGTGGGAGCGGCTCCTGCGCTGGCACGACGACATGCTCCGAAAGCTCGTCGCGAGCGGGGGAGGGGAGGTCGTCAACTCCACCGGGGACGGCTTCTTCGTGGCCTTCGACTCGGCCCGCTCGGGCATCGACTGTGCCGTCTCCATCCAGCGGGCCCTGGTCGATCATCGGGACAGCACGGGCTTCGCCCTGTCCGTTCGGATCGGCCTCCACACGGCCGAGGCCAACCGGCGCGGGACCGACTACAGCGGCACGGCGGTCCACGTCGCCGCGCGCGTCGCGGCACTCGCCGGGGGCGGGGAGATCCTCGCGACCGCCGAGACCCTGTCCGCTGCCGGAACCGTCCAGACCTCGGGTGCCCGGTCGGCATCGGTCAAGGGCGTGACGGCTCCCGTCGACGTGGCGGAGGTCGCCTGGTCGTAGCGGCGATCGACGTCGTAGCGGCGACTGCTCGGCCCGCCGGCCGCCGTCGGCGTATCGTGGACACCATGGCGAAGGCGACGGACACGGACGACTCCCTCAAGCGGCTCGGTGGCGGTCGCTGGCAGACGCGCGACGAGCGTTTCACGATCGAGCCGCAGTCGGGTACGTGGGTCGTCGTCGATGCCGAGCAGACCGACGATCTGGGGCTGCCGCTCGTCCGCGGGCCGTATGGCAGCCTCGGCGCCGCGAAGACGGCCATCGCGGCGGCGCGGGACGCCGAACCGACCGCATCGCCGCTGGCCGCGAAGTTGCGCGACCGTCCAGCCGCCAAGTCAAGCTCGGACGACGATCGACCGCGCAAGAAGGGCGCGTCGTACAGGCGGCGCGACCGACCGCCGACGCCACGCCACCCGCCAAGACGGCCAAGGCAGCCAAGCGCGCCGAGCCCGAGCCGCCCGCCGAGCCGCGCTGGATGGCGGCCCTGGAACCCGCCGAGCGGCGGCGCGCGAAGCGGATGATCGATGCGCTCGAGGATGCCGGCGCCTCCGACCCGGAAGGGATCGCGCGGCGCGACATCGTCGGTGAGGTCCCAGCGGCAGCCGCCTTCGCCATCGCCCGCGCGATCAAGGCGCTGGGTGACGACGCCACACCCTTGAAGGTCGCCAGGCTGCTCGGGGGAGGCCGCGACGAGGACCTCGGTGTCCGGTGGCGGCTGGTCGACGGCGAGGACCGGCCGATCACGCTCGATCTCGAGGCGTGAGCGATGGATGACTTCCTCTCCACCAAGGAGATGAGCTGGGTCCTGGGCAGGTCGGCGGGGACCGTCCGCGACATGATCCGCGACGGCGAGATCGAGGGCGTCCGCCTGCCCGAGGGCTTTCGGGTCCCCAAGGCCGAGGCCCTGCGCGTGGCGCGCGAACGGATCGAAGCCGAGGCGGGCCGCAAGCTCTCCGATCGAGAGCTCGAGCGACTCATCGACGAGGTCATCGTGACCAACGAGCAGCGTGCCTGACCCGGCCGGGGGCGCGGTCACCTATCGCGTCCCTGGTGCGACGCTCACGGAGCGCGAGCACGACGTGCCGCTCGATCACAGCCGTGCGGATGGGCCGCGGATCACGATCTTCACCCGCGAGGTCGCCGCGCCGGACGGTGGCGACCGCCCGTACCTGCTCTACCTCCAGGGCGGCCCGGGATTCGAGGCGACCCGACCCACGAGTCCACCGACCGGCTGGATGAAGCGTGCCCTCGCTGACTACCGGGTGCTGTTGCTGGATCAGCGTGGAACGGGGCGGTCGACGCCGGTCGGTCCCGTGATCCCGGGTGACACTCCCGAAGATCAGGCCGCGTACCTGACGCATTTCCGAGCGGATTCGATCGTGCGCGACGCCGAGCACGTCCGTCAGGAGCTCGGTGTGGACCGCTGGAGCGTGCTCGGCCAGAGCTTCGGTGGCTTCACCTCGATGACGTACCTGTCGATCGCGCCCGAGGGCCTCCGCGAGGCCTTCATCACGGGCGGCCTGTCGCCGATCGGCCGGCCGGTGGACGACATCTACGGCGCCACGTACCAGCGGCTGATCGTGGCGAACCGGCGCTACTTCGAGCGCTATCCGGACGATCGAGCGCGGGTCGGCGAGATCCTGCGGCGCCTGGAGGACGAGGACGTGCGCCTCCCGTCCGGCGACCGACTCACGGGGCGCCGCTTCCGCCAGCTCGGGATGTGGCTCGGCGATAGCGCCGGCCGCGAGCTCCTGCATCACGTGATCGAGCTGCCGTTCGGGTCACCCGCGTTCCTGCACGACGCCGATGCCCCCGTCCGATTCGGCCGCAATCCGATCTACGCGACCCTGCACGAGTCGTCGTACGCCGACGGCGTGGCGACGCGCTGGTCCGCGGAGCGCCTGCTGCCGGACGAGATCGCGGGCCAGGGCTTCACGGCCGAGCACGTCTTCCCGTGGATGTGGGAGGACTACGCGCTACTTCGCGACCACCGCGCCGCCGCCGAGCTGCTCGCGGAGCATCCCTGGCCGGTGCTCTACGACGCCGACCGGCTGCGGCACAACGAGGTCCCGGTCGCGGCCACGATCTACGTCAACGACCTGTTCGTCGAGCGCGACTTCGCCGAGGAGACCGCCGCCACGATCCGCGGCCTGCGGACGTGGGAGACCGACGAGTTCGAGCACAACGGCCTGCGCGCCGACGGGGAGCGGGTGCTCGGCCGGTTGATCGACCTGGTGCGCGGACGGGCCTGACGCGGATGCTCGCCGCCCGGCGATCGCGCCGGACATGGAAAAACCGGGCGGTCGGATGACCGCCCGGTTTCGACGAGGGGTGTGCTACTGCGAGATCGGGTACATCTGGCGCTGGCGCGCCTCCCACTCCTGAGCCGCCTTGAGGACGGCCTGGTCGTGGGGGGAGAGATACCGACCGCGCTGTTCGCGGTGGAGCCGCTCCCACTCGGCGCCGTAGGCATCCCACTTGGCCTGCTCGGCGGCAGCCGCGCGGATCTGCTCGGCGGTGGCACGTTCGACGAGCGTCTGCACGCCGGTGCCGACGAGCCCGCCGACGATGCCACCGAGCATCGACGCCGCGAGTGCGACCCCGATGAGGGCGGTCGATGGGCTCTTTCGCTGGGTCTGGGTGAGTTCAGTCACTTGGGTTTCCCTTCTTCGTGGCGCTTCGTCGTTGAGCGCCTTCGATGAACCCATCCTCGATGCCGCAGGACCCCGGGGAAATCACGGAAGTCCCTATATCTGAGGCCGCCGCGGGTCTCGCGAACCCCCGGATTCGGGCCCCCGAGACGTCAGTCCGCGGCGCCCTTGTCGAGGTCGACGCGTGCCAGCTCCGTGCGTGACTGGACCCCCAGCGTGCGGTACACCCGGGTCAGGTGCGCCTCGACCGTGTGGACGCTGATGAACAGCGCGTCGGCGATCTCCCGGTTGGTCTGCCCGGACCCGGCCAGCTCGGCGACCCGTCGCTCGGTCTCCGTGAGCGGCGACCCCGCCGGTCGGCGCATGGCGACCCGGCCGAGCTCGGCCGTCGTCCGCTCGATCCACACCCTGGCACGCAAGCTGGGTGAAGAGCTCCAGCGCGGACCCGAATGCCGCCCGCGAGGCGCCCTTCTGACGCGAGCGGCGGAGGACTTCACCGAGCGTGAACCAGGCACGCGCCGTGCGGAACGGAACCTGCAGGCCGGCGTGGATCCGGACCGCCTCCTCGGCATAGCGGACGGCCTCCTCGTGGTCGCCCTCCGCGGCCAGCACCAGGGCCCTGGCACGCGCCACCTCCGCGATCGCCGCAGGCCAGCCTCGGCGTCGTGCCCGTCGCTCCACGGGATCCAGGAGCCGCCTCGCCTCCTCGAGCCGCCCGAGACTGACCAGGCTGTCCGCTGTGTACGCCACGATCGTCTCCCAGTGAAGCGGAGCCAGGCGGCCGAGACCCGGTTCGGACATGACCTTCGAAAGCCGCCCATAGGTCGCCGCGGCGTCGCCAAGCGAGTGGTCCAGCATCGCGAGGGATACCTGGACGGTCGAGCGGAACCAACGGTGCGCCGAAGCCTGAGCGACCAACTCGACCTCCGCTCCCAGCGCCCGTGCCGCCTCGACGTCGCCGCGCAGGACAAGGAGATGCAGGCGAGTGGCCAGGATGTCCTGGTGGTACGCGCCCTCGACGGTCTGCAGGAGGCCTGCGTAGGCCCCGCTCGCGATGCGCTCAGCCTCGTCGAGGTCGCCAGCATCGACCTCGATCTCGGCCAGCACGGCAAGCAGGCTCGAGATGCTGGTCCAGTCCCCGCTCGCCCGGGCGTGCTCGATCAATCGCTCGACTCTGAGGCGACCTTCGGATGGGTCGCCGTGGTAACTGAGGATCCTCCCGAACTGCAGGTCGGGGTGCTCGAGGACCGGCACGGCATCGAGCGGCACCGCGAGGGAGTCTGCGCGCTCCATGAGGTGCCGCCACGGCCGGCCGAGCGAGCTCAGCCACGAGGCGGAGTGGCCCAGCGCCTGACACTCCAAGGAGCGATCGCCGAGCTCCCGGGCCAGGCGCAGCGCCAGGAACATGTCGAGACGAGCGCGGCGCCAGCCCCGCCACGACAGATAGCCGATTCCCGCAAGGCCGGAATGGATCGCGATTCGGAGCCGCGGATCCTCGACCGCCATCGGCATGGCCCGGCGGAACAGGATATCCGCGGCATCGAGGTCCGCGAACATCAAGGCAATGATCGCCCGCCGGGCGAGCACGTGACCCAGGGCCGAACCTGGCGATAGCTCCGTGGCGGCGAGCGTCAGGATCGTGTCGGCGCGCTCCGCGTCGCCGGCGGCTGAACAGGTACTCGGCGGCGGCGATACGCCGGCGAAGGCGGTCGTCGGCTTCATCCGAGGGCGTCAGCCTGACGGCCTCCTCGGCAAGGGACGCGGCGACCTCGGGCGCACCACGGCCGGCAGCCGCCGCCGCACCATCATCAAGGGCAGCCGCGATCGACCCGTCGGCACCGACCGCGGTCCGGGCCAGGTGCCGCGCGCGCTCCTCCGGTTCGGTCGCGAACCCGGCCAAACGCTCGTGCACCTCGCGGCGGCGGCGGGGCGTGGCGCGGTCGTAGGTCGCAGCGGCCAGCAGCGGGTGGGCGAAGCGGATGCCATCGTCCGCCGTCTCCAGGACGCCCGCGGACACAGCCCCCTCCAATCCCGCGGCGACACGCTCGCTGCCGAGCGCGGCTTCGAGGACGCGGACCGTCGGATGAGCGAGCGCCGCGGCATGCAGCGCCACGTCCTCGGCCGCTTCATCGAGCGCTGCGACGCGGGCCACGACGAGCCCTTCGAGGCTGCGAGGAACGGCGAGGGACTCCGGTGTCGCCCGACCCCCACGGCGCTGCAGATCCCGACCGAGCTCGAGCGCGTAGAAGGGCGTGCCGCCGGAGATGGCATGGAGGCGGGTGAGGACCGGTCGTGACAGCTTGAGACCCAGGTGCTCCCGCAACAGGGCGGCCGTCTCGTCCACTGACAGGGGCGGGACGTCCCGCCGCGTCATGCGGTCTGCCGGCAGCGTGGTCAGCCACGCCGGCAGCGGCTCGTCGGGCGCGGCCGCACGGCGCGCCAGGAGGAACCCGACCCGATCCGCGTCGAGGCGCCGGATCGAGAAGTCGAGCACCCGCGCCGATGCGTCGTCCAGCCACGGGACATCGTCGATCGCCAGCAGGAGCGGGGCGTCCTGGGCCGCGGCTCGCAGGAGATGGAGGGCGCCCAGAGAGACACCGAGCGGCTGCGGAGGCGACGCGGCTGCCACGCGCAGGAGTGCCGCATCCAGGGCCTCGCGCTGTGGTCCCGGTAAGTCGTCCGTGGCGGGCGTGTCGAGCAACGGCGTCAGGAGATCGCCGATCGATGCGAAGGCGAGGCCCGTCTCGACCTCGGTTGGGCGGGCCATCACGACCCGATACTGGCGGTCCTTCGCGGAACCAACCCCGGCGTTCCAGAGCGTCGTCTTGCCGATGCCCGCCATCCCGGACAGCAGCATCACGGGCGCACGCCCGCCGTCGATCGAGTCGAGGAATCCGTCGATCGCGTCCAGCTCGTCTTTGCGACCGACGACCGATGGCATGGGTGATCAGGCCGTGCCGGCCTCGCGTGCCAGCCACGCCTCGCGAGCCACGAGGATGGCCAGCAGCACGATGAGGAACCCGTTCACCGGGTGGAGCGCGGCGATGGCCGGTGAGGAGTCGCGCATCGCGACGAAGACCGACTGGAGCAGGAACAGGCCGAAGATGACCGCGGCCAGGATCGCCATCCGTCGGCCGAGCCCGCCGACCAGGCCGATGATCAGCAGCAGGATCGGCAAGAACGAGAGCGCGTAGCCCACGTCCCGGTGGGTGACGAAGGCCGTCGGGCTGTCGAAGACACCGAGGCCCGCGAGGAACACCTGCGCCGCCAGACCCACGACGAAGGCCACTGCCACGACCAGGTACACGGTGCGCGCGATCGGACGCATTCCCCTCACTCCCTCCAGATACGTTGCCGAACCGAACGACGAGGCTTCCCGGCGCTCAGGATGCCCGACCGACATCGCGAACGTCCAGCCATTTCGCCCGACCGCGGGATAGGTCTCGTATGTCCGATCGCACGATCCAGCCGACGCTGAAAGCCGGCCTCGCCTCCGCCTGAGGCGGTAGCGTTGTGACCAAGCGCTACTGCTGGTAGCGCTCGACGACCTCCGCGGATCGCTCCTCGGCCTCGTCGGGGTCGAGCCCGGCCGTTGCGCGCGCCTGTCGCTGGTGCAGCAGGTCATAGACCCGATCGAGTTCGACCTTGATCTGCTCGAGCCGGTCCTGCTCGTCCTGACTCAGGCCCGAGCCATCGCTGGCCGAGGCGTATAGGCGCTCTTCCTCGGCGGACAGGGCATTGATCGTATGGACCAGGTCGAGATCAGTCATGGCATGTCCTTGGATGCGGCTTCGGTCGGTCTTTACAATGGCACGGCGCCGCACCGGAGGTCCTTGCTGCGGCGTTCATCATGCCCGTCAAGGGGGAACCGTGACCGAGTTCATCGAAATCCGGGGCGCCCGCGAGAACAACCTCAAGGACATCTCGCTGCAGATCCCGAAGCGCCAGATCACGATCTTCACGGGCGTGTCCGGATCGGGGAAGTCGTCGGTCGTGTTCGACACCATCGCGACCGAGGCGCAGCGCCAGCTCTACGAGAACTTCAGCCTGTTCATCCGCAGCTTCCTGCCGCGCTATCCGCAGCCCGAGGCGGACGTCATCGAGAACCTGAGCATGGCGGTCATCGTCGACCAGAAGCGGCTCGGCGGTGGATCGACCTCGACGGTCGGCACGATCACCGATATCTACACCGTGCTGCGACTGCTCTTCTCCAGGCTCGGCGAGCCCCACGTCGGCTACTCGAATGCGTTCTCGTTCAACGACCCACAGGGCATGTGCCCCGAATGCAACGGCCTGGGCAAGAAGATCGGCGTCGTGTCCGACGACTTCCTGGACCTGTCCAAGTCGCTCAACGAGGGCGCCGTCCAGGTCCCCGTCTGGGGCAGTTGGGAGATCGACGCCTACAAGGCGTCCGGCTTCTTCGACAACGACAAGAAGCTCTCCGACTACACGCCAGAGGAGATGGATCTCCTCCTGTACGGCAAGGATCGCAAGTACAAGCTGGCGATCGGCGACAAGTCGATGAACGCCACCTACCTGGGCGTGATCGAGAAGTTCGAACAGGCCTACGTGCGGCGCGACCTCAAGACCCGACCCGAGCGGACCCAGAAGGCCGTCGAGCCGTACCTCCGGATGCGCACGTGCCCGCTTTGCAAGGGCGGCCGGTTGAGCCAGGCGGCGCTCGCATCCAAGGTCAACGGACACGCGATCAACGAGCTCGCCGCGATGGAGGTGGGCCACGTGATCCCGATCCTCCAGGAGATCGAGGGTTCCGTGGCCGCGCCGATGATCGCGACGCTCGTGGAGCGGCTCCAGGCCATGGTCGACATCGGGCTCGACTACCTGAGCCTGGACCGCGAGACGGACACGCTGTCGGGCGGCGAATCGCAGCGCATCAAGATGGTCAAGCACCTCGGCAGCAGCCTCGTCGACGTCACGTACATCCTCGATGAGCCGAGCATCGGCCTCCACCCGCGCGACGTGCATCGCCTCAACGACCTGCTGCAGAAGCTGCGTGACAAGGGCAACACCGTCATCGTCGTGGAGCACGATCCGGACGTGATCAAGGTCGCGGACCATGTCGTCGACATGGGGCCGGGCGCGGGTGACGGCGGCGGTCGCATCGTGTTCGAAGGCTCGTACGCGGAGCTCAAGCAGGCGGAGACACTGACCGCGCGGTTCCTGCAGCGGTCGCTGCCGGTCAAGGAGGATGTTCGCAAACCGACCGGCTGGCTGCCGATCCGTGGTGCGGCCGTCAACAACCTCAAGAACGTCGATGTCGACATCCCGACCGCGGTGCTGATCGGTCATCACCGGCGTCGCGGGCTCGGGCAAGAGCTCGCTCATCGACGGGGTGTTCCTGCCCGAGCATCCGGAGGCGATCGTCATCGACCAGTCGGCCGTCGGGACCTCGACCCGTTCGAACCCGGCCACGTACACGGGCGTGATGGATGACATCCGAAAGGCGTTCGCGGCCGCGAACAAAGTCGATGCGGGGCTGTTCAGCTTCAATTCGAAGGGAGCCTGCGAGACCTGCAACGGGGCCGGGGTGATCTACGCGGAGCTGTCGTTCCTGGGCGGGGTCAAGACGCCGTGCGAGACCTGCGAAGGGCGGCGCTTCAAGGACGAGGTCCTCGAGTACCAGCTCGACGGCCGCAACGTCAGCGAGGTCCTTGGCCTCACGGTCGCCCACGCCCTCGAGGCCTTCACGCAGAAGGAGATCCTGCGCAAGCTCCAGGCGATGAGCGACGTCGGGCTGGACTACCTGACGCTCGGGCAGCCGCTGAGCACGCTGTCGGGCGGCGAATGCCAGCGCATCAAGCTCGCGAGCGAGCTGCACCGCAAGGGCAACATCTACGTGCTCGACGAGCCGACGACGGGGCTCCACATGTCCGATACGAGCCACCTGCTGGCGATGCTCGATCGGCTCGTCGACGCGGGCAACACGGTGATCGTGATCGAGCACAACCTCGATGTCGTCCGCAACGCGGACTGGATCATCGATCTCGGGCCGGAGGGCGGCACCCGCGGCGGCGAGATCGTGTTCACGGGCACGCCGGCGGAACTGCTGCAGGCGGAACGCTCGTTGACCGGGCAGTACCTGCGCAGGGAGGAGCCGGCGGCCGCCTGAGGGATCGCAGGGGATCACCGGTCTAGGAGCCGAACGAGGTCTCCTTGACGACGCTCCCGTCCCGGTCGTACGTCCGCCACGTCCCGACCTGTCGCCCACGCACGAAGGACCCGGTCCGCATCAGCGAGCCGTCCGTGCGATACCAGGACCAGTCTCCGTGCATCTCGCCGTCCAGGTGAAATCCCGTGTACTTGAGGCCACCGTTGGGAAAGTGCACGGTCTCCTGGACCGGCTCGGTAGGTGGCGTCATCGGCTCGGGCGGATCGCGACTGGTTCTTGATCGGCCCCGTTCTCGGCCACGAAGTCGCCGCCGTCCTCGCAAATGGCGGCGGTAACGATGATGGCGGTCATCGCGTCACATCTGCGTCCACGCTTGCATCGGCTCCATGGTCCCACGGTGATGCGGTACATGACCGCAACCCGTGACCGTCGATGAACACCCGAATGCAAGGCTTGCCGAACCATCGAGGGCATGGAGATGCGTCGTCCGGGATTCCTCAGCCAGATCCGGCTGGCCACGCTGGTCGGCCTGTTGTGCGTGCTGGCGGCCTGCGGACGGGGTCAGACGCCCGTCCCGGCCGGGGCGCAACTGGTTCATGTGTCGGTTCTCGGATCAGAGGTTCGCCTCGACCCGCCGAGCGCTCCTGCCGGCACCATCTACGTGGTGCTCGACACGCCGGGGTCCAGCGTCGGTTTCGCCCAGCGACAACGGGCGGCGAACGAGACACCCGGTCCGCTGACCGACGAGGATCTCGGCCGGCTCGCCCGCGGCGACACCGAAGGAACGAGCATCGGAGGGTTCGATGACT
>CAWKLT010000001.1:0-63871 GCA_963850555.1 uncultured Chloroflexia bacterium | reverse complement strand
CACGCTGGCCATCTTATGTGACTCAATGGTCACATGTCAAGGTCTTCGACGCAGCCTGTGTGTCATACGCGTTGGTCGAGGTAGCGCTGGCGCCACGCTCCAGTCGTGCCGATAGGACCATTGCAGCAGCTGACGCTGGGAGGGACGATCGCGCCATGCGCACGTTCACCGCATCCCGCCGCGCGATCGTTGCCACGACGGTCGGCCTCGTGCTGTCACTCTCGCTCGCCGCGTGCTCGCAGATCTCGGAGTTGGTGGCTGATGCTCCGAGCGAGCGTGTGGGCTGCTCGCTCTTGCAGTTCCACGGTGATCTCGTTGCCGAAGACGGCCGAGTGGTTTTTGAGGCTACCGTGAGCAGCTGGTCTGGCACCGTGCCGACCGACTGGCCTGGCGATTGGACGGTCCGTCCAACAGACGACGGGCAGCTCGAGGTCGTGGACGTTCCTACGGGCAGCGTTCTCGCACGCACTGGGACGCGCGTTATCTTGCTAACGAGTGACTACCAAGAGCCCTTCAACCGCGAAGGCGAGTTCGTGGTGTGCGGACCCGTCTCTCCGGGCTGAAGCAGGGCCGTCGGAGACGCCCACCAAGCCGAGCGGCAACGCCCAACGCGCATAACGCACAGGCGACGCAGTCCCATTGGAGTACTAGCGGTCCAGATACAGTTCGCGGCATGACCCGCGGTAGGACGATCGAGATCGCGGCCGTGGGCGGCATCCTTGTCGTGGTGGCGATCGGGGCCGTGTGGCTGATCGGGCAGGCCATCCCGCTGGGGTGGGACGAGTCCGTGTACGCGGCAAAGTCGCGCTCTCTGCTCACGGATATCCCGTCAACGACGTGGGCGATCTATCGCGCGCCGGGGCTGCCGGTCGTCGGGTTGCTCGGTGGGGCATTCGGCTTTACCGACGCGAACGTTCGCGCCGTGGCGCTGGTGCTGAACCTTGGGGCCCTGGCGATGGCGTGGGCCTTCGCTCGCATGCTGTGGGGTCCCCTGGCGGCGATCGTCGCGCTGCTCACGATCGTCGGATCGCCGGTCGTGATCGCGGAGATCGCGCTGTTCCACACGGATCTGCCGTCCGCCGGCCTGCTCCTGGCCCTGATGCTGCTCGTCTGGTACGAGTTCGAGCGCCGGCCCGAGCCGAGCCGGCTCCTGATCGCCGCGGCCCCACTGGCGGCACTGGCGTTCTACGTCCGATACGGCTCCATCCTGCCGATCGGCGGGATCGGCATCGCGGCGGTCGTGCTGTGGCACCGATCGATGCTGCGGAACAAGGGGCTCGTCGGCCTCACCGTCGTGCTCGCGGCGCTCCTCTTCGCGCCGCACGTCCTCGAAGCCATCAGCCGCACTGGATCGCCGCTCGGCATCATCACCAGTGCCGGCGAGCAGGTCGACACGTCGGAGCCGATCGCCACCGCGGCTCGATACCTCGGATGGCTGCCCGCACAGCTCGCGCATCGGCTCGGCTTCGTGGTCATGCTCGCGGGGGTCGTCCACGCGGCGATCGTCGCGAGTCGACGCGATCCGGCGGCGCGAACTCGGGCCCGTGGCCCGTCGTTACCTCTGGCTGTTCGTCCCGGCCGGCGTCACGACGGTCGGCCTCATCCTGCAATCGCACCCGGAGCAGCGGTACGTCCTGTTTCCCGGTCCTGCTCGCGATCATCGCCGGAGCCGGGGCCGATCTCCGCCGCGGATCGCCTGGCTCAGGGCCCGACCGGGTCTCGCCGATCGGCAACGGGCCATCGACGGGGCGGTCGTCGTCGGCATCCTCCTCATCGCCGTCGTCGCGGGATCGGTCGGGGCGCGCCGCCTCGTCGTGCTCGAGCGTGAAGGCGACGAATCACGATGGCAGCCCGCCGTCGGACGAGCCATCGATGCGGACGCGGACGGCCTGTGCGTCGTGGCCACCTCGGTCCCGCCGATCATCGAGTGGTACTCGCGATGCGCGGCCAGCCCGTTCACCACCCGCGGCGCGGAGGTTCTGGAAGCGAGTGGCTCCATCGAGCCGACGTACATCGTCTTCTCGAACATCGATCAGCGTCGAGCGTCGCCGGCGACGATCCAGCGGTACCGGGCGCTGCTGGAAGTTCTGAAGGCGAATGGCATCCCGATCTATGGAGTTGAGCCCGGGGTCGAGGTTGATCGGCTGACACGCTGACCCTACGGACAGGTCAGTCCCGCGGTCGAAACCGCGGCGGGACCTCGTTGCGAGCCGCGTTCTCGGCCGCCTCGGCGATCCGGTTCGCCCGCGTCTCCGGACGCTTGGCCTGGGTGATCCATTCGAGGAGGGCCCGGCGCCGCGATCGGCTGAACGCGTCCCAATGCTCGCGAGCCGGCGGATGCGCGGCCAGGGCGGCGGCGAGGTCGTCCGGCACGACGAGGTTCTCGACATCGTCGAGCAGCGTCCACGAGCCGTTCCGCTTGGCCTCCTCGATCGCAGCCAGGCCAGCGGGCAGCATCAGCCCGTCCGCGATCAGGCGCTCGACACGGGCCTTGTTCGTGCGCGCCCAGCCACTGGTCGGCCGGCGCGGCGAGAACCACTGGAGCCCGCGCTGTTCGTCGAGTCGTCCGGCGACCGAATCGATCCAGCCGACGCACAGCGCCTCCTCGACCGCCTCCTCGTAGCCGACGCTGGTCTTCCCAGAGCCGCGCCGCCACGAAACGAGGTGCACGCCGCTCGACGTCGCGTGGTTCGCGACGAGCCACGCCCGCCAGCCCGCCCGGTCGAAGGGCCCGACCATCGGCCGGCCATCCGGAGCCTGATCGCCTTCGGTCATGCCGTACCTCCCGGTGCCCACGTCACGATCCCGATCGGCAACGGCCGCTGATCGCGCAGCCCGACGCGACCATCCGGATCCTGTTCGATGAGGTCGTCCATCGCGGCGCGGAACCGGCGATCCGCCGCGCCCCCGGGCTCGATCCAGAGCTGCCGCCGCAGGAACCCCTCGAGCTCCTCGCGGGACTCGAACCGCCGCGGTGCGCGTTCCAGCATCTGGACCGACGGAGCGCGGCCGCGCGCGCGCAGCAGTTCGAGGAACTCGGGAAGGGCGGGCAACGGCGACGCGAGCCTCGCCGTGGACCGGCGGCCAGCAGACGTCGGCGATCGACGACGGCTGGCGCTCCATGAACATCGCGACGCACAGGCGACGGGTGACCGACTCCATCGCATCGAGGAACGGGCCGATCGCCTCGATGTCGTATCCGACGTGGGCGATCAGCGTGACATCCGCCGACGAACGGTGTCGGATCGGCAGGTGGCCAGCGCGCCTCGACCGTGCGAACGTTGTCGATCTCGTGCTCCGCGGCGATCTCGCGCAGGCCGTCGAGCATCGACGCGGACGGATCGAGCGCGATCACCTCGCCACCGGACGGCGCCAGCGCCCGCGCGATCGGCAGCGCGTAGCGGCCCGCACCGGCTCCGATGTCCAGCCAGCGCTCGCCCGGCCGGACCAGCGCCAGGAGCGCGGCGAGGGCCGGTTCGTCGGTTCGTGTCGGGTCGGCTCGGAACAATCCGGTGACGGGTGCGTAGAAATCGGTGCCGTCGGGGACTTCACGGAACCGGTCGACCTGCTCGGCGTTGGCACGGACGCGCGCGGCCCACGATGCCTCCAGCGCGGCGACGAGGTCCGCGCGGGTGTCGATGTCCGGATTGCTCGGCACGTCCACGGGCACTTCCTGCACGAGCTCCGGGTGCGCCGCGATGACCGGGCCCAGACCGCGGTCACCGGTCACCTCACCGATCAGCGCGAATGCGTCGCGACCGACGAGCACGGGGTTGCGCCCGCCGTCCCCGGCGTACACCGGCACCACGATGGGCCGCGCGCCGTCCGGCGGCGCATCGAGCAGCACCCGGATGGTCTCGACGGACACCAAGGGTTGGTCGCCGAGCACGATCAGCGCGCCGTCGACACCCTCGCCGAGCGCGTCGATCCCGATCCGGACCGAGCTCGACAGGCCCCGTCCGGGATCCGGGTTCCGGACGCGCCGCTCGCGGCGCCAGTCGATCGCCTCCTCGATCGCCGACGCGTCGTCGCCGAGCACGACCACGACATCGCCCAGCCCGGCGTCCGCGACCCGGTCCAGCACGTGCTGGAGCACGGGCCGCCCATCGAGCGAGGCCAGGAGCTTGCCGCCACCGAACCGCGAGCCCGCCCCGGCCGCGAGGACGACGGCCGCGACGTCCCGGGTCGTCATCGAGCGGTCGCGACCGCGCGTTCCTTCATGGGCCGACCCGAGCCGCCGTACCGCTCCGCGACGACCTCGGCCAGGATCGCGAGGGCCGTCTCCGACGGGGCGCGTCCGCCCAGGTCCAGCCCGACGGGTCCGCGCAGTCGGGCGAGCTCCTCCTCGCTGACGCCGGCTTCGAGCAGTCGACGGCTGCGCTCGGCCTGGGTCTTGCGCGAACCCGACCGCGCCGACATACCGGCACTCGCGGCGGAGCGCCTCGATGATCGCCGGCTCGTCGAACTTGACGTCGTGGGTCAGCACCGCCACCGCGTCGTTCGGCCCCAGGCCGATCTCGTCGGCGACCTCGTCCGGCCAGCCGACGACCAGCCGATCGACATCGGGGAAGCGCTCCGGGGTCGCGAACGACGCCCGACCATCGATGACGACGGTCTCGAAGCCAAGCTCCTTCGCGAGACGGACGAGCGAACGCGCGACCTCCACGGCACCGACGACCACGAGCCGCGGCCGGACCGGATACACCTCGACGAAGAGCGAGCGACCGCCGAGCTCCACGGTTCGCGACATGCCACGCCGCAGGGCTTCGGTGGCCTCCTCGACGAGTTGCGCGTCGAGGGTCGCGTCGCCGAGCGTGCCGTCGAGGCTCCCGTCGTCGTGGACGGCGAGCGTGGGCTCCGGCGGGGCGCCGTGTCCCGGCTCGTGCGGACCGAAATCGGCCGGCGGCGAGTCCCCGGGGAGCGGCGTGATGACGGCCGTGCCATGCCCACCGGCCCCCAACGACTGGATCGCCGCCGATACCGCCGCGGACGGGACGGCGGGCTCCACGAGGACGTCGATCGTGCCGCCACAGGCCAGGCCCACGTCCCACGCCTGCTCGTCGCTGATGCCGTAGCGGATCACCCGGGCGTGCCCGTCCGCGCGGGCCTTCTCGATCTCCTCGGCCGCGGCGCCCTCCACGCAACCGCCGCTCACCGAGCCCGCGATCCGGCCGTCGCTCGCGTACAGCAGGACGGCACCCTCCGGTCGCGGCGCGGACCCGAACGTCCGGACGACCACAGCCCGACCGACGTCGATCCCCTCCCCTTGCCAGCCCTGGAGGGTGTCGAGGAGCTCCTTCATCGGATGGGCCTGGCCGTGCCGCGGTCCGTCGGTTCGCCGCCCGACGACGCCGGGCGGTGCGGTGCCGGCGGCCGTCCCGGCCTCGGCCGCCTCGGCCACCCCGGGGAGTGCCGCGTGAGCGGCCGCCTCGCTCCCCCGTCGCGTGTCGGCGGAGCGCACGCCACCCAGGATCTCGCCAAGCCGCTCGAGCGAGGCGACGGTCCCGGCGGGCAGGAAGTCGTCGATGTACGGGTAGGCCGCCCGCATCCCGCCGGCCAGCGGCTGGTAGCCGGGGGTGCCGGCCAGCGGGTTGAGCCACACGAGCCGGTGGCAGTTGCGACGAAGCCGGGCCGTCTCGGCGGCCACGATCGCGGGGTCGCCGCGGTCCCAACCGTCGGACACGACGATCACGACACCGCTCGATCGCAGCGACCGCCGGGCCCACGTCTGGTTGAACGTCCGGAAGCTCTCGCCGATCCGCGTCCCGCCGGCCCAGTCGTTGACGGTATCGGCGACGCGGGCGAGCGCCCGATCGCGGTCCTTGTCACGCAGCAGCCGGGTGACGCGCGTGAGTCGCGTCCCGAAGACGAACGACTCCGCGCGCACCTCCGACGACGCGGAGAGCGCCTGGACGAAGCGCAACAGCAGCCGCGAGTGCCGCTCCATCGAGCCCGAGATGTCGCACAACACGACCAGCGAGCGAGGCTCCTTCACCGGCCGTCGCCAGACCCAGGTCAGCAGCTGCCCGCCGGTGCCGAGGTTGCGCCGGAACATCGCCCGCGGGGCGAGGCGGCGGCCGTGCGAATGCAGCTCGTACCGCCGGGTCCGGCGCTGCTCCAGCCGCGGGATCAGCGCATCGACCAGGCGCTCGGCGTCTCGCAGCTCGGCCGGGGTCATCCGGTCGAACTCGCGGTGGCGCAGCATCTCGCCGCGCGAGTAGGCGTCCGGCGCGACGACCGCGCCCTCGAGCTCGGTGTCGTCGTCCGCATCGTCGTCGCCGGCCGATGGGATGGGGATGCCTCGCTCCTCGGGGCTCGCGTCGACGCGATCCTGCCCGGCAACCGGCTCCGCCTGGCCGGACGCCTCGCCATCGAGGTCCTGGTCGTCGGTCGGTTGCTGCAGCGGCGGAGCCGCGAAATCGCCGCCTCGTCGCCGGCGCTGTCGCCACCATCGATCGAACACGGCGTCGTAGATCGGCCGGTCGTCGCGCCGCCGCACGAAGACCGCCTCCCCGGCCGCCCGGACCTGCTCGCGCTCACCCATGTCGACCAGGGGCAGCGCCCGCGCGTAGTCCAGGGCCGCGCCCAGGTCCACCGCGAGTCCGGCCGCCCGCAGCGCCCGCCCGAACCCGACCGCCTCGCGCAGCAGGCGACGGCCATCGACCGCGTCGCCCCACGGCGCCGTCACGATCGCGGGATCGTTGCCTGCCTGCACGTCCTCACTCTGCCACGAAGTCAGGACTCCGGCGCCGCCGGGGTTCGCGGGCCCAACGGCCCCGGCGCCGGGGCGCGAACCACCTCGTATTTCGAGGTATTGGAGAGGACCTCGACGACGCCGTCAGCGAGGTGGACGTCCAGCGACCCGCCGCCGACCCGCAGGTTCCGGATCCTGATCTCCGGCATCCAGTCGGGCAGCGCGGGATTGACGTACAGCCGCGATCCGTCGGCGTCGGTCGTCGCATGGAGCCCGCACAGGATCGCCACGAAACGGAATACCGAGCCGGCCGCCCACGCCTGGGGCACGTTGGCCCCGAGATACGGCACCGGGAAGCTCGCCGGGACCCTGGGCAGTCCGGAGAACAGCTCGGGCAGGCGCTGGCCGACGAGGCGCTCCGCCGCGTCGAAGATGCCCTTGGCGACCTCGGCCGCCTCCGCGTTGAAGCCATAGCGGCGGAACCCGCCGGCGATGGTCGCGTTGTCGTGCGGCCACACCGAACCCGTCTGGTACGAGAACGGGTTGTAGTACGGGTGGTCGGACGACAGCGTCCGGATGCCCCAGCCCGACCACATGTCGGGCGCCATCAGCCGGCGGACGACCCGCTCGGCGCGCTCCGGCGGCACGATCCCGGACTGGAGCAGGTGGCCCGCGTTCGACGCCACGCTCCGGATGGGCTCCCTGCGCCCGTTGAGCCCCAGGTAGTAGGTGCCCTCTTCCTCCCACCAGAACTTGTCGTTGAATCGGTCGTACAGGCGCTTCGCCTCGCGCCGCAGCCGCTTGGCGTCCTCGGGTCGCTCGAGCACGTCGTAGATCTCGGCCATCCGGATCTTGGCGTCATACACGTAGCCCTGCAGCTCGCAGGTCGCGATCGGCAACGGGGAGAGGGTGCCGTCGGCCTCGACGATCGCGTCGCCCGCGTCCTTCCAGCCCTGGTTGTAGTGCCCATGCGACGAACGCGTTCGGTACTCCTGGAAGCCGTCGTTGTTCCGGTCGCCGAACTTGTCGATCCACGCCATCGCGGCCTCCGCGTTCGGGAGGTATCGGCGCAGCAGCGACGGGTCAGCGCTCCAGTGGTACAGGTAGGACAGCACGATGACGAACAGGCTCGTCGCGTCATGCGTCCCGTAGTACGGCTGATACGGCAGGATCTTCAGCTGGGCGAGTTCGCCGTGCCGGATCTCGTGCGGGATCTTGCCCGGTTCCATGTCGCGTTCCGGGTCGTCCTCGGTCGCCTGCAGCTCCGAGAGCCGGCGCAACGCCCCGCCGGCGAACTCCGGAAAGCCCGAGATGCCCTGCATCGACACGATCAGCGAGTCACGACCGAAGAGCGTCACGAACCACGGCACCCCGGCAGCCGGGATGAAGACGCCGCGCTCGAACGAGGGGTCCTCGAGCTTGAGCGCCTCCAGGTCGCGAACGGCCTGGTCCCAGGCTCGATCCACGATCGGGTTGGGGGTCTCGACGCTGACGTTCGGGAGGTGCTTGGCGCCGACCTTGCGCAGCGGCGCGTCGACCGCGTTGCAGTCGAGCGCGACGAGCCTCCGGCTCGAGCGGGTAACGGGCAGCCATTTCAGGCAGGTGTGCCAGACGTCCTTGGGCGGGATCGTCGCGACGAACACCAGGCTCCCGTTGGCGAACTGGGGCGTCGATGACGAGCGCTCGACGGCGACGATCAGGTCGCGCCGGAAGTCGCCGTTGACGTAGCTCGAGCGCAACTCACCGCGCGAGCGGAACCAGCGCGTGTTGAGCTCGCCGCGGCGCACGATCTCGCCGTGCTTCACGTCGAAGATGTCGGCGAAATCGGAAAGGATCGAGATCTCGACGGTCAGCCGGACCGGTCGCCGCGAGTAGTTGACCAGGTCGTAGTCCTCGTGCACGCCGTCGGCCACGGTCCGGTCCAGGCGGAGGGCCAGCGACTGGCGAGGGATCGGGCCGTCGATGTCGACGAGCGCATCGTTCGTGAACTCGAACCGCGACGAGAAGAACTGGATCGGCGCCGAGCTCAGGAGCAGCGGGGGAACGCCGTTGATCCGGATCTCGTAGCCCGAGATGAACCGGGTGTCGCGGGTGAAGAAGCCGTCGTCCTCGCCCAGGATCCGCCCGTCCGGCTGGCACACGAGCACCCGGTCGTCGCGATTGATGGTGATCGTCGACGGTCCGATCTGGACCGGGAAGGTCATCGGGCGGGTCGGGTCACTACGCGTCCGCCGAGAGTCGCCGGATCAGGTCCTCGACGAGACCGCGCCACTCGTCGTCGTCTTCGGTCTCGGCCCAGAGCTCGGCGACCTCCGACCCCGCGAGGACGCGTTCGACGGCGGTTCGGGCGCGCGCGGCGTGCTCGGGCGTGATGCTGGGCGCGAGCGCATTCGCGAGGCCGAGCACCTCGTCGCCGAGCCCATCGACCGGCCGGCCGAGGGCGGCCGCGATGACCTCACCCGCGGCGATGGCGTTCACGTCGGTCGGCGTCTCGAGCTCCTGGGGGCCATTGGCCTCCTTCAGGGCCGCGTCGACCGCCGCGATCCCGTCCTTCTCGAGCTCGTAGACCCAGTCCGCCGCGTCGTCGTTGTCAAAGGCCGCCGTGCCCCACGCTCCCATCGATCCTCCGTCCGCTAGTCAGTGTTTGAAGGTCAACCGCGGGCCGCGACCTCGCTGAGCATCCGGGCGGCCTGCTCGCCCCGGATCTGGCGGATGTCCTCTTCGTATTTGAGCACAACCCCGAGCGTCTCATCGACGAGGGCCGGCGACAGCTCGACGGCGCCGAGCGACAGCAGCGCAGCGGCCCAGTCGAGCGTCTCGGCGATGCCCGGCACCTTCGTGAGATCCGCCTCGCGCAGCCGATGGACGAAGCCCACGACCTCCGTGGCGAGTCGCTCCGGCGCGGCAGGCACGCGCGCCAGCACGATCTCGAACTCCTTCTCGGCCGTCGGGTAGTCGATCCAGTGGTACAGGCAGCGCCGCTTGAGCGCGTCGTGGACCTCGCGCGTCCGGTTCGAGGTGAGGATCACGCGCGGCGGCAGCTCGGCCCGTGATGGTGCCGATCTCCGGGACCGTCACCTGGAAGTCGGACAGGATCTCGAGCAGGTAGGCCTCGAACTCTTCGTCGGCCCGGTCGATCTCGTCGATCAGGAGCACCGGCGCGACGCCGTCGTCGTTCTCGAGCGCCTGGAGGAGCGGCCGTCGGATGAGGAACTCCGAGCTGAAGATGTCGTGGGCGGTCGCCTGTTCTGCGCCGCCCCGCGCTTCGAGCAGCCGGATCTCGAGCATCTGGCGCGGGTAGTTCCACTCGTAGACCGCCGTGTTGACGTCGAGGCCCTCGTAGCACTGGAGGCGGATGAGCCGGGCACCGAGCGACGCGGCCAGGACCTTCGCGAGCTCCGTCTTCCCGACGCCGGCCTCACCTTCGAGGAGCAGCGGGCGGCCGAGCTCGAGCGCGAGGAAGACGGCCGTCGTGAGCGAACGGTCGGCGATGTAGTCGCGCCGTCGGAACTCCTCGGTGAGCGACTCGATCGAGCGCGTGCCCGGGGGCCGGTCGTCGCGATCCGAGGTCGGGGACTGGTCGGTCATCGTGTGAGGATGCTACACGGACGGCAGAGCCTGGGTCCTCTCGGCGGCCTGGGCTTGGTCCTGCACGCCGCTGCGCGCCGATCAGCCGATCTCGACCGTCATCTCCACGGGCACGGCCCGCCGCGCCACGTCGTCGACCGGGCAATGCGAACGACCCCACTCGACGATCTCCCGTACCCGCGCCTCGTCGGCGCTCGCCGATGCGACACGGACGTCGACGCGCAGACTCAACGGCCCCGCCGGCACGGACGGGTCGATCCCGAGGATGCCGCGATCGTCGGACTCGCTGTCGACCGTGACCTGCAGGCCCGTCAGCTCGACACCCTCGACCGCTGCAGCGAGCGAAATCAGCGTCGCCACACATGACGCATATCCCGCCCGGAACAACCACGCCGGCGATGGGGCGCTACCGCCACCACCGATCCCGGCCACCATGTCCGTCGTCAGCGAGGCCGCGTCCGGCCCGTCGACCCGCACCCGCAGGCCGTCCTCGACTACGGCGGTCGCCGCCGGATCCCGGTAGCGTGCCTCCTCGGGATGGGCGGTCAGGTACGCGCGGGCGCCGGCCACAGCCGTCGCGATCGTGTCGGAAGTCATCGTTCCTCCTGTGGATGGGCGAGCGGACCAGCGGACGTATCGTAAGGTTCGCTTCGAGTCGACCGGGGGGACCCGTTCGACCGCTCGGGGGCTGGAGGACTCGATGCGCAGGATGCCGGCACCAGGACTGATCATGATGGTCGTCGTCGCCTGTTCCCCCGGCTCGGGCAGTTCGGGCGTGTCCGCCACGCCGGCCGCGTCGGGCGCGTCGGCCGCCGTGGCGACCCCATCCGCTCCGGAACCCACCAGGACCGCCAGCGCTCCGATCGACCCGTTGAGCAGTCCGTCCATCACCGGCAGGTTCGCGGTAAGCGACGGCCGCCAGCTCGCGCTGACGTGCTGGGGCACCGGGAGCCCGACCGTGGTCCTGGTGGGCGGGCACCCGTCTGATGGCATCGCGGATTTCGCGGGCACCCAGTTCATTCGCCTACTGGCGGCAGAGACGAGGACGTGCGCCTACAGCCGGTCCGGATACCGGGGCAGCGACCCGGCCCCCAACAAGCCGCGTACCGCAGACGATGTGAACACGGATCTCAAGGAATTGCTCGCCGCGGCGGAGATCGATGGCCCGCTGGTGCTCGTCGGATCGTCATTCGGCGGCATGATCGTGACCTACTACGCCGCCCGTCATCCGGACGATATCGTCGGCGTCGCCCTTCTCGACGTTCCGCCACCGAGTGCGAGTCTGACCCTGGAGGAGCTGCCGGAGGTCGCTTGGGACCATCCAGCGAACCCCGAGCATGTTGACGTCATTCCCGAGTTCGAAGGCCGCTTTGCGCGGGAGCGACTGCCCATCAAGGCCCCGCTGACAGTCATCACCGCAACGAACGGGCAATCCAATGTCGAGGATGAGGCGATCTGGCTCGAGATCAGTCCAGAGTCCACGCAGCTCGAGCTTGCCGGCGGCCATGACATCTACCTCGACGATCCCGACGGCACCGCAGCCGAGGTCCTGAAACTGGTCGATGCCGCCCGCTGAGGGCCGTGGCACCTACCCGTCCGGGGCGTCCAGCTCCCGCGCGTACGAGCGGGAACCGGAACCGCTGTGACCGGGTCAGGATCCCGCCGTGGCCCATCTTTGCGACGGTCCGCTCCGAGGCCGGCTCTCCGGCCAGGAGGCGAGGGAGCAGCAGGTCCACGGCCGTGGCCTTCGAATACGCCCCGCACGTCGGCAGGCCCAGGATGGACGTCCCACCGACCCGGGCCAGCCAGAGCATCGAACCCGGATGCGCGGGCACGCCCCGCCGCACCACCCGCCCGCCCAGCGCGTCGATCGCGGTGAAGAACGTGTCTCGCGGATCCGTGCTCGCGGAGCCGGCGGTGAGGACCACGTCGGCCGTCTCGGAGCCACGGGTGAACTGGGCGATGGCCGTCTCGACGGCATCGGCGTCGTCCTCGACGTAGACGACCTCGAGGATCTGCGAGCCCAGCCCCTCGACCTTCGCGCGGACGCTCTCCTCGAACCGGGTCCGCGCCACTCCCCGGATCGATTCCTTGACCACGACCCCGACCCGGCGCTTCAGCAACTTCGAGACCCACACGACCGGCTGGCTGCCGAAGCCCGCCAGCCGGGCGGCGGCGTCGATGATGCCGGCGTCGACGATGTGCGGCGCGATCTTGACGCTCGCCACGAGGTCGCCCTTCTCGACGACCTGCCCGTCGAAGACCGTGAAGACCTCGAGCGGGTCCAGCCGGTTGATGCGGTCGAGCTCCGGCACGAGAACGGTCACCACCCCCGCGGTCGAGGCGATGAGGTCGAGGCGGCTCTGTTTCGGGCCACGCGCATCCAGGTTCTCCCCCGCCACGGCCTTCGCCAGCCGGATGGCCGCATCGTCTTCGTGCAGCTCGCCGGGTTCGACGAGGAGGACGGTGACCGGCGGTCCTTCATCCGCAGTCGCGAGAGCGAGCAGGTCGTCCTCGGACAGCCGCCGACCCTTGGTCCAGCGCTTGCCGCCGACCGTCAGGTCGCGGGTCAGGACCCCGTCAACGAGCCTCGCCGATGCGCGCCGGCCAGGAGTGACCTGCTCGACGCGCACGCTCGGGCGACGTTCGCGTCAGGCGGACTGGGCGAGGGCGGCTTCGATCGCGCGACGGGTGTAGACCACCGCCATCCGCGTTCGATACTCGCGACCCGCGTGGATATCGCCGTTGACCGTCTGACCGTCCGCCGCATGCTCGGCGGCCGCCGCCACCGCGGCCGGCGAACCGTCGCTCCCCATCAGCGCTTCCTCGACCGCCTTGGCGCGATAGGCCACGTCGCCCACCCCGGTCAGCGCGACCCGGGCGTGCGAGACGGACCCGCCGGAGCGCGCGACGACGGCGCACACGCCCACGATCGAGTAGCCCGACGCCGGGTGCTCCAGCTTCTGGTACGAGCCGGCCGCCCCCGCGGGCAGCGGACCGCGGCGCAGCGACGTCAGGATCTCGTCGGCCGCGATGTCGCTCGTGAAGGCTCCCTGCAGGAACCCGTCGAGCGGCACGACCCGTTCGCCGCGCTGCGAGCGCAGCACGACCTCGTAGTCGAGCGCGAGGCCCAGGGCCGGCAGGTCCGAGGCCGGATCGGCGTGGGCGATGGCCCCGCCGACCGTGCCCCGGTTGCGGACCTGGACGTCGCCGATGCCCCGGATGCAATCGGCGGCGAAGCCGAGCGGCGTCGCCTCGAGGGCCTCCGCGTACGTCGTGAGCGCCCCGATCTCGAAGCCGCCGTCCGGCGTGGAGCGGGCGCCCTTGAGCTCGGTCAGGCGCCCGATGTCGACGAGCGTGCCGGGCGCGGCCAGCCGCAGCTTCATCAGCGGCAGCAGGCTCATCCCGCCCGCGAGGACCTTGGCGTCCCCGCCGGCGAGTGCCGAGAGGGCGTCGTCCAGCGAGGCCGCCCGCCGGTATTCGAATGCCGCGGGGATCATGCCTGGCCTCCCTTCGCATCCTGGATCGCCGACCAGACCTTCTCCGACGTGTAGGGCATGTCGAGATGGCGGATCCCGAGCTCACTCAGCGCATCGATGACCGCGTTCGCGGCCGCCGCGGTCGAGGCGATGGCGCCGGCCTCGCCGACGCCCTTCACCCCGAGCGGGTTGACCGGTGACGGGGTGACGGTCTGGTCGAGCTCGATGTTCGGGAACTGCGATGCCTTCGGCAGCGCGTAATCGAGCATGGAGCCCGTCAGGAGCTGGCCGTCGTCGCTGTAGACGGCGCCCTCCCACAGCGCCTGCCCGACGCCCTGGGCGATGCCCCCGTGGAGCTGCCCATCGACGATCATCGGGTTGATCTTGTTGCCCACGTCGTCGACCGCCACGTAGCGGACGAGCTCGACGTGACCGGTCTCCTCGTCGATCTCGACCACGGCGATGTGCGTGCCGAACGGCCAGGTGCAGTTCGGGGTGTCGTAGTAGGCCGTCTCGTCGAGATACGGTTCCATGCCCTCGGGCGCGTCGAACGCGAGGTCGAGCGCGAAGGCGATCTCCTGGAACGTCTTCTTGCGGTCGGGCGAGCCCTTGACCGAATAGTTCGCGCCGTCGATCTCGATGTCCTCGGGGGACGCTTCGAGCATGTGCGCGGCGTAGCGGCGGGCCTTGTCCCGGATCTTGTCCGCGGCCTTGATGGCGGCCGTCATGCCGACCGACGACGTCCGGCTGCCGTACGTCCCGTAGCCGAACGGCGTGCCCTGGGTATCGGAATGCTGGACGATGACGTCCTCCATCGGGATGCCCAGCTCGGTGGCGATCACCTGGGCGTAGGTCGTCTCGTGACCCTGGCCCTGCGGCGAGGTCCCCACCGTGACGACGACCTTGCCCGTGAGGTGGACCTTGATGTTCGAGGACTCCCACATCGCGGCGCCCCAGCCCTCGCCGACGGCGCCGATCCACTTGCTGGGCGCGACGCCGCAGACCTCGATGTAGGTCGAGAGGCCCAGACCGAGGAGCTTGCCGCGCTTCTTGGCCTCGGCCTTCTTCGCGGCGAGGTCCTTGTAGCCGACGGTCGCGAGGGCCATGTCCATGGCCGGCTCGTAGTTGCCGGAATCGATCGCGATCTTGGCGCCGCCGGACGCCGTGTAGAGACCGGACGGGTTCTCGTAGGGGAACTCGTCGGGCTGGATGAAGTTGCGGCGTCGCAGCTCGGCGCGGTCCATCCCGATCTCGGCCGCGAACAGGTCCATCGCGCGCTCGATGACGTAGGTCGCCTCCGGGCGACCGGCGCCCCGATACGCGTCCACGAACGTGGTGTTCGTGTAGACGCCGGTGACCTCGGCGTAGACGTTCGGGATCTTGTAGCAGCCCGCCAGGACCCGTGCGTAGAGCGTGGTCGGGATGCCTGGGCCGATCGTGGAGAGGCGTCCGCCGAGGTTGGCCAGGGTCTTGACCCGAAGCCCGGTGACCTTGCCGTCCTTCGTGCCGGCGATCTCCAGGTGCGTGATGTGGTCGCGACCGTGGATCGTGCTCTGGTAGTTCTCGCGACGGCCTTCGACCCACTTGACCGGGCGACCGCCGATCGCCTTGCTGGCGAACATCGTGAGGGCCATGTCGGCGTAGCAGTAGATCCTCGAGCCGAACGCGCCGCCGATGTCCGGGCGATGCACCGCACCTTGTGCTCGGGGATCCCGGTCACGAAGGCGGTCAGCAGCAGCCGCTGGATGTGCGGCGTCTGGCTCGACATCCAGACCGTGTACTCGTCGGTGCCGGGGTTGTACCAGCCGATGTCGCCGCGCGTCTCGATCGAGTTCGGGATGAGGCGCTGGTTGACGATGCGCTGGCGGACGACGACTTCCGCGCCATCGATGGCCGCGTCCGTGCCCGGCCTTGTCGCCGACCGTCCACTCGAACACGACGTTGTTCGGGGCGTTCTCGTGGAGCTGCGGGGCGCCCGGCTCGATCGCCTTCTCCGCATCGACGACCGTCGGGAGCGGCTCCCAGTCGACCGTGATGGCCTCGATGGCGTCGTAGGCCTGGGCCTCGGTCTCGGCGACGACCGCGGCGACGCCTTCGCCGGTCCACTTGACGTCGTCCGTGGCGAGGACCCGCGGCGTGTTGACGTTGTTCTGGATGCCCGCGCTGCCGCCGGCCGGCCAGGCCATCGGCAAGCGGGTTGTACGGGATGTCGGCGCCGACGAAGACCGCGATCACGCCCGGCATCGCCTTGGCGGCGCTCGTGTCGATCGAGCGGATGTTGGCGTGCGCGTACGGGCTGCGCAGGATGGCCATGTGGGTCATCGACTGCAGCTTGATGTCGTCGAGGTAGCGGCCTTCGCCGGTGATGAAGCGCGGGTCCTCGGTCCGCTTGATGGGCTTGCCGACGACGTTGGTCGTGGCGGGAGCGTCGAGCACGTCGGTCATCGGTCGTCTCCCCTCACGCGCCGGCCGGGACGGCGGCTTCGCGGTTGGCGGCCGCGGCCGCGCGGATCGCCGCGACGATGTTCTGGTAGCCGGTGCAGCGGCAGATGTTGCCTTCGATGGCGTCGCGGATCTCGTCGTCGCTCGGGTCGCTGTTGCGGGCGAGCAGGTCGGCCGCGGTCATGATCATGCCCGGCGTGCAGAAGCCGCACTGGAGGCCGTGCTTCTCCCAGAAGGCGGTCTGGAGCGGGTGCAGCTCGTCGGCGCTGGTGGCCATGCCCTCGATCGTCGTGACCGTGGCGCCGTCCGCCTGGACGGCGAGCATCGTGCACGACTTCACGGCGCGCCCATCGACGTGGACGGTGCACGCGCCGCACTGGCTGGTGTCGCACCCGACATGGGTGCCGGTCAGGTCCAGGTCCTCGCGCAGGGCCTGGACGAGGAGGCGTCTGGGCTCGACGTCGAGCTCCCGCTGTGCTCCGTTGACCGTGAGAGAGATGTGTTCACCCACGAGCCGACCTCCTTCGACGACTGAGTGCCAGGCGACCGACCGTCCCGGCCCTCGGCGGGATGGCGACGCCATGCGTCTTGCTGGAGCATCCGGAGCCTCGGGCCGACGTGCTGTGGGGTCGGCGGGAGGTCCGACGATGGTGGCACCGCGAGGTGCCGGAATCAAGTCCGCGGCGCGTTTCGGGCGGCGGTGGCCGGCGTTACGCGGCGGCCACGTCCTCCAGGGCGGCGCCGAGGCCGTCGACGAGGGTGTCGATCTCCCCTTCGGTGATCACGAAGGCCGGCGAGATGTGCAGCGCGTGGCCGCGCAGGACGCGCGTGGCGATCCCGTGTCGCAGCGCCGCGGCGACGACCCGTGCCGGGATCCCCGGGTCCGCGGCGAGCCGGTCCGGCTCGATGGCGACGGCCGCGGTCAGCCCGACGGTCCGGATCTCCCCGACGAGCGGCAGCGCATGCCAGCCGGCGGACCGCGGCGTCCAGGACGGGCTCCAGGGTCGCGACCCGTGGCCACCAGCCCCTCGCGTTCCAGGATGTCGAGGTTGGCCTCGGCCGCCGCGCAGGCCGCGGCATGTCCCGAGTACGTGTAGCCGTGCATGAACGCCGGCCCCGGCGCCGGGCCGTCCCAGAACGGCTCCTGGACGCGCCGCCCCACGATCACGCCACCGAGTGGCAAGTAGCCGGACGTGACGCCCTTGGCGAACAGGATCATGTCCGGCTCGATCGAGTAGCGCTGCGAGCCCCACAGCACGCCGGTCCGCCCGAAGCCGGTGATGACCTCGTCGGCGATGAGCAGGACGTCGTGCTCGCGGCAGAGCCGCTGGACCTCGGCCCAGTACGACGGCTCGGGCGGGTAGACCCCGCCGGCGCCGATGACCGGCTCCCCGATGAAGGCGGCGATCTCGGCGCCGCGCGACTCGAACAGCGCGCCGAGGCTCTCGGTGTCGTTCGCCCCGACGTTGACGACCTCCTCGATGATCTCGCCGCCGTAGCCGGCCTTGTTGCCCGGGATGCCCGGCGAGCGCCGTGCCCCAGGCGTGCATGCCGTGGTAGCCGTGCTCGCGCGACACGATGACGCGCTTCTCGGGTCGACCCAGGACGTCCCAGTAGCGCCGGGCGAGCTTCGCCGCCGTGTCGACCGCGTCCGAGCCGCCCGAGCCGAAGAACACGACGGCGTCGTCGATCGGGGCGAGCCCGGCCAGTCGATCGGCCAGATGGAGTGTCGGTTCGGTCGTGTAGGCACCGAACGACGAATACGCCGACGAGCCGCGTGAGCTGCTCCGCGACCGCATCGGCGATCTCGCGCCGCCCGAACCCGACGTTGCAGTACCAGAGCGCCGCGGTCGCATCGAGGAACCGCCGGCCGTCGACCGACTCGAGCCAGACCCCTTCCCCGGATCGGAAGACGATCTCCGCGTCCTTGACCGCGTGCATGTCGGCGAAGCCGTGCCAGAAGCGTGTCGATGTCATGCGTCGATGGTAGCGGTGAGCGCGGTCGGGCTGGCGGCGGTCTCGTGTCGCGGGTCGGGCGCGGGGCCTCTTGAGGAACGACGAGGCCCCCGGATCCCGTCGACACCGCCGGGGGAACGATGCCTACCATCCGAGGGCCTCGTGGATGGCAACGAGGCACAGCGCCGCCGCGTTAGGGCGAGGCCCCCGGCAAAACGCCACTCCGGGGGGAAGAGGGACGATGCCGGGGGCCTCGATGGCGAAAAGCTATCGGCCGCTAGTCGATACCTAGGCTCAAGGCTCGGTTCAGGCGGGCGTGGAGGATCCCGTCGTCCGGGGCGGCGAAATCGCAGTGCGCACACGACCATGGAGCTTTGGTCGCGCGCGACGGCGTCACGCGACCATGCTCGATGGTCCCGTCCTCGACCCGCTGCACGCGGTACCCATCACGGTGCCAATCGAGGCCGCCGCAGGCAGGGCAAGACGGTCACGGGATCGGCTCGGCGTCCACCCTGCGAATGTACAGTATCTAGGTTTAGTAAATGCGGCATACTCGTCATCGCGCAGCGGGGCGAGCGTCCGTCAAGCCACCCATCGCGTAGGTCCCCCATCCAATGAGCCGTGCCAACCCAGAGGGCATGTTCCAGGCTCGACGAAAGGCGATCCGCGACGGCCTGCTCGCAAGCGGCGTATCCCTCGAGCTGGCCGATCAATGGTGTGATGCCTGGGAGGTAGACGCCACCCGTCGCGGCCTTCCACGCGACCGCGACTACTGGTTGGCCGGAGCGCTGTGGATCACGGAGCGGCGAAGCGCGCGAAAAGGCATCGGGTGATCCGATTAGACGTCGGTCTCGCCCCTGTGGGCGAGCCACAGCCCGACCCCCACCAGCGCCATCAGAAGAAGCCACCCGCCCGCCGCCACCACCAGCAGGATCGGCGCTGCCCCGACCACCAAAAGGATGATCAACATCGCGGCCGACGACAGGAACAGATACAAACCTCGAGCGAGTTTCCGCCCGGCGGACTCGACGGGGTGATCGATCCGCCAGATCCGGTAACCCGAAACCACGGCGATCGCCCACGTGAAGATGACCCATGGAAGGGCGCCGAGCGGATTGAACGGCAGGACCAGCGCCGAAAACAGAGCGGGCAACCCGAAGATCAAGAACAGGAACACCCAGAGCCCACGTCGGTTGCCCAACGAGCGCATGGCTATGTTCTCCTCACGCTCATATCACCCAGAAGCCACGGTTCTGTGGATTTCGCCCAGTAGACGCGCTGCTACAGCCTTCGTGACGCATCCCCTCGAGACTGCCGACCAGGGTCGATGAGCACGAAATCGACGTAGAGACTGACTGTACCGGGTCTATGGTTCGGATCTCGCAGTAATGGCCGCGGGCCCAAGCGCTAGGCCAGCGATGTACTCGGCGGCCTCGTCAGGGTGGTAATAGATCGAGTGCCCGACGCCATTGATGGCATCTGGCGTAGTCCCACGAACTGCGGCGAGGTACGTGCAGATCTCGCGGAAGATCGAAAGCGTGTTCGTTCCGTACGAGAAGCGGATGTCCACCGTCGACGATGCCAGCTCCCCCTCATCCACGAGCTCTCGCGTCAAGATCGCGATGTCGTCTCGGACCAGGGCTTCGGCGTTGCCATCCTCACGCTCGGTGTACCAGACCGCCGCCTCGGGCTGGGTGAAAAAGCCGCGCGGCGCAGAAGCCTCCGTTGGTGCAATGGCTCGTCCGAACGCGGCATACGCTCCTGTCCAGTCATTCGGATGGGAAGCCAAGTGGGCCTCCATGGCCGCGTTCGGCGGCTGGGCGAATGCCTCCCCGCCCGGAGCCTGACGGAAGTAGCCCGGCTCGAAGACGAGACATCGTCGGACCAGAGCTGGGTGCCGGAGTGCCAGTTGGAGCGCCACGATGCCACCCGCGCTACCACCGAATGCCAGCACGTCGCCAAGCCCAGTGCCTCGATGAGCGCCGCTGCATCGTCGGCATGTTGGGCTGAACCCTGTCCAGGCCAGTCGTCGCGACCGCTACGAAGGGTTCCGCGACGATCGTAAGTAACCGCCGTGAACCCGCTCAACCGCTCCGCGATCGGGCGCCATTCTTCGGCGTCTTCACCGCCGGCATGGATCAAGAGCACTGCCGGCCCGGAGCCGCGCACTTCTGAATACAGCGTCGTCCCGTTCGCGGCAACGAGTTTGATGGTCGGGCTGGGTGCGTTGGCATTGGCGTCGGGATTCGTCCGCAGACCGGCTTCGCGCACCCGATGATCCTAATCCTCGTCGGGCGAGGCCGGACGCCCGCGTCCGTCGGGTCGGTCCAGTTTCGGCTCGTACCGGCCGAGCGCCGCGCTCCGCTTGTCGACCGCGCGCGGATCGATCGCCGCGAGCGATTCATCGAGGGGAGCCGCCGCCAGCCGGGCGGCCTCGCCCAGCCGTCGCACTTTCTCCGCTGCCACCGCCCATGACAGCGCGGCGAGCGACCCTGCCGTCGCAAGTCCAACCCTGGCCGGGCCCACGCCCGCGGGTCGAGGCCCCATACCGGGCCGCCCACAGCAGCAGCTCCGGGCCGTCGTCGCTGCCCTCCCGCGTCGAGAGCGCACCGCAGATCAGGCCGCGTTCGGCCGGCCATTTCGTCGCGAGCCGCCAGTTGTCCGGTCCGTCGATGAGATCCAGCGCCAGGCTGGCATAGGCGCCCGCCAGGAAGGTGTCGATGCCCGCGGCGTCCGCGCTGCCACCGGTGATCGCGAGGGACAGATGGACGTCGTCTCCGAACCCGGCCGTCAGCGTGGCGTGGGCGTCCATGAACCGGGCTCGATCGTCGGTGTCCGCACCGATCCCCGTGGCGCCCGGCTCGTGGACCTCGATCCAGCGGCAACCGGCGTCAGCCAGGCCGACCAGTGCGGCCCGCGCCTCGGCAGCAGTCCGGCCACCCGTGAACGGGCCGTCGACCACCGCCTTGACCAGCCCATCGGTTCGCGCCGCCGTCGCCCGCCACGCCGCCACGGGATCCTCGCGGTCCAGTGCCCAGCCGGCATCGGTCAGCGGCTCGAGCCCGTGCTCGACCTGGAGCTCCAGCACCGCGTCGAGGAGCGCCTCCGGCGCGGCATCGTCCGCGAGCGGCGGCCGCGGCAGCGACCCGAGAAGCGTGGCGAACATCCGGGAGGGTCCCCGAGCCGGTTCAGGCCGCCCAGCGGGCGGTGCCGATCAGCAGGCCCGCGATCACCACGATCGCCACCACACCGACCGCGATGACCGTGGCATAGATCGGGACCTTCGCCAGGTGGGCCGTCCTCGCCTCCCCGCCCTGCTGCCAGAGTGAGGCGAGGGTCTGGACCTTCGTCGGCGGGATCAGCGCCCCCAGCCACAGCCCGGCGACGAGCCCGCCGATGTGGGCGGCGTTGTCGATGCCCTGGACCGCGAATCCGAACAGCAGATTGATGGCGATCAGCATGCCCAGCTGGCCCACCAGGGCGCGACTCTGCTTGTCGACCGGGTGGTGAACGCGGCCCGCGGCCAGCAGCAGGCCGAACAGGCCGAACACCGCGCCCGAGGCCCCGACGGACGTGCCGGCGCCACCCAGGACGAAGCTCCCGATCGAGCCCGCGGCCGCGCACACGAGGTAGAAGACCAGCATGTTCAGCGGCCCGTACCAGCGCTCCACGACGCGACCCGACAGGTACAGGGCGTACATGTTGAAGGCGAGGTGGATCTCGCTGCCATGCAGCAGGGTCACCGTCCACAGCCGCCAGTACTCGCCCGCCGCGACCGCCTCCTTGTCGAGCGCGAGGGCGTCGAAGAGCGCCTCGCCCTCGTCCGACCAGAGCGCCGACAGCGACACGATGACCGTCGCCGCGATGAGGATCGTCGTGACCGAGATGAGCGGCGCGTCGCCGCGTCCCTTGGCGAAGTACTTGCGCGCGGCCTTCGGATCGCCCGACTCCTTGATCAGCCAGCCGAGCCTCGTCGCGATCTCCTGCTTGTCCTCCCAGGGAGCGCGGTAGTCGGCCTGGCGATAGGCCTCGATGGCGCCGGCAAGGTCGCCATTGCGAACGCGTGCCGCGGCGATGTTCCGCCACGCCGGATAGGTCGACGGCGTCTCGCCGACCTTGACGGCGGCCTCCCAGGAGGCGAGCGCGGCGTCGTCGTCACCGAGTCGATAGCGGGCCTCGCCGAGGCCCAGGAGCGCGGCGGCGGTGATGGGCGCGTCGTCGAACCCGATGACCCGGCCGTAGCGGACGGCCGCGTCGGCGAAGTCGGCCGATGCCAGCGCGGAGTCGGCGGACGTCAGGAGGGCGGTTGCCTCTTCGCGCGACAGCCGCCCGGACCGTGACGGGTCGGGGCCCTCGGGTGGCTGGGAGTCGTCCATCGAGCCGACGATACTAGACTTGCCCCCATGTGCGGACGGTTCACGCAGGAACGCCCGGCGTCGGAGCTGGCCGACATCTTCGCGGCCGAGCCGCTCGTCGACGATCCGGGTCCGCGCTACAACGTCGCCCCGACCGATGAGGTGCTGGTCGTCGTCCAGCGCGAGGAGCGACGCGCCATCACCGCCTACCGCTGGGGCCTCGTGCCGCACTGGTCGACCGACCTCAAGACCGGATCGCGCATGTTCAACGCCCGGGCCGAGACGCTGACCACGAGCCCGGCCTTTCGGGACGCCTTCAAGCGACGCCGCTGCCTCGTGCCCGCCGAGTCCTTCTACGAGTGGAAGCGCGAAGGCAGCATCCGCCAGCCATACCGGGTCGTGCGCGAGGATGGTCGACCGCTGGTCCTCGCCGGGCTGTGGGCCGGCTGGAAGGATCCGGCCACCGAGCAGGTCCGGCGCACGTTCACGATCGTCACCACGTCCCCGAACGAGGCGATGGCCGGCCTCCACGACCGCATGCCCGTGGTCGTCCCGGACGACGCCTGGGAGCGCTGGCTGCATCCGACGGCGGCCGAGCCCGGCGAGCTGCTCGCGATGCTCCAACCGACCGACGAGATCGCCCTTCGGATCTACGCGGTCAACCGCGATGTCAACGACGTGCGGCGGGACGGGCCCGAGCTGATCGAGCCACTGGCCGCCGTGGCTGCGGGCCCCGCCGAGGGGACCCTGGGCATCTAGGTCGCGGGCGCGGCGGTCAGGTCGCGGTAGGCCGCGGCGGCGTCCTCGCCCCGCGACAAGGCGGCGGCGTACCGCCCGATGCGCGCCCCAACCCCTTCGGCATCGTCCGCGGCCGCCGCGACGACGAGAGCATCGGCGGGCATGCCGTCTGGCACGTCGCCCTCCGACTCGAGGACCACGACGAGCCGGGCGCTCGCCCAGCCGGCAGCCGAGACCGCCTCGGCGAGCAGGTCCGAGGAGGGATGCACGGCGACGAGCACCTGGAAGTCGGTCAGGTAGCGGAGCGCGAGCGAGACATCGGCGGCATCCAGGGTCGGGCGGAGGTCGGCTGTGGGGGCGTCCTCCGCGGCACCTTCGGCCGACTCGGTCGCCGCGTCCGTGGCCGGATCGGTGGGCTCGTCCGGTTGCGATCGGATGGGCGTGAACCGGGACGGGTCGCGCAGGGTCGCCACGTGCCCGACGCCGGCAGCCGCGAGCGCGAGCAGAGCGGCGTCACCGGCCGGGTCGTCGCCGGCCTTGGAGATCAACTCGACCCGGGCGCCAGCCGCCGCAGCCGCGACGGCGATCGCGGGCGCGAGCCCATCTGGCTCGGGTTCCTCGACGGACCCACGCAGACCAAGGCCCCCGATCACGACGATCACTCCCGAAGCGTAGCGTGCGGCGGCTGCGGCGGCAGCGGGGGCTTTCGGGGCCGTGCGACGGGCCTTGGGACGTTGCCATCTCGCACCGAATCCATTCGAATGTCATTGGTTTTGCAAGGTGGGTACTAGTACTATCGGCCGCCTCAACCTCCTCGCACGAAAATCCAAATGGCACTCGGGGACCCCGGCTGCGCGGCCGGGCGAAGGGCCTTCTCGGAAAATCGTCGGGCCTAGTCACGGGTAAGTCATGCGACCGTCAATTTCCGGGCAGTCCCCAGATCGCCGCCACCGGACGCGACCTTCTGGTTCGAGCCGTGGGCAGTCGCTGGTCGAATTCGCCCTGCTCGTCCCGTTCCTGCTCCTCATCGTCCTGTTTGCGGTCGACTTCGGTCGCATCTACATGGGCTGGGTCACCATCAATGGCATGGCCCGAGTCGGGGCGAACTATGCCGCCCAGCACCCCGATGCATGGACGACGCCGGGCGACCCGGCGGCGCGGGCGGAGTATCTGACCCTGATGACCCGCAGCGAGGGGGCCATGGACTGTGCCCTGGTTCCGCCCCCTGCCCCGACGTTCCCAGGAGGCCGCCTAGTCGGCAAGCCGGCACAAGCCGAGATCGATTGCGACTTCCGGGTCGCGGCCCCCGTGATCTCCATGATCGTCGGCAATCCGGTTCGCGTATCCGCATCGTCATCATTCCCGATCACGTACGGCTGTTTGGCTGGCTGCCCACCGCCACCAGCCGTCGGGACGCCCCCGCCGCCCGTGAGCAACTGCCGCGTCATACCTGACATGGTGGGCAAGTCTGTCCAGGGCGCAGAGGACGCATGGGCCCAGGCGGGTTTCCTTGAGGACAACGTAAACACGCCTGTTGGCGCTCTCCCGACCGACACAGTCGCGACCGCGACGGTGACGCCCCCGCCCGACGGCGCGGCTTGCCCGACCGGGGAGGCATTCTTCTCCGCTTCGGTCACCTTTGGGATCGCAACAGCTGTACCCGCCAACCCGCCGACCTGCTACACGCTGCCCAACGTCATTGGGATGACGGTGGCGGACGCACGGGCCGCGTGGGACGCCACCGACTTCACCGGCGGCTTCACGCCGCCGACGGGTCCCACTGACGGCAACATCGTCGAATCCCAGACCGCGAGCCCGGACACGACCGCCGTACCAGGCGATTGTGTCGTGCCCGAAACATCACTATCGGTCGCATACGGGCCGCCGCCGCCCCCGCCTCCACCGTCGCCGTGCAAGGTTCCGAGCTTCGTCAATACGCACACAAGTTTGGCGATGGGCACGTGGACGGGCGAAGGCTTCATTGGTGCCAATCTAACCTTCAAGCAGAACCCGCCCTATACGATCAGAGCCCAGACACTCGTCGGTGGTACATGGGTGTCGTGTGCGTCCTCCATCGAGGTACGGCGCTGACATGCGACATCCGCGGCGCCGACAACTCGGCCAGGGACTCACCGAGTTCGCACTCATCTTTCCGGTGTTCATCCTGCTGCTTGTGTTGGTCTTCGACTTCGGTCGGGCGATCTACGCGCATCACACGATCTCGAATGCGGCGCGAGCAGGAGCGCGTGTCGCGATCGTCGATCAGACCATCGACCCGATCAAGGCGAAAGCCGAGGCTCAGACAGTGGGCCTGAACCCGGACGACATCACAGTTCCTGATCCGGAGTTCGGTTGCCCGATCGGCGGGATCACGGTGCCGCTCAAGATCGGGTGCGAGGCGGAAGTTACCGTCGAATACTCGTACCACCCATTGACGCCGATCGTCGGCAGCATCATCGGCCCGATGACGCTGTCCGCAACCACGCGCTTCCCGATCGAGCGCGTCTACTCGACCCCATGAGGCATATGTGATGACGGTTCGCGCCCGACCGACGCACGCCGCCCCCACGGTCAAGTCATCGTCATCTTCGCGGTAGCGCTCGTCGCGCTTCTCGCGATGACGGGCCTGATCATCGATGGAGGTCAAGCCTGGTCACAGCAGCGGCATGTCCAGAACGCGGCGGATGCCGCGGCGCGTTCTGGCGCACTCGTCCTGGGGCGCCGAGCAGGCGAGGAAGCCATCGACCCCTTGGCGCCGCCACCCCTGGTTTCGTGGGGCGAGCAAGTGCGCAACGAGGTGTATCTGTCTGCCGCCCAGAATGGCGTCACGATCTCGAGTGCGACCTACACGGACTGGACGGGCACGGTCTTTGCAGGCCAGGCAGTCGATGGCCGACCGCCGCCTGCGGGCGCAGCCGGCGTGGAGGTGTTCGCAACCAGAGCCTTTGACACGAGCCTGGTCAGGATCGTCGGCATGACCCAGTGGCGATTGACCCAGCCCGCGACCGCCGTCTCCGGGCCATCAGCCGGGTGCATCGACACCCTGGCCGGCTGTGCATTGCTGCCGATCGCGTTCCCGGTCACGGTTCTGTCTTGCGGGTCGGGCCACACCTCAGTCCCTGAGCTGCCCACCCGGACGTGGGAGACCGGTGTCGAACTCACCATCCCCTTGTGTGGTGGGAACCCCGGGAGCGTTGGCTGGATCGATTGGACGCCCACGGCGGGAGGCGCGTCAGAGCTCGAGGCCGTGGTCTTGAACCCTCCTCCTCAGGACATTCCCCTCCCATCGTGGAAGTACATCACCCAGACGGGCAACATCAGCGCATCCGGGGTAGAGGACGCGCTGAACACGTACGCCGGGCAGGTCGTTATGTTCCCGATGTTCGACAGCACCTGCCCAGAGACACCTGTCAATCAGGAGATCGATGGGTGTCCGGTCGAGCCCGGAGGCAACGGCTCAAACCAGTGGTATCACATCCCGTATTTTCTGGCGTTCCAGTTCTCCTCGCCCAAGGGTGCATTCACGAACGGCGATTACAGCGTGGAGTGCTCCGCCGCGAATGCCAAGGAATGCATCAAAGGCGCATTCGTGGCATTGGTCGGAGAAGGAAACGTCGGTGGGCCGTGCCCACCGGAGGGCTGTCCGCCCGGCACGACCTACGCGGTGCAGCTCGTCAAGTGATGGAGTCCGGAGCCTAGCCGCCGGAACCCGAGCCTGACGAGTCGCTCCCCGAACCGGAGCCGGACGAATCCCCACCCGACCCTGGCCCTGACGAGTCGTTGGTCGGTCGCGCCGTCTCGTCGCCTGAGCCTGGCCCGGACGAGTCGCTCCCCGAACCCGATCCTGATCCCGGGCCTGAGGAATCGTCGGTCCCTTCCGGGCGTCTCGGTCGGCTCGGCGGTCTCGGTCGGCTCTGCCGTCTCGGTCGGTGACGCCGATGGCGTGGCGCTCGGCGACGGGCTGACGGACGGGCTCGGGCTCTGGGCTCGGGCTCGGGAGGGCCGACGGACTCGGCGTCGGCACCGGAGCCGGTTGCACGGTCGGCGCTGGTCCATTCGGCGACAGCAGCGCGCCAACCCCCACGGCCGCAAGTGACCCCAGCGATCCCAGCGCCACGGCCGCCAGCAAGCACGAACGCCAGGGCCTGTGCCCGGACGGCCATGGGTCGGTCGGCGCTCCACACGAGACGCCACGAATCGCGGACGACCGCGACGATGCCGAGCAAGCCGCGGGAGCCCATCGGTCGCGGTGGCGGCTCGTCGGCGATGGCCGCCATCACGCGGTCCTCGAAGTCCCCGCTCAGCGTCACCGAGTCGCTCCGCGCGTAGGTCTCCAGATCCCTCGCGACGGCGAGCAGCTCGGCCGCGGCGGCATTGTCGACCACATCGTCGCCGAGCTCGGAGGCATCGAACCGTCGACCGAAGTCACTCATCGGTCATCTCGCTCGAGGTTGCTGCGCAGCTTGGCCAGGCCGCGGTGGAGATGCGTCTTGACGGTGCCGAGCGGTCGGTCCGTGACGCGCGAGATCTCGTCGAGCGTGGCGTCCCCGAAGAAGCGCAGGGCGACCACCTCGCGATAGGGCTCGGGGAGGGCGGTGACGGCGGCTCGGAGCTCGGTGGCGCGCTCCGCTCGCATCGAGAGCATCGCGGGATCCGTGAGCGGCGCCGACTCGATGGCGGCCTGATCGGTCGCTCGCGTGATCGGATCGACTGACGCGTCGCTCGCACCCGTGGGAGTTCCACCGCCGAGGGGATCGCGCCAGGTGACCGTCTTACGCTTCCCGGCCTGCCGCAGGGCGATCCGTACGCCGATCCGCATGAGCCAGGCACCGAACGGACCGTCGCCGCGCCAGCTGGCCAGCTGACGATAGGCGGTCACGAGTGCCTCCTGGGCCGCATCCTCGGCATCCGATCGATCGCCCAGGATCCGATGACACGCCCGGACGAGCGCCACCGATTCGCGCTCGACCAGGCGACGGAAGGCCTCGCGGTCTCCGGCCAGGACGGCGTCGACGATGGCGCGCTCGTCCCAAGCGGCCGTGGTCCGATCGAGCGATTGGGCTTCGATGCCGTTCGTTCTCCGTTCATGTGCGGGCCAGCCAGAAGGCGGTCGGGTCCATCCCCATGCTGCCATGGGAACGGTCCCTTCCGCCGCCGGCCCATCGTCCACCGATCGATTCGTGCTTGGCGATCAGCCGCCGCCGTGGCCGCTGTTGTCGTCGTCGGCTCCGTCGTCGTCACCGTTGCCGGGGCCGCTGTTGTCGTCGTCTGGCGCCGTCGTCGTCACCGTTGCCGGGGCCGCTGTTGTCGTCGTTGGCGTCATTCGTCGGCTCGGCGGTTTCGCGCGGCTCCGCGGTCTGGGTCGGCTCGGCGGTCTGGGTCGGCTCGGCGGTCTGCGTCGGCTCGGCGGTCGCGCGCGGTTCCGCGGTCTGGGTCGGCTCGGCCGTCGGGTCTCCAGTGGGCTCGGCGGTCTCGGCCGGCTCTGCAGTCTGCGTGGGCTCGGCGGTCTGGGTGGCTTCCGACGTCGCCGTGGGCTCGGCGGTCTCGGTCGGCTCGGCGGTCTCGGTCGCCCGCGGCTCGCCGATCGTCGGGTCGCCCGGCGCCGAGCTCGTGAGGCCATCGGCCGCGAAGACCGCGCCAACGGCGAGGAAGAGCGTCGCGGTCCCGATCCCGAGACCGCGCATCAACTTGGCATCTGTGCGCATCGTGGTTCGTCTCCTGGGTGGCTGACCTGCTGATCAGCTCCTACCCAGTACGAGACATCCCGAGGCGAGAAGGTTTCAGTGTCCTTCGCGGTCCTCGGTGTGCGTGTCCGCCGCAGCCGGCTCATCGGCCGTGCCCGGCAGGCCGGGCTCCTCGGCGCCAGCCGTGGGGCCGGTGTCCTCCCCTTCGTCCACGGCCACGTGGGCCTCATCGGGGATCGGCCCCAGCGCGTGCGGCGCGTCGTCGCGTTCGACGACGACCTTGCCGAGATCCGCAGCCTCCAGGGCGGCTCCGATCGCGTCGGCGTCACCGACGAGGACGATCGCGGCCCCCTCGATCTGGAGATGCTCGCGGGCCGCGGCAGCCACGTCGTCGATGGTCACGGCCTCGATCTTGCGGCGGTAGTCGAGCAGCTCCTCGACCGGCAATCCGTGGATCGCGAGGCCGGACAGCGCGGCGGCGACGGCCCCGGGCGTCTCGAACCGGAGCGGGAAGACGCCGACGAGGAAGTCGCGAGCCGCCGCGAGCTCACTCGGTTCGACCTTCGTGTCGCGCATCCGCTCGAGCTCGGCGAGCGTGTCGATCACGGCCGGGACCGTCACCTCGGTGTTCACGGCGGCCCGGGCGGTGAATGGCCCGGCGCCGCGCCGCATGTCGAACCCGGCGCTCGCGCCGTACGTGTAGCCCTTGGCCTCCCGGAGCTGCATGTTGAGCCGGGAGTTGAAGAGCCCGCCCAGGATGGCGCTCATGACCGAGACCGCGTGGAAGTCCGGGACCTTCCGGGGCAGCCCCGGATGCCCGATGCGGATCTCGGTCTGGACGGATCCGGGTCGATGGACGACGCGGATCCGCCGGTCGGTCGCCGCCGGGGCGTCGAGGATCGTGCCGCTGGCGGTCGGCGACGTCGGCGCGGACCATCCGTCCAGGAGCTCGTGGGCCATCGCGACCACGTCCTGGCCACCCAGGTCGCCGGCGACCACGAGCGTGGCGATCGAGGGATCCACCGCCCTCGCGTAGACGCGCCGAAGCACGTCGGCGTCGAGCCGCTCGACGGTCTCGCGTTGCCCGCCGGCCGGCCGGTGATAGGGCGAATCGGGCGCAGTAGATCGTGTCGATGTAGGCCTCGTCGGCGCGGCGGCGCGGATCGGCCTGCGCCTGGAGCAGGTCGTTGAGCCGCTCGTCGCGCAGCCGCTCGACCTCACCCGCCGGGAACGTGGGTCGGAGCAGGACCTCCGCCAGGAGCTCGAGGGCCTGGCGGAGCCGGGTGGTCGGAACGTCGATGCTGACGCTGGTCGCGTCCCAGCCCGCGTCCGCATGGATCGAGGCGCCCAACCGCTCGCTCGCCTCGATCAGCGCGACCGCGTCGTATCGCTCCGTTCCCTCGGTGAGGGCGCGGGCGGCCAGGACGGCGGCGCCGCCCTCGTCCGCGGGCTCGTCCACGGCACCGATCGGGAGCACCACGGACGCGCTGACCAGCGGTCGACCGGGCAGGTCGGCCACGAGGATCGTGAGGCCGTTGTCCAGCTGGCCTCGGGCGAGGTCCGGGAACTCGTACGGCCGCGGGACGCCTGGCGTCGGACGTTCGGCGACGACGTTCCCGTCGAGCTCGACGCGATCGGTCGCGGTCATGCCGCCACCTCCTCGTCGCTCTCGGTGTCGGTGTCGGTGTCCGCCTTCTCGTCGGCGTCGCTGTCGACGGCGCCGGAATCCGCCGGCGCGATCTCGGGGAGGTAGGTCAGGACGAGCCGGTTGTCCGGCCGGAACGTCGCGGCGGCGACCTCGAGGATCGCCTCCGGGGTGACCGACAGGTAGCGCGCCAGCATCTCGTTGATGATGCCCGGGTCGTCGAAGAGGGTCGCGTACATCGACAGCCGGTCGGCGCGCTCCTCGACCCGCTGCAGCGCCCCGAGCTCGTCCGCCTCGATCAGCGCGAAGGCCCGCGCGAGCTCGTCGGCGCTCACCGGCTCGACCGCGAGGCGCTCGGTCTCCTCGTGCAGGGCGGCCTCCACCCGTTCGACCGTCACGCCGGGCCGGACGGTGGCCCATCCCGCCAGGATCGACGCGCCGCCGGTGAAGCCGAGCGTGAACAGGGCGACGTCATTGGCGATCCGCTCGTCGCGAACCAGGCGACGGTGCAGCCGGCTGCCCTTGCCACCGGCCAGGATCTGGCCGGCGATCTCGAGGGCATCGAGCCGGCGGTCGCCGTACACCGGGGCTCGAAAGCCGATGTAGATGCGCGGCAACGGCACCTTGTCGTACACGACCTCGCGGATCTCGCCACCGAGCGTCGGCGGGAGCGACAGGTCGCCGAGCGGCGGGATCGAGGGGTTCGCCGGGATGGCACCGAAGTAGCGCTCGACGCTGCGAAGGACATCCGGGGTGTCCACGTCACCCACGACCGACAGCACGGCGTTGTTCGGCGCGTAGTAGGTCCGGAAGAACTCGCTGACGTCCTCGATCGAGGCGGCATCGAGATCCTCCATCGACCCGATCGTGGAGTGGTGGTAGGGATGCTCGGGCGGGTAGAGATGCGCCTGGAGCTTCTCCTGCCACGTGCCGTACGGGCGGTTGTCGTACGACCAGCGCTTCTCGTTCTTCACGACCTCGCGCTGGTTGTCGAGGTTCTCCTGGCTGAGCGCATCGAGCAGCGTCGCCATCCGGTCCGCCTCGAGCCACAGCGCGAGGTCGAGCTGGTGCGACGGCATCGTCTCGAAGTAGTTCGTCCGGTCCAGCCAGGTCGTGCCGTTCATCGTCCCGCCGGCGGCCTGCACGAGCGCGATGTGCTCGGCCTTGGCCACGTGCTTGGAGCCCTGGAACATCACGTGCTCGAAGAGGTGCGCGAAGCCCGTCTTGCCCGGCTGCTCGTGCTTGGAGCCGACGGCGTACCAGACGTTGACCGCGACGACCGGGGCGAGGTGGTCCTCGGCGACGATCAGGCGGAGGCCGTTCTCGAGGCGGTGGTCGCGTGTAGGCCGTGGTCGGGATCGGGGTGGTCGGGGGGGTCGGCACGCGCGGCTCCTGGGACGGGGCGGGGTCGGTCGGGTCGGTCGGCGACTGGGTCGGGGCGAGTGGGGTCGATCGTACCGCGTCGGATCGGTCTGGGCCGCCGGCCGAGCGTCGAGCGTGCATCCGGTGCACGTATCGTCGATCGGAAGGCCGCTCAGGCCCCGTTTGTGCACGCCGATGCACGGGTGGGCGGTCAAGGACCCTGGCTCCGGCCCGTTCGGGTCGTTCCTTCGCCGATAGGAGCGTGGGGTGCACCGGCTCGTCTCGCGGGCGCGCCGGGGCCGCGTTTCGTAGACTCCGAGTCATGACCTCTCGAACGACGCGCCTTGTCGTGCTCGCCGCGCTGCGCGGCCGTGCTCATGCTCTTTCCGGCGAGCGTCGCCGCCCACGCCGAGCTCGACGGAGGCCACGCCGGCGGACGGGGCCACGGTCGAGGGCACGCCCGCGGAGATCAGCGCCACCTTCAGCGAGCCGCTGGAGACCGACGGATCCACGTTCTCGCTGCGCAACGCCGCCGGCGAACGGCTGGCGGTCGGCAACATCGACCCCGACGATCCGACGCGCCTGATCATCGATCCGGTGCCGGAGCTCGCGCCCGGCGTGTACGAGGTGCGCTGGACGCGCGAAGAGCGCCGACGGCCATGCTCGAGAACGACACGTGGTCGTTCACGGTCGCACCGGCGCCAACGCCGTCACCGACTCCGGCGCCCACGCCGGCCTCGTCGGCGAGTGCCGAGCCCACGCCCAGTGCCACCCCGGAGCCAACGCCGACACCCGCCTCGAGCCCGTCGGCATCGCCCGGTCCGACCGACCCTGCCGGTTCCACGGACAGCGACGTGATCCTGCCGATCGTCGCGGCGCTGGCGATCGTCCTCGTCGTGGGGGCGGTCCTGTTGTCGCGTCGCAACCGACCCACCACCGACGCGTGAGCGGAGGGCGCGTCGGTCGGCTGGCGGCCGGCCTCTCGGTCGTCGGAGCGATCGCCCTCACCGCCCCCGCGATCGTCCTGGCGCACGCGCTCAACCCGACGTACACGAGCCGGCTGCCGCTGGCGGTCTACCTCGCGGGCGCCGCGGCGACCGTCGCCCTGTCGTTCATCTTCGTGCTGGTTCGCGACGTCCGGGCCGAGCGCCCGAAACCCACGGACGCGGGCCGGCTGCCACCGGCGGCCTTGCGCCTCGCGCTCCGCGCGCTCGGGTTCCTCGCCTGGCTGTGGGTCATCGTCCAGGGTGTCGTCGGCGGCACGAGCGACGCCGAGGTCGCCACGCTGTTCATCTGGGTCTTCGGCTGGGTCGGTGTGGCCATGGTGAGCGCGCTCATCGGGCCGGTCTGGCACTTCCTCGACCCGTTCTCGACCCTGCACGACCTGGGTGCCGCGCTGGTCCGGCGACTGGGCGTCACGCCGTGGGAGGTGGCCGAGTACCCGGAGGCGCTCGGCAAGTGGCCCGCGGTCATCGGCCTTGCGGTCGTCGTCTGGATCGAGCTCGTGGTCGCGAGCGGGCCGGAGACGCTCTTCGTGATCCTCGTCGGCTACACGGCCTTCACGCTCGCGATGATGGCGCAGTTCGGGCGCGACACCTGGCGCGCGAACGCCGAGGTCTTCACGGTCTGGTTCCGGGTCCTCGGACGGCTGGCGCCCTTCGCCCTGGCCGACGAGACCGGACGCATCCGCCGCCGGCCGTTCCTCGAGGGCCTCCTGGAACCCGGCTGGAGCATGGCCGACGTGGTCATCATCGCGCTCGGCGTGGGCTCCATCCTGTTCGACGGGCTGTCGCAGACGCAGATCTGGTTCGACCTGTTCGGCCTGCCGGCGTTGCCGGTCGAGACGCTGCTGCTCGCCGGCTTCCTCGGGATCGTCGTCGCGCTCGCGCTCGCGGTCACGCGCTTCGTGGGGATCGGTGCGACGGGTGCCGGGCTCCTGCCGATCGCGGTCGGCTACCTCATCGCCCACTACCTGACCTACCTGCTGATCGAGGGGCAGCGCATCGTCGTCGCCCTGTCGGACCCGTTCCAGCAGGGCTGGGACCTGTTCGGCACCGCGTTCTACGAGGTCTCGGGGGCGTGGCTGCCACCAGGTCTCGTGTGGACCGTGCAGCTGGCGGCGGTCGTCGGCGGCCACATGCTGGGCGCGTGGGGTGGCCACGTCGTCGCGGCGTTGGACGCCCCACCGGACATGCCAGCGTCCACGCTCCGGACGCGGCAGATCCCGCTGGCCGTCGTGATGGTCGCGCTCACGACGCTGACCCTGTGGTCCCTGGGTCAGTCGATCGTCGTGACCCCCGAGGAACCCGCGGCAGTTGTGGCCATGCCATGAACCCCACTACCCGCGCAAAAGGAAGGCTTCGACTTCCGGTACTCGCCTTCGTCATGTCTCTCCTGTACCTTGCGTGCTCGGGCCAGTCCCCGGTCGCGCCTCAGACGGGCAAGGCCACAGGTCCCAGTGCAGCGCCAATATCACCGCCACCGATGGCCAGTGGATCATCGCCGACTCGGTCGGCGACACCGTCACCGATCCCGACGCTACCTTCGACGACCGAAGACGCGACCGCGGCTCCACCGGGCGCCATCGCCATCGTGATGAGCGGGCCGAAATACACGCCCGATGCGGTCAGCGCGCCGGCCGGAACGGTGACGTTCTTCCTCGACAACGTGCCCGTGTTGCCGGTCGAGCACAACATGGCGATCGGACCGCAGCCCAACACGGTGCTCGCGCGCTCCGGGTTCGTTCGTGCGAACAAGTCCGCCGTGTTCACGGTCGATGGATTGACGCCGGGCACGTATACCTTCTGGTGCGAAGTCGCCGATCACCTCGAGCGCGGCATGGTCGGGACGCTGACGATCGCGCCCTGAGCCGCGCCGCTCAGACCGTCGCGACGAGCGCCCGCCGCGGCTGACCCGGGGCCGGCACCCACTCCTCCAGGGAACGGACGCTCGCGACGGCCTCGACGATGTCGGGGTCGAGCGCCTCGGCGGCCGCGACCGCGGTCTCCATCGCGGTCAGGCACAGGATCCCCTCCCCCGTCGCTGCGAAGCGGATCTCGACCGCGTCCCGGACCGCGCCCGAGCGAGGCGTGGGCGTATTGACGACGAGGCGGACTTCCCCGGACGCGATGAGGTCCAGGATCGGGACCTCGCCCGTGGCTTCGTCGGCGGCCTCGCCGAGCTTGGCGACCGGCCGCGCCTCGAACCCCGCGTTCGCCAGCGCCCGTCGCGTGCCCGGCGTCGCGGCCAGTTGGTAGCCGGCAGCCGCCAGACCCGTCGCCAGCCGCGGCAGCAGCGCCTTGTCGCGATCCGCGATCGACAGGAGCGCGAGCGCGCCGGCGGCGCCGGGCCGTGGCGGCACGAGCGCGGCGCCGAGCAGCGCCTTCGCGAGCGCGACCCGTGGGTCCTCGTGCAGGCCGATGACCTCGCCGGTCGACTGCATCCCGGGCCCGACCGAGGGGTCCACGCCGCGGAGCTTGGTCGTGGAGAACGCCGGGGCCTTCACCGCGAAATACGGTGGCGGCGGCAGCAGTCCACCGTCCCAGCCGAGCTCCGGGAGCGTGGCGCCGAGCGCGATCCTGACCGCCAGCTCGACCATCGGGACGCCCGTGACCTTGGACATGAACGGGACGGTCCGTGACGCCCGGGGATTGACCTCGATGAGGTAGACGCCGTCGTCGCGCACGATGAACTGGGCGTTGACGAGGCCCTTGGCACCGAGCGCCAGCACGATGCGCTCCATCGTCGCGACGATGAGGTCCTGGTCGCCCTCGCCGACGAACTGCGGCGGAAAGACGCCGACGCTGTCGCCGCTGTGGACCCCGGCCCGCTCGACGTGCTCCAGGAGCCCCGGGATCAGCACGAGCTCCCCGTCGCTGACCGCGTCCACGTCGACCTCGACGCCCTCGAGGTAGCGGTCGATGCGGACCGGCCGGTCGGGGTCCACGACGGTGGCGGCGGCGAGCTGGCGTGCCAGGTCCTCCGGTGAGTAGCAGAAATCGATGGCGAGGCCGCCGATCACGAACGAGGGCCGGACGATGACCGGGTAGCCGATCCGCTCGGCCAGGGTCAGCGCCTCCTCGACGCTGTGGGCCATGCCGCCCTCGGGCTGCGGGATCCCGAGGCGGTCGAGCAGGGCGGCGAAGCGGACCCGTTCCTCGGCCTGGTCGATGGCCTCGAGGTCGCTGCCGAGCAGCGGGACGCCGCCCGCGGCCAGGGGCGCGGCCAGGTTCAGCGGCGTCTGGCCACCGAACGCGACGACCGCCGGCAGGAGGTCCGCGCCCCCGGGCGATTCCGCGTCGATGACGCTGCGCACGCTCTCGGGGTCGAGGGGCTCGAAGTAGAGTCGCGACGACGCGTCGAAGTCGGTCGAGACCGTCTCAGGGTTCGAGTTGATCATCACGGCCTGCCAGCCGTTGCGGCGCAGGGTGTCCGCGGCCTGGACGGCGCAGTAGTCGAACTCGATGCCCTGGCCGATGCGCACCGGCCCCGAGCCGATCACGAGCGCCGCGGGGCGTCCCACCGGCGGCGCCTCCGGTGCCGAGCCCGCCGCTGCATACGTTGCATAGAAATACGGCGTCTCGGCCGCGAACTCTGCCGCGCAGGTGTCGACCATCGAGTAGCCGGGCACGATGCCGAGCGCGAGCCGTGCCGCCCGCAGCGCCTCGGGGGTCGTGCCGCCGAGGCCGGCCAGCTCCTTGTCGCCGAACCCGGCTCGCTTGACGGTGGCGAGGAGCTCGGCGGCGTCCGCGTCTCCGGGGTCCGCCAGCCGCTCCCCGGCCGCGGTGACCTCGTGCTCCAGCGCCACGTTCCGGCCCATCTCCCCGAGGAACCACGCGGAGATGCCGGTCGCCTCCCCGACGACGTGCTCCGGGACGCCGCGGCGGAGCAGGCCGAGCAGCCGCCACAGGCGCGAGTCGGACGGCTCCAGGAACCGGCGCAGGACCAGGGGCGCCGCGGTTCGCTGCGCGTGGCGCGTGGATTCGCAGGCCTGGCCGCGCTCGTCGATCCAGTGGATCGGCTCGTCCGCTTCCGGGTCGCCGGCATAGACGCCGGCGAGGTAGTCGAACGTCGGGGTCCAGCTCGGGTCCTCGGCCAGCGGCCCGACCCCGGCCTGCTCGAGGCCACGGAGCGCCTTGTTCAGCGCCGAGCCGAACGTCCGGTCGATGGCCATCACCTCGCCCGTGGCCTTCATCTGGCTGCCGAGCGTCCGGTCGGCGGTCGGGAACTTGTCGAACGGGAAGCGCGGCAGCTTGACGACGACGTAGTCGAGCGCGGGCTCGAACGCGGCGACGGTCGTGCCGGTGACGACGTTCGGGATCTCGGCCAGCCGCCGCCCGACGGCGATCTGGGCCGCGACCCGGGCGATCGGGTAGCCCGTGGCCTTGCTCGCGAGCGCCGATGAGCGGCGACACGCGCGGGTTGACCTCGATGACGGCGTACTCGGTCGAGTCCGGCGACAGCGCGAACTGGACGTTGCAGCCGCCCTCGACGCCGAGCGCGCGGATGATCGCGAGCGCCGCGCTGCGGAGGCGCTGGTGGACGGCGTCGGACAGGGTCTGGACCGGCGCGACGACGATCGAGTCGCCGGTGTGGACGCCGAGCGGGTCGACGTTCTCCATCGAGCACACCGCGATGCACGTGTCGTCGGCGTCGCGCATGACCTCGTACTCGATCTCCTGCCAGCCGACGAGGCACTTCTCGACCATGACCTGGCCGATCGGGCTGGCGCGAAGGCCGGTTCGCACGATCTCGCGGTACGCGGCCTCGTTCTCGACGATGCCGCCGCCGGTGCCGCCGAGCGTGAACGCCGGGCGGACGATGGCCGGCAGCCCGATCGTCTCGAGCGCCTCCTGGGTCGCGTGTTCGCGCTCTTCCGGCGTCGCGCCCTCGACGATGAAGCTCGGGGCGTAGGGCTGGTCGATCCGGTCGAGGAGGTCGCGGAACGCCTCGCGGTCCTCGGCCATGTGGATCGCCTCGAGGGGCGTGCCGAGCAGGCGGATCGGATGACGCTCGAAGACGCCGGCGCGGGCCATCGCCGTCACCAGGTTCAGCGCCGTCTGGCCGCCCAGGCCCGCGAGCAGGCCCTCCGGCTGCTCCTTCGCGATGACCGCCTCGACGACCTCGACGGTGAGCGGCTCGAGGTAGATCGCGTCGGCGACCGAGGGGTCGGTCATGATCGTGGCCGGGTTCGAGTTGATGAGGATCGTGCGGACACCCTCGGCGCGCAGGGCGCGGCAAGCCTGGGTGCCGGCGTAGTCGAACTCGGCGGCCTGCCCGATGACGACGGGGCCGCTGCCGAGGATCAGGACCGACGCGGGCTTGGGGCCGGGCGGAGTCACGAACGCTCGCCGCGCGCAGCGGCAACGAACCGGTCGAACACCGCGAGCGCATCGAGCGGCCCCGGGGACCCTTCCGGGTGGTATTGGACGGTCTCGATCGGGAGCGTCGAGTGGCGCAGGCCCTCCACCGAGCCGTCGTTGAGGTTGACCTGGCTCACGTGGAAGCGCGATCCCGTCGGGAGCGAGTCGCCGACGACCTGGACCTCGTGGTTCTGGGCGGTCACCTGGACGAGCCCGAGGTCGACGTCGCGGATCGGGTGGTTCGCCCCGTGGTGCCCGAACCGGAGCCGGGTCGTCTCGGCGCCGGCCGCACGAGCGACGATCTGGTGGCCGAGGCAGATCCCGAGCAGCGGCCGCCCGTCCTCGATGATCGCCCTCGCCAGTGCGACCGGACCGTCGAGCCGCGCCGGGTCGCCGGGCCCCGGCGAGAGGATCAGGCCATCGATGTCGCGGGCGAGGGCGACTGCGGCGGAGATCGTGTGCGGCAGGATCCGGACGCGGGCGCCCCGACGGCGCATCGCCCGGACGATGTTCGACTTGAGCCCGAAGTCGACGATTCCGATGAGCGGGCCGTCCTCATCGTGGCTACCGATGTCCATGATCGAGGACGGCGAGACCTGGCCGACGAAGTCCTGGTCCTCCCAGCGGGGAACCGCTTTCGCCCGATCCACGGCGTCGGCGCGGTCCACGAAGTCGGGCTCCGTGACGATCGCGCGCAGGCTGCCGTGGGTCCGCAGGTGGCGGGCCAATGCCCGGGTGTCCACGCCGGCGATGGCCGGGATGCCGTCGTCGCGCAGGAGCGCCGCGAGCTGGCGGGCGTCGTCGAGCACGGCCGCGGTCGCGTTGGCCACCACCAGCGCACGCAGCCACGGGTGGGCCGACTGGTCGTCGTCGATGAGGCGACCGTAGTTGCCGATGAGCGGGTAGGTCATGACCACGACCTGGCCCGCGTACGAGGGGTCGGTGCAGACCTCCTGGTAGCCGGTCTGGCTCGTGTTGACGACGAGGTCGCCACTCCCGGCGACCGGGGCACCGAACGCGATCCCGGGAAAGACCGTCCCGTCCTCGAGCGCCAGCAACGCCGGACCCAGATCGCCGATGCGCGGGTCGACGATCGCGGAGGCTCGCGGCGGCGGGGGCACGATCACGCGACGGCGACCTCGACGAGGCCGGGCGCGTGCCGGGCAACAAATGACCCACCCGCCGCAGGGGCGTGGTGGGCGAGGGCGTGCGCGAACATCCGAGCCTCCTTCGCCGGCCTCACGGGACCGGTACGCCAGCCTCACAGGACCGGCCATGAAAGGACGCCGTCAGGGTAGCATCCGGCGCGGTCCGGCGGGCGCCTCGGGCGGCGCGGTCCGGCGCTACGAGGCCGTGATCGTCACGGGTCGGCTGGGTGGTCCGGCTCTCCGGCGAGTCCGAGCCGATGGGCAACAGCGGCGGCCTCCACCCGGTTCGCCACCCCGAGCTTGCCCAGGATGTTCGACACGTGGACGCTCGCCGTCTTGCGCGTGATGAACAGCGCGTCGGCGATCTGCTGGTTCGACCGGCCGGCGGCCACGAGCGGGATGACCTCGCGCTCACGATCGGTGAGACCGATCGTGTCGGTCGCGGCCGGCGGCCTCGGCCGTCGCCGGGCCAAGGTCGATGCGAGCGTGGCGCCCAAGCTGCTCGATCGCCTGTCGAAGGGGCTCCGCGCCGAGTCGTGCGGCGGTCGCATTCGCCTCTCGCAGCGCGACCGCGGCCTCGTGGCGATCCCCGCCGGCCCCGAGGATCGCCTCAGCGGCTCGGAACCTCGCGTACGCCGCAGGTGCGGGCCGCCCAAGCTCGTCCCACCCTTCCGCGGTTCGTCGGAGCGCGTCTGGGTCCGGGCGGCCGCCGATGCGGTCCAGCTCGGCGCGACACAGACCGGCGACGGCCGCCCGGCGACCGTCGGAGGGCGCGACCCGATCCCCAAGCCGGAGCATCCCGGCGATCGGCTGGACCTCGCCGCTCGATGTCGTGCAGGGCGGCCGCGTCCCCGCGCGCCCTCGCCGCGTCTGCCGCATCGGCCTCGGCACGGAGCGCGTGCCACGCGAGCCAGGCCAGCGCCGGGGGGAGCGGTGCAGCCTCCTCGAGGCTCGCCAGCGCCTCGGCGACGGCGGCCCGCACGGCGGGCAGTCTGCCCTGCCATGCCGCCAGTTCGGTGACCGCCGCCAGCGCGGCAAGCCGGTAGGTCGTGTCGCGGCCGGCCGCGGCGTCGATCTCGCGCGCCAGTCGGAGGCGTTCCTCTGCTGCGTCGAACCGGCCCTGGTTCGTGTCGACGCGGGCTCGGTTGAGATGGAGCCAGGTCGCGGAACGACCGACCGGATCCAGCTCGAGCCCCTGATCGGCTGCCGCCGCAGCCTCGTCCCAGCGGCCGAGATCGAACAAGGCCTTGGCCACGTGACCCAGGAGGACGCCGCCGTACGTCCGGGGCACGCCAAGGCGTTGCGCGATCGCGAACCCCTCGCGCGCAGCTTCCAGCGACGCCTCGGTGCGCCCGACCCGATCGAGCAGGGCGGCGAGGTTGGCGTGCCCGAGCGCGATCCCTTCGACACCGCCCGAGTCGCTCCGCGATCGACAGCCCGCGGCGGTACGTGGCGATCCCGCCGTCCACGTCGCCGGTCAGGGCCTCGGCCCAGCCGAGGATGCCGAGCGCCAGGGCCTCCTCGGACGGCGCGCGCGATGGCCTCTGCGATCTGGATCGCGTCGCGTGCCATGGTCGCGGCCCCGCTCGGGTCGCCGCTCAGCAGCCGAAGGCCGGCCGCCTGGGCCAGGATCCGGGTCCGTGCCGCCGTCGGGGGCTGCGCCGGGGTCAGGCGCAAGGCTTCCTCGACGGCAGCCTGGGCGGCGGCCACGTCGCCGGCCTCCCACAGATACCAGCGAAGCCGATCGTGGAGCACGCCGAGCCGGTCGGGTTCGCGCTCGTCGCCGGTCGCCGCGGCGATCTCCGCGGCGGTGATCGCCATCCGACCGAGTTGCACCGCTCGGTCGTAGGCGCCGGTCAGGACCGCGCATTCGGCGGCGCGTTGCAGGACGCCGATGCGGTCCGGCCGCGCGTCATCCGCGCGACGCGTCGTCGTCCCAGAGCTCGAGGGCCTGCTCGTAGTGACGCCGCGCCTCCGCGAAGGCGTAGACGCGTTCGGCCGCCGCACCGGCGGCGACCAGGGCCGGGAGCGCTCGAGTCCGATCGCGTGCGGCCACCCAGTGGTACGCGAGTTCGGCCGGAGTGACGGGTACGCCGCCGATCTCCCCCCGCCGTTCGAGTTCCTCGCCGAACGCCGCATGGAACCGGTCGCGCTCACCGTGGAGCAGCTCGCCGTTCGCGACCTCGGCGAGGAGAGCGTGCCGGAAGGCGTAGCCACCCAGCGTGTCGTCGAACCGATCGGCGTCGACGAGGATCCCCTGGGTGATCGCCGGTCGCAGCGCATCCGCGACCGCCCCCGCCGGCATCTCGAGGACGGCGGCGAGCAATTCGTCGTCGACCCGGCGCCCGGCGGCCGACGCCGCCCGGAGGACCTTCTGGGTGTCGGGCGGGAGGCCGGCAAGTCGGGCGACGAGAACGTCGCGCAGGCCCGGTGGGAGGGTCCGACCCGGTGACGTCGGCGCTGGAGGCCGCCGCGAGCTGCTCGACGAAGAACGGATTGCCGCCGCTCCGCTCCATCACGTCGTCGACGGTGGCCGCCGACGGGGCGACCCCGGCAAGCTCCCGCATCAGGACGAGGACGTCATGCCGGTCCAGTCCCCGGAGATCCAGCCGGACGACCCACGCATCCCGCTCGAGCTCGGCTACGAACGCGAGGACCGGATCGCGCCGATCCAGCTCATCGGTCCGGAGCGTGGCGAGCAGCACGACCGGCGCCTCGCGCAGGTTGCGCGAGAGGAACCCGAGAAGCCCGCGGGTCCCATCGTCGGCCCACTGGATGTCCTCGACCACGAGCACCACGGGCCGGTCGCGGGCCTGGCGTTCGATCACGCCCAGCACGGCCTCGAAGAGCCGGGTCTGTCCCTCGCGATCGAACTCCGATCCCGTGGGCATCTCGCGCGTCCGCGGCGCCACCTCGGGGAGCAAGCGCGCGATCTCGTTTCGCGACGGCCCGAGCTGGGCGGCGAGCAGGCCAGGCTCGACCGATCTGGTCAGCTCGCGGAGCGCCTCGACGAAGGGGGCATACGGGATGGCGCCGCTTCCGGCGGCAAGGCACGCCCCGCTGAGCACCGTGGCCCCGCGTTCCCTGGCCGTGGCCACGACACGCCCGACCAGCCGCGTCTTTCCGATCCCTGCCTCGCCGCCGACGATGATCGTGGTCCCGTGACCGGTGGCGGCCGCTTCCAGCGCGGCGTCAAGGCGCGCTTCCTCGGCGCCGCGACCGACGAGGGCTCCCCGGTCTTCGCGATCGACCACAGCCCCCCGATGATAGCGACGGGTGTCGCGGCAGCGTCACGCGCCGACGACCACATCACGCGCCGATGAGCGGCTGATCGGCCAGCACCATCGTCCGGACCTTCGCCCGTGCGCGACACATCAGCGTGCGCGTGGCGACCTCGGATCGGCCGATGGAGCGGGCGATCTCCGCGCCGCGATAGCCGTGCGAGGCCAGGATGAGCGCCTGACGATCGACGACACCGAGCCCACCGAGGACGGCGACGACGGCCTCCTGGTCCTCGCCGGCCACGGTCACGCTCTCCGGTGAGGGTGCCCAGTCGGAGACGACGAGCTCCGAGCGCCGGCGATCGGCGACCGAGATCCTCCGACCGCGGCTCATCGCGAGGTTGTGACCGACGCGATGGAGCCAACCGCCGATGTCATCGGGTTGGCGCCCGGCGCGGACCTCGCGCATCAGTCGCTCGAACGCGTCCTGGGACAGGTCTTCGGCCGCAGCCACGTCCCTGGTCAGGCTCGTCAGGTACCGCCGCAGCGAGCCGCTGTGATCGAGGTATGCCTGTTCGACGATCCGGTCTCCATCGAGTGTCGCGTCCATGGTCGCCCCTTCGATCGGAGCCGGCGTCGTGCCGGCCGTGGGGCGACGTTCGGTCTAAGTCGGTGGGGCGGACATCGGGCAGCCAGCCCACATCGCACGCGTAGTGCGGCAAAGAACGCAAAGAGCCGGGCGACCCTCGCGGGTCGCCCGGCTCAGTCGACTGTGGTTTCTGTGGGGTTCAGTCGGACTTGATGTTCCCCCGGATCTCGCCGGGCTGATACGTGTCGGTATGGACGTTGGCGTACGTGGCGCCGTTGCGCATGGCCTTGATGAGCTCGCCGAACTCACCGGCGGTCGATGCCCCTGCCCGGGCCGACGACGTCGGCCGCAGTGATCGTTGCCGGTCACTGTGCCATTCCGCGGGCACACCGGCTTACCGCCGCCGCCGCACAGGAACGCGATGACGCCGCCGTTCACGTCGGGGCGGGCGAAGTGGATGTGCGCGAAGAGCGGGTCCTCGGAGAAGTCGCGGATCGTCAGGCGGTAGCGCAGGGTGTCGCCATGGCGCTCGGCGCGGAATGATCCACGCGCGGCGGTCGAGATCGATGGGACCTCGAGGTAGCCGTTGAGCGATGCCCGGAAATCATTGTCGTCGTCGCCAACGGCGACCGGGGCAAGAGCGACCAGCAGCAGGCCGGCGGCCGCGACGACGAAGAGCAGTTTTCGCATCCCGTGTCCTCCTTCGGATTAGGTGCATTTGACGGTCGGTGCGCTCGCGCTGCCCGTCTGCCTCCCTTCTCCGATTCCGGGCGCGCGTCGACGCTGGGGACTCGACAGTCTCTAGAAGGATACGAATGGCGCGGGCGGGTCGGTTTTGCGACCGACCTCATCGGGGCCTCTCCGTGGGATTCTCGAATGCGATCGAGTGGTGAGCCCGGAAGGACTTGAACCTTCAACCCGCTGATCAAGAGTGCCGTCCGACGATATAGTCGTCCGGTGGTCGGAGGGTGGGCATGATCATCGAGGGCACGACGCGGATCGCCGCGTCACCGGAGCAGGTCTTCGAGTTCCTCGCGGACCCGACGCGCTGGTCCGAGTACGACCCGACCCTGGTCGAGGTCACGCCGAGCGAGCGGCTCACCGTGGGCGGCACCGGTGTCATGCGGATCCGTCGAATGGGCATTACGGCGAAGGCGACCTGGACCACGACCGAGCTCGAGCCACCGGTGCGAGTCACGCAGCACACCCGCGGGATGGGCTACGAGCTGACGGAGGCGGTGCAGCTCACCGCTGTAGACGGCGGCACCGACATGCATGTCGTCATCACGCTGCTCCCGACGTCCCTCGGCGGTCGTGCGTTCGTCGCCATGTCGCGCGGGATCGTGGAGCGAGACCTGCGGGCGCGGTTCCAACGGCTCAAGGCGCTGCTGGAGCGCGAGGCACCGGCGGCGCGCTGAACAACCTCGCCACCGTTTGACAAGGCTGCGGACTACACGGTACTCAAGGACACAGGGACGGGCTGCGCCCTGATCTTGCTGGGCTGGATCCCACCACTCGTGGCGGCGCTCATCAGCGGCGTGATCGTCGCGCTTCGGACGGGGAGCCTCGGAGATTTCGCTCAGGTGGTGATCGGGGCACGCTCGGTGGTTACATCGCCTCCGTGATCACCCTCTTCACGGTCGGTCACCTACTGGAGCAGCAAGGGGTGGGCGCGCGGGTGGCCAACGCCTTCCTCATTCTCGTCCTGATCATCGGCGTCGCCGTCGCGATCGCCGTCGCCGTAATGGTCGATAGCGGTGGCTAGGCTACGGAGTCAGCCGGTATTGGGTACCTGTCGAATCACAGACCCCCGGAGGATGGCCTCTGGGGGTCATTTCGTGCGTGGGATGGGTGGTGAGCCCGGAAGGACTTGAACCTTCAACCCGCTGATTAAGAGTCAGCTGCTCTGCCATTGAGCTACGGGCCCACGGGTCCGGGATGATACCGCACCATCGCGGACCCGGCGACCGGGACGTAGACTCCGAGCGTGCCCACCGATCTCGATCCGGCGACGCTCGCCTCGCAACGCTGCGTCGCAGCGGACGACTCGACGCCGCGGCTTTCCCCCGACGAGGTCGCGCGACTGGCCGCCGGCCTCGACCCGGCGTGGCAGGTCCAAGACGGCCGTCTCGTGCGCGAGTTCGCGTTCCCGACCTTCGCTGCCGCCTTCGGCCTCGCGACGCGCATCGCCCTCCTGGCGGAGAGCCAGAACCACCACCCCGCGCTGGACGTCGCGTGGGGCCGCCTGACGGTCACCTGGACCACCGACGCGATCGGCGCCCTGAGCGCGAACGACCTGATCATGGCCGCCAAGGTCGACCGGCTCGTCGCGCGCGGACTCGCGCTGAAGGACGGCTGACCGCTACGACCATGTCCGTTCACGAGACGTTGACGTTGGGGTGATGCTGTACGGGTACGGTCGACGCGCTCCCCACATCGAGCGTCCCGACAGATCCCGAGCGCCCCGACAGCCGAAGGAGTCCCGATGCCTACTGTCCAGGCCGCCGCCACCGTCCGCCGCCGGATCGCCCTGCTCGCCGTCGCGACGATCCTCGCCACGCTCGTCGCAGCCCCGATCGGGGCGTCGGCGGCGTCGCCGGTCACTCGCTTCGCGACATTCAATGCGTCGCTGAACCGGGGCGCCGCCGGCCAGGCGCTGACCGACCTGTCCGCCCCCGGCAACGCCCAGGCGGACGCCGTCGCCGAGATCATCCAGCGCGTCCGGCCCGAGATCCTGCTCATCAACGAGTTCGACTTCTACGCGCCCACGGCGGCGCATCCGGACGGCCCGCTCGTGGACGCATTCCGGGACAACTACCTCGAGGTCGCTCACAACGGGGCCGCGGCGATCGACTACCCGTACTCCTTCGTCGCGCCTTCGAACACGGGTGTCTCGAGCGGCTTCGACCTCAACAACAACGGCGTCACCGACACGACCCCGGGTGACAACCCATACGGCGACGACTCGCTGGGCTTCGGCGTGTTCGAGGGCCAGTTCGGGATGGTCGTGTACTCGCAGCACCCGATCCTGACCGACGACGTGCGGACATTCCAGCACTTCCTGTGGAAGGACATGCCGGGCGCCCTGCTGCCGGACGACCCCGCCACGCCGGCCGCACACGACTGGTACAACGCCGACGAGCTGGCGATCTTCCCGCTCTCGTCGAAGAGCCACTGGGACGTGCCGATCGACATCGACGGCGCGGTGGTCCATTTCCTGGTGAGCCACCCGACGCCTCCGGTCTTCGACGGCCCCGAGGACCGAAACGGCACGAGGAACTCGGACGAGATCCGCCTGTGGGCCGACTACATCACCCCGGGGCCCGCATCGGCCTACATCTACGACGACAACGGAACGCGCGGGGGCCTGAAGCCTGGCTCAGCGTTCGTCATCGCCGGTGACCAGAACTCCGACCCGCTCGATGGCGACAGCATCCCAGGCTCGATCCAGCAGCTGCTCGAGCATCCGCTGGTGAACACGAAGGTGACGCCGTCCAGCGACGGTGGCGCGTACTGGTCCGAGTTCCAGGATGTCCTCAACGACACCCACGAGACCGACCCGCATGAGGACACCGCGGACTTCTGCGACACGCCTGCCTTCCCGCCGTGCAGCGGACCGGGCAACCTGCGTGCCGATTACGTCCTACCGCGCCGGTCCCTGAAGATCGTCGACGCCGCCGTGTTCTGGCCGTTCCCGCCCGATGAACTGGTTCGCCTCACCGGTGCCGGATTCCCGGTTCCCTCGTCCGACCACCGACTCGTCTGGGTCGACGTCCGCATCCCGGGCTGACCCGAAGACCACCAAGCTCCGCCACCGGGTGGTCCCGGCGCCTAGGCGGTCCCGCCCGCTGGCGCCGGAGCCGGCCCGGGTTCGTCCTCGTCGTCCAGCTCCGGCTCGTCCGATTCGCCCTCGATCGTCACCCGCGGGATCCACGACAGGAAGCCCGGCATCCACCAGTTCCAGTCGCCGAGCAGCTTCATCGATGCCGGCAGCAGCACGCTGCGGATGACCGTCGCGTCGAGGAACACGGCGACGGCCAGCCCGAAGCCCAGCTGCTTGATGATCGCCAGCTCGAGCGTCACGAACACGGCGAACACCGCGACCATGATCGCGGCGGCGCTCGTGACGGTGCCCGCCGTGATCGAGATGCCGCGCTCGACCGCGGCGTCCGAGCTGAGCCCGCGGTCCCGCGCCTCCTTGATCCGGGTGAGGATGAAGACGTGGTAGTCCATCGACAGGCCGAACAGGATCGTGAAGATGAAGATCGGGACGAACGACTCGATGACGCCGGGCTTCACGTTCAGGATGTCGGCGCCCCAGCCCTCCTGGAAGACCAGCACGAGCAGCCCGTAGGCCGCGCCGGTCGATAGCAGGTTGAGGATGATCGCCTTGATCGGGATGACGATCGAGTGGAAGGCCACGAGCAGCAGCAGGAACGAGAAGCCCAGGACGAACACGAACACCTGGCCCATCCCGTCCTCGTAGAAGCCGACGACGTCGGCGGTGAAGGCGGCATCGCCCGTGACCAGCGCCTCGACTCCGGGGAGGCCGCCGAAGATCCTCGGGACGACCTCGTCGCGCACGTCTCGCACGATCGCCCGGTTGGCGAGGTCGTTCTGGCCGCCGGACATCACCACGGACACGAGGGCGACCGTGCCGTCCTGCGACGGTCGCGTGTCAACGGGCCCGCTCAGCCCGTCCCTGAGCCACCAGCTCGTCCGACAGTCGATCGATGGCCTCCTTCGTCGCGGGCTCGTCCGCCTTCGTGACCACGACCTGGAACTGGAGCGTGGAGCCTTCCGGCCACTTCTCGTTCATGAGGTTGATGGCCTGGACGCCCTCGATCGAATCGGGGAACGAGGCGAAGTCGCCCTGCCCGATGTGCAGCCGCAGGACCGGCGACGCGAGGAGGAGCAGGAACCCGGCCGAGACGACGAAGGACAGGAGCGGGCGGCGCATGGTCGCTCGCACGACGCGGCTCCACGGCCCGCTCCCCTCCTCGCGCTGCCGGCCAAGGAACGGCAGGCGGAACCGGTTCACGTTCTCGTCCAGGATCGACAGGAGCGCGGGCAGGAACGTGAGGGACCCGACGACCGAGATGAACACGACCGAGATCGTGCCGATCGCCATCGAGCGGAACAGCGGATCGTCGAGCAGGAACAGGCCGCCGATCGAGATCATCACCGCGAGTCCCGAGAAGAACACGGCCCGGCCCGCCGTGCTCGAGGCCGTGGAGATGGCGGCCAGCTTGTCGCGCCGTCGCCGCTCCGTGCGGAAGCGCGTGATCATGAACAGGGAGTAGTCGACCGCGACGGCGAGGCCGATCAGGACCACGAGCTGGCTCGCGTACGGGCTGACGGGCGAGACGAACTGGCTGTACAGGGCGAGGACCCCGAACGCGGCGAGCAACGAGGTGACCGCCAGGATCAGCGGCACGAACGCCGCGACCGCCGCCCCGAAGGCCAGCAGCAGGATCGCGAAGGTCAGCGGGATCGTGATGCGCAGGGAGTTGTCGAGGTCGTCGTTGACGAGCGTCTCGATGTCGTCGTTGGCGAGGATGCCGCTGAGGCCGTGGATCCGCTGTTCGGGATGGGCGGCGCGGAGCTCGTCAAGGAACGCCGGCACCGGGACGAGTCGCTCCTCCACGACCTCGCGCTCGCCTGGCATGCGCGCCACGACGCGAACCGTCGTGCGGTCCGGCGAGACGAGACCGGCCTCCGGCGGGGCCTGGAGCGGGTCGATGACCTGGTCGAAGGTCGGGCACGGCCGCGCCGCCGACCGTGGACGTGAGGGCCTTGGCGCGAGTCACGATGTCCGCCACCGCTGCCGCGTTCGCCTCGTCGTCGACCGTGCCCGTCCCGGATGAGATGACGATCAGCAGGTCCTGGCTCGGATCGTCCGTCGTTCCCGAGGCATTGAAGACGTCGTAGGCGCGGCCGGATTCGTACTCGGGCGCGCTGTCCTCCTGGACCGCGTTCTCGGCGTCCGTGCCGCCGGCGGCGAGGCTCAGCGAGGAAGATCCCGATGGTCGCCACGAACCACAGCGCGATGACGGGCCAGCGATGGGCGGCACTGAACGATGCGACTCGCACGGTCCACGGCGGGCGTCGCGTTACGGATGGAGCCATAGGGGAAGCCTAGCGCCGGTCGGGCGTTCGGCTCGTCGAGGGCCTCGAGCAGCCGGTCGATGAACGGGATCTGGGTGTCCTTGATCCGCAGCCGCGCCTCGTCCGGCGCGAACCATTCGACGCGGTCGATCTCGGGGACCGTGATCCACTTGCCGGAGCGCGGCGGCCACTCGAGCGGGAAGGTGTTGCTCTCGGCGGCCGCCGGGTCGAGGTCGCCCTCGAGCGCCCAGGCCTCGACGAGCTTGCCGCCCTTCTGCTTGATCTCCCCGAGCTCGATCGGGTCGCCGTCGGGCGCCGGGTGACCGGTCTCCTCCTCGAATTCGCGACGTGCCACCGCCCATGCCGCCTCGCCGTCGTGGAACTCGCCCTTGGGCACGGTCCAGACGCCCTCGTCGCGCTTCGCCCAGAGCGGCCCGCCGGGATGGGCGAGCAGCACCTCGACGTCGCCGTCGGGTCCGCGGCGGTACAGCAGGAGCCCGGCGCTCCGGCGGGAACGGGCGCTCACTGGTTGTCGATCTGCGCCCGCTGGAGTCGACCGCTGAAGTCGACGTAGATCGACTTCCACTCGGTGTAGGTGTCGAGCGCCACGTTGCCCGCCTCGCGATGGCCGTTGCCGGTCTCCTTCCAGCCACCGAACGGCAGGTGGGTCTCGGCGCCGGTCGTGCCGGCGTTCACGTAGACGATGCCCGTCTCGAAGTCGCGCATCGCCCGGAAGGCCGTGTTCACGTCCTGCGTGTAGATGCTCGACGACAGGCCGTAGCGGGTCTGGTTGAGGGCCAGCATCGCCTCGTTGTAGCCATCGACCGGGATGACCGAGAGGACCGGTCCGAAGATCTCCTCCTGCCCGATCCGGTCCATCGCGCCGACGCCGGTGAAGATCGTGGGCTCGAAGAAGTGGCCGTGCGTCAGGTCGCCATCGGTGGCGCGACCGCCGCCGATCACGAGCTCGCCCTCGCCGTTGCCGATGTCGATATAGGAGGCCACCTTGTCGACCGCGCCGGCATTGATGAGCGGCCCGACGTCGGTGGTGTCGTCGAGGCCCGACCCGAGGCGCAGCTTGCGAGCGCGCGTCTCCAGGCGCTCGAGGAGCGGCTCGACGACCGCGCTGTCGACGATCACGCGAGAACACGCCGTGCAGCGCTGGCCGGTGGTGCCGAACGCGCTCCACAGGATCCCGTCGGTCGCGAGGTCGAGGTCGGCGTCCTTGAGCACGACGACCCCGTTCTTGCCGCCGAGCTCCAGGGAGAGCCGCTTGAGCCGCTGGCCGGCCTTCACCGAGATCGACCGGCCCGTCGCCGACGAGCCCGTGAACGAGATCACCCCGATGTCGGGGTTGTCGACGATCGCGTCGCCGACCTCCGCGCCGCCGCCCGTGATCAGGTTCACGACGCCCGGCGGGAAGCCGGCCTCGGCCATGAGCTCCACGAGGAGCGTGGCGCAATGCGGCGTATCGGATGCCGGCTTGAAGATCACGACGTTGCCGGTGACGAGGGCGGGCATGATCTTCCAGCACGGGATCGCCATCGGGAAGTTCCACGGCGTGATGATCCCGGCGATACCGATCGGCTGGCGGATGCTCATCGCCCACTTGTCGGGGAGTTCGCTCGGGACGGTGTCGCCCGACATCCGGCGTCCTTCGCCGGCCATCAGGTAGGCGATGTCGATCCCTTCCTGGACGTCTCCGCGGGCCTCGGACAGGACCTTGCCCATCTCGCGGGTCATCGCCCGCGCCAGGCGTTCCTTGTGCTCGGCCATGAGGTGGGCGAACGCGAACATGATCTCGCCGCGCTTCGGCGCCGGGGTGCGCTGCCACATCGGCCGGGCGGCCCACGCCGCGCTGACCGCCATCGCGACATCTGCCGCCGTGCCTTGCTGGAAGCGACCGATGATGTCGCGCTCGTCCGCTGGGTTGTGGCTCTCGAAGGTCGTTGCCGCTCGTGGAATCGGTCCACTCCCCGGCGATGAAGTGGCGGAACGTCGGGACGTCGGTCGGGGTGGCGCCCGGGGGCGTGGTGGCGGTCTCGGTCATGGACGCGAGTGTAGGTCAGGTGCGACGCAGGACGTACGCATGCAGGTCCCGCTGGAGCGCGCTGAGCGTTCCGCCGGAGCGGGGCGGTGCCGGGAGTTCCGCGAGGATCGCGCTCGCCTCGGGCGTGAGGTGGCCCTGCTGCCAACGTGCCTCGGCCGCCACGGCGTCCGGATCGTCGGGCGCCGCCAGCCCGGCGGCGATCGCCGCGTACGCCACGCCCCGCGCGTGGGATGCCATGTGCGCCACGGCGGCTGCGTGACCTGCCGCGCGGGCGGCGGCCGTCGCGGCCGGTTCGCCGACCTCCCTCGCCGCGGCGTGTGCCGCGACGGCCAGGGTGCGGACCGGCCCGATCCGCAGCTCGCCTCGCGCGAAGGCTCGTGCGCCTTCGATGGCGTCCCGAGGACGCGAGTCGCCGGGGGCCCGCGCCTCGAACAGCGGCAGCGTCCGCTCGGCGCAGTCCGCGGCCCAGACGGCCAGCACGCGCCGGTCGTCCTCGCTCAGGGTCAGGGCGCCCGGCTGGCGGCCCGGCTCAGGCGTGGCCGTCGAGCCAGGCTCGTAGGGACGGCTCATGCTCGTCATGCAGGTGGCCGAACAGCCCGGCATCGGCAAGCGCCTTGCCGCCGAGCCACGGGAGCGCGTCGGGCCGCGTCACCAGGTCCTCGGGCAGCGCGGCGACGGCGCTCGCGTATCGCTCGTAGGAGCGATCGACGTCGGCCAGGACGTCGCGCAGCGGCCGGTCGCGCGTCTGATCGTGGATCCAGGCGTTGATCGGGTCGTCCTCCTCGTCGCCGAGCTCGGCCGGCCACGGGTTCGGCGGTTCCTCGCGGCCCTCGGCGGCGGCCTCGAGGCGCGCGATCGTTCGCTCGCGCCAGGCGAGCAGGTGGGACGCGAGATCCTTGAAGGTCCATTCGCCCATGGGACCGGGTTCCGTCATCCGGTCCTCGCCGATCTCCGTCACGAGGTTCGCCCACAAGGCACGCTCTGCCCGGATGTGGGCGACGACTCGATCGCGGGCGTCGGTGTCAGTCATCGTTCCGCGAATCGCCAGCGGGTTGCCGTCGGCATGTCGCGCCAGGCCAGGAGGGTCGCCGGTTCGACGCGAACGAGTCCACCGCGGTCCCAGTCGGCGGGTCCAGGCTCGTAGTCCGGGTATTTCTCGTGAAATGCCGCCGCCAGCGCGGTCCCAAGCTCGGCATCCGGGGCTGCCGGCGTCGCGCGGCCACGGATGAGCACGACATCGTCGACGCCGTCCAGGTGGACGGCGATCTCCGGGTGGACGGCGAGGTTCCTGTTCTTGATCGTTTGCCGGGCGCCGGTCTCGAGGAACAGGTCATCGCCGACGAGCACGCCCCAGATGGGCACCACGTGCGGCCGACCATCGGGCGTCACGGTGGCGATCCAGTACCCCGACGACGTGCGCAATCGCTCGACCACGTCAGGCCACGGAACGAAGTCGCCGCCGGTTCGCGGCACGCCGTAGCTCGGCGGCGGGCTGTCGGGTCGGTCGCGCGGCGGCTCCTCGGCGAAGGCGCCCTGCCGAAGGGTCACCCGCTCGATCTGCGTCGCTGGAGCGGTCACACGCGCTCGACGGCCATGGCGACCGAGCCCCCGCCGCCCAGGCACAGGGTCGCCAGGCCGTAGCGGCCCTCGCGGCGACCCAGCTCGTGGAGCAGCGTCGCGACGATCCGTGCGCCGCTCGCCCCGATCGGGTGGCCGAGCGCGATCGCGCCGCCGTTGACGTTGACCTTGTCCCAGTCGAAGCCGAGCGCCCGTCCGTCCGCGAGGGTCTGGGCGGCGAACGCCTCGTTGATCTCGATGAGGTCGAAGGCCTCGATCGGGAGCTCGATGCGATCGAGGAGCCGGCGGACGCCCTCGACGGGCGCGAGGAACAGCCACTTGGGGGCGACCTCGGCCTGGGCGTAGCCGACGATCCGGGCGAGGGGCTTGAGGCCGAGTCGCTCGACCGCGCGCTCCGAGGCCACGACCGTCGCGGCGGCACCGTCCGTGATGCCCGGGGCATTGCCGGCCGTGACCGTGCCTTCGGTCGCGTCGCCGCGATCCTCGCCATCGGGCAGGGCGAAGACGGGCTTCAGCTTCGCGAGGGCTTCGGCGGTCGAGTCGCGGCGGGGTCCCTCGTCGGTCGTCACGACGGTCTCGCGGCCCTTCGCGTCTCGGACGGTGACGGGCGCCATCTCGGCGTCGAAGCGGCCGGCATCGATGGCGGCGATCGCTTTCTGGTGGCTCGCGAGGGCGAACGCGTCCTGGTCCTCGCGGCTGACGTGCTCGCTGATGGCCACGCGCTCGGCGTGCGTGCCCATGTGGCAGTCCTCGATCGAGCACCACAGGCCGTCATTGACGGTCGAGTCGATCAGCTCGGCGTTCCCGAGTCGCAGACCGAACCTGGCTCCCGGCAGGACGTAGGGCGCGCCATTCATCGACTCCATGCCGCCGGCGATGACGAGCTCGGCGTCGCCAGCGCGAATCTCCGATGCGGCCAACATGATGGCCTTGAGGCCGGAGCCGCAGACGCGGTTGATCGTCGTGGCGCTCGTGCCATCCGGGAGTCCCGCGTTGAGCACGGCCTGTCTCGCCGGTGCTTGTCCGACGCCGGCCTGGAGCACCTGGCCCATCAGGACGTCATCCACCTCGACGCTCGCCGGATCGAGACCGGCACGCTCGACGGCAGCCCGGATGGCGACGCCGCCGAGTTCCGTCGCGGGTACCGTGCTCAGCGCCCCGCCGAACTTGCCGATCGGCGTGCGGGCGGCACTGACGATGAACGTCTGGCCATTGGATCGTTGCATGCCGGGATTCTACGCCGGTCCCTGCTGATAAGGCCCCGGTGAGCGGGGCCGGCCACACTCCGAGTCTCATGGATGACCAGAGGATCGGGTGGTCCCTGCGTTCGATCAGGGTCCGCAAGCGGTGGCGCCAGGAAGATCTCGCCGCCAGAGCCAAGGTCTCCCGATGGGTGGTTATGCGTATCGAGCAGGGCCGTTTGGCGTCGGTCCCGCTCGGGAAGATACGCGCGGTAGCCACGGCGCTCGATGCGCGGGTCGATGCGGTCGTTCGCTGGCATGGCGGCGACCTCTCGCGGCTCGTCAGCGCTCGACACGCCCGGATGCACGAGATCATCGCCCGCTACCTCAGCGGCGTATCGGGATGGATCGTGGAGCCCGAGGTCTCGTTCGCCATCTATGGCGAGCGCGGGATCATCGACGTCCTCGCGTGGCACCCGACCACTCGCATTCTCCTCGTGATCGAACTCAAGACAGAGGTCGTCGACCTCAACGAGATGCTCGGAACGCTTGATCGCAAACGACGCCTTGCTTGGGTGATCGCGAAGGATCGCGACTGGGATCCAATAGCGGTGGGAACCTGGATCGTCGTTGCGGACAGCCGCACGAACCGACGAACAGTTGCCGAGCACGGTGCGGTCTTGCGAGCCAAACTCCCGATGGACGGTCGAGGCGTCGCACGGTGGTTGCGGCGGCCCAACGGGAGCATTCACGCACTCAGCTTCCTGCCAAATGGGCAAGGCGTGCACCTTGGAGTCGATCCAGCCCCGATCCGTCGTGTCGTGAGGCGCCAAACGCGTCCAAGGCGAGTGGATCCGAGCGTGGATTGACGCTGTTCGACCCATTCCGGAGGCAGCTGACTGCGCGATTACCCCCGAACCGCCGCGAAGGTGCAGGTGGTGCACCTATGACAGGAAACGCGAGCGCCGCTATGCGCCGCAGCCGCCGCTGGCGCCGCAGCCCACTCTGCGGCCCGAGCTAGCCGCCGCCGGCGCGCTTCAGGACTTCGCCCGCCACGATCTCGCGGTGGATCTGGTTCGTGCCCTCGTAGATCTGGGCGCCCTTGGCGTCGCGCATCAGGCGCTCCACCCCGGTCTCGCGCGAGTAGCCGCTTCCGCCGAACAGCTGGACCGCGTCGGTCGCGACCCGCATCGCCGTGTCGGACGCCGTCCACTTGGCCAGCGACGACACCTCCGCCAGGGGCTCGCCGCGGTCCTTGGCCGCCGCGGCCTCCCGGGTGAGTGCCCGCGCCGCCGCCACGTCCCGGGCCATCTCGGCCAGCATGAATCGCAGCCCTTGCTGGTCCGACAGCGGACCGCCGAATGCCTGCCGCTCCCCCAGGTAGCCCGCGGCGGCCTCGAGCCCGGCCCGTGCCAGCCCAACGCACGCGGCCGCGATCGAGATCCTGCCCTCCCCCAGCGCCGAGAGGGCGATCCGATACCCGTCCCCCTCCGCCCCGAGGCGGTTCGCGGCCGGCACCTCGCAGCCCTCGAAGACCAGCTCCGCGGCCGGGACAACCCCGGATCCCCATCTTTCGCTCGTGCGCCCCGAACCGGAACCCGGGCGCGCCCTTCTCCACGAGGAACGCCGTGATCCCGGCGGCTCCCGCATCCGGATCCACCGTCGCGAACACGAGGTAGCGCTCCGCCTCCGGGGCGTTGGAGATCCAGATCTTCGTGCCGGTCAGCCGGTACGCCTCCGGCGCGTCGACCGGCCCCACCCGCTCCGCCCGCGTCCGGATCGCGGCCGCATCGGACCCAGCGTGCGGTTCGGTCAGGGCGAACGCCCCCAGCGCCTCCCCGGCCTGCATCGCGGGGAGCCACCGCGCCCGCTGCTCGTCCGTGCCCCAGGTCACGACCGGGTACTGCGACAGGATGTGGACGGACAGCGACACGGCCATCGCCATGTCCGCGGCGCCCAGCTCCTCCATGACCAGCGTCCAGCCGAGGTACGAGAACCCGGCTCCTCCGACCGAGGCAGGGAATGGCGCCGCGGTCAAGCCCAGCGCGCCCATCGCGGTGAACAACGAGCGGTCGTAGCGCTCGGTCTCGTCGCGCTCGATCGCGCCCGGGGCGACCTCCCGCTGGGCGAACTCGCGAGCGGTCGCCTGGAGCAGTCGTTCCTCGTCCGTCAGCGCCGAGCTCACGCGGGCTAGGATAGCGGCGTGCGAGAGCCGGGCGCGCCTGCCGATCCCCCAGACGCCGCGGACCCCACCCGGGCCCCAGGGCCACCGGCCGACACCCTGAGCGACCGCCTCGAACGGGATCTCTCGCTGCTGAGCTCCCTGGCGACGGCGACCGGCGAGGCCCGTTCGAAAGCGACCCTGGCGCAGCGCGCCCTCGACACCGTCATGTCGACGACCGGCGCGGATCACGGCTCGATCGTGCTGGCCGAGGGCAGGGTCGGAACGATGGTCGCGGTCAAGAACGTGCCGCCGGCCCTCGAGCACATCGCCGGCGATGTGGGTTGGGCGGACTCGCCGGCCATCCGGGCGCTCACCCCGATCGGCAGCGTGGTACGCGGATCGATCGATCGCCTACCGCTCGACCCGGTCACCCGGCGCGAGCTGATCGACGCCGGGATCCGCTCGTTGCTCCTCGTCGGGTTGCATCGCGAGGACGCCTTGATCGGCGTCCTCAGTCTGGCGTGGAGCGGAGAAGACATGGCGCTCCCCTCCGAAGCCTTGGCCCAGCTCGCGGCGACCACCATCGCCCGCGGTCTCGAGAACGCGCGGCTCGCCGAGGAGATCGTCCGGCGCAACGACGCTACGCGCACGAGCTCGGATCGATCGCGCAAGATCGACGAGCTGGCCCGCGCCGGCGCGTCGGTCCGCTCGCTCGAGGAGCTGGTCGACCGATCGTGTCGGCTCATCAACCAGGCGCTCGGGGGCGTCCGGGACGATCTACGCCCTCCTGGCGCCCGACGGCGTCTCCTACGATCCATCCAGCCTCGTCGCCGTCCGACCACCGGTCGAGCGCTGGCTCCGCACGCATCGACCCGACCTCAGTTCCTCGTTCCTGCGCTGGCGTGCGGGCGAGGGCGCCTATCTCGGCGCCCTGGAACCAGGGGTCGTCCCAGCCGGGGAGATCGACGCGGCGCGCGAGGCCGGCATCTCGGCCTATGCCGTCATGCCGATCCGCGTCGGGGAGGACGTGGTCGGTGGCGTGGCCGCCTACTTCGATCGCCCACTCACCGAGCTCCACATCGACCGAGGGGATCTCGACCGCGTCGACCTCGATCGCGTCCATCGCACTCGAGAACTTCCGGCTGCGGGAACGGGTGATGGGGGCAGACGATCGGTTCCGAGCCATGTTCCGGGGATCGCGCGATCCCATGCTTCTCACCCTGCGGGACGGCACGCTCGTGGACGCCAACGAGCAGGCCTTGCGACTGTACGGCGCCGAACGCGAGTGGCTGCTCGGCCGGCGACCCGGGGAGATCGCCGTGTACGACGTCCAGCGGGCGCGGTCACGGACTCGCCGGGCTGCAGGTCGGGGAATCGTTCAGCGCCAGCGCAACCGGGATCCGTCGCGATGGCAGTCGGTTCCCGGCGGAAGCACGAGACCACCCTGTTGCTGGTGGAGGGGGAACCGCGACTGCTGGCCCGCATCCGCGACCTCACGGCCCAGCAGCGCCTGGAAGCCGAGATGGTCGCAGCGCAGAAGATGGAGGTGGCCGGCCGCCTGGCGCCGGGCGTCGCCCACGAGCTCAGCAATCCGCTGGCGGCGATCGTCGGCTTCAGCCAGCTCATCCGCGGCGATCCGTCCCTGCCGGAGGACCTCCGGCACAACGCGGAGCTGCTGGCGGCGGAAGCCGAGCGGACCCAGGACATCGCCGGCAACCTGCTGGATTTCCTGACCCACCGACCGCCCGAGCGGCGCTCGACGTCCATCCGCGCCCTGATCGACAGCGTGCTCACCCTGCAGGCCAGCAGCCTCGGTGCCGGCACGATCGAGGTCGAGGTCGATGTCCCCGACGACCTCCCGCCGGTCGAGCTCGATCGTGGCCAGCTGCAGCAGGTGCTCGTCAACCTGACCCGCAACGCGATCGAGGCCGTTGGCGCGCGGCGCGGGTCGAAGGATCGGGGTCAACGCGGTTCGAGAGGGGCAACCCGGCCCCGACGAGCGGGTCCGGATCACCGTCGTGGACGACGGGCGTGGCGTCCCACCCGAGCACGTCGACCGGCTGTTCGAGGCGTTCTTCACCACCAAGCCGCCAGACGAAGGCAGCGGGCTCGGCCTGTCGGTGTCGCAGGCGATCGTGCGATCGCACGGCGGCGACCTGCGGTTCGCGCCATCTCCCTGGGGACGAGGCGCCGCGTTCACGTTCGACCTGCCGGTCCGGGCCGCCTCGAACGAGGGCGCCGACGCCTCGCCGGTCTCGGGGCCCGCCGGCGGAGACGCGACGACCGCCCGGCCCGAGCGCGCTGCCGCGGCGTCGCAGCGAGCCCGGCCGCGGGATCAGCCGGAGCCGCCCCCACCGTGGCGCGCGGCGGCCGCGTCCTGGTCCTGGACGACGACCCGACCTTCCGGGCCTTCCTGGAGAAGGCCCTCGCCGCCCTCGGGTACGAGCCGGTGATCGCGGCCCGAGGCCAGGAAGCGGTGGACCTCGCCAGGGATGGCGACCCCGCGGCCATCCTGTGCGACCACCAGATGGTCGGGATGTCCGGGATCGAGGTCTACGAGGCCGTCGTCGGCAACCGGCCGGACCTCGCGACGCGGTTCGTGATGATGAGCGGCGACGTGCTCGATCCGGCGCTGGAGGCCTTCGCGGCGACCCACGAGATGACGCGTCTGGCCAAGCCGTTCGACCTCGCCACGCTCGACCACACGCTCCGCGGCGTGATGAGCGACGGCGGTCAGTCGCGCGGGTAGGTGTAGAAGCCTCGTCCTGTCTTCTGCCCCAGGTTCCCGGCCTCGACGAGTTCCACGAGCACGCGCGGCGGGCGCATGTGCTCGAGCCCCAGGCCATCCTCCAGGACGCGCATGATCCCGAGACAGACGTCGAGCCCGATGAAGTCGGCGAGCTCGAGCGGCCCCATCGGGTGGTTCAGCCCGATGCGGGCACCGGCATCGATGTCTTCGGCGCTCCCCACCCCCTGCTCGTAGGCCCGCATCGCCTCCCCGAGGAACGGCATGAGGATGCGATTCACGATGAACCCCGGCCGGTCCACGGACACGATGACCTGCTTGCCGAGCTCCGCCGACAGGGCGCGGACGGCTTCGACCGTCTCGTCTGCGGTGGACTCGCCGCGGATGAGCTCGACGAGCGGCATGACCGGGACGGGGCTGAAGAAATGCATGCCGATGAACCGGGACCGGCGCGTCGGCTCGACCGCCTCGGCCAGCCGATGGATCGCGATCGAGCTCGTGTTCGTGGCGAAGATCGCGCCCGGCGGCGCGTGACGGTCGAGCGCCCGCCACAGCTCGGTCTTGACCGCCAGGTCCTCGAAGACGGCTTCGATCACGAGGTCAGCTCCGGCAACGGCGCCAGCGTCGGCGGTCGGCTCGATCCTGGCCAGCGTCGCCTCGCGCTCGTCCGCCGTGAGGCGGCCCTTGTCCACGGCGCGCTGGAGGTTCCCGGCGATGCGTTCCCTGCCGGCCGTGGCGCGGGCGAGGTCCGGTTCGTACAGCACGACCCCCTTGCCGATGGCCGCGTGGACCTGGGCGATGCCATGGCCCATCAGCCCGGCACCCGCCACGAACACGCGCTCGATCGTCACCCCGGAATCGTACCCGGTGCCCGCACGACGGGCCGGACGAGCGTGTCCCGCACGAGCCTCAGGAGCACGCTCCCCCCGAACGCCAGGAGCGCCGACGCGACGAAGATGCCGCCGAACCCGATCGATCCCACCAGCGCTCCGAGGAGCGCGGGCGACAACCCGAACGAGAGGTCGACGAACGCGGTGGTCGTCCCGACGACGGTGCCCCGCTCCGTCTCGTCCACGCGTCCCACGGCAAGGGCCATGAGGGCCGGGAACAGGAAGGCGATCCCGAACGCGAAGATGGCCGTCCCGACATAGACGCCGATCGGACTGCCGACCAGACCGAGCACACCGAGCCCGATGGCGGATCCCACCAGCGCGACCCCCGACAGGCGAGACGCGCCGATCTGGTCGGGGAGCTTCGCAAAGACGATCCGGAGCACGACCACGATGAGCGCGTACATCGCGAACGGTATCCCGGCGCCGCCCATCCCGAGCTCGGTCGTATAGAGCGGAAGGAAGGCGAAGTACGCCGCCATGCCCCAGGTGCCGGTCATGATCAGGAAGCCCGGCAGGAAGCCGGCGGGATGGATGAGCGGCGTGCGTGGTGGTCGTTCGCCGGTCTCGCGCTGCCGCAGCGTGCCGGGCGCGGTCTCCGGCACGAGGAGCGTCAACAGGGTCGCGACGACCGCCATCGCCGCGGCGGCGAGCCACACCGCGTTGAAGCCGGCCAAGCCGAGGATCGTCTCGCCGAGGAACGGACCGAAGGCCAGGCCAAGGTAGACCGCCAGCGAGCCGATGTTGATCGCCTCGCCGCGACGCTCCGGCGGCGCGAGGTCGCTGACCGCCGCGAGGAGCGCCACGAAGAAGAAGGCCTCGGCGATCCCGAGCAGCGACCGAGCGACCACGAACAACGGCAACGTCGTGGCGACCAGGTGGAACAGCATCGCGACGACGGTCAGCAGCCCGCCGAGCACGAGCAGCGGCCGCCGGCCGAAACGATCCGAGGCCCAGCCGACGACCGGACGCAGGGCGAGGGCCGCGATCGCGAACGCGCCGATCGAGATGCCGACGCCGGTCGCGTCGGCGTGCAGCGGGCCGGCGGCGAACCGGGAGGCCACGGGCAACACGACGTTGCCGGACGTGAAGAACACGAGCGCGGCCGCGAACAGCGCGGCGAACGCCGGCGTGAAGAGCCGCGGCGCCGAGGTCATCCGGCCCCGAGCTCCTTGAGCAGCCGGTCGGCCGCGGCATACGGGTCGAGCCGATGGGCTGCGACGTCCTCGAGGATGGCCTCCGTGCTCGCAGAGCGTTCCGGTGCGACCAACGACGCGCGCAGCCGCTCGCCCAGGATCGCCCAGACCTGCGCCTCCGCCCGGGTCCGCCGCGCGCCACCGCTCTCGTCCGCGCGGCCGGTCGTCCGGTGCCGGTCCAGCGCCGCCAGGAGCTCGGGCACGCCTTCGCCCGTCGAGGCGGTGGTGACCATGACCTCGGGGCGCTTCGGTGTCGGCCGATCGGTGGGCGTCCGCGCGACGGTCGGGACGAGCATCGCGCGCAGCTGCGCAGCGGTCCGCAACGCCCCGGGCTTGTCGCCCTTGTTCACGACGACCAGGTCCGCGACCTCGAGCAGGCCGGCCTTGATCGCCTGGACCTCGTCGCCCATCTCGGGGGCCTCGAGGACCACGGTCGTGTCGGCTGCCGCGGCGACCTCGACCTCGCTCTGGCCGGTCCCGACCGTCTCGATGAGCACGAGATCGAACCCGGCCGCATCGAGCACCGCGGCCGCGGTCGTCGTCGTCGAGGCGAGGCCGCCGGCGTGACCGCGCGACGCCATCGAGCGGATGAAGACATCCCCATCGCCGGCATAGGACTGCATCCGCACGCGATCGCCGAGCAGCGCGCCACCGGTGATCGGCGAGGACGGATCGACTGCCACGACGGCAACGGCCCGTCCTGCCGCCCGGACCACGCCGATCAACGCGGCCACGAGCGTGGACTTGCCCGAGCCGGGCGGCCCGGTGATTCCGACGAGGTGGGCCTTGCCGGCGACCGGATACAGACGCCGCAGCGCCGCTTCGGCGAGTGGCGTCCGGTTCTCGACGGCGGTCAGGAGCCTGGCCAGCGCTCCGCGGTCGCCGGCCATCGCCGCATCGGCCAGCTCCGTCGCCCGGCTCGAGACCTGGGGAGTGGCGTCCTCCCCCACCCTAGTCGCGCGGCCGTGCGTTGGCGCGCAGGAACTCCGCGACGGCGGCGATCGTCGTGCCCGGCCCGAACACCGCGGCGACCCCGGCGTCGCGCAGGGGCTGGACGTCGTCGTCGGGGATGATCCCGCCGACCGTGACCAGCACATCGCCGAGGCCGGATTCCGCCAGCAGCTTCGTGATGCGAGGCACGAGCGTCATGTGCGCACCCGACAGGATCGACAGGCCGACCACGTCGACGTCCTCCTGGAGCGCGGCGGTGGCGACCATCTCGGGTGTCTGGCGAAGGCCGGTGTAGACGACCTCGAACCCCTCGTCGCGCAGCCCGCGCGCGAGCACCTTGGCCCCGCGATCGTGGCCGTCCAATCCGGGCTTGGCGATCAGCACCTTGAGCGGTCGATCGGTCATGCCGCGGATTGTAGGACGGCCAGGCCCGGGCGACCGCTCGGGACGAACGTCGGCCCGGACCCCCGAAGAGGCCCGGGCCGACGAACGCGACCGGCGCAGTGTTCGATCGCGTCAGGCGTTGGTCCGCGCGAAGGCGCGTGACGCGACCCACAGCGAGAGCAACGCGAGCGTGCCCATGACCACCGAGCCGACGACGATCTGCGGGTCGCCCCACAGGCCGTTGAACAGCGCCCGCGCCGCATCCACCGCGTGGGTCAGCGGGTTGAGCGTCGAGAGGGTCTGCAGCCAGTCCGGCGCGAGCGCCATCGGCAGCATGATCCCGGACAGCAGGAGCAGAGGCAGGGAGACGGCCTGCGCGACGGGCGCCAACGCCTCCTCGCTCTTGAAGACGAGCCCGAGCGTGTACGAGAGCAGCGAGAACGTCAGCCCGACGAGCGCGACCATGCCGAGAGTCAGGACCGCCCCGGCAGGATCGATCTCCAGGCCGAACGGGATGGCCACGAGGATCAGCAGTGTCGACTGGGCGAGCAGGATCGTGACGTCCCGAAGCGATCGACCGGCCAGCATCGCGAAGCGGCTCATCGGAGTCACCCGCATCCGCTCGACGACGCCGTACCGGATCTCGGCGACCAGGCCGAAACCGGCGAAGGCCGCGGCAAAGAATGCCGTCAGGATGAGCAGGCCGGGGATGAACCAGTTGAACGCGCTGCTGGTAGCGCCGGCGTTGGAGGTCGCGCCCTCGAGGAGCGGCGCGAACAGGAGCAGATAGAGGATGGGCTGGAAGAGGCCCATCGCGACCCACACCGGCTGGCGCAGGGTCAGGATGAGTGAGCGTCGGTACATGAGCCAGGTGTCTCGCAGGACCTTCACGGTCGGTCTCCCTTCGATGTGGTGTGGGCTTCGAGCCGCCTCAGGCGGCCGGCTCCTCGCGGAGCGATCGGCCGGTCTGGCGGAGGAACACGTCGTCGAGGCTGGGGCGGGTCAGGGTCAGGGACTGGGCGCGGAGCCCGGCACCGTCGAGCACGCGGATCAGGTCCGGTACCGCGACGTCGCCCTGGTCGACGTAGAGCCGGACGAGATCGTTCTCGTGGCTCGCCTCGCGCACGAACGGCTGGTCGCGAACGGCCTGCAGGACGTGCTCGACGGCGCCGTCGACGCCGATCGTGATGACGTCGCCGGCGATCTCGCGCTTGAGCTCATCGGCGGTTCCCTGGGCGACGATCTGACCGTGGTCGATGATCGCCAGCCGGTCGGCCAGGGCATCCGCCTCCTCGAGGTAGTGGGTCGTCAGGAAGACCGTCGAGCCCGCTTCGCGCAGGCCGCGGATCTCGTCCCACAT